>CAWIWX010000004.1:0-278980 GCA_963839965.1 uncultured Solirubrobacterales bacterium
CCGTGCCCAACCTCCGACTGTTCGGCAGCGCGTTAGGCCGCAGCCTCGGCGAGCTCGTGCTCGTCGGCGGGCTCGGTGTCGCCGCTTGCCTCCTCGCGCCGCTCGCGCTCGACCCTGACGGCATTCACGACCTCCGAGCGCTTGAGGTTGAACTGGCCCCACGCGAGCTCAGCGTCAGCGAGCAACTCCTCGAGATCGTCCTCGGAGAGCTCATTGATGCGGGCTGAGGCATCCTGCACCCGCAGGCGTGCCTGCTCGGCCTCAGCTTCGGCTGCGACCTGGCGTTCGTCGTTGGCGACCCGGTTGGCGAGCAGCTCGTCCAGCGCCACGCACTGGCCCTCCTTGATGCGTTCACGGACGATCGCGTTGAGGTCGCGTGCTGCCTGTGTAGCCCACGGACCCTCGAAGGCAAGGGTGTAGAAGCTACGGTTGGACTGTGCTACCGCGTCCTCGTCGGCCAGCGCGGCGAGGACGATCAGGGTGATTGCGCGACCAGCGATGTCGCCGGCGCTCTCGGCGTCTTCGAGGAAGGTCTTTGCTCTGCCCTCGGCCTCCCACGTTTCGAGGTAGATGGTCTTCGTCTTGTTCTTCTGCTGGACCTGCTCGACCCATGTAGGCAGGGTGAGCCTCGCGCCGCGTGCGGCGATCTTGCTCAGTGAGCCGCCGAGGTCGACGCTCGCAAGGATGCGCAGCACGCGCTCATCGACCTTGACCTTTGGCAGGTGCTTGAACACGAGCAGGCCGAGATCGAGGTTGAACTTCGTCGCGTCCTCGCGCTTGCGCTGCCGCTCGGCACGCTCGGCTTTTGCCTCGTCTGCTTCACGCTGCGCGCGCTCCTCCGCGCTCTCCGGCTCGTCTACCGCAGGCGTGCCGGCGGACGAGCTGGTGGTCACGTCCGCGGAGCCCGCTGCGCTCGAACGTGCCGCCTCGCGTTCACGGCGCTGGCGGGCACGGGCCTCCTTGACGATCGCCGCGATGTAATCCTCGGCGAGCCGGCTGGCCACGTCATCGCCGAGGATGATCGAGAACCAGCTCGCCTCGTGGGTCGCGCCCAACAGGCGTGCCTGCTCGACGAGCTCCGTGCCGAAACGAACGCCGGTGATCTGCCCGCCGTCGGTGAGCTTGGTGTAGGCCGCGAGGTCCTTCTGCGCCTTCTCGCTCAACGTGAACTGGTCGACCGGGTATGAGTTGCGGCTCGAGTACACACCCGCGGGCAAGTCGTCCATGTGGTTCATGGCGATGTCGATGGGGCTCTCGATGAGCTCCTGCCAGGTGTACGGTTCGCTGTCCTCGCCGTCAGGAGTGACCGCACGCAGCGCTGCGTGTGCGAACTCCTCGTGGATCTCGGCGAGCTCGACGAGCGTCTTGACGGCGAGCAGGGGGATCACCTGCTCAGCTACAAGCGTCCTCAGCCGCTCGGGGAGCGAGAGGATCGCCAGGTGCTCCTTGATGCGCCTTTCGCGCGAGGAGCGCTTGGTCTTGCCACCGAGCCGTTCGGCGACCGCGCGAACGCCGAGCCCGCCGTCGATCATCGCCTGGTAGCCGTGGGCACGCTGGAGCGGGTCCAGATCGCTGCGCAACTCGTTCTCGATCATCGCGTCGGTCAGCAGGTCCAGGTACTCGCCCTCGTCGCCGGCGCCAGCTGTCAGCACCACCGCGGGAAGCGTGTCCAACTCGGCGAGCCCTGCTGCGCGGTAGCGCCGCTCGCCAGCGATCAGGGCGAAGTCGCCGGTCTCGGTCGCGCGCACGCGGATCGGCTGCAAGCAGCCGCGCTCGCGCATCGTGGCGGCCATCGCCTGCAGCTCGTCGTCCTCCATCACTTCGCCGCGAGGGTTGAAGCCCTCAGCGACGACAATCCGCGAGAGCGGGATGTCCTTGAGCTGCACCTTGGCAGCACTGTGGCCGTTGCTGTTTTGGGTTGCCTTGGTCGTAGTAGCCATGTGGCCTTCCTTTTCTGACAGGGCTCCCACCGGACGGGGAGCCGACCCCGACCAACCGCACGCGCAAGCGTGCGACCATCGGGAGGGGCGGCCCCCCGTCCAGCGGCAAGCCCGCGCGTCACCAGCAGCGGCGATCGGAGGTGACGGAGTTCAAGAGAGCGCCTTGCACGCGCAGCTGTCGAGCACGGCAACCCGGCTCGTTGCTGGTGCATAGAGCCGCAGATATCCGGCTGCCGTATCGTCAGCAAACCAATGACTCGTGGCCGCGATATCGTCGCTCGGCTATCGCGGAATGCCGCCTCGCCCGGCATACAGGAGCAGGCAAACACGGTGGCTCATGCTCGCCAGCATCCCGAGGGTGTGGTCCCATTGCGGGTCGTCGCAAAGGAGTGGACGCGGATCGGACTGACAGGGTTCGGTGGCCCACCGGCGCACATTGCGATGCTGCGGCGGCTGGTCATTGACCGCTACGAGTGGATGGACGCCCGCGCGTTCGAGGACGCGAACGCCGCGTGTGGCCTGTTGCCTGGCCCGGCTTCGACACAGCTTGCGATCTTCTGCGCCTATCGCGTGGCCGGGCCGTGGGGTGCGATCGTCGGCGGACTCGGGTTCGTGGTGCCCGCCGTGGTGATGGTCCTGGCGCTGTCGCTGCTATTCCTCTCAAGCGCGCCGCCGCGGTGGGTGATCGGCGTCGGGGCCGGCGCCGGCGCCGCGGTCGCGCCCGTGGCCGTGCACGCCGCGCTGGGTCTGCTTGCTCCGAGCTTTCAGCGGGTGCGAGCTGCGCGCGGGCGAGCGCTGCGCTGGCTGGCCTATCTACTCGTCGCGGCGGGCGCGGCGGCGACTGTCGGCAGCTATCTCGTCCTCGTGCTGCTGGCGTGCGGGGTTCTCGAGCTGGCCTGCCAGCGGCGTGCAGCGGCAGCGCTCTCGTTGAACCCGCTGCTACTTGGGGCAGTGACGGGCGTTGGCGGGGTCGGCGCACTGGCATGGACCGCGTTGAAGGTGGGCGCGCTCTCCTACGGTGGTGGCTTCGTGATCGTGCCGCTGATGCAGAGCGATGCCGTTCACGTCTACCACTGGATGAGCAGTGGGCAGTTCCTGAACGCTGTTGCGTTGGGGCAGGTGACTCCTGGCCCTGTCGTCGCCACGGTCGCCGCGGTGGGCTATGCCGCGCATGGCATCGCTGGCGGCGTGCTCGCTGCGAGCGTCGCTTTCGCTCCATCCTTCTCGTTCATCCTGCTCGGCGGTCAGCGCTTTGAGCGCCTGCGCCAAAACGCTGCCGCCAGGGCGTTCCTTGACGGCGCCGGACCAGCGGCGATCGGCGCGATTTTCGGTGCTGCAATCCCGTTGGCGGGCGCGCTGCAGGAGCAGTGGCAGTATCTCGTGCTGGTGGGCGCCGCGGTGGCGCTCCTGGTTCTACGGCGTGGGATCGTGCAGACGCTGCTCGCTGCAGGCGCCGCCGGATGGCTCGCAACGGTGGTAGGCGCTCCGCTTCCCCATTGACGAGGTTGAGCGTTCCAGGCAAGCCTCAGCGAGACAGCAGCCTCGGCGATCAGTCGTTCCCAATCGTCGCGGAGTGGCTCGACGCCGAGCTCGACGATGGCAAGCGCGATGACTTGCTCGAGGCCGACCATGCCGGTGGGCAGGTGAACCTTTCCCAGCCACCGATCACCGATCTGGACCGCGGCGCCGACGTGCATGTGCGGCTGTGTGATCGTGCTTTTGCCGCTCGGATGCCAGTGGTAGGAGACGAGCTCGTGGTCTTCGTATCCGATGGCGTAGAGGTAGCCGACGATCTCGACATACCAGCCCGCGGTGCTCTGGCGAACCTCGTACTGCTCGGTGACGAGGAGCGTGAGACGTGGCTCTTGCGTGCAGCCGCGCAGCGTCGCCGCGGGCGAGCAGCAGGCGATGCGGATGATCGGCCGCGTGGTAGCCGCTGACGGTGGTGTGGGCGCTGGTCAAGCAAGACAGCAGCCGCACGGTGCGACCGCGGTAGTGCTCGACGGCCTCGGCGGGATTGTTACTTGGAGGTGCCACTGAGCGGGAGCATCATTGCGACGCGCGTGATCTCGGGGCTGTCATCTATGTCGATCTCACCCGAGTTCAGACGCCGCTCAAACTCCTCGCCGCTCATGCCCAGCAGAGCGCGGGCCTTCTCATCGACCAGCTGAGCCCATTCCTCGGGACCCAGCTCGCGGATTTCGTTGTCGGTTCGAGTAGCCATTGCAAACGCTCCTTGGAGGATCGGCCGCATGGGCCGACTCCTTGATCTTGATTGTAGGCGAGAATACGGGCGAGCTTCGACTTCGACGGTGAGGTCTTGGGGGCTCGGCGAGCTTGGACGCCCGCCGAGCCCCACTTTTCAGGCGGCGGCGACGAGCTGCAGGGCGCGGGTCTTCTCGGGTCCATCGTCCAGCGCGCGGGCGAAGCGCTGGCCGCTTGAGCGCAACGGGCGCAGCCAGTCGCCGTACTCCACGATCGCGTTCACCGCGGCCCACTTTGAGCCGGGCGCGTTGCCCTGCGTGTTGCCGGACAGGAACAGCTCGGCGATGCGGTCCTTGGTCTGCTGGCGCGAGCTGCGTGTGCGGCTGCTCACGGAGTCGCTCGTGCCATTCGGGTAGAGCTTGTCGAGGACGGTGCGGAGCTGGCGTTCGGTGCAGCGCTCTGAGGCGAGCTGGTCGCCGAGGTGCTTGAACTGCTCGTAGTAGTTGATGGAGAGATCGAGGACCCGGCGAGCCTCGTGGACGCGCTGCGTAACCGCCTCGGTGTGGCGGATCGAGAACTTCTGCCGGGCGTTGGACAGACCCCAGTTAAGGGTGTTCTGGCAGACCACGCGAATCGGTGTGGTGGCGGCGATCACGGCCGTCGAGCCGTCATGGCTATTCATCAGCAGCACGTAGGGGCGCACGTCATCGCCCCCGACCTCGACGTGATCGGGAAGCGTCGCCAGCACCCATACGCGGCGGCCTCCGTGCAGGCTGCCGGCCGTCTCGAAGTGGATCGACTGCCGAGCAGCTGGTCGACGAAAGCAAACGCTTCATGGTTCTGCACGATCCGGTAGCGCTCGCCGACGACGCCAAGCACCTCATCGTTGTCCTGCCGGACAGTGGCGTAATGACCATCGAAGCCCCGATAGCGCAGCACATCGGGCAGGTCAGCACCGCAGTCGATCGCCAGGCGACGCTTGGCGACGCTCCAGCCGAGACCCGACGCCTCGATCGCCTCACCGACTGTCGCAGGCGGCCGATCGAGTACGGCTCCGAGACCGTGCCAGGGCGTCTCGCGCACCGAGAACATGGTGTCCGAATCTGTGATTCCTGCAGACATTTGAGCCTCCTTTGGCTGTATGGCTCCGCTCGGTGCGGGGCCGGTCGCAGCCCCGGCCGCATCCCCTTTGGGGATGCGAAAATGGCCGGGCAAGCCGGCTCCCGCTACGGCCACTCAGCCATCGAGCGCGCTACCGCGACGCCCTTCTCAGCGCATCGACGGTAGGGGGCCTTTAGTCGCCAGCAGGTGAGGGATTGACCATGACCTGTCGGATCTGCGCTGCGCGTAGTCCCGCGCGAACCTCCTCATCGAGCTCGGCGACGAGCACGGCAACTTCCCATGCGCGCAGCGCCTCAGCAAGCCAGCTCGTGCCCGTCACGCACGCGGCGGCATCAGGATCACCGAAAGCGAGGACGAGCTGTGCCGCCGGTCGGGTGCGCTTCAGGGTGATCAGCTTGAGCGCGTCTCGCGCGATCTTGTGGAATTGGCCGCCTCGGAGGCGCCCTTGATGAGCGAAGACCTCCACGAGCACGGACTCATCGGGCGAGACACCATCTACATCGACGCGGGCGCCGTGCTCGAGGCGCAGCGATCGTGGCGAAAGCTCGACGCCCAGCTCCTTGCCGACGCTGGCGAGGATCAGCGGCTCGGCGAGCCGCTGCTCGTGCGAATCGCTCGCGTGCCCGCTAGTTCCGGCGGCTGGCATACGCGGGGTCGCAGTCCGGCTGCTTGTGGCGATCGAGGAGACCCAGGGATGCGAGGCGGTCGAGCTCCTGCTCCAGCCCCGCGCCCCTCCACCGCGTCTCGTCAGCGACCATCTCCAGTGGCGCCGGACTACAGCCTCGCTGCTCGACCGCAATAACTGCGGAGATGAGCTTGTCGTTATTCATTTGCGTGGCCTCCATTCGATCCCCATCATCGGGGGATCGAACACCGTCAACAGGTTTGTCTGGCAAGACAGTAGACCGCGCAGGTGTCGGCCCCCGCCTGCCGTCACTGTGTCGATCACTAAGGAGGCTGTGCAGCTGCTCGATCAGGCCCCGTCAGGAGTCTCACGGACAGGCATGAACAAGCCTGGCGGCTCCATGATCTGCGCGAGGTCAAGACCGTATTGAGCTGCCACCTGCGTGATGGCGTCGCGTACACGGCGGTTGCTCGACCAGTGCAGACGCAGGTGCATGGTCGCCTCATACTCCATCTTGCTGGCGGGCTTGGCGTCGACGCGCTGGTACTCGCCGGCGTAGTGCTCGGCGAACGGGTCCTCGGAGAACTGGTCGCGCGTCGGATCAAGCAGCAGACCCTCGGTTTCTACCCACCAGTGTTCTTGCTCGGGTGAGCCCGAGTAGTACCCCCGCACATACTCCGCTTCTACTCCTTGGCGATCGAGGTCGAGCATGAGCAAGGATGCACCCAGCTGGCAACCCGTGCCCTCGATCACAAGACGGGTTGCCGCATGTGCGCGTTCAACCGCTGGCAGAAGGTCAACGAAGCGCACGCTGCCGCCTCCGTCATTGGGACCCGCAACACGCCTTGGTGCCAGCTCGACGTAGCAATCGAGCGTCATGCCGTTGCAAGTTGTCCGAAAAATTGTTCCCCGTTTGTTCCCCGTGAGGCTTCAATCTCGATGGAGCCGACTGCTGCTTTTGGCTCTACCACTTGCTTTTCTCTAGTCGGGGAGACAGGATTTGAACCTGCGACCGCCCGGCCCCCAGCCGGGTGCGCTACCAGACTGCGCCACTCCCCGTGGCGATTCTGATTCTACGGACATGCACGCGGGGTGCTGCCGTCCGATCGTTATGGGAACATATGTTCGTGATGGGCGGACCCGTTCCCCAGCCAACCAGAACCTGCAGCCGATGCCGTGAGGTCTTGCCGCTCTCGGACTTCGCTTGGCACCGGAAGGCGCGCGGCCAGCGGGACAACTACTGCCGCCCTTGCAGAGCGGCCTATAAACAGGAGCATTATGCGGCGCATCGCGAGCGCTACATCGCGAATGCCGTACGCCGCAAACAGGTTCTCATCGAGGAGCGCATGACCTATCTCATAGAGTTCTTCCGTGAGCGTCCATGCGTTGACTGCGGCGAGACCGACCCGCTCGTCTTGGAGTTCGACCATCTTGGACACAAGAACTTCGCCATCTCGGTAGGCATACGCACCCGCAACTGGCAAGCAGTGCTCGACGAGATCGCCACGTGTGACGTAGTCTGTGCAAACTGTCACCGTCGCCGGACCGCTCTTCGGGCCGGATTCGCGCGCGCGGCGGTAGCTCAACGGTAGAGCCTCGCCCTTCCACGGCGATGATGCGGGTTCAATTCCCGTCCGCCGCTTCCTGTCGCCCACGGGCGGCGCATGCCCAAGGGCGGGAGGCAAGTCGCGCGCAACGAGCGGACTAAACGCCCCGTCCGCTCCTAAGACGAGCGCGCGAACAGGCGCAGGAACAGCAAAAACACGTTGAACACGTCCAGGAAGATGCCCGCGGCCAGCGGGATCGCTTCCTCGCTCCCCGCGCGGCGCAGACGGTTGAAGTCGACGACCGTATACCCGCCGAAGATCGCCAACCCGATGAGCGCGTAGGCGGTGTACAGCGCCGAGATGTGCACGAAGATCAGCACGATGCCGGCCAGGATCAAAGCCAGCAGCAGCCAGAACAAAAACCTGTACAGGAACGACAGGTCGCGTCTGATCGCATACCCGCCCGCGCCGAGCCCGCCCACGAACAGGGCGGTCGCGCCGAACGCCTGGCGGACCGCAGTCGGATCGGCGGTCGAGTAGTAGTTGATCGTCGCGCTCACGCTCGCTCCCACCAGCAGGCCGAACGCGCACAACAGGATCAGCGCAAGTCCCCGGTTGCCGCGGGCGTTGGCCGCGTTCAGCCCGACCAGGCACCCGAGCGCGATCAGCCAGGCGACGAACCAGCCCGCCCCGCCCATTTCGCGCGCCGCATAAACACCGAGCGTGGCCCACCCGACCGTCAGCGCGACGAGTCCCATCACCCGTCCGAACAGGGTCTGTGTGCGTGCCGGCGCTGGCGCCAGCTCCGCCGCGTATCCCGTCGAGCTCATTCCGGGCCGAATCTTACGGGTCGCAGCCGTCGCGCCGCCAGACCCCTCGCTTGCATCCCCGGTGGATCCTTTTGCGCGCGGCCCCCCACCCGATCACACCCATTCGCACCCGCGAACATCCGCCCCCCCATCCCGCGGGGCGCAACCAACGATCCCGTGGACGCCCCTCTCTACCGGGCTCCCGGAGCGTCCCGCCGCTCCTCCGTCGGCACCTCGCCCGTCTCCCCCGTCAGCCCTGCCGGCGGCCATGAGCCGAACCAGTTGTCGCGCGCGCCGTCAAGGGTGATCGTCGATCCGTTCAGCGCTCGCCCGACCGGCGAGCACAGCAACGCCACCAGCCAGGCGTGCTCCTGGGGGCGGCCCAACCGCTGCAGCGGGACCGACCTGGCCATGCCGGCGCGAACCGCATCCGGATACTTACCCATCGCCTCGGTGTCGAAGTGCCCCGCCGCGACCGCCGTCACGACGATGCCGCGATCAGCCCAGCGCTCGGCCAGCTCGCGCGTGAGCGCCTCGACCGCCGCCCTGGCCGCACCGGAGTGAGCCATCCCCGGCATTCCGTGATGGGGCGACAGCGTCACGTTTACGATCGTGCCCTCCCCCATTTCGACACGCTCAACCTCATTGCTCTTCCCGACCTCCTCTCCCCTCCCAGCAGACCCTCCCGCTCCTCCGGCCTTGACCGCCACGGCGGCGCCCAGACCCAGATCGACCGCGGCGCAGGCCATGTTCAGCATCCCCTCCACGTTCAACCGCCACACCGCGCGCCACCCCTTCGCGACGATCCCCTCCGCGGGCGTGTAGTACTGACCGCCGGCGTTATTTACGAGCATGTCCACCCGACAATGGCGTTCCAGGGTGGTCTCGATCAGCCGCCGCGCATCGGCCGGCTCGCGCACATCCCCCGCGACCCAGTCCGCCGTTCCCCCGCCGGCGTTCCCGTTTGAGCCGGCGGGCGCGTCTGCGCAGCTCCTCCCCGTTCCCAGCCACGCCGGCCAATGCGCGAATCTCCGCCACCGCCTCCTCCAGCACCTCCGCGCGCCGTCCGGCGATAACCACGCGTGCGCCGCAGCGCGCGAGCTCGACCGCCGTAACCTTGCCCAGCCCCGTCCCACCGCCGGTCACGAGCGCAACCCGGCCACACAGCAGCCCGGGGGCGAACACCTCCGAGCCAGGGCCGTCTGACATGGGCGCGATCATACGAGGGTGGCACGTCGGTGGCTCAGCACTGCGCGCGCGCGCCGGGTCGCGGCGGTGCTTCTCGCGCTGCTTCTCGCCGTGCTCGCCCTCGGCGGCTACATCTACGAGCGCAACCGCACCGGCAGCATCTACCATCCCCACGCGCGCTTCATCCCCCAGCCATCCCCCACGCTGCCGGCTCGCGGACCCGCGCGCTATGACTGGCCGTTCTACGGCTACTCCGCCGACCACACCCGCTTCTTCCCCGCCCCTCCTCGCGTTTTCCCTCCGTTCAAAACGCTGTGGATACGCACCGGCCGCTCGCTGCTGGAGTTCCCCCCCACGCTGCAGGGCGATCACATCTTCCAGCTCGCCGACGACGGCGTCCTGTCCGCGATCAACATCCACACCGGCCACACCTTTTGGCAGCGACGCATCGGCACGCTCTCCGCATCCACCCCCGCGGCGGCGGACAACGTCGTCTACGCGACCGTGCTCGCCCGTTCAGACGGAGTCAAGAAGGGCGAAACCCTCGCCCTCGCCTACGCCACCGGCCACACCCTGTGGTCGCGCCCTCTGCCCAGCCCCAGCGAGTCCTCGCCGCTCGTCTCGGGCGGTCGCGTCTACTTCGGCTCCCAGAACGGGACCGTCTACGCGCTGAACGCCCACGACGGCGACGTCATCTGGACCTACCACGCCGCGGGCGCGGTCAAGGCCAGCCCGACGCTCTCCGGCGGCATCCTCTACTTCGGCGACTACTCAGGCCACGTCCAGGCCCTGGATGCCCGCACCGGCCACCGCATCTGGGACAGCGGCTCCGAAGGCGCCCTCTTTGGCAGCGGCACGTTCTACTCGACCGCCGCGGTCATGTACGGGCGCGTATACCTCGGCAACACCGACGGGCGCGTCTACGCCTACGACGCACTCACCGGCCGCCTGGACTGGGCGGTGCAGACCGGCGCCTACGTCTACGCCTCACCGGCGGTCACATCCGCCCCCGGCCTGGGCCCGACCATCTACATCGGCTCCTACAACGGCACCTTCTACGCGCTGAACGCCCGCTCCGGGCGAATCGAGTGGCAATTCCATCCCGGCGGCAAGATCTCCGGCTCGGCCACGATCGTCGGGCGCGTCGCCTACTTCGCCGACCTCGCCACCCATCGCACCTACGGCCTGGGCATCTCCACCGGCAGAGTCGTCTTTCAGATTCACACCGGCTCCTTCGACCCCGTCATCAGCGACGGCATCGACATCTATCTCACCGGCTACACCGGTCTGTACGGGCTCGCGCCCCGCTAACCCGTCCGGCACGCGCCGCCGAGACCCAGCGCCCGGCTCAACGAGAACTTCGCCGCGACCACAACCGGACCGGGCGCGCGGGCGCGCACGTAGGTCCACCCCCCCGGCGCGCTCGCCACGCAGGCGCGCCCGGAGACGACCGTGAAGTAGCGGGTGTAGTGGATCCGCACGAGCAGCGTCCCCGCCGAGCGGGCCTGCAGCGCGAACGTATCGCTCCCCAGCTCCGTCATCCGACCCGGCCCGCTGAGCAGCGGCGTCGGGTTGCGTACTTCATATGCGCGCCAGTTCCGGCTCGAGAACACCAATCGCAGATATGGCAGCCCTTTTTCGATCAACGCCCCCTCCCGCGCGCTCGACGGGTCCAGCGGCACGTCCGGCAGCGCCACGTAGGAGACCGCCTGTTCCTCAAGCCACCTTCGATACGCCCCCGCCGTCAACCTCGGCGAGAGCAACACCGAGTCATATTGCTCCTCCAGCTGCTTCTCCCAGCCGCGCGCCAACGAGAAGCTCGGCGCCAAGCAGCGCGGCCTCCCAGTGCGAGCGCGTCAGCGGCACCTCGACGCGCTCTACGCTCGCGCCGCGGCTTTCGAGGTAGCGCTCAAGCGGCGCGTAGTAGCGGGCCTGCGTGGCCTGCTGCGACCCGGACCCGGACACCGCGATCGTCTCGCGCACGGGACCCCACACGATCCACACCGCGCTCACGCACACCGCCGCCGCGACGCCCGCCGCGCCCAAGCGGGACATCGACGCGTGTGAGCGCCCGCGCTGCGTTCTCGCCATGAACGGGGACACGCGCGGGGAGGGCCGCGAACCCCGCCGCCTCCTCATCTCCGCCCGCCGCCACAACCACCACTGCCTGCGCCCCCCAACCGGCCGCCTTTCGACCGGCGAGCCGGCCCCGGCCAGCGCGCACAGCAGCAGCGGCCCCGCGAGCAGCACCCCGTAGCGCTCGACGTTGCTGCCCATCGGCGTGCGCACGGCCAGGCACAGCGCGCACGCAACCAAATAGACCGCCCCCCCCAGCGTCAGCTCCCGCGCGTACCTCGCCCCTCGCGGGAGCGCCAGCATGAACACGCACACAACCACTGCCGTGGCCGCGAAAGACGTCGCCGGGTAGGGCTCGTATCCGCCTTCGGCGAACAGCGCCCGCACCGGCACGAGCACCACCGCGACCGGACCCGCCAGCGCGACGAACACCCTCAGATCGCGCCACGCAAGCGCGCAGGTCAACCCCGCCAGCGCCAGCAGCACCCCCGCGACCGGGCTGGCGGCGGCGCACACCCCCGCCAGCAGCGCCGCGGGCAACAGCCGTTCGCGGTAGAGCGCATACGCGCTCCCCAGCGCGAAAGTAACACCCAGCGCGAACGTCACCCGCCCGCTCCACACGTCCGCGACGGCCGCCACGGCGAACAGACACGCCCCCACCCGCACGCACAGCTCATCGCCGAACACGCCCACCACGATCTGCTCGAACAGCACGACCGAGACGAGCGCCGCGCACACCGCGAGCGCGCGGATCCCTGCAAGCGAGCCCAGCGGTCCGAACAGCAGGCTGTACCCGGGCAGCATGTGGCCCGCGTACCAGTGCTCGTCGAACACGACAAATCCACCCCGTTCGAACAACCCCAGCCGATACACCTGCCCGGCCAGGTCCGGCGTGCGCGGATCCACCGCCAGCCACACCCCCAGCAGCACCGCCGCCAGCGCCACCGCGAGCGGCGCCCGCAAAGCCGCGAAACCGGCCGGGGCCCGGTTCGCTACCCGACCGGACCCCGGCCCGTACTTCTGAGAACCGGCGACCGGTCTTGAAGTAGCGTCGTCGATAATGGCGCTGCGGGACACGCGCAGATCATGACGTTCACACGCACACCACGAGCGGGCCTCGGCCTGAGCATCGCGATCGTCTTCGCCGCGCTGGCCGGCGGCTGCGCCGCCACCGGGCACCCGGGACCGATCCGCGAGCGCGAACTGGCCGAAGCGCAGACCTTCCCCTACTACCGGACCTACTGGGCGGGCCCGCGCTTTGAGGGGCGCCCGCTCGTGGCCGCGGACGGGCGCAAGGGGTACAACAGCGAGGTCGGCGACAGCGTCTACTACGGCGACTGCGTCAGCGGCAAGGGCGTCTTCGGCGGCGGCGGCTCGTGCACGCTGCCGCTGCAGATCACCACCGTGATCTACCGGCTGCACTCAAACCAGCCGCTCGGCCCGCAGCGCAACACGCTGATCCGCGGCGTGCCCGCCACGGTGTATGACGAAGGCCGCTCGATCGAGCTCTACAGCGACCGCGTGGCGATCGACATCTTCTCCAACAGCTTCCCCCGCGCCTACGCGGCCGCGCTCGCGCTGCGCCCGCTCAACGCCTCCGGATCGGCCTCGAGCCCCCTGCCCTCGCCCGTCTACTGCCCCGGGCTCTCCGGGCCGCCAGGGGCCCTCGGTGCGCCATGCGATGGCGACCCTGCCAGGACGCCCCTGCCAGCAGGCCGCGGCGCAGCTGGCGTTCACGAACAGCCTGCGCCTGAGTGCGGAGGCGCCGCGGGCGCAAGGGGACGGCTGAGCTCGCCGCGGATGCTGAGAAACGCCGCCGAGCCGATCAGCGCGGGCACCCACAACGAGATCGCCCGGTAGGTGACGACAGCAGCCAGCACCAGCGATCCGGGCCTGATCCCGAACAGCAGGAGCATCCCGAACAGCCCCCCTTCCACGGCGAGTATCCCGGCGGGGATCGGCAGCGAGTTGGCGAGCATGCCGACCAGATAGGCCATCGACACCGCCCAGAACGACGGCGCCGCACCGTAGGCGAGCAACGACGCATACAGCGCGCCGACGTCGAACAGCCAGTAGGCGACGGCCCCGAGCAGCCGCCAGTCTCGCGCTCGGATCAGCGCAAGCGCGTCGAACACGCCGCCGCTCAGCGCCGTCAGCGCGACATACACGCGCCCGCGCGAGCCGATGCGCCGCCGCGCGCCCCGGCGCGCCCACGCGGCCAGCGCGATCGTGCCCGCGATCACCGCGATCGCCGCCGCGGCCGGCAGCAGCGTCAGCAGCGGCGTTGCTCGATCCGGGCAAGAGCCCGAGCCACATCGGTATGCCGATGAGCGCTGTGGCGGCGACGTTGACAGCGCTCGTGAGCACGAATATGAGCACCGAGCGCTTGGCGATTCGCTCCACCGACACGCCCTTCGTGCGCAGCACCCAGGCGCCGAGCGCGATGCCGGCCAGCCCGCTGACCGACACGACCGAGTTGACCGCCAGCTCCGACAGCGAGAGCCGCGAGATCAGCCGTCGCCCGAGCATCCCGAAGACCAATCCGAACAGCACGACATACCCACCGCACGAGAGCAGCTCGAACCCCACCCCCGCGGCCACCCAGCCGATGCGCGCGTCGCTGATGCGCTCGGCCGCGTCGCGCAGCCCCGGCACGCTCAGCAGCAGGGCCGCGACGAGCGCGAAGAAGACGGCCAAACCGACGATGCTGTTGCGCAGCGTGCGCGACTGCTGGGAGAACGCCGCGGCGACGGCGGCGGGGTCATCGACGGCGCCCGTGTCCCGCGCAGCGGCCGGCGCCGCTGCTGCTGCCGCTGCTGCCGGCGGCGTTGAAACATCCTCTTCGATTGGGTCGCCGCCGGCGGTGTGGGGCATTGCCTCCGCTTTAATGACGATCACGTTATGGCCGAGCAACAACTCGCTCGCATCCTCGTCGTCGACGACGAGCCCGCAGTGCAGAGCGCGCTCTCGCGAGCGCTCACGCTAGAGCACTACGCAGTCGCCCAGGCGATGGACGGCCTGCAGGCGCTCGAACGCCTGAGCGCCGACCCCTACGAGGCCGTGATCCTCGACGTGGCGATGCCGCGCTTGGACGGCCTGGAGGTGTGCCGGCGGCTGCGCGAGGGCGGAGACCGCACGCCCGTATTGATGCTGACCGCGCGCGAAGAGATCGACGACCGCGTCGCGGGCCTGGACGCCGGCGCCGACGACTACCTGGTCAAGCCGTTCGCACTGCGCGAGCTGCTCGCGCGCGTGCGCGCGCTGCTGCGCCGGGCCGGCGAGGAGGACGACGAGGAGCAGGAGCGCACGCTCGCCTTCGAGGACCTGCGCCTGGACCGGCTCGCCCACGAAGCCTGGCGCGGCGAGCGGGTGCTGGCGTTGACGCGGACCGAGTTTCTGCTGCTGGAGATGTTCCTGCGCCATCCCCGCCAGGTGCTCACGCGCTCGGCGATATTCGAAGACGTCTGGGGCTATGACTTCGGCGCGACCTCCAACTCGCTCGGCGTATACATGGGCTATCTGCGCCGCAAGACCGAGGCCGCCGGCGAGCCGCGGCTGCTGCACACGGTGCGCGGGGTCGGCTACGTGCTGCGCTCCTCCTCGACATGAGCTTCAGCCGGCGCATCACGCTCGCCTCGGCGGCCGCGGTAGCGGTCGCGGTGCTGCTCGCCTCGGTGCTCGTGTACCTGCTCACCTCCGGCGAGGTGCACGGCCAGGTGGACGCGCAGCTGCGCAGCCGCTCGGACAATCTGCGCCTGATCGAGCATCGCCCCGTCGCACCTGCGACACCGGCTGCTGGACGCCTGGGCAGAAGCTTGCTCGACGCGCGGCTCGAAAGCGGACAGCGGGCAACGCGCTGGGCAACGTCTCGCCCCGGCCCAACCAGGTGCGCGGCTATCAGCAGCTCGTCAACTCCAGCGGCAGGGTGCTGTTTCGCTCCGGCGCCAAAACCGTGACGCTGCCGGTCGACGCGCGCACGCGCGCGCTGGCGGCGGGCAGGGGCGAGAGCTTCTTCCGCGACGCCACGGTCGACGGCCTGCAGCTGCGCATCCTCGCCGAGCGCATCGCGCCCGACCGCGTGGTCCAGTTCGCCCAGCCGCTCACCGAAGTGAACGAGCTGCTCGATCATCTGCGCCTGATCCTGGCGCTGATCGCCCTCGGCGGGATCCTGCTGGCGGCGCTGCTCGGGCAGCTGGTCGCGCGCGCCGCGGTGCTGCCGGTCAGGCGGTTGACGCGGGCCGCCGAGCACGTGGCCGACACTCAGGATCTCTCCCAGCGCATCGCGCCGGCAGGCGTTGACGAGATCGGGCGCCTGGCCGTCAGCTTCAACGCGATGCTCGACGCGCTCGAGCGCTCGATGGGGGCGCTGGACGAGTCGGTGCACGCCCAGCGCCAGCTCGTCGCCGACGCCTCGCACGAGCTGCGCACCCCGGTCACGAGCCTGCGCACGAACATCGAGATCCTGCAGCAGGCCGGCAACATGGACGTGCGCGAGCGCGAACTGCTGCTCAGCGACGTGGTGCAGCAGATCGAGGAGCTGACGCTGCTGATGAACGACCTGATCGACCTGGCCCGCGGCGAGGAACAGAACGCCGACGCCGAGGACGTGCGCCTGGACATGGTCGTGTCCGAGGCGGTCGAGCGCACCCGGCGCAACTCGCCGGCGACGCCGCTGCGCGCCACGCTGCAGCCGGTGCTCATCAGCGGCGTCGCCAGCCCGCCTTGCGCGAGCTGTCGTGAACCTGATCGACAACGCCGTCAAGTACAGCCCCCCGGGCGAGCCCGTCGAGATCGAGCTGACCGCCGGGGGGGGGGGGCCGATCGACGAGCACGCGGATCCTCGATCGGGCGGGGAGCTGACCGTTCGCGACCACGGTCAGGGCATCTCCGCCGAGGACATGCCCCACGTGTTCGACCGCTTCTATCGCGGCGCCGAGGCGCGCGGGCGCCCCGGGTCGGGGCTGGGGCTGGCGATCGTCCGGCAGGTCGTCACCCAGCACGGCGGCACGGTCACCGCCGAGCCCGCCCCCGGCGGGGGGACGCTGATGCGGGTCAGGCTGCCGGGGGCCGAAGCGCTCGATCCGGCGGATGCGGGGCCGGTGCGGCCGGTGCGGGGACAGGCGAGGCGGCCGGGGCGGGGGCGGCGGGCGGGGGCGGGCCCGCGCGTGCACGCCTAGCGCCCTCGCAGCGCGCGGCGCGCGAAACTCGCGCCGGCGCGAGCCGTAGCGACGGCGAAACGCGCAGCGCGAAGTTCGAGGGGCTGCGATATCCGACCAGACGCGCCACGTCGCCGACCGGGATCGCGCGCTGCTCGGCCAGCAGCTCGCGCCGCCGCCGACATCCGCCGCGCGAACAGATCCTCCTGGAAGGAGGAGTCGCCGAACCGCGCGTACGCGCGCTGGAGCTGTCTGGGCGAGCGTCGACAGCGCGCGGGCCACGGCCGCGAGCGTCAGCGGGCGCCGGTAGTAGCGCGCCACGAGCACCTCCCCAGCAGATACAGGCGGCGCTGCTCGCTGAGGGTGTCGGGGTGCACACCTCCTTATCCGACCGCCCTCCCCGAACGGGACAGCCGCCAATCTACTCCTCCCCCAGCTCCAGCACCGCCAGGAACGCCTCCTGGGGGACCTCGATGCGCCCGACCTGCTTCATCCGCTTCTTGCCCTCCTTCTGTTTGGCCAACAGCTTTTTCTTGCGCGTGATGTCCCCGCCGTAGCACCCCGCGATCACGTCCTTGCGAAACGCTTTGACCGTCTCGCGGGCGATCACGTGCGAGCCGATCGCCGCCTGGATCGGCACGTCGTACTGCTGGCGCGGGATCCGCTTGCGCAGCTTCTCGGTCAGGGTGCGTCCCATCTCATACGCCTTCTCGCGGTGCACGACCATCGACAGCGCGTCCACCGGATCGCCCGCGAGCAGTACGTCGAGCTTGACCAGGTCCGAGGGCTTCGATCCGCTCGAGCTCGTAGTCCAGCGAGGCGTAGCCGCGCGTGCGCGACTTCAGCTGGTCGAAGAAGTCGAGCACGATTTCCGCCAACGGCAGCTCGTAGGTCATCTGCACGCGCTCGGGAGAGAGGTAGTGCATGCCGGAGTGCTCGCCGCGGCGCTCCTGGCAGAGCTCCATGACCGCGCCGACGAACTCTTTCGGGGCGATCACCTGCGCTCTGATGAACGGCTCTCTGATCTGCTCGATCGTGCCCGGGTCGGGCAGGGCCAGCGGGTTGTGCACCTCGATCTCCTCCCCGTTGGTCAAGGTCACGTCGAACTGCACCGAGGGCATCGTCGCCAGCAGCTCCAGGTCGTACTCGCGCTCCAGGCGCTCGCGCACGATGTCCATGTGCAGCAGGCCCGAGGAACCCGCACCTGAACCCGAACCCGAGCGCGTCCGATGTCTCCGGCTCCCAACTCAGCGCCGCGTCGTTCAGCGTCAGCTTCTCCAGCGCGTCGCGCAGGTCCGGGTAGTCGTCGGAGTCGATCGGAAACAGTCCGCAGAACACCATCGGCTTGACCTCGCGATACCCCGGCAGCGGCTCGGTGGCCTCCCGTTGGGCGCTCCGGGCGCCCGCACGCGCGCGCGTGGTCAGGGTGTCGCCCACGCGCAACTGGGTCACGTCCTTCAACCCCGTGATCAGATATCCGACCTCACCCGCGGCGAGCTGTTCTGTTCCCATCATCTGCGGGCCGAACACGCCGATGTCGTCGATGTCCGCCTCGGTCCCCGCGGCCATCGCCCTGATCGCCTCGCCCTTCTGGAACACCCCGTCGACCACCCTGATGTAGGCGATCACGCCGCGGTACTGGTCGAACTCGGAGTCGAATATCAGCGCCCTGGCCGGCCCGTTCGGGTCTCCCTTGGGGGGCGGCACGCGCGCGATCAGCTCCTCCAGCACCTCCGGCACCCCGGCGCCGGTCTTGGCGCTGATCTTCAGGATCGACTCGGGCGGCTCGCCGATCAGCTCCGACACTTCGCCCGCGACCCGCTCGGGCTCGGCACCGGGCAGGTCGAGCTTGTTCAAACACGGGATCAGCTCCAACCCCGCCTCGATCGCGAGATAGGTGTTCGCGACAGTCTGCGCCTCCACGCCCTGGGCGGCGTCCACCACCAGCAGCGCGCCCTCGCACGCCTGCAGCGAGCGCGAGACCTCGTAGGTGAAGTCCACGTGCCCGGGTGTGTCGATCAGGTGCAGCTGGTAGATCTCGCCGTCGACGGCCGAGGTGTAGAACACGCGCACCGCCTGCGCCTTGATCGTGATTCCGCGCTCGCGCTCGAGCTCCATCGAGTCCAGCACCTGCGCGCGCATCGCGCGCTCGTCGACGGCGTGCGTGAGCTCGAGGATGCGGTCGGCGAGCGTCGACTTGCCGTGGTCGATGTGCGCGACTATGCAGAAGTTTCTGATGCGGGCCTGGTCCATGGGCTCGCGTCACGATAGATGCTGCGCCCGCGCACCCCGCCTCACCCCACGGATCGAAAACCACGCGAGCCGGCGCGGCTGTGCGGCCGGCCGGCTCGCGTGGTCGCCTTCAGACGGCGGCCGGCTTGCTAAGAACGTGTTTTGAAAAGATCGGCACGCCCGGATGCGCCCCTGGACACGGCGCTGGATCGCCACGCGACATCTCGCACGTGCTACCAGCACGCGCTTCACCGTCCCGCGTCGCCCAGCTTGGTCCATGAACGCCCCGACCGCACCGCCTATTTCAAAACACGTTCTAACGGAACCCGGGATAGGTCCAGATCGGCAACGCCACATTCAGGCTCTGCGCCGCATGACCGTCGACCATCAGCGTGACCGTCGAGCTGGAGTGCGACCTTGTAGTGCGGGTGGCCGACCAGGTACTCGCGCACGGCGTGGCGCAGGCTCGCGGGCACCGGCAGGTGCAGCGCCCCGAAGCCGTTTGCGGCCACGACGGCGGCCGCGCCGCGCAGATGCCAGACCCTGTGCGAGCCGGGCAGCCGCACCCATCCGCTCGCCACCGCCGTGCAGACCGCCGGCCCGCACGTCGCCCTGACCGTCAGGTGGTGGGTGTTGATCAGCGGCTGCGGGGCCCTGGTCAGCACCTGCAGCACGGGCGACGCCGGGGTCGAGCCGGGCTGGGTGCTCGCCGGGGTGTCCATCGGGGTGCTGGCCGGCGTGCTCGCCGGGGTGGTTTGCGTGGTCGGCGTTTCTTGCGTCGCCGGTGGTTCTTCGGGCTTGCTCTGAGGCGCCTGAATCGTGAGCGTGCGCGTTTCGCTCGTGATGTTGCCGAGCGCGTCTTCGCTTTCGACCGTCACTTCATATTCGCCGGGCGCGCTGTATTCGTGGGTGGCGCTCGTGCCGGTCGCCGTGGCGCCGTCGCCGAAGCTCCAGCTCGTCTGCCCCAGCGTGGTCCACGTGTCCAGGGGCGTGACCGAGAACGAGAGCGATTCGCCGACCGTGCCCGTGGAGGGGATCGAGACTTCGCTCAGCTGCGGCCCCGCGGCCACGTAGTCGGCGCTCTGCACGATGTCTTCGCTGCCGTTGTACGCGGTCCAGACCGCGACCGCGTCGCCGTTTGAGCTCATCCCGACCCGCGGGTCGTAGGACTGCTGGACGCCCGAGGACAGCGCCACGGGGGTCTGCCAGGCGCCGCCCGCGGCCAGCTCCGAGGCCTCCGCGGTGTCGGTGCTGCCATTCCAGCGCACCCATACCGCGACCTCGTCGCCGCGCGCATCGATCGCGACATGCGGAGCGTCTCCGTCGGCGCCGGATTCCGAGATGTTGATAGGACTCTGCCAGCTGCCGCCGGCGGGCAGTTGCGCCGCCTGTGCGATCTGGTCGCTGCCGTTGTAGCGTTCCCAGACGGCAACCGCATCCCCTTGCGGGTTGATCGCGAGCTGGGGGTTGTAGGCGCTCTGGCCGCTTTCTGAGAGCTGCGATGCGGTGCTCTGCCAGCTGCCGCCGGTGGGCATCTGGGCTCCTTCGATGACCTCCTGGCCGCCGTTGTTGTGCTCCCAGACCGCGACCACGTCGCCGTGTTCGTCGATCGCGACCTGCGGGCCGGAGTCTTCGCTGCCGGCGTTTGAGATCTGTGCGGGCGTCTGCCACGTGCCCCCGGCGGGCAGCTCGGCCGCCTCGATCGCGTCCGTGCTGCCGGTCCACATCGTCCAGGCGATGACGGCGTCACCGTCGCCGTTCATCGCCACCTGCGGCTGCACAGCGTCTTCGCTGGAACCGGAGATCTGGGCGGGCGCCTGCCAGCTGCCGCCGGCGGGCAGCTCGGCTGCGTCGATCAGATCGTGGCTGCCGTTGGATGTGGTCCAGGCGGCGATGGCGTCGCCCTGGGAGTCGATCGCGACCTGCGGCCGGCCCAGCGGGTAGTTCGTTTCCGCGAGCTGGACCGGCGTCTGCCACGTGCCCCCGGCCGGCATCTGCGAGGCCTGCACGTACCATTTGTCGCTCTTTTCGATTTCCCACACCGCCACGGCGTCGCCATGTGAGTCGATCGCGACCTGTGGCATGGGTGGCAGCATCAGGAAGAACGAGTTTTCGGCGAGCTTCGTGGGCGAGTTCCAACCGGCGCCCGGCGCCGTCGTGCTGGTCGCCTCGACG
The DNA here is from genome assembly GCA_963839965.1 of uncultured Solirubrobacterales bacterium. Lineage (GTDB taxonomy): Bacteria > Actinomycetota > Thermoleophilia > Solirubrobacterales > Solirubrobacteraceae > Palsa-744. Next base: position 21,076 of record CAWIWX010000004.1, read on the forward strand.
TTTTCATCGTCTCCGCCGAAATCCGACCAGGCCGCGACGGCATCGCCGCTCGGATCGACCGCGAGCGCGAGTTCGAACGGGTCTTGAGCTCCTGAGATGGTCGTCGGCGCGAGCCACGCCGGCGCGGCGCTCGCGCTCGCGCTCAGGCACAGCATCGCGGCCAGACAGGTGATCGCGAGCGCGCCACCCCTGCGGAGCCTGCCCGCCTTGGCGATCTGCTCGATGATGACGTCGACAGCAGTCTGCATTTTGCTGGTCCTTTCTCAGGAGAAGAAATAGATCGGGGCGCAACACACGGGCGCCGCGGAGTGCGATCGGTGCGACCGCGGACGGTGCATCGACGACGCAGGAACCGCCCTTTAGGAATGACAGCGGCCTCGACAGGGCCGCGCGCGCCGCGGGGCCTATCCCAGAAGGAGCGTGCGACTGGGGGTTCTACGCCCGGCCGAGCTGGGTCATGATCAGGCGGTGGACCTGGTGGGCCTCGGGGACGCGCATCGCCAGCACCGCGCGCGCGTACACGACCGTGCCCGCCGCCGCGGCCCCGCCGACGCTGACGATCTGGGCCGGCAGCGAGACGCCGAACAGGCGATCCAGCAGCGTCCACACCACCCACGACACGCCCCCCAGCAGGGCGGACGCGAGCAGGATCCGCGCGGTGATCATGATCGTCTGCTCGCCCTCCAGCCGGCCGTCAAAGCCGATCCGCAAGCGGTGGTACTGCAACGCCGTCATGACGGCATTGGCCGCGACCGTGCCGATGATCAAGCCGGCGATGCCCAGCGGCTTGTACAGGCCGATCGAGACGATGATGTCCACGACGATGTTCAGCGCCGCCAGCCTCGTTGGAATCCAAGGTCGCTGCACCGAGAAGAACACCCTGGTCAGCAACAGGTTCAAGCCGCCGAACGGCAGGCTGAGCGCGAACCAGAACAGCGCTTCGGAGACCAGGCTCGTCGACTGCGCGTTGAACTGGCCGCGTTCGAACACGAGCCTGCACGATCGGCGTCGTGAGCACGAGCATGAACGCCGCCGAGGGGATCAGCAGCAGGTTGATCTGACGCATGCCGATGCCGATCGTGCGGCGCATGTCGCGCGCGTCGCGTCTGGCCGCCATGCGGCTGAGAGTCGGGAACAGCACCGTCGCGACCGCCACGCTGAACAAGCCCTGCGGGAGCATGTAGATGCGAAACGCGTTGTCGATCGCGCGCGGGGCTTCCTTGTTGACGAGCGTCCCGAACACCGAGTTGATCAGCTGGTCGAGGTTGACGATCCCGAGGCCGATCGTCACCGGCAGCATCAGCGTGAACACCTGCTTGATGCGCGGGTCGTGCCAGTCGATCGAGAACTGCAGCCGGAAGTCGATCCGCCGCAGCGCGCCGAACGACCAGCAGCGTCTGCACGACGGTCGCCGCCAGGATCGCGATCGCGTACGCGTACACCTGATCGCCGTTTTCGTAGCCGCCGTGGAAGTGCGGGCCGCAGCACGACGAGCAGGACGATGATCACGAGGTTCCATACCGCGGGCGCGAGCGCGGGGATCGTGAAGTGTTCGTAGGACTGCAGGATCCCGACGAACAGCCCGGTCAGGCCGATCAGCAGCACGACCGGGAACAGGATCTGCGAGAAGCCGACGGTGAACGCGTCGAGCGGAGCGTTGAACGTGGGGCCGGTGAACAGCGGCATGATCAGGCCGGCCGCGAGCACGAAGCACGCGGCGATCGCGCCGAGGACGATCAGGATGATCCAGAACATCGTCGAGGCGAGCCGGAACGCCTCCTTCGGCGGCCCTGCTGGAGCAGGTCGGTGAACACCGGCACGAACGCCGCCGACAGGGCGGCGTTGGCGAACAGGTTGCTGACCAGGTTCGGGATCTGAAAGGCGATCGTGAACGCCGAGATCGGCCCTTCGTCCCGAAGAAGCTCGCGGCGACGACTTCCCGCGCGAGCCCGACCACGCGCGAGACGCCGGTCGCGATCGAGAAGATCGCGGTGTTGCGCGCGACCCGCTCGCACCCGCCGCCGGAGCCGACCATCCTCGCCGCCACCCCCGCCCTGCTCGGGCTCGGGCTGGCCGAGGCCGCCGTATTCCTCGCCGAAGCTCTGGTCGGGTATGCCGATGACCTCGACGCGCGGATCGACCGGACCCCGTGGCCGCTCGGGGGCGATGCGACGTCGTCGGACGCGCCGACCGCGTCCTGCCGGGTGACGGGCGGATCGTCGTGGAGGCAACGGCTCCTCGACCGGCTCGCCTCTGGTGGGATCGTGGACAAGGCCGCTATAGTACGGCGCTCACGAGATGGCCAACATTCATTCTCAAAAGAAGCGCATCCTGCGCACCGAGCGCGAGCGATCGAGAATCGCCAGTACACCTCGGCGATCAAGACCTACTTTCGCCGCCTGGAGACCACGATGCGCAGCGGCGACACCGCGACCGCAGACGCCGAGCATCGCGAGCTCGTGAGCACGATCGACAAGGCCGTCAAGCGCGGCGCGATGCACAAGAACACGGGCGCGCGTAGAAAGAGCCGCGCCGCCCACCTGCGCGCGGGCTCACCTTCTTAGGCAGCCGTGAATAGCTTCGATCGCGCGCAGCGCCAGCGTGTGTTCGTCCAGGCCAGACATCCGCGAGCGGCCCTCGGGCAGGGGCGAGCCCCCGCGGGTGTCGAGCTCGAGGTCGGCGAGCGCGCCGAGCGCGGTACGCAACCGCTCGGGCTCGACACGCGCGACGTCGGCGACGAACCGCTCGGCGGCGCGCGGGGGCATGCGCAGCTCGCGCCTGACCTCGGCGGTTGACTCGCCGGCCTGCAGACGCAGGGCGATGGTGAGCGCTTCGCGCAGGCGCGAGGCCATCAGGTAGGTGAGCCCGGACAGCCGCTCGCCCTGGGCGCGCAAGCGCATGTACGAGCGGGTGGCCTCGCGTGCGTCGGCCCCGACGAGCGCGTCGGCGAGCATATATGCGCGGTGCGCGACAGAGCGTGCCGCGCGAGCTTCGATGTCCTGCGCGCTCACCCGCTGACGCGAGCGGTGCCCGCGCCGGATCCATACGGTGCTCGAACTCGAACGCCGCACCAGTGCCCGAACCGGGATCCGAACCCGACTCGCCGTCCACGTCCTGTTCGAGCGCGAGCTTCTCCAGCTCGCGCAGCAGCCGCTGCTGGCGCTCGCCGACCTGGCCTACCAGCGCCGTGGCCGCGGCCATGTCCAGCTCCACGCCCAGGCGCGCTGCCTGCGCGCGAGCCCACTTGGGCAGGTCCCACGGCTTGACGGTCTGCTGCGCCACGACCTGTCCTTCGCCCGCTTGACCGCCTCGTGGATCGCGGCGGGCGCCTTGGTCCGGCCCTCCTCGCGCGCGAACAGCGCGACGGTCGTATCGGGCGGCATCGCCTGCAGGGCGGGCACGAGCCACTCCTGCACCTCGGCCTGCTTCCAGCGCTCGACCCCGTCCACGAGGATCACGCGCCACCCGATCGCCAGCGTCATCGCCGCGAGCGCACTCGCGACACCCGCGGGCGTGGCCCGCTCGCCCTCCAGCGCCTCGACGCTGTCCGCGCCGCCCTCGCGCTCGGCCAGCGCGCGCAGACCGGCGCGCCGCTCGGAGACCGCGCCGTGATCGTCGCCGTGGACTAGGTACGCGGGCTTGAGCTCGGGCATCGCCGCCGAGTGTATGCCGACGCGACGACGACCCGCACAGCGCCCGATAGACGGCCGAGAGGCAAGCGAGGCCAGGACGCAGGGAGCGTGGCGTGCGGGTGTACGCGTGCTGGCCGATCGGCGATCCCGTCGATCGACGATCGGTGAGGACGCCGCCTCGCGCCGCCTATCAGTCGTCTATCGCACGACGAGGTTCACGAGCTTGCCTGGCACGACGATCTTCCTTGACGATCTCCCGGCCGTCCACGTGCGCCCGCACGTTCGGGCGCGGCCCGGCACAGTTCCTTCAGCTCGTCCGGGCTCGCGTCCGAGGCGGCCTGCACGCGATCGCGCAGCTTGCCGTTGACCTGGCACACCAGCTCGTAGGTGTCGCGCGCGAGCAGCGTCCGGTCTGCCTGCGGCCAGGGCTGCTCCCACACGCGCTGCGCCCGTCAGCCGCTCGTACACCTCCGCGCACACGTGCGGAGCGAACGGGAACAGCAGCGAGGCGGCCGTCTGCAAGCGCGAACCGCGGCTGTCGGCGCTCGACACGATCGCGCAGCGCGCGAGCAGTCGTTCAGCAACTCCATCACCGCCGCGATCGCCGTGTTGAACGCGAACCGGCGCAGGTCGCCGCTGACCTTGTCGATCGCCCAGTGGGTCTTGCGCAGGAGCTGTTCCTCCGCATCCCCGTCGGCCGGCGCATGCATTCCAGAGGTCGTGGCCACATGCACTTGAAAGCTGATGATGTTCCGGTCGGCGCATGCGCCGACCGGCGGGGCGGCACATGTGCCGCCCCGGGAGGGGCCGCATGCGGCCCCTCCTGACCCGCCGCATGCGGCGGGTCATCCGGCGGCGCATGAGCCCGCCGGCCTCCTCGCGCATGCGCGAGGAGGCCCTCCCTCTCCCTCCCGCGCGAGCTCGCTCGCCAGCCGCCACAGCCGTCCCAGGAACCGATGGACGCCCTCCATCCCCTCGTCCGACCAGTCCGCGTCCTGGTCGGGGGGGCCGATGAACAGGATGTAGCAACGGGCCGTGTCGGCTCCGTAGCGCTCCACGATCGACGCGGGCGAGACGACGTTGCCGCGGGACTTGCTCATCTTCGCGCCGTCCTTGGTGATCATGCCCTGGGTGAACAGCGCCCTGAACGGCTCCTGCACGTCGAGGTGGCCGAGATCGGCGAGCGCCTTGGTGAAGAAGCGCGCGTACATCAGGTGCAGGATCGCGTGCTCGACCCCGCCGATGTACTGGTCGACCGGCATCCACTCTCTCAAGCACCGCCGGATCCCATGCGGCCGTGTCGTTGGACGCGTCGCAGTAGCGCAGGAAGTACCAGGAGGAGTCGACGAACGTGTCCATCGTGTCCGTCTCCCGGCGCGCCGTCCCCACCGCACTCCGGGCAGCTCGTGCGCACCCAGTCCTCGGCGGCGGCCAGCGGCGAGCGCCCGCGCGGCGCGTAGTCCTCGATCTCGGGCAGCGCCACGGGCAGCTCGTTCTCGGGCACCGGCACCGCGCCGCAGCGCTCGCAGTAGACGATCGGGATCGGCGTGCCCCAGTAGCGCTGGCGCGAGACGAGCCAGTCGCGCAAGCCGGTAGTTGACCGAGGCGTGGCCCTTGCCCTCGCGGTCCAGCCACTGCACGATCGCGCCGAGCGCCTCGCGGTTGCGCATGCCGTCGAACTCCGGGTTGGAGTTCGTCAGCGGTCCGTCGCCCGTGTATGGCAGCTCACCCTCCCGGAGCCCATCCTCCCACCCCTGCTCTTCGCTAGCGCCCTCCCCCGGCGATACGGGTGGGCCGTCGATGACGCGGCGGATCGGCAGGTCGAACGCGCGCGCGAACGCGTAGTCGCGCTCGTCGTGCCCCGGCACCGCCATGATCGCGCCGGTGCCGTACTCCATCAGCACGTAGTCGGCCACGTACATCGGGATCTGCTCGCCGTTGACGGGATTGGTGACGGTCCGTCCCAGCGGCACGCCGGTCTTCGGCTTCTCGGCGTTCCCGCGCTCCTCGCCGGACTCGGTGATCGCGTGGCTGACGTACTCGCTGCACCTCGCTGCTCAAGCTCGGTTCCGGCGACGATCCGCAGCACGTCCGGGTGCTCGGGGGCCATCACGAAGAACGTCGCGCCGAACAGCGTGTCCGGGCGGGTCGTGAACACGGGGTAGTCGATGCCCAGCTCCTCGCAGCGGAACGTCACCTCCGCCCCCTCCGAGCGCCCGATCCAGTTGCGCTGCATCGTCTTGACGTGCTCGGGCCAGTCGATCTCATCGAGGTCGCCCAGCAGCCGCTCGGCGTAGTCGGTGATGCGCAGAAACCACTGCTCCAGCTGTCTGACCTCGACCGTCGCGCCGCAGCGCTCGCAGTGCCCCTCGGCGTCGACCTGCTCGTTGGCGAGCACCGTCTGGTCGTGCGGGCACCACTTGACCGCGGCCTCCTTGCGGTAGGCCAGGCCCGCCTCGAACAGCTGCAGGAAGATCCACTGCGTCCAGCGGTAATAGCTCGGTTCGTGCGTGGCCAGCTCGCGCGACCAGTCGATCGAGATGCCCCACTCGCGGAACTGGCGCTGGAACGAGGCGATCGACGCGTCGGTGGACGCACGCGGATGCACGCCCGTCTTGATCGCGTGGTTCTCCGCCGGCAGCCCGAACGAGTCATAGCCCATCGGGTGCAGCACCCTGCGCCCGAGACGGCGGTGGTAGTGGGCGATCGCGTCGCCGACCGAATACACCTTCAAATGGCCGATATGCGGCTCGCCGCTGGGATACGGCAGCATCTCCAGGACGTATGAGGATGAGGGGGATGAGGAGGAGGAGGAGGAGCTCGGGGGGCCCTCCCCGGCGACGCCGGCGGCGGCTGCCGCACCGGATGCGCCTCGGCCCGCCCCGCGCGCGGCGCCTCCTTCGTTTGCGACCTCCCAGGTGTGCTCATCGGCCCACACCGCCTGCCAGCGGGGCTCGATCTCCTGGGGGTCATAGCGGTGCTCGGGTCGGTGCTCGGGTCGCTCTGCCATCGTCCCTCGGAGGTTATCGACCGCTCCGGGGATGGCTTCGCGAGCGGGCGTGTCGCGCGCGCGCGTAACGATCGGAGGTGGAGGTGGACCGGGTTGAGGTGAACCGGATCGAGGTGGAGGTGGATCGAGTTACGCCGCCACGGTCTCGACCCCCGCGCCGGCTGCCGGGTGATAGCGGCGGCGGTACTCCGCCGGGGCAACGTTCAGGGCGCGCAGGAACACGCGGCGCATCGTCTCAGGCGTGCCGAACCCGCAGCTCGCCGCGACGGTCGCGATCGGCCGTGAGCTGTCCTCCAGCTCGCGCCGGGCCGCCTCCAGGCGCACGCGCTCGACGTAGCGCCCGGGAGTGATCCCGGTCTCGGCCGCAAACGCGCGCGCGAAGTTACGCGGGCTCATGTGCGCGCGCTCGGCCATTGCTTCGATCGTCAGGTTCTCCGAGACGTTCTCCACGACGTAGCGCTGCACCTCGCGCAGCGGCTCGCGCTCGGGCTCCTGCGCGGAGAGCGTCGCGCTGAACTGCGACTGATTGCCAGGCCTGCGCAGGAACAGCACGAGGTGGCGGGCGATCGTCAGCGCCGCCTCGCGGTCGAGGTCCTCCTCGACGAGCGCCAGCGCCAGGTCTATGCCCGCGGTCACGCCGGCCGAGGTCCATATCGGGCCGTCGTGCACGTAGATCGCCTCGGGATCGACCTCCACGGCCGGATAGCGCTCGGCGAGCTTGGCGGCCGATGCCCAGTGGGTGGTAGCCCGGCGCCCGTCCAGCAGGCCGGCGGCCGCCAGCACGAACGCGCCCGTGCACACCGACGTCACGCGCCGCGCGCGCTTGGCCGCGGTCGCCTTGATCCAGTCGAGCAGCGCCTCGTCGGCGCTCGCGCCGGCCGACCCGGCGCCGCCGGGAACGATCAGCGTGTCGATCTTGCTGGGTGCGTCGGCGAGGCTCGTGTTGGGGACGATCTCCAGGCCGCTCGATGTGGCGATCGGCGCGCCGTCGATGCTGGCGACGGTGATGCGATAGCTGGGCTCCGTGCGACCGGTGCGTTCGATCAGCTTCTGGGCAGCCGCGAACACCTCCTGCGGGCCGACGAAGTCCAGGGCCTGCACACCTGGGAACACGACGATGACTACGTTCTTGGGGCTCTTGGAACTCTGCGCTTGGTTTGTCATGACCCGATCATGGCCCACTTGACGCTTGTCCGCAAGGACATATTTCCAACGATTTCTGCCATGACTAGTGTTGCGGCGAACGGCGGGTCCTATCCACTGACCCCCAACCAGCACAACCGTAACCGGCACCCGGGAAACCGCGACCCGCACTCGGGTCTACGATGCCCGCATGGACTCATCCGATGCTCTGACCGCCGCGTCGGGACACGTCGCCGGCATCATCGAGGCGGCCGAACAGGCGGCGGGCGAGCTGCGCGAGCAGGCCGAGGCGCGCGTGCGTGAGCGCATCGCCGAGGCAGACCGCGCCGCCGAGCACCGCGTGCTGGCGGCCGAGGAGGAGGCGCAGGAGATCCTGCAGGCCGCCCTAGCTCAGGCGGAGGCCGCTCGCGACGAGGCGCTGGCCTCGGCGACCCGGCTGCTCTCCGACGCTCAGGCCGAGTCCGAGCGGACACTCGCCGCGAAGCACGCGCAGGCCGACGGCATCCTCAATGAGGCGCGCACCGAGGCCGGGCGGTTGAGCGCCGCCACGAGGGAGCAGCTTGCCGGGCGCGACGCCGAGGCGCAAAAGCGGGCGCGGGAGATCCGTGCGGTCGCGCACGCCGAGGCGCGGGAGATCGTCAGCGAGGCCCATGCCGTCACCCACGATGTCGTGCGCGAGGGGACCGAGGTCTCGCGCAACCTGCGCGAGCTGTCCTCTTCGCTGCGCACCAACGCCGAGCGGCTGTTGCGCGATGTGCGCCTGGCGCATGGGAGCATGACCGCGCGGTTGGATCAGGTCGGGCCGGGGGCCCGGGCCGAGGCAGGCGGGGCAAGACCCGGCCCCGGGATGCGTCGCCGGGACGAGCCCGGTGAGGACCTGGACGTTCCAGAGTTCATTCCGCGGGGGTGAGGCCTGTTGTCCCCCGGGCGAGCCCAGGCGTTATACGATGTCCTGAGCCTGGGGCTATAGCTCAGCTGGGAGAGCGTCTGGCTGGCAGCCAGAAGGTCGTCGGTTCGAGCCCGACTAGCTCCATAGACAGTTGTCTGTGATAACGCGATTGTCCCGCGTCACGCCGCCTGGGTGTGGTCGAGCAGGTGATGAGACGGGATCGGTGTCGGGAGAGGTCCGAGCCGCTGGCATCCTCGCGAAGATGGACGTTCCCGGACCCCGTTACCGCGACCGCGAGGACTCGCGCTTCTACCGAGTTCGCGGCCTCTCGCCCGAGGAGACCTGGCAAGTTCTCGGGGACGAGCTCGCCCGCGTCCTGAACGACGCGCAGCGGGCATTTTGGCACAAGCCGCTGCGAATGGACGCAGAGCGCGTGCGCTGGTGGCACGGAGCGATCTTCGCCCGGCACTTTCCCCACGATGGTGGGCGCTTCCGTCGGGAGCGGGCGTTCTTCGGGGTGATGATGCCGGACGGTGGGATGCGGCAGTTGGAGGGGATCGCGCCCGAGGCGATCCGCCACGAGCTTTCCGCCGTCTGCGCGTCGTTCAACCAGGACGTTGCGGCCTTCAACGACGTGGAAGCGGTGAGCGTCCTCGATCGCGCGCGGACGGCGGCGGTTCTGTATGCCGGCATCTTGCTTGTTCATCCTTTTGCAGACGGCAACCATCGCGTGAGCTTCGTCGCGCTCTCGGCCGCGCTGTGGTCGTTGGGACTGTCGAACGTTGAGTTCGAGGAGGACGAGGAGCTGATCGCTCACGACGATGCGCTTGTCCCCGCCCTCTTGTCCAAGGAGGGAAGCACAGAGCCATTTGCGCGGCTGCTGGCCGAACTTATCGAACGCTCGACAGGCACGACAGGCTTGGGGACATGAGCTACGCTCAGGTCATGGAAAACGGGTTTCCAAAGCTTGGCCGTGCACATACGGTCCGCAAAGGCCGTCTCGTCGAGACGACGCCGGAGGTCAATCGCGAAGTCGCCGAAAGCGCGATGCTGCTATCGCAGGGCGCCCGTCGCGCGATCGAGATGAGACGCGACGCCGAAAACGGAAGCACGGACCCGGCGGTGCCCGCTATTCCGGCGGCAGTCGAAACGCGCCCCGTCTGAGCGCGAGCAAGCGCCGCGTCAACCGATCCCCACCGTCGGCGCCGCCATCAGCACATGGTTTGCGAACAGAGAAGTTCCGCCCACTTCTCTGGTCGGCAAACAAACCATGTGATGCCGCGGCATCCGTGACTTCGATCGGGCGATCACTCCGCGTACCAACCTGACATCTGCTCCGGACCGACTGCCAAAGGGCGCGCAACCGCCAGCATCAGGGTCCGCGCCCTCACGAGACCGTGACAGTAGGCGCTACCAGCTACTGGGACAGAGCTGACCCAGGCAGCCATTCGCTTCATGCTGGCATCAGATCGCAAAAGACAAAGCCGTCGCGTTCGACAACCTCGCCGGTCGCGCACGCGATCGGCTCAGTGAAGATCGGTCCGGCGTGGACGAAGGTGTGAAACTCGCCGTTCTCACCGCAGGGGTCAACGCCCGCGGGCAGGTCGGCGAGAAGCTGCTCGTCGTATGTTCGCCCGGCGAAGGAGGCGTCGAGTGCTCGTGGGTCCAGGCAGGCGACGATCGCCTGGAAGCCGGCTGCGACGAACTCATGTGCCAGGGCGCCGGTGTCGCGGCCCCACAGCGGGAAGAGGCCGCGCTTGCCGGCTGCCGTGAGTCGCGTCTCGCGGTACGCGCGGACATCCTCGAGAAACAGGTCACCGAAGGCGACCGCCTCCACACCGGACAAAGGCGGTGAGGCAAACGCCTGCGCCATGCGTTCTTCATAGATCTCGTTGACGCACGCGGGCGGGATGCGAACCTCCACGAGCGGGATACCGGCCGCGTCGGCCTGCCTGGCGAGCAGCTCGCGGCGAACTCCGTGCATGCTGATGCGCTCGTACTCGTCGGTGACGGTCGTGATCAGCGCGTCCGGCTCAACCCCTTGGCTACACAGAGTCCAGAGCGTTAGAGCCGAGTCCTTGCCGCCGCTCCAGGAGAGCGCCAGTGGACCGCAAGCTCGGGCAGGATCGGCGGTTGGAGACGGCATATTGGCTGCTATCGGCGGGGGACGAACGGAGATACCTGTACGCGGTTTTCCGGATCGGGCGCTTTTTCACCCGGGGCACCTCACAGTAGTCGAGGCTGCTACCAGTGTGCCGAGCTGTTGGCCTGGACTCAGAGCTTGTCGATGGCGCGGTGTAGGTCACGCCGGTCGATGACTCGTGCCACCAGGTAGCGCGCGTCGGCCTCATCGGCGAGTACGCGGTAGAGCACGCGGTGCTCACCGACGCGCAGGCGACGCCAAGGTGCATGTCCAGCCACCGGCTTGACGTCGAGGTTCGCCGCATCTGCTCCGAGCGCCTGGAATGCCTGCTGCACCCGCTTGCGGGTCTGGCGGTCCAAGCTCTTCAGGTCGCGGATCGCGCGCGGAGCGAGCCTGATGTTGCTCAGAGGGTCCGTCATCTACGACGACCCGGCTTCCTGCGCGTAAGCGCTATTGCCCAGCGTCTTGCGCGTCCAGCTCCGCGAACACATCGGCAGCCGAGCGCGCTTGCCCATGTGCATGAGCCTGATCGGCGGCAGCCATGTCCTCAGCAAAGCCCGGAGCCTTCGAGAGCAGGTAGTCCTCGAGATCCTGGGCATCGATCGGCACCAGCGCAGCGATAGGCTCGCCGTGTCGTGTGACGAGGGCGGTGTGCTTGGAATCGGCGACGTCAGCGATGACGCCACTTGTGTTGCGCTGTAGATCACGGATGCTGATAGTGCTCATCGGATGCCCTTGGCTTTCCTAGGAGATGTCCGACAAGTATACGTACATTACATGCGGGCGTCAGGTCCCCTGAGAGCCCACGCGATCGAGTCGCCAACTACTTACGATGCCACACCGTGATTGCCCCCAGACATAAGGCGGAACACGATCCCGTGAGGTTTCATTCGATCCCGGCAGCCGGCGCCCGTACCACCGCACGGTTTGCGCACAGACAAGTTTCGCCCACTACTCCGATTTGCAGCGGATTCCTGGGCGGCGCCCTTGACGGTGGTCGAACCGCCGCCGAGAACAGGTAGCGTTCGTGCGACAATCGGGGCATGACCAAGGCTGAGCTACACGAGCTGGTAGACCGTTTGCCGGACGGGGCAGTCGATGGCGCCGCGATGCTCCTGGGGGAGATCAACGACGGGCGCATCGACCCTGAGCAGGCATGGTTCTGGACGCACGAGTGGCAGACGAAGGAGCGCGAGGCAGACGATGACCTAGCGTCGGGCCGCGTCACTCGCTATGAGAGCGACGAGGAGTTTCTAGCGGCCCTGGACGAGCGGGCGAAGCCGCTCAATGCCGACACGTGAAGTCCTCGCGTCGTTTTGGCGCGACTGGGATCGGCTGAGCCCGCAGCAGCAGCGAGCCTTCCGCGAAGCGGTAGCGCAGTTCATCGCCGACATCGCCAGTGGGGGTCAGAGCTTCCATCCGCGCCTGCGCGTCAAGCGGGTGCAGGGCCATCCCGGCGTCTGGGAGATGACCTGGGCGCCGGACGGCCGCGCGACCTTCGAGTACGGCGCAGAGGTTCGGCCGGGCGAGCCGCACGTCATCTGGCGGCGCATCGGCACACACTCGGTCTTCCGCCGGCCGTGACCGACGATCGTCCTTCTCCTGTATCCCGGCCAGCTCGGATTGCTGCTCGCTTGGCCCAATCTCCCGTTCGCACTTTCGTTCACACCAGGAGCAGAGCGTGTCCCCCGAAACGCGAAAAGCCCCGCCGTGGCGTGACTGTTCAGGTCGTCGTCGGGTGGTTATGGACTGGCGGCGGCGGGCAACCAGGGTGTGTGGCGCGCCAGGCGGGCGAGCGCGTCGAGGATGTCGCGGCCTTGCTTGCGCGTGGTGCTGATGTAGGCGCGTAGGGCGAAGAAGCGGTCGGCGCCGGTTGTGGTGCGCCAACTGCCGGAGATCTTCTGCTGGATCTTGATCATGCGGATGTCGCGCTCGACGAGGTTGTTGTCGAACGGGACGCGGAAGTCGTGAGCGAAGCGCAGCACCTGCTCGCGCTGCTCGTCGAGGCGGCGCAGTAGGTTGGCTTGGGGGCTGCGGCCGATCGGGCCGCGCTTGCCGGTACGGACGCTCGGCGGCGGATTCTGGTGGTGGCCGAGCGCGATGATCTGCTCGTAGGCGGCGCGGTACCCGACCAGCACCCACGGGTCCAACCAGTCTTCGCCGACGGCCTTCGCGGTCTTGACCTCCTCGTGCAGAGCGCGCAACAGCGCGTCGATCTGGCCTGCCCACGACTGCTTCTCGGCGTGATCTTCGATGATCGCCAGCAGCTCGCGCAGGTGGTGGGCGTTGCACAGCGCGTGGATGGCGTGCTCATAGGCGCGGTACTGCGGCCAGCCATCGTGCACGGCGATTCCGCGGAAGCGCGGCATCACGCCAGCGTGGTTGATGCCCTCGGTTCCGCGCCTGTCGTGCAGGGCGTAGAAGGTCAGCGTCTCGGTGCTCGCGCAGTGCAGCCATCGTCCACGGCCGCCGGCGCGAGCGCCGGTCTCATCGAAGTGCACGACCGGCGAGTTGATGATCTGCTCGTGCACGCCCTCGAGGAACTCGTCGAGGTCCTCGGCGCCTTCCTTGACGAAGGCCATGAGTGTCGCGGGCGAGATCGGCGCGCCCAACCAATCGGCCAGCAACTGCGCGGCGCGCTGGTAGGGCAGGTGCTGGGCGGCGATCAGATAGATCCCGAGCGCTCGCATTCTCGGCCCGTACTGCGTCGGGGCGCCAACGCCGGCCGGGAACGCCGCGGCCGTCACGTGCCCGCACACGCAACGCCGCCGCTGGGCACGGTGCTCGCAGACAGCGAGGCGCACCTCCGGCAAGTCGAACACCTGGCGTGCCTCCTCGCCAACCCGCTCGCCGTCGGTGAGATCGCCGCCGCAGCCGCCGCAGCGATCTGGCGCGTGCAGGACGACCTCATCAGGCTGCTCGACCCGCTCGAGATGATGGCCACCATGGCCGGGCTGACCACCCGGTTTGCGGCCCGACCGACGACGAAGACTCCGCGGTGCAGGCGGCTTGGCCAGACCATCAGACGACGGCGGTCGAGACGAGTTACGCGAGTTCGCCGACAACCGCGCCCGCAACTCCGCGACCTCCGCCCGCAACTCCGCAATCAGCGTTGCCTGCGAGACAACAAGAGCCTCCAGATCCTCATACGACGGCCGATCCACGGACACACAACAACATTCGCGCCAACCCCACCGCCACCTGCCAGACCTGAACAGTCACGCCGTGGCAGGACCTTCGTGACGCGCCCGAGATGATTCGAACCTCTGACGTTATCCCACTGGGCGCCAGTCAGCCCACCAATCGCGCTGACCCTCCACGTCCTCGCGCGGATTCTCGCCGAGGTTGGGCGCACCGAAGACGAGGATCTCGAGGCCCTCCGGCCCGCCCTCGTAGCCTCGCCACGTGCCGGGTGGGACGCGAACCACGTCCCACTCCTTGACCTCGACGATCTCGTCGTCGAGCTTCATCCGCCCGCTCCCGCGCACGACCACGTAGATCTCCTCCTGCTCCTTATGCGTGTGGCCGTACGGGAAGCGATAGTCGGGCGGGATGCGCTGGTAGCAAAGCCCGCACTGCTCGAGCTCGAGCGCCTTGCTTGCGTGGCGAAACTCCAGGTCCAGCGCGCCGTCGAAGTTGGACCCGAGATCCTCCAGATCCTCCTTGAGGTTCCTGAGCGTGAACGGCACGGCCGCGATCCTACTATTCATCTCCGCCCCTCTGGCGGGTCGTGGGCATCGTCGGTGGGCCTGGCCTCACTTGAGCAAGGCGACGGCTCCGTCGGGCTGTCTTGGCGCGACGCGCTGGCCTGACTGTGCGCCCCTCACCGCCGGCGCGCCGCGGGCTCGAGCGCCGGGTTCTGCCAGCCGCCGTCGGCGGGGTTCATGTTCGTGCCGGGCATGACGATCTCATCGATACGGTCGAGCACGTCCGCGGTCAGCTCGACCTCGCCGGCCCCCAGCTGGGACTCAAGCTGGTCCATCGTGCGCGGGCCGATGATCGCCGCGGTCACCGCCGGGTGACGGATCACGAACGCGATCGCGAGGTGGATCAGCGAGATGCCGGCCTCCTCGGCAAGCCGGCCCAGCGCGTCGGCCGCATCGAGCTTGCGCCGGTTGCCGGGCAGCGACAGGTCATAGCGGGCGGGCAGCCGCTGCGCGCGTGTGGACTGCGGCGGGTCCTGACCCTTGCGCCAGCCACCCGACAGCCAGCCGCCCGCGAGCGGGCTCCACGGGATCACGCCCATGCCGTGACGCTGGGCGCTCGGCAGCAGATCTGACTCCACACCGCGCACCAGCAGCGAGTACGGCGGCTGCTCGCACACGAACCGCTCCAGCCCCCGCTCGCGCGCGGCCCACTGCGCCTCGACGACCATCGAGGCCGGGAACGTCGAAGAGCCCAGGTAGCGGACCTTGCCCTGATGGACGAGGTCCGACAGCGCGCCGAGCGTCTCGGAGATGTCGATGTCCGGCTCGGGGCGGTGCACCTGATACAGGTCGATCCAGTCGGTTTTCAGCCGCCTCAGCGATTTCTCGACCTCCTGGACGATCCACCGCCGGGAGTTGCCGCGCCGGTTTACGTCCTCGCCCATCGCCGCGTGGAACTTGGTCGCGAGCACCACGTCATCGCGCCGTCCGGCCAGCGCGGCGCCGACGATCTCCTCAGACTCCCCCGCCGAATATACGTCGGCGGTGTCGATGAAGTTGATGCCCGCGTCGAGCGCGGCGTGGATGATCCTGATCGAGTCCGCTTGATCGGAGTTGCCCCAGGAACCGAACATCATCGCGCCGAGACACAGCGGACTCACCTGAACTCCGGTGCGACCGAGCTGGCGGTGATTCATGGCCTTTACCTTATCCGCGAATCATCGCCGAGCATGCATGTCTGCAGTATTTAGTCCGGTGGGGCATGCCCCACCGGCGGGGCGGCGCATGCGCCGCCCCGAACCGGGACGTGCATGCACGTCCCGGCCGGCCGGTACATGTACCGGCCGGGCCAGGGCCGCATGCGGCCCTGGCGGACTCGCCGCATGCGGCGAGTCTCCTTACTTACTCTGCGAGCAGCTCCGCTAGCCGTTCGTGGGATTCGGTCATCCCACCCTCCATGCCCGAATCGAGCATCCCGTCGCGCTCCTCGGTCGTGTGGAACAGCGAAGTGGTCCTCACCCGCGTGCGCTCGTCGCCGAGATCCTCGAACGTCGCCGTCTCGACAATCACGTGCCCGGGCAGACCCTCCCATTCAAACGTCGCCACAACCCGCTCGGGCGGTGCGACCTCGCGGTAGACGCCGCGGAACGCCTGCTCCGGGCCGTCCGGCTCGCTCATCACGAACCGCCACGCACCGCCAACCCGGACGTCCATCCGATCGACGACCGTCGTCATCCGCCTCGGACCCCACCAGCGGGGGATCAGCTCGGGGTCGGTGTATACGGCGAACACGCGCTCGCGGGGCGCGTCGTACACGCGCTCACTGACGATCTCGCGATCGGTTGGTGTCGTGACAGTCGTACCTGTGGACATGCCGGTCTCCTCGTTTCGGGTGATTGTCGTCGTGGTCATCGTGGTTCTCCTTTCGTACTTTCTTGTCTGTCATCTGCTCCACCGGTCGCGCCCTCGGCCTCCGTCAGCAGCTCGCCGAAGCGATCCAGGCGCGCGTCCAGCATCTCTCGATAGGTCTCGATCCATTGCCGAACGTCCTCCAGCCGGCGCTGGCCGAGGCTGCAGCAGCGCGTGCGCCCGGTCTTCTCGGTCCTGACGAGTCCGGCGTCCTCCAGCACTCGCACGTGCTTCTTGCATCCCGTCAGCGAGATCCCGAACGGCTGTGCGAGCTCACTGATGCTGGCGCTGCCGTGGTGGCCCAACCGCTGCAGGATGCTCCTGCGCGTCGGGTCCGCCAACGCCGCGAACGCCTCGTCCAATCGGCCCTGATACTGAACCATATGGTTCAGTATAGCACGGTACGCCGAGCCGTGCATCCGGGCATGCTCAGCGGCTCGCCCACACGAGCGATCGGCCGCGGCGACGGCCGCCAGTCATCCTCGCCGCCCGTCTCCCTCCCCTCGGCCGGCTCGCCCGGCGACGCGCTCGCAGGCCCGCGCCAGCGCCGGCTCCATCTCGGCCAACCCCGCCAGGTGGCGGTGAGCCCACGCGATCGCAAGGCCCGGCGGAAGCCCACGTGCATCGTCCAGCCCGCGTTCGAGCACGACCGCGGCGGGAGGGGCATCCGGGTGCACACCGTCGATCGCCTTCGGCTCGGGCGCGGGCGCGGGCGCCGCGCGGGCGATCGAGGCTCCGAGGCCGGCGTACCAGTCGCACACCTCGCGCCGCTCGGTCTCGAACGCCTCCCACGCCAGGGCCAGCCGCCGCAGATGTGCGTCGATCGGCGCCAGACGGACGAACGACTGGGCGTTCTGGAGCAGCCCCGCCACCCTGCGGGCGCGGGTCGCGCCGGCGATGAGCACGGTCACATCGTCCAGGGAGCCGCGTGCGGAGCTGCGCTCGGCCAGGTACTCGCGCACGGTGTCCTGGAGCAACTGCGCCGCCGCGCCGGCTTCCCGCGCGGCCAGCTCGGGCGACAGGCGCCCGTCCCCCGTGCCGCCCCGGCCGCCGGCCCCGCTGGCGATGGCCCCACCACTGCCGCCGCCGGCCACGGCAGTCACCCGGGCCTCGCTCCCAGCCCTATCCTCGGCGGCGCCGACTCCCAGCAGCGCGTCGATCGTCGCATCCAGGTAGCCGGCCGCGCGCACGTAGGCCACGCCGATCGCCTCGCGCAGAACCGCGGTCGCGCCGCGCGGCCAGATCAGCGCGCCCGCGAGCAGGCTCACACCGGCGCCGATCGCGACGTCCTCCACGCGCACGAGCCCCACCCGCCAGCCGGCCGGCGCGAGCAGGTTGAACAACACGAGCACCACCAGCGAGAACGCGCCCTGGCCGGCCGCGAAGGAGATCGCCCGCGGCGCGTACGCCGCCAGCAGCACGGCGAGCGGCAGGACCGCCCAAAGCATCGCGCGATCGTGCGCCGACCGCCGCCACCAGCAGTCCTCCGACGACGATCCCGCCGAGGGTGCCGAGCAGCGCCTGGAGGATGTCGTGCCGGTGGCCAGCGCGCTCGAGCGCAGGACCGACATCGTGGCGAGCACGATCCAGAACGCGTGCTGCAGGTCGCTGAGCTGGCCGATCAACACCGCCAGCGCGAGACCAGCCGCTCCGCGTAGGCTGTTGCGCAAGCCACACCGAGCGCATGGTCGTGTGCGTGCGCGCGAGGCCGCCCGGTGGCGCCGATCGCGCGCACGGCGGGTCGCCAGGGGATCGCCTGCGACCGGATCGCCGCACGCCAGGAGCGCGTCTCGGCCGGTCCGCAGCGTCGCGAAGGTGAGCTGGCGCAGCCGGTAGGCCTCGTCGAGCTCGCGTGTCGCCGCAGCCTGGTCTCGTCCTCCCGCCGCCCGTCGCGTGCTCCAGGAGCGCGTGTCCAAGGGCCTCCTGCGCGTGCTGGACCCGCAGCGAGCGCCTGCCGGGCGTTCTCGCGCTCGGTGCCCGATCCGCGTCTCCTCGCCAAGGTCCAGCGCGTTCGGCCACGGCGCGCAGCGCGCTCGGAACCGCCGCCTCGATCTCGGTGTGCTCGCTCCGCAGCGGCGTCTGCGCGAGTCCCGGCTCCGCCGGCCCCGTCCCCGGATGCCGCTCACCCGGACGTGAGCCCGACACGGCCCCGGACGCGGGCTGGACGCGCATCCCGGAACCGGCCCCAGCGGACGGCTCAGCCGGAGGCGAGCGCCTGCAGCCAGCCCAGATCGTCGGTCAGCGCGCGCCAGCGCCGCGCCCGCCTGTCGTACCGCTCGGGCGATGCTGCATAGCCAGGCAAACCGGCCCCCGCACCGCGCGCAATCGCCGCGCTTGCGTCCTCGCGCCGCCAGAGCCAGCGCCGGCGCGGCCTCGCGGTCTCGCGCCTGCACGGGTACGATGCCAGCGATCGCGCGCGCGGCGTCGGCCGCGTCGCGCGCGCAGCGCCCCGCGCGGCGCTGGGGCCAGAGCAACAGCACAGCGGCAATCGACGAGCGCTCCCGCGAGCCCCAGCCGGCGAGCCGCATCGGCGGCTCGCGGCCACGCCGGCGGGCACCATCACGGCCGAGCACGAACGTGAGCGTCGCGCCCGCGTATGCGGCGGCGACGTAGCCATTGAGCACGCCCGCGAACAGGATCGCGAACGCCACGACCGCCATCGCCAGGGTCGCAAGCCACACGATGCGGGAGCACACCGTGCCCAGCGCGATCAGGCACGCAGCCGGCGAGCGACCAGCAACAGATACGCGCGCAGCCGCGCGCGGCCGCGACCCGCCGAAGTCAACGAACACGAGCAGCGCCATCGAGCCGAACGCCGCGAACAGCGCCATCTGCTGGTCTGCGCCGAACACGACCAGCGAGAGCGCGAACGCGACCGGAACGACGATCGCCGCCCGCAGCGCGTCCCTTCAGCGCGAACGAGCCCCGGGTCCGCTGCGCTCATGCGGCGCGATCATACGACTCGCGCCGGCTCGGCCCGTAACCTCAACGGCCGGTTTCCCGCGGGTCAACCGCGCACGGTTGCGGGGTAGAGTGCCAATGCGTGACCAGCGCGAGACTGCTGCGGCGGGCGGCCCCGGGCGCCGCCCTGCTCCTTTTGGGAGTGTCGCTGAGCGCGTGCGCCGGCGCCGGAGGGCTCGAGCGCCGCAGGCACGTTCACACCGCGCACACCGGGAACGCTCACGGTCGCCACCGCCCAGATCCCCGACCCCGGGTTCTGGTCGGGCACGCTCGCGCACCCGACGGGCGGCTTTGAGTACGGGCTCGCCCAGGCGCTGGCCTCGCGCTTCGGCCTCGCGAAGGTCAGGCGTGATCAGTGCCGTTCGACCGCCTGATCGCCGGGCATCTCGGCGGCGCCGACCTCGCGCTGTCGGACATCACGGTCACCGCGGAACGCGCGCCGGCACGTGACTTCTCGACTCGCTATCTGGCGCGCCGCCGGCGATCCTCGTGCGCCCGGGCACCGAAGTCCCCGACGTGCACACCGCGCAGGGTCTGAGCTGGGCGGTGCAGGCGGGGACGACGCTGCGAGCGCACTGGCGGAATAGATCGGACCATCGCGCCCGCCGCTCGTCGCTCGCCCATGAGCGCGAAGCCTGGCGGCCCTGCGCGCCGGCCGGGTGCAGCGCGGTGATGCTGGACCTTCCGGTCGCGCTCGCCTACGCGCGCGAATCGCCCCACACCTATGCGGTCGCTGCGCAGCTGCGCAGCGAAGAAGACCTGCTCGCCGCCGCGCTGCCGCTCGGATCGCACGAAAACCTGGAAGCGGTCGAACTCGGCGATACGCGCGCTGAGCGCCGACGGCACGATCGAACGCCTGGGCCGCAGTGGCTGCACACCGACCTGCAGGAACGGGCAAGCCGAACAGGTGCCGCTGCTGAGGACCGAACAGTGAAGGCGGCACGCTGAGCGCGCCCTGCTGCATCCGGCGAGCGCGGCGATCCTCCACATCGCCTCGCCCAAGGGCCCGCCGTGGGAATTCCTGGTCGTGTTCGCGACCCTGCTGCTGGGGCCGGTGATCTTCAAACGCGCGGGCGTCCCCGGAATCATCGGACTCCTGGTCGGCGGATACGTGATCGGACCGCACGGGACCGGTCTGATCGGCTCGGGCAACTCCACGCTGCCGAACCTCGGCCAGCTGGGGCTGCTGTATCTGATGTTCGTCGCCGGGGTGGAGCTCGACCTGAACCTGGTGCGCCGCCATCGACGCTCGACGGTCGTGTTCGGCCTGCTCACATTCGCTCTGCCGATGGTCTTCGGCGTGCTCGTCGGGCTCGCGCTGGGCTGGGAAGCCAAGGCCGCGATCCTGCTGGGCGCGCTCTTGGCCTCCCACACGCTGATCACCTACCCGACGGTGCGCGCGGCGGGCCTGTCCTCGGACCCGGCCGTCGCGACAGTCGTCGGCTCCACGGTGCTGACCGACACGCTCTCACTGGTCGTGCTGGCCGGCGTCGCGGGCTCGGTCGAAGGGGGGCGTTCGAGCATCGAGGTGGCCGCCCAGCTCGTGATCGGCCTGATCGTGCTGATCGGCTTCAGCCTGCTCGTGCTGCCGCTGCTGGCCGGCTGGGCGTTCAGGCTCCTGGGCGCGGAGCGATCGGTGCGCTACGTCGTTGCGATCACGGCGTTCCTGTCGGCGGCCACCGTCGCCGAGCTGTTCGGCATCGAGGGCATCGTCGGCGCGTTCTTCGCCGGGTTGGCCCTCAATCGGCTCGTGCCCAACGAGGGCCAGCTGATGGACCGCATCGAGTTCTTCGGCGGCGCGGTGTTCATCCCCGTGTTCCTGGTCTCGGTGGGGCTGATCCTCAACCCGTCGGTCATGTTCGAAGTCCACACGCTCGAGCTCGCGGGTCTGTTCATCCTCGCGTGCCTGGGCGGCAAGATCCTCGCGGCGCGCGATCTCCGGGCGGCTGCTGGGATTCTCCGGGCCCCAGGAGATGCTGCTGTTCTCGCTGAGCGCCGCCCAGGCCGCCGCCACGCTGGCGGCCACCGTGATCGGCTTTCAGCTCGGCCTGTTCGACAGCTCGGTCGTCAACGCGGTGCTCGTGCTGATCCTCGTCAGCGTGCTCGCCTCCACGCTCACCGCGATCCGCGCCAGCGAGCGCATCGTCTCCCCCGATCAGGGCCCCCAGCCGCTGGGCACGCGCGTGGTGGTCGGCGTCGGCGATCCCGACCACGCCCGCGGCGCGCTTGCGGTCGCGGTGCGGATCGCCCGGGCCGACGGCGGCGTCGTGCACCCCGTGCTGGTCGTGCCCGAGTCGGCCCCGTTTGCCCCGAGGGCCGCACGCGAGCGCCTGGAGCAGGTGGTTGCCACCGCCGGGGTCGACGGGCTGCCGACCACGATCGTCGATCGCTCGGTCCTGCACGGCGCCCTGCGCGCCGGCGCCGCCCAGGAAGCTACGCTCGTGCTGGTCTCCGAGTCCCCCGAGGAGGTCGACTTCGCCGCGGGCCAGCTCTCCCAGCGGGCGGCCGCGGACGCGAGCACGCACCCGCGGCCGGTCGCGGTCGTGCACGGCAACGCCGATCGCCTCGGCAGCGTGCGCACCCTGCTCGAGGACGACGGCGAGCTCGCCTCGTCGGTCGGCGCGGAGATGGCCCGGCGCGTGGCGGGAGGGCCGGCGGCCCGCGTAAACGAGGACGATCCAGATTGGCGCACATCGCTGGGGCCCGGCGACGTCACGTTCGTGTCCACCCGCATCGGCGAGGCGCTGGCCGACCTGCACGAGATCGACCACGGCATGATCGTCGCCACGCTCGCCGACTCGGCCGTGGCCGAGCAGGACGTGCGCGACGTGCGGGGCTTCTCGGCCTGACCGTCGCGCTGTTTGCCGCGTGACGGCGCGTCTGGCGGCGGCCCACACCGCGATTGGTCATCGCGCGGGGTTGCGCGGGTGAGCCGTTTGCGGAATTGCCAACAGGACCGTTCGAGTGGGGGCGCTTCACGCGATGGCCGTTCGAGCGGGCGCTCGACGCGATCGCCGTCACGGCGCTGTTGACACAGCCCTATTTTCGTGTTACCGTCGGTAAAATGAACGCGGGGAAACACGCGGTGGGTCCGCACTCAGAGTGTGGACCATCGCGAGCAATCGTGTCGAGCGATCGCCAGGGAGGCATGGCTGTGCGACTCAAGATCAAGTTTGATCTTGATTACGGCGATCCGCGGTTTGCGCGTGCCTGATCGTCGCGACGATCGCCTGGGCGAGCGGAGACGCTGACGGTCCACGCGAGCTTCAACCCCGACAAGCTGGGCGCCCCCACCAACGTCTCGGTCACCGGGAAGTTCGCCTCGACGACAGCGAGCCCGCCGTCGCCGATCGCCAACATCACCGCCTATCTGCCCGCGGGATTGGAAATCGACACGCGCGGCGACGGAACCTGCATCGCGGCGAAACTGGAAGCAGCAGGGTCCCGGCGGCTGTCCGGCCGACTCCCGCGTGGGCTTCGGCGGCGGCATCGGGACTGATCGAACTGGCAAAGGAAATCATCCGCGAGCCGCTACACGTTCGACCTCTTCTTCGGGCCCCGGGAAAACGGACATCTGGCGGTGCTGACCTACGTGCGAAGCGTTCACGCCGGCCGTCGTGGAACTCGTCCTCGAAGGCAAAAGAAATCCACGCGCTCCAAGGTCCTACGGCCTCGGCTTCAGCGATCGACGTGCCGCCCATCCCCACGCTCCCCGAAGCCTCCGACGCCTCGGTGGAAAGCGCCTTCCTGACATTCGGCGCCACGAACGTCGCCTACTACCGGACGATCCACGGCGAAAAAGACGCTGCTTCACGTCAGGGGCGTGGTCGTCCCCAAGACCTGCCCCCGCGGCGGCTTTCAGTTGCAGGCGACGATCGACTTCGCCGACGGCACCGCGCTCACCGTCGATCCCACAATCCCATGTCCGGGCAAGGTAGCGAGCGGGGACAACGCCCGCCGTGTCGCTGCGCATCGCCCAACCGCTGACTTGCGAGGCTCCACTTGGATATACCCAGACGCGACATACTGATTGCCACATGCGCCTGGGGCCGATCCACATGTCCGGTATACGCACAATGGTTGCGCTGGGAGCCGCCGGCACAACTGTCGCCGCCATGACGATCTGCTCAGGACCGACCACGTCGGCACAGGCGGCGGCGGAAACTTTCATCACGACCATCCCCTTCCCCCAGACGCAGGCCACGATCACGCCGTCGCTCTCTCCAGACCGCCTCGCCACCAAGGGCGCGCTCACCCTCACGATTCACTACGCGGGCGGCGCGTTCGGCGTGCCCTCCCCGGTGCGCCGCTCGGTGTTGCAGTTTCCGGCGGGGATGAGCCTCGACATCCCCAGTCTGCGCAGCTGCTCGGCCACGCGACTGCGGGCTCGCGGCGCAAGCGGTTGCCCAGCGCAGTCTGAGATCGGCAGCGGACACGCGCTCGTAGAGGTCCACGCGGGAACCGAGACCCTCGTCGAGGACGTCACCCTGTGGGCGTTCCTCGGCCCGCCGGACAATCTGCAGCCGACGTTCGAGATCCTGGGCCAAGGCTATACGCCCATCGACGAGCGCATGGTGTTCAGCGGCGAAGTGCTCGCGGGCCGCGCCCCCTACGGGGAAGAGCTCGTGATGGCCATCCCGCCGATCCCCACGCTGGTCTACGAGCCCGACGCCTCGATTGTGAACTTCTCGCTGACGATCGGCGCCGATGTCAGTCATCGCTCACGCGACGCGAGCACCGTTCTCATCCCCTCCAGCTGCCCGGCGGGCGGGTTCCCGTTCGCCGCCGAATTCACCTACGCCGACGGCTCAGCCGGCGGCGCGCTGGCAACGGTTCCATGTCCATCGTGAGAAGCGACGAAGGCACAACAGCAGCAAAAATGAGGCGTCGCAGAGAATGCGTCAGCAGAGCGGTCGATGGTCACAGACTCGGTGAGGCTCTCAGGTGGCGCGGCTGGCGGCGGGGGACGCAGCCTGCTCGCGGCGTTGCGATCGCTGGCGGAGCCCTCGGCCCCGGCGTCATCGCGGGCGGCGGATCACATCCGGCGCTGGCCGCGCGGACGTTCTCGCTGAACGAGAGCGGCCGTCTTGCACCTGACGAGCAAACACGGCTTCACGCTCAACGAGCAGGGCGCCGCGTCGGGCACGATCGCGGGCACGATCTACGTGCATCTGACGATCGTCTCGACCAGCCGCGTGACGGCTGAAGTGAACATCTACCCGCGCGGCGGCTCGATCTCGGGCTACGCGCACCGCGAGCTATCGGCAGGGGCAGCACGACGGCGAGCTTCTCCGGCTCGATGTCGATCACGTCGCGGGACCGGAAGCTACGCCGACGCCCACGGCTCCGGCCTGAGCTTCAGCGGCACGATCGCAGCAAGTCAAACGACGCGATCACCGTGCATCTGAGCGGCAGGTCACGGACTGAGCGGGTCACATGGTCACCCGCTCCGAGCCGCACGACTGCAGGATGAGCGAGTCCTGATGCTGGAGCTGCGTGACCTCGTGAAGCACTACCCGGCGGTCGGCGGCAGAGCCCGTGCGCGCGGTGGACGGCGTGTCGCTGAAGGTGGCAGCCGGGTGAGATGGTGGCGCTGTACGGGCCGAGCGGGTCGGGCAAGACGACGCTGCTGCTGATGATCGCGACGCTGCTGGAGCCCACGTCCGGCGCGGTCCTGATCGGCGGGCGCGACGTCGTCCTCGCTGTCAGAGCGCGAGGCCTCGCACTTCAGGCTCTCCGAACTGGGCTTCATCCGCCAGAACTTCGACCTGCTGCCGGGCGTCAGCGCGATCGACAACGCGGTGCTGAAGCTGCTCAAGACACGATGCGCTGGAGCGAGGCGCAGCGCGAGATCACGCCGCTGCTGGAACGCCTCGGGCTGGGCGAGCGCCTGCACCACCGCTCAGAGACGCTGTCGATGGGCGAGCGCCAGCGCGTGATGATCGCGCGGGCGCTCTCGACCGAGCCCAGCCTGCTGCTCGCCGACGAGCCGACCGGCAGCCTCGACACCCAGCGCGGGCGCGAAGTGCTCGAGCTGCTGCGGGAGCTGTGCCGCGAGCGGGGCGTCGCGGTCGTGCTCGTCAGCCACGACCCGATGGCGGCCGAGTACGCCGACCGCGTGCTCGCGCTGCGCGACGGCGCGGCTCTGCCGACTACCGCCAGACTGCACGCCGGCACGCACGAGCGCGTATGCAGGCCGGCGAGCCGCCCATGCGGTCAGCGGGCCAGCGTGAAACCGCGAACGCCTGCGCCTCTATCGCGTGCGCCTGCGCGCGCGGCTTGTGGCAGGAGTGCTTCGCGGTCGTCGGCATCGCCGCAGGGGTCGCGCTGCTGTTCGCCTCGCAGGTCTCCAGCTCGAGCCTGCAGAGCTCGGTGACCCAGCTCTCGCACGGGATCGCCGGCGACGCCACGCTGCAGCTGCTCGCGCGCGACCCGCAGGGCTTCCCGCAGAGCATGCTCGCGCGCGTGCGCGCCATCCCCGGCGTGCGCATCGCGGCGCCGCTGCTGGAAGCGAGCGCGAACGCGATCGGCCCCGAGGGCAGCGAGTCGGTCGAGCTGATCGGCGCCGACTCGAGCCTCGTCAGAGCTCGGCGGCACGCTCGTGCGCCACAGCCGCGCTCGAACCGTTCGGGGGCATCGGCGCGGTCGTGCTGCCCGCGCCGCTGGCGCAGCACGATCGGCGTCAGCGAGGTTCGGCCAGGAAGTCGACGTTCCAGCTCGCCGGACACACGGCCGAGGCGCCGCTCTACACGCAGCTGCACGCAACGCCAGATCGGGCGCGCTGGTCGCGAGCCCGGTGGCGCTCGCGCCGCTGTCGCTACGCGCAGGAAATGACCGGCCTGGACGGTCGCGTGAGCCGCATCCTCGTGCAGCCCGCCGCCCGGCGCGGAAGCGCCGCGTGCGAGCGCGCGCTCGAACGCGCTCGCCGCGCGGCCGGCTGAACGTCGAGGGGATCGACTACGAAGAGACAGCTGTTCGCGAAGGCCGCCGCGCGCGAGCAACCAGTCGACCGCGCTGTTCGCGGCGATCAGCGCGCTCGTGGGATTCCTGTTCGCGTTCAACGCGATGCTGCTGACCGTCCCGCAGCGCCGGCGCCTGATCGCCGATCTGCGCCGCGACGGGTACACCCCGCGGACGGTGATCGCGGTGCTGGCTGCTCGACGCGCGTCGTGCTGGGTGTGGTCGCGTGCGCGCTCGGACTGGCACTCGGCGAGGAGCTCTCGATCCACCTGTTCGCACTCCAACCCCGCGTTCCTCTCGCTGGCGTTCGCGGTGGGCTCCGAGCGCGTGGTGAGCCTGGCAGAGCGTCGCGATCGCCGCCGGCGGGGGGATGCTGGCCGCGATCGTGGCGGTGCTGAGCCCGCTGCGCGACATCCTCTCGCGCGATCCCCTCGCCGCGATCAACCCGCCCAGAGAGCCCTGACGCTCGCGACCCGCGGAGGCGTGGCGGCGAGCGCTCGCGGGCGCTGGCTCTGTCTGGCCGCCGCCACCGCGATCCTGCTCGCCGCTCCCGACGCGGCGATCCCGGGCATGGTGCTGCTCGTGGGCGGCGCTGCTGCTGGAGCTGCCGCTGGCGCTCGGCGTCGACGCTCGCGCTCGTCAGGCGACTGGCGCGCACGATCACGAGCGCCGTCCCGCACGTCGCGGCGATGGAGCTGAGCGCGGCCCGTGCGCGGGCGGTGGCGATCGCGGCGACCGGCGCGGTCGCGGTGTTCGGCAGCGTCGCGATCCAGGGCGCGCACGGCGACCTGCTCAAGGGCCTGGAAGGCGCGGCGCGCGAAACTGAACGCGTTCACCGACGTGTGGGTCGCCCCCGCCGGCTCCTACAACCTGCTGCGACACGACCCCGTTCGCGCCGGTCGAGCGGAGCCAGGCTCGAACGTCTGCCGGGCGTGCGCGCGGTGCGGCCTGTACCGCAGCGGACTGCTGGACTACGGCGAGCGCCGCGTGCTGGTGATCGCCCCGCCGCGCGAAGCCACGCCGCTGCTGCCCGCCGGGCCAGATCGCTCCAGGGCAACCCGCGCCTGGCCAGCGCAGCGCGTGCGCGCCGGCGGCTGGCTGGTCCTCTCCCAGGCGCTCGCCGCAGAACACCACCTGCACATCGGCCAGGCGTTCACGCTGCCGACCCCCGACCCGACGACGCTTGCGCATCGCGGCGCTCTCGACGAACATCGGCTGGGCGCCCGGCGCGATCGTCATGAACGCCACCGACTACGCCCGCGCGTGGGACAGCACCGACATCAGCGCCTACAACATCCAGCTCGCGCCCGGCGTCACGCCGGCCCAAGGCGTCCACGAGATCGAACACGCGCTGGGGCCTGGCTCGGGACTGACCGTGCAGGGCGCGGAACAGCACGCCGCCCGGCAGATTGCGCTCAGCCGCCAAGCTCTCGCGCGGTTGACCCAGATCGCTACGCTGATCCTGATCGTCGCGATCCTCGCGATGGCCGCCGCGATCGGCGCGATGGTCTGGCAGCGCCGCCCGCGCCTGGCCAAGCTCAAGCTCGAGGGACTGCCCCGCGCCCAGCTGTGGCACACGATCCTGGTCGAGAGCCTGATCCTGCTCGCGTGCGGCTGTCTCACCGGCGCCGTATTCGGCCTCTACGGCCAGCAGCTCGCCGACCGTGCGCTCGCACAGACGATCGACTTCCCCGTCACCTACTCCATCACGGCGCTGACGGCGCTGAGCAGCCTCGCCTTCGTCGTCGCCGCCGCGCTCGCGATCCTCGCGATCCCTGGCTACCTCGCCGCCTCCGTACCGGCCGCGCTCGCGCTGCAGGACTGACTGGCCGACGCCCGCTTTTGGTGCACGCGTAATGACACGACGAACCCCGACATCCGCCTCCACCGCACGCACGCGCGCCGCCGCCGCCCGCGCGATGCTCATCTATGCGGGACTGATCGCTGCCGCGACCAGTCGCCGCCCGTATAAGAAGGTGGCGCGCGAGCGCTCTGAGCAACGCACCCACGACACGCTGCTGGACGCCGCCGATGAGGAGCTGTCTGCAGGACGATGGGCGAAGGTCTCGCTGGAGGCGATGGCCGCGAAAGCCGGCGTCACCAAGCAGACGGTGTTGCGGCATTTCGGCTCCAAGGACGGCCTGCTCGAGGCGGCCATCCGTCGCACGAGCGAGATCGTGCGACGCGAACGCGCCCAGGCGCCGGTCGGCGACGTGCCTGGCGCCGTGCGCAACCTGATGGTCCATTACGAGCGCTGGGGAGACGTGGTGATGCGAGTCCTTGCGGAGGAGCACCGGATACCGCTGGTCCGCAAGGTGACCGATCGCGGTCGCGAGGTGCATCTGGAGTGGGTGCAGCGAACCTTCGAGCCGCAGCTGTCGAGCCTCCGCGACGATGAGGCCCGCAAGGTGCGCATGGCTCAGCTGGTGGCTGTCTGTGACGTGTACGTCTGGAAGTTGTTGCGTCGGGACATGAAGCTGAATGTGTCACAAGCGGAAGTCGCGCTGATCGAGCTCATCGAAGGCCTGGACGAGCAGGGATGAACGGGGATGGATGGTGATGCATGCGCGGGATGTGGCACGCGGAGATGAGGTGCGTGCAGACGAGGCCCACGGAGACGACGCACGCAGAGCTGTGGTGGTGAGCCGATGAGGGTCCTCGCATACACCTCCCCGGCCCGCGGGCACCTGTACCCGGTCGTGCCGATCCTGGCCGAGCTCGCCGCGCGCGGGCATCGGGTGTCGGTTGTCGCGCTCTCCGATGAGCTCGACCACCTGACGCCGCTCAGCATCGAAGGCACGCCGATCGACCCAGCCGTGGAGTGCATCCAGATCGAGGACTGGCGGGAGCGCTCGCTGCCCAAAGCCGGCCTGTCGGTGCTGAGGACGTTCACGAAGCGCGCCAGCGGCGAGGCGGCCGACCTCGCGCGGGCGATCGACCGCCACGGCCCCGACGCGCTGCTGATCGACGTCAACTGCTGGGGCGCCGCGACGGTGGCCGAGGCATCGGGACTGCCGTGGGCGGTGTATTCGCCCTACCTGCTGCCGCTGCCCTCCCGCGACGCGCCGCCGTTCGGGCTCGGGCTGGCTCCGATGGGCGGCCCGATCGGCCGAATCCGCGACGCGATCGTCGGCGCCGGCTTTCACATCGGCTTTGACCGGGCGGTCATGCCCGCGATCAACGGGTTGCGCGCCCAGCACGGACTGTCCGCGCTCGATCGCTACAGCGACGTGCTCGCACGACCGCCTCTGCTGCTGGCGCTCACGGCCGAGGGCTTCGAGTATCCGCGCGGCGACTGGCCGGCGAACGTGCGCCTGATCGGCGCCATTAATTGGGACCCCTCCCGCCCGCTCCACGCCACCCCGCCGCTGCTGGCGCCGGCGTGGCTCGATGACATGCGGGATCCGCTGGTGCTCGTGACCTGCTCGACCGAGCGCCAGCGCGACAAGCGCCTGCTGCACGTCGCGCTGCAGGCGCTGCCCGGCGCCGGCATGTCTGTGATCGGCACATCCGCGGCGCACGACCCTGACGAGTTCAGGGCGCCGGCCGGGAGCAGAGTCGTGCGCTTCCTCCCTCACGAGCCCGTCCTCGAGCGCGCGGCATGCGTCGTCTGCCACGGCGGCATGGGCATCACCCAAAAGGCGCTGGCGGCCGAGGTGCCGGTCGTGGTCGTGCCCTGCGGACGAGACCAGCTCGACACGGCGCGACGTGTCGAGGTCGCCGAGGCCGGGGTCCGCATCTCGCTCCGGCGCCTGACCCCGGACAGACTCGTGGACGCGGTCACCACTGCGATCGGTCGTCGCGAGGGGGCCGCGCGGGTGAGCCGCGCCTATGCGGCGGCGGGGGGCCAGGCTGCGGCCGCAGACGCGATCGAGGCGATTGCCGCCCAGACCTCCGGGCGGGCGGTGGCGAGCAGCTCTTGACATTCGCGCGTCCGCCCGCAACCACCCGTCCTTGACAGTCGCCCCCGCGCCAGAGAGGATGGGATTTCAGTGAACCGGAAAGCCAAGGGACGAGGCGGGCGATGACCGGCGTGCTCTATGGGCTGGCGCGGTTCTGCGTCCGGCGCCGGTTCGTCGTGCTCGGGGTCTGGCTCGTGGCGGCGATCGCGCTGATCGTGATATCCCACCGGCTGGGCGAAAACACCAGCGAAAACCTGTCGCTGCCCGGAACCGACAGCCAGCGGGCGACCGACACGCTCGACAGGTCGTTCCCCGACCAGGCCAACGGCACGAGCCCGATCGTCCTGCACGCCCGCAGCGGCAAGCTGACCGAACCCAAGTACTCCAGCGCCATCGACCAGGCCGTCGCCGACGTGGCGAAGGCTCCGCATGTCGCCTCGGCGATCAACCCACTCACGCCCGCGGGCGCATCGGCCCTGAGCAAGGACAAGAGCACCGGGTACATGTCGGTGACGCTGGCCGTCAGCCCGGGCGAACTGTCGGTCTCAGAAGCCCAGACGATCGTCGACGCCGCCAACCCCGCCAAGGCCGCGGGCCTGGAGGTGGAGACCGGAGGCCAGCTCGGTCAGAAGGTCTCCAAACCCTCCACCGAGACCAGCGAGCTGATCGGGATCATCGCGGCGATGATCATCCTGACGTTCGCGTTCGGGACGATCGTCTCGATGCTGCTGCCGATCCTCAACGCGATCCTCGCGCTGCTCACCTCGCTGGCGATCATCCGCATCCTCGGCCACGTCACGACGGTCCCGAGCGTAGCGCCGACGCTGGCCACGATGATCGGGCTGGGCGTGGGGATCGACTACGCGCTGTTCATCGTCACGCGCCACTTTCGCGGACTGGGCGACGGGCTCGACTACGACGAGTCGATCGCGCGGGCCGCCGCCACCTCCGGCGGCGCGGTGTTCTTCGCCGGTGGGACCGTGACGATCGCGCTCGTCTCCCTGGCGGTGGCGGGCATCCCCTTGGTCACGACGATGGGCCTGATGGCCGGCGTGGCCGTCGTCGTCGCGGTGCTCACGGCGCTCACGCTGCTGCCTGCGGCGCTCGCGATCGCCGGGCCGCGCATCAACTCGCTGCGCGTACGCCCACCCCATCGCGATCTGCGCCCGGAGGCCGAGACACAGCAGGGGCTGTGGGCGAAATGGGCGAACGACATCGCCAAGCACCCGATGATCGCGGGTCTGGCGGCGCTCGCGATCCTGCTGCCGCTGACGATCCCGCTGCTGTCGCTGACCCTCGGACAGCAGGACACCGCCGCGCTGTCCACCTCGACGACCGCACGCAAAGCCTATGACCTGCTCACCGACGAGTTTGGCGCGGGCGTCAATGGACCGCTGCTCATCGCGGTCTCGCTCGGCTCCCCCGCCAAGAGCGCCAGCGACCCCCGTCTGCAGACCCTGCAGCACGACGTTGCCTCGACCCCGGGGGTCGCGGCGATCACGCCGGCGCAGATCGACCAGGCGGGGACGACCGCCTACTTCAACGCGATCGCCACCACCGGGCCCGCGGAGGAAGAGACCGAAGATCTTGTCGAACGCTTGCGCTCGAGCACCATTCCAAGCGCGGAGCGCGGAACCAACATCCAGGCCCACGTCGGCGGCAGCACCGCCGGGTATGTCGATCTGGCCTCGCGCATCTCCGAAAAGCTGCCGCTGCAGATATTCGTCGTGATCGCGCTCAGCTTCCTGCTTTTGATCCTGGCGTTCCGCACGGTCGTGATCCCGGCCCAGGCGGCGATCATGAACCTGCTATCGATCGGCGCCGCCTACGGCGTGCTGACGGCGATCTTCCAGTACGGCTGGCTGAGCGGCCTGATTGGCCTCGAAGGACCGGTTCCGGTCGTCTCCTACGTGCCGCTGTTCATGTTCGCGGTCCTGTTCGGGCTGTCCATGGACTACGAGGTGTTCCTCGTAAGCCAGATCGAGGAGCACGTCCACTCGGGCCAAGACAACCGCGAATCGGTGGTCTCGGGGCTGGTCACGAGCGCGCGGGTGATCACCTCGGCCGCCTTCATCATGGTGTTCGTGTTCGGCAGCTTCGTCCTGAACGGAGACCCGACGGTCAAGCAGTTCGGGATCGGGCTCGCCGTCGCGGTGATACTCGACGCGACCGTCGTGCGTTGCCTCTTGGTGCCCGCGCTGATGCTGCTGATGGGCCGCGTCAACTGGTACATGCCGGGCTGGCTGGAAAGGGTCGTCCCGCACATGAGCATCGAGGGCGCGGAGTTCTTCCTGGCGCGCGACTACGTCGCGGCCGAGAGCGAGGGCGAGCCGGCGGCCGCGACGCACGGGACGGGGTCGTGAGCGAGAAGCTCGAGCTCGATCCAGACGCGCGGGTTCCAACGATTTGAGCATCATGACAGCAGATGCCTTGCTGCTATGATGAGCCAATGAGGACGACGGTCACGCTCGATCCAGATGTCGCCGCAAAGCTCCGTGCAACCACACGCCAGCGAGGAGTGTCCTTCAAGGCGGCGCTCAACGATGCCATACGCGCCGGGCTGGCGGCAGCGACCCCGCCCGGCAAGCGCTTCACTGTGCGTGCGCGACCGCTGGGTATCCGCCCCAGCCTCGAAGTGGACAAGGCGCTCCACATCGCGGCCGAGATGGAAGATGCCGAGATCCTGCGCAAGCTCGATCTGCGCAAGTGAGACTCCCGGACGTCAATCTGCTCCTGTATGCGTACGACACCCGGTCTCCGCGGCACGTACAGGCGCGCGAGTGGCTGGAGCAGACGTTATCGGGCGCGGAGACAGTCGGGCTGCCATGGGTCGTGATGCTGGCGTTCATCCGCTTGAGCACCCGCTCGATCGTGGTTGAGCACCCGCTCGAAGTCGATGAAGCAATCGAACTTGTCGAGAGCTGGCTCGGCCAGCCGTGCGTTGCGGTCATCCATCCCACCGACCGTCATCCAGCCGTGCTGCGTGAACTCCTGCACCCACTGGGCACAGCGGGAAATCTGACAACCGACGCCCATTTGGCCGCGCTGGCGATCGAGCACGGCGCGTTGCTCTGCTCCTGCGACGCCGACTTCTCGCGTTTCCCCGGTCTGCGCTGGACCGATCCGCTGCGCGCCTGATCGTGGTATTCCGGCACACGTGCCGGGTGCACTCGGCGCGAAGCAGGCCGTGACAGCCGCCGCTGCGACCGTCACGGCCTCACGAGGCGATCGCAGCGGCTACTTCTTGGGGCACGGCGCCTTGTAGGAAGCTTCGGCCTTTTCGCCCGGTTCCCTGGGGTTATTGATGTTTCCGAATTCCATCACGGTCTTCAACGGGAACCCGCCCTTGGGGCACTTCTTTGGCACCGTGATGTAGTAGTAGGTCTTCTTGCCCTTCTTGTACGCGGCGCCGGTCGTGACGCTGATGCGTTCGGTGGACGCGTCGAGCGCACCGGGCACCGATTCGACCAACGGCACCTGGGCGAGGACGGTCGGGCCGAACGGCGCAGCGGAGTTGACGACGCGGCCCTTGGAGAGGATTTCGATCGAGACCGGCGTCGTGCCGTCCACGAAGAACTGCAGGCCGCCACCGGGGGCGAAGAACGGCTGCACCGACACCGTCTCGTGCACGCGTTCGGTGCCGAAACTCACGACGCCGCTCGCGCTGCCCTTCGGGCCGGCCTGAGACTTCTTCGGGCACGGCCCGGGCCCGCGCTGTTCGATTGTGGTCGGCGAGCACGTGGCGAATCCCTGCGGGTGCAGTTTCGCGCTGGCCGGCCCGTAGAATTTGACGCCGATCAGCGGCGCAGGGAAGCCGCCGTATTCGGTTCCCGAGATCGTGAATTCGGCTTGCAGCGCAGCGCCCGCGCCGAGGATGTTGCCGGTGTGCGGGAAGCCCCGGATCGGCACGGCCTTCGCTTTGAGTGTGATCGTCGGCGCCGCCGAAGCGGTGACTGGCAGGACGAAGGCGGCAAGGCCGAGCATGGCCAGGCAGGCGGACGTTCTGCGCATCTGATGGGCGCATCCGATTCTGCGCATGTGATGCCTCCTTGTGTGTATGTGTTTGGACAGCTCATCTCGCCGAATCTTGCGCGCCATCGGGCGCAGCTGGAAAGCGGCGGACGGTGATAGCTGTCGTCGAACCCGTTGTCTCTATCTATCCGTTAGAACCCATCGCATGCGCTCGAGTCGCGGTCAAACACCGCGAAGCGCGAATCGCTGAGCACGACCACCGGAACGCGATCCGCTCTCGCGCCGTCCAGGTCCGGGGTCACGCCTCGGGCCGCGTCTTCCGGTGTTCTAAATCTCGCCCGCCGCGCGCGCGGGTACCTCTCCCCAGAGCTGCTCCAGGCGGTAGTACTCGCGCATCGAAGGCGTGAATATGTGCACGACCATGTCGAGGTAGTCCATCAGGATCCAGTCGCCCCTGCTCAGCCCCTCGACCCGGCGCGGGAGCGTGCCGTGCTCGTGCTTGCACCCCTGCAGGATGCCATCGTGGATCGCTTTGGTCTGGCGCTCGGTGTTGCCCGTGCAGATCACGAACCAGTCGGTGTAGCCGAGCACTTCGCGCAGGTCGAGCTCGACCACATCGCCGGCCTTCTTGTCGGCGGCATAGCGCGCGATCTCGCTGAGCAGATCCTCCGAGCGCATCGGCTCCTCGGGCTTCATGGGGCACCGCCGACGCCGCCCGCGGGCACGCCCGCGGCGCGGTACAGGCCGTGTTCGGCGATGTATTTCGCGACCGCCTCGCCGACCAGCTCGCCACGGGCCGCCTGCCGCAATCAGCTCGCGAACCGCCGAGGAGGACACCGCGATCCTGTCCATCTTCAGCAGCCATCCGCGGAGCGGGGCCGGCTCCCCGAGCCCGAGCGCCCGGCGAGGCGGGTGGCATGAGCGACAGCAACGCCTCGTGTACATCCCGCGGTCGAGCTCGTCGCGCTCGGCGACGGCGAGACTCCGCGAGATCCAGCAGCCGCGCCGGTTCGCGCCAGCTCGGCAACGTGCGCGCGGTGTCCGCTCCCACGATCAGCGTCAGCTCGGCGTCGGGATGCGTCGTCATGGATGGCCTGCACGGTATCGACCGTATAGGACATTCCCCCCCGTTCGATCTCCAGCGCAGACACCCGCAGACCGGGCTCCTCGGCGACCGCCAGACGCACATCGCCATGCGATGCTCAGCGCCGGGATCATCGCGCCGCGACCGGCTTGTTCGGGAGCGATGTTGCGCCGGCATCAGCAGCACCCGCTCCAGGCCCAGCTGTGTGCGCGCGTGCCGTGCGAGCGCGACATGGCCGAGGTGGGGCGGGTTGAACGTCCCACCGAGGATGCCCACCGATCGCAGACCGGCGGGCACCGCCGATCCCGGGTCAGCCACGGACGTGTCCGTCGCCTGTGAGCAGATACTTGAACGTGCACAGCTCCCGCAGCCCGATCGGCCCGCGCGCGTGCAGCTTCTGCGTGGAGTTGCCGATCTCCGCGCCCATCCCGAACTCGCCCCCGTCGGTGAACCGGGTCGAGGCGTTCACATACACGCAGGCCGCATCCACGCCCACCTGGAACGCGCGCGCGGCGGACGTGTCGCGCGTGAGGATCGCCTCGGAGTGCCCGAGCCGTAGCGTGAGATGTGCTCGATCGCCTCCTGCACCGAATCGACCACCCCGACCGCCAGGGTCAGCGCCAGGTACTCGGTCGCCCAGTCCTCCTCGGTCGCCGGCGAGAGCACCGGCGCCGGGGTCGCCCCGTTCGCGTTCGATGCACCGTTCTCCGCCGAAGTGCCCGCGTGGGCTCCAGCCAAGATCTCACGCGTGCGTGAGTCCGCGCGCAGGCTCACACCCGCCGCGGTCAGCGACGCGACGATCCGCGGCAGGAACGTCTCGGCCACGGCCTCGTGCACGAGCAGCGTCTCGGCCGCGTTGCATACTCCCGGTCGCTGGGTCTTGGCGTTCAGCACGATCGCCTGCGCCTGGTCGAGGTCCGCGCTCGCGTCCACGTAGACGTGGCAGTTGCCTGAGGCCGCATAGATCACCGGCACGGTCGCCAAGGCCTGCAGCGCGGCCTTCAATCCCTCGCCGCCGCGGGGGACGATCAGATCGACCGTCTCGTCCTGGGTCGCGAGCTCGGCCAGCTCCTCGCGCCCGCCGCCCGCGACGAGGCCGACGCACCCCTCGGGCAGCCCCGCGGCGACGACGGCCTCAGAGGCGATCCGGGCGAGCGCGGCGTTGGAGTGCATGGCCGTCGAGGAGCCGCGCAGCACGATCGCGTTGCCCGACTTCAGGCACAGCGCCGTCGCGTCGATCGTCACGTTCGGGCGCGCCTCGTACACGACCGCGATCACGCCAAGCGGCACGCGCACCCGGCGCATGTCCAGACCGTTTGGCAATCGTCGGCCCTCGATGACCTCGCCGACGGGGTCGGGCAGCGCGACCATGTGCTCGACGGCGCGCGCGACTGCAGCGATCCGCGTCTCGTCCAGCGCCAGCCGGTCCAGCAGCGCATCGCTCAGGTCCGACTCCCGCCCCGACTCCATGTCGCGGGCGTTGGCCGCGAGGATCTCGTCGGTGTGGGCGATCAGCGCGTGAGCGATCCCGGCCAGCGCCGCGTCCTTGCGCTCGGTGTCCACCTGCGCGAGCTCGCGCGCGGCGCGCTTGGCGGAGCGGCAGATGTCCGCCACCGATGTCGCGGGCGTCGTCGATACGGCCATCGCACAAGCATAGAGCGAGCGTGCTCGCGCGCTCGGGGGAGATCTGCTCAGTCCAGAACCAGATAGTCCCGATGCACGGCCTCGTCGGTCGCGCGTGGTAGCAGCGCGCGGACGGCCGCCGACTGCATGCCCATGACCCGGCGCAGCTCCGGCGCGGAGTAGTTGCAGATGCCCTTGCCGATCTCGTGGCCCGGCGGCGCTCGATCCTCACCGTGGACGGAAATCGCCACTGCGTCACCGGCATCGAACTCTCCGTCCACCGCGACGACGCCGACCGGCAGCAGGCTCGCGCTGCCCTCGCGCACCGCGCGCGCCGCGCCCTGGTCGATGACGAGCCCGCCCCGGGCCGGCTTGGCGTACTTGAGCCAGAGCTTGAACGAGGAATAGCGGGCCTCGCGCGGCGCGAACCGCGTCCCGGCACGTCCGCCCGCGAGCACTGTCGGCAATGCGTCCTCGTGCAGGCCGTTGCAGATCGTCGTCGCGATCCCGGCGGCCGTGGCCATGTCGGCGGCGACGACCTTCGAGCGCATCCCGCCCGAGCCCAGGGGGGACGTGGTGTGGCCTATCTCCAGATCCTGCAGAGCCGCGAAGTCGGTGACGTCCTCGATCAGCCGCGCGTCTGAGCGCAGGCGCGGATCGGCGGTGAACAGCCCGTCGATGTCGGTCAGCAGGATCAGCTCGTCGGCGCCGACGAGCATCGCGACCTGGGCGGCCAGAAAGTCGTTGTCGCCGAATGAGATCTCATCGGTGGCGGTCGTGTCGTTCTCGTTGATGACCGGCAGCACCCGCCATGTGAGCAGCGTCGCGAGCGTCTGGCGCGCGTTCAGGTAGTGCGTGCGCGCGCTCATGTCAAAGAACGTCAGCAGCACCTGCGCGCTCGTCACGCCCCGGTCGCGCAGCAGCTCGTCATAGACGCGATACAGCTTGCCCTGCCCGACCGCGCTGGCGGCCTGCAGCTCGCCGATGGTGCTTGGACGCTGGGGCAGGCCCATCGTGCGCATCCCCCGCGCGATCGCCCCACTGGTGACGACGATCGCCTCGTCGCCCCCACGATGGACCTCCGCGACGGCGTCGCACACGCGCGCGAGCGCATCCTCGCGCAGCTCGCCGTCAGAGTCGGCGACGACGCTGGAACCGAGCTTGATGACGACGCGTTTCATTGGCCGGATGCAGCCTAGTGGCTCATTCGAAAGCTCGCTGGTGTTTCCCGGCGCCTGCTCACGTCTGAGTCTCGCCGCCGACTCGCCCGTACTGAACCACTAGAACCGTTCCTCACCACACGGTGATCGTGCTTGGGTGAGGATGTGAGCGCATGCGGCGATCCTTGGTCACCAGCCGCCACCCCTGCTCGATAGCAGTTGCGTAGATCAATCGGTCGGCGGGATCGCCGGGGAACGACTCTGGAAGCGACACCGCGGTATCTGCGATTGCCGGGGTGATCGCGATCGTACGCACCTGTCCCGCTAACTGCCGCAGCCAGGAGGACACCGGGATCGTCACGACGATCCGCTCGGCTCGGGCGAGCCACGCCAGCTCAAACCACGAGATGGCTGCAACCGCAAGTTCATCTGCGTCACCGATGACCTTCGTCGCCGCCTTGCTTACGCGCTCGGGCTCAGACGACCACCAGTGGATTACGTGAGTGTCGAGGACAACGGCGCTCACGAGAGGTTCCAGCTGAGCCCAGTGGTAAACAACTCCTCATCTGCAGCTGCGCTCATCGTCACTCCCCTGAGCTTGCCCCTAATCGACTCCGGTCCGCTGGCAGGCACGAGCCGGGCAACAACATGGCCGTGCCTGGTGATCTGCACCTCGTCGCCAACCTCAACCTCGTCGAGCAGCGTCAGGATTTTCGCCTTGGCCTCCGTGGCAGTCACTGTTCTGGTCATATGGCCAGTATACAGACCATTATTCGAGGCGGTTGTGTCATCACGCAGGCACCGCGACGGTTCGTCATCCGGGCAGGTCCGGGTCGAGCTCGAACACCACTCCCGCTATCTGGAGTTCATCGCCCGCGACGAACCCCTCGCGCGCGAGCGCTTCGAGCACGCCTATCTTGCGCAGTCGCTCCTCGAAGTAGGCGAGCGCGTCCTCGTTGCCCACGTCATACCGGCCAAGCAGCCGTTCGATCCCGCGTCCGTGCACCGCATACGCGCCCTCGCCGAGGCGCTGCACCGTAAACCCGCGTCCCGCATTGCGGGCGCCGGGCCGGAACACCATGTGCTCGGCCAGCTCCTGCTCGCCCGCTGCGCCCGCCGCGCCCGCCCGGATGCCTGCGTCCGCTGCCGCACCCCTCGGCGCGTGGGCAATCTCGGGCACGATCCGCAACAGCAACTCCCCCAGCTCGCGCACTCCCGTCCGGGTTGCGCTGGAGGTCGCGATCACGGGCACGTCCGGCCCCAGCCGGCGCCGCCACTCGGCGACCGCCTCCCGCGTGCGCTCGGGCGGGACGAGATCGATCTTCGACAGCGCCAGCACGCGCGGCAGTCGCGCCAGGCGCTCGTCGTGGGCGGCCAGCTCGTGCTCGATCGCGGCGTGATTGGATGCCGCGTCCGCGTCCGCATCGCCGGACAGCTCGGGGGCGATGTCGAGCACGTGCACGAGTAGGCGTGTGCGCTCGACGTGCGCCAGGAAGTCGTGCCCGAGCCCTGCACCGTCGCTCGCGCCCTCGATCAGCCCGGGGATGTCCGCGACCACGAGCTGGCGCCGTGAGAGCTCGTCTTCGAGCACGCCCAATACGGGGGACAATGTCGTGAACGGATAGTCCGCGATCTTCGGCGCCGCGCGCGTCAGGCGCGAGAGCAGCGATGACTTGCCCGCGTTGGGCATCCCGACGAGACCGATGTCGGCCAGCAGTCTCAACTGCAGCTCGATCCAGCCCTCCTCGCCGGGCAGCCCGCGCTCGGCGAACCGCGGCGCCTGGCGGGTGGAGGTGGCAAACCGCTTGTTCCCGCGCCCACCGGTCCCGCCGCGCGCGATTCTCGCGCGCTGGCCGTGGGCCAGCAGCTCCCAGCGGCGACCTGCCAGGTCATCCGATCCTTCACTCCAGCCGGACCCATCGCCCCCGCCGGAACGATCGCCCCCGCCGGACTCCCCGTTCCCCGCACCCCGGGCTTCGGTGCCGGGTGGCACCCTGATCGTAAGCGTCTGCCCGTCGGCGCCGTGCTTGAGCGCGCCTTCGCCGTGACCACCCCGTCCGGCGTGGTACTGGACCCTGCGCCTGAACCCGTGCAGATCGCGCAACGACTCGTCGCACACGAGCACCACCTCGCCCCCGCGCCCGCCGTCGCCGCCGTCGGGCCCGCCGCGCGGCACCTTCGCTTCGCGGCGAAAGCTCATGCACCCGTCGCCGCCGGCACCGGCCTGGACGTGGATTCGCGCGCGGTCGTGCATTGTGGCATGGTGACAGCCGACCGCACCAAACGCCTTCGCTCAGATCTTCTTCCCCTTGGCGTCTTTCTCCCGCACGACACGCACGCTCTTCGATTGCGTCTGCGACGAGGCCGGAGAAGACCACAGGACCTTCAGGGTGGCGCTCAGGCGTCCGTGATCTGCGCCGAGCAGCGCCCGTCCTGCGGGATCGAGAGCCAGTTCTACGATCGTGGTCTTGCCCGGCGGGATGGCCCAGGTATTGGCCGATAGCGTCAGCGTCCCTCGCATTTTTGGCGAGAGGTCTCGCAGCAGCCTGATAACTAGGACGATCTCCGGTCGCTCGATCAACACCTCCGCCGACTACCGCGGCTACTACCAACAGACCAATGAAGCCCTTCACGCTACCTTACCCTCAGTATGAGCCTGGCTTGTAGTACTGACCATCCTGGCAGTGCAGTCCTCTCTTTTCATTGTTCTTGCTTTTCTTGTGGTAGTAAACGAGGAAACAAAAGTTTTGCGCAAATAGCGACAATTGCGAGCAGTCATATAGCCCGTCTGCTCGAAGACGCTCTCAGGTTCGTACAAGTCCCATACCATCAACGCCAACGAGGCCACCGGCGGACGTCACGGCCGATCGGCCAGCAGAGCCCTATGCTGCGCCCGCGCCCTCACCCGCGCCTTGGCGGCCGAGCGGACGGACTCCGACGGGGGCCGTACCCCCAGGCGCCGATACCAATCTCCCGAGCTGCTTGTCCGTCCGACCGCTCAGGCCGGGAGCCGCCGGCAACGAGCTCCGAGTACTCGAGGGTCCCGAGTCCGAGACTGCTACTGGGAGGCGTCGTCGCCCAGCACGCTCACGACGCGCCCGCGCCAGCCGGTGTCGAACCTGCACAACGGCTGCATCTACCACAGCACAGGCACGTCGTAGGCCGCGATACGCGGATCGCGGGTCACGATCGTGAGGCCGTCGCTCTGTGCTTGGGCGACAAGCATGCGATCGAAAGGGTCGCTGTGATGAGGTGGCAGCGCGGCCGCCGCAAGCGCGTGGGCGGAGCCCACTGGGACCTCGGCGAAGCTTTCGTCGAGCAGGGCTTGGGGGAGGGCCGCGGGGAGCTTCAGCTTGCCCTTGGCCTGCTTGATGGCCAGCTCCCATATGGACGCAGAGCTGAAATATGGGAGAGCGTCGGGACTTTCGATCGCCTGCCGCGCTCGCTCGCTGAGCCTGCCGTCGTCAGCTCTCCACCACAGCAGGGCATGGCTGTCGATCAGCAGTCTCAATCACGCATACCGAACAGTCGCTCGACTTCCTCGTCGGGCTCGTCGAAGTCCTCGCTCATCCAGATCTGCCCGCGCGAACCTCCCGGCTTGCGCGGCTTGCGCTGAGCGGCGTAACCAACCAGCTTCGCCACAGGGCGCTGTCCCCGGCGGATCACAATCTCCTCCCCGGCACCGACGCGCTCGATAAGCTGCGAGAGCTGCGTTTTGGCCTCGGTGACGGTCACAGTCTCGGACATTCCTCGATCCTACCAGACCTGGTTACCCTGGTCAGCTATGCTTGTGCGGCGAGCTCGATTCTCCGTGGTTCATGATCGGCGTCTACAACGCGGCGAGCGAGTTCCGGGCACCCCAGAGCCCGAGTACAGGCGTGCTACCGGGGGGCGTCGTCCGCCAGCACGCTCACGACGCGCCCGCGCCGGCCGGTGTCGAACCGCACGGTTCCCGCGGCGCGCGCGTACAGCGTGTCGTCCTTGCCGATGCCAACGCCCGCGCCCGGTTTGAATTTGGTGCCGCGCTGGCGCACGATGATCTCCCCGCCTGAGACCGTCTGCCCGGCGAAGGTCTTCACGCCCAGGCGCTGTGCGTTTGAGTCGCGCCCGTTGCGGCTCGATCCGAGTCCCTTCTTATGCGCCATCTGCGGTCTCCTGTTTCGCGGCTTTTCTCGGTTTGACGGCCGGCTTTTTCGTCGAGGCAGGTTTCGCGACGGCGGGTTTCGCGGCTGTCGGTTTCGCGGCCGCGGGCTTGGCGGCGGCGGCTTTCGCCGATCCCTCCGCCGGCGCCG
The DNA here is from genome assembly GCA_963839965.1 of uncultured Solirubrobacterales bacterium. Taxonomy (GTDB): domain Bacteria; phylum Actinomycetota; class Thermoleophilia; order Solirubrobacterales; family Solirubrobacteraceae; genus Palsa-744. Next base: position 63,402 of record CAWIWX010000004.1, read on the forward strand.
GCGCCGTCTCTTTGGCTTTCGCCGCGCGCTGGGCGATCCCGGACGATCGCTCCGGCGAGGAGCCGCCGCCCAGTCCAAGCTCGGTGACCTCGATGCGGGTCAGCTCCTGGCGGTGGCCGGTGCGCCGCTTGTAGCCGCGCTTGGGCTTGAACTTGAACACGCGCAGCTTCTCGCCACGCTCGTGCGCGATCACTCGCGCGGTGACCTTGACCTTCTGCAGGCCCGCCTTGTCGAACACGGCCTCCTCGGAGCGATACAGGATCGGCTGCAGCACGACGCTCTCGCCCTCGGCGGCGTGCAGGCGCTCGACCAGCAGCCGCTGGCCGCGCTCCACGCGGTACTGCTTGCCGCCTGTCTTCACGATCGCGTACATGACGATGCTCAGCCGATGATGCCTTTCCTATGACTCGCTGCCCGCATCGGCCGCACCGGCCCTGGCCTTTGCAGCCGAACGGCGCCGCCCGCCCCTGCGGCCGCGACGCCGAGGTTTGGATTGTAGGCCATCCTCGCTTGTGCCCGCTCCCTCGGACGACCCGGAAGCGTCCTTGGAGGGAACGCCGTCCCCCGCGCCGGCCGGCTCGTCCACCGGCGCGCCGGCGTCGGGCTTGGGTGGCGCCGATCGTTTCCTGGGCCTGCGTCTGGCCGGCGCCGGCGGGCGCGGCACGGGCGCGATGACCTCGCCGGACTCGTCCAGCAGCAGCGCGCTGGCGGCGGTGCGGCCAACCTGGTCGATGCGCACCATCCGCTTCTCCCCGACGTGGGGGGCCGCCCCGGCGATGGAGATGATGTAGCCGTCGATTTTCGCTACCGCGTCATCGACGTCGTACATGTGCGGCTCGACGATCTCGACCAGCACCTCGTCGCCCTGGCGGAAGGGCAGCGCGCGCTCCTCGACCTCCTCGCGCGTGCCGGCGAAGGTGATCGCGAAGTGGTCCAGCGCGAGGCCCTCGGAGCCCTCGAACAGAAACGACTTGTCCGTCTGCGCCTCCAGCGCGTGCAGCACGCGCGAGCCGTGGCCGGTGAACTGAGTGCTCACGCGCGGGTTCATCTGCACGAGCAGCGCCTGCGCGTCAGGGTGCTCGAGCGCGACGTCGCGCAGGCGGCGTTCGAACTCGATCGCGATCGTCTCCTCGCTCTTGATCACGCCCTCGCCCTCGCAGGTCGGGCAGGGGCGGCTCATGATCTCGCGCACGCCCTCGGTCACGTTCTGGCGGGTCATCTCGACCAGGCCGAGCTTTGAGATCTCGGCGGTGAACGTCTTCGTGCGGTCTTCGTCGAGCGCCTTGCGCAGCGTCTTCATCACCGCGTCGCGGTTGCGCGCGCGCGCCATGTCGATGAAGTCGATCACGATGATCCCGCCGATGTCGCGCAACCGCAACTGATTGACGACCTCCTCGGCCGCCTCGAGGTTGGTTTTCGTGATCGTGTCCTCCAGTCCCGCTCCTTTGCCGCGGCCGATGAAGCTGCCGGAGTTGACGTCGATCACGGTCAGCGCCTCGCCGTAGTCGATGATCAAATAGCCGCCGCTGGGCAGGTCCACGCGGCGCGAGAGCACGCCCTCGATCGCCTGCTCGACTCCGTACGCCTCAAACAGAGACTGCTCGCGCCCCTCCCACAGCTCGACGCGCTCGGCGAGCTCGGGGGCGGTGCGCGTGAAGAAGGACACAAGCCGCCGGTACTGCTGCTCGTCGTCGACGATCGCCCGCTCGAAGTGCGCCGAGAAGATGTCGCGCACGACGCGCACCGACAGGTCCGCCTCCTGGAAGACCAGATCCGGCGCCTGGGTCTCGGCCACGCGCGCGACGAGCACCTCGTGCAGCTTGTGCAGGTAGGTCAGCTCGCGTTCGAAGTCCTCGCGCTTGGCCCCGTGCGCGGCGGTCCTGACGATCGCGCCGCCGGCGCCGAGGTCGAGCTTTGCGGTCTGCTTGCGCAGGCGCTCGCGCTCCTTGTCTTCAAGCCGGCGGGACACCCCGATGCCCTCGCCGGTGGGGGCATAGACCATGTAGCGGCCCGCGATCGTCAGCTCCATCGACAGGCGCGCGCCCTTGGTCTTCAAAGGGTCCTTGATCACCTGCACGACGATCTCCTGACCCGGTTTGAGCAGCTCTGAGATCTTCTGCTGGGAACCGCCGCGCCCGCGTCTTGCGACCTCGACGCCGGGGAGCACGATCTCATCGACGTGCAAAAACCCGTTCTTCTCGAGGCCGATATCGACGAACGCCGCCTCCAAGCCGGGCAGGACGTTGTCGACCTTGCCCTTGTAGATGTTGCCAACGATCGAGCGCCCGCCGCGGCGCTCGATGTAGAGCTCAGCTATCCGGTAGCCGGCTCCGGGCTTGCCCTCGCCGCCCTTGCCGCCGCGGGAACGGGTCGATGATGAGGACTTCGCGGCGCCCGGTGTCCCGGTCGCCTCCAGCAGCGCGACGCGCGTCTCCGCGCGGTCGACGCTGACAAGCACTTGCTTTTTCAATTTTCAGGTCCAGTCTTGGAATTGTCATGACTAATAAATTGGTACGCGGCCCTTGAGCGCAGCCGAGGCGCGTGCCCGGACATAGATTGACTGCAGCAGACCTACGGCCAGAAGAGTCGCGATCACCGACGAGCCGCCATAGCTCATCAGGGGCAGCGTGACGCCGGTGATGGGCATGATCCCGATGGTCATTCCCACGTTCACGAACACTTGAAACATCAGCATAGCCGCTACACCGGCGGCGAGAAGCGAGCCGAACAGATCCTTGGACATCGTCAGGATGCGCAGCGTGCGCCAGATCAAGAGCGCGTACAGGCACAGCACGAGCCCGGCGCCGAGAAAGCCATACTGCTCGCCGACTGCGGCGAACACGAAGTCGGTGTCGTCCTCGGGCACAAAGTTCAGGCGGATCTGGGTGGCGTCGGAGCCACGGCCGGTCTTCTGGCCGGAGCCGATCGCGATCTTCGACTGGGCGAGCTGATAGCGGGGATCTGGTTCGCCGGTCTTGGATTCCTTTTCCTTGATTTCCTCGAAGTTCGAGGAGGGGTGCAGGAAGGCTGTCAGGCGTTGCGCCTGGTAGGGCTTGAGCACGTCCACGCCCACGACCGGGCCGACGGCGAGCACGAACGTCGCGGATACCACCACCAGCGCCACCAGCGCCGCGAGCTGACGCCACGGCGTCCCGGCAACGAGCAGCAGCACAAACGCGATCGTCATGTACACCATCCCCGAACCGAGGTCCGGTTGAGCGATCACGAGCGTTGCCGGCACGAGCGCCGCCAGCATCACCCGGGCGGTCGTGTCGCGCTCGCACAGCCGGCGCCCGCGATCGACAACGAACGCCGCCAGCGCCATGATCAGCAGGACCTTGCCGAGCTCGGAGGCCTGAAAGGAGAAGAACGGCAGGCTGATCGCGCGCTGGGCGCCGTTGGCGGAGTGGCCCGCCGCCAGCACCGCCAGGATGCTTCCGATCAGCAGCGCATAGATCCCGTTTTTCAGTGGCCGCAACCGTGCGTAGTCGATACGCGAGAACCCAAGCATAAGCAACCCGCCGATCACGAGATAGATCGCCTGGCGGTTGACGTAGTAGTTGGGATCGCCGGGGATCGCTTCGCGCGTGGCCGTCCCGAGCGTCATCACCGAGGCGATCGCCAGCCCGATCACCGCGAGCGTCAGTAGCGGGTCGAGCGGCATCGTCAGCCGTTTGCCCTGGCCGGCGCCCCGCGCGGAGGGCTGCTCGATGCGCTCAGGAGCTTTGATCGGGCTGGTCAGGGGCGCGGGCATGGACTGTTCAGGAACATGGGCCGGGGGCTGTTTGACGGTGGGGGCATGAGCAGATCAGATCAGAACGTTTTCGAGGTCCCCACGATGAACTTCTCGGGCTGGCCGAACCACTTCGAGGCGATCAACCGCGCGATCGGCGCGGCCGTTTCGGCCCCGAACCCGCCTTCTTCCACGGTCACGGCGATCACGATCGGATGGGTGGGATCGCCCACGTAGCACATGTACCACGACTGTTCCACGTGCCCCGCCCGTTCGGCCGTGCCCGTCTTGCCGTACACCGGATGTTCTTCCTGGTTCCATCCCGTCCATACGTCCGCGGAGGTGCCCCCCGGCTGGCTGGCGGCCTCATGGATGCCCTGCATCACGAGGCCGAGGTCTTCGTCGTTCAGGTGCACGTGGCGCACCGGCGGGGAGCTCAGCGCCTGCACGAGGCCGCCGTCGGATTCGTCGATCTGCAGCCCCAGATGCGGGCGCACGACCTCGCCGTAGCCTCCGTGCAGGTAGGAGTTCACGAGCGTCGAGTAGGCCACCGCCATCTGCAGCGGATTGGTCTGCAGGCTGCCCTGGCCGACCGCCAAGTCCATGTTGTAGCCGACCGTCCACGGCTCGCCGGGTTCGGCCACGATCTGGCAGGGGTGGCCGTGGTGTTCGCGCGTGCATCTGGCTTCTCGGCGGTTCTGCTGCGCCAGCCACTGCCGGCTGGGGATCGTGCCGGTCGCCTCGTTCGGCAGATCGATCCCCGTCTGCTCGCCGATCCCCAGTTCGTGGGCCTTGTTCTGGATCACGTTGCCATAGCTGTTGGCAAGCTCGCCGACGGTGAAGAAGTAGGTGTCCGATGAGACCTTCAGCGCTTCCACCAGCCCCACCGCCCCGTAGTCGGCATGGCCCGCATTGCAGAACTGCTCGCCGCCGACGTCGATGCACTGGCCCGCGCCGAGACCCTCGGTCGGATCGATGACGCCTGCTTCCAGCGCGGCCATCGCGGTGATCGGCTTGAACGTCGAGCCGGTGGGATAGGCGCCGTTGGTCGCGCGATCCACCAGCCGCGAGGGGACTTCTTCGCTGCCGCCGGTGCCCGTGACGCCCTCGAGTTCCCTGTATTCGCGCTCGGTCAGCGGTTTGGCGAACTTGTTCGGATCGAAGCTCGGGTAGGAGCCGATCGCGAGCACTTCCCCGTTGAGCGGGTTCATCGCCACGAACGCGCCCGCGGGGGCCGGTTTGCCGCCCGCGCGCGCATTTTCGATCCCCTGTAAGAGCGCCCGTTCGCCCTCGCGCTGCAGCGGAAGGTCGAGCGTGGTCCGCAGGCTGTAGCCGGCCTTGGGCGGCGTCGGCTGCAGGCGCGTGGGCACGGGATAGCCTTCGGAGTTGACCTGCACGCGCTGCTCGCCGTCGCGGCCGCGCAGGTAGCGGTCGTAGTAGTACTCGAGCCCTTCCTGACCGACGATCGTCCCCTGTTTGACTCCCTGAAAGGCGCGCTTCTTGAGCTCCGGTTCGGAGACCTGGCCGACATAGCCGAGCACGTTCGCGGCCATCTGCCCGTACGGATAGGAGCGGATCGAGACGGGCTGCTGGGTGACGCCGGGGTATCTGCTCTGCTGCTCGGCGAGCACGGTCAGCACGCCCCGGCCCGCGTCGGTCTTGATCGTCACCGGCGCATATGGCAGCGACGTGCGGCCTTTGATCACGAGCGCCTCGATACGACCGGCGCTCATCCCCAGCAGCGCTCCCAGCCGCCGGTAGAGCTCGAGCCGAGGATGGCCTGGCGGCGGCAGCGCGGAGGGCACGATCTGCACGGCGTTGGTGACGGTGCTGGCGGCGATCGGCTGGCCTTCGCGGCTGAGGATCTGCCCGCGCGGCGCCGCGATCGGCAGATCGCGCACGGCGTTGGCGGCGGCTTCCTGCACGTACTGTTCGCCGGTCAGCACCTGCAGGTACCACAGCCGGAAGAAGATCACCCCGAACATCACGAGCGCGATCCCGCCGAGGATCGCCACGCGCAGGGCCATCTGCGGCGAGACCGGAGGGATGCGGGGCGAACCCGAGGACCCCTTCCCCGGGGCGCCGTCGCCGGGGCGGAAGCGCTCGATCGCGCTCATCTGGCAGCCACGCCCTCACGGGCACGCAGGGCAAGCTGGTCAAGGACGCACCGAGCGTGGTGTGCTCGGCACACGAGCGAGGGAGGACGCAGATCCAGCGCCGCCATGCGTGTTCGTGAGCTCATGTCCTCGAGAGCGGGCTCAGCCCGCCGGTCGTGTATGCCCGCCGCCGTCGCCGGCGCCCGCGGCGGGGATCCTGGGGCAGGCCGCCCAGCAGGCAGCGGCGCACCAGCAGCCACACCGGCAGCGCCACGATCGTGTTGACGAGCACGCCGAGCACGATCTGGCGCAGCAGCTGCAGGCTCACCGGCGCGTCGACGCCGAGCATGAACTCCATCAGCGAGTAGCCGACGAGCGCGGCGGCCGAGGCGGCGGAGCCCACCAGCAGCGGTGTCAGCGCAGCCGGAGGGGCGTGCTGACCGATCTCCGCTCGGTCGCGCAGACGCCCGCACCAGTAGCCGACGAGCGTGAGCACAAGCGAGGTCAAGCCGAGCGTCTGCACGAGCGCGAGGTCGACCAGCAGGCCGACGGCGAAGCCGCTCGCCGCGCCCACGGTCGAACCGCACAGCAAGCCGATGAACGCGACCAGCAGCGTCGAGAGATCGACGGTCACGCCGAACACCGGCACCTCCGAGACGACGCCGATCTGAAAGAGCACGATCGCGATCGACAGCACAGCGATGCGCGCCACCAGTCCCACCGACAGGCCCTCGCCGCTCATCGTCCGCCGCGTTCCCCGTAATAATCACTACGCCCGCACGGGCACGCAGGGCAAGCAGGGCAAGGACGCAGTGAGCGAAGTGTGCTTTGCTGGCCGATCTTCGATCGGTGAGCGATCGAGGACGCAGATCCTGCGCCGCCATGCGTGTTCGTGCTCATCCGCCGACTTCCGTTGACGCCAGCTGCCCGGATGAGCCGGTTTCGGGACTCGCCTGCTGGCCCGAGGGCAGGCTGGACACGAGGCTGCTCAGATGCGCCGGCCGGCTGCCGGCGACGAAGGTCAGCACCTGGACTATGTCCAGTTCGTGCAGGTTGGCGATCGGCCGCACGTTGACGGACTTGTAGGCGCTTTCTTCGTCGGTGGAGGTGACCTGGCCGATCACCAGGCCCGGCGGGTACAGCGATTCGTCGTGGCTCGAGGGCGGGATCGTGCCGGAGGTGACGACGTATTCGCCGTTGTTGGCCTGCGCGCCGGAGGGCAGATACTGAAGCAGCAGGTCGTTGGGGTCGCCAACCTTGGGCTGGACGATGCCGGTCGCGTTGCTCGTGCCGACCCTCGCCGAGACACCCATCGAGCTGTCGGTGATGAGGTCGACCACGGCGGCGTCGGAGGCGGCCTGGGCGACCTTGCCGATCAAAAAGCCGTCTTCGTCGATGACCGGGTCGTTTTCGCGCACGCCCGCGGATTCGCCCTTGTCGATGTCGACGGTCGAGTACCACAGGTTGGGAGATTTTCCGACCACGGTCGCGGTCACGGGGTGATAGTCGGCGATGCCGAGCTGATCCACGTGAAAGAGGGCGAGCAGCTCGTGGTAGGAGCGTTTTTCGGCCTGCTCGGCGATCACTTCCCGGCGCGCTTTGGCGAGCTGCTTGCGCAGCTGCGCGTTCTGGCTTTTGGCGTGCAGCGTGTCGTCGATCGAGCTGAACAGGTCGCGCACGGGCTTCAGCGCCTTGTTGGCGCCGTCCTGGATCGGTGAGATCACGGTCAAGAAGCCGCGCTGCACCGAGTGCAGAGCGCCGTCGGAGGACTCGCCGAAGTAGACGGTCAGCAGGATCAGGGAGAGCACGACGAGCAGCGCGAGCACCGCCCGCCGACGCCGGACTGTCTTGTCATACACGAGTCAGGGCCTTCCGAAGCGTTCATGGGACAGAGTACGCGCACCCCACAATCGACGCCCCACGCCTCACCTGCCCACGAGGCTCGGCCATCCATGAGATCGCCGCGGAACGGCCCCGCCGCTCACCGAGTCCGCAGCGGTCCCTGCGCTCACCGGCGCCGCCGACCCCGCGAGTTGCGGTTGGAGCGGTGGATCGCCTCGAACTCCTCGAGCGACCGGCCCGAGCCGACCGCGACGCATGTCAGGGGAGACTCGGCCAGGTGCGCGGGCATCTGCGTCTCCTCGCGCAGCCGCTCGTCCAGACCCTGCAGCAGCGAACCGCCGCCCGCCAGCATGATCCCACGGTCCATGATGTCCGAGGCCAGCTCGGGCGGGGTGCGGTCGAGCGTCTCCTTGACCGCGTCGATGATCTGGTTCAACGGTTCCGCGAGCGCCGTGCGAATCTCCTCGCTGGTCAGCACGACCGTCTTGGGCAGCCCCGAGACCATGTCGCGCCCGCGGATCTCGGCCTGCAGCTCCTCGGACATCGCACAGGCCGAGCCGATCTCGAGCTTGAGCTCCTCGGCGGTCTGCTGGCCGATCAAGAGCTTGTACTCGCGCTTGGCGTAGTTGATGATCGCCTCATCCATCTCATCGCCGCCCACGCGGATCGACTGCGAGACGACGATCCCGCCCAGGGAGATGACGGCCACCTCGGAGGTGCCCCCGCCGATGTCGACGACCATCGAGCCCGTCGGCTCGCCCACGGGCAGCCCTGCTCCGATCGCTGCGGCCATCGGCTCCTCGATCAGATAGGCCGTGCGCGCGCCCGCGGACAGACACGCCTCCTCCACGGCGCGCTTCTCCACGCCGGTCACACCCGAGGGCACGCACACGACCACGCGCGGGTGCGCCCAGCGGTTCTGGTGGACCTTCTGGATGAAGTGCCTGAGCATCTGCTCGGTCACGTCGAAGTCGGCGATCACCCCGTCCTTGAGCGGTCTGATCGCCTGGATCGTGCCGGGCGTGCGCCCGAGCATGCGCTTGGCCTCTATGCCGACCGCGTGCACTTCGCCGGTGCGCGAGTCGATCGCCACCACACTCGGCTCGGACAGCACGATCCCACGCCCGCGCACGTACACGAGCGTGTTCGCGGTGCCCAGATCGACCGCCATGTCGCGGCCGCCGAATCCTGTCAGGTAGGTGAAGATGCTCATCGATCAGGTTGACGCGCTCGTCGGCTCACGCGCGCGGGGCTGGAGCTCGCTGCGCCCCTTCGATTTGAGCGTCTCCGGCGGCCGGCGTCGCCCGCGGCAGTCTAGCGGACGCTTGGCGCCCACCTGTAGGGCTGGCAGGGGATTTGCAGGTTTGGACAGGATTGTCACGGTTCTCTGTTTCGCCGGCGGAGCCGTCACGGACGCTTTGACGCAAGCAACTCCGGGCAGATGTCCAGCAGCGCCGCCACCGGCAGCCCGACCACGTTCTCGTAGTCGCCCTCGATCGCACGCACGAGCGCCGCCCCGGCGCCCTGGATCGCATAGCCGCCGGCCCGCCCGCGCCACTCGCCCCTCGTGACATACCAGTCGAGCAGCACCTCATCGATCGCGCGGAACGTGACCGCCGTGCGGGCGATCGCCACGCGCTCCTGCCCCTCGCCGCCGGGTCCCAGCAGCGCCAGCCCGCTTACGACCTCGTGCGTGGCGCCCGCCAGCGCCCGCAGCGTCGCGCGCGCGGCATGCTCGTCGGCGGGCTTGCCGTAGATGGTGGCGCCGAGCGCCACCAGCGTGTCGCAGCCGAGCACCAGCTCCCCGGCGCCCGGGCCAGCCTCGGTCCCGGCCTCCGCCTCAGTCCCGGTCTCAGTCCCAACCCCCGCAAGGCCCGCCGCGCGGGCCTTGCGCAGCGCGTTCTCGCGCGCGATCTCCCCGGGATCGCCCTCGCCGAGCTCCGGCGCGTCGGTGGCTCGCACCGTGAACGCGACCCCCAGGCGCTCCAGGATCGCGCGGCGCTGGGGCGAGCGCGAGGCCAGCACCAATCGAGGGGGCAGCTCAGGAGGTGTCAGCTGAGTCCTCCGCGGTTGCCCCCGATGGTCAGAGTTCGTGACGCTCATGGGCAAGCTTTGACTTATACGTTGGGAGGCCTGGGAGACCGGACACGCCAGGAGGTCGGGAGGGGGCCCGCCCGCCTCCCGCTACCGAAGCTCGGGAAAGAACAGCGCCGCCTCGCGTGCGGCGGACTCGGGCGAGTCCGAGCCGTGCACCATGTTCTGGCCCATCTCGATCGCATATTCTCCGCGAATCGAGCCGGGAGCGGCCTCGAGAGGGTCGGTCGCGCCGATCGCCTGACGCGCCGCCCTGACGGCCTCGGGCCCTTCGAGCACCATCGCCACGATCGGACCCGAGGTGATGAAGTTGACCAGCTCACCGAAGAACGGTCGCTCTGCGTGCTCTGCGTAGTGGCGCTGAGCCAGCTCGCGGGTCACGGCCATGTGGCGCAGCGCGACGATTTTCAAGCCCTTGCGCTCGAAGCGGGCGATGATCTCGCCCGTCAGGCCGCGCGCGAAGGCGTCGGGCTTGACGAGGATCAGGGTTCGGTCCATGTGCGTCCTTTACTTTGGATCGGGGGTTGAATCGAGATCGTCTTCAGGAGGTCGGCCGCGGACGGCGCGCGCGAGGGGCGCTCCGGGGCCGCGGCGAAGCCGGCTCGGGCGCTGCCAGGGGGTTCGCCGTGATGTCCTCATCGGCGCCACTCGCAGGCGTCACCGCGGGCATTCCGATATCCGACAGGGCGCTCTCACCACCGAACGATGTGTCGTTTCTCAGCGGCGGCTCCTCCTCGTCGATCCTCTGCTGGCCGACCGCCGGCTCTGCGAAGGGGGCCGCCGATCGGTCCTCTCTGGCGAGCGGGCGCCGCCGGCGCTGGCGTCGTGCGGGGGCGATCGCGCCGGGCACCTCGGTCTCGCAGTACGGGCAGATGGTCCACGCCTGATCGAGCGGGCGTTGACAGCTGACGCAGCGTTCCTTGAGCTTGCGCAGGCAGCTGGGACAGCGCACGAAGTCGCGCTCGATCCGGTAGTCGCAGTGCGGACACAGCGACTGATCGAGATCGTGCAGGCGCGCCTCGGCGGCCCGCACCTCCAGTTCGCGCTCGCGCACGTCTTCCAGGTACTCGGGCGGTCGCAGAATCACATAGATGAGTGTGCCGACGAAGGGGAACAGCGACGCCGCCGTCGCGCAGCCGATGAGCATCGGATCGAGTATGCGCCGGCGCGCGTCCGCGTAGGTCCAGTAGATCAGCGAGAAGTACAGAACGACGACGAACAGGATCAGCAGATCGATGGCCAGGTTCAGACCGCTGCTTTCTATTCCGAAATATGCGAGCGGCATCGGGCGGCTGAGTTTAGAGAAACAGCCGGCCGAATCCGTAGCCGGCGGCAAAGAACACAAGTATGACCAGAGCCACGATCAGCGCGACGGCGCCGATCATCGTGAGCACTGAGGGGCCGTCGTCGTTCATCTGGATTCAGCCTCGTGGAGCGGCCTGTTCTGCGGGCAGCGTAGCGGAGGCGTCGTCCAGCCGGCGCAGCAGATCGCCGATGAGATAGACCGAGCCCGTGGCGAGCACCGCCCTGCCCTCCCCGTCCCCGTGATCGCCTTCGCGGGCCCAGCGGCGCGCCTGCTCGAGCGCCTGCCACGGCTGGGGCTCGCACACGACCGCGTCGAAGGAGAGCTGGCGCGCGAGGGACTGCAGCGTGGCCGGCGAGAGCGCCCTGCCACTGGGAGGAGCCGTGAACCACGCCCGCTGGCATGCGGGCAGCAGCAGGCTGAGCATCGAGGCCGCGTCCTTGTCCTCGAGCACCCCCATCACAAGCCCGATCGCGCGGCCGCCGAGGACTTCCGGCAGCGACTGCACCAGCGCCTGTACCGCGTCGGGGTTGTGAGCCCCGTCGAGCACCGTCAGCGGATGCTGGTCGGCGACCTGCAGACGACCGGGCACCTCGGTCGCGGCGGCGGCCGCGTGCACCGCCGCCTCGTCGAGCTCGATCCCCACCCTGCGCAGGTGCGCCTGCGCCGCTGCCCGCGCGAGGGCGAAGTTGCGCCGCTGAAACGCGCCCTTTGCGCGCAGCCTGATCTCCTCCGAACCACCGGCCGGTGCGTCGAGCTCGTCGGTCGTTGGGCGAGCATCCACGCCGAGAACAGGCCGCGCGCACGTACGCGCGCGCGCGCGGCCCTCCCGCGCAGTGTCGTCCCCCGGAGTATCGACCAGCACGATCCGAGCCTCGCGCTCGCCGGCCACCCGCTCGGCGACGGCCAGCGCCTCGCCGGCCAGCCAGGATCCGAGCACCAGCGTTCCTCCGGGGCGCACGACCGCGAGCTTCTCCTCGGCGATGTCTGTCAGCGTCGGCCCCAGCCAGCGCGTATGCTCCAACCCGACGTTCGTGAGCACCGTGATCGGCGCGTCGATCACGCTGGTGGCGTCATAGCGCCCTCCGAGCCCCGCCTCGAGTATCGCCACCTGCACGTCTCGCTCGGCCATCTCCCACAGCGCGGCGGCGGTGAGCAGTTCGAACTGGGTCACATGGTCATCCTCGGCCAGTGTGCGGTTGACCCGCTCCGCCGCCCACGCCGCATGCGCGATGGCCGCGGCGAACGCATCCGCCTGGAGGTCTCGCTCGCCGATCTGCACCCGTTCGCCATAGGACACCAGGTGGGGAGACAGATACGCGCCGGTTCGCAGGTCATGACGCTGAAGGATCGCCGCGGTCATCCGCGTCGTCGAGGTCTTCCCGTTGGTGCCCAGCACGTGGATCGTGTCGTAGCGCCGCTGGGGGGAGTCGAGTACCGTCATCATCCGCCGCATCCGGTCCAGCCCGAAGCGCATCCCGAACAACTCGAGCGTTTGCAGATGGCGCTCGGCCTGAGCCTTCGTCCAAGGCGTCATGTGAGTCGCCCGCCGGGCTACGCGTCGGGGTGCTTGCGCAGGTAGTCGAGGAACAACGGCCGCAGCGCCTCCGCCAGGGCTCCGTCGCCGCTGTGCGCCGCGTCGTAGATCAACCCTTTGGAGGACTCCAGATCGTAGTCGGCCTCGCCCTCGTCGCCGCTGATGAGCTCGGCGGCGGGGATCGTTTTCAGAAGCGACCAGAAGAACTTCATGTCCATGTGGCGCTCGGCGCGGCGTACGGCGCGATCGTGCAGCTCGTGCGTGGACAGCTTGTCGAGATCCTCGCTCATGCTCATGCGATGCTCAGCCGCGCCCGCGCCCACGCCGGCGCCGGCGTGAACGCGTGCGGCGCCTGAGGGCCATCAGCTCCTCGCTCATGCCCCTGACGTCGAGCTTGTGCGCGAGCTTGCGCAGCTCAAGGCGCTCTCTGACGCTGAGGTTGCCCAGCCGCCCGCGGGACTTGCGCACGAGCTCGCGCAAGCGCGCGCGCTCCCTCGCCGACAGCGCCGCCCAGCGCCGCCCGACGATCACGGTGCCCTGCGCCAGCGTCGCCCACGGCACCGCCTTGACGGTGCGCTTGAGCTTCGAATCTGGCGAGGCGACGGACTTGCCGGGCTTTATCACAGCGGCGATGGTAGCGGTCGGGCCCGGCCCGGCGGGCTCAGGGGTCCGGGCGCGGTTCCGGCGGGCCCAGGATCGCGCGGTGCGGGCGGCCGGCGCCCCAAGCCCTACGCCGACTCCTCGCGAAGCTGCTGTCCGTCCGCCGCCGAGTCCTCGCGTGCGGCTTCGGTCACGAGCGTCGGGGTCAGGCCCCGCTCGACCGTCTCCTTGGTGACGACGCACTTCTTGACGTCGCGGCGTGAGGGCAGCTCGAACTGGACCTCGAGCAGGATCTCCTCGATGATCGAGCGCAGCCCGCGCGCGCCCGTTTCGCGCTCGAGGCCCCGCTCGGCGACAGCAGTGAGCGAATCCTCGCTGAACACCAGCTCGATCCCGTCGAATGAGAAGAAGCGCTGAAACTGCTTGACCAGCGCGTTGCGCGGCTCGGTGAGGATCGAGACGAGGTCGTCGCGAGTGAGCTGGTGCACCGCGCTCATCACCGGCAGTCGGCCGATGAACTCCGGGATCAGCCCGTACTCGATCAGGTCCTCGGGCAGGCACTGCTCGAACACTTCGCCGGTGTCGCGGTCGGCCTTCGACTCGATCGCGGCGGCGAACCCGATCCCGTGATTGCCGATCCGCCGCTCGATCACCGCGTCAAGGTTGGCGAACGCGCCGCCGCAGATGAACAGCACGTTGGTCGTGTCGATCGTCAAAAACTCCTGGTGAGGGTGCTTGCGCCCTCCCTGCGGGGGCACGGAAGCCGCGGTGCCCTCGAGGATCTTCAGCAGCGCCTGCTGGACGCCCTCGCCCGAGACGTCGCGCGTGATCGACGGGTTGTCGGCCTTGCGCGCGATCTTGTCGACCTCATCGATGTAGATGATCCCCGTCTCTGCCTTCTTGACGTCGTAGTCGGCGGCCTGGATCAGCTTGAGCAGGATGTTCTCGACGTCCTCGCCGACATAGCCCGCCTCGGTCAGCGCCGTGGCGTCGGCGATCGCGAACGGCACGTTGAGGATCCGCGCCAGCGTCTGTGCGAGCAGCGTCTTGCCGCAGCCGGTGGGGCCGAGCAAGAGGATGTTGGACTTCTGCAGCTCGATCTCATCCTCCCCGGAGCTCATCATCTGCACGCGCTTGTAGTGGTTGTATACGGCCACCGACAGCGTGCGCTTGGAGGCCTCCTGACCGACGACGTACTCGTCCAGGACCTCATAGATCTCGCGCGGCTTGGGCAGGTTCTCGAGGTCGAACGCCGGCGGCGCTGAGAGCTCCTCGTCGATGATCTCGTTGCACAGGTCGATGCACTCGTCGCAGATGTACACCCCCGGACCGGCGATCAGCTTCTTGACCTGTCGCTGGGACTTGCCGCAGAAGCTGCACAAGAGCTGCTCGTTTGAGTCTGTCGGGCGCGCCATCAGTGCTCCGTTATCACCCTGTCAATGATGCCGTACTCGGTGGCCTCCTGCGAGCTCATGAAGTAGTCGCGCTCGGTGTCTTTGCGAACCTGCTCGAGGTCCTTGTGGGTGTGCTTGGCGATGATCTCATCCAGGCGCTGGCGCACGTCGATGATCTCTTTGGCGTGAATCTCGATGTCGGTCGCCTGTCCCTGAAAGCTTGACGAAACCTGGTGGATCAGGATCTTGGCGTTGGGCAGCGCCATGCGCTTGCCGTGGGCCCCGCCGGCCAGCAGCAGCGCGCCCATCGACATCGCGATGCCGACGCAGATCGTCTGCACGTCGGGCTTGATGAACTGCATCGTGTCGTAGATCGCCAAGCCCGCGTAGACCGAGCCTCCCGGCGAGTTTATATACAGCGACACGTCCTTCTCGGGATCCTCGGACTCCAGATGCAACAGCTGGGCGACGATCAGGTTGGCGATCTGATCGTCCACGGGCGTGCCGAGGAAGATGATCCGCTCGTTGAGCAGGCGGCTGTAGATGTCGAACGCGCGCTCCCCGCGCGAAGTCTGCTCGACGACCATTGGGACAAGTGGGCTCATGGCTTGCTGCGCATCAGTTTCGCTTTGCTCGCTGGATTCCTTCCACCGGCGGTCCGGCTCCGCGCCATTGGTCTCGCTCCCAGCCTAGTACACCCCACACCAACCTCACGCGAACCTCACGCATCTCACGCGAACCTCCAAAAGCCAGCCCCCACGCCACTCACCCGAACCCAGCCTGTCAATCGCCCGGCGTCCACAGTCCGCCGGCCAATCCCGCCGCCTTGCCCGCTCCGGCGCCCGCCGCCACACCGGCGCCGGCCGCGGCGCCCTCACGCTCGGGCGTCCACAGCTGCTCGCGCGCCCGCGCCTGCTCCAGCGGAATCGGCACGGCGCGCTCAGAGATCAGCTCGACCGCCTGGCGCGCGGCGAGATCCTCGCGCAGCTCCTGCAAGCGCCCAGCCTCGCGCAGGCGCTCGAGCGCCTGTCCGGGCTCGATCCCCTCGCGCTCGGCGCTCGCAGCGACCGCCTGCAGCAGATCCTGCTCTGAGGGCTCGATCCCCTCCGCCGCGACGATCGCCGTGAGCAGCGCCTCGCGGCGCAGCCCAACTCCGCCTCGGGGACCATCTCGGCGAGGGTCTCCTCTTCGGTGTGTCCGGATATCTGCAGGTAGGCCTCGCGCGAGATGCCGCGGTGCGACAGCGAGTGCAGCATCCGCTCCCACATCTCCTGTGCGCGGGCGCGAGCGAGCTCCTGGGTTACGGGCACGCGCGCCCCGGCCACGGCCGCGTCCAGCGCCGCCTCGCGGAACTCCTCCCGCACGCTCGCTTCCTGCGCGGCAAGCAGATGCCGGCCGATGTCCTCGCGCAGCTCGCCGACATCGTCGAAGCCCGCGTCCGCCGCGAAGTCCTCATCGACGTCGGGCAGCCGTTTGGCCTTGACCTCCTTGACTGCGATCGCAAAGGACGCCTGTCGGCCGGCCAGCTGCTGGTTGTTGTAGTCGACGGGGAAGCTCAGCTCGATCTCGCGGGTCTCCCCCGCGCTCACGCCGAGCAGGCCCTCCTCGAAACCGGGAATCAGATTGCCGGAGCCGAGCTCGATCAGCTGGTCGCGGCCCTCGCCGCCCTCAAACGGGACGAACGCGATCTCGCCCGAGTCCGACGCGTCCTGTTCGCTCGGCAGGCGCCCGACATAGTCGATGACCACGTAGTCGCCCGTCGCCGCGGGGCGCTCCACACGCTCCAGGCGCGCCAGGCGCTCGCGCATCGCCTCGATCTCCTGCTCGATCTGCTCCTCGGCCACCTCGGGCTCACGGCGTCCGACCTCCAACCCGCTGTACTGACCCAGCTCGGCCACCGGCAGCACGCCGATCTCGATCGAGAACTCGAGGGCGCCACCCTGCTCGGGGAGCTCGCCGAGGTCGATGGCAGGGTCTCCGACAGGCACAATCTCCGACGCGCGGACCGCCTGCACATACCAGCTCGAAAGACTGTCGCGCACCGCGTCGTCCAGCACCGCCTCGCGACCCACGCGCTGCAATACCAGCGGCGCGGGCACCTTGCCCTTGCGAAACCCGGGCAGCTTCAGCTCGCGTCCCAAGCGGCGCGCGGCGCTCTGCACGCGCGCTTCGACCTCCTCGGCTGCGACCTGGACGTCCACGCGCACGCGCGAGTCCGCCAGCTCGGTGACTGTCGTTGCGACTGGCTCGCCCATCCGCGCCACGATACCGTGCCACCCGATGACGACGGTCGGTCCATCGGGCGCACCCCGCCCACCCCAGCCGGCGCCCCGTCGGTCCCAGCCGGCGCCTCGCCACACTGGCGCCACCCGAGACCGCGCGCCTCCCAGACGCATCGAGACGTGGCTATGGACGGGACCCGTGGGCCACCTGGTCGGCGGGGGCCTGGACGTCGGCCAGGCGCTCGGGCGCTACCTGCTCGCCCGAGCGCGTGACCGGACCGTGCGTTAGGCCGCGCTCACGCGGCCGCCGGCGCCGGAGCCCCGCCGAACTGCAGCGACACGCCGCGCGGGGTGACGAGCACCGGGCAGGTGGCGATCTCGATCAGGTGCGTCGCCGAGGCGCTGATCCCCACGCGACCCTGCTCGGCCTCCGGGCGCGAGTCGATCACCAGCAGGTCGGCCTGCTCGTTGGCGACCGGGGCCACGGTGGCGCCGAGCGCTGAGGCGAGCGACTCGGCGGTCTCGCGGGCGCCGCCGTCGGCGTCGCCCACGGTCACGATCTGACCGATCGTGGCGCCGGCGTCCTCGGCCAGGTCGACGGGCGCGATCGCGATCGCGGTCGAGCCACCTTCGAGCAGGCGCTCGGCGGAGTTGCCGATCGCGATGTGGCCTTTCGCGGTGTGCGAGTCCGAGCAGAAGACGATCACCTGCGCCCCCTCGCGCTCGGCCAGCGCCGCCAGGCCCTCGGGGGTGGAGCGATCGGTGACGACGTGCTTGGCGGCAGCCGGGTCGCCGAGCAGCTCCACGCCGCGCGCCAGCATCGCCTCGGCCTCATGCTGGGCGATGTCCTCGCGCGCGCTGTCGGGCTCGGCGGCATGGCGGACGTAGGCGAGGGAGACCTCGGCGCCCGCGCCGGCGAACAGGCCGCCGAGCGCGACCGCGTCGTCCTCGTTGGCGGTCCCGTCATAGGAAACGATGATCTTGGTGGGCATGACTTTCTCCTTTGCTCTATCCGGCTCGATCGCCTCTGGCGCTCGGCCGAGATTTGAAGTTTCAGATGTAGATGTCACTTCATCTTGGCATCATCTTGCCATCAGCTCCAGTAATTGTATTGATCTCTGATATAAGCTAATGCTTATGCTTAATGTCGCCCGGCTGAAGGTCTTGAAGGAGGTCGCCTACCGCGGCTCGTTCTCGGCCGCGGCCGACGCGCTGTCCTACACCCAGTCGGCGATCAGCCAGCAGATCGCCGCGCTCGAGGCCGAAACCGGGATGACGCTTTTGGAGCGCCATCCCCGCGGCGTCAGCCTGACCGCGGCCGGCCAGACGCTCGTCGGGCACGCCGAGAACGTCCTCGCGGACCTGGACGCCACCGAAACCGCGCTGGCGGAGATCGCCGGCCTGCGCGGCGGGCGGTTGCGCATGGCCTCGTTTCCGACCGCCGGGGCCACGCTGATGCCACTGGCGATCGCCACGTTCGCACGCCGCCATCCCGGCGTGGAGCTGACCCTCGCCGAGGGCGAGCCGCTCCAGATCGCCTCGCGACTGCGCTCGGGTGAGCTGGACTTGGCGCTGCTGTTCGAGTTCGACGAGCCCGGGCCCGGAGACGCAGACGGGGACGGAGAGCCCGCCGGCGACAGGCTGGCGCGTGTGCAGCTGCTGGAAGACCCGCTGTATCTGGCCCTGCCGCGCGAGCACCGCCTGGCCGAGCGCCGGCGGCTGCGCCTGGAGGACCTGCGCGGCGAGGCCTGGGTGCAGACCTCCCTGGCGAGCTCGGGCGCGCGCCACATCGTGCGCAGCTGCCACGCCGCCGGCTTTGAGCCGAACGTGGCGTTTGAAAGCGACGACTACCAGACCGTCCAGGGTCTCGTCGCCGCCGGCGTCGGCGTCGCACTGATCCCCGAGCTCGCGCTGTCGGTCGTGCGCGAGGACATCGTCGTCCGCGCGCTCTCCCCCCATCCGCCCGTCCGCCGGGTGATCGCGGCCACGGCCGCGGGCACGCGCCTGTTGCCGGCGGCGCCGGCGATGCTGAGCGTGCTCGAAGAAGTCGCTGAGCGCTACGTCAGGCAAAGGGGGCGCCCGGCCTAGATCGGCCGGACGCCCCCAGTGTGCGTCATAGGAGCAGTCAGAGAACGTCAGAGAATCATTTCGCGGGGTTGGCTTCGTACGCCGCGTCGACCAGTTTCGCCAGCTCCCTGTATCCCTTGAGCGTCGGATGGATGTCGCCGTCTTCGCCTTCCGGCGATCCGTTTTCCACCTGCACGTTGGGGTTGCACATTTCTGTGTACGTGCAGATCGCCTTCCGCTCTACCGGCGCTTTTACGCCCGCATCCTTGTTGAACACAGGGAACGGATTCGCGAACGTCACGTTCGGGAAGTTCGGCAGTATCTCCGCTTCTATCGCCGCGTTGACTCCCTCCTGCAGGGCATCCTGTTCCGGACAGAACAAACGCGTCCGGGTTGTAGAAGCCGAGCAGAACGATCGGCCCGGTGTAGTAGTGGTCCAGCACACCAAGCGATGTCGCCGATGTTGGCGAGGATGTGCGGAATGGTCACATGTTCGGCCGTATACCCGACGCAGGTGAGAACCGCCAGCTTCGGGTTCGCTGCCCCATTTGCTTTCGCCTTTTTCGGCATATTCCGTTCCAACTTCGACTTCGCACTGTTTGATAGCCGCGAGCTCGTCGTTGGAACCGATGTTCATCGTGATCGCCTCGACTTCATTCGGTTTTCCGGTGACTTTGTTGTCTGAAGTCAGGATGCTGACGGCGTCTTCGAGCTGGGAGAGCGAGCCGAACCCGGCGTGCAGCGGGAAGCCGTCGACGTTGTGGTAGGCACACGGGTGCCAGTCGCCGAGACCCTGATACAGCGCAGGCGGCGAGGTTTCTTCTGTCGATTTTTTGCCGCCGAGAGCCTTCGATCTTCGCCGATCAGCCCGTTCGATGTCTCACCCGGGCAGGCGAGGTTCTCGATCGTGATCCCTTTGTAGGTTTTTTTGAGGTCTTTGTTGAAGAAGTTGTCGAACCCTTCTTCGAACCGGGACGGCGACTCGGTGGGGTAGTTTTCATTGTATTTCTGCTCGCTGTAGCCGAAGCTGATCGAATCGCCGAGGGCCATGTAGATGGGCCCTCCAGTGGGCGCCGGCTGGGCGCTGGCCGAAGCCGGCGCGAATATCAGTGCCGACAGCGCCAACGTCAGCGCCATGCAGCACCCGATCAGACGTCCGCGCGTGCGGAACGAACTTGCAGAGCCGTTCGTGGCTTGCATCTCAATCCTCCTCTAGGTACGTGTGGGATATGCCCGCCAGGCGCAGCTCCCTCAAGCCAGGCACAGCCCCTAATTGGTCTCATCCCTTAAACTCCAGCACCCACCGATTGGCTCAGGGGTGCCAACATAGCCAGCACACGGTTAGATATGTCAAGTGGAGTTTGTAATGGTCGCCCCGAGCATGGCCGGGACGATTAGATATGTCAAATGGGGTTTGCAATGGTCGCCCAGCTCGATCCCGTCCGACACCCGCGCCATCCTTGATTGCCAGCTTTTGAAGCCATCGTCGGAAGGATGCATGCAACCATGGACATAGCGCTACTCATCGTCGGGGTGCTGCTCGGCGGCGCCTGCGTCGCGGCGCTCGGGCGCCGTGGCTCCCGCGCGCACGCGAGCAGGAGCAGCGCGAGCGCATGCGCGACGAGCTGAAGGCGATCTCGCTCGACGTGCTCGCGCAGACCGGCGACTCGCTCACGCAGCGTCTGAGCGAGGCGCGCCGCGCCGAGGAGGAGCGCTCCTCGGGGGAGATGGCGCGCCGCGCGGAGGAGATCAGGGGACTCGTTGCGCCCGTGCACGAGAAGCTCGGGCGCGTCGAGTCGGAGCTCTCGCGCCTTGAGCGCGAGCGCCGTGACGCCCAGGTTCAGCTCTCGGAGATGGTGCGCACGCTCTCCGCCGGCACCGACACGCTGCGCCGGGAGACCGGGGAACTCGTTTCGGCCCTCAAGCGCCCGGAGACGCGCGGCTCCTGGGGGGAGATTCAGCTGCGCCGCGTCGTCGAGCTGGCGGGCATGGTCGCCCACTGCGACTTCGTCGAGCAATCCACGATCGACACCGGCGACGGTCTCCTGCGCCCCGACGTGCTCGTGCGCTTGCCCGGCGGCAAGGTGATCGTGATCGACTCCAAGGTCCCGCTCGATGCCTACCTCGCCGCGATCGAGGCCGATTCGGAGAACGGCCAGCGAGAGCTCCAGCTCGCGCGCCACGCACGCCAGACGCGCGATCACATCGCAAAGCTCGCCGCCAAGGGCTACCAGCGCCAGTTCGACTGCACCCCCGAGCTGGTCGTGATGTTCGTGCCCTCCGACGGCATCTACCAGGCCGCGCTCGCCGAGGACCCGGCGCTGATCGAGTACGGCGTCTCTCAGCAGGTCCTGATGGCCACCCCGACCACGCTGATCGGGCTGCTGCGGGCCGTGCATTACGGCTGGAGCCAGGAGCAGATCGCACAGTCCGCGCGCGAGATCGCCGAGTCCGCGCGCGAGCTGCACCGCCGGCTCGGACCGTTCGCCGAGCACCTCTCAAAACTCGGCCGCCAGCTTGACTCGGCCGTGGGCGCCTACAACCGGGCGGTCGGCTCCTTCGAGCACAAGCTGATCCCACAGGTGCGCGCCATCGAGCAGGCCGGCGTCTGCTCCGAGCGCCAACTCGACGCGCCGGCGCCGGTCGAGACGGTGGCGCGGCCGCTCACCGCGCGGCTGGAGCCCGCCGAGGGGGGTGAGGAGAAGGAGTTCTCGCCACAGGAGTCTCAGCATGCGCCTGCGCGCCCGGTGCCGGTGCCGGTGGCCGCGCCCGAGGCTGCGTCAGACCGCGCCCGCGCACCATCAACACGAGCAGCGTGAGCGCGATCGGCACCGTCGCCGGGAGCTCGTCGACGAAGAAGAACAGCAGGTCGAAGCAGAGCGCCAGCAGAGCCGCGAGCGCCGCCCCGCGCAGCTGAAAGCCCCGGCCCATCACGCTGGCGAGCAGCGCGCCGAGGACGCCCGCGACGAACAGGTCGCCATAGCCCATCACGGCCGAGCCGAACGCCGCCGACTGCAGCTGCGGTAGCCCCGCGGCTGGATGCGCGGCGTTCAGCGCGTTGTTAGGCTTCTGCAGCAGATCCGAGACGACCAGCGCGGTGTCGGCCACCGCCATCGCCACGATTCCAGCCGCCAGCCAGCGGGCGGGCGTGACTGCCGCGAGCATCGCCCCGAGCGCCGCAGCGCTGAGCGCCGTGAGCACAAGCGCGGCCGCCTGGCCGGGCAGGGCGCCGCGATCGGCCCAGGCGAGAGCGAACAGCGGGACGATGAGCAGCGCGCGCTGCGCACGAGAGGAGTTGGGGCGGAATGGATCGATGTCCCAGGCCAGCCAGCCCAGCGCGAGCGCGGCGAGGATTGGTACGGCGATAAGCGCCAGGTAGGTCAGCCCGTCGGCGCTTGCCCGTTCGGCGAGGCTCGCGACCAGCACGAACCCGATCACCGACGCCGGCGGTACGAGCGCCCAGCGGCGGCTGCGTAGGCGGGCCAGCCGGCCTGCGTCCCACGCACGGGGGACGGCGACCGTGGCGCCCTGGGCGAGCGAGAGGACCGCGATAGAGAGCGAAAAGGGGATCATCGTTCTGAGGGAATCATCGTTCGGTCAAACAGGATCGCGCTTCCACCATAAGATGATCGATGTGAACGCGCCCGCGCTCAAGGCGCCGCCGATCCTGCACCTGTCCACGGTGCTCGGCACGCCGCTGCGCGACGCAGACGGCGAGCGTTTGGGCAAGGTCCAGGACGTGATCGTCCGCCTCGGCGGCGCCGGCTACCCGCCGATCACCGGCTTTCTCGTGACGGTCGCCGGGAGGACGTCGTTCCTCGGGGTCGAGCGGGTCTCGGACATCGGCCCCGACGGCGTGGTCATGCGCAAGGCCAAGCTCGACCTGCGCCATTTCGAGCGCCGCCCCGAGGAGGTGCTGCTGCGGCGCGACGTGCTCGACCGGCAGCTGATCAACGTGCGGGGCGCCCGATTGGTGCGCGCGAATGAGATCGAGCTGGCGCTGGTAGCGGGGTCCTGGCGGGTGGTCGGCGTGGACACGGGCCCGCGCGGGGGCCTGCGGCGGTTGCTGCCCAAGCCGCTCGGCGCGCGCATCGCCACCGGCGAGTTCCTGGACTGGGCCGGCGTCGAGCCGTTCGTCGGGCACGTGCCGACCGTACGCCTGCGCGTGCCCCATCCCAAGCTCGCCAAGCTGCATCCCGCCCAGATCGCCGATCTCGTCGAGGCCGCCTCCAGGCGCGAGGGCGAGGAGATCATCCAGG
Organism: uncultured Solirubrobacterales bacterium; assembly: GCA_963839965.1. Taxonomy (GTDB): domain Bacteria; phylum Actinomycetota; class Thermoleophilia; order Solirubrobacterales; family Solirubrobacteraceae; genus Palsa-744. The sequence goes on from CAWIWX010000004.1 coordinate 86,549, forward strand.
CCGTCGGCGAGGACGACCGCGAGCTGGAGGCCGACGTCTACGAGGAGCTCGATGACCAGCACCAGCGCGAGTTCCTCGAGAGCCGCCCGGACGAGCAGATCGCCGAGATCCTCTCGCGCATGGCGCCAGACGACGCCGCCGACGTGATCGGCGAGCTCGACGAGGACCGGCGCGAGTCCGTGCTGGGGCTGCTTGCAGTCAGCCACCGCGTCAAGGTCCGCGCGCTGCTGGGCTACGACCCCGCCGAGGCGGGCGGATTGATGAGCCCGGACTTCGTGCTGCTGGGAACCTCGACCGCGGCCGGCGACGCGCTGGAGGCCGTTCGCCACAGCAAGATCGCCCCGGAGCTGCTCACGGCGGTCTTCGTCAGCGGCGCCGACGGAGCGCTGCAGGGCAGCATCCCCGTGACAGCTCTTCTGCGCGCCGAGCCTGGGTGGCGGCTCGAGCGGCTGGTCAAGCACGAGAGCCCGTGCCTGCGACCGGACGCCCCCTTCGAGGAGCTCGCGCGGCTGATGGCCGACTACAACCTCACGGCCATCCCGGTCGTCGACGAGCACGAACGGATGGTCGGAGTCGTAACCGTCGATGACGTGCTGGAGGCGATGCTCCCGCGCGGCTGGCGCCGGCGCTTCGGGCTGCTAGGCGAGGACTGACGCCCGCGCAAGAACCCACCCGGCGAGGGCTCCGCGAGCGTCCGGCCAATAGACTGCCGGGCGTGAGCACCTCCACGGGAAAGTTCGATGGCGGTCCGAGTACCGTCCGTCATGCGTCGCGCCCGCTCGGCCATCAGTGGCCGGCCGCGCCTGCCTGCCCGGCTTCGCCCTAGACGCACCCGCATGTTCATCTTCCTGGGCCTGCTCGGCCCCGGGCTGATCGCCGCCAACGCCGGCAACGACGCCGGTGGCGTGGCCACCTACTCCTCGGTCGGCGCCAAGTACGGCTACAGCCTGTTGTGGACGATCGTGTTGATCACGATCTCGCTGGCGATCGTGCAGATGCTCGCCGCGCGCATGGGGGTCGTCACCGGCAAGGGTCTGGCCGAGCTCGTGCGCGAGGAGTACGGCATCCGCTGGTCGGTGATCGCCACGACCGCGGTGTTGATCGCCAACCTCGGAATCTGCATCTCGGACTTCGTCGCCGTCGGCGCCGCACTCGGACTGGCCGGCGTGCCCGCGCAGGCCTCCGTGCCGATCGCCGCGCTCGCGATCTGGACGATCATCGTGCGCGGCTCCTACCGATCGGCCGAGAAGATCTTCATCTGGATGACGATCCCGTTCTTCGCCTATCCGATTGCCGCGATCCTCGCACACCCGGATTGGGGCTCGGTCGGACACGGGCTCGTCACCCCTCAGATACACGTCGAACCGGCGTTCCTGCTGCTGCTGATCGCCACCGCCGGGACGACGATCACGCCGTATATGCAGCTCTACCTGCAGTCTGCCGTGGTGGAGCGCGGGGTGCGCGTGCAGGAGCTCGGCCACGAGCAGCGCGAGGCGGTCGCGGGCTCGATCTTCGCCAACCTGATCGCGGCCTCGATCATCATCGCGACCGGGGCGACGCTGTACACCCACGGAATCCGCAGCATCGGCTCGGCGGCCGAAGCCGCGCGCGCGCTGAGCCCGTTCGCCGGGAGCTACGCCGAGGCGCTGTTCGGTATCGGGCTGCTGGGCGCCAGCCTGCTCGCCTGCGCAATCCTGCCGATCGCGACCTCGTATGTGATCTCCGAGTCGCTCGGCTACGAGAAGGGCGTCGGTCGCGCGCGCGGCGAGGCCCCCGTGTTCGTCGGGATCATCACCGCCATGATCGCGATCTCGACGGTCGTCGCGATCATCCCTGGGGTGCCGGTAATCGCGCTGCTGGTGGGCGTTCAGGTGGTCAACGGCCTGCTGCTGCCGATCAACCTGTTCTTCATCTGGCGACTCTCGCACTCTGAGAGCGTGATGGGCGAGATGCGCACCGGCCCCGCGCTCGGGGCGGCCTCCGCAATCACCGTCGTGGTCGCCTCAGTGCTCTCCATCGTGCTGGTGGTCACGACTATCGGGGGGCTATAGCCGCCTTCGTGACCGGCGCCTTGCGCGCGTGCCCGACTCCGCCGGGCTCGACCAGCAGCGCCGCTCCGATGGCGCCGCCGAGGTCGCCCAGCGCGGCGACGTGCACGTGCGGAGGCCGCGAGTCGGCGAACAGGTGCGGCTGCATCGCCTGCGTGATGCGCTTGGCGTATGGGTCTCCGAGACGAACGCCGAGCCCGCCACCGATGATGATGGCCTGCACGTCGAGCAGGTTCACGGCGGAGGCGATCCCCGCGCCGAGTGCGCGCACCGCGCGGTCGACGATCTCCGTGGCGAGCTTGTCGTGGTGCTCGAGCGCGCGCGCCCAGATTCCGCTCGTCAGCCGTTCGCGTTCGTGCTCGCGCATCAGCTTGAACAGATCGGTCTTGTGGCCCTTCTCCTCGTGCAGCTTGCGCGCGTGCGCCTCCATCGAGGCACGTCCGGCGTAGGCCTCCATGCAGCCGCGCCGCCCGCACGTGCAGCGCGCGCCGTCGATCTCCACGACCATGTGCCCGATCTCCCCGGCGCCCCCGCGCCCGGTCCAGGGCTTGCCGTCGAGGATCAGCCCACCGCCGACCCCCGTACCCCAGAAGACGCCGAGCAGTGAGTCATACGGCCGCCCGGCGCCGAGCTTGAGCTCCGCGTCGGTCGCGACCTGCACGTCGTTGCCGATCTCGATCGGGAGCCCGTCCACACCGAGCGCGGCGCTGAGCGTTGCCGCGAGCGCGAACGTGCCTTCCCAGCCGGGCAGGTTGCGCGCGCTCGAGACGCTGCCGTCCCTGATCGTCCCGGGCGAGCCGACCCCGATCCCGGCCAGCTGCGCCGGCTCTACCTCGGCCGCCGCGGCCGCGTCGCGCAGCGCGACCTCGATCGCCGCAGCGACATCCTCGGGGCCGCCGCTCGTCGGCGTCGGATGGCGCGCGGAGCCGAGCACGCGGTGATCGTCGTCGACGATCACCGCCTGGATCTTCGTGCCGCCGAGATCGATCCCGCCGTAGAGGAGCATCGGGCCCATCATCGCATCACGGCCGGCGCTGGGTCCGGCGCCCTGCGGGGTGACACGGTCGTGCATGATCGTCTTCTCGACGTCCGCCCCACATAAAGAAGGACGGCCGCAACATTTAGGCGACTTTAGCCACGCTTGCAGCGTTTCTTCGTACTCTCTTACAGCCTTCAACCAGCATCTGAGTCGAGGACAATGACCACCCGCACCAGAGCATCCTGGTTCGTCTACGTACTGGGAGTTCTATGCGCCGGTGCGATCGTCGCCGCCGTCCTCGTCGTGGGACCGGCTTCCGGCAACCAGGCAAGCGTGACACGCACCGCCAAAGTCGCGCAAGGAGTCGTCCAGTCCACCGTCTCCGGCAGCGGCAATCTGCAGGCCTCAAGCCAGCTCAACCTCGGGTTCAAGACGAGCGGAACGGTCACCCACATCTACGTGACCCAGGGACAGCAGGTCGTGCAGAGCCAACTGCTGGCCACGCTCGACCCGCAGAGCGCCGAAGTCACGCTGGAACAGGCCAAGGCCGCCCTGCAGTCCGCCGAAGCCGATCTCGCCAAAGAGGAAGAAACCGACGGGGAAACCTCGACCGGCACGGGCTCGGGCGGCTCGGGCGCGAGCGGCGTCAGTGCCAGTGCCAGTGCCAGTGCCGCCGCAGTGGCGCCGGCGTCCAGCGCGACTGACCCCGAGACCGCTGCCATCGCCGACGTGGCCGACACCGCCTCGCACGCCCCCGCGAGTGCTCAGCCGACCACACCGCCCGCAACCACACCGACCTCGACCACGCCGACTTCCACCGCACCGGCGGCGACGACGACGCCGGCGACCAAGACGCCAGGCAAACGACCGACCACCACGACCACCGCACCCACGACCACGACGAAGTCGGCCGGCGAACACACGACGAGCGCGGGCGAACGCGAAGCCAAAGAAGCCAAATCCAGCTCGTCCCCGACCGCGACCGTCAGCACGGCCACGCGCGAAGCGAACCTCGCGTCCGCACGGGCGGCCGTCAGGAGCGACAAGCTGACCGTGCAGAGCGACGAACAGGCGGTGCAGGACACAAAGCTGTACGCGCCCGAGGACGGAACGATCGTCTCGTTGACGGGCCAGGTCGGGGAAGTCGTCTCGGCAAGCGGGACGACCAGGGCTGCGAGTGCCAGCAGCGGCTCATCCGGCGGCTCGGGATCGAGCGCGGCCGGAGGAACCGGCGCCACCGCCGCAGGCCGCTCCGGCACCGGTGCGTCGAGCTCCTCCGCAAGCTCGTCGAGCTCCTCCGGCTCGGGCTCCTCCTCCAGCACGGCGTTCGCGGTGCTCAGCGACCTGTCTTCGATGCAGCTGGTGGCGCCGCTGAGCGAATCGGAAATCGGCAGCGTGAAGGTCGGTCAGACCGCCACCGTCACCGTCGAAGCCCTCAGCGGCGCCAAACTGGCGGCCCACGTCAGCGAAGTAGCGCTGCTCTCCACGAGCAGCAGCGGCGCGGTCAGCTACGACGTCACCTTCCAGCTCGACCAGCTGCAAGCGGGCTTGAAGATCGGCATGAGCGCGACCGCCGAAGTCGTCGTCAAGCAGGCCGAAGGCATCAACGTCCCGACAAGCGCGATCACCGCCGACTCGGTCACCGTCCTGCGCGATGGCAAGCAGGAACGACGGCGCGTGGCCACCGGACTGGCCGGCAACACCTCGACGATCGTCCTCAGCGGCCTGAAAGCGGGAGAAACGGTCGTCCTGCCCGCGGCCAGCACCACGAGCTCGAGCGCCACCAACATCATCTCCAGGCTCGGCAGCCGCCTCGGCGGAGGGGGGCTTGGCGGCGGCGGTCTCGGCGGCGCAGGCGCAGACGCAGGCGGCGGCGGCGCGTTCTTCAGAGGCGGTGGCTGATGAGACCCCGCTCGCCCTGGACTCTGCGCTCAGGAATGCCCGCCGGCGATTCGCGCATCCCTCGCGCCCGGCCACTGGTGCGACGCGAGGCGACCGGGGGTGCGCGCGCGGCGCGCGATGACCGTCGTCCTCCCCATCCGGTCATACAGGTGCACAAGGTCACGAAGGTCTTCGAGCTGGGACAGATCCGCGTGCGCGCGCTGCGCGACGTCTCGCTGCGCATCGACACCGGCGATCTCGTGGCGATCATGGGCAGCTCGGGCAGCGGCAAGAGCACGCTGATGAACATCCTCGGCTGCCTGGACATACCCTCGAGCGGCCGCTGTCTGATCGACGGCGTGGACGTGCGCCACATGGACGAGGACGATCTCGCCGACCTGCGCAACCGCAAGATTGGGTTCGTCTTTCAGAGCTTCAACCTGGTCCCGCGCACGAGCGCGCTCGTCAACGTCGAGCTGCCGCTGGCCTACGCCGGACTGCGGGGGGCAGAGCGCCGCCGGCGCGCCGAGCGGGCACTGCGCTCGGTCGGCATGGGGCACCGTCTCGACCACCAGCCGGCGGAGCTCTCCGGCGGGCAGCAGCAACGGGTCGCGGTCGCACGGGCGATCGTGACCAACCCCTCGCTGATCCTCGCCGATGAGCCGACCGGAAACCTCGACTCGCACTCCACCGAGGACGTGCTGGCGATCTTCGCGCGCCTGAACGAAGGGGGACGGACCGTGGTCCTGATCACCCACGAGCCCGACGTCGCCGAACAGGCCAAGCGGACGATTCGTCTGAGCGACGGCGAGGTGGTTGAGGACCACCGCACGCTCGGCGTGCACGACGCCCCGCCCGCTCCGCACGAGCTGAAGTCCTCCCACCACCCCGTTGGCGCCCACGTCGTGGAGGCGCAGCCGTGATCGGCACCGAGATGCTGCGTATCGCCTGGAGCGGAATCACCGCGAACAAGCTCCGCTCGGGCCTGACGATCCTCGGCATGACGATCGGGGTCGCCTCGGTGATCGTGCTGATCGCCGTCGGCAATGGCTCCTCCAAGGCCGTTCAGTCCACGATCCAGAGCCTCGGCACGAACGTGCTGGTGGTGCAGGGCAGCGGCGGCCTGCGCTTCGGCCCACGGGCGAGCACTGCGGCCACCGTCTCGCTGACCAAGGCCGACGCCGAAGCCCTGCAGAACCCCAGCCTGGCGCCGGATGTCAAGAGCGCCTCGCCGGTCGTGAACGCCAGCGGCGTGTCGCTCGTCTATGACGGCACGAGCTTCGAACCATCCTCGTTCGTGGGCACGACGCCCTCCTATCTGACGGCACACACCTACAAGATCGCCGAAGGCGCCTCGTTCACATCCGAAGACGTGAGCAAGCACCGCCGCGTGGCGGTGATCGGCCAGGAAGTCGTGCAGGAACTGTTCGCCGGGCAGAGCGCGGTGGGCCAGAACATGAAGGTCAATGGCTCAAACTACGAAGTCCTCGGCGTGCTCGCCAAAAAGGGGACCAACGGCGTCACCAACGAGGACGACGTCGTGATGGCCCCGATCACGACCGTGCAGGACTCGCTCACCGGCGTCGGTCCGATCGACTCGATCACCGTGCAGGCTTCCTCCGAGTCCTCGCTGAACGCCGCCGAAGCGGAGGTCACGACGATCATCGAGGAACGGCACAAAATCAAGGACACCGCCGAACCTGGCTTCAGCGTGCTCAATCAGGGCTCGCTGCTGGAAACCTCGAGCTCCACCTCGAGCGTCTTCACGACGCTGCTCGGGGAGGTCGCCGCGATATCGCTGCTCGTCGGCGGGATCGGGGTGATGAACATCATGCTCGTATCCGTCACCGAGCGCACGCGCGAGATCGGCATCCGCAAGGCGGTCGGCGCCAGGCGCAGCGACATACTCGCCCAGTTCCTGACCGAGGCCGTGCTCGTCTCCCTCGTCGGCGGTGTCACGGGCGTGCTGGTAGGTGTCATCGGCAGTCAGTTCGAGATCGCCGGAGTGCACCCCGAAGTCGCCACCTACTCGATCTTCCTGGCCTTCGGCGCGGCGGCGCTGTCCGGCCTGTTCTTCGGCACCTACCCCGCCGCGCGCGCCGCCGCGCTGCGACCGATCGAGGCGCTGCGCTTTGAGTGATCCATCCCCCCAAGAGGAGCGCGTCATGCCACCCGAGGAGCCCGCCACGTCCGACCCAGAGACGACCATCCAGGAGGCCGCTGCTGAGGAGCCTGCGGCCGCGGGCGTCGCCGCGCACGATGTCCCAACCCGCGAGACCGCGACTCCAGCCCCGGACGCGGGCGCGCTCGGCGGCTACGAGCCGTTCGCGCAGGACGACGAGCAGGAGTGGGACGAGCCGATCGACGAGCTGCCTCCCCGCCCGCGCCGGCGCCTTTTCGGTGCTGGCGGCAATCCCGTCGTCGTGGCGCTGCTCGGCGTGCTGCTGATCGCGTGCGGGTTCATCGGCGGCGTGCTCGTCGAGAAGGGCCAGGGCTCGTCGAGCTCCTCCGCGGGCGCCGGGGCGGCGGGCCTGGCCTCGCGCTTCGCCGCCCTGCGCACGGGCGGCTCGGGCGCGGGCTCGGCCTCCACCAGCGGATCGCCGAGCCTCGAGCACGGGCTTCGTCCGCCCGACCGCCGGCACCGTGGCGTTCCTCGCCGGGAGCACGCTGTACGTGACCAACGCGGAAGGCAACACCGTCAAGGTGACCACCTCGGCGGGCACGAGCGTGACAAAGACCGTCAAGGCCAGCGTCAAGGGCATCCACCCCGGCGAAACGGTCACCGTCACCGGCGCCGCCGGTGCAAACGGCGCCGTCAGCGCTGAATCGATCAGCGTCGGCTCGAGCGGCGGCGGTTTTGCGGCGCTGTTCGGCGGTTCGGGCACCGGCTCCGGCGCCAGGAGGGGCGGCGGAAGCAGCGGTGAACCGTCTCTGTTCGGTAGCGGCGGCTGACGAGGCGGAAACGACCCGGCGAGACCACTATTCCATCTTGCGGACCGGCGACCGCCGCGATGCGGAGTGCGCGTCCGAGAGCACAATCATCGAAAAGGAGCTCCATGTCTCACATCAAAATCAGCAGACGCAAACCCGCGGCGAGCGCCGTCGCGACGCTCGCATTCCTGCTCGCCTGCCTCCTCGTTCTGGCGGCCTGCGGCAGTTCCTCGAAAAGCTCGTCCACGTCCACGAGCACGAGCACGAGCGCATCCGCCACGACCCCCGCCGGCACGGGCACGACCGGTACTGGCCCCGCGAGGGCGGGCGCGGCGCGGTTCAAAGCGCTGCGCGAATGCCTGCAGAAAAACGGGGTCGCCCTGCCGCAGCGGACCCCGGGCCAGCACCGGCCCGGCGGTCCGGGTGGGGCGGGCGGCTCCCCGGCGGCACCGACTCCGGCGGTCCGCAACTACCGAGCGGAGTGACGCGTGCGCAGTACGAAGCCGCGATCAAGAAGTGCGGCGGCGGCTCCTTCGCGGCGGTCGCGGCGCGCGGATCGCTCAAAAGCCCCGCTTCAAGGCGGCGCTGACGCAAGTTCGCCGCGTGCATGCGTGAAAACGGCGTGAACGTGCCGGCGCCGAACACATCAGGGAAAGGGCCGGTGTTCGACACCAAAGGCATCGACACACGCCAGCTCGCAGTTCAGAACGGCCGAGTCCAAGTGCCGCAGCCGATCTGCGCAGACGCCTTCCGGCGCGCGCCGGCGGCGCCGGCGCCACGCCCGGCTGCGGCTGGGCTGAAAGCGGCGATTCCCGGCTCAGCGATCGGGGATCGCCGCTGAGCTCCGCTTGACGGAGACCCTCGGCGTGGGCAGCGCGCCGATGCGCGCGAGCAACTGTTCCCATTGCGTGGAACTCAATGTGCCGGCGAGCGCCGCCCGCGCTGGCGCGGTCTTTCCAGCGCCGGCCGCGTGGGCGGTGGCGATCTTTGCGGCGGACCTGGCCGCGCGAGAGTGAGCCGGCGCTGGGGGGAACACGATCTCAATGTAGTCGCCGTGGTCGGCTCGCGCGAGCGTGGTCGGAGCGCCGGGGTAGCGCATCAGGCTGACGATGCGCGCGGGCACGAACCCGCCCTGCAGCGTCAGCAGCGTGCGGATCGTCGTGTCGGTGATCGACCCCGCGCCCTGATGGCCCGCGATCGGGACGCCGTTGATCGCGACGATCGCGACGGCGTCGCCGGCATGGCCGGCGGAGCACATAGCCTGAGGCGTCGTAGGCCCCGCATGGCAGCGTGCCGACCGTCGGCTTCAGGCCGCTGCGCGAGAGGAACACGATCACCGCCAGCGCGCGCTCGTCGACCGCCCCGGAGGCGACCTCGTGGCGCGAGCAGGACGACAGCCCGATGCCGGAGTCGGACAGCACAGCGCGCTCGAGCGCGCTCTTGGACAGCAGGAACACGTCGCTCGCGGTCGCGCCGAGCAGGTTCGGGTTGCCCTTCGCGCCCTGCGGATGAAGCGCCGCGTCGAGTTGGGTCCAGTTGGCGAGGATCGCCCGCGGGTCGATCGTGCCGGAATCGCCCGCCGGGCGGATCGCGAAACGCAGATGGCCGTCCTTGGCGCCCGGCGGAACGGCGACGCGGCCGAGCACCGTGCCCTCGGTGACGATCGAGCCGCTGCGCAGCTGAAGGCGCCCGTCCGCCGAGGTGGCACGACCGATCAGCTTGGCGTGCGCGATGGCCGCCCGCGCGTCGGGGTTGTCGTGGAGATGAGCGAACACCCGTACCTTGCCCGACCCGCTGGCGCTCGATTCGCCGGCGCCGGCGCCGCCCGCGGCCGAGGCGGACTGTGTCGATGCGCTGGAGCCTGCCTGCGCCGAGGCGCTCGTGGCGGAATCCGAGGCCGGGGGCTTATAGGTGCGGGCGATGCTGCCCAGCCCGGCGTAGGTGAACACGTCGCCGTATACGTCCCGCAATACCACGTAGGAGCCAAGCTTGCGCGAGTGCCCTAGCTTCAGGATCCGACCGTTCTGCACGGCCACGGCGTCCGCGTGCGGTTCGCTCATGACGTCCACCAGCTGAGGGCCCGAGGCGCTCGCCGACGCTCCGGCCGCGGTGCGCCGGAGCAGGCGCCGCCGTGGAGCCGGGCGTCGCACCGGTGCTCGTGCCGCTGCTTGCGGGCGCTGGCCGCGCCGCGCACCGGCCGCGGACGGCGAGACGGCGCTCGCGCCCGCGGTCGCGCTGGAGGAAGAGGGCAACTGTGCGGCCGCCGAGGCCGAGGCGGGCGGGGCCCAGTTAATGCGCTTGCCGGTCACAGGCGGGCGGTCGTCGACCAGGCCCGTCAAGCGCGGCGATCACCTGACCGGGTAGGCGGCGATCAGTTTCGCGCGCAACATCACCGATTCGACGTATTCGGGGGAGTGGTTGTAGGCGAGGATCGCCGCGTTCAGGTTGTGCGCCGCGCCCGCCGCGTTCAGGTAGCGCGCGGCGGCGAAGATCGCGTCGACCGGGTTATAGGGGTCGGCGTAGCCGGCGTTCAACGCGTCCACCCCGTACTGCAGCCAGGTGGAGGGCTCGAACTGCATCCACCCCTCGGCGCCGGCGCTGGAGACGGACAGGTCGGTGCCGTAGTCGGTCTCGATTTCGTTGATCGCGGCGAGAATCTGCCAGGGCACGTCGTACTGGATCGCCGCGGCTCGGTAGATCGGGAGCAGGAACAGCGGTATGCGATAGAAGTCGAGCGCCTGCGCAGACGCCGCCGAGCCACCGAGCATCGCCGCCAGCGCCTGCGCCTGACCGGCCACCGTCTGCGGGGGTGGAGCCACGTTGCCCGAGCCCGAGGCCGAGGCGCCCGAGCTCCCGCTCGATCCACCGCCGGTGGACTTTGCTTTCGTCTGGGTGAGGTTGCGGCTCGCCGGCCTGCTCGTGGTCGTCTGCTGCCTGCGTCGCACGAGCACGGCGGGAGCTTCCGCGGCGGGTGCGGGAGTCGCGCTTGGGTCCGGGGTCGAGGGCTCTGTCGTCGTGGTCGCCGGCGTGGACGGGGAGGACGGACTGCTCGCAGGGGTTGGCGCGGGGGTGGTGGTCGAGGTGCTCGTCGTGGACTGGCCCGAACCGGTCGTGGATGCGGGGGCTTCCGGGGTCGTGGAGGTGACCGGCGGTTCGGCGCCTTCTCCGGTCGTGGTCGAGCTGCCCGGGGCTTCCGCGCCGATGGCGCCGCCCGCCAGCGGTCCGCCGAGACCCGCCACGGTGAGCCCTCCGCCCGCCAGCGCGGACAGCACCCTGCGCCAACCCACTCGGCGCGCAACTCGAACGCGGCGCTGGCCGATGGCGCGCAAACCGCTCACAGGCGGCCTTTCGAGAGGCTGGTCATCGTGCAGTCCCTTGTGTTCGGCATCGTAGATCGTCGGTCTGGCGCCGCTGATCCAACGATCGTGGGCACGCCACCGGATTCATATCGGCAGACAAGCAAGAACCCGTAAAGGATTCGTAATCACGCCTGGCCACCCGTTTCGACAGCGCACGGTAGCGATGTTCGCGGCGGAACGTCGCAGTCTTGCCTGACCGCTCCGTTGTCGATCGTCGAGGGTTATTGTTCAATGGAGCCGGAGATCCACCCGGGTCGCGTCCCGGCGGGTCGCCCACACGATGGAGGAGGTTTGTCGCGCAATGCCCAGAGCTAGGATCATCGCCACGGCGCTGGCTGGCTGCGCGCTCCTGCTCGGTGCAGGCGCAAGCGCTGCCCAGGCCGAAGAGACCGTGACCATCACCAAGGCGGGCTTTTCTCCCGATGCGCTCGGGGTGCCGACCAACGTGTTCGGTTCAGCGAACATCAGCTCGACCGACTCTCCCGTGCCCTCGCCGATCACCCATATCAACGTGATGGGTCCGGCCGGGCTGACCCTGAACCTGCAGGGCACCGGCACGTGCACCGTGGCGATCCTCGAAAACAGCGGCCCGCAGGCCTGTCCGGCAGACTCCAAGGCCGGGTTCGGCGGCGGCTTGGGCGCGTATGAAATCGCCAAAGAAGTGATCCACGAGGAATACACGGTCGATTTCTTCCTGGGCGACAACGAGCCGGGGCACGTCGAACTGCTGATCTATCTCGAAGGCTCGAGCCCCGTATCGATCCAGCTCGTCTTCACCGCGCCCGTGATCCAATTCCCGAAGCCTTACGGGCTCGGCTTCAGCCTCAACGTGCCGCTCATCAAAGTCCTGCCCGAAGCCTCCGACGCCTCGGCGCTGAGCGCCTTCTTCACCGCGGGCGCCAAAAACGTCGCCTACTACAAGACGATCCGCGGCAAGCGCGAGCTGGAGCACGTCAAGGGCATCATCACCCCCAAGACCTGCCCCCGCGGAGGTTGGCCGGCCGCATCGGAATTCAGCTTCGAGGACAGCTCGACCGTCAAAAGCACGGTCAAGATCCCCTGCCCAAAGAAGTGAGCCGGCGAGGAGCCCTGACGGTACTGGCGGCGTCCTGGCTGTGCGCCCTCGCACCGCCGGGGATGGCTCGGGCGGCGCAGAGCGCGAGCAGCGCGAGCATGCGCCCCTCACTGCTGCCCGACCGGCTCGGCGCGAGCACCGCGCTCACGCTCGCGTTCAGGTTCTCGGGCGGCGATGAAGGCGTGCCGGCGCCCCTGAGCGCAATGGTCGTGCGACTGCCGGCCGGGTTGAAGATCGACCTGCACGGCGTCGGAACCTGTGCGAAGTCGCGTTTGCGCCGCAGGGGCGCGGCCGGCTGCCCGGCCGGATCGCTCGTGGGTCGCGGCCACGCGCTGATGAGCGTGCACGCCGGCTCGCTGGCAGTCGGAGAGGAAAGCACGATCACGATCTTTCGCGGTCCCAACCGGGGCGCCCGACCGACGCTCGAGATCTTCGGCCACGGCGAAACCCCGCTGGATCAGAGCTCGATCAGCACAGCGGTGCTCGAACCGGCCGGCGCGCCATACGGTTTGAAGCTGACCGTCTCGATCCCCGCGATCCCGACCTTGGTGCTCGAGCCGAACGCCTCGTTCGTATCCCTGTCGCTGACGGTCGGCGGGGTCGGTCACTCTCCCCGGGCGCACGCGGCCGCCGGGGCCATCCTCGTGCCGCGCAGCTGCCCCGCCGGCGGGTTTCCGTTCGCCGCGAGCTTCGCGTTTGCCGACGGGTCCGCCGCGCGCGCTTCCGCCACGGCCGCCTGCCCGTAGGCTTCAACCAGACCATCGACGGCCCGCGCGCGGTAATCTGAGGTCGTGGAAACGATCTTCTCCCTCCTGCAAGTGATCATCTGCGTGGTCCTGATCTTCCTCGTGCTGATGCACTCTGGCAAGGACTCCGGGCTTTCCGGCGCGTTCGGGGTCGGCAGCGGCCAGGGCCCGCTCGGTGGCGGCTCGATGGTCGAGCGCAACCTCAACCGCTGGACGATCTTCTTCGCGGTCCTGTTCGCGCTGAACGCGATCTTGCTCCTCAAGCGGCCCTGGGCCTGATCAGCGCTCAGGGCTCCTCGGGCGCGTCATCCCCGAGCGCCTGAAGCCGGTCGAGGATCTCAACGGCTTCTGAGCGCAGCGTCCCGTCCACGGCGGCGTAGTCCTCCTGGGAGAGCTTGCCAGTGCGGTAGTCGAGCTCGGCGTCACGGATCTCTCTGTACTTGGCCTCGCGCGCGGCTCGCAGGCCGGCACGCTCGGAGCGGGCCTGCGCGAACTCGGCGAGCCCGCGGGCTCGCCGTTCTTATGTGGGCGGCGGGCGGCGCGAAAGGGTGCGCTGAGGACAAGTATGACCACACCGAGCAGCGCCACGGCGAGGACTGCGGCCAGGACACTCACCCGCTGCTCAGGCGCGCGCCAGGCCCCGGGCGGCGCTCCCACGACGCCCGCGCGCCAGGGCGGCCGCGCGACTGCGCACAACGCTGGGAGCCGGCCACAGCGCGATCAGCCCGCCCCCGAAGGCGATCAGGCCACCGAGCCAGATCCACATCACCAGCGGTGAGACGAGCAGGTTGAACTGGGCCCGCGGGGGGTTCTTCAGGTACGCGCGGGCGAGGTAGGCGATCGCGACGATCCCCTCTTCGGGCGGCAGCGTCCTGTCGCCGACCGTCACGATTCGCTTCAGAGCGGGGGTTTCGATGTCCGGCTGGATGGCCGTCCACACGTTGCGCGTGAGCCCCACGTCCATGCCCACGTGGCTGACCGGCTGCCCGCCGATCAGGCTGCCGACAGACCCCTGGGCGGCTTCCCCGGAGGAGTAGAACCCCTCGCTGGGATCAAGCGTGGCCACGTGCCGCCCGGGCGGGCGGGCTTCTGTCACGTCGAGCACGGCGCCCAGACTGAGAGTGGAGCCCGTGTGGGCGGCGTCATAGCGGGGCGTGAGCGTCGCGGTCGGTCGCACGTAGCGGACCGTATAGGAGCCCACGCGGGTGGATTGGCCCGGGGAGAGGCTCAGCTCGGAGGCGTGCTGAAAGGACGAGGACGCCGCCACCCCGACGAACAGCACGGCGATGCCGATGTGCACGATGTAGCCGCCGTAGCGGCGGCGGTTGCGCCGCACCAGCGCCAGCAGCGCCAGCGGCGCGGGCTCGCCGGCCATCGCGCGGCGTGCGCGCGTGCCGCGCAAGAACTCCTGTGAGATGCTGCCGAGCACGAACGCCGCGCAGCAGAACATCGCGAGCGCGAGCGGCTTTTGGGTCACTCCGGCCGCCAGCAGCACCGCCAGGCACAGCAGCGCGCTCGCCGCCGGGACCATGAAGTTGCGCCGGGCGTTGGCAAGCGTCGCGCGTCGCCAGGCGATCACGGGCCCGATGCCGCTCAGCAGCACCAGGATGAGCGCCAGCGGCACCGTGTAGCGATCGAACCAGGGCGGGCCCACGGACGCTTCCTGGCCGGTCAGCGCCTCTGAGATGAGGGGGAAGTAGGTGCCCCACAGGATCACGAAGCACAGCCCCACCAGCACGAGGTTGTTGGCGAGGAAGATCGACTCGCGCGAGAGCAGCGAGTCCAGGCGGTGCTCGGAGCGCAGCATCTCCCGCCGGGAGACGACCAGGTAGATCGAGCCGGCGATCATCAATGCGATCAGACAGACGAACGGCACGCCCAGCGTATGCCCGCCGAAGGCGTGGATCGAGTCGAGGATCCCGCTGCGCACCAAGAACGTGCCCATGATCGCCAGCGTGCCGGTGCCCAGCACCAGCGAGACGTTCCACACCTTCAGCATCCCGCGCTTCTCCTGGATCATCAGCGAGTGCAGGAACGCGGTGCCCGTCAGCCACGGCATCAGCGAGGCGTTCTCGACGGCGTCCCAGCCCCAGTAGCCACCCCAGCCGAGCTCCGAGTAGGACCACAGGGCCCCGAGCAAGATGCCCATGCCCAAAAACAGCCATGCCGCGAAGGCGAAGCGGCGGATCGCTTTGATCCAGTCGGCGTCCACCCGGCGCGCCAAAAGCGCCCCCATGCCGAAAGCGAAGGGGATCGTGCACAGTGTGTAGCCCGAGTACAGCATCGGGGGGTGGATCATCATCGTCGGGAAGCGCAGCAGCGGATCGAGCCCCACGCCTTCCGGCGGCGCCGGGCTGGTGGTGGCAAACGGGTTGGCGTAGAACACCATCAACCCCACGAAGAACCCGCCGAAGCCGAGCATGATCGCCGTCGCGTAGGCGGCGACGTCGCGCAGGCGCCTGCGGGTCAGGAACAGCGCCAGGCTCGACCACAGCGACATCAGCCACGCCCACAGCAAGAGCGAGCCTTCCTGGGAGGCCCACACGGCGGCAGCCCTGTAGAACGCCGGCGTCGTGCGGCTGGAGGTGTCGGCGACCGTGTTGAAGACGAAGTCGTTGCGCAGGAACGCGATCTCGAGCACGACGAACGCGACCGTCAGGATCCCCGCCAGCGCGTACACCGCGCGCCGGCCGGAATCCGAGAACTCCACGCGTCCGCGGCGGACCCCGTACAGCGACGCGCCGATCCCGTACGCGCACACGGCGAGCGCGAGCAGCAGGCACGCGTATCCCAAGCCGGCCATCAGCGGAACGCGCGCGCGCGTTCGCGCCGGCGCCCGGGCAGAGCATCTCAGGAGCTCTGCTTGGCGGCGGATGCGCTCGGCGGCGCGACCTTGTACTTGGACGGGCACTTGGTGATCAGCGAGTTCTCTTCGCCGATGTATGACCCACCCTGCTTCTGCACGGTCACGATCACCTCGCGCCCTTCGCGAAACGGGTTCGGGACCGTGCCTGAGTAGGCGATCGGGACGGCCGTGCCCCCCGCGCGATCCTCGACGCTGAAGTCCAGCGTGGCGCCTTGGCGATGAACCGAGCCATCCACGACCGTGCCCGTCAGCTGGTAGCTGCGCCCGGGCTGGGCCTGGTGGACGAGCTGGCTCGGCGTGAGCGCGGGCGAGGCGGCGCTGAAGCTCGTGTAGATGAGCGCTCCGGCCAGCACCACGGCCGCACTCAGGGCCACCGTCAGCCGCACCGTTCGCTTGCGCGCGGGGTTCATCACAGCGAAGTATCCCAAATCCCCGCCAGGAGATCGCCGCCCAAGAGCGAAACTTTTGGGGTGTGGAGAGGTTCTATGTGTAGATCGTCATGAGAGCCACCGCACTGCTGCAACGTCTACCCCACCCCGCCGAGGCCAAGGCTCGACCTGTGCGTCCGCGCAGGCACAACGGGCTCAGGCGCGCGAGCGCCGCCGGCGCGGCGGATCTCCACGTGGCCGCCACCGAGCCGGCGACCTCAGGGCATGCCTTGCATGACTCGACGAGCTATCCGGGATCGACGGGCCCTCAGATCGTCGCACGCGTGCGCAGCGCAGGCGGCCCGATCGACAACGCGTCATACGCGTGCGCCTGCGGGTTCGTGTTCGCCGCGTCGGTCTCGACGACCGTGGCCTGCCCGCACTGTGGCGCCGCGCAGGCCTGGTAGCCGCCTACCGGATGTACATCCCGCTGATAGCCCGCGAGATCACGAGCTGCTGGATCTCGGCCGTCCCCTCGAAGATGTCGTAGTTATTCTCCCGCCATGTTGCCGGGTGCTCGACAGTAGCTGGGAGTCCAGAATCGCCCGTGTTTACGGGCCTCACACGGTGTCGCCATGACGACCAGTGTCGGCCCGTCCGGCTATGTTCGCTGACATTCCGTTGACAAGGCCCTGTAGGCTCACGACGTGTCTATGGAGCTTGAGAGGCTGATCCAGAAGGCGTACCCCGGGTCGCAGCCCGCGCAGGATCAGCTGCGACCCGCACTCGAACTGCTGCTCCCGTCCGTGTCAGCGCGGAGAGCTGTGCCGGGAGCCGGGGTCGAAGCCGTCATAGGCGATCGCCTCTGCAAGATCTCCGCAGATAACGACTCGGCGACCATCGAGGTTGTCCCGATCGACCGCGAGACGGCGACTGTCACGCTCCACCCGGTAAAGCGACCACGGGCAGGATTCCATGACATATCCGAGGGCGAACTCCGCGGAACGGAGTGGTCCTTTCAGCTCGGCGACGCGTCAGTCGCGCCGATCAACGGGACGGTGGAAGTAGCCCAAGGAGCCGCGATCGGCTGCGATCATGACGAGCACTTCGCGCGAGCGCTGGCTCGCTTGCTCGGCTTCAAGCTGTGCGAGCTTGACCCTACGCTGTAGGCCCTATCACGCTCACCCGGCCTTCCGCCGGCCGCCACCGAACAGCCGCCGCCAGACGCCGCCTTTCGCGGCGCTGCGACCGACGGCGACGTTCTTGGCCCGGCGGGCCATTTTCGACGGATTCCCGCTCCCGAACGCTTCCAGATCGTCGGTGACGCGGGCGGCGCGGAACATGCTGCTGCTGAAACTACGGCGTCGGCCCATCTTGGTTCCCTCCTAGGGTTGGGTGTGGGGCGGTATCTGTATCAAGCACTTGAGCCTTACGCATCATTCCAGGCGCGCCCTCGCCCTTCTCGCGACCGTGACCTCAGCGTACCGCCTTCCGGTCAGGCTGCGACCGGGTGCGACCGGGCGTAGCGCGCGGTTTTGCGACACCGATCGGAGCAGTAGAGGGTGCGAGGATCGCGGTCGTCCGGGATCGGGTCGTCGCAGTGCTCGCAGGCACGCTCGACGGTCTCGGACACGGGCACACGCTCGGGATCGTCAGCGACCGCCTGTAGAGCCCGTTCGCAGCGTGACGCCGGGCGACGCTCAAACGCCGCTCGCCAGTGCTCGACCATCCCGCCGAGCACGATCGACCATTCTCGCTGCTCCCCGGCGTCCAGTGCCGAGGCCAACGCTGCCGCGAGAGCGTTCGGCCACGCGCCCTCGAAGCGCTCCCCTTGCCCGCGCGCCGCGGCGAGCTGCTCACGGAGTCTCTGTGCCGGCGTCACACGCGAGGATGCTACGCAAGGGCGCGGCGGCTCAACCCGAAACCGCCGCGCCCCGCTCGGCGGGCGATGCCCGCCCCTACCGCCGGCGCTCCGGCCCGGGCTGAAAGGAAAGTCCCGCGGCGCGCGCATGCGGAGTCTGTTACGCGGCGGCGGCGACCCCCTCGGCGAGCTCGCGCACCTGGGTGATCGACTGGTAGCGCGCAGGCTCGCCGTTCTCGAGGCGCTTGCGCTCCGCGTTTTCGCGGTCAAGCTTCTCCTGGAACAGCCTGCCCCGCTCGGCCTCGGCGACCTCCCACGCCTGCCGGCGCTCGAGCGACTCGGGCGACGGCGCAGGCAACTTCTCGTAGCCCGACAACTCGCGCGTCGTGCGCGGCAAGTCGTTCTCGAGGAACGGCTCGGTCCCGCCGATCACATGACGCAGGCTCTGGCAAAGCTCGTCGTGCTCGTCCAGCAGCCCGGCTGTGGCCTCCTGGAAGCTCGCGAGCGCCGCTGCGTACGGCTTATGGATCTTCTCGGCGAGGGCGCGATGCTCCTCGGTCAGGGCCTTCCAGTGAGCAGCCAAGAACGCGCTGTACGCGCCCCTCGCGCCCTCGGCCTGTTCGCGCGCCTGCTCGCCGAGCGAAACCCCACTGACGGGCGTCCGGGATTTCACCTCAACCTCGAGCGCCGCGACACGTTCAGCCGCACCCAATGCCCGGTCCCTCCCGAAGCTCGCGACCTCCCGGGCCTGCGCACGGCCAAGGTCCGCCCGGGCCTGCTGGAGCTTCTGTTCCAACTCGACGTGCTGCTGCCCCAGCTCACTTACGTAAGCCTCCGCCCGCTTCCAGCCCGCATACAGCTCGGCGGCTTCCTTGGACAACTTGCTGCTCAGTTTGCTCGACAACGGGCCCGGGGGCGCAAATGGCTGCCAACGTGACGTTTTTAGGGCAATCGGATTTTGCGGCATGGTGTTTTCCTTTCGGTTGGGTTTTTCTTAGAATCCCGCTGCGGTGCGGAGCGCATTGTCCGCCGGATGTTCGCCGGCCGGGTGGCCCGTGAACCTCTGGCCGGACGGGGCCGTGCCGCCGCCAAAGCCACCGGGCGCCGGGCTGAAACGGCCGCGCCCGTCACGCGGCGCACGGGCGTGGGATGGCGCCCGCGACGCAGCCGGCGCAGCAGCGATCGCCGCCTGCGGCTGCCCGGCCGCAAGTCGTTCACCGAGCTCGATTTTCGACGCCTGGTCGCCGGCCGCACGGAGGGCATCGACATGCTCAGTCCCCAGGCGCAGCTCCGCGACTATCTGCATCGTTCTGGTGTCCCCTTCACTCTCGGCCAAGTCGCGTTCCAGTTCGGTAATTCGGTCTTGGGGGTCTTGTTCTTGTTCGGTCACGGGGTCAACCCTTTCTGGTTAGCTTTTTCGTCGGCTCTTTCGCGCTGTTCTTTTTCCCAGGCCTCCTGTTTTGCGGCGCCAGACGCCAGTTCACCGGCCGTCCGCGGTCGCCTCAGTTCGCGCATCAGCTCCTGCAAGGGGGTCGGCGGCTGGTCGAGAATGGCCCGTTCCTTGTCACGCTCACGAGCAATACGCAACAGGAGGGTCCGCGCGTTCTGCCTCCTCAACGAACCTCTCTCCTCGCGCGCTTCGTTTTCCAACATCCGCACAAGGTCACCCTGCGTCAGCTGATCCTCCGCAGCAGCGGTCATCCGTACCGCCCACAACTGCATTTCAGCGCCGCCCTCGCCTCGGCGGCCGCGCGCGACGGCTTGGCGCAACGCCGCCGGGCTCACGCCGACCGCCTCGGCGACCTCGGCAAGTGTGCTCCCGAGCGCCCGCAGCGCGACCGCCTTCTGGCGATCAGGCTTCGACATGTCACTCGGCGTCTGCATTTGTGACATCCTAGCGCCAGCCCCGGCGGCGGCAAAACCGCACAACCAACGGGACTGGCACCCTCCGCGAAGATTTTTCGCGTTGCCGAGACAGCACATTCCACGCGAGTGTTTTCTGTAAGCGACGGCGCCCTCGGGGATTGAATATCGGTCCAAGGGGTACGGCCCACCCCCCGGGTGCGGATTGTGAGGTATTGTCGCTTTTTGGCTTTGTAGAGCCGTTTTTCGTGCTCATTCACTTACTCCCATCAATGCTGCCGGGCACGATCGCCTGTGCGTTGGTCATCGTGTGACTGGCGACACACGGCACTCGTCGTCGCTGTTGTGTGTGCCGGGTGTGACGCGTTGTGACTGGTCCAGACACTATGTGTGTGTAGGGGGGTCTATTGGGTGATAAGAGGGCGAAGCCGTCACGACACGTCATTCGTGTCACCATCCTTGCCCGTCGTCGGGGCCGTCCGCGTCCAGTAGTTGCAGTCCGATTCGCTTGCGCGCCTTCGCCTGACGCCGTGTCTCGAAGCCTCGCTCTGTGAGCTGTCGCCCGAATGCTGTCTGTGTGCCTGTGCGCTCATGGTTGGCCTCGGCCCATGTGCAGAACGCCAGCCACAGCGCCCCGGCCTCCGCCTCCGCGTCGGGCTTTATCTCGCAGCAGTCGGCGAGGAAACGCCCGATCAAGTCCATGTCGGTGCGGTACTCGCGTGTCGCGTTGGTGACGGCTTCGGGTGCGCCGAGCCCGTGACGCTGCCAGTCCAAGCATCCGCGGACTGCCCAGGCCAGGATGCCGGGCGTCTCACCGGTGAGCTTTTCGGGTAGGTCGCGATCCTGGTCCTCGTCGGCGATCGTGACGCTGAAGGGAATCAGGCGGATGCGTCGCCAGAGGGCGTGATCGGTCCCGCGCACGCGCGGCAGGTGGTTGGTCGAGGCCCACACCTTGAAGTTCGGACGGAACTCGAACCACTCGGCGCGCATGTAGCGCGCGGCGATGACATCGGATCCGGTGATCGCCTTCACGCGCTCCTCGTCGAGCCGCCGGCCGTCCCCGGTCTCCGACGCCGTGACGAGCCGGGTGCCGCGCAGGCGTGCGAGGTCGTTGGGGATCGCGTCGCCGTGGTCGCGCTCCAGCAGCGTCGAGCTGGGCGTGTGCGCCGCGTAGTCGCCGAGCGCGCGACGCAGGGTCTCCTGCATCGTGGTCTTGCCGTTGGACCCGGCGCCCCAACACAAGGCGATCACCTGCTCGCGCGTCGACCCGGTGAGCGAGTAGCCCGCCCACCGTTGCACGTAGTCGATCAGATCCTCGTCGCCAGCGAAGATCGTGCGTAGGAACTCCGTCCACACCGGGCACTGTGCGTCGGGGTCGTACGCCACCGGGGCGAGCTTCGTCAGCATGTCCTCGCGCCGGTGCGTGCGCAGCTTTCCGGTGCGCAGGTCGATCGTCCCTGTGAAGGTGTTGAACGCCCATGGGTCCGTGTCCAGGTCGGCTGGGTTGGCGATGACGCGCCGCTCGCTCGCTGCCAGCGACACTGCGGCGCGCAGGCGGGGCTCGGCTTCTGATGCGCGCGCCCACTTGGCCGTGGCCTTGCGGAGAGCCTCGTCGTCGCAGTTCGCGGCGTCGTGCAGGATCGCGCGGGCGGTGAGCTTCGCGCGCCGTAGCGGCTCGCCGGATTCATCGCGCTGCCACCGCGAACCGTCCCAGGCGAACCATCCGAGGCCCGGTATCCAGCGCAGGTCCTCACCATGCGCGGCAATCAGGCGCTCAGCGTTCCCGAGATCGCTCAGCTCGTACGACCCTATAGGCGGCGCGGCGGGAGCCTCGCCGACGCGCTCGCGGAACGCTCGATCCTCGTCGGGCGTCATGCCGCGCTCCTACTGTGTGCGCTAAGGCCCGACGCGATCGTGCGTCGCGCCTCGCGCTCGGGTAGGCCGGCGTCGATCGCGGCGGCGAGCAGCTCGTGCTCGGCAGCGCCGACATCGAGCGCGCCTTTGGCCGCGTGCTCACCGGCCCGGAAGCTCGCCCAGTTGAGCCGGACGTTGCGTTGTTTGATGGGCGCCTCACGCACGACTCTCGCGAGACCCGCGAGCGCCGCAGGACCGGCGGCGAGGCACGGTGGCGGTGTTCGGCGGGGAGCGTAAGCGGGATCGTCGGGCAGCCCGTGAATGAGCTCGGCGAGGTTGTAGGAGTCGAGCTCAAGGCGGATGCACTCAACCTCGGCGGGCGGCATCCGCTTGCGGCTGAGCGTGCCGGCCACGCGCATGATCCGGGCGCCGTCTGTTGAGGCCCGATCGGCTCCCAGCGCGAGCGCGAGCCGCCGGTTTGCACGGACGGCCTCGGCCGGCGCCATGCCTGCGGGGATCTGCCACCACGCATGGAGGCGCCCGGCCGTCCCGGAACGGTTGACGATGTTGGGGAGCGGGCGGAACTTGCGTAGCGCTTCGACGCTCTCCGGGCTGTCGCAGTCGCTCCACAAGCACCAGAGGCGCTCAACATCCTGGGCTCGGCCACGCTGGCGAACTCGTGGCGCCGCGCCCACGAAAACATCGAAGGTGGGCGCGAGCGCGATCGCGCGGTCTGCGGCTGCGGCATATTCCCGAACGGGGAACCACTCCGACCCGCGCGGGCCGTCGCGGAACAGACGCAGCTCGATCCAGCTCTCGGCCGGCTCGTTGCCCGCGACCATCGCCAACAGGAGCCGGGCAGCCTCGCGCTGGGGGATCGTCTCGGCGCTCACCTCGACGCCTGTGAGTGCTTTAGACTGGTCGAGCATCCCCGACCGCTCCACCGGTCGCCTGCATTTGCGTCGAGCCCGGCCCCCCCGCTGGGCTCGACTCATTCAGGGGCTCGCCGAGCATCGCCGCGAGCCGGCATCGCGGCACCCGCAGGCAGCGCCCTACGCGTATGGTCGGCAGGTCGCCGCGCTTCGCAGCGTCATACGCAGCGCTTCGGCCGATCCGCAGCGCGTCGGCCGTCTCCTCAATCGTGAGGACGAGCGGCAGGTCGGCTAGCCCGCGCATCGCTGCGCCTCTTCCAGCGTCTCTATCAAGTGCAGCCAGCGGACCGCTGCCGCGCCATATGGGCACCGCGCGCCGAGCTCCCACCGTTGGACGGTCGAGGCGGCGGTGCCGACGACGCCGGCGACGTCCGCGAGCGAGAGGCGCGCGGCAAGGCGGACCTCTCGACCGCGGCCGGACGTCGCGAGCACGCGTGCGCGGACGAGCTCGAGCAGGTCGCCGGCGGTGGTGGGGTTGGTTGCCATCGTGACCCGACGATATAGCACGGTCCGCGCCGCCGTCAACGCCATGTTGGTGCACCGTCTCGATATGGGTAGGTCTAGCGCGGGCTTGCGATTCCGTTGCCGATGTGTTACCGTGGCATGTATGGACACTGATGAGCCCCGGCAGTGGTTCGTTGCTAAACACAGTGTCGGCCCGTGGGTGCCGTGGCGCGCCGATCGTCGCCTGCCGCGCGAGTGGAGCGCACGAATAGACGCCGACCACCTGCTGTTTACCGTCGAACTCGACCTACGCACGGATGCGCACGGGCCTGCGTGTGTCGCGGTGCGAATGCAGACCAAGCCGGGGGGCGCGCTGACGGTCGGTGCTCGCGACCTGCGCACGGTCCCGCTCGCAGAAGCTATCGCTATCGCGATCGCTGACGCGGCGGACTCTGACTTCGCGGGGAGCCTGACGGCCGCCCGCTCGATCCGGCCGCGGGCGGCGAACACGGGCGACGCGCACCTGCGCAGGGTCGCGGACGTGTATCTGAAAGCCAGCGAGCGACCGGCGCGTGCCGTTGAGGCCGCGTTCGCGCCGGTGTCCTACTCCACCGCGACACGCTGGATTGGCGAGGCGCGCAGGCGCGGTTTCCTACCACCCGTAAAGACAAGCAAAAAGGAGCCGAAGTCATGAGAGGATCAACCCGCAAACGCGGCCAGACATGGACCGCGCTATGGGACTCGCAGGACCCGCAGACGGGCACTCGCCGCCAGAAGTCTCGAGGAGGTTTTCGCACGCAGAAGGAAGCGCAGACGCACCTCGCGAGCGTGATCACGCAGACCGCCCAGGGGAGCTACACGGAGCCCTCCAAGGTGGCGTTCGGGCGGTTCCTGCAGGATGAGTGGTTGCCGGCGATCGAGTCAACGGTCCGGCCGACAAGCTACGCCGCCTACTCGGGCATCGTGCGCCGGTACGTGGCAACGCGGCCGGTGGGCGCGATTCCGTTGCGAGCGCTGAGCGGCGCGCACTTGACCACGTTCTACTCGGAACTGGAGCGCGACGGCCTCTCCCCGGCGACGCGCCGCAGTGTCCACACCGTGATGAGCCGCGCGCTCGGCGATGCGGTGCGCTGGGGACGGCTGACGCGCAGCCCAGTGGCGGCGGCCGTGGCGCCGTCGACCCCTCGCAGCAGGGCAACAGCGTGGACGGGGCGCGAGATGCGGGCATTCCTCAAGCAGGTCGCTGACGACCGGCTCGCGGCGATGTGGCGCACGCTCGCAACGACCGGGATGCGCAAGGCCGAGGCGCTCGGCCTGACGTGGCGCTGCCTTGACCTCGACGGCGCGACGCTACGCGTCGAGCAGCAGGTGATCGCCCTACGCGGCGGCTTGCGGTTCGGGCCGCCGAAGACGCGGCGAAGCGAGCGTACGATCGCGCTGGACTCCGGCACCGTCGAGGCGCTGCGCCGCCACCGCGACGCCCAGCAGCTCGAGCGCGGGCTCGCTGGCGACGCCTACAACGATCGGGACCTTGTGTTCTGCGACGAGCTTGGCGAGCCGATCAGCCCGCACCGGCTCCGCGACTGGTTCCGGCGTCATCGCGACGCTGCGCAGATCCCCACGGGGACGCCGCACACGCTCCGGCACACGATGGCCACGGCTGCGCTCTCCGGCGATCCCGCGGGCAAGCCGCCGATCCCGCCGACGCCGCTGCACATCGTGGCGGCGAGACTCGGCGACGATCCGCGGACCGTGCTGGGCGTTTACTCGCACCTGCTGCCGAGCAGTGACTCGGTCGCCGCCGATGCGGTCGCCGCGATTCTCGTTGACAAGGCGTT
This sequence comes from uncultured Solirubrobacterales bacterium, assembly GCA_963839965.1. Classification (GTDB taxonomy): domain Bacteria; phylum Actinomycetota; class Thermoleophilia; order Solirubrobacterales; family Solirubrobacteraceae; genus Palsa-744. The sequence goes on from CAWIWX010000004.1 coordinate 111,594, forward strand.
GACAAACGGGGCCGTAGACGCAAACGAGGCTCCGTGCTGATGACGCGGAGCCTCGCTTGTCCAGCGCGCTTATTTGGCTCTAGGACTCACTTTATGTGCATCCCCGAGATCGCCCGTGCGATCACCAGCTGCTGGATCTCCGCTGTCCCCTCGAAGATGTCGTAGATCTTCGCGTCGCGGTGCCAGCGCTCGACGGGGAACTCGCGCGTGTAGCCGTTGCCGCCGAGGATCTGGATCGCGCGCTCGGTCACCCACACCGCGACCTCGCCGGCCTTGAGCTTGGACATCGAGCCCTCGGCGTTTTCGAAGGGGACCTGGTTGCGGCCCATCCAGGAGGCGCGCCAGACGAGCAGGCGGGAGGCGTCGATCTCGAGCTTCATGCGCGCGAGCGTGAAGGCGATCGATTGGTTCTCGATGATCTTCTTGCCGAACTGCTCGCGCTCCTTGGCATAGTCCAAGGCGTACTCGTAGGCCGCGCGGGCGATGCCGAGCGCCTGGGAGCCGACGGTCGGGCGAGAGGACTCAAACGTCTGCATCGCCGCCTGGGAGTTGCCGCGCTTGCCCTCGCGCACGCGGGCCAAGCGCTCATCGAGCCGCTCCTTGCCGCCGAGCACGTAGCCGGCCGGGATGCGGCAGTCGTCGAGGAACACGTCGGCGGTGTGCGAGGCGCGCAGGCCGTGCTTTGAGACCTTCGTGCCCTGGGATATGCCCTTTGATTCGCTCATCGGCACGACGAACGCCGCGTGCCCTTTGGAGCCGAGCTCGGGGTCGACGGTGGCAATCACGACGTGCACGTCGGCGATGCCGCCGTTGGTCGCCCAGGCCTTCTGGCCGTTGAGGATCCACTCACCGGCGGACTCGTCGAACTTCGCGCGCGTGCGCACCCCCGAGACGTCCGATCCGGCGTTGGGCTCGGAGGCGCAGAACGCGGCAACCTTGAGGTCGTCGGCGCTGCCGAAGCAGCGGGGGATCCACTCGCCGATCTGCTCGCCAGAGCCCTGGCCGAAGATCGCTGCCACGGCCAGGGCGGTGCCCATGATCGACATGCCGATGCCGGCGTCTCCCCAGAACAGCTCCTCGTTGACGATCGGCAGCGTCAGGCCGGTCGGGTCAGCGAAGAACTGGGCGAGGCCTTCGAACCCGTACAGCCCGATCTTGGCGGCCTCTTCGATGATCGGCCACGGGGTCTGCTCCTTCTCGTCCCACTCGTGCGCGGCCGGGCGCATGACGTCGGCGGCGAACCCGTGGACCCAGTCGCGGATGTCCTTCTGGTCCTGGGTCAGCGCGAGCGAGAACGTCGCGTCCTGGTTGGCTGAGCTGGCGATCGCCTCGACGGCGGCCTCGGCGGCCTCCGTCCGATCCTCCTTGGGGCTGGCAACAGGCGCTGCTGACATCGCGCGGGATTCTCCTTGTGTTCGTTCGCGAGCGCCGGACCGGAATCGGCGCCGGAGCGGGATGAAATGGCTGGCAATGACCGGTAAACCGGGACTCGGGTGGAGCCCTGTGAGCGTTAAGGGTATCGGGTCTGGTGGGAGGGGCGCGCATCCTGGCGGCGCAGCTATCCATCAGAGGCGGACTGGCGCGGGGCGTCCAGCCCCGCGAACATGTGCGATCCGGGCCACCAGATCAGCGGGTCGTCCAGGCTTCCTCTTGCTTGGTTAAAGCCACGATCTCAGGCGGAAGCGTGCCCGAGGCGACGTCGGCGAGCGTGACGTGCTCGAGGACCTTGCGCAGGTTCGCGCGCAATGCAAGCCAGACCTGCCGTAAGGACTCGGCCGAGCCCTCGTAGGAGACCTCCTCGGGACGCAGGCCGCGGACGCCGACGAGCGGACCCTCGACCGCGCGGATGACCTGGGCGAGGTTGACCTCATCGGCGGGCTTGGCCAGCCAGTAGCCGCCCTCGGGGCCGCGCTGGCTGCGGACCAGGCCGGCGGAGCGCAGCTGGGTGAGGATGTTCTCCAGAAACGACACCGGAATGTGTTGGGCCGTGGCGAGATCGTCGACCTTGCGCGGCGAGTCCTGGCTGCTGGAGGCCAGCTCGATGACGGCGCGCACGGCGTAGTCGGCCTTGGCGGTGACGTGCATTGCCAGTGATTCTCCCGGATACGGCGGCGGAGGGTCTGCCCGCCGCCGCGCTGCCTGCTAGGGCCAGTCGATGTGCTCGGCCAGCTCGGCCGCTCCGAGGTCGATCACGCCGCTGCGCTCGATCGGGCGATACTCGCCGCCGTCCGCAAGCCCGAGCCAGTGGACGGCGCGCTCGGCGGGATCGACGATCAGCACCTCGTCGACCTCGTGGGCGGCGTAGAACGGGAGCTTCAGCCAGGTCTCGTCGCCCGGGGAGACGATCTCCACGACAAGCGCAGCGGTATGCAGCCAGACGCCGCCGGCGCCGGGGCGATGCAGGCCGCCGTCGGGGACACGGAAGTCGTCGATGGAGTCGCCGAGGTTGAACTCGTGCATGGCCGGGACCAATCCCGCTGCGCGGGCGCGACCGTTGAGCGCCACCGCCAACTGCTGGGCGATGCTGGCGTGTTCGAAGCTCGGAGCGGGAACCATGTGCAGCACACCCTCCCACACCTCGTCGAGACGATCTAGACCGGATACACGCCGGCGCTCCTTGAGCGCGTCCAGCTCGTAGGCGTATGGGTCGAGCACCACTGTGGCCATAGCGCAAGGATAGCCGTGATCGACAAGGCCGCGACGCGACCTTTTCAGATCCGACCGTGCCCGGTCGGATGAAAAGGCCCGCCTCGCGTAGCTGATGGGGTCCTCCCTGGCCGCGCCGCGCTCGGTGGCCCGCTGACGCGGGTCCTGGTCTCGGGCCAGCCAGGCTGATGTTGCGGCGTCTCGGCCGGCCTGCGGCGCGGGCTCGCCGGGCGGGCTCGCCAGGCGGCACGCGCGATTCGGCTGAGAGAAGCGGCGGACGGGCCTCGAACCCGCGACCTCAAGCTTGGGAAGCTTGCGCTCTACCAACTGAGCTACCACCGCACGAGGGCCTGACACGCCATCCGCCAGGGCCGCTGCGGATAATCTTACCGGGGCTCCGCTGACGCCTTCGCCCTGGCGTGCGAGAGAAGGGCGTTGGCCGGTGAGCGGCCAGGCGGACCCCCGAGCTGGTCCGGTGCGGCGAGCCCCTGCAAGGGTCCAACTACACCTGACCAGGAGATAGACCATCGCATACCGTTCGCTCGAACAATCGTCCATAAGCGCACAACCTCTTTACATTTGGGTCGCCGGATTTGATTCAATCTGCGCCGCCATTCGGAACTAGCGACCAAAGAGGAGGGCCTCATGCGCTGGATATTGTTCGATGGGATTAGGTTGGAGGCTCAGGCTGGTCAGCGTGCTCGTCTCGCCGCTGGTACCTCTGGGGTAAGGTGCATATGCGCGCTTGTTGTGGCGCTGGCTGTCGTCCTGGCTTTGGGGACCACGAGTGCTTCGGCTGAATCGCTTTGCACGGATACGTGGACGGGGCCGAGCGAAGGGAGCTGGACGACATCTGGCGATTGGTCGTCGGGGGTGCCGACCTCGAGCAGCGTGGCGTGTATCGGTGCGGGCAAGACCGTCAAGATCACGAGCGGGACCAACCAGACTGGGGTCGTTCAGGGCGAAGGGACCCTGGTGGTCTCGGGCGGCACGCTTGACGTCGTGAGCACGCTGGAAGAATCCAGCATAAAGACCCTTCAAGTAACGGGGGGGACGGTCACGGGATCGAGCGAGCTGAACGTTTCGGGTTCGCTGTCGTGGTCTGGTGGGACTATGTCAGGAAGTGGTTCGACGGTCGTGAGCTCCGGGGCATCGGGGACGATAGATGGCTGTCTCCCGACGTTGATTGAACGCACTTTGACCAATGACGGCACAACCAACTTCACTGGTAAAGGTTCAGAAATCCTTATGGAAGATGGTGCTCACTTGGCGAATAAAGGCGTTTTTGAGGCGAACGCTGAACCTGTATGTGATTCATCTGAAATAAGCATTAGGGCACACAAAGTCACGGGCGAGCCAGAACCTGTGATTGTTAACACTGGCACGTTCAAGAAGACGGAAGGTACAGGAACCACGGATATAGCGGCGCCCTTTGAAAATCACGGTACCGTTGAAGCTGCGGCGGGTGCTCTGGAGTTGACGGATGGTGGCTCGGGTAATTCTGAAGGTAAGTGGGCCGGTAGCTCGGGATCGTCTTTGAATCTCAAAGCGGGGACGTTCGCGCTGACTGGTGGGGTGTTGGAAGGAGCGGTGCAAATTGTCGGAGCGACGATCACTGCTGCTGGTAGCATTGAAGGCAGTGCGAGTAACCTGACGGTTTCCTCGGGGACGTTTACGGCAGAAAGTGGTTCTTCTACGAGCGTTGGTACCTTCAAAATGAGCGGAGGGACGATCAACGGCTCTGGAAACCTCTCGGTTTCGAGTTCGTTTTCATGGTCTAAAGGCACGATGTCAGGTACTGGCTCGACGGTTGTGAGCTTCCGGGGCATCGGGGACGATAGATGGCTGTCTCCCGACGTTGATTGAACGCACCTTGACCAATGACGGCACAACCAACTTCACAGGTAAAGGTTCAGAAATCCTTATGGAAGATGGTGCTCACTTGGCGAATAAAGGCGTTTTTGAGGCGAACGCTGAACCTGTATGTGATTCATCTGAAATAAGCATTAGGGCACACAAAGTCACGGGCGAGCCAGAACCTGTGATTGTTAACACTGGCACGTTCAAGAAGACGGAAGGTACAGGAACCACGGATATAGCGGCGCCCTTTGAAAATCACGGTACCGTTGAAGCTGCGGCGGGTGCTCTGGAGTTGACGGATGGTGGCTCGGGTAATTCTGAAGGTAAGTGGGCCGGTAGCTCGGGATCGTCTTTGAATCTCAAAGCGGGGACGTTCGCGCTGACTGGTGGGGTGTTGGAAGGAGCGGTGCAAATTGTCGGAGCGACGATCACTGCTGCTGGTAGCATTGAAGGCAGTGCGAGTAACCTGACGGTTTCCTCGGGGACGTTTACGGCAGAAAGTGGTTCTTCTACGAGCGTTGGTACCTTCAAAATGAGCGGAGGGACGATCAACGGCTCTGGAAACCTCTCGGTTTCGAGTTCGTTTTCATGGTCTAAAGGCACGATGTCAGGTACTGGCTCGACGGTTGTGGATTCCGGGGCATCGGGGACGATAGATGGCTGTCTCCCGACGTTGATTGAACGCACCTTGACCAATGACGGCACAACCAACTTCACTGGTAAAGGTTCAGAAATCCTTATGGAAGATGGTGCTCACTTGGCGAATAAAGGCGTTTTTGAGGCGAACGCTGAACCTGTATGTGATTCATCTGAAATAAGCATTAGTAGTGCTCCGTTAGGTTAGAGGAGTCTGGGTTGGGGTCTCGAATCTTCTCGTCGGTGTTGTCGTCGATTGGGGAGGTCAAGATGCAGGCCGTGGCTGGTCTATTGCCGGGTGAATTGGTGCGTGTGCGTTCTCGTTTGGAGGAGTTCGCTGGCGAGATGTTCGAGTCGATGCGTCGGAAGGACCAGCGGCGTTGGGGTGGGGTGTATTTGCGTGGGTTGATGCTGGATGGCAAGCGTAAGTCGATCGAGCCGATGGCCGCGCGGTTGGAGGATGGGGATGAGCAGTGCTTGCAGCAGTTCGTGAATCAGTCGCCGTGGGATTCCCAGCCGGTGCGCAGAGCGTTGGCTGAGCGGATGAGTGGGGAGATCGAGCCGGAGGCGTGGATCATCGATGACACCGGGTTCCCGAAGTTCGGGAAGATGTCTGTCGGGGTGGCGCGCCAGTACTCCGGGGCGCTCGGGAAGATCGGTAACTGTCAGGTCGGGGTGTCGATCAACGCGGCGAGCGAGGAGGCGTCTTGCCCGTTGGATTGGCGGCTGTTTATCCCGCGGGAGTGGGATGAGAAAAGCGAGTTCAACGAGCAGCGGCGCGAGAAGGCCAAGCTGCCCGAGGATGTCCACCACACCGAGAAGTGGCGCCAGGCGCTGGAAATGATCGATGAGATGATCTCTTGGGGGATCAAACCCCCGGTCGTTCTCGGTGACGGTGCCTACGGTGGTATCACCGAGTTGCGCAGCGGTTTGGAGGAGCGCGAAATCGAGTATGTGCTTGACGTCAAGAGCAACACCTCGGCGTACAGCGAAGACGTGGAGCCCGAGCTTCCGGCCTATGGGGGTCGCGGCCCTCTCCCCGTGGCGCGCTACCGCGTGGATCCCTCCTCCCTGCGGGAGCTGGCGCTCGCCGCCGGTGAGAAGACCGCGGTGACTGTCACTTGGCGGGAGGGCACCCGCGGCAAGATGAGCTCACGCTTCTTGGCGCTACGGGTCAGACCAGCGAACATCCAGTTGCGTCGTAAAGCGCACAACGCCGCTGGCGAGCTGCCCGTGCGCTGGCTGGTGTGCGAGTGGCCCTTCAAGGAGCCGGAGCCCGTCAAGTATTGGCTGTCCAATCTACCCGCCGGCACATCCCTGAAGACGCTGGTGAAACTCGCGAAGCTACGCTGGCGGATCGAGCAGGACTACCGTGAGCTCAAGGACGCGCTCGGTCTCGACCACTTCGAGGGCCGTACCTACCGCGGCTGGAACCACCACGTCACCCTCGTCTCGATCGCGCACGCCTTCCTCACCCTGGAGCGAAAACACTGCCCTCCAGCCAGGGCGGCAGCCTGACCCTCTTCGGGATCGTCCGGGAGCTACAAGCGCTCCTGGCCTGCTGGCAAGGCACCTGCCCAACCTGCCGCAGAGAGCTGCCGCCCAACCACCACCTACGCGCACCACCAACCTAACGGAGCACTATTAGGGCACACAAAGTCACGGGCGAGCCAGAACCTGTGATTGTTAACACTGGCACGTTCAAGAAGACGGAAGGTACAGGAACCACGGATATAGCGGCGCCCTTTGAAAATCACGGTACCGTTGAAGCTGCGGCGGGTGCTCTGGAGTTGACGGATGGTGGCTCGGGTAATTCTGAAGGTAAGTGGGCCGGTAGCTCGGGATCGTCTTTGAATCTCAAAGCGGGGACGTTCGCGCTGACTGGTGGGGTGTTGGAAGGAGCGGTGCAAGTTGTCGGAGCGACGATCACTGCTGCTGGTAGCGTTGAAGGCAGTGCGAGTAACCTGACGGTTTCCTCGGGGACGTTTACGGCAGAAAGTGGTTCTTCTACGAGCGTTGGTACCTTCAAAATGAGCGGAGGGACGATCAACGGCTCTGGAAACCTGTCAGTTTCGAGTTCGTTTTCATGGTCTGCAGGCACTATGTCAGGTACTGGTTCGACGGTTGTGAGCTCCGGGGCATCGGGGACGATAGATGGCTGTCTCCCGACGTTGATTGAACGCACCTTGACCAATGACGGCACAACCAACTTCACAGGTAAAGGTTCAGAAATCCTTATGGAAGATGGTGCTCACTTGGCGAATAAAGGCGTTTTTGAGGCGAACGCTGAACCTGTATGTGATTCATCTGAAATAAGCATTAGGGCACACAAAGTCACGGGCGAGCCAGAACCTGTGATTGTTAACACTGGCACGTTCAAGAAGACGGAAGGTACAGGAACCACGGATATAGACGCTCCCTTTGAAAACTATGGTGCTATTGAAACGCTGACAGGAGATCTCAAGATTCCCGATCCTGTCGCGACATCGCGCGAAACGCAGTGGGGTACAGAAAATCCCTCCGCTCCCAGCCAGCCTCACGCAAGCTGTGGAGATCCAGTGAGCTGCGCGACTGGCAACTATACTGAGACGGAGACCGACTTGGCGATTGGTGGTCGTGGCGTGGGACTCGATCTTACGCGCACATACAACTCCCAGGCCGCAGCTGCGGGCGAACACGGCCCGTTTGGATACGGATGGACGAGCTCGTTCAGTGAACATCTCGTCGTCAATAAAACCAGCAAAATCACCACGCTCTACCAAGCGAACGGGAGCACTGTGCCATTCACGGAAGGCAGCGGCGAATCTTTCACGGCACCGGGCTGGACGCAGGACACACTCGGTGGGTCTGAAGGCTCGGGGTACACCCTGACGCTGGCCAACCAGACCAAATACAAGTTTGCCGGCAGCGGCGGCCGGCTGGAAAGCGTGACGGATCGTTATGGCAATGAAACGACGCTCACGTACAACGGGGAAGGCGAGTTGACGACGATTACCGATCCCGCTGGGCGCACGATCAAACTCAAATACAAAGAAGGGCTCGTGGAAAGCGCCGAAGACCCTATGGGTCACGTTGTGAAATACACCTACGAAAGCAAAAATCTCAAGAGCGTCACCCAGCCTGCGGAAGAAAGCCTACGCTGGCAGTTCAAATACAACGGCGAACACGAGATGACCGAAATGGTCGATGGTCGTGGTGGGAAAACTATCAACGAATACAACGGCTCCAAAGAGGTCTCCAAACAGGAAGACCCCGCCAAACGCAAGCTCAAATTCGAATACGAAGCGTTCCACACCAAGATCACCAACGAAACGACCGGAAGCGTCACCAACGAGTACTTCACGAGCAACGACGAGCCGTCCTCGATCACACACGGCTACGGCACGGCCGCCGCTACCATCGAATCGTTTATGTACAACGAAGACGGCTACGTGACGAGCGTGACCAACGGCGACGGGCACACGACGAAATACGGCTACGACGCGGCAAACGACCGCACGAGCGAAACCAACCCCGACAACGATGAAACGAAATGGACGTATGACTCGACGCACGACGTGATCTCGATGACCACGCCCAAGGGTGAGACGACGACGATCAAACGCGAAACCGACGGCAACCCCGAAGCCATCGAACGCCCCGCGCCAGGTAGCGAAACCCAGATCACCAAATATACATATGGCACCTACGGCGAACTCAAAAGCGTGACGAATCCGCTCAGCCACAAATGGGAATACGAATACGACTCGTATGGCGACCGCACGGCCGAAATCGACCCGCTGGGCAACAAGCGGATATGGGAATACAACGCCGATTCACAGGAGATCGCGACGGTCAGTCCGCGGGGGAACCTCGTCGGTGGCGAACCCTCGAAATACACGACCAAAATCGAACGGAACGCACAGGGACAGCCGCTGAAGATCACCGACCCGCTCGGGCACACGACGAAATACACGTATGATGGCGACGGCAACGTGGAAACCGTTACCGACGGCAACTCGCACACCACAAAATACACCTACAACGGCGATAACCAGCCGATCAAGGTCGAAGCCCCCAACAAAACGGTCACTGAAACCGAATATGACGGCGCCGGACAGGTCGTCAGCCAGATCGACGGCAACAAACACACGACCAAATACAAACGCAACGCCGTCGAGGAGGTCACCGAAGTCACCGACCCGCTCGGGCACAAAACGACCAAGGAATACGACGCGGCGGGGAACCTCATCAAACTGACCGATCCCAAAAGCCGTACCACGACCTACACCTACGATCCCGCCAATCGCCTCACCGAAGTAGTCTACTCAAGCGGCGACCCCTCGACGGTCAAATACGAATACGACAAAGACGGCGACCGCATCAAAATGACCGACGTCACGGGCACCACCAAATACATCTATGACCAGCTGGATCGCCTGACCGAAAGCGAAAACGGCAACAATGAAACCATCAGATACAAATACGACCTTGCCAACGACCAGACTGGGATCACTTACCCCAACGGTAAATCGGTGACTCGAACCTTCGATGACGACGGTCGGCTGGAAACGGTCACCGATTGGCTTGGGAACACCACGACGTTCTCATACGACCCCGACTCAAACCTGACGGCGACGATGTTCCCGTCCGGCACTGATGAGGAAGACGTCTATGCCTACAACGACGCCGATCAGATGAGCGAAGTCAAGATGAACGAGGGCGCGGGGACGCTCGCCTCGCTCGCCTACACCCGCGACGATGATGGGCAGGCCACCAAAACGGTTAGCGCAGGGCTTCCCGGCGCGGGAACGATCGACTACACCTACGACGAAAACAACCGTCTGACCGAAGCCGAAGGCAACACCTACGAATACGACGCCGCGAACAATCCCACTACGACCCCAGGCAGCACCAACACGTACAATGAAGACGATGAGCTCGAAAAAGGGACCGGCGTGACCTACTCCTACGACGAACTCGGGGAGCGCACGAAAACGACTCCCTCCAGCGGTCCCGCGACCACCTATGGCTACGACCAGGCCGAAAACCTCATCTCGGTCAAACGCCCCGCAGAAGGCGCAACCCCGGAAATCGAAGACAGCTACACGTACGACGGCAACGGGCTACGAGCCTCGCAGACGATCTTCGGTATGACTAGCTATCTTACATGGGACATGACCGAAGAACTCCCGTTGATCCTCAGCGACGGAACGAACAGTTACATCTACGGTCCTGGTGGTCTCCCGGTCGAGCAAATCAACAACAGCACCGGAACAGTGACGTACCTGCACCACGACCAAGCCGGCAGTACACGGCTGATCACCGGGTCCACAGGGAAAGTCGAAGGCACGTTCACCTACGGCCCCTATGGCGAACTGACCGGCTCCACCGGGACCGCGACCACGCCACTCGGCTACGACGGGCAATACACCTCATCGGACACCGGGCTGATCTATCTCCGGGCGCGTGAGTATGACCCGAAGACCGCGCAGTTCCTCAGCGTGGACCCGCTCGTGTGGCTCACGCGAGCGCCCTACACCTATGCTGGCGATAATCCGCTGAACTTCGGTGATCCCACTGGCCGAGCTTTCCAGATTTGCGTGGGTGGCACGGTGAGTCTTGGGTTCTTTAGCGTGGAAGGGAATGTGTGCTACGTCAATACGCCTCATGGCGAAGGCGTGGCGATTTCCGGTGGGGCTTCTCGTGGTCCTGGGTTGGGCGCGAATGTCCACTTGGGGGCAGGCGGGAGCAACGCTCAAACGCCAGAGGAATATGGTGGGCCGTTTGCGAATGTCGGAGGTAGCGCACAGGCGGGATTCGGTGGCTACGCGGGTGCGTTCTTTGGTCCGGGCGGATCATGCACTCCGGTTGTGGCTGGTGGTACCGCGGGTGTGTCAGCCGGCATCGGGGCTGAGGCGGGCGCGGGCGCTTCCTACACAGAAGTGATCCCCTTCTAGCGATGGATTGAGGCCCGCAGATGGTTCTCGCCTTTATGGCTCAGCATGTTTGGGAAGTCGGCGCAAGCGTCCTTGCCCTTCTCCTGATCGGTCAAGGGCTGTTCACGGTGATTACGGGTTCTGGCGCAGCGCAAATGCGAGGAATGAGTGAGCGAGCCACACGGACGATTGGTGGCCTTGCTGTGCTCATAGGGGTGGGCGTTGGGATTGCGGCCTTCGCGGTTAATGCAGAACAACCGGGCGCGCACGGCGGCAATGGCTGGGGAGGGACCGGAGGGATAGTCATTTTGTGTGTGTGGGTGGCGCTCATGTGCGCTGGACCTGTGTCAAAACTCGTCAGAGTCATGTCGAGAGGCAGGGACGGCAAGCAGGGTTAGCCGCCGAGCGCCGTCGCGCGCTGAGTGTCGTCGTTAGTGTGCGTCGTTGGCGAGGATGCGTAGGCGCTTGCGGGTGAGGAGGGCGTCGAGCATGTGCAGGAGGCTTTGGCGGTCGTCGTCGTCTAGCTCGGCGAGCTGGCCGAGGCGTTCGGCGAGGCCGTGGTCGGCGACGTGCAGCGGGCGGCGTGGGGTGTTGTCGATCGCCAGGTAGTCGAGGGAGACGTCGAGCGCTTCGGCGAGGCGCACGGCGACGTCGAGGGAGGGTGTGATGCGGCCGTGCTCGTAGCGGCTGATCTGGCGGGCGTCTGAGCCGCCGACGCGCTCGGCTAGCTCGGCCTGGGAGAGGCCGGCTTCGGTGCGGAGTTGCTTGATGCGGTCGGCGATGGGCATGGAGTGGTCCGTTGGGTCGTCGCTTGACACCCATTCTGGACCAATGTCCTGCTCTTTGCTAGCCACACTTGTCACGTCAGATCGCCATGATAGGTATGTTATGGCATATGCTCCGGTCAGAAGTGGCAAGCGAAATCTTTATCTTGAGGGGTTGAGGGTTGGCGCGGATTCCGGATGAGGTCATCGAGCGGCTGAAGGAGGAGGTCTCCTTGCAGCGGCTGGTGGAGCTGGCGGGCGTGGAGCTGCGTCGGCAGGGCAAAGACCTGGTTGGGTCGTGCCCGTTCCACGAGGAGCGCACAGGCTCGCTGGTGATCTCGCCGGAGAAGAACCTGTGGCATTGCATGGGCGCGTGTCAGGCGGGCGGGTCGGTGATCGACTGGGTGATGCGCGCGGAGGGCGTGTCGTTCCGTCACGCGGTCGAGCTGCTGCGCGACGGTGTTGCCCCGTCGGCTTTGAGCGGGGGGCGGGTGACGCGCTCGACGGTGGCGAAGCTGCCTTCGCCGTTGCCGATCGGCGCTGGGGAGCGCGAGCTGTTGGAGCGGGTGGTCGGCTTCTACGCGCAGACGCTCAAGGAATCACCGGAGGCGCTGGCGGTGCTTGAGCGCCGCGGCCTGGGCAACGAGGAGTTGATCGAGCATTTCCGCCTGGGCTACGCCAACCGGACGCTTGGCTACCGGCTGCCGGCGAAGAACCGCAAGCCGGGCGCGGAGCTGCGCGGCAAGCTGCAAGAGCTGGGTGTGTTCCGCGCGTCGGGGCATGAGCATTTGTCGGGGTCGTTGGTGATCCCGGTGTGTGACGTGAATGGCGAGGTCGTGCAGCTCTACGGGCGCAAGCTGCGCGATGACTTGAACCATCGGGGCTCCTCGCGCCATCTCTACCTGCCCGGGCCGCGGCGGGGCGTGTTCAACGCGAAGGCGCTCGCCGGCTGCGATGGCGAGCTGGTCGTGTGTGAGTCGCTGATCGACGCGCTGACGTTCTGGCGGTATGGGCTGCGGCACGTCACGGCGGCGTTCGGCGCGGACGGGTTCACCGACGAGCTGCAGGGTGCGATCAAGGATGCGGGGATCGGGCGTGTGTTGATCGCGTTCGATCGTGACGAGGCGGGCGACCGCGGCGCTGCGGCGTTGGCGGATCGTCTCGGCGCCGAGGGGGTCGAGTGCTTCCGGGTGCTGTTCCCTGCCGGCCAGGACGCCAACAGCTTCGCCACGAGCGTCGGGGAGCCGGCTGGTGCGCTCGCGCAGCTTTTGCGCGAGGCGGTGTGGATCGGTGCGGGCGAGCCGGCCGCACGGCCGGCGCCGGCACCCGTCGAGCCCGAGTCTGAGCCTGCCGGTGATCCCCCGCCGCCTGCTCCGATTGAGCCCGAGCAGGGCGGCGCTCGAGCGCAGCTCGAGCAGCAGGGCGACACCGAGGGCGAGCGCGAGCAGGGTGATCTTTCCTCAGCCGCCGAAGCCGCCCGCTCCGTCTCGCCGCCGTCCTCGCCGGTGCCGCGCCCGCCGGGCGCGCAGCCGGTGGTGAAGCTGGAAGCCGAGGGGGAGCTGCGCGTTGAGATTGAGGATCGCCGCTGGCGCATCCGGGGTTTGGGGAAGGCCAGCAGCTTCGAGCTGCTGAGAGTGAATGTCCTGGTCGCCAGGGCGCATCCGCGGCGTGGTGAGGTTTTTCACGTCGATTCGCTTGACCTGTATTCGGCGCGGGCGCGTGGCGTGTTCGCGCGCCAGGCCGGCGAGGAGCTTGGGGTCGCTGAGGAGCTGGTCGCGCGTGACCTGGGCCGGGTGCTATTGACGTGTGAGGAGCACGCGGAGCGGGCGGTGCGCGAGGCGCAGGCCCCGCGCGAGCCCGAGGTCCAGCTTTCAGAGCCCGAGCGCGAGCGGGCGCTTGAGCTGCTGAAAGACCCGGCGCTGGTGGAGCGGATCGTGGCTGACTTCGAGCGGGTGGGGATGGTCGGCGAGAAGGAGAACTGCTTGATCGGCTATCTGGCGGCGGTGTCGCGCAAGCTGGATCGGCCACTGGCGGTGATCGTGCAGTCCACGTCGGCGGCGGGGAAGTCTGCGTTGCAGGAGGCGGTGCTGTCGATGGTGCCCGAGGAGGAGCGGGTGTCGTTCAGTGCGATGACGGGCCAGAGCTTGTTCTACATGGGCGAGTCGGATTTGCAGCACAAGGTGTTGGCGGTCGCTGAGGAGGAGGGCGCCGAGCGCGCGGCCTACGCGCTGAAGCTGTTGCAGTCGGAGGGTGAGCTGCGGATCGCCTCGACGGGCAAGGACGGGCAGACGGGGCGGCTGGTGACTCACACCTACACGGTGCGCGGCCCGGTGGCGATCATGTTGACGACGACGACGATCGACGTGGACGAGGAGCTGCTGAACCGCTGCGTCGTGCTCTCGGTGGATGAGGAGCGCGAGCAGACCAGGGCGATCCATGAGCGCCAGCGCGAGCGCGAGACGCTGGACGGGCTGCTCGGCGAGCACGAGCGCCAGGCGGTGGTGAAGCTCCACCAGGACGCGCAGCGTCTCCTTGAACCGTTGGCGGTCGTCAACCCCTACGCCAAGGGCCTGACGTTCTCTGATGCGCGCACCCGCACTCGCCGCGATTACATGAAGTACCTGACGCTGATCCGCGCGGTGGCGCTGCTTCACCAGCACCAGCGGCCACGCCGCACCGCGGCCACCGCAGACGGCGGGGTGCTGACCTACATCGAGGCCACGCGCGAGGACATTCTGCTGGCCAACCAGCTCGCGCACGCGGTTCTCGGCCGCTCGCTGGATGAGCTGCCGCCCGGCACACGACGGCTGCTCTCGCTGATCGAGGCGCATATCGATCGCGTGGCCGTCGAGCAGGGCACGACGCGGGAGCGTGTCCGCTTCACCCGCCGCGAGCTGCGCCAAGCACTCGGCTGGGGCGACACCCAGCTCAAGGTCCATCTCGGGCGCCTCGCCTCGCTTGAGCTTCTGTGGTGCCAGCGCGGCCAGCACGGCGCGCACGTCTATGAGCTGGCGTGGGACGGCCAGCAGGAGAGCGAGGCGCGACTGCCCGGCCTGATCGACCCCGACGAGCTGGGCGCCGAGGGTGAGCGGGCGCACGGCTACGACCGCGATCGGTCGGGGTCCGGGGAGAATCGGTCGGGGTCAAAAGCGGATCGGTCGGGGGGCGGTCGCCCCCGGTCGGGGGCCGGTCGGGGCGTGGTCGGGCCGCACTCAAGGCCGTCGCGGCGGGCTGAGATGGGGCGCCGCGGCCAGCACACACCACGGGCGATCCCCGGCGATGTCGAGGACGGCCAGGGCTTCCCGGTGATGGTCGTGGAGTTCTGCGAGCACCTGGCGATCCGCGGCTACGCTGCCACGTCGCTCAAAAACCAGCGCACCGCGCTCGCGCTGCTCGCGGACTGGTTGATCGAGCGTGGTGTGACGCGGCCGTGTGAAGTGACGAAGCCGATGCTCGATGCCTACCAGCGCGCGGTGTTCTACATGCGCAAGGCGAACGGGCAGCCGTTGTCGTTTCGCACCCAGGAGCAGCGGCTGATCCCGGTCCGGGGGTTCTTTCGCTGGCTCGTGCGGACGAACCGCATCCTCCACAACCCGGCGTCTGAGATTGAGCTGCCGCGCACCGAGCAGCGTCTACCCCGCGGCGTGCTGAGCGCGCAGGAGGCCGAGCGGGTGCTGGCGCTCCCGGACCTGTCCGTGCCGCTCGGCCTGCGTGACCGGGCGATGATGGAGCTGCTTTACGCGACGGGCATCCGCCGCGCTGAGCTTGGGAACCTGTCGATCTTTGAGCTTGACGTGGAGCGCCAAACGTTGACGGTGCGCCAGGGCAAGGCCGCAAGGACCGCATGATCCCGACGGGGCAGCGCGCGGCGGCGTGGTGCGCGCGCTACCTGCACGACGCGCGGCCGAAGCTCGCGATCGAGCCCGACGACGGGACGCTGTTCCTGACCGTTGACGGCGTGGCGTTCAGCCTGGGGACGCTGACCTATCTGATGCGCGACTACGTGCGCCGCTCGGGGGTCGGCAAGCCCGGCGCGTGTCACATCTTCCGGCACACGATGGCGACCGTGATGCTCGAAGGCGGCGCGGACATCCGCTACATCCAGCAGATGCTCGGCCACGCCAACATCACTAGCACCCAGGTCTACACCCAAGTCTCGCTGCAGAACGCTCGCCGCGGTCCACGCGGCCACGCACCCCGGCTCCTGCAACCAGCCACGCCGCCACCGCCAGGACGCCGCGATCCTGCGCCCGGCCAGCTCGGCGCCGGGTGCGGCGGACAGCGGTGCTGAGGAGCTGCGCAAGGCCCTCGACGCCGAAGCCCGAGACGAGCAGCAAGACCTCCACCGCCACGACGGCCAGAGCGCCGCCTGAGCCCGCAGAAGGCCCTCACACCCCCTCGCCGCTGCTGTTCAAGGCGCCCGCGACACCCAGGCGCGACAGGTGCCGCAGACGCCCCACAGCAAGCACGCACACACTTGCACCAAACGGTGCGGGGTCTGCTCAGCACCACTCGTCCGGAGGTGCTCCGGGTGTCCATGCCTTCGTGACGCCGCCGCCCTGTTGGCTGAGCCTGTGGCCGAACTCGGCGACGTTGAGCTGATAGTCAAGCTCCTCGCGCGGGTCGCCGCCGGCGTCGTCGAGCGTGTCGCGCCACACGACCAGCGCGCACAGCGTCTCGACCTGTGACGTGTCGTTCCACCAGCCCTGCTGGAGTCCGCGCAGCTCGTCGGGATAGCGGCCATACAGGGCGACGATCGCGCCCCACATCCGCCGCCGCCACTCCCGATCGCCGCCATATGGCTCAAGCCAGGGCGGCCGCGCAGGGCTCTCGAACGCCAGCACCCGCGGGTCGCCGCTGGCGGGATTGGCGAAGCGGGCACGGACGATCCCGCCAGCGACACGCGCGACGGGCTCGCCTTCTGCTCTGGCCAGCTCGTCCAGTGCCTCGGCGACGTGCTCGGGGAGCGTGATCTTGATTCGACTACTCATCGCGAAACCTCCGTTGACCTGGGGCCTGATTTGGCCCTTCATTGGTACATGACCGCGAGCACGGCAAACCGGCCAACGAGTTGGCCCGATCGAGGGTCCGCACGGTCCCGTGCATCTAGTCTGTGCAGACTTTCCGAGGCCCGGCAGGCGTCAGCGGAGAACGCCAGCGGCGGCGCTGAGGATGGATCGCGCACCGCTGGGTGCAACTGTGTGCGGCGACGCCGAGCGCAGCGAAAGCGGCGCCGCAGGAGCGCCTTTGAGCGCGGGTCGTGAGCTGCGGGCGCGTGCCGGTGGTGACGCGAGTGCCAGCGCGAAAGGGGTGGCGTTCGGCTGGTGCAGGGGCTACCGTGTTGGGTGTGAGCGAGACGCTGCGTTTGACGATCGTCTACGAGGACGGCGGCGATGGCTGGATCGTCGCGTCGATCCCGGAGGTCCCCGGCGCGCACAGCCAGGGCCACACCCGCGCGGAGGCGCGCGAGAACGTGATCGACGCGCTGCAGACGATGCTCACGCCCGACGAGGAGTTGCAGGAGCCCTCTGACCGCGAGGCGCTGATCTTCACCGCCCAAACGTGAAGCGCCGCGCCCTGGAAGCGCACCTGCGCGAGCACGGCTGCCGCGTCGTCGGCGGCACCAAGCACGAGAAGTGGCGCGGCCCGACCGATCGAGCCTCGGTGCTGCCCCGCCACAACGAGATCGCGTGGCCGCTCGCGCGCAAGATCTGCCGCGACCTGAAGATCCCACCGCCCACCGGCTCACGCTGAGCAGGAGCGCCACGCCGCGCTCGCCCGTTAGTCCAGCGCTCGCCCTGCTCGCCGCCACAGGGTCTATCGTCCGCGCTGATGCTCGCCACGATCGAACGTGCCCGCTATCCGGCATCTTCCCTTAGCCGCCTGAGCTGCCGCGGCCGGGATCGCCGTGAGCGCTCAGAATCGCGCCGGGGCCTTCACGCCGCCCGCCGACCCTTGCGCCGGGGGTCGGAGTGCCGGAAGTCCCTGCAAGCGCCGGGGTCGAGTTGTGTTCGGGCGCGGGGTCGTGGCAGGCAAAACATTTTCGAGCAAATCAACAACAGCACAGGCACCGTCACCTACCTACACCACGACCAAGCCGGCTCCACACGCCTCCTCACCGGCTCCACCGGGACCGTCACCGGCAAATGCACCTACAGCGCCTACGGAGCGCCCACCTGCGAAGGGACCGCCACTACGCCCCTCGGCTATGACGCCCAATACACAAGCAGCGACACCGGACTCATCTACCTCTGAACTGCCCCGGGTTTGTTGGAGGCGTTTTTGTTTGAGTAGTCGTGTCGGTGTTCTTCAGTGTTGCAGTCGTGCCGGTGGGCATGTGGGCAACCCGTAGGGTTGTCCAAGGGCTGTGGTCAGCTTGCTGTCCACAGCCCGTCATGTCCACGGGCCTTTGTTCGTCGTCCCGGCCGCGGTCGTGGCGGCGTGGTTGTTCTCGTACTCGACGGGTGGGAGTCGTTCGCAGGAGCTGTGTAGTCGCTTGTGGTTGTACCAGTTGACCCATTGCAGTGTGGCGAACTCGACTTGCTCCATCGTCTTCCATGGTCCTTGCTGGTTGATCAGCTCGGTCTTGTAGAGCCCGATCGTTGACTCGGCGACGGCGTTGTCATACCCATCGCCGATCGATCCGATCGAGGGGTCCGCGCCAGCATCAACGAGCCGTTGGGTGAACGCAAAACTCGTGTATTGGCTCCCGGCATCGGAGTGGGATATGAGGCCCTCCGGGACGGGGGTGCCGTGATGGTCGCGGGCCCAGAGCGCCATCTCCAGCGTGTCCAGGACGAGCGGTGTTTTCATCGTGGTGTCGGCCTTCCAGCCGACGATCCTGCGGGAGAACACGTCGATCGTGAACGCGACATACACCGTCCCTGACCACGCCGGCACATACGTGAAATCGGAGACCCACAGCCGGTTCGGGGCAGCCGCTTTGAAGTCGCGGTCCACGAGGTCGGGCGCGCGGGTTGATTGCCCGTCCGGGATCGTGGTGCGGCGCTTCTTGCCCCGCACAGCGCCTTTCAGGCTCTCCCTGGCCATCAGGCGTTCCACCGTGCAGCGGGCGACCTTGACGTCTTCGCGCGCCAGCTGCCACCAGACCTTCCTGGCGCCATAGACGCCGAGGTTCTCCTTGTGCACCCTACGGATCTCACCGCGCAGGCGCCGATCCCTCAGCGCTCGCTCTGAGGGCGATCGTTCGCGGGCCTTGACCGCGTAATACGTTGACGGGGCGATCTGAAGCGTCCTGCAGAACGGCTCGACCCCATACTCATCGCGGTGCGCGTCAACCACCCTGCTCATCTCCTCGGCTGCGGGTCGAGCTCCCGCGCGAAGAAAGCTGAGGCGGCCTTCAGGATCTCATTCGCGCGACGCAGCTCCCGGTTCTCACGCTCCAGATCTTTGATCTTCTGAGCCTCCTCGCTCGTGACCCCATGCCGACGGCCACCATCGACTTCGGACTGGCGCACCCACTTCCGCAGCGTCTCAGCCGTCATCCCGCACTTCTGCGCGACCGACACCATCGCCGCCCATTCGGTCGCGTACTCACCACGATGCTCCATGACCAGGCGAACCGCCCGCTCACGCACTTCTGCTGGATACCTCTTGTTCTTGGCCATCGCCCAATCCTCTCAAGCGATCAGGCCTCCAACATTCCCGGGGCGGTTCAGAGAGGGGTGCGCAACCCCACCTGGAAGAAGGTCTGCGATCTCGCCACAGCGCTCGACGTGCCCGTCTCCCAGCTCGCACGCCAAGCCGAAGACGAGAGCGAGATCGCACGGGCCGCACGCGAGACAAGAGCGCGCCTGCTGGACGAACGTTCGCGGCCACCAGCCGGTGCCTAAAGCGCCTGCGCGCTGCGTCCGAGAAACGTGGCAGACTGCTCGAATAATGCTGGCCGTTTGCAACACCCACCCCCGTCGCTCCCGCTCCCGAGGCTCAGAACCGCGCCGGGCTTTTCACCCTAGCCGCCGACAAGCACGCCGGGGGTCAGACTGCCGAAAGGTCCTGCACACGCCGGGGTCGTGTTGCATCCGGGCGCGGGGTCGTGGCCGGGAAAACATTTTCGAGCAGATCAACAACACCGCCGGCACCGTCACCTACCTACACCACGACCAGGCCGGCAGTACCCGCCTACTGACGGGCTCGACTGGGACCGTCACGGGGAAATGCAGCTACAGCGCTTACGGAACGCCGACCTGCGAAGGCACCGCTACAACGCCGCTCGGGTTCGATGGGCAGTACACCAGTTCTGACACCGGGCTCGTCTACATGCGAGCAAGGGTCTACGACCCGGCAACCGCGCAGTTCATGAGCGTCGATCCGGCGGTCGAGGTCACGCGTCAGCCCTACGTATACGCCGAAGACAATCCGCTGAACTTTGGCGATCCCAGTGGTCGAGCGGTGCAGGTTTGTGTAGGTGCCACGGTTAGTTTCATCGTGACTGTGGAAGTCAATGGCTGCGTTGTCGTAACGCCTCATGGCGCGGGTGTCACGGGGACTGTCGGGGCGGGCTATGGCGGGGGCGCTGGCGTCAACATTCACGCAGGTGCGGGTGGTAGCAATGCGCAGACACCGGGCCAATATGGGGGATTCTTCGGTACTGCTGGCGGTAGCGCCCAGGCTGGATTCGGGGCCTACGGAGGTGGGTTCGCAAGTCCGCCCGAGTCGTGTGGTGAAGTGATTGCAGGCGGGACGGCAGGTGTTACTGCGGGAATTGGAGCTGAGGGCGGAGTGGGCGGGTCGTACACTGGCGTAATAGAATTCTAGGTAGAGTGCATGAATGGTTAAAAGTAATCCGTGATGAAAATGGTGCTTGCATTTCTGCCCCAGCATGTGTGGGAAGTTGGCGCGGCGGCCTTTGCGGGTGTCTGCGTGATCAGCGGATTGTTCTTTCTCACGACTGGGGCCACGCCGCCGGGCACGGAGTGGGTGAATAGGCGGACTCGTCAACTGGGTGCCTATTTTCAGATAGTCGTTGGAATAGGCGTGGGGCTGGCCGCGTTCCTAGTTAACGCGGAGCCATCGTGCGGAGGATGTGGGCATGGTCATTGGGGCGGTGCGGCGGGCGTCATAATGTTGTGTATTTGGCTCGCCTTGCTGTTGGCGGCGTTTGCATTCAATCTCGCTCGAAGCAGGCGTCGCTAGCGGGTTGTCCTACGAGCGTCTTCAGAAGCCGGGCTCAGCAACGGGAGAGGCCTCTCCGAGGCGTCGGTCGTCGTCTGGGTGAGCTGATCGGCGCGGGGCTGGGTTGTTCTGGTTTTAGCGTCCGTTGTCGGCGGCGGCGAGAGCGTGGAGGCGCTTGCGTGTGAGGAAGGCGTCGAGGACGCGCAGGAAGGCGTCGCGGTCGTCGTCGTCTAGTTCTGCGAGTTGGGCGAGGCGGTCGCCGAGGCCGTGGTCGGCGATGCGTAGGGGTCGGCGTGGGATGTTGTCGATCGCCAGGTAGTCGAGGGAGACGTTGAGCGCTTGCGCGAGGCGCACGGCGACGTCGAGGGAGGGTGTGATGCGGCCGTGCTCGTAGCGGCTGATCTGGCGGGCGTCTGAGCCGCCGACGCGCTCGGCTAGTGGGTCGTCCATGAACGTTGCACCCGTAACTTCCTGATCAGGCGGCGATCAGTAGGCGGCGCTCGGCTTGGATCAGTCGGCGGTCGCGGTGGGGTCCGTTGCGGTAGCGGATGTGCTCCGCCATCGCTTTGGCGAGGGTGTCCCAGTCGGGGTAGTCGGCGTTCTTGACGACGAACTCGCCGATCGCCCAGAAGTGGCACTCGATGCGGTTCAGGAAGCTCGCGTAGGTGGGCGTGAACACGAGCTCCACGTTGTTGCTCTCGGCCCACTCGCGGATCGCGTTGGTCTTGTGCGTGGAGAGGTTGTCCATCACGAGGTAGATCCGCAGCCTGGGGGGATAGCGCATCCTGATCTGCTTGAAGAACGCGAGAACCTCACCGGCGTTCTTGTGCTCACGCAGACGGCCGTGAAGCCGGTCGGCGTGCACGTCATAGGCCGCGAACAGGTAGCGCACGCCATGCGGGCGCTTGTAGGTCGCCCGCAGCCGGCCGGGTCGCTTCAGGGCCGCCCAGCTCGAGCCGTGGTGCGGATCAGCTGGATCGGCCCCATCTCGTCGAAGCAGACAACGACCCCGTCCTCGGGTTTGGCTCTATAGAGCGACAGGACACGCTCGGCCTTCTCCTTGAAGTCTGGGTCCGGGCTCCACTTCCACGAGCGGGTCCGCTGATGAGACAGGCCCGCGTCGATCAGCAGCAGCCGTAGTGCCTCCCTGCTCAACAGCATGCCCATCCCGGCCAGGTGCGGCGCGAGCTTCGACAGCGACCAGCGGGTGAGCGGGACACCCTGCGTGTCGGGGCGGGCGCGCGCGACCGCAACGATCCGGTCGCGGTCGCGGGGTGTCGTCTTCTTGGGGCGCCCGCCCCGATAGTCAGGGTCAAGCGAGCTGAACCCCTCCTCGTTGAAGGCATGAATCACCTTGCGCACATGCGACTCATCGGTGCGCATCAACCTTGCGATCTCCGGCGCGCTCATCATCGTCGCGGAGGCCAGCACGATCATCGCTCGCTGGCGCTTGGCCTGGTACTTCGCGCGCTTGGAAACCTGCTTCAAACGTGCACCCTCCTCTGGGGAGAGCTCGCGCACGAACACCTCCGGCGGACGCATCACCACCTCCTGGCTCGGGGACATACACCCCAATTCGCCACCAGAGGCGAGTTTCCGGTCAAACGTTCATGGACGACCCACTAGTCAAGCGGTGTGGGGCAGATTTCGCCAGCCACGCTTCTATCCATTCATCCAAATGGGGTTCGCCCGGCTCATCCTCCAATACGATGCCTCGACCAATGGGCCGGACGCAGATCGACCCCTCGTAGACGAGCATGTCCTGTCGGCGCTTTTGTTCATCGCGCCCTATGCGCTTTCCCACGGCATCCGCTTTTTCAAGCACCTGACGGACGCAAAGGGTCGCGTTCGGCGGCTCGAAGCTCGTCAAGGTCGATCACCGCAGCAGGCTCAATCATGTCTCGGCGTCTTGGCCTGCGATGCCTCAGTTTGAGTTTCTTTATACGATCGACTGTCTGACGGATCATTATGCGGCGAGCCCAAGATCACGGCGGGCCTCACGCTTCCGCGCGGCGAGTTGTGCTTGAACTTCGGCGTCCCGCGCGAGTGCCGATAGGGGAAAGTCCAGAGCGTGTGCGAGTGCCGCGAGCTTGTCCCAGGTCGGGTTTCGTATGCCCCGCTCGATGCCCGACAAATAGGTTGGGTGTATGTCGGCCGCGAACGCGAGATCTTCAATCGTGAGACGGCGAGCGCGCCGCAGAAGGCGGATCGCGTGCCCGAGGTCAGCATTCGTCGGCATGGTCGTTCGTGGGCGCGTCGTCCGCTACCGGCTCCCTCGCTGACCAGGGGATGGATCTTACGCCCTTGCGGTCCATCTATCCTGAAGCAACCGTGCGCCGCCGCATCGTCCCGATCCTCGTCTCGCTGGCCGGCGCCTGCCTGATCGGGCTGCTGGTGTATGGCGTGAGCGCGCAGTCGGCCAACCGCACGCTGGACGAAGCGCTCGCGCACGGCCAGCGTCCCGTGGCGCCGCAGGCCGCGCGCAGGCTGCCCGTGCTGTCCGGCACCGCGGGCGCGAGCGGCTCGCTTGCGCAGTACTTGGGCAAGGTGGTGGTGTTGAACTTCTGGGCATCATGGTGCGTGCCGTGCCAGGTCGAGGCGCCGCTGCTGGAGCGCGCCCAGAGCTCCCTGGCCGCGCACGACGCAACCGTGCTCGGGGTGACCTACCTCGACGCCTCGACCGACTCACGCGGGTTCGTGCGCGAACACCACATCACCTATCCGAACCTGCGCGACACGACCGGCGAATTCGCCCACGCCTACGGCACCGATCAGCTGCCGGAGAGCTTCGTGGTAAGCCGCGAAGGCGACGTCGTCGCGATCTGCAGGGGCGAGATCGACCAGACATTCGTGAACCACGCGATCAGGTTCGCGGCAAGCGACTCGTGGGAACCGGTGCGAGGCCCAGAATGCTGAGCAGGCCGACGATCGCGCTCGCCGCGATCGGGATCGCGATCGGGGCCGGGGGCTGCTGCGACCGCGGCGGGCTCCCCGGCTGCGAGCGCTCTCGCCGCAACGCCCCGCGTATCGCTGCCGGCGATCGAACGCAGGGTGATGTGCGTGACCTGCAAAATCCCGCTGCTCGTCGCCCAGTCCCCGCAGGCCAACCGCGAGCGCGCATACATCCGCGGCCTGATCGCCGAAGGCGACGGAGAGGCGCAGATCGAACGCGCGCTGGTGAGCCAGTACGGGCCGGCGGCGCTCGGGCTGCCGAGCGCGCAGGGGTTCGACCTGACCGTGTACCTGGTGCCGCTCGCGGGTGTGATCGCGCTGGCGGCGATGCTCGCGCTGCTGCTGCCCCGCTGGCGCAGGCGCGCGCGGGCACAGGCGCCGGCGGGCGCCCCGTCGCTCACCACCGTCGACTCCGAGCGCCTGAACGCCGACCTGGCCCGGTTCGACCGGTAGGTGTCAACTCCAGGGGGGCTGCGCCCAACCGCCTCCTCTCCCCCGACACCTACCTACCGCCTTCCCCGGGCACACCTGCCTCTTCCTCCGCACAACCGCTCCTTCCTTCCCTCCCTCCTGCCTTCTTCCCTCCCTCCTTCTCCTCTCTTTCTCCTCTCCTTCCTCTCTCTGCCTCTCCCCTCAGACCGTCACATCTCCCGCGGAGCGCTGACCCCGAGCAGATCCAGGCAGCGCGCGATCGTGCGCTGGGTCGCGACCGACAGGGCCAAGCGCAGGGCTTCGGCGCCGGGCGGCTCGGCGCCGACGACGCGGCAGTCGCGGTAGAAGGCCGTGAAGTCCTGGGCCAGCTCCAGCGCATAGGCCGCGATCCGGTGTGGCGCGCGCCGCTCAGCCGCCTCGGAGATCTCGCCGGGCAGAGCGAGCAGGCGCTTGATCAGCGCGCGCTCGGCCGGATGCAGGGCGAGCTCCTTGCCCCTGACCGCCCGCGCCCTGGGTCCGCGCTACGGGCGCCGCTCGCCACCTCCGCAAGCGCCGTCGCGACGCGCTCGGCGCCGGCCAGGGAGAGCACCGAGACGATCCGGGCGTGGGCGTATTGCACGTAGTAAACGGGGTTCTCGTTGGACTGCTCGCGCGCGAGATCGAGGTCGAGGTCGATTGTGGTGTCGTGCGAGCGCGACAGCAGAAACCAGCGCGCCGCGTCTACGCCTACATCGCCGATGAGGTCCTCGAGCGTGACGAACTCGCCCGAGCGCTTGGACATCTGCGCGCGCTCGCCGCGATGCACGAGGTGCACGAGCTGCATCGTCAGCATCTCCAGATGCTCCGGGTCGCCGCCGAGGGCGGCGTAGGCGGCTCGCATCCGCGCGAGATAGCCATGGTGGTCGGCGCCCCACACGTCGATCTGGCGCTCGTAGCCGCGCTCGCGCTTGTCCTGGTGGTAGGCGATGTCCGAGGCGAAGTAGGTGTGCTCGCCGCTCGAGCGCACGAGCACGCGGTCCTTGTCGTCGCCGTAGTCGGTGGTGCGCAGCCACAGCGCGCCCTCCTCGCGGTAGGTGTGGCCGTGCTGCTCGAGAATCGCAAGGGTGTGCTCAACCGCGCTGGGATCGCCCGAGTGCAGCGCGCTCTCGAACTGCCAGTGGTCGAAGCCCAGCACGGCGAACGCGTGCAGCGAGGCCTGGATCCGCGCCACGATCACCGAGACGGCGGCGCGCCCGAGCTCGGCTGGATCGGCCGCGGCGAGGACCCCGCGGGACACGCTCCGGCCCTGCGCCCCGACGGCCGCCTCCCCATCCCCGGACCCATGCGCGAGCACGGGCGCGACTTCCTCGACGAGCGCCGCCACGTAATCGCCGCGATACCCGTCCTCGGGAACCTCCTCGCCCCGCGCCAGCGCGCGAATCGACGCGCCGAGAGCGCGCACCTGCGAGCCGGCGTCGTTGACGTAGAACTCGCGTTCGACCTCGTGCCCGTGCAGTGCGAGCACCCGCGCCAGCGAGTCGCCGTAGGCGGCGTTGCGGGCGTGACCGACGTGCATCGGCCCGGTCGGGTTGGCCGAGACGAACTCGACGAGGATGCGTTCGCTGCGCGGCGCCCCGCCCGCGCCGAACCTATCGCCGGCGGCGAGAGCGCGCGCCAGCCCGTCGCGCAGCCAGGAGCCGGCCAGGAACAGGTTAAGGAAGCCCGGCCCGGCGACCTCGTAGCGCTCAAGAAACCCACCGAGCCGGCTCTGCAGTTCGGCGCCGAGACGCTCGGCGAGAACACGCGGCGGGGCGCCCAGCGACGGTGCGAGCAGCAGCGCGGCGTTGGTGGCATAGTCGCCGAAGCCGGGCTTGGGCGGACGTTCGAGCGTGATCGCCTGGTGCCTGTTCAGCTCTGAGCGGCCCTCACCGCCCCCGGCATCTGCACCGCTGCCGGCATCTGCGACATCCCCGCCGGTTCCGCCGCCGACGGCGCCCGCCAGCTCCCGCGCGACGACCAGGACGGCCTCGCGAAGGTCATCCACCGGGCTGCCCCCACCCGTCGCTTCCATCTGGCTCACGGATTGGGATACTAACTGCGTGAACGACCAAGATCCGGGCGCCGAGCGCCATATAAACATCCACCTGTCCCCCGAGATCATGGGCGGCGTGTACGCGAACTTCGCGAACGTCAGCCACTCCGATTACGAGTTCACGGTCACGTTCGCGCGAGTCAACCACGAGGTCGAGTCCGAGGAGGTGCCCGGCGTGGTCGTCTCGCGAGTGAACCTCTCGCCGAGGTTCATGCGCGAGTTGATCGACGCGATGGAGGACAACTACTCCAAGTGGCGAACCCGCGAGGGCATCAAGAACCTACCCGAGTATGGCGGCGCCGAGGCTCCAGACGCGGAGGAGTAGACGACAGGGGCCGCGGCCGCGCGCCGCCGGCAAGCGTGCCGGGCGAGGACGATGAAGGTCGCGGTCATCTCCGACATCCATGGCAACCGGCACGCCTTCGAGGCGGTGCTTGACGCCGTGGCCACAAGCGACGCCGCGGAGCTGTGGTGCCTCGGCGACCTGGTCGGCTACGGAGCCGAGCCGGACGCGTGCGTCGAGCTCGCCAGCAGGCACGCCGCCGTGTGTCTGGCCGGCAACCACGATCTCGCCGTCACGGGCGAGGTCTCTTTCGGTGAGTTCTCCCGTGGAGCAAGCCTCGCGGCGCAGTGGACTCGGGAGGTGATCGCCGCGGAGCATCTGGACTTCCTTAACGGACTGCGACCGGAGGGCCGCGAGGGTCCGATCGGCCTGTATCACGCCAGCCCGCGGGATCCCGTATGGGAGTACGTGCTCTCAGCCCTACTGGCTGAGCTGTGCCTGGACAAGCAACCGCAGCGGGTCTGCCTGATCGGTCATTCGCACGTAGCCCTGTCGTTCGTTCGCCACGAGGGCGAGCTTGCCAGCGGCGAACCGCGCCGGGAGGGTGTGCGGCTGGACATCTCCACCGGCGAATGGCTGCTGAACCCCGGCAGCGTCGGCCAGCCCCGCGACGGGGACCCGCGCGCGTCCTGGCTGCTGCTGGACCTCGACGGGCTGACGGCGTCGTTTCAGCGCACCGGCTATGACGTTGCGGGCGCGGCCGCGGCGATCCGTGCGGCGCGCCTGCCGGACTCGCTCGCCGAGCGGCTGGAGTACGGTCAGTGAGCATGCACGACGATCACATCGCAACATCACCGCGGTCGCAGCGGAGCCGGCGGCCCGCCGGCGGTGGGCTCGGCGAGGGCGGCGGCGGACGCTCCGGTCGCGGCGGCCGGCGCCGATCGGGTCCGATCCGGCTGGCCGCGGGCTGCCTGCTGGGAGTCGCCGCCGCGCTGCTCGTGTCGTGCGGCAGTTCCGGCAAGGGGTTGATCCCGCTCGCCAACGCGGGGCCGCTGCAGGGCGACTTCGAAGCGGTCGCCCAGGCTGCTCAGAAGGGAGACGGCAACTGCACGGCGACCACCGAAGCGATCAACAAAACCGAGCGGGACTTCGCCGCGCTGCCTGCAACGATCAACGGGGGGTTGCGCCAAACGCTCACCAGGGGCATCGCCAACCTGCGCGAACAGGCGCTGACGCTGTGCGCGCAACCGCTGGCGCAGACGACCACCACGAGCGCTGCGCGCACGACCACAAAAACCGAGACCCAGCCGCCCGCGCCCACGACAACGACGCCGCCAGGCACCCAGACCACCTCGACGGCGCCGAGCACGCCGACGACGCCCGCGCCGGCGCCGAACAACGGCGGCGGTACAGCCGCGCCCGGGAGCGAAAGCCCGTCCGGCGTCAGCCCTGGAGGCGGGACCGGGGCCGGCGAATCGGGTGGCGCCGGGGGAGAAGAAGGCGTGAAATGAGCCAGACCAGAACAACATCGCATGCGGGTGGGGCCCGCGCCGACGGAGTTCGCGTGCGCCCCGATGGGACGTGCACCGCTCGGAGGGCTAAGGCGTGAGCGAGGGCGATGTCATCGCCGGGCGCTACCGCCTGGAGGGCAGGCTGGGCTTCGGCGGCATGTCCACGGTGCACCTGGCGTTCGACATGCGCCTGGAACGGCGCGTCGCGGTCAAGCTCCTGGCAGAGCACCTGGCGGACGATCCGACGTTCGTCTCGCGCTTTCAGCGCGAGGCGCAGGCCGCAGCGCGCCTTGTGCACCCGAACATCGTTCAGATCTTCGACTCCGGCCTGGACGATGGTTCGGGCAGGCACTTCATCGTGATGGAGTACATCGAGGGACAGTCCTGCGCTGAGATCCTGCGCGACGACGGCTGGGTTGCGGTCGAGGAGGCCGTCGCGATCATCGAACAGGCCTGCGAGGGTCTGCACTATGCCCACCGCCACGGCGTGGTGCACCGCGACGTCAAGCCCGGCAACCTGCTGCGCGCGCGCGAGGGCGAGGTCAAGCTGGCCGACTTCGGCATCGCCAAGGCGACCGAGCAGTCCTCGATCACCCAGGTCGGCTCGGTACTCGGCACCGCCGCGTATTTGGCGCCCGAGCAGGCCCGCGGTGAGGAGGCCGGGCCGCGCGCTGACCTGTACGCGCTGGGCGTGGTCGCCTACCAGCTGATCTCCGGGCGGCTGCCGTATGAGGCGAGCTCGCTGACCGAGCTCGCGCTCAAGCAGCAGCGCGAGGAGCCGCCGCTGCTCGACACGCTCGTCGCGGCCGTCGGCCCCGAGCTGGCCGAGGCGATCGCGCTCGCGCTCGCGCTGGACCCCCGCGAGCGCTACCAGACCGCGCGCGAGATGGGCCGCGCGATCAGCGACGGAGCGGACGGGATCTCGCCGCTGGAGTCCTCGGGCACCGCCGTAGCCCGGCGCCTGGCCCACGGCGAGGACCGGCCGACCGAGGCGACGAGCGTGCTGAGCGGAGGCAGTGCGAGAGCGCGCGCCGGTGCGCGGGGAGGCGCGGCCTCCGAGGCGAGGACGAGGGCCGCTGTCGCCCCCCGCCAGCCACGGCCGGGACCAGCCAGGAGCTGGGGGCCGTGGGGCGGCCCGCTGCTGCCGCGACGGGGGCGGCCGCGGGAGGGAGGACCAAGAGCAGGGGTCCGAGACGGCTGGCCCTCGCCCTGCTGTGTCTGCTCGCGCTCGCCGGCGTGATCGCCGCGATCGTCGCGATCACCGCGCCCGCGCCGACGAAGGTCGTGCTGCGCAACGTCGTCTATGAAGACGTTCACGAATCCGCCGAAGCGCTCCGGCAGCTCGTGGGCGAAAACACGAAGTAGCTCACGGCGCCCCGCCCTCGAACAGGCTGAAGGCCCACTCACGCGGGCCTTCAGCTAGGCAACCGTCACTCGTTGTCTGCAAGACAAGCAGCGTCGGACATTCGTTGCTTAAAGGCGAAAGGGCTCACTTGCTCGAGCCTTTCACTGGGCAACCGTCAATTGCCACGCAGGCTAGCAGCGTCCCCGGCGCGCCGCCGTTAAAGGCGAAAGGCCCGCTTGCGCGGGCCCCTCGGGAAGACAACTGCCCTTTCGGGCTGGACACCTGTCACGTGCCCAGCAGGCTAGCAGCCTCGACCGTCGCCTTCAACACATGGCTCCGGCGGCCGGACTCGAACCGGCACCTGATACGTGACAGGTATCCGTGCTGCCCTTACACCACACCGGAATGCCACGATCCAAAGTACGCATCACTTGAGACGAAACTCTCCGGAGCGCCACGCGCGTGCCACGTTTCCCAAGTCTCCATCGAGGATTCCCTGCCTCAAATCGCTCATCAACCGCGCCAGAAAAGCGAGGTTGTGCATCGTGATCAGCCGCGTGCCGGTCAGCTCGCCGGCGCGGGCCAGGTAGCTGAGATATGCGCGCGAGAACCCTTTCGAGCAGGCCGGACAGGGACAGCCCTCGAGCAACGGCTCCCGCGACTCGCGCTGGCCGGCCTTGGTCAGGTCCAATCGCCAGCGCGCAGTCGGCTCCGGCACGAGCGCGGTGCCGTGGCGGCCCAGGCGGGTGGGCATGGCGCAGTCGAACGTGTCGATGCCCAGTTCCACGCACGCGATCAGATCGTCGACCTCGCCAATCCCAAGCAGGTGCCGGGGCCGCGTCTCGCGCTCGCCACCGAGCTCTGAGGTCGCCCAGGAGACGACCTCATACATCTGCGCCTTCTCAGCCCCGAGCGATCCGCCGATCGCGATGCCCGCGCACGCGCTCGCGGCGACGGTCTGGGAAGACTCGCGGCGCAGGTCCTCGTAGACCCCGCCCTGAACGATCCCGTACACGAG
The DNA here is from genome assembly GCA_963839965.1 of uncultured Solirubrobacterales bacterium. Classification (GTDB taxonomy): domain Bacteria; phylum Actinomycetota; class Thermoleophilia; order Solirubrobacterales; family Solirubrobacteraceae; genus Palsa-744. Next base: position 142,165 of record CAWIWX010000004.1, read on the forward strand.
CTGCTCTTCCGGCCCGTGCTCCGCGTGCCAATCCAGGCAGCGCCCCAACCAGCGGTGGGTGCGCTCGGTCGAGTGTTGGGTGTAGTCGCGATCCACATGGAACGGTGTGCACTCGTCGAACACGAGCGCTACGTCCGAGCCCAGGGCGGCCTGCGTGGCCATCGAGTCCTCCGGGGAGATGAACCTGGTGCGGCCGTCCACGTAGGAGCGAAACCGCACCCCGGCCTCGCCGATCTCGAGGATCGCCCCCTCGCGCTCGCCGGGACGGCCCGCGTCGTCCGTGCTGGCCTGAGTGCGCCCGCCGGCGCCGTCGGCACCATCCCCTTCCCGACTGCGAGCGCCCGCACGACCCCGCGCGCGGGATGGGCGGGACTTAATCTCCTCAGCGACGGTGCCGTGGCCCATCGAGAACACCTGAAACCCGCCCGAGTCGGTGATCGTCGGCCCGCGCCAGCCCATGAACGCACCGAGGCCGCCGCAGCGAGCGATCAGCTCGGGACCCGGGTTGAGCAGCAGGTGAAAGGTGTTCCCGAGCACCATGTCGTACCCGAGCGCGGCGACCTCCTCGGGCAGCAGCCCCTTGACGGTCGCCTTCGTCGCCAGGGGCGCGAACGCGGGCGTGCGCACCTCGCCGCGGGCGGTGCGCAGCACGCCCGCTCGGGCATAGGAGGCCGGGTCGCGGGCGTTGATCTCAAAAGCGGGCACTGGTGCGCCATCCTAAGAGCATGAGACGACCGCGTACGCGAGCCCGCTGAGAGGATCTCAGCCAGGCGCGTCCCGCCGCTCAGGCCCACCGACACCCATGCTCGCCGCGATCGTCAACGTCAGCCACCTCGTCGAAACGTTCGGCTACCCGCTGCTGTTCCTGGCGGTGATGGCGGAGTCCAGCGGCGTGCCGATTCCGGGCGAGACGGCGCTGATCACCGCAGCCCTGCTCGCGTCGCGGGGAAAAATGCACATCGAGCTCGTGATCCCAATCGCTGCCGCGGGAGCAATCGTGGGCGACAACATCGGCTATCTGATCGGTCGCAAGGGTGGACGCTGGCTGCTGGAACGACCCGGGCGCTTCCGGCGGCAGCGTCGGCAGGCACTCGAACTGGGAGAGCCATTCTTTCAGAGGCACGGTCCCAAGGCGGTGTTCTTCGGACGCTTTATCCTAGGACTGCGTGTCTGGGCCTCGTGGCTGGCGGGCGCTACACGAATGCGCTGGCGCTCGTTCGTGTTCTGGAACGCGCTCGGGGGCATCTGCTGGGCGACCGGTGTCGGATTGATCGCCTACTTCCTCGGCACCGCCGCGAGCAACGCAATCGAGGCATTCGGCGTTTACGGACTGGTTGCCGCGGTGCTCGCCGGCGTGGGCGCGCGAGTCGCCTACAAGCGCCACCAGCGCAGGATGCAGGAGACGATCAAGCACTCCGCCGAGGCCCCGCGCGGCGCCGGAACGCCGCCCGGCATCGAGACGCCGGCAACGTCAGGTGAGGTCAAGCGCCCCTGAGCGGCGGGTCGCTGGCGGCTGCGCGCATTCGCCTGATGCACGGCCGCCGCGGGGCGAGAAGGGTGGCGCGATGCCGCAGTCGCTCAGCAGCTGTGGCCGTTGCCGTTCGCGTGCCCGTTGCCGTTCGCGTGCCCGTTGCCGTTCGCGTGATCGAGGCTGTTGCCGTTCGCGTGCCCGTTGGCGCACGGCGCGATGCGGTCCCACAGATCGGCCAGCGCGCCGAGCTCGGGCTCGGAGAAGCGGGAGAAAAAATGCTCGCGCACGACCGCCAGGTGCGTGGTGCGAGCCTGGGCCAGGCGTTCTCGGCCGAGATCGGTCAGACACGCGTATGAGCCGCGCGCGTCGTGTTCGCAGGAGCAGCGCTCGAGCAGGCCGTCGCGCTCCAGACGGTCGACCAGCCGGGTCAGCCCGCTGCGCGAGAGCTGAGCCTGCTCGGCGAGGTCGCACATGCGCATTCGCCCGGCGCCCGCGTCGTCGAGGTGGTGGAGCACCTCGTAGGAGGTCATCGGCAGGCCATGCTCACGCTCGAGCTCGGTGTCCAGGCGCTTTGCCAGACAGGCGTGGGCCCGCAGCAGCCCGCGCCACGCGCGCAGCTCGCCTTCGCTGAGAGACGCCTGCTCCCCTGGGGGAATCTTGACCGCGGCCGCTGTCGACATGGTGGCAATCGATACGAAAACCCTGCTTAACCGAACATAGCAGCGTCAGCAGCCGGCCTCGGGCTCTCCGTGGCGGGGCCCCGTCATCGTCGCGTCGCGCGCCAGGTCCACCGCATCATCAAGGGTTGCAACGGCAGTCGCGCATACAGCGCCCAGCGGGGGATGCGGCGGTACTGGTCGGGGTTGCGGGCCATGTGCAGGTTGGCCGGGAACACGGCGCCCAGCAGCGCGATCAGGCCGAGGCCCGCCAGTCTCCGCGTTTGGGGCAGCAGCACCCCGACACCGCCCGCGATCTCGGCGGCGCCGCTGATCGTGACCAGGCGCGCGGCGCCCTCGCGCATGCTCGGCGGCACGATCGCCTGATACGTGCGGGGCATGATGAAGTGGTTGACCCCGGCGCCGATGAAAAACCCGCTGAGCAGCGTGCGTGAACGGCTCATCGCGCAATATTTATCAGCTTAGGGGCGCGACCGGAGAGCTTGGGTTCCCGTGGGGGCTGCCGTCGTTTGGAAACAGAGGCATCCGAGACATCGCAGGGGTCATCGCTAGGTATGCTCGATCAGAGAGCGCCCGGTCATCGCCGCCGGCTGCTCGATGCCGAGCAGCTCGAGCACGGTAGGTGCGACGTCGGCGAGGATGCCCGGCTCGGCGCGCAGCGCAAGCTCCCCCGGCACAGCGGTCACGATCAACGGCACGGGGTTCAGCGAGTGCGCCGTGTTGGGCGTGCCGTCGGGCTCGAGCATGTGATCGGCGTTGCCGTGGTCGGCGGTGATCACGCACACGCCGCCGGACTCGCGCACCGCGGCGACAACCTCGCCGAGGCAGCGATCGACGGTCTCCACAGCGCGCACGGCCGCGGGGATGACGCCGGTGTGTCCGACCATGTCGGCGTTGGCGAAGTTGATGATCCCGAATCGAAACCCACCCGCCCGCTCCCCGTCCTCATCTCCGCGCCAGGCGCGCACGAACAGCTCGGCGGCCGCAGCGGCGCTCATCTCGGGGGCGTGGTCGTAGGTGGGCACATCCCGCGGCGAGGGCGCCAGCTCGCGCCGTTCCTGGCGCTGGGGCGCCTCGACGCCGCCGTTGAAGAAGTAGGTCACGTGCGCGTACTTCTCGGTCTCCGCCACGTGCACTTGGCGAGGCCCGCGCGCGCGAGCGTCGCGGCGAGCGTGGTCGCGGGGCGCTCGGGCCTGAACGCCACCGGGTAGGGCCAGCCTTCCTCGTACTCGGTCAGCGTCGTGTAGCGCGCCACCGGCTCGGCGCCGCCCCGTCCGGTCCAGCCCGGCAGCTCCTCCCCCGCCTCGCCGCCCGTCCCCGCCCCGGCGCCATCGCCTGCCTCGCCGCCGCCAGCCTCCGCCTGCGCGCCACCCTCCGCGCCCTCCGTGCCACCCCCACCCGCCTGGCCGAAGCCGGGCTCGGCCAGCGCGCGGGTGATCTGGCGCATCCGGTCGGGGCGGAAGTTGAACGCGATCACGCTGTCGCCCGGCCCGATCGCGGTGTCCGCGCCGACGAGCGTGGGCTGCACGAACTCGTCGGTCTCCCCCCGCTCGTAGGCGGCCCGCACGGCCTCCTCGCCACTGCCGGCACCGTAGGGAGCGCGAGCGTGCACGAGCAGGTCATACGCCCGCTGGGTGCGATCCCAGCGCCGGTCGCGGTCCATCGCCCAGTAGCGACCGACGACCGAACCCACGCGCGCGCCCTCGGTCGCATCGAGCTGCGCCAGGAAGCCCGCGCCCGCGTGGGGCAGCGTGTCGCGCCCGTCGGTGAACGCGTGCACGATCACGTCCTCGGCGACGATCGCGTCCTTGGCGGGCATGCCGCGCGCGCGCGTCGCGCGCGCGCGATATAACGCGATCAGAGCGAGCAGATGCTCCAGCGAGGAGTGCACGCCGCCATCGGACACGAGCCCGATCAGGTGCACCCGCCGAGCATCGGCGAGCGCGGCGAGCAGCACCGAATTGGAGGCGAACGAGCCGTCGGCGATCGCATCGTCGATGCGCACGAGGTCCTGGCGCACGACCGCGCCGGCGCCGAGGTTCAGATGGCCGACCTCGCTGTTGCCCATCTGCCCGTCCGGCAGACCGACCGCCCGGCCGCACGCCTGTAGCGTCGTGTGCGAACAGTCGCGCCACAGCTCGTCGAACACCGGTGTGCGCGCGAGCGAGACGGCGTTGCCGGGGCCGGGCTCGGCCAGACCCCAGCCGTCGAGCACGACCAGGCAGACCCTCTTTGTCACAGCTCTCCCCGATACAGGGAACAAGTCCGCATGAGCTCGCAGGGCAAGCTGGGCAAGGACGCAGGGAGCGTGGCGTGCTCGGCACATGAGCGACCGAGGACGCCGATCCAGCGCCGCCATGCGTGCTCATGCGGCTGCGCCTACGATCGCGGCGAACGAGTCAGCCTGCAGCGAGGCGCCGCCCACGAGCGCGCCGTCGACGTCGGGCAGCGCGAGCAGTTCGGCGGCGTTCTCGGGCTTGACCGAGCCGCCATACAGAATCCGCACCGATGCGGCCGCGTCCGCGTCGCGATCGCCGACGAGCGCGCGGATGAACGCGATCGCCTCCTGAGCCAGCTCGGGGGTGGCGACGCGGCCGGTGCCGATCGCCCAGATCGGCTCGTAGGCGATGAGGACATCCGCCAGGCGCTCGTCGGGCACGGAGGCGAGATCGTCGCGGACCTGCTGGCGCAGCTTGCGCTGGGTGTCGCCGGCGTCGCGCTCTGACTCGGTCTCGCCCACGCATAGGATCGGCGCAAGGCCCGCGGCGAGCGCCGCGGGGACCTTCGCCTGAAGCGCGCGGTCGGTCTCGCCGAAGCACTCGCGGCGCTCGGAGTGTCCGAGCACGACGCCGTGGACGTCCAGCTCGCAGAGCATCGGCGCGGAGATCTCGCCGGTGTAGGCGCCCTCGGGCTCGGAGTGCATGTTCTGCGCGTACACCTGCACGCGCGAGCCGCGGGCGGAGTCGACCATCGCCCGCAGATCCGTGAACGGCACGCAGATCGCCACCTCGACGCCGTCCACCGCGGAGACTCGTGGAAGCAGCGCTTGGATGTACTGCTCGGCCTGCGCTTCGGTCTTATACATCTTCCAGTTGCCCGCGACCAGCGGAGTGCGGACCGTCAACAGGACACCCCCGCGCCCGTGCGCGCGCCCGTGTCCGCCCCCTGCAGCGCCTGCACTCCCGGCAGGACGCGGCCCTCGACCAGCTCGAGCGTCGCGCCGCCGCCGGTCGACAGGTGGTCCACCGCGTGCTCGAGCCCGAAGTGCGCCAGCGCCGCCGCCGAGTCGCCGCCGCCCACCACCGTCAGGCCCTTCGTCCGGGCGACCGCCTGCGCCACCGCCCTGGTCCCCGCCGCGAACGGCTCGAGCTCGAACGCGCCCATCGGGCCGTTCCAGAAGACCGTTCCCGCGCGTACGATCTCCCCGCAGTAGCGCTCGGAGGTGGCCGGACCGATGTCCAGGCCCATCCAGCCCCGCGGCACCTCCACCCCGTGCAGGACGCGGTGCTCGGCGTCGTCGGCCAGCCGGTCGCCGATCACCAAGTCGTCCGGCGTCATCACCGACGCGTGCCCGGGAGTGACCGCCTTGGCCAGCAGCGCGCGCGCGTGCTCAGTGTCCTCGTCCTCACACAGCGAGTCCCCCACCCTGTGGCCCTGCGAGCACAGGAACGGGAAGCACATCGCGCCGCCGATCATCAGCACGTCCGCCACGTCCAGGAAGCGGTCGATCACGCCGATCTTGTCCGCCACCTTGGACCCGCCGACGATAACCGTCAGCGGTCGGTTCGGGCTCTCCAAGATCTCCGTCAGCGTCTTCACCTCACGTTCCAGCAGCCGTCCCGCGGCGCTTGGCAGCAGGTGCGCGACGCCCTCGGTGCTCGCGTGCGCGCGGTGGGCCACGCCGAACGCGTCATTGACGTAGCACTCCGCCAGCTCCGCCAGCGCGGCCGCGAACGCCGGGTCGTTGCTCGTCTCGCCCGGCTCGAAGCGCACGTTCTCCAGCAGCAGCATCTCGCCGTCGCCAAGCTGCTCTGAGAGCGCCCTGACCTCCTTGCCCACCACCGCCGGGGCCAGCGTCACGGGCGCGCCCGTCAGCTCGCGCAGGCGCTGGGCCACCGGCGCCATCGACAGCTCCGGCACGACCTGTCCGTCCGGCCTGCCCAGATGGGAGACCAGGATGAGCCTCGCCCCGCGAGCGCGCAGCTCTTCGATGCTCTGCAGCGCCGCCACGATCCGCGTGTCGTCGCTGGGCACCGTTCCGCCGTGTGCGTCGGTGCTCAGGGGCACGTTGAAGTCGACGCGCACGAGCACCCTCTTGCCGTGCACATCCAAGTCGTCAATGCTCCTCATCGTCGACTCCCTCTGATCTGTCGCGCTCCGTCACGATATCCCCTGACCGGCCACCCGTCGCCCAGTCCCGGGCGACCGGCGAGGTCGGGACCTCACAGCACCCTCTGCACAAGGTCCACCAGGCGGTTGGAGTAGCCCCACTCGTTGTCGTACCAGGCGACGACCTTCAGCATCGTGCCGTCGATCACGGCCGTGAGCTTGGAGTCGACGATCGAGGAGAACGGCGAGGTGACGATGTCGCTGGAGACGATCTCATCGGCGGTGTAGGCCATGATTCCGGTGAGCGGCCCGGACTGGGAGGCGGTGAGCAGCGCGCCGTTGATCTCCTCCACGCTGGTGGCGCGCGCGCACTCCACGGTCAGGTCGACGACCGAGCCGGTCGGCACGGGCGCGCGGATGGCGAACCCGTGCAGCTTGCCCTGCAGCTCGGGTATGACCAGGCCGATCGCCTTGGCCGCGCCGGTGGAGGCGGGGATCAGGTTGATCGCCGCCGCGCGCGCGCGGCGCAGGTCTTTGTGGGGCAGGTCCTGCAGGCGCTGGTCGGCCGTGTAGGCGTGGATCGTCGTCATCAGGCCGTGCGCGATGCCGACCGTGTCGTTCACCACCTTGGCCACCGGCGCCAGGCAGTTGGTCGTGCAGGACGCGCCCGAGATGACGTCGTGGCGCGCGCGGTCATAGACCTCGTCGAAGTTGACCCCCAGCACGACGGTCGCGTCGGGGTCTGTGGCCGGCGCGGAGATGATCACCTTCTTGGCGCCCTGCGCCAGGTGCTTGGCGGCGCTGTCGCGGTCGCAGAACAGGCCGGTTGACTCGATCACCACCTCCACCCCCAGCTCGCCCCACGGCAGCGCGGCGGGGTCGCGCTCGGCGAACACCTTCAGCTCGGTGCCGTCCACCTCGATCGCGCGCTCGCCGCGAGCCTGCACCTCGCCCGGGTAGGGACCGAGGATCGAGTCGTACTTCAACAGGTGCGCCAGCGTGGCGGAGTCGGTCAGGTCGTTGACCGCGACCCACTCGATGTCATCGAAAACGAGGGGCCCGACCGAAGCCGGGAGACACGCGCCTGCGGCGCTGGCCGATTCGGGGATGCTGGCCAAACCCGGGATGCGAGCGCCAGCGAGTGTCTCCCGGGCTCGGTAGCGAGTGTCTCCCTGATCGGTCCCCGTTTCGGCCAGCCTGCCTTCGGCCGCCTGCGCCACCCTCGTGGCGGCATCCTCCCTGGTTTGGGCCGCGCGGAACACGTTGCGGCCGATCCGGCCGAACCCGTTTATGCCCACACGTACTGACATCTCTGCACGGCCTCCTAGTCGCGCGAAAATGAACGAGGCCGGGTCTCGGAAGTGCTGGCCGATCGGAGATCTCCCTCTCGATCTCCGATCGGTCCGTCGCCCGGCGTACCCAGCGAAGGCTATCAGCGAGCGATTTCGCTGCCCTCAGGAGCGCCGCGAGGCCTTGTCGATGTCGCGGTGGGCCACCGCCACGTCGAGGTCGTCGCGGTCGCGATAGCGCTCGGCCAGGTGCTCGGCGATCGCGACCGAGCGATGGCGACCGCCGGTGCAGCCGATCGCGATCACCAGATGGGCCTTGCCCTCGGCGACGTACTCTCCCAGCAGGAAGTCCAGCAGCGCGTGCAGGCGCACGTACAGCTCGTCAAGGCGCCCGTCGCGCGCGACGTAGTCGATCACGCGCCCGTCGTGACCGGTCAGCTCGCGCAGCTCCGGCTCGTAGTGGGGGTTGGGCAGGAAGCGCACGTCGAACGCGAGATCCTCGTCGCGGGGAGGGCCGTGCTTGAAGCCGAAGCTCATGAACGTGACCGACAGCCGGCCGGCGGTCTGGCGGGGCAGGAGCTCGTCGGCGATACGCCCGCGCAGCATCGCGGTGGACATGCCGGTCGTGTCGATCACGAGGTCCGCGCGGCTGCGCAGCGGCTCCAGCAGGGCGCGCTCGGAGGCGACCCCGGCCGCGACGCTGCCCTCGGGGGCCAGCGGGTGGCGGCGGCGGGTCTCCTTGTAGCGGGTCACGAGCGTCTGCTCGGAGGCCTCCAGGAACAGCACGTGATGGTTGATGCCGAGCGCGTCGAGATCGTCCACGACGGCGCGCAGCGCCTCGAAGTAGACGCCGCCGCGCACGTCGGACACGACGGCCGCGCGCTCGACCTTGGAGCCCCCGTGCACGAACAGCTCGACCAGCGAGCGGATCATCTCCGGCGGGAGGTTGTCGACGCAGAAGTACCCGGCGTCCTCGAACACGTTCATCGCCGTGGACTTGCCCGCGCCGGAGAACCCCGTGATCACGACGAGGTCCTGCAGGCGCGACTCAACGGCCGGCTTGCTCGCCGCGCGCAGTGGGCGGAGGGGCCTGATGACGGCCATCCCCCTGATTGTGCCGCGCTACGCGGACATTCGTGTCACTTTTTGTTGCACGCCTCTCTGTCACCCGGCCCTGTGCAGATGCCCGTGCAACTCCCGGGCGACCTTCGCGGGCACGCCCGGGACCGCCTGCAGCTCCTCGATGGAGGCGGCCGCGACGGCCTCGGGCGAGCCGAAATGCGTGAGCAATGCCCGCTTGCGCGCGGGGCCGATCCCGGGTAGGCCGTCCAGCAGGGATCTGGACATCGCGCGGTCACGGCGCGCGCGGTGGTGGGTGACGGCGAAGCGATGAGCCTCGTCGCGCACGCGTTGGAGCAGCTGCAGCTCGGGCGTGGAGTGGTCGAGCAGCAGCGGCGAGCGCCGTCCGGGCAGGAACACCTCCTCGATGCGCTTGGCCAGCGAGACGACCGCGACCCCGCGCTCGCGAAAGCCGCGAAGCGCCCCCAGGCCGGCGGCGAGCTGACCGGCGCCGCCGTCGATCACGACGAGGCTGGGCAGCGTGGCGAAGCTCGCGTCGTAGGCGGAGTCGTGCGGGGAGATGTCCGCCTGAAGCTCCCACCGGGTGTAGCGGCGTCCGAGCACCTCGGCCATCGCGGCGTAGTCGTCGGAGGAGCCGGTCTTCAGCGAGCGGATGCGAAAGCGGCGGTAGTCGGACTTCTTTGGCGCGCCGCCCTCGAACACGACCATCGAGGCGACCGTGTGTGAGCCGCCGAGATGGGAGATGTCATAGCACTCGATCCGGATCGGCGGGGCGTCCAGTCCGAGCGCCAGTTGCAGGCCCTCGAGCGCGTCGACGCGGGTCTGGCGGCGGCGCTCGGCGCGCAGGCGCTCGGTGTCGAGCGCGAGCAGCGCGTTGCGCTCGGCCAGCTCCAGCATCCGCCGCTTCTCCCCGCGCTCGGCGGCGCGGATCTCGACCGGGCCGCCGCGGCGGCTCGAGAGGGCTTGCGCCAGAGGCTGCGCCTCCGCGCCGGAGGACAGCTCGCGCTGGACGACGATCAGCGCCGGGATCGACAGGTGGCCCGCGTAGTACTGCAGGATGAACTCCTCGGCGACGTCCGCGACGCCGCGCTCGGTCTCGTTGGCCAGGTAGAACGACTGCCTGTCGCTGAGCACGCCGTCGCGGATCTGGAACACCTGCGCGTTGGCGTCGCGCCCGTCGATCGCGACGGCGAGAGCGTCGAACGTTCCCGCCGACGCGCCCGCGACGCGGCGGCGCTCCAGCAGCGAGCGCACGGCGCGCAGGCGGTTTCGCTCCAGGGTGGCCTGCTCGAACTCTTCGGCCGCGGCAGCCTCGCGCATGCGCTCCTCCAGGTCGCGCTCGATCGCGACGAACCGCCCGGAGAGGAAATCGATGACCTGGTCGATGCCGGCGCGGTAATCCTCCTTGGAGACATAGCCGACGCAGGGCGCGGTGCAGCGCTTGATGTAGTAGTCCAAACACGGGCTGCCGCTGCGCCGGCCGGGCTCGGGACCGGTGCAGGAGCGGAACATGAACACCTTCGCCAAGACCTCCAGCGTCGCGCGCACGCGCTTGGCGTTCGAATACGGCCCGAAGTAGGCGCGGCCGGGGCGGTGGCGCTCGCGTGTGAAGTACACCCGCGGATACGGCTCGTCGAGTGAGATCGCGATGAACGGATAGGACTTGTCGTCGCGCAGCCGGATGTTGAAGCGCGGCCGGTACTGCTTGATGAACCCCTGCTCGCTCAGCAGCGCCTCGGCCTCCGAGGCGACGACCACGCACTCGACATGCGCGACCGACGCGACCATCTCGGCGTGTCCGGGTGAACTCGATCCCCGCCCGCCCACCTGCGCCCGGGAGAAGTGCGAGGCCACGCGCTTGCGGATCGACACGGCCTTGCCGACGTATATGACCCGGCCACGATCGTCTCGGAACAGGTACACGCCAGGCTGGTCGGGCAGCGCGCGCCGTTGCGCGGCAAGGCTGCTCGCGGGAGTGGGACTCTGCTCGGTCGTCGTACTGGGAGCTTGGGTGGCCATCTGTCGTGTTCGAGGATAGGCGGGCCGTGCATGCACGGCCCGCGACGTGCCGCATGCGGCACGTCTTCCGAACGGCGCATGCGCCGTTCGGCGAGGCCGCACATGTGCGGCCTCGAGCAGGGCCGCATGCGGCCCTGCCGGTCTCGTCGCATGCGACGAGACCTACCCAATCAGCTGAAGATCAAGGATGCGGCACGGCCATCAATCAGTACGCCCGCCAGCGCCGGACGACCGCGATCAGCGCATAAACGATCCCGCCGACGAGCGCGAACCACAACAGCTCGCCTAGGCCCGTCTGCCACATGCGCACGCGCGACATCCACAAGAGCACGCCGAGCGCGACCGCCCCGTACAGCAGCCCGCGGTAAGGGTCGCCGAGGCCGTGCAGCGCAACCCTGTATTCGCGGTAGAAGCGCAGCCCGAGATAGCCGATCGCGACGCCGAACCCGATGTAGAGCAGCGCTTCGAACGTGTTCGCCACCCGCCCGCCGGAGGGCAGGAAGTAGACCGCCGCGGCGATCAGCGCCACGATCGCGACATTGCGCGTGGTCTTGAGGCGCTCGCTCACAGTTGAGAGGTTAGCCCGCCTCGCGGCTCACTCCACCAGCGCCTCCAGCCGCGCGTAAGCCTCCTCCACCGCCCGCCGGGCGGCGGTGTGACGCGCCTCGGACTTGGCGGACTCGTACTGGGTGGCCCAGGCGGCCGGGTCTGCGAGCTGGTCCTCCAGCGCGCGCATCGCCGCCTCGGCCTCTTCGACCGCAAGCTCGGCGGCAGCCTGGGCGGTGAGACGGTTCTTCGAGGGTCCGCCCGGCCTGGCCTTGGACTTCAACTTGGGCTTTGGCTTCGCGTTCGCGCTCGGCTTCGCTTGCAGGCCCCTCCAGCGCCATGCCCCGCTCCGGGCCACGCTCGCACCGTCGCCATCCGCGCCGGACCCGTTGCCCACCCCGCCGGGCGTATCGGCCGGCCCTGCCCCCGCCCCGCCATCCGCGTCCAGCTCCCCGGTCGCCGGTCCTCGCGCACGCGCACGTACTCCGGCCAGCCGCCGACATAACTGCGCAGCGAGCGGTCCTCGACGGCGACCGTGCGCGTGCCGACCGCGTCGAGCAGCGCGCGGTCGTGAGACACGAGCAGGATCGCGCCTGTAAACGCGCGCAGCGCGTCCTCCAGCGCCTCGCGGGACTCGATGTCGAGGTGGTTGGTCGGCTCGTCGAGGATCAGCACGTTGGCGGCGGAATGCGACCCATCAGCACCGCCAGCGACAACCGCCGGCGCTCGCCGCCCGACAGCCCGGTCGAGCGGTTTTTCGGCCTCCTCGCCGGAGAACAGGAACCGTCCGAGCAGCGCCCGCGCCTTGTTCGGGGTCAGACCCGTGGCGCGCTGGGTCGCGTCGAGCACGCTCTGGCCGGGCTGACCACCCGCGCCGAGCTCGTCGGCGTGCTGGGAGAGGTAGCCGACGTGCACGTTGTGCCCGGTGCTGAGCCTGCCGGCCGCGAGCGGGCGGCGCCCGGCAAGGGTCTCGATCAGCGTCGTCTTGCCGGAGCCGTTGGGACCGACGAGCGAGACGTGCTCGCCGCGCTCCAGCCACAGCTCGGCTCTTTCGAGCAGGGTCACGGATGCCGCGGGATGAATGGGGGGGTTTGCATCCTCGCGTCCATCTCCCACCGCCCACCACGACCGAGCGCTCGGTCAGCTCGAACACGACCCGCCCGGAGCGCGCCGGCGCGCGTGAACGCGAACTCCAAACCCTGCCCGTCGCGTGGATCCCGCTCGATGCGCTCGATCTTCGAGAGCTTCTTCACGCGCGACTGCGCCTGGCGGGCCTTCGTGGCCTTGTAGCGAAACCGCTCGATGAACCGCTCCATCCGAGCGATCTCGGCCTGCTGCTGTCGATGGCCTTGCCAAGGGCGATCTCCCGCGCAGCCTGCTCGCGCCGCCACGCGTGCCAGCTGCCGGCGAAGTATCGCGACCGGCCAGCCTCGAGCTCGAGCACCGAGTGCCGACGGCCTCCAGGAACCAGCGGTCGTGCGCGACCAGCACCACGGCAGCGTCGAGTCCTATGAGAGTCTGCTCGAGCCACTCCAGCGACTCGATGTCGAGATGGTTGGTCGGCTCGTCCAGCAGCAGCACCTCCGCCGAGGTGGCAAGCGCACGGGCTAGCGAGGCGCGCGTGAGCTGGCCTCCGGAGAACGTGTCCAGGGTGCGGTCCAGGTCGGCGTCGGCGAACCCGAGCCCATGCGCCATCGCAGTCGCGCGATCGCGCCACAGGTAGCCGCCGCGCGCCTCCAGACGCGCTTGCGCGCGGGCGTAGCGCGCGAGCGTGGGCTCGTCCGCCGTGCCGGCGGCCATGCGCGACTCAAGCTCGGCCAGCTCGGCCTCGATCCGCAACTCCTCCGCGCAGCCAGACAGGACGTACTCGCGCAGCTCCATGCCACGAGTCGCCTCGGCTCCGCCAGCGGGGGACGCTGGTCGTGCAGAGCGATGCGCATGCCCCGAGCGACGCTCAGCTCACCGCGGTCGATCGAGGTCTCTCCCGCTAGCGTCCGCAGCAGCGTGGTCTTGCCGGCGCCGTTGCGGCCGGCGAGCGTCATCCGTTCGCGGCGCTCGAGCTTGAACGAGACGCCGCGCAGCAGCGGCTGTCCGGCCATGTCGATGTGCAGGTCTGATGCGATCAGCAGGGCCATCGGCTGCTGATGGTAGGCGGCGAGCTTCGCAGCCCACCGGTCGAGTCCGCGTCTCGGGCGGCCGCGGATCGGCGCTCCGGCCGCGTCCTGCGCTAGCATCCGCGGCGCAATGCGTCGCCGTCTGCTGCCACATTCGACCATGTCCATCGCTGCTGGCGCTCGTGCTCGCGCCGGCCGCGCTGGCCGAAAACGACGGGCGCGGGTTCTACGGGGCGACGAACGACGCGGCCGTGACCAACGCCGGATTCATCGTGATCGTCTTCTTTGCGGGGTTCGTGTTCGTGATGAGCATGATCCAGCGCCACCTGGAGAAGCGCAAGGAAGCGAGCAAGGCCGCCAAGAAGCAGCTCGGCGGAGCCGAGTGGCGCGGCGGCTGGTAGCCCGGCCCGTGATGCGCGAATCCGGCCCGCTCGTCATACGCAGACTGAAGAGGGCTGCCACGGCGAGACGAACGTGTACGAGCCGACGGCAGTCCGCTACGAGCGCGAGGGCCGGCGGCGGTGGTGACGATCGACCGCCAGCACCGGCGCAACGCGGTGGATGGCGAGACGGCCGCGCTGCTGCACGAGGCGTATCTGCGGTTCGAGGCCGAAGAGGAGGCTCGCGTGATGGTGCTGACGGGTGCGGGCGGAGTGTCGTTCTGCGCGGGAGCGGACCTGAAGGCGACGGAGACGATGGCGGGCAGGCTGATGTCGGCCGAGGGACCGATGGGGTTCACGCGGCTGACGCCGTCCAAGCCCACGATCGCGGCGATCTCCGGGTTCTGTTTGGCCGGCGGGCTGGAGCTGGCGCTGTGGTGCGACCTGCGCATCGCCACGGAGAGCTCGACGCTCGGCTACCCCGAGCGCCGCTGGGGCGTGCCGTTGATCGACGGCGGCACGCAGCGGCTGCCGCGCATCGTCGGGCTGGGGCGCGCGCTCGACTTGATCCTGACGGGGCGCATGATCGACGCCCGGGAGGCGCTGGACATGGGGTTGCTCACGGAGGTCGTGCCGGCGGGCGCGCATCTGGAGCGCGCGCTGGCGCTCGCGCGAGGGGCTGGCGGGGTTTCCGCAGCGGACGATGCTCGCCGACCGCCGCGCGGCGATCGAGGGGCTCGGCATGCCGCTCTCCGACGGTCTGGCGCTGGAGGCGCGGGCTGGGCCGGAGGTGTTCGCGGACGGCGCGCGGGGCGCGGCCGCAGCGGTTCGCGGCGGGCGAGGGCCGCGGAGGCGCCGGCGCGGGGGTGAATAGGTTTGGCTGGGGATGTGTATAAGTAAATGCATAGTATCTACCCAGACTCAGGCGAGCTCCGCGCCTCCTTACTCACCGCACCGATATGCTCGCACGACGATGGCTTACTTCGTAACAGGCGCGACCGGGTTCATCGGGCGCAGGCTCGTGGAAGGCTGCTCTCAATCGCCAGGGCAAGATGTATGTGCTGGTCAGGGAGAGCTCGACGGGCAGGCTCGACGATCTGATCGAGCGCTGGAAGGCGGTCGCCGGACAAAGCGCCGGCAAGCGCGTGGTGCCGGTGGTCGGCGATCTGTGCCGACCGCTGCTCGGGGTCGAGACCGAGCGCGTGGAGGAGCTGCGCGGGAAGATCGAGCACTTCTTCCACCTGGCCGCGATCTACGACATGACCGCGCCCGCGGAGCAGAACACCGCCGTGAACGTCGGCGGCACGACGCACGCGGTCGAACTGGCGCGCGCGCTGGACGCGGGCAGGCTGCACCACGTCTCCTCGATCGCGGTCGCGGGCACATACAAGGGGACGTTCGAGGAGGCCATGTTCGACGAGGGCCAGCGGCTGCCCTCGCCGTATCACCGCACGAAGTTCGAGTCCGAGCGGATCGTGCGCGAGCAGCCGTACGTGCCCTGGCGCATATACCGCCCGGGGATCGTCGTCGGGGACTCGCAAGACCGGCGAGATGGACAAGATCGACGGCCCGTACTACTTCTTCAAGGCGATCCAGCGGATGCGCCAACTGCTCCCGGAGTGGGCGCCGCTCGTCGGGATGGACCTCGGGAACACGAACGTCGTGCCGGTCGACTGGGTGGCGAGCGCACTGGAGCACATCGCGCACGAGCCGGACCTGGATGGGAAGGCCTTTCATCTGACCGACCCGCGCCGCCAGCGAGTCGACGAGCTCATCAACGAGCTCGCGCGGGCGGCACACGCGCCGAGAGTGGCGGTGAGCATCGACAAACGGTTGACCGATTCGCTGCCGCGATGGCCGTTGCAGCTGGCGCTGGCGCTGCCGCCGTGGCACCAGGCGAAGAGTCTGGTGTTGCGCGAGCTGGGCATCCCCGAAGAGGTGCTCGAGCACATGGAGCTCGTGCCCTCCTTCGACACGCGCGAAGCCGGCAGGGCGCTGCAGGGCTCGCCGCTGGCCGAGCCGCCGCCGCTGCAAGACTACGCCGCGCGGCTGTGGGATTACTGGGAACGCGACATGGACCAGGGCACGTGCGTACGCGCGGACGCACACTGAAGGAGGCGCTGGAGGGCAGGCGCGTGATGATCACGGGCGCCTCGTCGGGGATCGGACGGTCGAGCGCACTGAAGGTGGCGGCCGCGGGCGGGGTGCCGCTGCTGGTGGCGCGGAACGTCGAGAAGCTCGAGGAGGCCGCGCGGAGATCGTCGCGGCGGGTGGCACCGCATACGTATACGCGGCGGACTTGTCGGATATGGACTCGGTCGATCGACTCGTGCAGCGGGTGCTGGCCGACCATCGCGGCGTGGACATGCTCGTCAACAACGCGGGGCGCTCGATCAGGCGCTCGATCGCACTGAGCTACGACCGTTTTCACGACTTCGAACGGACGATGCAACTGAACTACTTCGGCGCGGTCAAGCTGATCATCGGGCTTTTGCCGCACATGCGCGAGCGAGGGTCGGGGCACATCGTGAACATCTCCTCGATCGGCGTGCAGGCCAGCCCTCCCCGATTCTCGGCGTATGTAGCCTCCAAGGCGGCGCTAGACGCCTTCACGCGGGTCGTCGCCTCCGAGGTGATCGGTGACGGCGTGACGTTCACGACGATCCACATGCCGCTCGTGCGCACGCCGATGATCGCGCCGACGAAGATGTACGACGCGTTCCCCACGCTCACGCCCGATGAGGCGGCGGACATGATCTGCGAGGCGCTGCGCTCCCGCCCGAAGCACATGGGCACGCGCCTGGGGACGTTCGGCGAGGTCGCCTACGCGCTCGTCGCCGACGGCGGTGGATCGGATCCTGCACCTCGCCTACCGCGTGTTCCCGGACTCGGCTGCGTCGAAGGGCCAGCGCGACACCGAGGAGCGGGCCTCGTTCGAGCAGGTCGCGATGGCCACCCTTACGAGGGGCGTGCACTGGTAGCCGACGCGAGCCCTGCGATCGAGGTGTGCGACCTGCGCAAGTGCTATGGCGAGTATGAGGCGGTGCGGGGAATCGACATCGAGGTGCGCCGGGGAGAGGTGTTCGGCCTGCTGGGGCCCAACGGCGCGGGCAAGACGACGACGGTGGAGATCCTGGAGGGGTACCGCACGCGCTCGGGCGGGGATGTGTCGGTGCTCGGATATGACCCGGCGCGCAGGCAGATCGAGCTGCGACGGCGCATCGGAATCGTGCTGCAGGCCGGCGGCATCTACAGCCAAATAACCCCGCGCGAGGCATTGCGCCACTGGGCGAGCTTCTACCCGAGACCGCGCGATGTCGAGGAGGTGTTGCGGCTGTCCGGGCTGACAGCCCAGGCGAATGTGCGCTCGCGCAAGCTCTCGGGCGGGCAGTTGCGGCGGCTGGACCTCGCGCTCGCCCTCGTGGGCGACCCGGAGCTGATGTTCCTGGACGAGCCCACGACGGGCTTTGACCCCGAGGCGCGGCGCGGCGCCTGGGAGACCGTGCGCGGCCTGCGCGAGCTTGGCAAGACCGTGCTGCTGACCACGCACTACCTGGAGGAGGCACAGGAGCTGGCCGACCGGGTGGCGATCGTCAAGGACGGGCGCGTGCTGGCGATCGGGCCTCCGCGGGATTTGGTAGCCCACCCGCCCGGAACCCACCCACCCGTCGCCGCGCGCTACCGGGTCGCGTGGCGTGACGGCCGCGGCGAGTTGACCGAACGGCAGACCGAGAACCCGACCAAGCTGCTGCACAAGCTGACGAGCGAGGCGCTGGCCAGAGGCGAGCAGGTGCGGGAGCTGAGCGTTGGCCGCCCGACGCTCGAGGACGTGTATCTGGAGCTGACCGCGGACAACGCGGACAACGAAGCCGACCGCGGACTAGGAGGGGCTGACCGCGGATGAGCGACGCGGCGGTTGAGAACCAGCTGCTGGACCCGGCCCGCGCCGGCTCGCCGGGACCGCACGGCCCAACCCAGCCCTCCGGGCCGGGCGCCGGCCGGGTCGCCCGGACGCCCCACCCGCTAGGCCTCACCTGGCGCCAGTATCGCCTTGAGCGGCGCATGTTCTGGCGCAATCCGAGCGCCGCGTTCTTCAACTTCGTTCTGCCGCTGCTGTTCTTGATCGGCGGCGGCGCGATCCTGCACGGCAATCAGCAGCAGCTGAACAAGCTGGTGCCGGCGATCGCGGGGATGAGCGTGATGTCCACGACGTTCACCGCGCTTGCCTACAACATTGTGTTTCTGCGCGAGCGCGGCGTGCTCAAGCGCATCCGCGGGACGCCGCTGCCGAGCGGCTCCTACTTCGGCGGCGTGGCCTGTAACGCGGTCACCAATACGGCGCTGCAGATCGCGATCGTCGTGCTCGCCGGGCGGATCTTCTTCGGGATCGGCTGGCCCAAGGATTGGACTGAGCTGATCGTGTTCGTGCTGGCAGGCGTCGTATGTCTGGCCGCGCTGGGCGTGGCCTTCGCGCACGCGATCCCCAACTTCGAGTCCACCGCCGCGTACGTCAACGCCGTGTTCCTGCCGGTCGTGTTCGTGTCCTTCTACGCGTTCGACACAACCTCCGCGCCGCAGTTCCTGCGCACGGTCGCCGACGCGCTGCCCTTGAAGCCGCTGATCGACGGGCTATACGGGGCGATGGTCAGCGGAGCCGGCCTCAGCGGCAACCTCGACGGGCTCGCCGTGATCGGTCTGTGGGGCGCGCTCGGCATCTGGCTGGCTGTGCGGGGATTCACGTGGGAGGGGCGGCGCGGGTAGATAGGCTGTGGTGCGCCGCGCCGGAGACGGGACGCCCGGCCGCCGGAGACGGACGACAGCCGCCGCAGAACTGTCTCCAACCCGAGCGACCGCGACACCCACGTCCTCCAACCAATCCGACCGCCCCGGGAGGCAGCGCACAAAATGAATCGGCTCGCCGAGGACGTATATCAGCTGAAGGGCCGGCCGAAGAACGCGATCAACGTGTATCTGGTCGGTGACGTGCTGATCGACGCCGCGACGCGGCAGGCGGAGAAACGGATCATGCGCCAGATCGCCGGCAGGACCGTGACCGCGCACGCGCTCACGCACGCGCATCCCGACCATCAGGGCTCCAGCCACGCGATCTGCGAGGCGCTCGAGATCCCACTGTGGTGCGGGCAGGGGGACGTGCCCGCGGTGGAGACTCCCGGAGCGATCGTCAACCCGAAAGCCCCCGGCTGGCTGAACGCGCTGCAGGGACGATTCATGACGGGGCCGGCGCATCCCGTCGCGCGCGCGCTGCACGAGGGCGACGATGTCGCAGGCTTCACCGTGCTCGAGACCCCGGGGCATTCGCCGGGCCACGTCTCCTTCTGGCGCGAGTCCGATCGCGTGCTGATCGTCGGCGACGTGCTCGGCAACATGCACTTCATCACCGGCATGCCCGGCTTGCATCTGCTGCCGGACCTGTTCATGCCCGACCCGGCGCGCAACCGCGAGTCCGCGCGCAGGCTGGCCGAGCTGCGCCCGGCGCTGGCATGCTTCGGCCACGGCGCGCCGCTGCGCGACCCCGACAAGCTCTCAGACTTCGTCGCCCGCCTGCCGCGGTGACCGACATGGCGACTGGAGAGACAGCGGGTCGATGACCGACGATGCGCTGACAGGGGACAACGCCACAACCGAGGCCGCAACCGAGGCCACGACCAGGGCGGCGACCGAGGGAGAGGGCATCTTCGTGCAGGTGGGAGACGATCGTTTTATAGCCGACCGAGCACGCGCGCGGCCCGTGGGACCCCAACGCGCTGCACGGGGGCGCGGCGGCCGCGCTGATCGCCCGTGCGCTGCAGCGCACCCAACCGGGCGCGGAGCTGCCGATCGCGCGGTTGGGGTTCGAGTTCCTGCGACCGATTCCGTTCGCCGAGCTGCAGGTGAGCACCGAGGTCGTGCGCGCCGGCAGGCGCGTGCAACAGCTGGCGGTCGAGTTGACCGCGGTCTCCGGCGGCGACTCCGGCGCAGGCGGCCCCGGCGGGAGCAGAGGTGACCCCGGCGGGAGCGCAGGCGCCCCCGGCGCCGGCAAGGCCGACCAGGACAGCGCCGGCGGCCAGCGCGGTGAGCTGATCGGGAGGGCCAGCGCGCTGCGCGTCCAGCCGGTGCCCGCGGGGCTGCCCGACCCCGAGGGGCGGATTGCATGGCCCGGCCCGGAGCCTATCCAGGCGCTGCCGGGGCCCGAGCAGGGCGAGGTCATACGATTCGCGCTGAGCGACTCCGCGACGAAGAGTTTGGCGACGACGGGCATGGAGATGAGCTGGCTCACCGATCCCACCACTCTGGGACCCGCCCGCGTGTGGATGCGTTTGCGCGAGCCGATCGTGCCCGGCGAGCCGGCCTCGCCGCTGGTGCGCCTGGTCGCGACCGCCGACTTCGCCAACGGCGTCAGCAGGGAGCTCGAGTTCGACAAATACCTGTTCATCAACGCCGACCTGACCATCCACCTGTGGCGGGCGCCGCGGGGCGAGTGGATCGGGATGGACGCAAAGACGGTGCTCATAAGCGGCGGCGCGGGCATCTCGGAAAGTGTGCTGCACGACACGAGCGGCCCGGTGGGACGGGCGTTTCAGACGCTGGTCGTGCAGCCGCGCTGATGGAGCCGCGACGACGCACGGCTGGCCGGGCGGGCGCCGCAGTCAGGCGCCGGCCTGCAGCGCGTGGTCTATGTAGGGCCCTAGCAGCTGCGCGATCGAGGAAGCGGTCATGCCCGCGGGGGCCAGCGGGAGCGTGGCGTAGCTGATCGCCAACCGCACCACGCACTCGGCCAGCAGCGCGGCGTCGTGCTCGCCCGCCGCCGGCCAGCGCGCGAGGATCGCTGTGCGCAGCCGTTGGGCAGCGCGCTCGATCAGCGGCTGGCCGTGAGTGGTGAGCAGCGGCAGCATCTCTCCCGACCCGGCGATCGCGGCGCGGATCAGTGGGTCCTCGCCGGCGGCCTGCAGGAACAGCCCGAACGCCGCCGTCAGCGCCGCCCGGGGATCGTCCAGGTGCGCGTCGAGGGCGCCCTCGATCGCCATGACGAAGCGGTCGGCTTCGCGCAGCACGAACGCCTGGGCGAACTCATCGCGCGAGCCGAACTCCTTGTAGAGGGTCTGGCGACTCACGCCCGCGGCGAGCGCGACGTCGGCCATCGTGACCTCGCTCCAGGCGCGGCCCTCGAGCTCGCGCCGGGCGGCGTCGAAGAGCGTGTCGCGCAGCAGCTCGCGGGCCGCGATCGCGTAGGGCGTGGGCGCGTGCGTGCGCGTGCGTGCGTGCACACGCACGGGCCGCCCGGAGCCTGCCGGAGGACTCCCCGAGGCGGCTGCGGGCGGGGCCGTAGACGGGGACGGGGACGGGGACGGGGACGGGGACGCGCTCACCGCACGAGCTCGAAGTCGGCCTTCTCGCGCACCCCGCAGTCCGGGCAGACCCAGTCCTCGGGGATCTCGCTCCAGGGGGTGCCGGCTGGGAAACCCTCGTGGGGGTGACCGTGTTCCTCGTCGTAGAGGTAGCCGCAGCCGGGACAGCGGTAGCTGGAGCTCGATCGCTCGGCCCCTTCCGCTACGCCGTCCGCCGCCACACCGCTGTTCGCCGTCGCGTCACCGTTCGCCGGCGCGCCGGTGAGCCTCGCCACACCGACCGGCACGGGTTGGCCGTAGCGGGCCAGGATGCGCTCGCGCCTGCGTGGCTGGACATTCGCGCGCGCGACATCGCCGCCGTAGTGCTCGATCAGCCGCGGGTCCATCACACGCCGCCACAGCGGCGGGATCGCGGCGAGCACGATCATTCCGGCATACCCAGTCGGCAGCTGCGGGGCGTCGCCGACGTGGCGCAGCGCCTGGTAGCGGCGCGTCGGGTTGGCGTGATGATCGGAATGGCGCTGCAGGTGGTAGAGCAGCACGTTGGAGGCGACGCTGTTGGAGTTCCAGCTGTGCTCGGGCGCCGTGCGCTCGTAGCGCTCGCCGTCCTCGCGCCGTGAGCGCAGCAGGCCGTAGTGCTCGAGGTAGTTGACGACCTCCAGCAGCGAGAATCCGACCAGTGCCTGCAGCAACAGGTAGGGCAGCACCACCACCCCGAAAGCGGCGCACAGCGCGGCGAACAGCACGACGGTCATCGCCCAGGCGCTCAGAATGTCGTTGCGCAGAGTCCACGGCGAGCGGCCCATCCGCGCGAGACGCGTGCGCTCGAGGCCCCACGCCGAGCGCAGGCTGCCGGAGACCGTGCGCGGCCAGAACACGTAGAAGCTCTCCCCCAGCCGCGAGCTGGCCGGATCCTCGGGCGTGGCCACGCGCACGTGATGGCCGCGGTTGTGCTCGATGAAGAAGTGCCCGTAGCCCGACTGCGCCAGAGCGACCCGGCTCAGCCAGCGCTCGAGCGAAGCACGCTTGTGGCCGAGCTCGTGCGCGGTGTTGATCGCGATGCCGCTGACCATCCCCACCGTCAGCGCCAATCCGACATCCTCGACGATCGACAGTTTGCCGCTGGACCACAGCCAGCAAGCGAACACCAGGCCGGCGTACTGGATCGGGATGAACGCGTAGGTGCACCAGCGGTAGTAGCGGTCCTGTTCAAGCCACTTGATCACGCTTTCCGGCGGGTTGCGCGCGTCCAGTCCGACAGCCAGGTCCAGCACCGGGAAGATCACGAACACGAGCACCGGCCCATAGAACCAGAACGCGCCGACGCCCGTGAGCTCGACCAAGCCCCAGGAGAGGAACGGCAGCGTGGGCACGATCAATCCGAGCAGCCACGCATAACGCTTGGGGTCCCGCCACTGAACCCCCTGCAGCGGCTGCCCGCCGGGCACCCCGCCGGCGAGATCCCTGTCATGCGATGTGGTCGTTACAGCAGACACGTTGCACGTAGCCTCCATGGTCGTTCTGGTCAGACATGTCAGTCTAGTTTACACGACCACCAAAGATTGTCAACGATTGACGAGGACCCAGCGACTCGCCCATAGAAAAACCGTAAGCGTTCAGCTCTTGGCCCGCGTGCGGCGGGAGTGATGGTGCCGGTAAAGGCGGGGGGGGTCAGACCAGCGCCGGGAGTGGATCGCCGCGGGCATGGGCGGTGAGCAGCTCGCGCATGTAGGCGAACAGGCTGCGGTGTTGGAGGCGGCATGTGACTGAGGCGGAGAGGACACGCTCGATGAACCGCTCGCCGGCCTCGGATTGGGTGCCGTGCGAGAGCTTTCTGTAGATGACCGGGCCGCGTAGTGCTCTCTCGGCTGCGTTGTTCGTGGGCGCCACGCCCTCGACCGTGACGAACGTCCAGAGCGCCGGTGAGATCTTGATCAGGTTCTTCGCGAAGCGGCGGTGAAAGCGCGTATAGGTGCTCTTGCGTGCCGCGTGCTCCAGCAGCTCGTGCAACTCGGCCTGGACAGGCGCCATCTCGCGCGCGAGGCGCTCGCGACCTTGGTGCTCACCAAAGGCGTGCCAGACCTCGAACAGTCGCTTGGTCAGGGCGAGGCCGGTTTCTCCGAACCGCTTCTGCTCGGCCAGGGCTCCTCCCGCGTGGAAGGCGAAGTCTCGCTTGAGATGCTCCCAGCAGGCCTGGCGGCAGTCGGGGTCGATCAGCTCATACGCCCACCAGCGATCCGAGCCCACGATCCCTTTGAAGTCCGCGCCGAGCAGCTCCGCCAGGCGATCGCGATGACGATCCTCCGCGATCCGGAAGATTGCCGCCTCGGGCGTGGTCGCGGTCCACATCGTGCGCCCCTCATGCGCGGTGAACCAGCCCGTCTCGTCGACGTTGACGACGCGCGATGCGAGCACCTGGCCGAGTAGCCGCTCGTGCGGCTCGGACAGAGCCAGGGCAGCGCGCTGGCAGACCCTGTCAACCGCGCCGACCGACAGGGGAAGGCCGAACAGGTCGGCTGCGAGCCTTGAGTGTCGCCATCCCATATGGCCCCACTGTCAACGCTTGAACTGGCCCCACCTCCGTCCGAGCTGAGCCTGACGCTGGGCGCTCTATTGAGCGCTAAGGGCCTATCCCGGAAGGGTTGTGTAGCGTTGCGTTGAACTTCTGATCGAGGTCGTCATGCAGTTCGATCAGGAGGTCTGTGGTGGGCCGAGTCTCTCGACTGTCTTCAGAGCGCATCTGTGAGCCCGAGTGCGGTGAAGAAGCGTTGCACTGCGTCTACCGCGTCGGCGCGTAGCTCGGTCTCGGGGGTCTGTGGGTCGACTTGGATGGCTTGCTCGGCGTAGGAGCGTGGGCCGATGTCGGATGGGCTGCGGTAGCGCTCGCGGATCTCGAGGAAGGTGCTCTTCAGTGGGTCGAGGGCGTTTGAGAGCGGCCCGTCGTGTAGGGCTCGGGCGGCGTCCTCGGGTCCGCCGGCTCGGTTGTGGAGCAGCACGTAGGCGAGGTCGTAGTAGTCCTTGGTGGCCGCGCGGCTGCGCAACGCCGCGCACTTGGACAGCAGATAGCCCTGCAGCCCGGCGAAGCGAACGCTGACGTGTACCTCAGTTCCGTCGGCGAGCTCGCCGTGATGTTCTCCCACTGGAAATCGTGGGCTACATACCCAGTGCCGCGTAGATTGGCGGCGCCGAGGCGGCGGCTGCCGTTCGGTCGTACGCTCTCGCCCTCCCGGTACTGGCTGAGATCGCAGAGAAACTCGATCCTGACTGGGGTTGAGTCGATCGATCCTTGCCAGCGCCAGCCATCCTGCTCGGGGTCGGGATTGAACTGGAGGGCTTCGAGGGCGCGCTCGACCACCCCGAGGTCTGCGTCGGGGTCGATGTGGCTGACCAGTAGAACGTCAACGTCTGTCGTGCCGAGGTGCTCCGGGATGACGCCGGCGGTGTCTCTTGCCAGGACCGCTGGAACCAGACCGCCGAGAACGACCAGGAAAGGTGCCTCATCGCCGATCTCATGTAGAAGCCTGACCAGTGCGCTCTCCGCTCGCGCGCGTGCCTCGGGCGAGCGCTCTTCCTCGGTCACGTCCGTACCGCCGTCGGCTCGCTCGACTGCTCGGCTACTACCTTGGGGTGCAGCGGGTCGATCAGCAGGGCCTTGACATGGTCGGCGGCATCCTGGCCGCGCGCCTCGAAAGACGAGAGGTCAGCGTAGAGCCGTGGGGCGCTCACGACCGGCACTCCGTCCCTGCGCTCGGTGAGCTTGAGGATGCGAGGATCGGCACGCCAGAAGATCACGCGCCCTCCCTCGTCGACCTCGCGCAGCCCGGCGGCGCCGATCGCGGCTGTGAGCGGCCCGGCGAAATCTTCGTCGGCGACATAGATGTGGACGCTCGGCACGGTCGTCGTGAACGGCGCGGTCAGCTCCAGGCCCGCCCAGCCGCTCACCGCCCAGCTGGAGTTCTCCTCGAGAGCCTCGCGAAGCTTGCCTGTGAGCAGACCCATCACGTTGCCTGTAGCTCGGTGGGCGATGCGTGTAGCGCGTGCGTCCTGGACAACGGCAACCGACCAGGCCGAGAGCATCGCGTCAGCGTCGAGGATCTCCCGGTAGGCGCGCGGGCCTCGCGCCGGACCACGCTTGATCGTCCACTCCTGGGTATCGAACATTGCCAGCACGCTCGCCGTCTGCGCAGTTGACCATCCGCCGTCACGCGCGAGCTGTGCCGCGCGCAAGCGCTCATCGGGGCGCGCGAGGATCAGCTCGGCGACCGACAGCGACGATGGCGACCACGAGAAGCCCCGCGCCGCATCGCCCTCCGCGGCACGGACCGATGGTTCACGGATGACCAGCAGGCCACCGGGACCAGCGATCCGAGCCCGTGCATCTTCATCGGCCCAATTGGCGCCCCGCGCGCGCAGCCACTCCAGCGCCCCGGGAGAAAGACGACGAGCAAGCAACACGACATCCGACGGCCACGGGTCCGCAACGCCGGCCGCAGCACGGCGCACATCATCAGGCCAACCCTCACCCGCCCAAACAGCGTGCATCACAACCGGACTCCCACTGCCTGTCTCGACAAGCAAGCCCGAGCCCTCCCCAGGCGTGCCGGCGCGCACCACAGCGGTGCCGTCCAAAGCCAAGGCAAGGATGCGAACCAGACGATTCTCTGCCGCCACCATATTTTCTACTGTACCAGATGATAATAGCTTACGGACAGTAATAGGCACCACTAGGGTCGCCCATGCGTTCCCGAAATGCGCCCTAATACGTCGGTAACCCGGGAACTGGGGCATGTAAAGCAGAAAATCCCTGCAAAACAAACACTTCTCGTAAGCGTTCAGTGGGTTGGGGGACATAACTCCGTTCCGTCGAATTTTGGTGTGTGGAGCGTGCTGAGGCGGAGGCGATTTACGACGCTGGACGGGAGGTCGTCGTTGAGGTTCTCTTGCGGATGGACCGCCGTATCCAGCAGTTGGAGGCGCATGTCACGCGTCAGGATGAGCGGATCGCCCAGCTTGAGCGCGGGCTGAACCGCAGCTCGCGCAACTCTTCTATCCCCCCGAGCGCCGATCCGCCCGCCGGCACACCGAAGCGTGGCAAGGATCCATCGGGCCGCAAACAGGGCGCCCAGCCCGGTCATGAGGGCAAGGGCCGGCCGTTTTTGCCGGCGTGGGCCGTGGATGACGTCATCGAGCATTGGCCTGAGCGCTGTCGCTGCGGGCACGTCTTCGCGCGGGGCGAGCGCTTGAGGGTAGGCGAGCCGATGCGCTGGCAGGTCGAGGAGCTGCCCGTGATCGGAGTCAGGCTTACCGAGCACCAGTGTCACCGGGTACGTTGCCCGGGCTGTGGTGAGTGCCCGCGCGGCGAGTTGCCGGCAGAGGTTGCCCAGAGCGCGTTTGGACCCCGTTTTCAGGCGGCCGTCGCGGCGCTCTCGGTGCGCAACCGTATCTCCCGGCGTGACGTGGTGGAGCTATGCGAGCAGCTGTTCGGCTCGAGGATCAGCACCGGGACGGTGGACGCGATCCTCGCCCGCGCCAGCGAGGCGCTGGCTGAGCCACACGCCGACCTGCTGGCGGCCCTTCGCGGCGCGGGCGCGGTGAATATGGACGAGACGGGCTGGCGGACCGCGGGGGAGCGCCGCGCACTGTGGGGCATCTTCGACCGGCGTCACGCCTACCTACACCTCGCCCCAGACCGCCACGAGGACCACGCCAAGACCCTCCTCGCGCAGACGAAAGCGATCGTGACGTCCGACCGCTGGTGGGCTTACGCGCACCTCCCGTTGGCTCGCCGGCAGCTTTGCTGGGCGCACCTGAAGCGAGATTTCGCTGCGCACGCCGAAGGACTTACCACGGAGAAAGAGTTCGGCGAACACGGCCTCGCTCTCTGCGAGCGTGTCTTCTGGGCCTGGGAGGTCTACACGCACACCGGCGATCGGCACGAGCTGAAGCGCACGATCCGTCGGCTGCAAAGCGAGTTCAAACCAATCGTCGGCCGCTACGCCTCAAAACGGGCGCGCAACAAGTACTGCCGCGGCATGGCACGCAACCTCATCAAGGCATGGCCCGCACTATGGACATTCGCTA
The DNA here is from genome assembly GCA_963839965.1 of uncultured Solirubrobacterales bacterium. Lineage (GTDB taxonomy): Bacteria > Actinomycetota > Thermoleophilia > Solirubrobacterales > Solirubrobacteraceae > Palsa-744. Next base: position 169,497 of record CAWIWX010000004.1, read on the forward strand.
CCCACGATGGCGTGGAACCGACCAACAACCACGCCGAGCGCGCTCTCAGAGGCGCAGTCATCTACCGCAAGCTCTCTCTCGGCACCCAGTCCGAGAGCGGCGAACGCCGCATCGAGCGACTCCTCTCCGCGCACACCACCTGCCGCCTACAACACCGCTCCCTCACCGTCTACCTCACCCGAAACACTCACCGCCCACGCCCGCGGCGACCCCATCCCACTACTCACCTGAACAGCCCAACCCACTGAACGCTTACCGGTTCTCATTGCCCGACTACCAGAACTTAGCGCGTAGATTCGCCCAAAATAGTTCCGACAAATAGGAAACCCCCGCAAAACGGGGGCTTCCCTTAGCAGGTCGATAAGCCGGATTCTGTCGTTGAGCAGCCATCCATCTGCGCGGCCTACCTGGACCTCGGCGGGCTACCTGCATGCGGTCCAAACTGGCCTTGCACCGGGTGGGGTTTGCCCAGCCGCCGCGTCGCCGCGACGCTGGTGCGCTCTTACCGCACCATTTCACCCTTGCCTGTGAGCCGTTCACGTGGGACGGCCCCATCGGCGGTTTGTTTCTGTGGCACTTTCCCGCGGGTTTCCCCGGGTCGATCGCTCGACCACCTTGCCCTTTGGTGTCCGGACTTTCCTCGAGCGCCTTTTACGGCGCCCGCGGCTGCCTGACCTGCACGTCCACGGTAGCGCTCCGTCGAGGCGGTGTAAAGGGAATGCCACCCGATCGACTGCGGGCTCTACCCTCGGCGACGCGCTCTCCGCCCTCACACACTCCTGAGCAGACCCACGACGCGCCCGAGCACGCGCACGTCGGCGCTACGGATCGGCTCCATCGTGTCGTTCTCGGGCTGCAAGCGGATGTGGTCGGACTCCTGGAAGAAGCGCTTAACGGTCGCCTCCTCGCCCAGCAGCGCCACGACGATGTCGCCGTCGCGGGCGGTGGGTTGCGAGCGCACCACCACGTAGTCGCCGTCGAGGATGCCGGCGTCCTTCATCGAGTCGCCGCGGATCCGCAGCAGGTACTGCCCGTCCCCACCGCCCGCGAGCTCGGGCACGGAGACGTACTCCTCGATGTTCTCCTCGGCGAGCACCGGCGCTCCGGCGGCCACCGAGCCCAGCAGCGGCAGGCCGTCCGGGCGCACGATCCCGCGCACGCTGTCCACCGCCGCGCCGGCCGCCCGGTCGAGCAGTTCGATCGCGCGCGGCTTGGAGGGATCGCGGTGCAGCAACCCGATCTTCTCCAGGTTGGCCAGGTGCGCGTGCACCGTCGATGACGAGGCCAAGCCGACCGCCTTGCCGATGTCGCGCACCGTCGGTGGATAGCCGTGCTTGGCCGAGTGCTTGCGAATGAAGTCGAATATCTCCTGCTGGCGTTTGGTCAGATCCATGCCTGTTCCACTCCCTGGTCGGGTTGATTGGGGACTTCGATGGGGACTTCGATGGGGACTTCGACGGGGACTTCGACGAACATGTGTTCGCAACATACCGTGCCGTGTGGACGGATGCAAGCGGTGACCGCGCCGACGCCCCCCTGGACACGCCGCCGCCCCCTATACTCGGCCGTTCTGCGCTCGTGGCGGAATTGGTAGACGCGCAAGGTTGAGGGCCTTGTCCGGGGCAACCCGGGTGGTGGTTCGAGTCCACTCGGGCGCATTGGGAAAGCCCTGTTTATCGTGACTGTTCAGGTCGTCGTGGGGTTGGTTATGGGCTGGCGGCGGTGGGCAGCCAGGGGGTGTGGTGCGCTAGGCGGGCGAGCGCGTCGAGGATGTCGCGGCCTTGCTTGCGCGTGGTGCTGATGTAGGCGCGTAGGGCGAAGAAGCGGTCGGCGCCGGTTGTGGTGCGCCAACTGCCGGAGATCTTCTGCTGGATCTTGATCATGCGGATGTCGCGCTCGACGAGGTTGTTGTCGAACGGGACGCGGAAGTCGTGCGCGAAGCGCAGCACCTGCTCGCGCTGCTCGTCGAGGCGGCGCAGCAGATTGGCTTGGGGGCTGCGGCCGATCGGGCCGCGCTTGCCGGTGCGGACGCTCGGCGGCGGGTTCTGGTGGTGGCCGAGCGCGATGATCTGCTCGTAGGCGGCTCGGTACCCAACCAGCACCCACGGGTCCAACCAGTCTTCGCCGACGGCCTTCGCGGCCTTGACCTCCTCGTGCAGAGCGCGCAACAGCGCGTCGATCTGGCCTGCCCACGACTGCTTCTCGGCGTGCTGTTCGATGATCGCCAACAGCTCGCGCAGGTGGTGGGCGTTGCACAGCGCGTGGATGGCGTGCTCATAGGCGCGGTACTGCGGCCAGCCGTCGTGCACGGCGATCCCGCGGAATCGCGGCATCACGCCGGTGTGGTCGATGCCCTCGGTTCCGCGTCGATCATGCAGGGCATAGAAGGTCAGCGTCTCGGTGCTCGCGCAGTGCAGCCAGCGTCCGCAGCCACCGGCGCGAGCGCCGGTCTCATCGAAGTGCACTACCGGCGAGTTGATGATCTGCTCGTGCACGCCCTCGAGGAACTCGTCGAGGTCCTCGGCGCCGTCCTTGACGAAGGCCAGGAGCGTCGCGGGCGAGATCAGCGCGCCCAACCAATCGGCCAGCAACTGCGCTGCGCGCTGGTAGGGCAGGTGCTGGGCGGCGATCAGATAGATCCCGAGCGCTCGCATCCTCGGCCCGTACTGCGTCGGGGCGCCAACGCCGGCCGGGAACGCCGCCCTCGTCACGTGCCCGCACACGCAACGCCGCCGCTGGGCACGATGCTCGCAGACGGCCAGTCGCACCTCCGGCAAGTCGAACACCTGGCGCGCCTCCTCGCCAACCCGCTCGCCGTCGCAGAGCTCACCCCCGCAACCACCGCAGCGATCTGGCACGTGCACGACGACCTCATCAGGCCGCTCGACCCGCTCGAGATGATGGCCACCATGACCGGTCTGGCCACCCGGTTTGCGACCCGACCGACGACGAAGACTCCGCGGTGCAGGCGGCTTGGCCAGACCATCAGACGACGGCGGTCGAGACGAGTTACGCGAGTTCGCCGACAACCGCGCCCGCAACTCCGCGACCTCCGCCCGCAACTCCGCAATCAGCGCTGCCTGCGAGACAACAAGAGCCTCCAGATCCTCATACGACGGCCGATCCGCGGACACACAACAACATTCGCGCCATCCCCACGGCCACCTGCCAGACCTGAACAGTCACTGTTTATCGGGACTTTTTCTATGTCTGCCCGCTTCCGTCCCCTGCCCGCGCTACTTCGTTTGCTCTTGGGGTTGTCTTTCGGTAAGGAACTCGCGGAGGTGTGCCGTCAGCTTTGCGGGCTGGTCCTCGGAGATCAATGTGTAGGAGTCAGCGATCTCCACGAGATGCCCCTGCGGCAGCAGTTCGGCGAGGCGGCGGCCGTGCTCGATCGGCATCAGGCGGTCTTCGCCGGCCCACACCACAAGTGCGGGGCGCTCGAAGGAGCGCAGCGTCTCGGCGGCGGCCAGCAACTCGCGCCGGGCCTGCGGGGCGCTGCGTACGTACTTCCCCAGATCGCGGCGGATCTCGGGGTGTGAGGTGACCGGTCCGAACCAGCGGTCCATCACCTCGCGCGGGACTGGCCGCTTGCTCAGATGGCCATACGTCATCGGCAGTCTGCGCAGACGATCGAAGCGAAACGGCATCACCGCCATGAAGATCCCGCCCGGCACCCTGGCGATGTATGGCAGCAGCCGCGCAGCACCTTTCGGCGGCACGTTCTCAAACGCCTCGCACGAACACAGCACCAACCGCGTGATCCGCTCATCGCGGGGGCCGCCGACCAGGAGCTGTGGGCCGCCCCAATCGCTCATCACGAGCGTGATCTCGTCCAGGTCCAGGCGCTCGATGAACTCGCCGAGGAGCCCGGCGACGCCGCCCATCGAGAGGTCCGCGTCGGCGCGCATCGGGTGGCGATGACCGCCGAGCGGCAGCGCGGGCAGCACGCAGCGATAGTCAGAGTGCAGCTCCTCCACAACCTTGCGCCACAGCGATCCGTCCATCATCAACCCATGCACGAACACGATCACGGGTCCGCTGCCGCCGGTGTCCTCGTAGTCGATCGTTCCCGCCGTGAGCTCCAGTTCAGACATCAGATCCTCCTCTAGATAGATCGCTCCATACAGGCTAGCTATCCTTGGCCGCACGCGCAACGAAGCCACAAGGGGAACCAGAGATGAGCACGAACACCAAGGAGCGCATCGTCGACGCCGGCGCGACACTGTTCCGCCGCCAGGGCTACACCGCCACCGGCGTCAAACAGATCGTCACCGAGGCCGAGGCGCCCTTCTCTTCGCTCTACCACTTCTTCCCCAACGGGAAGGATGAGCTCGCCGCCGAGATCATCCGCTCCTCCGGCCTAATGTTCCAGCAGCTCGTCGAGTTTGTCTTCGACTCCTCCCCCGACATCCTCACCGGCGTCCAGAACTGCTTCGCCGGCGCCGCCGAGACCCTCCGCCAAACCGACTACGCCGACGCCTGCCCGATCGCAACCGTCGCCCTCGAGGTCGCAAGCACCAATGAACCACTCCGCAAGGCCACCGCCGATGTCTTCGAGAGCTGGATCAAATCAGCAATCGAACGCTTCACAACGGCCGGCATCCCCGAACAAACCGCGCGCGAGCTGGCGATCAGCCTGATCGGCGCACTCGAGGGCGCATTCCTGCTCAGCCGCGCCGCACGCAGCACCGAGCCAATGGACATCGCAGGCGCAACGACCACCGCGACCGTCCAGGCCGCGCTCGCCCGGTCTTCGTCAAGCAGGTCATAGAACGGCATAGCGTTTAGAGCAGACTTTGCTGGCCGTGCGAGCCGGCGATGGCGGTCGCGTCGGGACGCCGTCTACGCGTGTTTGCGGAGTGACGTGTGTGGCGACCGTAGGGCGACCCGGGGTCCACGCGCCACCACGATTCGGTCAGGCCGCCCGTGACGCCGGGATCTCGATCTCGATGGGATCCAAAGGAGATGCCTATGACAACGCTGTCGCGGAGAGCTTCTTCGCGACCCTGAAGAAGGAGCTCATCCACCGCCAGTCATGGCCGACACGTCGCGAACTCTCAACCGCGGTCTTCGAGTACATCGAGGCGTTCTACAACCGCCAAAGACGACACTCGACCCTCGGCATGCTCTCCCCAGCCGACCGCGGGGCTGATACCCGATCTCGAGGAGGGCCACTACTTCAACGCCTGAGAAAGTCCAGGAGGGCGCGCGTCGAAGTTGCTTCGACTCGCGCCTCCTCTGAAGCCGAAGTGGAGCGTAGTCTGAGCCGGAGCCAGACAATCGGCATATCGGGGCGCCGGGATTCGAACCCGGGACCTCGGCCACCCAAAGGCCGCGCGCTACCAGGCTGCGCCACGCCCCGATGACCTAAGAGGGTAGACGCACCGGGCACACTGCCGAGAGCGGCGCCTGGGTGGGTCGCCTGCGCGACCCGCCAACATGTCCCGCTGCTAGCCTCCCCCCGCCCATGGCCGAGGTTCAACCACTGCGCGCGCTGCACTACGATCCCGCGGTCGTAGGTCCTCTGGCGGACGTGACGGCGCCCCCGTACGACGTCATCGACCCCGCCCAGCGCGCCGAGTTGCTGGCGCGCTCGCCGTATAACATCGTCGCGATCGACCTGCCCGCGGGTGGAGATGCAGGCGAGGGCGCCGGCGAGGGCGGACGGGAGTCCGATCGGTACGCGGCCGCCGCGAACCTGCTGGAGAGTTGGCAGCTGCAGGGCGCGCTGACGCGCGACTCAGAGCCGGCGATCTGGGCGCACACGCAGGAGTACACCGGGCCGGACGGTCGGCGGCTGACGCGGCGCGGGTTCTTCTGCCGCGTGCGAATCGAGGAGTACGGCCCGGGCCGCGTGCGCCCGCACGAGCGCACGCATCCGGGCCCGAAGGAGGACCGGCTGCGCCTCACCCGCGCGACGCGCGCGAACGTGTCCCCCATCTTCTCGCTCTACTCCGACCCGACACAGGCCGCCTGGGCGGCTCTCCAGGCGGCCACCGCGGGCTCCCCGTGGGGGGAGGTCACCGACGCGCAGAACACGACCCACCGACTGTGGCGCGTCGCCGACCCCGAGGCGATCGCCGCCGTGCAGGCGGCCACGCGCGACGCGGAGCTTCTGATCGCCGACGGCCATCACCGCTACGAGACGATGCTCACCTACGCGCACGAGGTCGGCGGCGAGGGCGAGCACCGCTACATCCTCATGTGCCTGGTCGCGCTGCAGGACCCGGGGCTGACGGTGTTCCCGACGCATCGCCTGATCGGAGGCCTCGACGACGACCGCCGCCGTGCGCTGCAGGCCGTGCTGGAGCGCGACTTCGAGGTCGCGGAGGTGCCCGTCGAGCGGATCGCACCGCCGGAACAGGCGCCGGGCGCGAGGACTCCGCTGCAGCTCGGGTACGTCGATAACCGCGACGGGCGCGCGCTGCGGTTGACGCTGCGAGACCAGGCGATCGCCGACGCGGCGCTGCCCGGGCGCTCGGACGCGTACCGCAGACTGGACACCGGCGTGCTGGAGGCGCTTCTGCTGAAGGGCGCGCTGGGGTTGAGCAACGATGACATCTCCCACCTGAACGGCCTGTTCTACGCGCGCTCGACCGAGGAGGCGCTGCAGCTGGTCCGAGCGGGCACCTATGACGCGGCGTTCTTCATGCGACCGACACCGGTGGAGCAGGTCGCGGACGTTGCGGCGGCGGGCGAGAACATGCCGCCGAAGTCGACGTTCTTTTACCCGAAGCTGCTCACGGGACTGCTGCTCAACCCGCTCGCTTGACCCTGTTGGGACGCCTCCCACCGGAGTGCCGTTGCGTGAGGGTCGATCGGAGGGATTCAGTCGATCGCCGCCCGCCGGAGTACCATGTCGGTGAGGGTCGATCGGAGGAATCAGTTGATCGATTACAGGAAAGAAGGTGGCCAGCATGAAGGCGACGGCACGACGCGACGGCAGGACGCTCAAACACATCGTGCAGGTGCGCGAGCACCAGCTCACGGTCGACGAGCCGCCCGACAGCGGCGGCGAGGACACAGGACCCGATCCGCAGGAGCTGCTCGCGGTCAGCCTCGCCTCGTGCAGCGCGATCACGATGGAGATGTATGCGGCACGCAAGGGCTGGGACATCGGCCACGTCGAGGTCGACGTCGAATACAAGCCCGCCGAGCGCGGGTGCCCCACCAAGTTCGAGCTGGTGATGCGCCTGCCCGAGGATCTGCCCGACGAACAGATCGAGCGCCTGCGCGTGATCGCCGCAAAGTGCCCTGTGCATCGCGCGCTCGACGGAGAGGTCATGTTCGCCGAGCGCATCGAGCGCGTGCACATGGCCGCCTGAGCCCGGCGGGCCCCGACGGGCGGGCTCCTACTCGCCCTACTAGCGGGACGTGGACGCTTCGCGGATACGTCCCGCTAGCTCGGCTGCGGGACGAGCCGTATGTAGGGGCGGGGCTCCTCCCAGCCGTCCGGGTAGGTCTCTTTGGCCTCCTCGTTGGAGACGGAGCCCGAGATGATCACCTTCTCGCCCTGCTGCCAATTGACCGGCGTGGCGACCTTGTGCTTGGCGGTGAGCTGCAGCGAGTCGATCACGCGCAGCACCTCGTCGAAGTTACGCCCGGTCGTCATCGGGTAGACCAGGATCAGCTTGACCTTCTTGTCGGGCCCGATCACGAACACGTTGCGAACGGTCTGGTTGTCGGCCGGCGTGCGCGCCAGCGGGTCGCCGGAGGTGTCTGAGGGCAACATGCCGTAGAGCTTTGAGACGTTGAAGTCGCCGTCTGAGATGATCGGGTAATTGGGGGCCGTGCCCTGGGTCTCCTCGATGTCCCTGGCCCACGCCTCATGCCGGTCGAGGGGATCGACCGACAGGCCGATGATCTTCACGCCCCGCTTGTCGAACTCGGGCTTGGCATTCGCCATGTAGCCGAGCTCGGTCGTGCAGACGGGCGTGAAATCCTTCGGGTGCGAGAACAGCACCGCCCAGTCCTCGCCGATCCAGTCGTGGAATTTGATGGGACCCTCGGTGGTGTCGGCCTCGAAGTCGGGGGCTTCCTCGCCAAGTTGCAGCGTCATTTTATGTTGCTCCTTGCTCGATTGTCAGCCGTCGCTAGAGCCAGAGGAAACCGCGCTCTGTGAATCCCGATCGGCTTTTGGGAGATTATGTTTTAGGATAGCGTGTCGTCACGGCCGCCCCGGTGGTCCTCTCGAGCAGCGAGTCGACGGCCCCGCGAGCGTCGGCCACCCAGGCGTCCGGGTCGTGCGGGCCGGCGCGCACCAACGCCAGCGGAATCGCGTTGCGCGTGGTGATGAGGCGGACGATGCGCTCCCCCTCGACGGCCGGTCCATTCACGCCCGGGACCTCATACACGAACCCGCGCATGGTCGTGTCGATCGCCTGACAGAGAAACGACTCCAGCCGGGAGCCGTGTAGCGCCCGGACGTGTGCAGGCGATCCCCGAGCCGTGGCGAGCAGCCAGCAGGCGACCGTCACCCCGTCCAGCGCGCCGCGCAGCGTGGCCAGGCGATCGGGCGTGCCGATCAGACACTCCGCTCCGCTCGCCTCGATCGCGCTCCGGCCGGGCTCTTCGCGTGTGACGATGCGCACCGCGTGCGCCTCCTCCTGCACGAGCTCCGCGGCCAAACGCCTGCCGCGAGCGCCGCCACCGACGATCAACACCCTGGCCACAGTGAGACGCGATGCTACGGGATTCCTCCGCGAACGAACGGGCCACGAGCGGGCGGCCGGGACCGTCGAATACCATCCGCGCACAATGAGTCTCTCAGAACAGCCCGACATCGCTTCTGCCCCGGCGGGCGCGGATGTGGTCACGATGGACAAGATCGTGGCGCTGTGCAAGCGCCGCGGGTTCGTGTTTGGATCCTCGGAGATCTACGGAGGCGTCGGCTCCACCTACGACTACGGCCACTACGGGGTGCTGCTCAAGAACAACGTCAAGCACGAGTGGTGGCGGGCGATGCTGCAGGAGCGCGAGGACATCGTCGCGATCGACTCGGCAATCCTGCAGCACCCGCGGGTGTGGGAGGCCTCGGGCCACCTCGCCGGGTTCACCGACCCGCTCGTGGACTGCCGCACATGCGGCCAGCGCTTCCGCGCCGACCACCTTGGGGACCTTCAGTGCGGGCGCAAACCCTCCAAGCACCCGGGCGAGACCGAGGAGTGCGACCTGACCGAGGCGCGCGACTTCAACCTCATGTTCGAGACGACGATCGGCCCCGTTCGCGAGTCCGGCTCGGTGGCCTACCTGCGCCCTGAGACCGCGCAGGGGATCTTCATCAACTTCAAGAACGTATTGCAGTTCTCGCGCAAATCCCCCCCGTTCGGGATCGCCCAGGTCGGCAAGTCCTTTCGCAACGAGATCACACCCGGCAACTTCATCTTCCGCACACGCGAGTTCGAGCAGATGGAGATGGAGTTCTTCGTACCCCCCGGCGAGGCGCCGCGCTGGTTTGAGCACTGGTGTTCAGAGCGCGAGCGCTGGTATGTGGAGCTCGGCCTGCGGCCCGATCATCTGCGGTTGCGCCCGCACTCACAGGACGAGCTCTCGCACTACTCCTCGGCGACGAGCGACGTCGAGTACCTGTTCCCCATCGGCTGGTCGGAGCTCGAGGGCATCGCCAACCGCGGTGACTTCGACCTGACCCAGCACGCCGAGCATTCCGGTCAGAAGCTCGAGTACTTCGACCAGGCCACGGGCGCGCGCTACGTCCCGCACGTGATCGAGCCCGCCGCGGGAGCGGACCGTGCGATGCTCGCGTTCCTGGTGGACGCCTATGACGAGGAACTGGTCGGGCGCGAGGGAGCCGGTGAGGGCGAGACGCGGACCGTGCTGCGGTTGCATCCCCGCCTCGCGCCCGTCAAGGCCGCAGTGCTGGCGCTGGTGGGCAAGGACGGCCAGCCCGAGCTCGCGCGCGAGGTGTATGAAGCCGTGCGCGAGCTCGTGCAGGCCGAGTACGACACGGGCGGGGCGATCGGCAAGCGCTACCGCCGCCAGGATGAGATCGGCACGCCGTACTGCGTGACGATCGACCACCAGAGCCTTGAAGACGCCACCGTCACGCTGCGCGAGCGCGACTCCCTCGCGCAGGAGCGCGTGCCGATCGAGGGTCTCGCGCAGGAGATCGAGCGGCGCGTACACGCGCCGTGGAGCACGCCGAAGCGCAACGGATCCGGAGCCGCCGGCGCCGAGACTTGACCACGACGCCCGGACGGCTCAGAGCGCGGGCAAGAGGAGAAGGAGAGACATGGACTTTGACCTGACCGACGAGCAGCGCCTGATCAAGGAGACGGCGCGCGAGTTCACCGACCGCGAGATCGTCCTGCAGTCGCGGGAAAACGCACGCAACCACCACTTCGACGTGGAGCTGGTCAAGAAGGTCGCCGACCAGGGCTACCTCGGCGCGATCGTCCCTGAGGAGTACGGCGGCGCCGGACTGGACTACTTCAGCTATGGCCTGGTCGTCGAGGAGATCGGCCGCGGCGACTCCGCGATCCGCACGGTGATCTCTGTCCAGACATCGCTCGTCTGCTCGGGCATCGTCAAGTTCGGCACCGAGGAGCAGAAGCGCAAGTACCTGCCGAAGCTCTGCTCGGGGGAGTGGTTGGGGTGTTTCGGCCTCACGGAGCCGGACACCGGCTCTGACGCGGCCAACCAGAAGACGCGCGCGCGCAAGACCGACTCCGGCTGGGTACTCAACGGCTCGAAGATGTGGATCTCGATGGCCAACTACGCAAAGCTGGCGCTGATCTTCGCCCAGACCGACCCCGCGCTCGGGCACAAGGGCGTGGCGTGCTTTTTGGTGGACACCGACCACCCCGGCTACTCGGCGCAGACGATCGAGCACAAGATGGGCCTGCACGCCTCCGACACCGGCTCGATCTCACTGCAAGACGTCGAGGTTTCAGACGAGGACATGCTGGGCAATGTCGGCGACGGCTTCAAAATCGCGATGTCGAACCTCGACTCCGGGCGCTACTCGGTAGCGTCGGGCTGCGTGGGCATCTGCCAGGGCTGCGTGGACGAGTCTGTGAAGTACGCGACCGAGCGCGAGCAGTTCGGCAAACCGATCGCGTCGTTCCAACTCGTGCAGGCCATGATCGCGGACATGGTGCTGAAGACCGACGCCTCGCGCCTGCTGGTGTGGCGGGCGGGCTTCCTCAAGGATAAGGGCCGCCCGAACACGATCGAGACCTCGATCGCCAAGCTCCACGCCACCGAGGCGTCGCTGGAGTGCGCGAACATGGCGATCCAGATCCACGGCGGCGCGGGCTACGTCGACGACCACCCGGTCGAGCGCTACTTCCGCGACGCGCGCGTGACGACGATCTATGAGGGCACCTCGCAAATCCAGAAACTGATCATCGGGCGTGGAATGACCGGAATCAACGCGCTCATACCCGGCTGAGATGGCGTCCGCGCGCGTAATCGGCGTCATCGGCGCCGGCACGATGGGCTCGGGCATTGCCCAGCTCGCCGCCCGCTCGGGCGCGCGCACGCTGCTGCACGACCCGATCCCCACCGCCCTGGAGCGTGGAGCTCAGCGTGCGCGCGACGGTCTGGCCAAAGAAGCGGCCAAGGGACGGCTCAGCCCCGAGGAGGCCGATGCGGCCGCCGAGCGCCTGGAGTCGGTGGATGCGCTGGACGCCATGTCCGATTGCGAGCTCGTGATCGAGGCCGCCCCCGAGCGCCCCGCGCTCAAGCGCGAGCTGTATGAGCAGCTGTCTGAGATCGTCAGCGACGATTGCGTGCTCGCCACGAACACCTCCTCGCTGCTGGTCACTTCGATCGCCGCCGCGGCCGGCCTCCCCGAGCGCGTGGTCGGGATGCATTTCTTCAACCCCGCGCCGCTGATGCGCCTCTTGGAGGTGGTCGCGGGCGAGCAGTCCTCGGAGCGGGCCCTGGCGCTCGCGCACGCCACGGGCGAGGCGATGGGCAAGACGGTCATCCGCGCGAAGGATGGACCCGGCTTTTTGGTCAACCGTTGCAACCGCCCGTTCGGCCTGGAGGCGCTGCGGCTCTTGCAGGAGCAGATCGCGGATGTCAAGACGATCGACCGGATCGTGCGCACGGAGGGCGGCTTTCGCATGGGCCCGTTCGAGCTGATGGACCTCGTCGGAATCGACACGGGCCTCGAGATCTCCAAGAGCTTCTACGAGCAGAGCTTCGGCGAGCCGCGCTGGCGCCCGTCCCCGATCGCCGCCCGCTACGTCGCCGCGGGGCGCTACGGTCGCAAGAGCGGACGCGGCTACTACGACTACGCGCGCGATCCCTACCGCCCTCCGGACCCAGATCCGGACCCGGACCAACCCGCCCGCACTGACGCCGAGACGGCGCCCGCGCTCGGCGGTGTGCTCGGCAGAATCGTCTGCCAGGTGATCAACGAGTGCGCCTTCGCGCTTGGCGAAGGCGTGGGCAGTGCGCAGGACATCGACACCGGCATGGTGCTCGGGCTCAACTATCCCCGCGGACCGCTCGTGTGGGCTGACGAGCTCGGCCTGGACAAAGTGCTGGGCGTGCTGGACGCCCTGTGGGAGGAGTACCGCGAGGAGCGCTACCGGCCCGCACCTGAGCTGCGGCGCCTGGTACGCGCGGGGCGGCTCGGGCGCGCCAGCGGCGCGGGGTTCTTCGAGTACGGGTCCTGACCGGACCTCGTCCGTTCAGCAGGATCGGAACTGAAAACGTCGCGTACATACCACCCAGATCGACTCGGCCAGCCCGCTCGGGCACGCACAGCGAAACGGGCTCGCCTCCCAAGACAGCCTCACGTTTGCGCGCCCCACTCCGTTTGATCGATGTGAGCCTCGAACTGGCAGCGAAACCGCCCCGGAGCGGACCACGCGGAGGCGCCGCGAGCGCCGCCGGGCCGCCGCCGTTCCAGCGCTTTCTCGACACCCACCGCGAGGTGGTCTGGCGCTATCTGGTCTCCTGCGTCGGGCCGACAGACGCGGAGGACTGCTTTCAGGAGACTTTCATCGCGGCGCTGCGCGCCTATCCGCGATTGCGGGCGGACTCGAACCTGCGCGCGTGGGTCTTGACGATCGCGCATCACAAGGCTCTGGATGTACATCGCGGGCGCGCCCGCCGGCCATTGCCCGTCGCGGAGATCGCCGAGGTCGCCGACAGCGACGGTCGCGGCCCCTCCCTCGGGTCTGCTCGGGACGAGACGCTGTGGCACGCCGTGCAAGAGCTGCCGCCGCGACAGCGCTCAGCGGTCGTGCTGCGCTTCGTCGGCGACCTCCCCCACCGTGACATCGCCGCCGCGATCAGCTGCTCGGAGGAGGCGGCGCGCCGCTCGCTGCACGAGGGACTGGCCAAGCTGAGAAAGGAGCTGCCGGCATGATGACCTCCACGACTGAGAACGCTCATATTGAGGACATCCTCCGCCAAGGACCCGCGGGCGCGGGCGCGGGCACCGGGGACACCGGGGCCGGTACGGACGCCGCGCGCGCCGCGCGCCGTCTGACCGAGCAGATCGTCTCCGAGGGCCTCGCCGACATCAACTACGCGCCCGTGGACTCCCCGTTCGGCACCCTGCACGCGGCCGTCACCAGGCGCGGGCTGGTGCGTGTGGCGTTCCCCGAGGAGAGCGTCGAGTCGGTGCTCGAACGGCTCGCCCGGCAGCTCTCGCCGCGGATCGTCGAGTCGCCGCGCTCGCTCGATCCTGTCAAGCGCGAGCTGGACGAGTACTTCGCCGGGCGCCGGCGCGCGTTCGAGGTGAAGCTCGACTGGGCGCTGATCGCCCCGTTCGGGCGGCGCGTGCTGCGCATGACCGCGGCGATCCCCTACGGCGGCCATCTCTCCTACGCCGAGATCGCGGCCGAGGCGGGCAGCCCCCGCGGCGCCCGTGCCGCCGGCAACGCCCTGGGAGCCAACCCAATCCCGATCGTGATCCCCTGCCACCGCGTACTTCGCTCAGGCGGCGCGCTCGGGGGGTACGGGGGCGGGCTGGAGCGCAAGCGCTACCTTTTGGAGCTGGAGGAAGGGGCGCAGGGACGCATATTTTTATCCGACCCGCCTGCCAGCCCTCCGGCACCCTTGACCTGACCGGCCTGAAAATGTCCGCCCTTCTCGGCTGATACGTCGTCCCCGCCCTGCTGGTAGGTGCAGCCCGACCGTCGCGGTTGTCAGTTTGCCGGCTTGCCATCCTCCCTGGTCAGGGTGGCCGCTGGTCGGGCTGGACTCGACCGGATCTGTCCCGTTTGGCATATCTCCTCGGAGTGGGGGATGTGCCACGAATCAGCTACTTCTACGGGATCACGGTCAGGATGTATTGGAACGAGCGGGACCATCCGGTGCCGCATTTCCACGCCGAGTACGGCGGCGAATACGCGTCCATCGCAGTCGATGGCACCGTGCTTGCGGGGTCGCTTCCCATAAGGGCCCTGCGGCTTGTCGGCGACTGGGCGCAGCTACACCACGACGAGTTGCTTGCCAACTGGCAGCGTGTCCGCAACCACGAGCCCCCGGCGCGCATCGATCCGCTGTCGTAAAATGAGTTCCATGGTCGATCTGCCCCCCCTGGTCCACGTCACGCACGTCGAGGTCATCGGCGAGCACGAGCTTCGCTTGACGTTCGAGGACGGCACGGTGGGGGACATCGCATTCGACGACAGCGAGTGGACTGGCGTGTTCGAGCCGCTGCGCAACCCACAGCGCTTCGCCGCAGTCTCCATAGAAGCCGGCACGATCGTCTGGCCAGACGATCGTCTGGACATGGCCCCGGAGCCACTGTACGCGCAAGCCCTTCAACACCGAGTCTCGCGCGCCTCGGCGAGCGCGTAGCCACCCCCTAGCGAGCGCGACAGGCCCGGGAGGACCAGATCAGCTCAGCGGGCGGGACTTTCCATCCGGCCGGGACGGCCGGATCTGAAAAGTCGCGTCCCGCCCGCGCCGCCCACTGCGCTTCGGCCGGATCTCCGACGGGCATCTCCGCCGGCACCGGCACCCCGGGCGTGTCCCTGAGGTACCACTCGGCGTCCAGTGCCGCCTGACAGCCCGAGCCCGCGGCCGTCACCGCCTGGCGGTAGGTGTGATCCACGAGATCCCCGGCGGCGAACACACCCGGCCGGTTGGTGCGGGTCGAGCGGCCCTCGGTGATCACATACCCGTTCTCGTCAACGTCGATCTGTCCGCGCACGAGGCTCGACTGCGGCTCGTGGCCGACCGCGATGAACGTTCCCGACACCGGGATCTCGCGCTCCTCGCCGGTCGCGGTATTCACCAGCGCGGCATGTCCGAGCGAGCCGTGCTCGGCCGCGACGAACTCCTTCACCCGGTATGGCGTCAGCAGCTCGATGTTCTCCTGCGCCTTCGCCCGCTCGAGCATGATCTTCGACGCCCTGAACTCATCGCGACGGTGCACGACCGTGACGTGGCTGGCGAACTTCGACAGAAATATCGCCTCCTCCATCGCCGAATCCCCGCCGCCGACGATCACCGTCTGGGCGTCTCTGAAAAACGCGGCATCGCACGTTGCGCAGTAGCTGACCCCGCGACCCGACAGCTCCTCCTCGCCGGGAATGCCGAGCTTCTTGTGCTCGGCGCCCATCGCCAGGATGACGGTGCGCGCCCGGTGCTCGACATCGCCCACCCACACGCGATGGATCCCCGGGTGGGCGGGATCCGAACCATTGGACAGCTCCACGCGCTCGGCCTCCTCGGTCAGCAGTCGCGCCCCGAACCGCTCGGCCTGGGCGCGCAGCTTGGCCATCATCTCCGGCCCCATGATCCCCTCCGGGAACCCCGGGTAGTTCTCGACGTCGGTCGTCTGCTGCAGCAGGCCACCCCAGGCGAACCCCTCGACCACCAGCGGGTTCAGGTTCGCGCGCGCGGCATACAGCGCCGCTGTGTACCCGGCGGGGCCGCTGCCGATGACGATCGCATTCTCGATGTCGCGGGCGTCACTGCTGCTGCTGCTCATCTCATCTCCAGGGTCGCTTTACTTTGTAAAGTATAGCCTAATTGATCGGAGATCTGACGCCCGCTCTGCTCCTCGCGCCAGCGCGCCACCGTGCGGCGCAGCTGAAAGTACGCCACGGCGCCCGGGATCGTGGGCAGCCAGAAGGAGATGCCGCGGTAGGCCAGCACCGCGAGCACCGCCAGATCGAGGTTGACCCCGAACGCGGCGAACGCGCCGATCATGCCCCCCTCGACGCCTCCGAGACCGCCGGGCAGCGGCAGCAGGTTGCCGAGCATGCCGATGAAGTAGGCCATCCAGATGACCGCAAACGGCGGCGGCTGACCGAACGCATGGAACATCGCCCACAGCACGCAGATGTCAAACCCCCACCAGGCCACGGCGCCCAAAAGACCCGGATCGCGCTCTCCGATCAGCTCGATCGCCGTGCGCACGCCGCTGGCCGCCAGCGCCGGCACGGTCACCGCCCGCGCCACCCAGTGGGCGATGCGACCCGAGCCCGACGCCCACCGCTGCAGGCGCCGCTCGATGTCGCCCGGCAGCAGCGCCATCGCTCCGACCGCTGCCATCAACGCGGCCGCCGCGATCGCCGGGACAATCGTCAGCGCGAATGAGCCTCCGCCTTCAAACAGGCCGCTGCCCAGCCCGATCCCGTCCAGCAGCACCGAGCCCGCGTAGACCCCGTACAGGAGCACGATGAACGCGACCATCCGACAGGCCACCAGACGCGCCTCCATCCCCGAGCGGCGCAGGGCCCATGCGGTCAGCGCGATCCCCCCTGCGCCGGCGGTCGCGAACAGGCGCGTGGCAGCCAGACCGGCCATCGTGATCTGATAGCTCTCCGGCCAGCCGATCGGCCCGGACTGGCGGGGCGCACGAGGCAGATGGGAAGGGCGAGCCGGCCGCGACAGGTCGGGTCTGCCCACGAACACCGCGCGGAACAGCACCACGTACCCGGCGAACGACAGCAGCTCGAGCACGACCCCGGCCGCGATCCACCACAGATCGCCGTTCTCGATGTGGTGCAGCGTCGTCCCCACCCCAGCAAGCTTTGGCAGCACGAAGTACAGGAACCCCACGATCGTGAGCACGAACAGGCCCAGCGCGATCGCCTCCCGGCGCGTGACGATCACGCGCGGCATCTCCTCCTCGTGGTGCGCCACCCCCGCCTCCTCGGGGGACTCTGCCACCCGGGACTTTGCCCCCTGCGGCCCAACCGTCTGTGGCCTCCCCGCCTGAGCCCCTGCTGCTTGCGGCCCAACCGCACGCGGCCCCGTGGCCGCGTGCGCCAACGCCGCCCTGTCAGCCTCCTCTTGCGCGCTCTGTGGAGCCATCTCCCCTTCGCTCACCTCCTTCTTTCTCAGTCCTTCTCCCGCGCGACCGCCTCCAGCGCCGCCACCGCGCGCCCGAAACGCTCGAGCGCCGGCCCCGCGCGCGGCCCGAAGCGGCGAACCGCGCCGGTCAGCGCAGCGCCCGCGACCAGATCGACGGCATAGTGCTCGCCCAGGTACACGAGCGCGAACCCGAGCGTCGCCGCATACGCGGCGCCCAGCCCACCCGCGAGCGGTCCCGCCTCGGCGAGCAAAAGCGCGGCCATCAGGGATGTGGCGAAGTGCAGCGAGGGCATCGCAGCCAGGGGGTTGCCTCCAAGCACACTGTATAGGGGCCCCCAGCCGTCTCTCCAGAAATGCTCGCCGTACTCGACCATCATCCGGCGCACGTGCTCAGCGCCGGCGCCGTGATCCTCGCGCCCCGCCACCGACGCGGCGTACCAGGGCGGCGCGGTCGGAGCCAGCCAGTAGAAGATCGCGCCGAGGTCGAACACGGCGTAGGTCATCGCCGCGGCGCGCGGGAATCTCTCGGGATGGCGCACCAGGATGTACGCGAGCGAGCCGTGCGGCACCATGAACCACGTCCAGTGCGTCCACACGAGCACCTTGTCGAGCGCGCGCCAGCTCGGCTTGCCGTTCGCCTCATCGACGAGCGCGAGTGCGCGCTGCAGGCGCAGCGTCGGCAGCTCGCCAAGACCCAGCACGCGGTTGACGTCGATCGGGTAGTCAACGTGCGCCCGCCGCGCCTGCGCGGCCTCATCGTCGTGCGGGGTCTTGTACGCGGCCAGATACGCCCACATCTGCAGGCTGCACACGGCCACGTCGCGCGCGCGCGACCGGCGTACGGCCACGCACAGGGCGACCGGCGCCGCGAATGCGACGGTCTGGGTCACGAGCGGCGGCGCCGCAATCCGCTTGCGCACGAGCGGCGCGGCGATCCCCGCCGCCACCATCCCCCAGGCGGTCGCCCTGATTACACTCGACAGCCGCACCGCGCCGGAGTATATGGTCGCGCTCGGGCGGGCTTGCAGGGAGCGGCGATCTCGGGGCGCGGCCGTGCTCTATGTCTCTCGAAGGGGGCCGCGCGCGCGCATGTGTACGCGCGCGCGCGGCCCGCCGTTTTGGAACGCCACCCCGCGCCGGTCGGCAGTCGCGGTGAGCGTCAGTCAGCTCGCCGGCGCATGGGCGTCCGCGCGCACCGACGCCGCCTCGGCGACAAACGCACCGACGACCCTGCTCTCCGTGTCGGCCTCCGGGTGCCACTGCACCCCGAGCACGAATCGCCGCTCCGGGACCTCGATCGCCTCGGGTAGATCGTCCAGCGTAGAGACGCCGCTAACCGACACGCCCTCCCCCAACCGATCGACACCCTGGTGGTGATGGGACTTGGTCGCGTGTCTGAGCTCGCCCGCGGCGCGCGCCGCCAGCGAGCCCTTGCTCAGCAGCACGTCGTGATCGGCCCCGTCGAAAGAGCCGACGACGCGCCGGTGCTCGTGATGCTCATAGCGCTCGGGCAGGTGCTGCAGCAGCGTGCCGCCCAGGGCGACGTTGATCAGCTGCATGCCCCGGCAGATTCCCAGCACCGGCAGATCGCGCTCGATCGCCGCCCGGGTCAGCGCGATCTCCACCGCATCGCGCTCTGGCACCGTGTCCACGGTCTCGGCATGCGCCTGCTGGCCGTAGGAGCCGGGGTCGATGTCCGCGCCCCCGGTCAGCACGAGCCCGTCGATCAGCTCCAGCGCCTCGTCAGGATCCTCCACCAGCAGCGGATCGACGGGCAGCATAAGCGCGAGCCCGCCGGCGCGCTGGACAGCCTCGACGTAGTTGCTCGCCAGCAGCATCGCCCGCTGGTCCCACACGCTCCAGCGCGCCCGCTCCAGGGCCGCGCACATGCCGATCACCGCTCGTGCCATCGCCACACCATAGGATGATCCGCGAAAGGAGCGCGATGACCGACCCGACGACAACCCAGCTGCAGACCGTCGAGGTGACCACCGCCGAGGGCGTGGCCACCGTGCAGCTCAACCGCCCGCAGGCGCTGAATGCCTGGAACAGGCAGTTCGGTGAAGACCTGCTCGCGGCCATTCACCAGGTGCGCCGGGACGTGGCCGTGCGCGCGGTGCTGATCGAAGGCGCGGGGCGAGCGTTCTCCTCGGGCGCGGACCTCAAGGACGTCAGCGGAGGCGAGACCACCCCGGACGGGCGCCCAGACGTCTACAAGACGCTGACCGAGCGCTACCACCCGATCATGATCGCGATCCGCGAGATGCCCAAGCCCGTGATCGCGTCCGTGCGCGGCCCCGCGGTCGGCATCGGCTGCTCGCTGGCCCTGTGCTGCGATCTGATCGTCGCCGCGCAGAGCGCCTACTTCCTGCTCGCGTTCGTCAACATTGGCCTCGTCCCCGACGGCGGCTCCTCGCTGTTCGTGCCGACGCGCGTCGGCATGGCCCGCGCCAGCGAGATGGCGATGCTCGGCGAGCGCATTGGAGCCCAGCAGGCTCTGCAGTGGGGTCTGATCAACCGGGTCGTGCCCGACGAGCGCCTGACGGAGGAGTCCGCCTCGCTCGCCGCGCGCCTGGCCGCCGGCCCGACGCGCTCCTACGCCGGGACCAAGCGCCAGCTGAACAACTGGCTGTACTCGCGCATGGCCGAGCAACTCGAGCTCGAGGCCCAGATCCAGCGCGAGATGGCCGGCAGCGAGGACTTCCTGGAGGGCGCGATGGCCTTCGTCGAAAAGCGCTCGGCGCACTTTTCAGGCAAGTAGTCGGCGGGATCGCCGCGGTCCGGTCGCCGAGCAAACGTGCGCGCGGCCGCCCGCCGACCCTCCCCCAACCCCTCGGAGACGGTCTGAACGGGGCGCCCTGGGCCGGCGAAAGGCAAGTGGCAAACGTCATCAAGCACGTCCCGTCCGGGGCTGAATAGAATCCCGCGCGCATTGGGCCACCTGCTACCCGCAACGCTGTCCTTCTTCGCCTTCTTCACGCCCGAGTCGGGCGGTTCGCCGAACGCGAACAACATCGACTCGCTCTACAAGATCGTCCTGGTCATCGCCATGGTGATCTTCATCGCGGTCATCGGCGCGCTGGGGTACGTGCTCGTCAGGTTCCGCGCGCGCAAGGGCGCGGTAGCCGTGCAGACACACGGGAACACGCGCCTCGAGGTCACGTGGACCGTGGCGGCCGCGGTGATCCTGATCGGGCTGGCGATACTCACGTTCCTCAGGCTCGGCTCGATCCAGAACCCGCCCAACTCCGACGCCGCCGGAGCGAACCTCGTCGGACAAAGCGGCGAGCTGTACGCGAGCAACACGCCCAAGCGGCCCCCCAACGGCAAATCTTTGAAC
Organism: uncultured Solirubrobacterales bacterium; assembly: GCA_963839965.1. GTDB lineage: Bacteria > Actinomycetota > Thermoleophilia > Solirubrobacterales > Solirubrobacteraceae > Palsa-744. The sequence goes on from CAWIWX010000004.1 coordinate 190,096, forward strand.
ATCACGGTCATCGCCCGGCAGTACATCTGGCAGTTCGTCTACCCCGGCGCCGACGAACCGGACGGGCTGGGAGCGCCGTACTCGTATGAGGAAATGGTCGTGCCCACGCACACCACCGTGACCCTGAACATCGTCTCAGAGGACGTCGTGCACTCCTGGTGGGTGCCCCAGCTCGGCGGCAAGTTCCAGGCGGTCCCCGGCTACCACAACTACACGTGGCTGAAGATCGACAAACCCGGCGTCTACCGTGGCCAGTGCGCCCTGCTGTGCGGGCGCGGGCACGCGCGTATGATCGCCACGGTCAAGGCCGTCCCGCCGGCGCAGTTCGAAGCGTGGCTGGCCTACCAGAAGCAGCTGATCTCCGAAGCCAACGCCGACGCCGCGGCCGCGCGCGCGAAACTCAACTCCCAGACCGGCGCCGGCCAGGTCGAGAACCCCTAAACGCAATCACCCCAGGAGAACAGCCCGCATATGGCCACCGTCGCATCCCAACTACCCGTCCCCCAGATCGTCGCTCACCGTGCCGAGCCCTCCGAGCACGGCTGGACGAGCTGGATCACGACGACCGATCACAAGCGGATCGGGATCATGTACATGGTCACGACGTTCGTGTTCTTCTGCCTCGGCGGCGTCGAGGCGTTGATGATCCGCCTGCAGCTGGGCGCCCCGAGCAACACCCTGGTCACCCCGCAGGTCTACAACCAGCTGTTCACGATGCACGGCACGACGATGGTGTTCCTGTTCATCGTGCCGATGATGGCCGGTATCGCCAATTACTTCCTGCCGCTGATGATCGGCGCGCGCGACATGGCCTACCCGCGGTTGAACGCGCTGTCCTACTGGCTGCTCCTGGCCGGCGGAATCGTCTTCTACGCCTCGATATTCTGGAACCCGCCCGAAGCCGGCTGGACCAGCTACGTACCGCTGTCGAGTGCGATCTACTCCCCCAGCGGCGGCCAGGACGCGTGGATCTACCTGATCCACCTCACCGGGCTGTCCTCGATCCTGGGAGCCGTGAACTTCTACGCGACGGTCGCCAACATGCGCGCGAAGGGCATGAGCTGGGGACGGCTGCCGCTGTTCGTGTGGGCGATGCTGACCTACTCGATCCTGATCATCTTCGCTATGCCGGTGATCGCCGCGGCGGTGACGATGCTGCTCACCGACAGGCACTTCGGCACGCACTTCTACGACCCGGCCGAGGGCGGCTCGCCGATTTTGTGGCAGAACCTGTTCTGGTTCTTCGGGCACCCGGAGGTCTACATCATGGTGCTGCCCGGCTTCGGCATCATCTCTGAGATCCTGCCGGTGTTCGCGCGCAAGCCCATCTTCGGCTACAAGGCGATCGCCGCCTCGACCGTGGCGATCGCGTTCCTCGGCTTTTTGACCTGGGCGCACCACATGTTCACGGCGCCGATCCCCGAGGCGCTGCTCGTGTTCGTGATGATGAGCTCGTTCTTCATCGCCGTGCCGACGGGCGTGAAGATGCTCAACTGGATCGCCACGCTGTGGCACGGCGCGATCGAATTCCGCACGCCGCTGATGTTCTGCGCCGGCTTCATCGCGCTGTTTCTGATCGGCGGCATCTCCGGCGTGTTCCTCGCCGTGTTCCCGGTCGACTGGCAGCTCGAACGAAACCTACTTCGTAGTCGCCCACATCCACTTCGTGCTGGTCGGCGGCGCGGTGTTCCCGATCTTCGCGGCGATCTACTACTGGTTCCCCAAGATCACCGGGCGCATGATGAGCGAAGGACTCGGCAAGGTCAGCTTCTGGCTGATGTTCTGTGGAGTCCTCGTTACGTTCCTGATCCAGCACGCGATCGGCATGGACGGCATGCCCAGGCGCGTGTACGAGTACCCGAACGTCGGCAACCTCGCGCTCTACAACCTGATCTCGACGATCGGCTCGTTCATCCTCGCCGCCGGCGTGATCACGACGATCGTCAACGTCGCGCGCAGCCTGGGGCACGGCGCGATCGCCGGGCCCGACCCGTGGAAGGCGAACACCTTGGAGTGGTTCACGAGCTCGCCCCCGCCGGTGAACAACTTCGACGTGATACCCGTCGTGCACTCGTTTGAGCCGATGAAGGACATCCGCCGCGAGATCGAGCGACGCACGGGCACGGGCGCGGGCGCCACGGGGTGGGCGGGCAACGCATCACCCACCGTACCCTCCGGCGCTACCCAGCTGGGCGTATAGATAGATGAGCCTCGCGCCCCCCACCGGCGCAGCCCCGGCGATCGGGGCGTCCACCAACCTCCGCCCTGCCTCACGCACGCTCCAGATCCTCAGCGACTACGCGGAGCTGACCAAGCCCAAGGTCCAGTCGCTGCTGCTGCTAACCACGATCGCCGCCATGTACGTGGCCGGCGATCCCTCCGCGGCGCTCGTCGCCCTGACCTGCCTCGGCGGCTACCTCTCCGCGGGCGGCGCCGGCGCCGTCAACCACTTCATCGACCGCGACATCGACGCGCGCATGACCCGCACCGCCTCGCGGCCTATCCCCGCCGGGCGAATCCGCCCCGCGGCTGCGCTGGCCTTCGGCTGCACGCTCGCCGCGCTGTCGTTCACCGAGCTCTCGCTCACGGTCAACGTGCTGGCGGCGAGCCTGTCGTTCGCCGGGTTTCTCGGCTACGTGCTCGTCTACACGGTCTGGCTGAAGCGGCGCACCGCTCAGAACATCGTGATCGGCGGGGCCGCCGGCGCGATCCCCCCGCTGGTCGGCTGGGCCGCTGTGACCGGCTCTGTGAGCGGCACGGCGGTGCTGCTCTTCTTCATCGTGTTCTTCTGGACGCCCCCGCACTTCTGGGCGCTGAGCCTCTTGATGAAGGACGAGTACGCCCGCGTCGGCGTGCCGATGCTGCCGGTGGTGCGCGGCGAGGCCGAGACCCGCCGGCAGATCCTGCTGTACACCGTGCTGCTGTACGCGGTCACCCAGCTGCCGTTCTGCGCTAGCCGATCTTCGATCGGTGGGTTCGGATCGATCTACCTCGTCGCCTCGATGCTGCTGGGGTTCGGCTTCATCGCCGGCGCGATCCGGCTCTACCGCCGCGCCGACAGGCGCTCGGCACTGCAGCTGTACCTGTTCTCGCTGCTCTACCTGGCGCTGCTGTTCTGTGCGATGGTCGCCGACGCGCATCTGTGAGATCAAATGAGCCCGGAGGGTGACGTGTCAATCGCGGCCCGACGACCGCAGGCCGTGGTCGGCCCGGGTGGCCGCATGAGGTAATCTTCCGCCCATGATGACCCGGCGACTCGCGCGCAAGAACATCCGCACCGGCCTGATCGTATCCGCGATCTGCATGTTCATGTTCGGCATCTCGTTCGTGGTCGCGGCGGCCTATCTGTCATGAGTCAGCTCGAACCCGAGGTCCCGCCCATCGGCGAGGAGGTCCATCTCCCCGGCCCGTCGCTCCTGCCGCTGCTGACGGCCGTCGGGATCACGCTGGCGCTGGTCGGAGTGACGACGATGATCGAGCTCACCGTCGTCGGCGTTCCGCTGACGATCTACTGCGTGGCGCGCTGGATCAAAGAGACGCGCCACGAAATCGACGAGCTCCCGCTGGACTGAAGGGGGTCCGCATGCGGACCCCCTCGGGGCCGCACATGTGCGGCCCCGCCGGTCGGTGCATGCACCGACCGGAATGACGTGCCGCATGCGGCACGTCACGGACCCGCGCATGCGCGGGTCCGCCAACCGATCAAAGATCGGCCAGCATGCGCCCCTGGAACGGCATCATCGACTCAAGCGCTGGCCGGCACCGGGCAGATCGCGCCGTCCTCAGTCCAGCAGCGCACGATGTCGCGCACCGACAGTACGCCGGCCGTCTCCCCCTGCTCGAGCACGATCAGGTGGCGAAAGCCGCCGCGAACCATCGCCGAGGCGGCCTCCTCCAACGACCAGTCGGGCGCGGCGAACACGACATTACGCGTGAGATGCTCGGCCACCGGCTCGCGGTCGGGGTCCTGTCCGGATCCGAGCGAGATCAGGATGTCGCGCTCGGTGATGATCCCCGGGCCGTGTCCGTCGGGGTCGATCACGACCGCCGCGCCGACCCTGCGCTCTGACATCAACCGGGCAACGGTGCGCAACGTGTGCTCCGGCCCCACCGTCAGGACCGTCGGGGTCATACCTTCGCGAACCTGCATGATGACGTGACCGCTCCTTTCCCGCTCGAATCCCGGGTTGACGCTCGCGTGGCCAGCCGGTCGGTCGGTTGGACAGCCGGAGCCACCGTGGCGGCCGTCGGCCGGGAGGCCATGCGAGATTGCAACTATTGCCTCAATGTAGTACCCGGCGAGGCTCACGTCAAACGCCGCCTCACAGCACCACGAGCCATAGGGGCGCGAAACTCGCCGCACGGCCCGCGATCGTCAGGGCTCGGCGAGCCCGTCCAGTTCACCGCGCGCCGCGGCGATCACGCCTCGTGCGACGCCCTCCCAGGACCAGCGCTCGCGCGCGGTGGTCACAAGACCGGCGCGTGCCTGAACGCGCAAAGCGGGATCGACCCTCAGCCAGGCGACGATACGTTCGGCCAGGGCCGGCACGCTTGAGTCGTCGATCGGGAACGACAGCCACGGCGCCACCTCGGCGGGCACGGCCGCGGCAAGCGCGGCGCTGACCTCCGCCAGACCGGAGTGCGCCGCGCTGATCGGCAGCGCGCCACAGGCCGCCGCCTCGGCGGCGACCATTCCGAACGCCTCTGGGAACGTGCTCGGCACGATCAGCGCCTCGCAGGCGGGGAGCAACTCGGCGAGCTCCTCGTGGTCGAGGCGGCCGGTGAACAGCACCCGTTCCGGCAAACCGCGGGCGGCGGCCAGATAGCGGGCGCGCTCGGTGGACCCCAGGCCGTTCAGAAACGCCAGCAGGTGGCTCAGCGGCCGATGATGCGCCGAGGGCGGCGGTCCCGACGGGTAGGGCTCCGACGACGACGACGACGACGGCTGTTCGGGCGACCTGCCCGCCAGCGCGATCTCGCGCGCGCGGTCGAAGATCCCCGCCGGACAGAGCCGCGAGCAGGCGCTCGAGGCCGGCACGATAGGCGCCAAAGCCGACGATCAACAGCCGCGCGTCCGGCGTGTCCTCCAGCACGAGCGGCCACGCGGCCAGCAGCAGATCGACGCCCTTGCTGACGATCAGCTTGCCGACGAACGCCACGAGCCGGTCGTGCTCGGGCTCGACACGTTCCAGTTCTGACGCCGCGGCGAGGCCATCGCGCGCGAACGCGTCCTCGTCGGCTGAGGCGTCCTCGCCGCTGAACCCATCCTCGCCGTCGGAGGGGTCCTGGCCGGGACCGGCAGACATGGAGGACGGCGACCTGACGGTAGGGACAGGCGCGCCGGCGTCCGCGGACATCTTCAGACGAGCGCTCAGCGCAAAAAGCCCCCACGAGCCTGCGCGCGCTCGCGTGGCACAAACCGCTCGACGTCCACACCCGGAGGGCCGAGGCGCGTGCGTCCCTGCAGCGACGGGTCTGCGAGCGCATCCCACAGGCTGGCGGCTGTGTGGCGAGAGCCGACGAGCACCGCGCGGGCGCCGGCAAGACCCTCGCGAGCCGGATCGAGGAAGCGCTCTGGATGAGGCTTGACGGTGTACTCGAGCGCGCTGCCGTGAACCTTGACCGCATATGGGACCGCCTCGCCGACAGACCGAGCGGCCAGCGCGCGGGCGAGGATGACCGGCCCCATCACGAGATGGTTGGCGAGCGCGAGGTCAGGGCGAACGCGAGCGGCGACCTCGCGCACGGCGGCGACGTTCGCGTCGATGTAGTGGGCGACCTCGGCGTCCGAGCAGTCGGCGAACGTTCGTGCTTCGAGCCCCTCGTAGCGATCCGCCACATACACCGGCAGCAGCGCGCCTATGTCCGGCCGGTAAACGGTGCAGCGGGCACGTCGCGGGCTCGCCATCCTCCGGGGCGCGCGCCGCCGGCTTCCGCCGTCCGATGCCCGCGGAGGTGTCATCGCTGCCACCGAATCACGCGGCAGGGCACGCACGCGCAGGCTTCCGCCGTCCCAGTCCCCGGCGGCGTCCACGAACGGCTGGCGCTCGGGATGGCGGTCCTGGCAGAGCAGGTGGACCTCGTGGCCGAGCCTGACGAGCGCCGCGGCCAGGCGGGCGTTGTAGACGTTCGAGCCGGTCCCATCGAGCAGGTAGCCGTGGAAGATCGAGGATGCGCACCGGTTGGAGAGCCTATTCGTGGCAGGCCGCCTCAGGGCGGGCAGGCCGGCGCGTACGCGCGAACGCCCGCGGCCTCCCCACTCGTCCGGCCGCGCGACACAGCCCCGCCGGGCAGAACGGGGGCAAGCTTCGATAAAGTCCCCCGCGCATGAGCCTCCAACAGCGCTACCGCCTGCGCAACCCCGCCAGCGGGCGGGAGGTCGTGATCGAGGCCCAGCCCGAGGAGATCTACACCGACCGCGACACGGGCGATGAGCTGGAGATCGTCGGCAAGCTGCTGCCACTGGCTCCGTCTGGCTCGAAGCTGCCCTGGGCGGTGGAGAACCTGCGGTTCTGCCCCTGGTGCGAGCAGCTCGCGCAGAGGGATCTGAACGACTGCCCGACGTGCGGGCGGCGCATGGGGCCGCTCGGCGCGCCGCCGGCCTGAGCGTGAGCGCGTGAGCGCAGCCGTCGCAGACTCCATGCGCGCCCGCGGGCGTCGCGCACGACGTGCCGCCAAGGTCGCGGCGGGCGTGCTGGTGCTCGCCTGCGGCGTCGGATTGAGCGCCTGCGGCTCGAGCAACGTCTCTGACCCGACGCCCAAGAGCACTCCGGAAATCACCCCGCCGACGAATACCAGCGCCGAAACGCAAGCCACGCAGACGACCGCGACCGCGACGACCTCGACCGCGAAGACGAAAACCGGCAGCGAAACCGAACCGAGCTCGTCGAGCGGCGAAAGCGAACCGAGCCTCGAAGCGACCGGCGGCGCGGGCGCCGGCGGCGAAAGCGAAGCGGCCGGCGGCACCTCCGCGGGGGCGACCGGCAAAGGCACCGGCGAAGAAGCCGCCGTCGCCAAACCGGAATCCAAAGGCGGCTCCGAAGCCGCGGGCACGTCAAGCCCAACCGGCGGCGCCGGCGCGCCCTGACCTAGGGAGTTGAGATCAAGGTGGCGCTGTAGGTCAGGCGCGCGGTCTGATACAGGCAGTAGTACTGCACGGCGCTCCCGATCACCGTCTGGGCGGTCTGGCTGGAGGTGCTCGAGCAGCCGGCCTTGGGTCGGGAGGCGCGCCAGGAGGTGGTGTTGGCGAAGCCGAGCGCCAACGCGGGCGCCCATGTCGGGACGGTGAGAGCGACGACATCGCCCTTTTTGACCTTGAGCGTGGTTTCCAGCGGGAACTGGGCGGTCTTGCCGAAGTACGGTTCGAGCTTGACGAGCGGGCTCTGGGAGATCAGCTTGTAGGTGAGGTTCGGCTTCTTCTGAGGGCGCAGAACGGCGATGCCGGCTTCGCTTTCACCGCCCTCATTGGCGTTGAAGTACTTGATCTGGGTGGCGTTCGGCTTGCCGAGAGAGATCGTCCAGGCGACGACCGTGCCGGCACGCGGCGCCGAGAGGATGTTGATCTGAGAGCCGACCTTCAGCTGGAAGCCGGTCGTGTGGCTGACGGCCAAGCAGGGACTCGAGGGCAGCTGGGGACGGTAGCGGGCGTGGTCGTGCCGATGATGCCGACTTCTGTAAGGGTCGCGGGGGCGAGCGCGGGCAGTGCGAGGAGCGTCAGCGCGAGGCCCCCCAAGATCGCTGTGAATGTGCGTCGCATATGCGTCATGAACACGTTCGCTGCAGGAATGGTGCGGTCGATTTAGATTCGCGGCGCGCCTGAGAGTTCCTGCGCGGCGGCCGCGATCTCCGCGGGATCTCCGGGCGCGGGAACCCAGGGCAGACGCAGCGGATCGCCCGAGTAGCGGGGAATGACGTGGACATGGAAGTGGAATACGGTCTGCCAGGCGACGGCGCCGCAGGAGTTGACGAGGTTGACGCCCTCCGCCGGCAGGCGCTCGCACATGCGCGCGGCCAGCCGCTGGCAGGCGAGCGCCACGGCGCTCAGATCCTCGGGATCGACCGACAGCAGGTCGGCGCTGTGCGCGCGCGGGATCACGAGCGCGTGCCCGCGCGTGGCGGGCGCGATGTCCATGAACGCGATCGTGCGCTCGTCCTCGTCGACAATCGTGGCCGGCAGCTCGCCGGCGAGGATCTTGCAGAAGATGCAGCTCGGATCAGGATCGGAATGGGCATGACGGTCGGGCATCGACCGCGAAGGGTAGACGCCTACGGCCCCCGCTGCGGGGACGCACGTGTGGACGCGGCGAGGCAGGCGCGCGCGTGGGCGATAGCCTGCTCGCGGGTTGAGATCTCGCCCGCGTACCGAGCGGCGGCCAGCTCATTCAGGATCTCCCCGAGCCGGGGGCCGGTGGGAATGCCAAGCGCGGTGGCGAGCTCATCCCCACGCCACAGCGGCGGGGGCGGTCCATCCGCGCGCCAGCGCAACGCATCGGCGAGCACCGAGCGCGCCAGGTCGATGTGCGCGTCGATCGACTCGGCGGCGCGATCGCCGCGACAAGCCGGTGACACGCCCGTGGCGAGACGATCAGCGACCGACAGCAGCGTGACGTCGACCTCCACCGGCGAGGTGGCCTGAAGATAGGCGAACACCGCGCGCCGCGCCAGCGGCCTGGGCTCGTGGACGAGGAAGCCGAGGCGCAGGTGATGGCGCACGAGCGCCGCGACGTGGGAGCGCAGGCGCTCGCTCGCGCGCAATCGCCCCAGAACCGAGCGCGCCAGCTCTGCGCCACGATCATCGTGGCCGACGAACGTGACGCGACCGTCGGGCGCGGTGGTGCCGGCGGTGAGCGGCTTGGCGGCGTCGACCGAAGCCGGTAGACACTCGCCTCCGACCGAAGCGGGGAGACACTCGCCTTCGGCGAGCATCCCCCGTTCGACCAGCATCCCCGTTTCGGCCAGCAGGGCGCCCCAGCGCAGGGCATCGCCACGCGTGAGCTCGTCTGCGAGCGGCTCTGCCAGCAGCGCGGCGACGGGCTCGGCGAGCTCGCCGGCACCGAGGACCGTGCCGGGATCGGCTTGCAGGGCGATCACCCGCTCGAGCGCCTCCAGCGTATGGCCGTGGACATCGCGATGGTGGTAGCGGCTTTGCCCGACACCGCGCAGAGCATCCAGCTCCCCCAGCACAGCCGCGGTGACGCCGAGCGAGTCCATCAGGGCAAGGCCGTCGAGGACGCGCTCGCAGGCAATGATGCGGCGCAGCTCCATAAACACCCGCTCGCCTGACACCCCCCGCAGATCGGGCGCGGCGGCGCGAGCCGCGCGGGCGGTCTCAGGGTCGGGCTGCAAGCAGAGGTCGAGCGCGAGGCGCACAAGGCGCAACACGCGCAGGGGATCGTCGGCGAACGCCCGCGGGGAAGCCATGCGCAGGCGGCGCGCCGCGAGATCGGCAAGGCCTCCCAGGGGATCGATCGGCTCGCCGCCCTCGAGCGGCGTGGCGATCGCATTGACCGTGAAGTCGCGCAGCTCCAAATCGGCGGCCAGCGAGCCGCCGCGCAGCGGCTGGATGTCGACCTGCCAGGCGCGATCGCGAGCCACGACGCGCCAGCCGGAGAACTGCTCGGAGAGCGAAACAGGCGGCGCCACCGGCGGCGCGGGCGATCGCGCGGGCAGCGCTCGCGGGGGATGAGTCGAGGACGATGTCGAGATCGGCCGTATCCCGGCCCAGCACGCGGTCGCGCGGAACGCCGCCCACCAGCCACGCAGGAGCGCCGGCCAGCGCCGCGCGGACAGCGCTCAGCGCAGCCTCGGCCGGCGGGCCCTTTTCTGGTGCAGTCCCGCCGGGCGCGTCCTCGCCGGATGTGGCCTTGTTCACGAAGCCGCCGGCGAACGGGGGCGGTATGAGCGCTGCACGCGCGCGGACAACCCACAGACGATCTCGTAGTTGATCGTGTCCATGCGCCGTGCCAGCTCCTCGGCGGTGATCCGCTCGGGACCGCTTGCGCCGATCAGGACCGCCTCGGCGCCGCACAGCTCCAATGCCGCGGGGTCGGGGCCGAGATCCACGGCGACGTTGTCCATGCTGACGGTCCCCACCAGCGGCAGGCGCGAGCCGGCGATGAGGACGTCGGCGTTGTTCGACAGCGCCCTCCTGAAGCCGTCGCCGTAGCCGATCGGGAGCATGCCGATGTGGGTATGGCGTTCGGCCACGTAGCCCCGTCCGTAGCCGGTGCTCTCTCCGATCCGGCAGGGCTTGACCTCGGCTACGTAGGAGGTGAGCTCGAGCGCCGGCCGCAGGGAGTGGGCAGATGAATCCTCGTTGAACGGGTCCAAGCCGTAGACGGCGATGCCGCAGCGGGCCATGTCAAAGCGCGCGCGCGGCTCGCGCAGAACGGCGGCGCTGTTGGCCGCATGGACGACGACCTCGGGGTGCTCCGCCTTGATCGGCTCCGCCCAGGCGGCGAAGTCGGCGAGCTGGCGCTCGAAGAAGCCGCCGTCGTCGTCGGGGATGTCGGCGGTGGCGAAGTGAGTCATGACACCCGCCAGGCGCACCCCCGGGGCAACGAGCGCGGCTGCCACGACGCGGGAGGCCTCGGTCCGATCGCGCGTGCCCAGGCGACCCATGCCCGTGTCGAGCTTGACGTGCACGCGCGCCCGGCCACTGACCAGCGAGGCGGCCTCGCCGGCGAGCACGATCGACCGCTCGCGCCACAGGACGATGTCGGCCTGCAGCTCGATCGCCAGCTCGAGCTCGGCGCGATCTCCCAGCGCGCCCATGATCAGGATCGGCGCTTCGATGCCAGCGTCGCGCAGCTCCCGCACCTCACCGAGGGTTGCGACGGCCAGCCAGCTGGCACCCGCGCCCAGGGCGGCGCGAGCGCACTGGATCGCGCCGTGGCCGTAGCCATCGGCCTTGACGACGGCGCACAGCGCCGAGCCCTCCAGCGCGCCGAGCAGGCGCGCGCAGTTGTGGGCGATCGCGTCCGGATCGACGTGCGCGATGGCCCGCTCAGCGCTCATCGGGCGTCCTCTGGCTCTTTCGCCCACCCCGTCTCGCCAGCTCTCGCGGCGGAGTCTCGGTGGAGCCCTTGGCGGGGTCCTCGGTGGGCCCGGTGGAGCGATTCACGTCGCGACCGTCCGTGCGGCCGGGAGCGAGGCGATCACATCCGTGGCGATCACGCCCTCGGGCGCGCCCTGGGCGCGCGCGGCAAGACGGCCCGCCTGCGCGTGCAGCAGGACACCGGCCGCTGCCGCCGCAAAGGCGGGCAAGCCCTGGGCGAGCAGCGCGGCGATCACCCCACAGAGCACGTCGCCCGTGCCCGCGGTCGCCAGCGCGGGACTGTCGCCGGCGCTGACGGCGACCATACCGCTGGGATCGGCCACGAGCGTGTCATCGCCCTTGAGCACGACCACCGCCCGGGCTCGCTCGGCCGCCAGGCGAGCGTGCGCCAGGCGCTCGAGGGCGATGTGGGCGCTGTCGGTCTGCAGCAGCCGCGCCAGCTCGCCGGGATGCGGAGTGAGCACCGTCGGGGCCCTGCGCGCGGCCAGGTCGTCGAGATGGTTGCCACCGTGCGCGGCGGAGCCCGCGTGCGCGTTCAGGCCGTCGGCGTCGAGCACGAGCGGGACCTCAGCGCGGGCGGCCAAAGCGCGCGCGAACGCGATCGCATGCTCCCCGCGGCCGAGCCCGGGGCCGAGCGCGAGCGCCCCACCGCGGCGCGAGGCTTCGAGCACGGCCTCCACCCCCGCGGGGTTCAGTGAGCCATCCTCGTCCGGCAGACCCCTGGTCATCAGCTCGGTCGGACCGCCGGTGGCGAGAATCGATTGCAGCGTTGCGGGCACGCACGCCGTGACGTAGCCGGCGCCGGCGCGCATCGCGCCGAGAGCGGCCATCCGCGGCGCTCCCATCAGGCCGCGCGAGCCGCCGGCGACGAGGACGTGGCCCGAGGAGAACTTGGTCGAGGCGGCGCCCCGGCGCGGGAGCAGGCGCAGGACTCGCGGCGCGATCAGGCCGATGCCGGCGTCTGCCGGCGCTGGCCGATCGGAGGTCGCTTTGATCCCCGATCGGTGCGGAATGCCGATGTCGAGCACCTCGATCTCACCCGCGTGAGCCTTGCCCGGGTGGATCCACAGGCCGGGCTTGGCCGCGTGGAACGTGACCGTCCCGGTTGCGCGCACGGCGGCGCCGGAGACCACGCCCGTGGAGGCATCGACGCCGGAGGGCACATCCACGCTGATGACCGGCGCCGGGCGGGTGCAGATCGCGTCGATCGCCTCGCCGACCGTCCCGCGAGGCTCGCCCGCGAAGCCGGTGCCGAGCAGCGCGTCGACGACGACGCTCGCTCCGGCGAGCGCGGCCATTCCGCCGGCGAGATCCAGCGGGGCCTCGCCGGGCAGGCGCTCCAGGTTCGCCAGCGCGTCTCCGTGCAGCTCGGCCGGCGGGGAAGCGCACACGACCGCCACGTGGCGACCGCCATCGCGCAGCAGGCGCGCGACGACCAGCCCGTCGCCGCCGTTGTTGCCCCCGCCGCACACGACGGCCACCGGCCCATCGGGTGCGAGCCGCTCGACTGCGCGCGCGACCCCGGCGCCGGCGCGCTCCATCAGGTCTAGCGACGGCACGCCGCAATCCTCGATCGCCCAGCGGTCGATCGCCCGCATGCGCTCGGCGTCAGGCAGGGGCGTAAGCCAGTCGGGCAGCGAATCCACGATGAGCGATGCTAGATGGTCCCTGCGCGCATCGGTCGTAACCCCCAGCGGTCCGATGGCCAAGCCAGGCCAGGACGCAGGAAGCGACGTGTGCTCGGCACACGTGCTGGCCGATCGGAGATCCCATCGATCTCCGATCGGTAAGGACGCCACCGATCGACGATCAAGATGCGCTCGCCGATCGGCCAGCGCCGCGCCAGCGGGCCGCTGGCTACTCGACGGTGACGGTCTTCGCCAGGTTCCGCGGCTGGTCCACATTCAAGCCGCGCCTGCGCGCGATCTCGTAGGCGAGCAGCTGCAGCGGGATCGCCGCGAGCATCGGCTGCAGCATCCAGTCGACGGCCGGCACGTAGATGACGGAATCGGCGTAGTCGGAGATTCGCTCGTTGCCGGCGGTGGCGATCGCGATCACGTGCGCGCCGCGGGCGCGCACCTCCTGCATGTTCGAGGCGATCTTCTCCAGCACGGGCGAGTCGGTGGCGACGGCGACGACCGGGGTCTGCTCGTCCAGCAGCGCGATCGGACCGTGCTTCATCTCCCCGGCGGCGTACGCGTCGGTGGCGATGTAGGAGATCTCCTTCAACTTCAGCGCACCCTCCAGCGCCACGGGCAGGCCGACGTGACGGCCGATGTAAAGGAAGAACTCGCTGCGCCAGTATGCGTCGGCGATCTCCCGCACCCGCCCTTCGATCCCGCCACCGTCCGCTGCGCCGATGCCGCCGCCGTCCGCGCCGGCGCCGGCGCCGGTGAGCGTGGCGATGCAGTGTGGCAGGCGCTTGAGCTCGGCCACCAGCTCACCCACACGCTCGGGCTCGAGCATGCCGCGCAGCTGAGCCAGGCGCAGGCCGAGCAGGTAGGAGACCGCGACCTGGCACAGGAACGTCTTCGTCGCCGCCACCCCGATCTCAAGGCCAGCGCGCGTGAACAGCACGCCGTCTGAGTCGCGTGTGGCCTGCGAGCCCATCACGTTGGTGATCGCCAGCACCCGCGCGCCGCGCTCGCGCGCCATCCGCATCGCCGCGAGCGTGTCGGCGGTCTCGCCGGACTGGCTGATCCCGACCACGAGATCGCCGGGACCGAGCACCGGGTTGCGGTAGCGGAACTCCGAGGCGATGTCCATCTCGACCGGCAACCGCGCCCACTCCTCGATCGCGTAGCGCCCGATCAAGCCCGCGTGGTAGGAGGTGCCGCAGGCGACGACCACGACCCGGCGCACGTCCGCCAGCAGCGCCTCGTCCAGCGCGCCCGGCTCGTCGAGGTCAACGCTGTCGGAAGCCGCGGTGCGGTCGGCGATCGTCTCGGCGACCGCGTCGGCCTGTTCGTGGATCTCCTTGAGCATGAACGTCTCATACCCGCCCTTCTCGGCGGTGTCATCGTCCCAATCGACCGTCTGCACCGGCCTCTCCAACTCCACGCCCGCAGGGGTCGTGATCGTCACGCCATCGGGTCTGAGGACGACGATCTCGTCGTTGTCGAGGAACTGCACCCGCCTGGTCTGGGCCAGGAACGCGGGCACGGCCGAGGCGACGAACTGCTCGCCCTCGCCCCGGCCGACGATCAACGGGCACTCGCGGCGCGCGCCGACGAGCACCTCGGGCTCCTCCAGGCTCATCGCAACGAACGCGTAGTGACCCTCGAGCTCGGCGTAGGCGGCGCGCACCGCGCCGGGGAGGTCCCCGTCGTAGTGAGATGCGATCAGGTGCGCGATAACCTCGGCGTCGGTCTCGGAGGTGAACACGCTGCCCCGGGCGCCGAGGCGATCCTTCAGCGCCATGTAGTTCTCGACGATCCCGTTCACGACCACGTGCACGCGATCGCCGGAGTCGCAGTGGGGATGGGCGTTCGCCTCGCTGACGCGCCCGTGGGTCGCCCAGCGCGTATGGCCGATGCCGGTGGTGGCCGGTCTCACCGCGACCGCCACCGCGCCCCCGTCGCGCGCGCTGGCGGCGGCGGCGTCCTGCCCGTCGAGCTTGCCCTGCAGGGCGCCGAGGTTGCCGACCGCGCGGACCGACTCGATGCGGCCGTCTTCGATGACCGAGATCCCCGCCGAGTCATACCCCCGGTACTCCAACCGTCTCAGCCCGCCGAGCAGCAGCTCGCGCGCTGGACGCTCACCGACGTAGCCGACGATCCCGCACATCGGTCGAAGATATCAGCGGTCCGGTCGCGAACTCGAGCAAGATGGACATATAGGCAGCTCCCGAGCCCTGTTCCGATAAACGCTCCTGAGACGTTCCGGCAAGGCCTGCAAGGACGCAAGGAGCGTGGCGTACCACGTACGCGATCGACTGAGGACGCAGCAGAACGCAGCCGGAACGGCTCAGGCCAGCTCGCGCTGGACGAGCTCGACGAGCCGATCGCAGACCTGCTGCGCCTCAGCGTCGGTCGGCGCCTCGACCATCACGCGCACGAGCGGCTCGGTCCCGCTGGGACGCACGAGCACGCGTCCGCGTCCGGCCAGCCCTTCGTTCTCGGTTTGGACGGCGGCGGTCACGGTATCCGCGCCGTGCACCGCCTCGCGGTCGCGCACGCGCACGTTGACCAGGCGCTGAGGCAGCTTCGCCATCGCGCCGCGCTCGCGCAGATCCGTGCCCGCGAGCGCCTCGAGCACGAGCAGCGCGCCGGCGATGCCGTCGCCCGTGCGGTTGAAAGACAGCTCGATCAGGTGTCCGGACTGCTCGCCACCCAGCATCCAGCCGCGCGCAAGCAGCTCAGCCAGGACGTAGCGATCGCCGACCTGCGTGCTCGCCACCTCGATCCCGGCGCCGGCCATCGCCGTGTGGAAGCCGTAGTTGGTCATCACCGTAACGACCACCCCGTCGCCCGGCAGGCGCCCGGCGGCGCGCAGGTGCAGCGCCGCGAGCGCCATCAGCTCGTCGCCGTCGACGACCTTCCCGGCGCCGTCCACGGCGAGCACGCGGTCGCCGTCGCCGTCGAACGCGAACCCGAGCGCGTGCCCGCCCGCAACGACCTGGTCGGCTAGGCGCTCGATGTGGGTGGAGCCGCAGTCGGCGTTGATGTTGCGCCCGTCGGGGCTGTCCGCCATGGTCGCGACGCTCGCCCCGAGCCGCCTGAACACCTCGGGCGCGACCTCGTAGGTGGCGCCGTTGGCGCAATCCAGCAGCACGTCCAGGCCCGTGAGATCGAGCTCGGCAAAGCGCGTATGCAGCTCGCGCAGGTAGTCCTCGCCCGCGCCCCGCAGCTCGCGTATGCGTCCGATCCGCGGAGGCTCCGAACCCGTCTGCTCGGGTTGGACCTCCAGCTCCTGCTCGATCTGCAGCTCGGTCTCGTCGGAGAGCTTGTATCCGTCGGGACCGAAGAACTTGATCCCGTTGTCCTGATACGGATTGTGCGAAGCCGACAGCACCGCGGCCAGATCGAAGCCGTAGCGAGCGATCAGCAGCGGGGCCGCCGGCGTCGGCAGCACGCCGCCCAGCAGCACGTCGCCCCCGGCCGCGGCCACGCCGGCCGCCACGGCAGCCTCCAGCATCTCGCCCGACTCGCGCGTGTCACGCACAACCAGAACCTGTGGCCGCTCCACCCCTGTGTGTCGTGTGGCGGCCTGTGCCAGGGCGAGTGTGAGCTCGGCCGTCAGCAACTCACCGGCAACCCCCCGGACGCCATCGGTCCCGAACAGCTTGCGCATGAGGGGTGGGCGGGTCCTCTTCAGCGCTTGGAGAACTGCGGCCGCTTGCGCGCCTTCTTCAGACCGGCCTTCTTGCGCTCCTTCGCGCGCGAGTCGCGCGTCAGGAACCCTCTGCGCTTGAGCTCGCCTCGCAGGTTCGGGTCCGCCTCCAAGAGCGCCCGGGAAACGCCGTGGCGCAGCGCTCCCGCCTGCGCGGAGATACCGCCGCCGTGCAGGCGCGCGATCACGTCCATGCGCTCCTGATACCCGACCGTCTCCAGCGGCTGGCGGATGTTGCGCTGCAACGTCACCCTCGGAAAGTGCTCCTCCAGAACTCGTCCGTTGACCAGATACGTGCCCGTGCCCGGTCGCAGGGTCACTCGCGCGATAGCGGTCTTGCGCTTGCCGGTCGCCCGGTATCTCGCCCCGGAGGCGAGATCGATCGCGGCGGTCGAGATCGGCTCGGTCAGCACCTCCTCGTCCTGTAGGAGCTCGCTCTCATCGGCGGCCTCGATCTCCTCATATGCCTCCGCCACGCTCGCATAGGGGTCGGCGGGATCGGTGTCGCGACCCAGCGGGTCCACACCCTCGGGGACGATGTCCACTTCCAGATGCGCTCCCGGAACCGCCGGCTTCTCGCGCGGCGCCGGCTTCTCGTCGATCTCCTCCTCATCCTCCTCGGCGAGGGCCTCAGCCTCGGCGACGATCTCCTCGACGACGGCCTCCTCGAGAACCTCCTCGACGATCTCCTCGACGACGGCCTCCTCGAGAACCTCCTCGACGATCTCCTCAGCGACGGCCTCCTCGAGAACCTCCTCGACGATCTCCTCAGCGACGGCCTCCTCGAGAACCTCCTCGACGATCTCCTCGACCAGCTCAGCCTCCGCGCGCTCCTGCGCCGCCTCCAGCGCCGCGTCCTCGACGGACCCGGCGATCTCGCTCGCCTCCTCGGTCGGGACGGCGTTGCCGGGGATCGGCTCGAACTGCTCGGCCTCCTCGCCGGACGGCTTGGCGCCGGGGTGCTCCTGTGCCTCCTGCAACGCCTCCAGCGGCGCGTCCTCGGCGGACCCGGCGATCTCCGCCGCATCCTCGGTCGGGACGGCGTGCTCGGACTCGGCGGCGGACGTCTCCTGCGCGGGCGTCTCGGGGGTCTCAGTCGTCTCGTCGTCGTCGTCGGCCATGCCTATGCCTCTATCTCCAGGGGTTGCGGCTTCTGCGCGGTGTGCGGATGCTCGGGACCGGCGTAGATCTTGAGCTTTGTTATCTGCCTGCGCGCGAGCCGGTTGCGGGGCATCATGCCTTTGACGGCCAGCCTGATGATCTCCTCCGGTCTCCTGGCCTGCATCTCCTCGAACGTGCGCGAGCGCAGCCCGCCCGGGTAGCCGGAGTGGCGGTAGTAGCGCTTGTCCGCCCGCTTGTTGCCGGTCACGTGGACCTTCTCGGCGTTGATCACCACGACGAAGTCGCCCGTGTCGATGTGCGGCGTGTACTCGGGCTTGCGCTTGCCGCGCAGCACGTCGGCGATCTGCGTCGCCAGGCGACCCAGCGTCTTGCCGTTGGCGTCGACCACCAGCCAGTTGCGCTCACGATCGGTGGGCTTGGCCACAAAAGTTTTGGCCGAGGGTGTTGAAGTTGAGGGTGTCATCGCGTGAAAAAAGCCGCGCGTCAGCGCGCGGCGCAGCCCAAACATCATAGGCGAAATATTGCCAGTACACCCCTCAGACGGATGGATCGTCGTTCCTGGCCAGGACGCAGTGAGCGAAATGTGCTCGGCTGGCCGAAACGGGGATGCGAGCCGGAGGCGAGTGTCTCCCGGCCTCGGTGAGCGATCGAGGACGCAGCCAGGGGCGACGAGGCGCCGTCTGAGCTACTCCCACTCGATGGTGCCGGGCGGCTTCGACGTTATATCCAACACCACGCGGTTGACCTCGCGCAGCTCGTTGATCATGCGTGAGGCGATCGTCTCCAGCAGGTCGTACGGCAGCCGCGCCCAGTCGGCGGTCATCGCGTCGTCGCTCGTCACCGCCCGTATGACGACCACGTATCCGTACGTGCGCTCGTCCCCCTGCACCCCCACCGTCCTGACGTCCGGCAGTACGCAGAAGGACTGCCACAGCTCGCGGTACAGCCCCGCGCGGCGGATCTCCTCCTGCAAGATGTGATCGGCCTCGCGCAGTACGTCGAGCCGCTCCTTGGTCGCTTCCCCCCCGACCACCCTGATCGCCAGGCCCGGCCCCGGAAACGGCTGGCGCCAAACCAACCGCTCGGGCAGCCCCAGCTCGGTGCCGACGGCGCGCACCTCGTCCTTGAACAGCGCCCGCAGCGGCTCGACGAGCTCGAATGACAGATCCTCGGGCAGCCCGCCGACGTTGTGATGGGACTTGATCGTCGCCGCCCCGGTCCCGCCGCCGGACTCGATCACGTCGGAGTACAGCGTTCCCTGCACCAGATAGCGAGCGCCGTCGAGGCCGGCGGCCTGCTCCTCGAAGACCCTGATGAACTCCGCCCCGATCGCCTTGCGCTTGGCCTCGGGCTCAGTCACGCCGCGGAGCTTCCGAAGGAACCGCTCCTGCGCATCGACCGCCACGAGCGGCACCCCGAACGTGTCGCGGAACGCGCCGATCACCTGCTCGCCCTCGTCCTTGCGCATCAGCCCGTGATCGACGAACACGCACGTCAGCTGATCCCCGACCGCGCGATGCACGAGCAGCGCGGCCACCGAGGAGTCTACGCCCCCCGACAATCCACAGATCACCCGTCCGTCGCCGACCTGCGCTCTGATCCGGGCGATCTGATCCTCCACGATCGACGCCGCCGACCATGTCCGCTCACAGCCGGCGATGTCGGTCAGGAATCGCGTCAGTATCTCCTGGCCGTAGGGCGTGTGCACGACCTCTGGATGGAACTGGATGCCATATATCTTTCGCTCCGTGTCCTCGACCGCGGCCACCGGCGAACCGGTCGAGGACGCTAGCGCGGTGAACCCCGGCGGTGGCTCGAACACGGTGTCGCGGTGACTCATCCAACACGTCTGCTCTTTCGGCATCCCCGCCAGCAGCCGTCCGGGCTCGATCACTTTCAGCTCCGAGCGGCCGAACTCGCCCACCTCGGCCTGCTCCACCCTGCCGCCCTGCTCGTGCACGAGCAGCTGCATGCCGTAACAGATGCCCATCACCGGCACCCCCAGCTCCAGCAAGCCCCGATCGAGCTTTGGCGCCCCGGGCGCGTACACCGACGCCGGTCCTCCTGAGAGCACGATCGCGCGCGGTTTGCGCCTTGCCACCTCCTCCAGCGCGACGCTGTGCGGCAGCAGCTCGCTGAACACGCCGCAGTCGCGGATCCGGCGGGCGATCAGCTGGCTGTACTGACCGCCGTAGTCGAGCACGACCACCTCTTCTGTGGCCGTGGGCGTCGCGATCGCCCTCTCGGCGGGGTCGGCTGGCACGGGCGCCGTGGTGGCCAGCTCAGTCATTTACGAGGGCGGCTGCCTTCCCGTTGACCGCACCCATGCCGACAGCCTGGTCGCGTTGCAGCGCCTTGCCCTCGGTCTGCAGCGCCGGCGCGATCACGACCTCCGCACGGTTGAACTCGGCGAGGTCCTTGTGACCACACGTCGCCATTGAGGTGCGCAGACCGCCGAACAGGTTGAACGTGCCGTCGTTCTCGCGCGCCGGACCGACCAGGATCTCCTCAAGCGTGCCGTTCTGCGTTGTCGCCACGCGCGCTCCGCGCGGCAGGGTCGGATGGAACGTGGCCATGCCCCAGTGGTATCCCCTGCCCGGCGCCTCGTACGCGCGCGCCAGCGGTGATCCGATCATGACCGCGTCCGCGCCCAGCGCGATCGCCTTGGACACGTCTCCGCCGTTGCGCATCCCACCGTCGGCGATCACCTGGCAGTACTCGCCCGTCTCCAGCATGTGCGTCGAACGGGCATGCGCCACATCGGCGATCGCGGTCGCCTGAGGCACACCGATGCCGAGCACACCCCTGGTCGTGCAGGCCGCGCCCGGACCTACACCGACGAGCACACCCGCGGCGCCGGTGCGCATCAGGTGCAATCCCGTGTGGTAGGAGGCGCACCCGCCGACGACTACCGGCACGTCCAATGAGGGGATGAACTCCTTCAGGTTCAACGGCGTCGACACGGTCGAGACGTGTTCGCCGGAGACGACCGTCCCCTGGATCACAAGCACGTCCAACCCCGCCTCCAGCGCCAGCTCGTAGTAGTCGCGCACGCGCTGGGGCGTCAGCGAGGCGGCGACGACGACCTTCTGCTCCTTGATCTCCGCGATCCGCTGGGAGATCAGCTCGGGCTTGATCGGCTCCGCGTAGATCTCCTGCATCTCGCGCGTGGCCACGTCCTTCGGCAGCTCGGAGATCCGCTCCAGCTGCTCCTCGGCGTCCTCGTAGCGGGTGAATATCCCCTCGAGATTGAGCACCGCGAGGCCCCCAAGGCGGCCGATGATCGCAGCGGTCTCGGGCGAGACGACGCCGTCCATCGCGGAGGCGAGCATCGGCAGCTCGAACTGGTAGGGCCCCAGCTTCCAGCTGATGTCGATGTCGTCGGGGTCGCGCGTGCGCCGCGAGGGCACGATCGCGATGTCGTCGAAGCCGTATGCCTGACGAGCCTTCTTGCCGCGTCCAATCTCTATCTCCATCTCAGCATCTTTGCAGTTGTCGCGGACAAACGCCCCGGGCAGTCACGATCGGGCTCGGACCCTCGGATATGCTCGTTGAGCCATGAACGATAGGACGTTCCCACGCTATGACCCGCATGCGATCGAGGCCGGCAGGCAGGCCGCCTGGCACGCGCGCGACGCGTTCGCCACGCCGCCCGTGCAGCCCGATCGCCCGCGCCGCTACATCAAGCCCTCCGCGCCATTCACCTCGGGCAACATCCACATCGGCCACGTCCGCTCCTACTCGATCGGCGACGCCTACGCCCGCTTTCAGCGCGCTCGCGGCGAGGACGTGCTGTTCGCGTTCGGCTTCGACGCGTTCGGGCTGCCCGCCGAGCTGGGCGCAATCGAGCGCGGCGAGGCCCCGTCTGACTGGGTCGCGCGCTGCGCCGAGCACATGACCGGGCAGCTGGAGCGTCTGGGGTATTCGTTTGACTGGGAGCGCACGTTCGTGAGCTCCGACGCGCTCATGTATCGCTGGTCGCAATGGCTGTTCGTGACGCTGCTTGACGCCGGGCTGGTCTATCAGGGAACCGGCGCCGTGGACTGGTGCGACACCTGCCAGACGACCCTTGCCACGATCCAGGTCGAGCCCGGCGGTCTGTGCTGGCGCTGCCATAACCCCGTGCGCCTGATCCAGCGTCCGCAGTGGTACCTGCGCATCAGCCCCTACCTGCAGGAGAACGACCGGCGCCTGGGCGAGCTGGCCGCCGGCGGGATCTGGGATGAGGTGGCGCTGTCCAGCCAGCGGTTCGTGCTCGGGCGCGTGGACGGGGTCGAGGTCGATCTCGTAAGTGCGGAGGACTATGCGGACGCAAAGGACTCTTCGAACGGCAGGCCGCGCGCGCGTACGCGCGCGCGCGCGGCCAACGCTTCCGATCACGTATCTGCTTCCGATCACATATCTCCCGAGCCTCCCGAGCCCCACACGCTCTCCGACACCCCCAACCCCCTCGCGTCCAAGCCGCAACCCCGCGGCCAGCTGACGACGCTCACGGCGTTCACCCCCTACGAGGACGCGGTCGCGCTGGCCCGCTTCGTGCTTGTCTCGCCCCGACACCCCGACGTCGAGCGTTGGATCGTCGATCCCGCCGTGCGCGAGCGTTTGGACGATCTGCGCTCGGGCGGCCTGGAGCGCGATGCCCGCGACGCCGAGGCGATCCCGCTGATCGAGACCGGTCACACGCTGCCCTCACCGGCCACTGGCGATCCTCTGCCCGTGCTGATCTCGCCAGTCGTGGACGGGCGCTTCGGTGCGACCGCCATCCTCGGGATCCCCGCGCGCGACCGCACCGATGCATTGATAGCGGGACGGCTGGGGCTGGCGGCGGAGGAGACCGACGCGGGAGACCCGAACGCGGAGGACTCGGCCGCGGAGACCAGCGGCGGGGAGGACATGAGCACGAGCACGAGCGGCCCCCAGATCCCTGGACTGCGCCCGGCGGTGCGTTATCGCGCCAACGACTTCACGATCTCCCGCCAGCGCTCCTGGGGAACGCCGATCCCGATCGTCTACTGCGAGGGCGACTGTGGCGCCGTGCCCGTGCCCGTCGAGCAGTTGCCGGTGGTGCTTCCACTCGATCTCATCCCCACGGGAGCCGGCAACCCGCTGGCCGAGCGCGAGGACTTCGTCGCAACGACCTGCCCGAGCTGTGGCGGCCCCGGGCGGCGTGAGACCGACACGCTGGACTGCCACTTCGATGCACTGTGGCTGTGGGTGCCGGTGTGCGTGCCGCCGTCTGAGCGCGCCCGCCCACTGGATGAGATCTTCGCGCTCGAGGATCTGCGCGCGTGGCTGCCGTCCGAGCGCGTGGTCGCCGGCTCAGACAGCGGGAACTTCGTGTTCGACCAGCGGATCGTCACCAAGGCGCTACGCGACATCGGTCCGCTGCGGTTCCTGAGCGACGGCGAGCCGTTCGCGGGGTGTCTGTTCCACGAGATGGTCATCCGCGACGGGCGCAAGATGAGCAAGCACCTCGGCAACGTGGTCGACCCCGACGAGCTGCTCTCCCGCTACGGCGCCGACACCGTGCGGCTGGCGACGCTGTATGCGGCCAGCCCGCAACGGACACTGAACTGGAGCGATTCGGCGGTCCTGCGCTGCCATCGGTTCCTGAACCAGGTCTGGGAGTTCTCGCAGAGCCGGCTCGCTGGAACCGATCTCCAACCATCCACCGCAGAGGGTGAGGTCAGAGACACGACCGAGCATCTGCGCCTGCGTCTACAGAAGTGGTGCGACGCCGGAGTGGAGCGCACGACCGAGGACATGATCAACCTGGAGATGCACAGCGCGGTGCGCAACGTGATGCGGTTGTTCGACCGGATCAAGGACTACGAGAAGCTCGTCCGCAAGCGCACCGACATGCTGGGCGCAGCCGATCTACAGGCGTTGCTGGACGCCCTGGCGGTGCTGGCGCAGCTGCTGGCCCCGCTGGCGCCGCACATCGCCGAGGAGCTGTGGATCGCGCTCGGTAACGACGGCGACACACATACGCCGTGGCCGGGCGTATCGTCTGCGGTGCCGGCATGAGTCCGACCCCCACCCCATCGAACCGCCAGCCCGCTGGGCGCGCCAACGACGAAACGCGTAAGCAGACCCGGTCGTGTGCAACTGAGCTGGTGTGCCATCGCTGTGACAATCACTACCCGCTGTCAGACGCCGTGTTCTCCTGCCCAGACTGCAACAAGGGTCTGGACATCGTCTACGACTACGAGCTTGCCGCGCGCCACTTTCGCGAGATCCCCAGCTCCGAGCGTCCGCAGAACATCTGGCACTTCGAGGAGCTGCTGCCGATCGTCGATGCTCGCGCGCAGGCGCGGGTAGGGCGCTATGCCGGCTATACGCCGCTGATCCACGCCGACCGCCTCGGCGCAGAGCTCGGTCTGAGCAACCTGTATCTGAAGGACGACTCCACTTCGCGGCCGAGCCTGTCCTACAAGGATCGCGTCGTCTCGATGTCCGTCGCGCGTCTCTTGGAGCTCGGCCGCGGCGAGATCGGCTGCGTTTCGACCGGCAACGTCGGCACCGCCGTCGCCTCGCTGGCCGCCAAGGCCGGGGTCGAAGCGTATGTGTTCTATCCCAACCGCCTGGAGGACATGAAGGCGCGCGCGTGCGCGGCGCTGGGCGCAAAAGTCTGCCAAGTGGAGGGCAACTACGACGAAGCCAACCGCCGCTGCCGCGAAGTCGCGCAGGCCACAGGCCTCGAGTTCGCGAACATCACGCTGCGCCCGTTCTACGCCGAGGGCGCCAAGACGGCGGCGTTTGAGATCGTTGAGCAGCTTGACTGGCGCTCGCCCGACCATATCGTCTCCCCGGCCGCCGGCGGCACCCTGTCGTCGCGCCTGCACAAGGGCCTCGGCGAGCTGCAGCTGCTGGGACTCTCGGAGACCGAGGCAACGCGCATCCACATCGCCCAGCCCTCGGGCTGCAACCCGATCGCGAGCGCGATCCTCGCCGAGGAGGCGGAGATCCACGCGATCACACCGGAGACCGCCGCGCATTCGCTGGCGATCGGCAACCCGGGCGACGGCTATCTGGTGATCGACGCGGTCCGCAAACGCGGGGGCACCGGTGGTTTTGCCGCAGACGCGGAGATCTTCGCCGGCATCGACCTGCTGGCAGCGACCGAGGGCATCCTCACCGAGCCCGCCGGCGGCACGACGATCGCGGTGCTGGAGAAGCTCGCCCGCGAAGGCAAGTTCGCGCCCGACGAGACGGTCGTCGCGCTGATCACCGGCAACGGCCTGAAGACGCTCGACGAGCATCCCCCCAAGCTCTGGCCGGAGGGAATCGACTGCGAGCTGGACGCGATGCTCGCTGCGCTGGAAGAGCTCGGACGCAGGCCCAGCCCGGTGGCGGCGTAGCGCAGACTGACGACCGGTGGAGTGGCTTGCGCGGACACGGGCCGCTTTTTTTCGCACACACCCGGCGCCGGCTCGCCGGCCGCGGGTCAATCCATCGTCAGCGGCCCCTCCGCAGACCCGCTGAGGAACTGGCGCACGAACGGGTTCTCCGAGGAGAACATCCGCTCGGCGTCGCCCGCCTCCACGATCCGCCCGCGCCACAAGAGCGCTATGTACTCGCCGATCTGGCGCGCCGAGGCGATGTTGTGGGTCACCACGATGTAGGTCCCGCCGTAGAGCTTGTGCATCTCCTGGATCAGGTCGCACAAGAGCGCCGTGCGCACGGGATCGAGGCCGGAGTCGGGCTCATCAAAGATCACGATGTCCGGCTCCATCACCAGCGCGCGAGCGAACCCGGCGCGCTTGCGCATGCCGCCGGACAGCTGCGAGGGCATGTAGTCGATCGCCTCCATCAGCCCGACGTCGGACAGGCGCTGCTTGACGATCTTGGCGATCTGCGCCTCGGCCATGTCGGTGTGCTGGCGCAGCGGGAACGCGACGTTGTCGAACACCGGCATCGACCCGAACAGGGCGCCATCCTGGAAGAGGACGCCGATCTTGCGCCGCAGAGCCAGCAGCTTGGGAAGCGTCAGGCTCGGAACCGACTGTCCTTTGACGACGACGTCACCCGAGTCCGGGAACATCAGCCCGATTATGTGCTTGATCAGCACGCTCTTGCCGGTCCCCGACGGACCCAGCACGACGGTCACCGTCTCGTCCGGGATCGCCAGGTTCAGGCCGTTGAGGACCTGGGCGCCGCCCAGACGCTTGTGCACGTCCAGGCAGCGGATCGACCAGCGCTCGTCGCCGGGGTCGCCGAGCAGGTCCACCTCGCTCGAGTGATACTCGAACCCATCTGACAGCTCATCGGACATGTCGTCGGGCGGCTCCTCAGGCGTCATTTGGATGGGGTAGGGGCCGAATAGGTCACGTGCGGATACTGGCTGCTCTGGCCATTGAAGCTGAACGGCCCCTGTTTGTTGCACGCGGGAGCCGGGACTTCGTTGGGGGTTTCGGGCGCGTTGGCGATGTGGAATTTGATCAGGTCTTCGATCAGACCTTCGGAGATCGTTTCGTTCCCCGGCCCGCTCACCGCCGGCGCCGAGGGTGCGCAGGAGCCGGTTTCGAACACCTGCAGCCCGCCGTTGCCCAGCGCGCGGAAGGCTCCGGGCTGGAAGTATGGGTTGGCGCGGTTGACGCCGAGCCGTTTGGTGTAGATCGCGAGGCTTTCCGGGCTCAGGATCTGCATAGAGCGCAGGTAGTGCAGCGGCGGACCCTGGCCGGCGGTGTTGCTGTTGCCGAGATGGGCCTGCGTGGAGGCGGCGAAGTTGGCGAAGAACGCCTGCACCTCGGGTATGTACTCGTCGGTGTACTGCAGGAACGGGTCGAAGTTGTGCAGCACCGGGCGGATGTTTTCCAAAAGCGGCACGGTCAGATCGAGCTGGGGCTTGACCGTCGGCAAACCCTTCTTGGCAGCCTTGGTGAACGGCCCGAGCGAGGTCAAAAAGCCGTTGAACGCGGGCGCGAACGGTTTGGTCGCCTGCAAGAGCTTGGAGAGCTGGATCTCCGTCGAGCGGAATTCATCCAGGAACGGGTTCTGGATCTTGGAGAACTTGTCAAACGCTTTGAATGCGATCCTGGAGTTGTAATCGAATGCGGGCCAAACTTTCCACGCGTCGGCAAACGCCTGACTCTCTTCGGCCGCGGCGTGGAACGTGCGCTGCCCGTTGACGATCAGTCCCGCGAGCTGATGGTCGCGCCCGGCGAGCGCGTCGAACACTTCGCCGGTGTTACGGATCACGGCGCTCACCGCGCCTTCCTGGGAGGCGAGGATACCCACCAGCTGGTTGGCGTGTTCGGTGAACGGCTGCAGCTCGGCGAAGTCGGAGTTGATCTGTTCGCCGCGGCCGGTGATCCCTTCCGCGGCCGACTGCATCCACAGGTCGAAGTCCTTGCGCGTCTTTGCATCGAACAGGGACAGGATGTCGTCGAGCGTCACCGACGGTTCGACCTGGCTGTAGGGCAGCCTGCCGCCGTCGGGGAGGTATGGCCCCGCGTTGTAGGACCCGTTGTACCGCTTGGGGATCAGCTGCACGTAGGTCTCCCCCAGGAGCGTCTTCTGGCGCAGGATCGCGTGCATGTTCGCGCGAATCGGCGCGTACTGACTGGAGAGTTCGAGCGTCGCGACGGTGCGGCCTTCCTTGCCCAGTTTCACCGCGACGACGTGCCCTACGTCGACGCCTGAGATGCGCACGTCGGACTGTTCGGCCAGGGCCAGCGCGCGCGGGAACGCGATCGTGATCTCGTAGTTCTTTGGTTTCAGCGGAACCGGCCCGCCGAAGGACTCCCACAGGTACAGCAGCAGCCCGAAGCAGCTGAGCGCGAACAGGACGATCACGAGGATGTTGCCGAGCGTAGGCGCGCGCTTCTGCATCAGCTCACCCCTTCGCCCCGAACACGGGCGCGTGCAGGCCGGAGAACACTCCGCCGCCGCCGGCGGGCGCCTTGGATTTGCCGCGCGCGGCCGCTGCGGTCGCCGAGCCTTCGAGGATGCCGGCGTTCGCGCACGCCGCCTTCGAGGGCGGGTTGGTCAGACCGACGAGGATGTTCACCGTCGGGTTGATCGTCGCGACGGGGGACAGCAGCGGCAGCACTTTGCAGTTGAAGTACACGAGCGTGCGCCCGAGCACCCCGTTGGCGTCGGCGGAGCTGACGACGCTGTTGAGGTTGTGGTTGTCCCAGTCCAGGAAGAACAGAAAGCCGCCGGCGTTGCGGCCGGGGTTGTAGGCGATCTCGTTGAAGAATTCATTGAGCACCGAGAAACTGGTCGCGAGCTTGGGGAACGACGCGGCCAGACCCGCAAGGCTCGGCTGCAGCGCGTGGACCGTGGGCAGAATTTCGCGCGCGAACGGCCGGATGTCGTTCTTGAAGATCGGCGTCGTGGTCTTGAACGAGGCGCGCGAGGCTTCCTCGGCGGGGGCGAGCGCGGCGGCGAACGGGTGCAGCTCCTTCAGCGTCGGCCCGACCACGTCGAACGCCTTGGCGATCTTGCCGAGGCCATGTTCGGTCTTGCTCAGCGCCCCCGGCAGCAGCCGCAGCGTGCTCTGCACGCTCTGGTCCTCTTCGGCGAAGGTCTTGAACACCGCGTTGGAGGACTGGATCAGGTCGGCCAGCTGGGTGTCCCGGTTGCCGAACGCTTCCACAAAGAGCTTGAAGTTGTGGATCGAGTGCGCGATGTCCGAGTGGCGCGATTCGAGCTCCTGGGCGATCAGCTGCCCGTCGCGCGCGAGCGGGTCGAAACGCTTGAGCGTCGCCGCGAACGCCTTGCCGTTGTCCTTGAACCCTTCGCCCGCGCCCGCCAGCAGGAGCTGCAGGTAGGCGCGCGTTTCGGTGTCGAAGCCCGCGAGGAATTCGTCGAAGTCGATGTCCGGCGCCGTCTGGGCCAGCGGGATCGTTTCGCCGCTCTTCAACCGGCCCGACGAGGGATTGCCCGGATTGACCTCGATCGTGATGTCCTGCAGCTGCGTCTTGGGGCGCAGCAGCACGGTCGCGTCGTGGTAGATCAGCGCATATTTGGGGACGACTTTCATCGTCACCACAGCGACCCCGTTGCGAAGATCCACGCTTGCGACTTCGCCGATCTTCGCCCCCGCGATCGTGACCGCCTGGCCCTGCCCCGGCGTGACCGCCTGGGCGGTCTGGAATTCGGCCTTCAGCGTAAAGTAGTTGCGACCGAGCACCGGCACCCAGCCCGGCAGCTTCAGGTTCTCGTGCGCGAGGATGTAGCCGCCTGTCAGTGCGGCGATCACGATCATCGCCACCACCGCGACGAACGCAGTGCGGTAGCGCTCGATCTGTTCACGAACGCCCAGCCCGCCCTCGTGAGGCTGTCGGCGACCCTGTTGTCTGTCCGCCTTCCTTGGGCCGGCTCATCCGCCGCTCCCGTCGGCGGGACCCTGCGCCAAGGGCCCGTTGAATTCGGGCAGCGCCTGCGTGTAGCACGGCACGAGCGGCTTATACGGCGGCTCCTGCGCGGGGAAGGCCGGGCGGGTGCCCAGCGGCTGAAGTGGCGCGTGGGCGAGCAGCGGCACGCCTTTCAGCGTGGTGCCGAGGATCGACGTCGGCCCCGACTTGATCGTCTGGCCGCTGTTGCCGACCAGGAACTGGTCGGTCACGCCGTTGCCGGAGAAGCTCTGACCGATGCCCGCCAGGCCGGCCATGCCGTACCAGAACTCCTTGTAGTCTTCCACACCCGAAGTGCTCGCCCCGTCCTGCAGCTTGGTGTTGCCGGCCGGGTAGAACACTTTTGTCAGGCACTTGCTGAACGCGTCGGTCTGCTTGTAGAAGGGCAGCGATTCGCCGAAGAGCTGGGCGAGAGTCGGCGCCGCTTCGTCCAGACCCCGGGCGACCCCGCCGAGCTCGCTCGGCGCGAGCGAGGCCTGCACCTGTTCGATCCACGGCAGCGCCGCGCTGATCGTCGGGCCCTGCTGCTTTACACCCGGCAGGAGCGCCATGGCGAAGGAGCGGACCGACGGGAAGGCGGCGTGCAGCGAGGTGAGCGCCAGATCGGCCTGGTGCAGCGCCCCCGGCAGGTGTGCCACGGTGGCGCTGAGGCTCGGGGCCTGAGCGGCGAAGGCGGCGAAGAAGGCGTTGAAGTTGGGGACCCATTCGCTCAGCGCCTGCTCGTGCAGGTTCAGCGCCGCCGTGACCTTGCCGATCGCCGCGATCAGCTCGGAGATGTCGTGCGGTTCGGTGCCCGTGACCGCCTGCTGGACGATCCCTCCGCCGCGCAGCGCCTCGGGCGCGCGGAGGTAGGTCTGGTTCAGCGCCTGCGCCCCGGTCAGGCCACGCACTTCGGGGTCCTGTGCCGCGTTTTCGGCGGCGTCGGGCTTGCGCGTCAGCCCGTCGCCATAGCCCTGCAGGAAGTTCTGCAGGTTCGCGCGCGTGTCGGTGTTCAGCGCGTCGAGCACCTGGTCGAGCTGAACCGGATCTGCCGTTTGGGCGATCGGGATCGTGTGCCCCGATGAGATCGTCGGCGCCGTCGGGGTGCCCGGCTGCAGTTCGATGAACCAGTTGCCTTCCAAAAACAGCCGCGGGCGGATCTTCAGCGTCGCGTCTTCATGGATCGGCAGGCCTTTGGATTCGATTTCCATGTTCACCAACCCGACGCTGCCCTCGCGCTGGATCGAGGTGACCGCGCCGACGTCGACGCCGGCGATGCGTACCGGCGTCTTCGGGTGGACGTTGACGGCCGTGGCGAACACCGCCTTCAGGCGAAAGCCGTGTTTGAACGGGATGTGCTTGGTGAAGCCGAAGTACACCGCGATCACGAGCAGCACGAGGAACACAGCGCCGGTACGCACCGGCTTGGAGCGGCGCAGCTCGACGACCGGGATCTCGTCGTGGCGGCGCCAGAAGCGCAGACCGCTCATGCTTTCTTCCCCGTGGACTTGCTCTTGCTCGTCGTGGCCGCGGGTTTCGCCAGTCCGAGCGCCTTGAGCGTGGAGCTCGGATACTTTTCGCCGAACAGGTTCTGTTCGCGGCTGGTCAGTTCGCGGTTGTTTGTGCTCTTGCCGGCCGGCAGGTTGCCGATCACGGATTTGCCCGGCAGGTAGGTCTCGTTGCCCGCTTCGCAGACCCGCGGCTGGCCGGGCCCGGCCACGTTCGGGTACGGATTGACGTGCAGGAAGTTGTTGTTGACGACGGCCGAGCTGTTGGCTTCGTGTTCGACCGACGGCCCGTTCGCCGGACCGGTGGAGGGGAAGCCCTCGGCGTTCGGCCCGACCGGGGAGAGCACGATCCCCGCGCGCGCCAGCGTGCCGATGCCGATGTCCTCCGACTGCAGGTTGGCGACGTTGCGGAACGCCAGCGTCACGTAGTTGCAGTACGCCTGCGCGGGCGCGATCCCGGCGAGCAGCGGCTCACCGACTTCGGCCGTCTGGGTGAGGTCTTCCAGGCCGAGCGTCACGACCGGGTTCTGGGCGAACGCCTCGAACGCCTGCGAGGATTCCGCCACGCCCTGGTTCAGGGCGGTGGCCGCGCGCAGGTTGACCGCCCCCACGGCGAACGCGTGGCCGAGCTGCGGCGCGACCGTGCGCAGTGCGCTCGCGCTGGGGCGCAGCAGGCGCATGAACTCGGTGGTCTTTTCGATCAGGGGCGCCTCGTAGGGGAGCGAGTACGTCGCCTGCTTGAGCGCCGCCGGGCCGCCCGCGATCGTCCGTTCGAGCGAGGGCGCAACGCCCGCCCAGGCCGAGAAGAACTTGTCGAGCTCACTGAAGAACGCGGCCTGCGTGTACGCCACCGGCGCCACCTCCGAGGCGACCCGGTCGAGCGCGGGGAAGAAGTTTTTGAAGTTCGTCTGCGGCGAGGCGAGGTTGTGCAGGACGGGAATCGCCTCGGTCACCAGCGGGCGCAGCGTGGCGATCGTTTCGTTGAGCCCGATCCCCCGGCCGGCGAGACCGTCGCCGAAATTGATCGTGTTGTTCTGGATCGCGTTGCGGGTCTTCTGATCGAACATGTTGAAGAGCGAGACGATGTCCACCGGTTCGCGCACCTGCGAGACCGGAATCGTCTGGCCCGGCTTGAGCGTCTTTTGCGAGGCGCCCTTTTCCAGTTCCAAATACTTCAGCCCGATCGCCGACACCGACTGCACGATCGCGCGCGTGTCGGCCGGCAGCGGCTGCACCTTCTTTTCGAGCTTCAAATGCGCGATCGCGGTGAAGCGCCCCGTCGCGGGGTCCTGGTGGGCGGTCAGCGAGCTGACGATCCCCACGCGCGTGCCCGCGATCCGCACCTCGTTGGCGTTCTGCAAGCCCGACGTTTCCGGCAGTTCCACGTTGATGTCGTACGTGGGCACGAACGGCAGGCCGTTGTTGGCGTTGTAGGACAAAAACACGGCCACGACGATGATCAGCGTCGTCAGCGCCCCGATCAACAGCGGGCTTCCGGCCAGAGATCCGCGGCGACGGGGGTTCATGGCGTATCCGTCGGGTCGCAGCTGAGCGCGCCGTTGTCGGTGAACGGCGCCGAGCCGTCGGCCGAGGGCTGGGTGGCCCCCCCGGGCAGCGGCGCAGCTGGCCGGTCTTCAACCCTTCGAGGGCCTGCTGGGCGCTCGCCGGCGTGAGGGTTTCGCCTGAGCCCAGCTTGAACGAGGGCGCGACCGGGCTCAGGCGCGCGTAGTGCCCGTTGGCGTCGTAGTAGGCGGACGCCTGGCCGAAGTCGCGGAAGGTGCCCTGAAGCTCTGGTGCGTAGGGTCCGAAGAAGGCGGTGATCGGCACCGATTCCTGCAGCGCTTTGACGTTGTCGGGCGAGGCGGTCGTCAGCTCCTTGGCGAGCGCCGGCAGCGCGGCGAACGCTTCGGTCAGGTCGTTGTCGGTCCCCGGACGGGAGATCGCCTGGCTGAAGTTGCTCACGACCGGCGTGGCCGTGCTCACGAGCGGGCGCAGCCTTTCGAACAGGGTCGTAAGCGCCTTCGTGTTGGGCCGCTGCGCGTTCGTCAGCTGCGTGAGCACTGCCAGCGTCTGCGGCTCTTCGGCGAACACCTCGCTACCTTTGCTCAGCACCCCCGGCAGCAGCGCCAGCGCGTGGGCGAGGTTGCTCTGCTGCGAGCCGATCGCCTGGAAGGTCTGGTCGGCGTGTTCGACCAGGTCGCTCAGCGATTCCTTGCGCGCGGCGATCGTCGTCAGCGCCTTGGCCGATTCGACGAGGAAGCTCGTGAACGTCGACTGGTCGCGCACGAGCTCGGAGAAGAAGTGGTCGATCGCGGCGAACGACGGCCCGAAGTATTCGGTCGCCTTGCCCAGCTCGGGACCCGCTCCCTCGTACTCTTCGGCTGAGCCCTGGATGAACTCCTGCAGGCCCTTGCGCGTCGGCGGGTTCAGCGTGTTGAAGAGCTGGTCGAGATCGACGACTTCACGCGTGTATTTAGCCGGCAGCGTGGCTCCCGCCGCCAGCGCCGGCCGGTTGTTGGGACCGGGGGTGAGCGCGACGTAGCGGTTGGCGACGCTCGTCAGCGAGGGCACCCTGATTTCGGAGATCGTGCCTTCGTGCAGCGGTGTCAGCGAGGATTCGACGTGGATCGTGATGCGGGCTTTGAAGTCATGGGTCAGTTCGATGTTCGTGACCGTTCCCACGGGCACGCCGCCGACCTGCACCTGATCGCCCCTGACGAGCTGTCCCGCTTCGTTCATTTCCAGGTGGTAGTCGGCGCCGCCGGAGCTGGAGAACGCCAGGTAGGCGACGATCAGCACCACGAGTGCGAGCGCGCCGGCGGCGATCCAGCGCCCGACCCCGGGAGGTATGGCGCCCCCGCCGCGAACGGGCCGAGGGGCGCCCGCGGGCGGCGCGGGCGTGGGGGGGGGCGGCGGCGGCGGGGCCGGAGGTCCGGGGGGGCTAACCGTGGCCACCGGCTGCTCCTTCCCCGTTCGGCGATCCGCCGGCGCCCGGCGTCGCGGGCCCGGCGCTCCCGCCGCTCTCACCGTTAGGACTCGCTTCGCCCGCAGCGGGCGCCGTGCCGCCGGGGCTGTCGGGTATCGCCGCCGCCGATGGCCCGCTGGAGACGGTCGGATCGGGGATCTCGCCCAAGCGGGCGATCAGCTTGACCCACTCGTTCGGCGTCAGCGGCGAGCTGGACGCGCTCGCCGCACGCGCGCCGGCGCCGCTGGACGGGCCGAAGACGATGCGGATCCAGTCACGCGCGCTGGACTTGACGAAAGTGTTCGTCGCGCCGGGGATGCTCGTCAGGCTGACGATCCGCCGGGGCCGGTTCAGGCCCTCGAGCATCAGCAGCTTGCGAATCGTGGTTTCCGCGATCGAGCCCGACCCCTGGTGGCCGGCGATCGGCACGCCGCCCACGGCCGTGATCTTGACCGTGTCGTCAGAGCGCGTGGAGGCGTTGCCTTCGCTCACGGGCATCCTGCCGGCGCACCGAAGCCCCGACACCGTCGGCGCAAGGCCCGACACCGACAGGTACTCGAGCGCCGCCAGCACTGACCGCTTGACCTTGCCGGTCTGGACCGCCTGGCGCTCACACAGCGCCATGTGGATGCTCTGATCGCCCGCGACCTGTTGTTGCAGCTGCTGCTTTGACTCCAGCAGCACCTGCCCGACCGTCGGCGAGGTCGCGAGGAACGGGTTCTCGCCCCTGACACCGAAGATCGAGGTGTCTCCCAGAGCCACCCAGCCGTCGAGGATCGGCTTGGGGTCGATCAGCGGCGCGCCCGCCCCGACCGGTTTGATCTGAAAGAACATGTGCGGTTCACCGGTCTGAGCGCCGGTCGCCGGGCTCGCCCCCGGCGTGCCCGGCGCGGCATCTGCCGCCGCACCGTCGACGGTTTCTGCGCCGCCCACATGGCCGAGCACGGTCCCCGCGAGCACCTGCACGCCCACGCGCAGCGGGTGCAGGTAGACGTCGTCCGGTCCGGATCTGAACTCCCGCGGGTTCGCGTGGGCGGGCGCTCGCGGCGCGACCGGGTGGGCCGGGGTCGCGGGGGCCGGCGCGGGGATGCTCGGGGCCGGTTCCAGTCCCGCGGCGGCTCCCAGCGCGAGCCCCGACACGGTCGCCCCGGCCGACAGCGGCGAGCGCGGCTGCGCGCCCGCCGTCGCGGGTCCGCTGGGCGCCGGTTCGTCGGCAGCGGCGGCCCCGGAGTGGGCGATCCGCGGGCTCACGGCGGTGTGCTCGTGGGGCTCGAGCACCGGGTACACCGCGGCTACGCTGCCCAGCTGCGCGTACACGTAGGTGTTGCCATAGGCGTCGCGCAGCGCCACGAACTGCCCGAGCGCGGGCGAGTCGCCGATCTGCACGACTTCGCCGTCCTGCACGGCGATCACCGGCGCCCCGGCCTGCGAGTAGATCGTCGTGCCGGCGAGCGTCTTCGCCGGGCTTGACCCCTGCGCGGGGATGCTCTGAAATCCATCGCTGTAGTGGGAGGGGGCGTGCACGGGGAACTGCGACTCGGTCAGGCCGGTGATCGCCCCGAGCAGTTCGGCAGGCGTGCCTTCGAGCAACTGCGCGCGCAGCATCACCGAGGCTACGTAGGACTGGGAGTGGTTGTAGGCGTACACCGCCGCCTTGATGTTTGTGTCCCCTCCCGCCGCGCGCAGGTAGCGGGCGGCCGCGAAGATCGCGTCGGCCGGGTTGTACGGATCCTCGTATCCGGCGCCGTTGGCGTCCACCCCGTAGCGCGCCCAGGTCGAGGGCAGGAACTGCATCCATCCCTCCGCGCCGGCGCTGGAGACGCTCAGGTCGCGGCCGTAGTCGGTCTCGATCTCGTTGATCGCCGCGAGCACCTGCCAGGGGATCCCGTAGGCGGTGCCCGCCGCCTCATAGATCGGCAGCAAAAATGGGGGGACCTGAAAGCTTTCGACGAAGAAGCCCGACACGCCCGGCAGCGGTCCTGTGAGCGACCCCGGCAGCGCCGGGGTGAGGGTCGAGGGCGAGGGGGCGCTGTGGCGCGCGGGCGCGCCCCGTTCGGACGCGCCTTCGGCGCTCTGCGTCTGCCCACCCGCGCCTTCGGCTAGGCCCTTGCCCTGCGTCTTTGAGCGGGCGCCGCCCCTACCGGCCCGGCCACGGGTCGCGCGCTGCACGTGCTGGGCCTGTACTTCCGGCCCGCCGGCTTGGGCTTCGGGGGAGGTCTCGGCGCCCGCTTCGCTCTGTTCCGGCGTCGCCGGCGCGCTCGCCGGGACGGTGGTCGTGGTCACGGCGGGCGGTGTGGTCGTTTCGCTCGGGGCCGGTTGCGTCGCCAGCGTCGTGGCGGGCGTGGTCGCGTTCGGTTCTTCGGCGTTCACCTGCGCGGGCAGCACCAGCGCCAGCGCCGTCAGCGCGATCAACGCCAAAGCCGGCGCCGGCCGCGACGCGGCGAACGCGCGCGGGGCGACCTTGCGCGCGGCCCGCGGCGATCTGGTCGGTGGTGGTGGTGGTGTCGAGGTCGTCATCTCAGTCGCCGAGCAGGTAGTTGAGGAGCATCCCGCTCGCTTCCGAGGAGGAGCTTTCGGGCGAGGGGGTGTAGTAGGTGGTGCCGGAGCTCGATCCGCCCACCGGCTGGGCGCTCGCGGAGCCTTCGCCGGCGACACCGGAGCCAGAGCCGGCGCCGGCGAGCGCTTCGGAGGCAGAGATCGAGCCGGGGTATTTCGCGATCGCCTGGGCCGGCGTGGCGCCTTTGAGCACCGCCAGCGTGCGCTGCATGACCAGGCCCGTGCTGGCGCCGGCCTTGCTCGCGCTGGTCGCACTGGCATTGCTTGCGCCGGCGGAGCTTTCGCTCGAGGTCGAGCCCGTCGTGCTGAAGAACCTGGCGCTGCATCCCGACGTCGGAGCGACGTCGTATTTCAGGCAGAGGTTGGCGACCAGTTCGGCGCGCAGGAAGTGCCCGAGCGCGTCGTAGCCGTTGGTGTCGCCGGCGCCGACGAAGATGAAGTCCAGCAGCCGCTCCAGACCGCCGGTGTCGCGCAGGCTCGTGAACAGTTCGGCGAGGCTTGAGCTGAACGGCTTGGCGGCGCTCCCAAGCGTTTTCACGCGACTCAAGAAGGGCTGCAACGCCGCGAGCGCCGGCCCCGAGAGCTTGGAGGTCTTGCCGAGGCTCTGAGCGAACGTGGTCGAGCTTCTCGAGAACGCCGGGAGCTGCGTGAACATCTCGTTGATCCCCGGCGCCGCGGCTTTCAGGTCGGTGAACGTAGGCGTGGTCTGTTCACCCAGGCGCACGAACCGTTCCATCGCCGGGCTCAGCTGACGCAGAAACGGCGGGAAGTCGACGAGGGCTTGCTTGAGCGCCCCGCGCTGGTTGGCCGTTGCCCGCGAGACCGCATCCTGCCCGGCGATGAAGCCCGAGATCTGCTCTTTGACCCCCGGGATCGGCGCCAAGGCCTGGTTCGAGTCCACCGCCAGTTTCGCCAGCAGCTTGTTCTGATGCGCGAGGATGCCGATGACCTTGTCGAGTTCGCGCAGCGCGGGGTCGGCTCGGCGGATGACCACGTTCAGGTCGCTCCCGCGCCCGGCCAGCCCGGCGCCGAGTTCGTTGAGGATGATCGTGAACCGCTCGCGCACGGGCAGGCGGTTGATGTCGTTGAGCAGATCCACGTCGACGGGGCTCGAGGTGTTCGCCACCGGCAGCAGGTACTGCCCTTCGCCTTCCTGACCGCTTCCGATCTTCTGCAGCGGCGGGGGCAGGGGTGTCCCTTCCGCGCGCGGCTGGGTCGGCAGGCAGTTGACGAACTTCTCACCGATCAGCGCCTCCGGTTCGATCGTGCAGCTGGCGTCGGCGCGGAAGTCCTGGAAGCCGGGGTTGGTGATGTTCAACACGACCGCCGCCTTCTGCTGCGGCGTGGGCGTGACCGACCCGACGGCGCCGACCTTGACGCCGTCGATCTTGACGGTCTCGCCGGAGATGATGTTGGCGGCGTCGTCGAAGATCGCGCGGACCGTATACCCCCCCGAGCCCCCGGTGACACCGCAGCCGCCGGCCAGCAGCGCGAGCGCGACCACCGCGGCTGCGCTCAGCGCGCCGACGATCGCCGCCCTACCTCTGCTGCGCCCGCTGGTCTGGCTCAACCCGATGATCCTTCCTGCCGTTCCGTTCTCAACAGCGCGGCGGGCGACCCCTGTCCGCCGGGATCGCCCGTCTCGCCTGTGCTCTGGCTGGCTCACGCGTCCTCATTGGCGCGCGAGCCAGCCACTGTCGTCTTCTACGTCTACTTCTTGGGGCACGGCGCCTTGTATGAGGCTTCGGACTTTTCGCCCGGTTCCTTGGGATTGCTGACGCTGCCGAATTCCATCACGGTCTTCAACGGGAATCCGCCCGCCGGGCACTTCTTCGGCACCGTGATGTAGGAGACCAGCTTCTTGCCCTGCTTGTACGCGGCGCCGACCGTGACGCTGATGTTTTCGGTCGACGCGTCGAGCGCGCCGGGCACAGATTCGACCAGCGGCACTTCGGCGAGGACCGTCGGGCCGAACGGCGGGGAGGTGCTGACGACGTGGCCCTTGGAGAGGATTTCGATCGAGACCGGCGTGGTGCCGTCCACGAAGAACTCCAGGTTGCCGCCGGGGGCGAAGAACGGCTGCACCGACACCGTCTCGTGCACACGTTCGGTGCCGAAGCTGACGACGCCGCTCGCGCTGCCCTTCGGGCCGGCGATCGATTTCTTTGAGCACGGCGACGGCCCGCGCTGTTCGATCACTTCCGGCGCGCACGTGCCAAACCCTTGCGGGTGCAGTTTCGCGCCCGAGGGCCCGTAGAATTTGACCCCGATCAGGGGCGCCGGGAAGCCGCCGTATTCGGTCCCCGAGATCGTGTATTCGGCCTTGAAGGCGGCGGGCGCCCCAAGGATGTTGCCGCTGTGGGGGACACCCGGGATGGGCACGGCCACCCCTTTCAGCGTGATCGTCGGCGCCGCCGAAGCGGTGGTCGACAGACCCAGGACGGCCAGGCCGAGCAAGGCCAGACAGGTGGATGCTCTGCGCATCAGATTTCTCTCCTCTAGTTTGATGGACAGGTCCGCCTCGATCCGGGTAGCTCCGGAGCCATGCCGGTCCGGCGATATCGAGATCCCCGGCGATCCACGCCGGAGAACAGTGGCGATTCCCCTATAAAGGTTAGCCGTAGCGTGGGACGGCTGCAAGCAGGGGGTGCAGGTGGATGTCGCGTCCACCGGATGGCGCCTCCAGGTAAATCCTAGTTCTTTATAACACTGAACCTCGAGCTCAGACTGAGATTTATGGTTGGAACGACCCTGAGGTCATACGGCTGGACGAACCGGGAGCTCATACCGACAGCTCCAGCTCGCCGCCGTCCAGGCGCACCCCGACCGGCTCCAAGACCACCTCCCTGGGCCCCTCCTCGACGATCCCCGCGACGCGTGCCTGAAAACCCAGGCCGGCGGCCAGCTCGACGGCCTGAGCGCCCGCTCCCGCCGCGCAGTACAGGGCAAAGCCGGCGCCCATGTTGAACGTCGAGTAGGCCGTCCTCGCCTCCAGGCCGGCCTGAGCGACGAGAAAGCTCAGCACCTCGGGCACGTCCGGCAGCTCGTGGATGCGGTATCTCAGCGGCTTCGGCCGGCGCATCAGCTTGAGCAGGCCGTGGCCGGTGATGTGGCTGACATAGGTCAACGCCAGCCCTCGCTGCAGCAGCGCCGCCACCAGCCGTACGTACATCACCGAGGGGTCGAGCAACGCCTCGCCCAGCGTGCGCCCGCTCGCAAGCGCGGTCGCATACCCCTCGCCCAGCCCGCTCGCGACCAGGCGAGCCAGCGATGCCCCGTTGGCGTGCAGCCCGCTGGAGGCGACCAGCACGATCTCATCGCCCGGCCCCAGCGCATCCCCCAGGATCGCCGCGCGCCCCTGCGGCACGGCGCCCACCGCGGCGCCCGCCAGCTCGATCTCGCGCTCGTCGATCAGCCCCGGCAGCGAGGGCGACTCCCCGCCCCCCCACGCACAGCCCGCGTCCGCGCATGCCCGCCGCCAGCCCTGAAGCAGCGCCGCCGCGCGCGCGCCCTCGCGATACCACTCCGAGGAGCCCGTCGCGAAGTAGGCGTTGACGACGAGCGGCAGCGCGCCCACACAGCACAGGTCGTTGACGATCGCCGCCACCGCGTCGTAGGCCACGTCGGCGAACCGGTCGATTCCCTGCTGTTCGAGCACCTGGCGCGCAATGATCGACTTCGTCCCCAAGCCCTCGACCACGAACGCCAGCGTGCGGCCGCCGAGCTCGAACGCGAACGCCGGCTCGCCGCGGGAGGAGTCGAGAGAGCGCGCGCCGCGGGCGGCCGGGAGCGAGGAGGTGGAGAGCGCGTGGGCCATCGCCAGGCGCTTGGCCCGATCGAGCGCCTCGTAGTCCACGCCCGCGTCGCGGTAGCTGGCTCGCTCGCGCGTCATCGGCGATGATCCTAAGCCCATCGCCGGAGGACAGGCAGACACCGTCGGCCGTTGCATCCGCTGCTCGATCGCGGGCGCCCCTTCCGGCAGCGATGGCGCCCTGTCCGGCAGCGCGAGCGCCCCGTCCCGGCAGCGATGGCGCTTGTCCCGGCGGCGAGGGTTATTCTCAGTGGACATGCCCAGTCGCCTGGCGATCCTCCTCACCGCGCTCACCGTCCTCACCGTCTGGCTCCTGCCCGCCGGCGCGCTCGCCGCCGCTCCTCGGGACACCGCCTCCACGCACACCGCCCTGCAGGCCGCTTACACGACCCTGCGGGCGGTTGTGAACACCTGGCCGACCGAGGAAGCGAGCTTCCATATGCTCGACCAGAAGTTCGCCGCCGAATGCCCCGACGTGGGCGCAGGCTCTCCCCAGAACGAACCGGAGCAGAAGTTGAGCTACGAGGTCGCCGGGGCGCTGTGGGCGATCGGCTATCACACCGACGCGAAGATCGCCCAGGCGTTCATCAAGGCGGTGAGCCCGCTGCGCTGGAGCAACCCCGCGCTCACCCGCCGCGCGCACAAGTTCATCAGGGGATTGCGCGAAATGATCGCCCTGCAGGTGCCGGACCTCTGCGCGGACGTGCGCTCATGGACCGCAAGCGGCTATCGGACGATCCCACAGAGCACGCTGCGGTTCGACCAACACGTGGAAGCGATCAACGTCGAAGTCCTCTCCCCGCGGATCCTCGCCCCGTATATCCAGGCCTCCGAACGAGGCCTCCTCAAGCGGATAGAACACCTGATCACGAGGTTTGAAGAACTGGAATTCACGACCGGTCAACAGTCTTGGATCAAGCTGCTCGAAGTGCTCGGACTGAACGAGTAGCACTGGCGTGGGTGCGGCGCGGCTGACCGCTGGCCGCGTTATCGGCGATGATCCAAGCCCCGCCGTCAGTCAGTCACCGAGGAGGAGCGATGGACTTCCAGCCGAGCGAGCGTTGCATGGAGTTCAAAGAGCGATTGAGCGCGTTCATGGACGAGCACGTGCATCCCGCCGAGGAGGTGTATGAGCGACAGCTGCGCGAGTCCGGCGATCCGCACAGCCAGCCGCCGGTCATGGAGGAACTCAAGGCGCGCGCGCGCGCGGCCGGGCTGTGGAACATGTTCCTGCCAGACCCCGACGACGGCGCCGGGCTCTCAAACGCCGACTACGCTCCGCTGGCGGAGATCCTCGGACGCAGCCATATCGCCTCGGAGGCGTGCAACTGCTCGGCGCCGGACACCGGCAACATGGAGGTGCTGCACCAGTTCGGCACCCCCGAGCAGAAGGACCGCTGGCTGGCGCCGCTGCTCGACGGCGAGATCCGCTCGTCGTTCGCCATGACCGAGCCCGACGTCGCGAGCTCGGACGCGACCAACATCGCGCTGCGAATCGAGCGCGACGGCGACGAGTACGTGCTCAACGGGCGCAAGTGGTGGATCTCAAACGCGTTGCACCCGCACTGCCGGATCATGATCGTGATGGGCAAGACGGCGCCGGACGGTCCGCCCCACAAGCAGCAGAGCCAGATCCTCGTGCCGCTGGACACGCCCGGCGTCACCGTCATGCGCGGACTGCCCGTGTTCGGCTACTACGACCACGAGGGTCATGCCGAAGTCGACTTCTCCGACGTGCGCGTGCCCGCGAGCAATCTGATCGCCGGCGAGGGCGACGGCTTCATGATCGCCCAGGCCCGCCTGGGGCCGGGGCGCATTCACCACTGCATGCGTGCGATCGGCGCAGCCGAGCGGGCGCTGCAGGCGATGTGTGCGCGCGCCGTCTCGCGCGTCACCTTCGGCGCGCCGATCGCAACGCGCGGCGAACGTCCTGGACTGGATCGCCGAGTCGCGCATCGAGATCGAGATGGCGCGCCTGCTGACGTTGAAGGCGGCCTGGCTGATGGACACCGTCGGCAACCGCCACGCCCGCACGGAGATCGCCGCGATCAAGGTCGCCGCGCCGAACGTCGCGCTGAAGGTGCTCGACCGCGCGATCCAGGTCCACGGCGGCGGGGGCGTGTCCGAGGACTTCGGGCTCGCCTGGGCCTACGCCCACCTGCGCACCCTGCGACTGGCCGACGGCCCCGACGAGGTCCACAAGCTGAGCATCGCCCGGCGCGAGCTCGCGCCCTACATACCGCGCGAGGCAAGCTGAACCTCGGGCCGCGGATCGGCTCGACATCCGCAACCGAACCCGAGCGGCCGCCCCGCCTCGCGCGCGGCGCCGCGCGGCGCGGCGGGCTCGTACTCCCACGTATGGCGAGCTGAGGCACCTTCGCGACGGCGGCGCGGCGCTCTGCCACTGGCGCTCACCCGGCCCCATCGGACCGAATAGCCTCACGCCGTCATGTTCGTGTTGACGGCGCTGGTGTATCCGTGCGTGCTCGCGCTGCTGTGCACGGGCACCGGACTGCTGGCCGATCGCGTGAGCGGGGGCTGGCTGCCGGGGACGCTGCTGGCGGCCGTGGGCGTCGCGGTGCTGATCGCCGCATCGCAGCTGAGCACCTACGTGGCCTTCGCCGCGCCGGCGACGCCCTATGTGCTGGGGATACTCGCCGCGGCCGGGTTCGCGCTCGGGTGGCGGCGGGCGTGGACGCTCGCGCGGGGATGGCGGGCACACCGCTGGCAGCTGGCCGTGCCGGTGCTCGCGTACGCCGTCGCGCTGGCGCCGGTGCTGCTCGCGGGCCGGCCGTCGTTCTCCTCCTATCAGAGCCTGACCGACTCGGCGCTGCACATGATGGGCGCCGACTATTTGATGGGCCACGGCCAAGACTACGCGCACCTGGATCTGCACAGCTCCTACGGCCAGTACATCCACGATTACTACGCGACGGAGTACCCCTCGGGAGCGGACACGCTGTTTGGCGGCAGCGCCTTCCTGTTGGGCCTGCCATTGATCTGGGCGTTC
Source organism: uncultured Solirubrobacterales bacterium (assembly GCA_963839965.1). GTDB lineage: Bacteria > Actinomycetota > Thermoleophilia > Solirubrobacterales > Solirubrobacteraceae > Palsa-744. The sequence goes on from CAWIWX010000004.1 coordinate 232,797, forward strand.
CAGCCGTTCAACGCGTTCGTGCTCGCCACCGCCACCGGGCCGGCGTGGGCGCTCGCGCGGCGGATGGGGCTCGCCGGGGGGTGGACGGCGATCGCCGCGCTGAGCGCGACGCTGGGAGCGCTCGTATACGGGTACGAGCTGATCGCCTCGGTCAAGGAGCTCGTCGCGCTGGTCATGATCCTCACGCTGGGCGCGCTCGTGACGCTGCACTCACGCTGGCTGTGGCAGCGCGCGGGGGTCATACCGGCGGCGATTGTGCTCGCCGCCGGGATCTCGGCGCTCGGGGTGGGGTTCGGCGCGTGGGGCCTGGCGGCGGTGGCGGTCCTCGGCGTGGTGGGGATCCGGGAGGTCACGGCGGGCCGCCGGAGCGCGCGCGAGCTGCTGGCGGCGATCGCGCTCGGCGGGGTCGTCACGATCGGTTGTGCCCTGAGCACGTGGGTCAACCTGGCCAAATCGCTACGCGTGGCTCAGAGCGTGGCCTCTACGAGCAACCCGGGCAACCTGTCCGCGCCGCTGCGCCCGGCGCAGACGCTCGGAACCTGGCTTACGGGCAGCTATGAGCAGGCGCCGGTCGGCGCGCACCTGACGCTGTCCTACGCGATCGCGCTCGTCACGCTCATCGCCGTAGTGCTGGGGGTGCTGCGCGTGCTGTACATGCGCGAGTACGCGCTGGCCGGCTGGATCGGGCTGACGCTGGCGGCTGGCGCGGGGCTGGCCTCCTACTCGACCGCGTGGGTGGACGCGAAGGCGCTGGTGCTCAGCTCCTCGGTGCTCGTGCTCCTGGCCTGGGCGGGGATCGCCGCCCTGCGAACGCCGGCGAATCCGCGGGCGATGCGGATCGCGGCAGTGCTCGCGGCGCTCCTGCTGTCGGGCGGGATCGCCGTGTCGGATGCGATGCAGTACCACGCCTCCGACCTGGCGCCGACCGGGCGTTACGAAGAGCTGGCTTCGCTGAACGGGCGCTTCGCCGGGAAGGGTCCGGTGCTGTTCACGGCGTTCGACGAATACGCGCTGTATGAGCTGCGCGACCTCGACGTGGGCGGGTTGGAGTTCACCTATCCGCCGGCAGGACTCGCGCTCTCGCGCGGCCACGGATCTCCGGTCGACCTCGACAGGGTGCCGGCGGCGGCGTGGAGGGCCTACCCGCTGATTGTCACGCCCCGGGATCCCATCGCCAGCGATCCTCCCTCTGCCTACCGCCTTGCGTGGCAGGGGACCTACTATGAGGTGTGGGAGCGCCGGCCGGGCGCGCCGGCGGCGATCGCGCACCTCGGCCTGTCGAGCACGCGTCCGGTCCGCTGCGTGGGCGTCGCGCGCATGGCACGGATCGCCCGCTCGCACGCGGGGGCGCGGCTGATCGCCGCCGTCCCGCCGAGCGCAGTGGCGATTGGCGCGGCACGGTTTGAGCACTCTCGGGACTGGACCTACACCCATCCAGGGCTTGAAATGACCGGGGCCGGAGAGCTGAGCGCGATGTTCGCGCTGCCCCATGCAGGCGTGTGGGAGGTGTGGCTGCAGGGAGAGTTGATGCCGAGCGTGAGCGTGGACGTGGATGGGCGGCGAATCGCCTCGATCGGCGGGCAGCTCGCCGGCAACCCGCACAACCCCGACACGATGACCCCGCTGCGCGTCAGGCTCGGCGCGGGCGAGCACCGGCTGACGATCGCGCGCGGAGGCGCGAACCTGGACCCGGGCGAGGGCGGGGAGGCGATCCTGCACGAGATCTTCCTGACGGCAGCCGGCGAGCCTGACGTGGACACGCTGCACGTGACGCCCGCGGCGCGGTGGCGAGCGCTGTGCGGGCGCAGACTCGACTGGATCGAAGTAGTCTGATGGAGAGGACCGGACGTTGCGCAAACCCCTTGGTCGTGCGGGCGGCGTCGCTGAGCGTGGCGTAGAACGCCGGCACGCAGAGCCGCAGCTCTGGGCGCGGACGATACGGTCGCTGGCGACGCACGTGAAGGGCGGCTGACGACGCAAAGAGCCCCGGCCGCGTCATCCCGAGGGAGAGAGGCGCACTGGGCGTTCGCCTGGCAAAGTAGCAGCGCAGTCACCGTTCGAGCCGGTACGCTGAGAGCATGTCACGGCTAGATCGCATCACCACTGTCTCGAACATCTGCCACGGGCAGCCCACGATCCGTGGTCTACGCTACCCGGTCGAGAGCCTTCTGGAGCTTCTGGCTTCGGGTATGACGATCGAGCAGGTTATCGCCGATCATCCAGACCTCGAACGCGAGGATCTGCTCGCCGCTCTGGAGTTCGCGGCGCTGGCCGCTGGCGGGCACCGGGTCGTGCCGCTCCGCGCAGCATGAAATTCCTGATCGATGCTCAACTCCCGCTGCGGCTGTCCAACCTGTTGGCCGAAGCCAATCACGACAGTATCCATACCTCCGGCCTGCCAGACGGCAATCGAACCGGCGACCGCCAGCTTGCGGACATCGCCGACAGCGAGAACCGCGTGGTGGTAACAAAGGACCGCGACTTCCGCGATAGCCACCTGCTGCAAAACCTGCCACGCCGGCTCCTCGTGGTCGCCACCGGCAACATTGCCAACGACGACCTGCTCGCCCTGTTCGAGACCAACCTCAGCTTGATCGCTGACGCCTTCGAGAACGCCTCCCTCGTCGAAATCAGCGAGGCGAGCGTCGTCATACACGACGGCCGATGATCCGCCACGCCAGTGCCCGGCAACGGCCGGTTGCGCCGGCAGTGGCTCAGCCTTCAGCAGTAGTCAGCACCTTCGGACTCCAGCTCGGCCTGTAGCTTGGCGGCGCTCGCATGGAACGCGCGCACACGAGGATCACGGCGCGAGCGCTCCAGATCCCGCTCGTCGATCACGATCACCACCTGGTCGAGCACATCGTGCAGCTTGTCCTTGTCGAGGCTGTAGCCACAGCTTCGGCGTAGCGCGCAACGTCAGCCACGATCGCTGACCGAGGGCGCAGTGGCAATCTGCCTAAGTGGAGAGGACCGTACGTTGCGCAAACCCCGTGGTCGTCCGTGCAGAATCGTTGAGCCTGGCATGAACGGCGCCCGACGTCCGGGCCGAGCCTCTCAAATAGAGTCGCTCTTGCTCCGGTTGCAGTCGGCGCATAGGAGCTGGAGGTTCTCAAGCGTGGTCGCGCCGCCGTGGGCGACGGGCAGGATGTGGTCGTACTGGAGGTCGAAGGAGCCGCCGCACTCCACGCAGCGACCACCGTCGCGCTCGAAGACGGCGCGGCGCAGCTCGGTCGAGGTAGAAGCACGGGTGGGGCGACCATTTTCCTCGGCCCGCATCAGGCTTCGCGCTGACTGCAGCTTCTGCTTCAGGCGTCGCTTGCGCTGCAGCACGAGCGCCTTGACATCCTCGGCGCCCAAGCCGTCGTCGTCCCAGTAGAAGTCGTCCATGAACTGCCAGAGGTTGCGCTTGCCATCGCGCCACACTTGCACGGGTTCAGTCGCCTGCGCCTGCTGAGCTGCTCCGACCTGAGCCTTCGACCAGCGTAGCTCCATGATTTTGCGCCCTGACTGCACCGCGTAGCGGCGGCCCGAGAGCATCCGGCTAAGCGTCCAGGGCAGCTTGACCAGCTGCGCTTTGTTGTCGGCGCGAAGCATCCCGGAACCGTATCGGCATACTGATCGCCCCTTTGAGCCGGCGACAGACTGCCAAGCTTCACGTAGCCCTGGCGATGACGGGTACGGCGGGTACGCTTCTATGCCGTCATGAACGTCCCGGACCCATCACCCTCACACGACGTGCTGGAACGCGCTCGCGCGTACGTGCGCGTCGATCGGTCGGTCGTGGCGGGGCTGCCCGAGCTGGGCGAGGCGATCCGCGCGTTTCAACCCGTGCCAGGTCCCGCCGGCGAGAGCGTCGCCGAATGGCTCGCGGAGCGGGCGTTGAACGAGCCGCAGGAGGCGACCGTCCGCGTGCGGCTCAGCCACGGCAAGATCGCGGGCGTGTACGCGCTGTGCGCCGCACAGGTCGCGCTCAGCCGTGAGGAGCGCGCGCAGCTCGGCGGCGTGCACTACCGCACCCAGCCGGCAATCCTGCTCGCGCAGTTCGCGCGCACGGACGGCTCGCCCGGGATCGGCGAGGAGATGCTTCAGCACGCCAACCGAATCGCGCAACGCGCGCTGCGCTACGTCGGCGCGACCGTCCTGGTAGTCGATCCGTTCGACAGCGATACGGCCGAGATGTGGCGGCAGCACTTCGGCTTCCAGGACTCTGAGCAGCAAGTGCCCGGCAGCCGCTCGCTACGCCGGCAGTGGCTCAGCCTTCAGTCGTAGTCAGCGCCTTCGGCTTCGAGCTCGGCCATCAGCCTCGCGGAGCTTTCGTGAAAGGCGCGCACCCGCGGATCCTTGCGCGAGCGTTCAAGATCCCGCTCGTCGATCACGATCACTGCCTGATCGAGCACATCGTGCAGCTTGTCCTTGTCGAGCGCTGTAGCCACGACCTCAGCGTACCGCAACGCGGCCCTGCGCCGTCCTTGGAGGTGCCTCGGCACACCGAGTTTCATGGAGACGACAGAAGCGGGGCGATCACAGAGGGCTTATGAGTCGTGGTTGGGATAGGGTCCTGCGCCAGCCATCACGAAGCACCATCCGAACACCCGTATCTACGCATCTGTAGAGGCAGCAAATGACAGCCATGAAGAAGCGTACTGTTGCGGCGCCCATCACAGCACTTGCTCTCGTAGCAGCAGGCTGCGGCAGCACGAACCCGACAGCGCCCGCAACGAAGTGAACCGCCCCGGGAATGTTGGAGGCCTGATCGCTTGAGAGGATTGGGCGATGGCCAAGAACAAGAGGTATCCAGCAGAAGTGCGTGAGCGGGCGGTTCGCCTGGTCATGGAGCATCGTGGTGAGTACGCGACCGAATGGGCGGCGATGGTGTCGGTCGCGCAGAAGTGCGGGATGACGGCTGAGACGCTGCGGAAGTGGGTGCGCCAGTCCGAAGTCGATGGTGGCCGTCGGCATGGGGTCACGAGCGAGGAGGCTCAGAAGATCAAAGATCTGGAGCGTGAGAACCGGGAGCTGCGTCGCGCGAATGAGATCCTGAAGGCCGCCTCAGCTTTCTTCGCGCGGGAGCTCGACCCGCAGCCGAGGAGATGAGCAGGGTGGTTGACGCGCACCGCGATGAGTATGGGGTCGAGCCGTTCTGCAGGACGCTTCAGATCGCCCCGTCAACGTATTACGCGGTCAAGGCCCGCGAACGATCGCCCTCAGAGCGAGCGCTGAGGGATCGGCGCCTGCGCGGTGAGATCCGTAGGGTGCACAAGGAGAACCTCGGCGTCTATGGCGCCAGGAAGGTCTGGTGGCAGCTGGCGCGCGAAGACGTCAAGGTCGCCCGCTGCACGGTGGAACGCCTGATGGCCAGGGAGAGCCTGAAAGGCGCTGTGCGGGGCAAGAAGCGCCGCACCACGATCCCGGACGGGCAATCAACCCGCGCGCCCGACCTCGTGGACCGCGACTTCAAAGCGGCTGCCCCGAACCGGCTGTGGGTCTCCGATTTCACGTATGTGCCGGCGTGGTCAGGGACGGTGTATGTCGCGTTCACGATCGACGTGTTCTCCCGCAGGATCGTCGGCTGGAAGGCCGACACCACGATGAAAACACCGCTCGTCCTGGACACGCTGGAGATGGCGCTCTGGGCCCGCGACCATCACGGCACCCCCGTCCCGGAGGGCCTCATATCCCACTCCGATGCCGGGAGCCAATACACGAGTTTTGCGTTCACCCAACGGCTCGTTGATGCTGGCGCGGACCCCTCGATCGGATCGATCGGCGATGGGTATGACAACGCCGTCGCCGAGTCAACGATCGGGCTCTACAAGACCGAGCTGATCAACCAGCAAGGACCATGGAAGACGATGGAGCAAGTCGAGTTCGCCACACTGCAATGGGTCAACTGGTACAACCACAAGCGACTACACAGCTCCTGCGAACGACTCCCACCCGTCGAGTACGAGAACAACCACGCCGCCACGACCGCGGCCGGGACGACGAACAAAGGCCCGTGGACATGACGGGCTGTGGACAGCAAGCTGACCACAGCCCTTGGACAACCCTACGGGTTGCCCACATGCCCACCGGCACGACTGCAACACTGAAGAACACCGACACGACTACTCAAACAAAAACGCCTCCAACAAACCCGGGGCAGTTCAAAGCCCGCGTCTGCCCGGGCGGCGGACACGTGTGGGCAGTACGCCGCAGCGTCCGCATCTGCTGCGAAGGCTGAGGTGGAAAACCGCCCGAACGGCGACGACGACATGGCGTTCACAGACAAGGGCAGAACTATCGTCTTGCTCCCCGGCCAACACTGCGTCCGTGAAAGCGGCCGCCTCATCGATCCGCGCAACGGCGAGACGTTCTACGTGGGCAAGGGTCGCGGCAACCGAGTCGCCCGGAGCGGCCAACGGATTTGTCGTCGGGCTCGCGCCGGCGCTTGAGGACGGCGAGACAGGCTGGAGCGATCCGCAGCCGACGACTCATCGTGTTAGCTCCGGTGTACGGTCAGATTGGTCGATCAGGTCGATGGCGCGGGTGATCCCCGGAAGCAATGTCCAGTCGCGGTCGAGCGTGCGCTCGAAGCCTGGCCCATAGTCGGGGTCGGGCAGTTCGGGGTGCGCGAGCGAGGGAACCTGCCCGTGGCTGCGGCTCATGGTCTGCGAGAGGCGTTCGATCCGGTCGGTGTCGTGGCCTTCAACGCCGAGGTCCTCTCGGGAGACGTACCAGTCGGTTCCCTGGCGGGCGCGGGAGGCCTCGACGTAGGCGGGCTCCTTGCCGGCCTGCCAGCCGCCGGTGACGACCAACGTGCGGGTGACCGTGGCGCCTTGGGCGCGGTGGATGTGCTGCGCATAGCCGAGCCGCAGGCGCGCGATATCGTCGCCGGCGAGCGTCCGCCATTGGCCGGTGACGTCGAACTGGATCAGCACCTCTCCGGTCTCGTTGATGTCGAGGATCTGGCCGCGGGCGCCGTTCTCGATGCGCTCCATGCCCGGCTCGTGGTGCTGGTCGATCATCGCTACGCGGTCGCCCGTGCGGATGCCGTAATGGACGCCGGGCACGTGTACTTCGATGTCGCCGAGCTCGCCACGTTGTGCGCGGTAGTGCTGTGCGCGGGCGTTCAGGCGAGCTATCTCCTTGTTGGAGGCGTCTGAGATCAGTGCGACCTCGCCGAGCGGATACGTCTCGGTCAGCCTCGCCCAGTCCTTGACGGCGTGCTCTACCACCTGGTCGCGGGTGTCGGCCATGTGCAGGCGACCTTGGGAGTGGTAGTGGGCCATCGCGCGGTCCGAACGGCCGGCGCGCAGGTCCGCCCACGCGCGCTGTTCGGCGGGGTCCAGCGTGCGGCGGATGTTCGAGAGCTGTGCGCTGGGGGTGATCTCTGCGAGCCGGTCGAACATGCCGCCGGCGCCAATCGAGGGCAGTTGCGCGCCATCGCCGATCGCTACGAACTTTGCTCCGGTGCGCTCCACCATCTCGGTGACGCGGTCGAGGCGGTCGGTGTCCGCCATGCCGGCCTCGTCGAAGTAGATCGTTGTGTCCGGGCCGATGTCGAGCATGCCACGGTCTACACGGGCTACGAGCGCGTCGAGCGTGAGTGTCTGTCCGGCGAGCGCGGGACTGTCCTGGCCAAGGCGCTGGGAAGTGGACCCCGACACCGCTATGCCCAAGGTCTGATGTCCTGTCAGCTGCTCGGCGCGAGCGGCGGCGTCGATCACGACTCCCTTACCCGTCCCGGCCGGGCCGACAAGGATCGCGCCGCGCTCGGGTCCGGTGATGACCTGGAGCGCGTCGGTCTGCTCGTCGCTGAGGCGAGCTCCGATACGTTCGGCCACCCGATCGCCCACCGTCATCCGCGCCCTCTCCCCCACGTCGCGGCCGCCATCGCCGGCGAGGCCGCTGAACCTCCGCTCGATCGCCTCCTCCCGCGCACGCACCGTGAGCGTCGTCATCAGCCCGCCCTCCAGCGGGAGGATGCGGCGCTGCTCGACCATCGCCTTGGAGAGCCCGAGGGCCTCGCGTGGCGCCAGCTCACCAGCGGACTGCTCCAGCAACACGGCACGCAGCTCGCCCGGCTGGAACGTCGCGGCGCGCTCTGTCAGGCGCTCCTCGACGCGATCCTCCAGCGAACGTTCGCGAGCAGCCACCTTCGATTCGCGGCCTGGTGTCAGGTCGTGGGCGCTGAAGTCGAATCGCGCGGCGGTCTCGTCCCACGCCCGTCGCAGGTCGGTCCGGTTGACCGGCATCTTCGCTCTGCGGTTCTCGAGCTTCAGCGCTCGCAGCTCGCCGCGCGCGGGCGCGCGACCCCACTTCGCCCGGAACCGCTCCACGGCGCGCGCGACCTCACGACCGCGGGCCGAGAAAGCGTCCAGCAATTCCCGTGGCACCCCGGCGATCTCGAAGTAGCGGCCCTGCTTGCCGGTCCCCCCTTCGATCGCATAGCCGCGCTGGGACAGCTCGTGAGCGAGCGCCGAGCGGTAGTACGCCCCGACCTCGCGTGCTGAGCGGAAGATCGGCCGGGAGGCGACCGCGACGATCTTCCCGTCGTCCCGCACCGCGCTCGTGACCACGACATGACTGTGCAGCTGCGGGTCCGGAGCATCGCCCTCCATCACACCGCGAGAGGTGGTGTGCCGGTACTCTGCCGCAATCAGATCGGCCGCGCGCTCCTCCACCACCTGGCCGCCGTAGCTGCGACGGATCGTCGGCACCATCTCGGTCAGGTGGCTCATCGCGTCCCGTACCGCCGCCGCGTGCGCGGCCTCCATGTCCGCCCGCTGGGTCGGGTCGCCCAGAGCCCATACCGTCGAGACGGACTTCGGCGCGCTGAAACTCAAATCGATCCCGCCACCACGACCACCGCCGGCGCCCTCGCGGCGCAACCACCGGCCTGTCCGGGGATGACGGCCCTCAATCAGCTCGATGAAGTCGCGACCCTCGACCGTCGATCCCTCGATCCCCAGCCGGGCGAGCGTGTCAGGCGCCGCCAACCACCGTCCGGGGGCCTGGGTGGGCTCCCCCTCCGGAGAGAGGTAGTAGTCCCCGCGCTCCGGGGCCACCGTCTTTGACTCCAGGTAGCGGGCATACCCGCCGGCTTTGCCGGCGGCGATGCTTTGGGTGGTCATCATCACCCCTTATTGACCGCGAGCCCCCAAAACCGGCCAACGAATTTCGATACGGTATTCACACAGCGCCAGCTGTGTACTGCATATGGTCTGTACGGGCTTGGCGTTGTGCGTGCCGGCGGCGCAAGCCGCGGCCTTGAGCGTCAGCGAAACGGCGAGCGCGAACAGCCCGGTCGTCGCTCGGTCTGTACGGGCTTGGCGTTGTGCGTGCCGGCGGCGCAAGCCGCGGCCTTGAGCGTCAGCGAAACGGCGAGCGCGAACAGCCCGGTCGTCGCTCGGTCTGGCTGGTGAACGGCGGGCGCTACATGCCAGGACAACTGCGGCAGGCGGGTTGGTGTTCGAGTCCGAGTTACTGGTACTCGCCCGCGACGCGAGCCTGCTGTGCGGCTGATAGTCCGTATGCGTCGTAAACGGCGGCATCGACATCCCGTTCGAGCAGGACACGCTCGGCGTCGAGATCGGCGATCCTCCCAGCGCTCTCGGCCAGCTCCTGGCCGATACGCTCGCGTTCTACACGCCGTCGCGGATCTATCTTGAGCCGGCTGGCGTTCCTGTCGAGCACGGCGAGCACGCCGTCGAGTCCGGTCTGTGGATAGTTGGCCAGGGTTTCGGCACCGGCGAGATCGCGCGGGCGAGCCCCGATGATCGAGGACAGCCAGTCGAGGAACCCACTCCGCTCGGACTCGGCCAGAGCGACGAGCTCGTGCAGACGCGCGCCCGACACCTCGAGATCGCCGGGGAGCTCGGTTGGGACGGGCAACCAGGCGATGAACTGCTTGTTGGCCGTGTAGAAGCCGTTCTGGAGCGGCGCAGCGCCACGCCGGAACGCGAAATCTATGGCTCGCGAGTTGAGCACCGCGGTCAACACCGGCAGAGATGGGCCGTCGTCGCGGGGAAGGATGCCGTTGACGCGAACATTGTGGAAATAAGCGGCGCCCGCTGGGTCCGCGGCGACCTCGAGTCGCTTGACGGTCGCCGCGACGCCGAGGGTTGGGCTGATCGTGCAGGCCGAGGCTCTGCGTACGCCCAAAAGCCCACCAGCCGTCGTGATCCATCTTGCCCCTCTCGCGACGGCGCAGCTCAACCTCATTCGCGCACAGATACTCCCATGTGAGCGGAAGGGCCTGTAGCTCCTCTTCGCCGACCAGTCGCATCTCGCCTTTTTCGCGGCGATAGGGGAAGAGCAGGAGCGAGTTGAGTGTGCGCAGCGCGTAGCGCTCCACATCCAAGCCGCTGGCGAGCGGATGGAGCAGATCGGGCTCCAGTTCTAGCTCGGCGCCCGCCTTGGTGGCGACGACCCGGTACGAGCCTCGCGTGCCGCGATCCTCGACGATGTAGATCGGGTCGGCACTCGTGATGAGCCCTTGGAAAATCTGTCGCGTTGCGTCGCTCAAGGGCCGTCCAGCCGCTCGCATCGTGTCGAGAATCTCGCGCTCGTCTCTCGGTACGAGCATCCACGGGGCTTCGCCGAGCTCGCTGGCGCGGTAGCGCTCGGCAGCCGGCAAGGCGTGCGTCGCGACCGCCCGGCGCACCTCATCCGAACTTCCCTCGGACCGCGACGTAGCTGAGGTCGTCGTCGCCTTCGCGTTCGAGCACGACGATGCACGTGTAGTTCGTCGCGCCCTCGAACACCTGGGCGTGTCCGAAGTCAATGATCTCTTCGATCAGGGAGCGCTCAGCGAGGCGGGCACGCAGGCGAGCACCGTATTCGAGCTTCAGAAACGCGCTGGGCACGATGAACCCCAGCCGGCCGCGAGGGCGGAGCAGGCTGACTCCGCGCTCGATGAATGGCACGAACGCATCGAACGCTCCCGTCGCCGTCTCGTAGCGTGCTCGGCAATACTCGGCGACGTCGCGGCCGAGCTCCTGAATGCGCACATAGGGCGGGTTGCCAATCACGGCGTCAAATCCGCCCTCCGCGAGCGGCGTGCCGCTCGCGTCGAGGAAACGCTCGGGGTATTCGATCTGCCAGTGCAACGGCCGTCCCGCGCTTGGCCCGACGGGCGGGGTGACGGCCTGGTCGCAGACGCTGAGCAGCGGCGCCTTGAGCGAGTCGAGCTCACCCTGCATCCGTTCCTTCTCATGGGCCTGCTGGCCTGTCGTCGTGTCCATCGCGGCGATCGCGCCGATTCGGTCGAGCATCTCGCGAGCGCGAGCCGCGAGCTCGGGCGCGAACAGATCCTTCTCCTCGTCGAGAAGAGTCGAAAGGTCGCATGACACCAGCGAGTTACCGGGGCGCAGATTGGCAAGGAATCTCAGAGGCCGGTCGGAGCGCACCGTGCTCAACCACAGGGCGAGACGAGCGATTTCCACGGCCATCGGATTTACGTCAACGCCGTAGAGGCAGCGCTCGGCGATGAGACCCTGCAGCTCGGGGAGCGAGAGATCCGCGTCGTAGCCGGGGTCGTTGGCGATCCGCCGCGCGATGTACGCGGCCGCACTGACGAGGAAATGCCCGCTACCCATCGCTGGATCGAGCACGTGTATGTCGAGAAGCCGATTGAATGCCCGCCTCCCGGACAGGTTCGCCTCGGCGATCTCGCTGGAACGTCGGTCGAGGATCGGGGCGAGCGTTCGCTCGACGATGTCGTCCACGATGTGGTCCGGAGTGAAGTAGGCGCCGGTGGCCTTTCGGCCTCCAGCCGGAACGAGGGTGAGCCTGCCCGCGTCATCCTCGGCGAGCTGAAACGCGAGCAGCTGCTCAAAGATCGTGCCCAGATGACGAACGGACAGGCTGCGGTAGTCGACCTGTTCGCGATCGACGCGATAAAGCAGGTCAAGCGCCCGGGCCATCTGCTCGTCGTTTACGGTGCGCCCATGTAGCCAGAGATGGCCGTTGGCGGAGAACAGACCACCGTTGTACTCGTTGACCGCAAGCGCGGGGTCGCCTTGGTCGATGATGCGGAAGAGGGCCCGCAGATCGTTGAACAGGTCATCGGAACGGCTGCTGAACACGCGGTCGCCATCGAGGTCCCGTGCGAGATGGTCGCGCTGGCTGCGCAGGCTGTACGGGAGGTAGTGAGGGTTCTCGACTGGAAGCAGGCCGCGATCCTCGGCGTGGAGGCAGAACAGGACGCGATAGAGCACAACGAGCGCGTTGTCGAAAGCGGCTGCAAGCGTGGCGTCCGTGCGCTGTTCGTCGCCAAGGAGCCCTTCCGCCACAAGCGGGACGGCCCCGAACACCTGCCGGCGCAGCGCATCGCCAACCGCGATCGCCTGCGCACGGCTCTCGGCGAGGACGCGGTCGAGCAGACATCTCCCCTGCGCATCGGGAGTCAGCGCCGACGCGGTGAACAGCGCGGCGAAGTAGCGAAACGCCTCGTGATCGCGGGCGTCGAGCAGCGCACACAGGTCAACCTCGAAGCACGCGCCCTCCACGAGATCGCCCTCGGCCGCATACAGGCGCCATAGCCGCCCGTTGGTCAAGATCCCCCAGCGAGTTCGGGTGATCGCGACGTAGTGGATGATCTGAGCGACCGGATCCTCGCTGAGCTCGCCGTTGACCCGCCGCCGATCGAGCGGGCGGCCGAAGCGCTTGGCATCGCCCACCGCGACAGCGCCGACGAACCTGTCCGCGCCGGACTTCTCGGCTGCCGCCGCACGAGCGTCATCGTTGACGAACAGGGCGTAGTCGGGCTGGCGATGTCCCGAAGCCGTAGGGACCCCGGCCTGCACCGTGAAATAGAACCCGAGCCGCTGCAGCACCGGCTTGATGAACCGCTCCTCCGTCTGACTCTCGTTGGCGTGCTCGAGCCCGGCCCTCTCGGCCTCCCATAGACCCGCAAGACCGTCGAGGAGCCCGCGGGCGTCAGCGGCCGCGAACTCGGGCCACGTCGGCAAGATGTCCTCGAGGAAGTGATCCGAGAACAGCTTGCGGTTCTGATACGGCCCGAGCGCGAGCCGGAGCTGCTCAGCCCGCGAGTCGGCCATGGGACTCAGCCGACGAACAGCGGCTGCTGAACGTCCACGCTCGCCTCGGGCACGGAAAGCGCCGGTCTTGGCTCGCGCGCCTCCGTGTAGTGGGCGACGACCAAATGAGAGGAGTCGAGGAAAGACGCCGCCCCATTCCCGAAGGACCGCATGCGCGCCTCGGGGTGCAGCTGCGCGACCACGCTGGCAAGCTGGGCACGCTGACCAGCCTCGTCGACCGGAGCGTTGACATCCACCTCCTGACGGGCACGCGCGTCCGTATCCAGATCGCGGGCTTCCACGATCAGGCGGCGAGGCAAGGCATACGAGCGAACCATGATGAGCAGCCTACGCCGCGCCTAGGACGAAATCGTCGAGCCGCCGGAGGGAACACACGTTTTACTTGCAAACAGCGGCCTGCAGGCGGCAGCAGACATCCATAGTCTCGTGACGAGCGTGGCGATCGCGTCCCGTTGGAGAGGTATGGCTCGCCGGGGATCGCATCCTGGAGGCGACTCTGCAACTGCACCCGAGACCATGCAGTCTGGGTAAAAATAATGGGTCCGTGATTGACACCCATCTCACGGACCTGCTATAAGTACCCGATCTGCTCACAGCAGATCTCGCCGATGAGAGTGGCAGTCGTGCCGGGCCCAACCATCGGCGAGAAACAGAACCGGCACAGACATAGGAGCAGTCTCGATGAACACGATCACGACATTGAGCGAGCCAACGTCGGTGGCAATCGCCGAGGAGTTGAACGTTGCGATCCGCCATCCGAAGGACCACGTGCCGCAGGCCGTCGGCGTCATCAGTGCTGGTGCGCTGGTGGATCGCTATGAGGTTCCGCAGCGCGACCACCGCCGCAAGGCCGGCTACCAACGGCCAGTGTCTCAGGCGAGGGTCAACAAGCTCGCGGCGGACCTCCGCGACGGCCACGTTGACCTCCCGACCGCTGTCCTGCTGAACATCCGTACAGCCAGCGACAGCCTGCTGGAGAAGATCACGAATACGACGGGGATCTTTCGTCCCGACGGACATCAGCTCTTCGTCGTCGACGGCCAGCACCGCTTGGCGGCCCTGGCAAAGCTCGTCGAGGAGGATCCCGAGAGGTGGTCCGAGTACGAGGTCTCGTTCGTCTGCATGATCGGGGCGACTGAACTTGAGGAGATGCGGCAGTTCTATGTCGTCAACTCCACGGCGAAGTCCGTCCGCACAGACCTCGCTCTTGATCTGCTCAAGCAGCAGGCAGAGGCGGACCCACAGCTCATGGCCTCCCTGATCGAGAAGGGCGAGGACTGGAAGGTTGAGGGGCAGACGATCACCGAGGCACTAGCCCAAACTCGGCTCTGGAGGAGCCGCATCCGGTTCCCGGGCGACCCGACAGCGGAAACGACGATCGGTTCGGCAGGCATCGTCAGCTCGCTGAAGCAGCTCCTCAACACGCCGTACTTCGGCCAGATCTCCACCGAGAACAAGGTCAAGATCCTGGACGCCTATTGGACCGGTATCGAGCAGGTGATCCCTGACGCATTTCGTGAGCCGACGGAATACGCTATCCAGAAGTCGGGGGGAGTCATGATCATGCACGCCCTGCTGGTCTCGGTGATCGAGCTCTTGCGTTCGCGGGGTCTGTCAGTCATCGATCCCGACAGCTACGCGCAGGTTCTCGAGGATCCGCTGCTTACGCTCGAGGGCGACAACGCCGAAGGTGACATCTCCCGGGGCGCGGACTTCTGGCTCGCCGGCGTCCGTGGTGCTGCCGGGTCGTTCAGCAGCAACGCCGGCCGACGTGTCCTGCGCTCGCGCCTCAGCACAACGCTCCCGAGCATCGAGGTGGAGTAGTTGACAGCACGGTCCAAGAAGACAGTAGCGGCCCCGGCAATACTCGCCGGGGCCGCTCTTCGCTTTCGGGTGCGGGCGACCTCTCGACGAATCGCATCGAGGGACTTTCCGAAGGTCGCGCCCACACTAAGTGCCTATCGTGCCGCAGACGTGTGGTACTATCGCGCCCACAATGAAGATTTCGTTGCGCCATCCATCTGGTCTTGAGATCGAGTTCGAAGGGGACGACAAAGCGTTTGATCGCTTCGCAAAGTTCCTTGCCGGTGATCTGAGCGGTTTCGTGCGCGGCCTCGGACCTGGGAAGCCTGGCGATTTGCCGCAGCTCCAATCCGGGGACCCGGAGAGCAAAGGGGACGCAGCCCAGGGAACAGCCGATGGAGAGAGCCAGCCGCTCGGAGATAGCCAGGTCATCGACGCTCATGCGGTGGCTGCCCATATGGAGAGCATTGGGGCCACGTCGGACATCGATCGAGTTACGGTCATTGCCCACGCAGCGCTTGAGGCCGGTCTGGAGGGCATCGACTACGCGACCATCGACAAGCTCTACGGTGAGATGGGATTTGCGAAGCCGGCCCGCTTTGCCAAGGCATTCTCTAACGCGAAGACGCGCGGCCTGGTCAGGAGCGTGAAGCACGGGGTATGGGCAACGACCGTGCAGGGCCAGAACTACGCACGCTTGGGTCAAAAGCCCTCACGCCGTACCGCGAAGCGGAGCGGCAACTCGGGCAAGCCTTCAGTCAACGAGCTCGAAGCGGGCGGTGGACCGTGAGAAGAGCCTGAGTCGGCCGGCTCTTTACTGCCGAGTGGGGGCAGCCGGCGACGTTAAACCTCTCGGGCCGCGCTGCCCGCCTTGTGAAAGTGGCTGCGCGACCCGAGGACTACTCCGACTGCGGGGCTAGCAGGTTTGCCGGTGCGTCCCTTAGAAAGCCGCCCGACGGGTCCGACTCCCGTTAGCTCCAATCGCAACGATACCATTAGGGCCTCCAGTGCCTGCACGCAAGCGCCCATAGAAGGTGGAGCCGACCCCTCCGGAACGGGGCGTGGTCGAAAAGCAGGACCCCGGCCAGTCCGAAGCCGACTTCCTGCGTGACCTCGACCGGGCTGACAGACCCCACAACGTACGCAGCGTACGCAGCCCCGCGACCACTCAGCGACCACGACCGGGCCGGAACGCCGCAAATCCGACGTTTTCCTTCGCACCACTTCGCACCCTCACAACCCAAGAATCCCCTGCAAGGGTGCGAAGTTCGCGTCACTTCGCCCCTATGCCTGTCAGTGGAGAGGGCCGTACGTTGCGCAAACCCCGTCCTCGTCGACGCGCCATCGCTCGATGTCTCGTGATGGACGAGGAGATCAAGAGCGATCGGGTACGGATGTCGTTTCGCCGCCGTGCCTGGCATCCTGGTTCCTCGGGGCTCCGAGCAAAACATCCGATGTAGCGTTTCGTCCGAGGCACGCCGTAGGATCGAACATATGTTCCTGCCAACCATGACTCCCGAGGCTGAGCTAGAGCGGCTTAATCCGCGCGAGCGACGCTATGAGATCGGGCAGTTCTTCACGCCAGATCCGATAGCCGCACTGATGGCCGAGGCGGTCCGCGAGATCGAGCCCGCGACGGTTCTCGATCCGGGGGTCGGGGGCGGCGTTCTCTTGCGCGCGGTCGGGGAGGGTCCGCGACTCTTCGGTCTCGACATCGACACCGCGGCCGTGGAGCTCTCGGCCGAGTCTATGCCGGGCGAGCACGAGATCGCTGTGGGCGACTTCCTCGACGCCGAACGCTGGCCGCTCAGCGAGGCTAGCTTTGATGCGGTGATCGCGAATCCGCCCTACGTCCGCCATCACAATCTCTCAGCGGAGCACAAGCTGCTGGCTCGCCACTACTCAGGTCGGTTCGGTCTGAAGGTGTCGAGCCTGTCGGGTAGCTACGTCTACTTCTTCCTCGAGGCGCTTCTGCGGCTGAACGACGGTGGCCGGCTGGTGTTCGTCACGCCGACGGAGTTCCTCGACGTGCGCTACGGGCAAGCCGTCAAGGAAGCACTGCTGGGTCACTGCGAGATAGACGAGATCCTCGTGCTGGAGATGGACGAGCTCGCGTTCGAGGGCGTGTTGACGACTTCGGCCATCACGGTCGCGACGAAGCGCGAGGCTCCGTCCCGGCGTTTCCGGCTCGTGGAAGGCAAGCTCAACGGCTCGATCGAGAAGGGACGAAAGATCGAGCTGGCCGCCGAGAGCACACCGGCTGTGCTGCCGTGGACGCGGCTGCTGCCGTCTCGCGCTGAGCGCATCACTCCCCTTCTTCAGGGGCGCACGGCGAAGCTTGGTGACTACTGCCGGGTGCGGCGCGGGATAGCGACCGGCAACAACTCGTTCTTCGCCATGACACGCGCCGAGGTCGAGCAATGGAACATCGAGGAGCGATTCCTCGTCCCGGTCGTCCTCGGGTCAAAGGACCTCCCCCACGAGGGGCCGCTGGACGCGAACTTCCACGCTTCGCGCATCGCAGAGGGGGCACGCGGCCTGCTCTTCTTCTGCCACGAACCGATTGAGGCGCTGCGCGGGACGAATGCGCTGCGCTACATCGAACACGGGCTCGAGCTCGGCCTGTACGAGCGCTTCAACTGTCGTACCCGCAACCCGTGGTACGGAGTCGAGCCGGTCCTGCCGGCCGACTTCTTCACGACCTACATGTCGCGCAACCGTGCGCGCATCGTGCGCAACTTAATCGGCGCGCGCTGCATGACCTCTCTGCTCAACGTGTGGGCGCAACCCGGCGTTGACCCCGAAGCCCTGCGACCGTCGCTCGAAGACCCAACCAATGCGCAGCTCCTGCGCGAGTTCGGCCGGACCTATGGCGGCGGTCTGGCCAAGATCGAGCCCGGCGACCTGGTGGCGCTGCCGATCCGTCCGCCGGTGGGCGTCGAGCCTCCCGGGCAGAGACGGCTGCTCTGACGGCTTCTACTCGATCCCGATGTACGGCGCGAGATCGCCGAGCCGGTGATCCCACGCCCAGTCGATCCCGGCCGCAGCCTCGAAGCCGAGGTAGGGGCGGTTGAAGTAGCCGAAGAGCTGGAGCAGGAACACGGCACTGTCGCCATGTGCTCGCTTGAGCGCGTCATGCTTGTCGGACTCCTCCTTGCGCCGCTTGTTGACGTTCGTGAAGTCACCCGCCGACTTCAGCTCGACGCAGGCCAGCGGCAGCTGCGCATCGAGCGCAGACACCACGCAGTCCACCGGGAGGTTCTGCGGCTCGCCATCCTCGCGGACCACCAGCACGTTCCGGCCGAAGCCGAACGTGCCGGGCGTCATCTCAAACGGAGGGTCGAGAGACTCCTCGAACCCTTCGCCTTCAAGGTAGGCCCGCAGCAACTCCTTCTGCCTCGCCTCCTGCGTATTACGAAGCACCGGCAGGTAGAAGGCGCTCGCCAGCCGCTCGCCGATTACCAGAAGCGCCTTGTCGCGCTCAGCGACGGTGGGCGCACGGTTGTCCTCGAGCCAGGGGAAGAGTCCCGGATCGAGCAGCGGCCGCAGGAAGTCGCATATCACCTGGAGTTGCATGCCGAGCCGGCGCGCCCTGCCAGGGATGACCCCATCCCGCTCCATCGCCGTGACGAGGCTCTTGTTCGCCCCGGAGAAGCCGACGAAGCGATCCCTGGCCATCGGAGGCGAGACGCACATGCGCGCGACAAAGAGCGCGCTCGGCCGAGCGATCAGCGCATCCGCGTCGAACGCACGGAAGTCGTCGGTCGCCAGCATGGCCTCCTCGACCTCGACGACGGCACGCCCCCTCGCCTCCGCGAACATCCTCGGCGACTCGGCTAGATACCACTCGTCGTACTCAGCGACGCTCCGATCGATGTCTGGTTGCCACTCCGCAGGGTCTTTCAGCCGATTCGCCATACAAGACGTATTCGCTCCGAGTGACAGTCGTCCTGCGCTGGCCAGGGATGACAGCGATAGCCTCGCTCATTGTGGGATCCCGTCCCGCCGGTGAGCCACGACCGCGCCTAGCTCGCGGTTTCATCTACCCGAAAGATGGCCTCCTCAGGATCGGTGAGTGCCGACTGAATGTTGTCGGCGAGCTTGTTCACCAGCTTCTGCCCCCAGAAGGGATCGGTCTGGTCGTAAAGGATGACCCGAATATGGCGAAGGTCGAAAGGCACGTCCTCTTGATTGGAGGAGACCAGCACAACCGGCTTCTCGAGTGCGTGTGCAAGCCCGAGCTCATAGAATACGTTTGGGTTCTTCGTCGTCAGCTCGGCCACGAGCACATCGGCCGAGCGGATCCCTCGCCAGACCTGATCCATAATCTTCCCGGTGTAGAAGATGTCGGCATCCGCTCGAACGGCCTTCAGGCCGGCCTGCTCGATGGCCGGTTTGAAGATCAGCTCGAAATACCCACCTAGCGGCTCAGCGAACGGCTGCATCACGAAACAGGTTGTGCCGGCCTCCGTCGCCTTGCGCGCGACTTGTTCGGACTGCTTCGGCCGCTGCTCGTCATCACGCCCCATATCCAGAAGGCGAGGACGATCGCCGGTGTCATCGATTAGGCGCGCGCTCCGCATGTCCTCGTTGAAGATCGCCAAAAACTCCGACACCTTGTCTGCCGGCAGCTTGAACCGGTCGATCAGGGCGTTTACGAAGAACTGCTCATCGGGCAGGCTCTCGCCCCGGTAGTGGTTGTAGACGTCGGAGATGTCAGGTGCCGCGAGGATAGCCTCGCGTAGCGAATTCAGCCGGTCGTTGTCAGCTTGGGGGGCGAGTGCACGGCGGGCTCGGTCCGTCGGCTCGACGCGGCCATCATCGTTCGACTGCAAGAAGCCGTACTTCTTCGACGAGCTCAACTCCAGCTTCCAGTTGCCGCTCAGCGAGGAGCCGCCAGCAAACTTCACCGCCTCCGCGGCTGTCGCTGGTTTGCCGCCGTTCTGATCGTAGATTGCTTGCGGGATCCTCAGCGCCCGCTCGACGCTGTGGCGCGGATACTTTGGCGCTCGTTTGATCGCGGGTGCGGCTTTTGCTGGTCCCGCCTTGTTTGTCTTTGGCGCCATGTCAGACTCCTCCCGTCTCGACGGCCTCGCGATTCGCTCCGACGCCTGCGGCATCGTCTTCGTCCTCTCCGACCAGGGCGTCCTCCAAGGCTTCGATTGAACTGCCCCGGGTTTGTTGGAGGCGTTTTTGTTTGAGTAGTCGTGTCGGTGTTCTTCAGTGTTGCAGTCGTGCCGGTGGGCATGTGGGCAACCCGTAGGGTTGTCCAAGGGCTGTGGTCAGCTTGCTGTCCACAGCCCGTCATGTCCACGGGCCTTTGTTCGTCGTCCCGGCCGCGGTCGTGGCGGCGTGGTTGTTCTCGTACTCGACGGGTGGGAGTCGTTCGCAGGAGCTGTGTAGTCGCTTGTGGTTGTACCAGTCAACCCATTGCAGTGTGGCGAACTCGACTTGCTCCATCGTCTTCCATGGTCCTTGCTGGTTGATCAGCTCGGTCTTGTAGAGCCCGATCGTTGACTCGGCGACGGCGTTGTCATACCCATCGCCGATCGATCCGATCGAGGGGTCCGCGCCAGCATCAACGAGCCGTTGGGTGAACGCAAAACTCGTGTATTGGCTCCCGGCATCGGAGTGGGATATGAGGCCCTCCGGGACGGGGGTGCCGTGATGGTCGCGGGCCCAGAGCGCCATCTCCAGCGTGTCCAGGACGAGCGGTGTTTTCATCGTGGTGTCGGCCTTCCAGCCGACGATCCTGCGGGAGAACACGTCGATCGTGAACGCGACATACACCGTCCCTGACCACGCCGGCACATACGTGAAATCGGAGACCCACAGCCGGTTCGGGGCAGCCGCTTTGAAGTCGCGGTCCACGAGGTCGGGCGCGCGGGTTGATTGCCCGTCCGGGATCGTGGTGCGGCGCTTCTTGCCCCGCACAGCGCCTTTCAGGCTCTCCCTGGCCATCAGGCGTTCCACCGTGCAGCGGGCGACCTTGACGTCTTCGCGCGCCAGCTGCCACCAGACCTTCCTGGCGCCATAGACGCCGAGGTTCTCCTTGTGCACCCTACGGATCTCACCGCGCAGGCGCCGATCCCTCAGCGCTCGCTCTGAGGGCGATCGTTCGCGGGCCTTGACCGCGTAATACGTTGACGGGGCGATCTGAAGCGTCCTGCAGAACGGCTCGACCCCATACTCATCGCGGTGCGCGTCAACCACCCTGCTCATCTCCTCGGCTGCGGGTCGAGCTCCCGCGCGAAGAAAGCTGAGGCGGCCTTCAGGATCTCATTCGCGCGACGCAGCTCCCGGTTCTCACGCTCCAGATCTTTGATCTTCTGAGCCTCCTCGCTCGTGACCCCATGCCGACGGCCACCATCGACTTCGGACTGGCGCACCCACTTCCGCAGCGTCTCAGCCGTCATCCCGCACTTCTGCGCGACCGACACCATCGCCGCCCATTCGGTCGCGTACTCACCACGATGCTCCATGACCAGGCGAACCGCCCGCTCACGCACTTCTGCTGGATACCTCTTGTTCTTGGCCATCGCCCAATCCTCTCAAGCGATCAGGCCTCCAACATTCCCGGGGCGGTTCAGATGGCCTCGTGATCGTCGTCTTCGTCGAGCACCTCGGGCTCGTCGGCGATGCTGATGAGGACGTTGTCGCGTATGTCTGACAGGATCGCCGGCACCGTCCCGACGATCGTGCGGTCGAGCCCGTACTTGTCGATCAGCGCCTGCCCATCGGCGTCGCGGATCTCGAAGAGCTCCTCGACGAACTGGGCCAGCTGTGCGCTCATGCCCGCCGCGCGCTTCTGCGCCTGGATGAACTTGTCGTGTGGGGACGGCTCCCCGTCGTCGTCATCGTCATCGTCTTCCGTAGGGCGGTTGTCCCGGAACGCGAGTTCGCGTAGATGCACATTTGCGTTCTGGTCCGGGTGCAGGTGGACGGGTTGATCGTCTTCACCGAGGACGGGCATGCCGCCCGCGTCGTAGAGGATCGGCATCAGCTTCCCTGGGTCCTCGGTCTTTTCCGCTGCCTCGCACAGGATTTTGAGACCCCCTGGGCACAGCACGAGGGCGTTGAGGATCTTGGCGACGGAGCCACGCAGCCAGGCCTCCCCGACCTGGCTTCCCTGGTCGGAGTAGACCAGACCCAACTGTGCCAGCGCTCCGAGGGAGCGGGCGCAGAGCTCCCGCGACGCAGGCGACCATGTGGCCGGATGCTCCTTGAGGTGCGCCAGCGCCTTCGTGAGCAGGTCGCTCACTGTCTCGTCTGGGTGGACCGACCAGTCGCGCCCCTCGAGCTGCGCCGGCTGGAACTCCTGCGTCAGGGCCGCAACGGCGTTCTTCTGCTTGTCCTGCGTGTCGCGGTAGATCGTCAGGAGAAGCGGTCCCACGGTCTGTGCGTACCGCTTCCGGGTCAACTGCTGGCGACTCGCGTCCTCCAGCACGGCGCGTCGCACGGACTCGCGGGCGTCGGGGTGGCTCGTTGCGCGCAGCAACCGGCCGGCGACGACATTCGGCGGGCTGGCCACCTGGTGGTGTTCGTCGCGGCCAACGATGTCCGCCGCCACATCCTTCGGGAGGTAGTCCCGCTCGGCGAGGTCGAGCACCAGGCGCTCGCCCCGCACGCCGCCCTGAGCGAGCGCGTTCCACGGGCGCGGCTCCTCGTGGATGGACTGCACGAACTCCGAGATGACCTCGGGGAACGCCGTCGTTGATGGCAAGCCATCCGCATCGAGTACCCCGATGATGATGTGCGCCGGCAGGCTGGCGATCTTCACTGCGTGGTGTACGTCCTCAGCGGTCGGCGAGAGAGCGAGCCGTTGCGCGATGCCGGCGCGCGCGCGGCGGACCAGGTCGAGCGTGTTGCCTGCGAAGCTCAGCGGCAGGTCGCGGTCGAGGCCGATCCCGGCCTGGCACGTAACGAGACGGGTCGAGCCCTCCGCGGTGTGGACGAACGCCGATTCCGTCTCGATATCCCCGTCGGCCTCCGGCTGTACGATCGCGCGGCCTGGGACGAGGAAGACCGGGTTCCAGACGCCGTGTGGGTGTTCGCGGACCCGCATGTTGAGGTCCGCGTTCGCGATCCTCGCGGCGTTGTCGCGCACGGCCTCACGCATCCGGTCCAGGTCACGCGTGACGTAGCGCATTGATGGCCTGCCGTCGCCATCCGCCGGAAGCGGCCAGACGGCTCGCCCGGCGAGCTTTGCTTCGAGACGTCCCCGGCCGTTTGCGCCGTCGGCTGAGGCACCC
The DNA here is from genome assembly GCA_963839965.1 of uncultured Solirubrobacterales bacterium. Lineage (GTDB taxonomy): Bacteria > Actinomycetota > Thermoleophilia > Solirubrobacterales > Solirubrobacteraceae > Palsa-744. The sequence goes on from CAWIWX010000004.1 coordinate 255,898, forward strand.
GCTGTCCAAACGCGCCCCTGCACGGACACGAGTGTCTCCCCCGACGGGGTCAGGTGAAGCGAGACGCGCTTGCGCTCGATATCCAGTCGCATCTGCGTCGGATCCACAACGGCCGTGGCGATCGCCATCGCCTCCGGCTCCGGGACGGTGAGAACGACGCCGTCGCCGAAGTCGACCCCACGGGTGAGCTTGCGCGCCGCGGCGGTAACCGACTGGCCCTTGGCGACCGTCGGCAGATGCAGAAACCTGCCCTCGCCGATCGGGAACTCTTCCTGGTCGGAGTGGGCGGATGGGTTTACGGTCTTGATGTCCATATGAGTGGCTCCTCGTAGTCCCGCACGAGTAACCAGCCTCCGGTCGATCGCCCCTAACGCGAACCCGCCGAGATCGACGCCTGACGGCGATCAACCTCTAGGTTCACGACATCGCGATGTGGGCGTTCCGTCTGGTGCTGGTTCAGATGTCTGATTGTCCTCGTGCGTATTGGGTATTGGCGCTAGGGGCGCCCTGATCGGTTGTCAGGTGCTGCCCGCGCCGCTGAGCACGAGGTAGACACCCGATGGCTGCTATCCGCAATCGCGACTGCGGTGTGCTCCATTCGGTTGTCACCCCGGTCCCTTCGTCCGAGCCCACAATTGAGATCTGAACCTCCCGCAGGAGACAGCGTGTCAAGCATGGTTACCGCTCGTAGAAGGCCCGGTGATGACGAGCCGCGGACAACGATAGCAGCCGTGCACGCGCGGTCACCTCCCCCGCGGCCGAGACTTCGGGTTCCTGTACGGATCCCGGCTTGGTTCCCGTAGTGGTTCCTCACGTGGTTCCTGACCGCTTGTGTGGCAGACGCGGCGATCGCCGCATTAGATCGGCGATTTCGCGCGGATCGCGGACGGCTACATCTATATATCCGTAGGGGTGTCACTGTGAGGAGCACCGCGCGCTGGAGCGCGCATCCGTTCTCGCCGTCACCCAGCCTGAGAGCGCCGGCTCGCAAACAGAGAAGCTCCTGTTATGAGAACAGCATCCCCCGTCATCGCCGGCAAACCGGGGCTTGCGTCACCGCCGGGAGGAGTGTAGACGTGGCCTGGTGACATGCCAGCGCAACAGCATCCGCGAGCGTAAGGGCGGGCTTGGGGGAACTCAAACCGATCGCGGAGTGCGACGCACCCGCGCCAACGCAGCCGGTCGTCCGACCGTCCAGCAGGGTATGCGTCTGGCCTGCCCGCGCATAGAACAGCTCCCGGCGGGGATGCGGCGCGAAGCAAGCCTGCTGCTCGCACGGCTGCTGACAGACGCCGCCACCAGCGGTTCTGCCCGGCGCTCCGGCCGCAGTGCGCACCCCCGTCGACGCACGGAAGCTCAGTGCGACGGGCGTGCCCACCGGCGAGGGAACTTGAAGCTCACCGCCGGATCTGGTCTGATCGACGAGCTGCAAGACCACGACAGCGACAACGACGAGCAGGAAGCCCTGAGATGACGCGCATCTGCCTCTACACCCGCATCTCCACCGACGAGGAGAACCAGCCAACCTCGCTCGCCTCCCAGCACGAACGGCTGGAGGCGTTCTGCAAGGCGCAGGAAGACTGGCGAATCGTCGCCCGCCACGACGACCGCTCGACCGGCACGAAGCTCGACCGACCCGGCCTGCAAGCCGCGCTCGACCTCGCCCGCCAAGGCCGAATCGACCAGCTACTCGTCTACAGGATCGACCGACTGTCGCGCAAGGTGCGCCAGCTCGCACAACTCGCCGAGGAGATGGACGCCTGCGGCGTGATCCTGCGCTCGGCGACCGAGCCATTCGACACCGGCTCACCCGCCGGGCGGATGATGCTGCAGATGCTCGGCGTGTTCGCCGAGTTCGAGCACGCCACTATCGTCGACCGGATCACCGCCGGCATCGAACGCCGCGCCAAGGAAGGCCGCTGGTATAGCGGACGCCCACCCTTCGGATATACCCTCAAGGACGGCCAGCTCGCGCCCGACCCGATCACCGCGCCAGTCGTCCGGCGCATCTACAGGCTGTACGGCGAGGACCGGCTCGGCACAATCGCCATCGCCCACCAGCTACGCGCCGAACATGCGCCCGCACCCACGGCCGGCTGGGGACACCCGGCCGTCCACCGCGTCCTCACCAACCCGACCCTATCTCGGGCGCATCCGCTGGCGCAACCAGGACTTCGCCTCCGAGCACGAACCACTGATCGACCCGGACACCTTCCAGCAAGCACAGGCGATCCTCGCCGAGCGTGGCACCGACGCCTCACGCCGCCGTGGCAACCGCTCGGACTTCCTGCTCTCCGGCGTGATCCGCTGCGGACACTGTGGACGTGCCTACATCGGCATGTCAGCACACGGCAAAGGCGGCACCTACCACTACTACGCCTGCACCGCCCGCCAGAAGTACGGCCCCAAAGCCTGCCAGGGGGAGCGCGTCCCACGCGAGAAGCTCGAGACCGCCGTCCTGCGTCAACTCACCGACATCTACCGCGACGGCCGGCTCATCCACGACACCCTCGCCGCCGCCCACAAGGAGGCGGAGAAAGAGCGACCCGTGCTCGATGAACGCCGCTGCGCGATCGACGCCGAGATCGCAAGCATCGAACGCTCGACCGAGCGCTACTTCGAGGCCTTCGAGCAAGGCCGGCTCTCCCCCGAGCGCTGCGAGCAGCGCATAGCGCGCCTGAACGGCCGCCTCGATGACCTCCACGCCCAACAAGCCGAGCTTGCTGACGACGGCACCGACGAGGCCACAAACGCACCCACACCGGCCGACCTCGCCGCGACCGCCAGCCAACTCGAATCCGTCATCGCAGACGGCGAGCCCGAGCAAGCCAAGGCGCTCCTGCGCATCCTCATCGCCGAACTGCGCGTCAACAGCAAGACAGACATCCAGCCGACCTACCGCATCATCGCGTCCAACCGCACCCACACGGCCGGGGTTTGCGCAACGTCAGAAAAAGTGGAGACGGCGGGAATCGAACCCGCGTCCGCGATCGCGTGTGAATGGCTTCTACGAGCGTAGCCGGCGCTCTGATCTCATCCTTTGCTCGCCTCGCCGGCGGGGTCGCGAAGGACCAGCCCCCTGGGAGGTCCCCGGATTGGCGGGAGCGGGCCGCACCGGGTGAGCCCGCTTTCTGATCCCGGCGATCCCCACCGCGGGCGAGTGGGGCCCGAGACCTCGGGTCTAGCTCTTAACTAGACGGCGAGGGCGTACTCGTGAGAGTCCGCACTTATGGTTGTCCGGGTGTTTTACGAGGCCGCCCGGAACCTCGACTCGCCACCATCCACACGAGCCGACCGCGTCGAAGCCTGTCGTCCCCGTGGATGTACTACTACTGCTCTTCCAGTCCAGTGTAGCCAACGTGCTCTCTCGTCAGGCACTCCCCCGTCGGGAACCCTCCCCATCAGACACTCCCCCGTCAGGCACACCCCCGTCGGGCGCTCCCCCCTCGTCAGCCGCCACGAGCCCGCGGCGAGGACGGTGCGGCGATCTCGGTGAGCCAAGCCGCGCGCTGCTCGACGATCTCGACGATACGGAGCAGAACGGGATCCTCCCAGCCGTCTGCCGCCAACGCGCTCCGGGCTTGACGCGCGGCAGCCGGGGCTTCTGTGGCGAGCTGGCGCAGTCGCCGTCTCACCGCCGCCCCACCGAGGCCGGCCTCCTGTACGAGCCGGTCGAGATGGCGGGAGCGGACGTAGTCGGGGCGGTACTCCCCGCCGATGCTCATCGCCATCTTGCGGGACATCGGGCGCGTCTTGCGATAGGCGACCGTGCTGAGGATGTCATACGCCGGGCTGAGCGCCGCGCGCGCGGAGTCGGGCAGGTAAAGCAGCGAGTAGTTCTTGGCGTGCGCGTCGTGATTGCCGAGAAGGAAGCTGAGCATCACGGTGTCCAGCAGGTTGACCGCGTCGCGGGCGGGAACGGCCACGGCCTGGCGCAGCAGCGAGAAGCAGTCGCCCAGGCCCGGGCCGCCCTCGGCCTGGTACTTGCGCCAGACGGGAACGGCGAGCGCCTGGCAGAAGTCCTCCTGGTGCAGGCGCCGCACTGCGCCGTCCTCGGTGTACCGCCGGTCGTAGCGCTCGACGAGCAACAGCTCGCGCTCGGCCACTCGACGGGGCGTGGCGAGCACGGTCTCGACGCCCAGCAGCCTGCCGATGGCGGGGCACAGCGCCTCGTTGGCCACCGTGCCGTCCAGATGAGCGATCGGGGTCTTGAGGATATGGGTCGAGGGGGTACGGCCCTTTGTGAGCCCGATCCGCCCGTCTGCCCCTACGAGCACCGGGAGCTTGTCCTGAGCGCCGGCGAGGGAGAGGCGGTATTCGCCGTCCTCGTCAGCGTGCATCGGTCTGCTCGGCAGCTCGTCGAGCAGCTCCACCAGAGCGCGATCGTCGAGCCATTCCACGTCGTCCTGGGCGACCGGTCCGGGAACACTGCCAGAAGCGAGCAGGCTGATCGCGCCGGCCGTGTCGCCGCCGAGCGCCGCGAGCAGCGCGAAGTCGTTGCCGGCGCTCACGCCGAGGTTGCGAGCCAGCTGCTCGCGCGGAGCGCCCTCGGGTAGCAGTCCACCGAAGAAGGCCTGCACCGCAACATGGTCGTAGGAGCCGTCCAGCGGCAGCGACTGCGAGAGCGGCGGGCGCCCACCGGCACGCCAGGCGTCGGTGTAGGCGAGCTCGAGACCGTCGGCGCCTTCGCTCAGCGCCCCGGCGGGCTCGTCGAAGCACCAGACGTCAAGCGTTCGGGCGCTCATGCGGTCCGTCCGGGTCCTCGACGATCAGACGCAGGCCGAGCGAGGCCGCGACGCGCATGGTCTCGGCCAGGCGCACGGTCGGCTTGCCCCGCTCGAGCTCGCCGACGAAGCGTGTGCCGACGCCGGCGCCGAGCGCGACGTCCTCCAGGCGGAGCCCGCGCGCGCGTCGCGCGGCACGCAGCTCAGCCCCAAGCTCCGCGGGGGTGGCGATATGTACGGCTGTAGACATTGTCCCGATCGGGACTAATGTAGCAGATCTAGCTGCAAATCCCTATCAATCATACCGATCGGGATAAAAATGGCAACCGCGCCCCCAAAGTGGCGTCGCAATGTCCCGCTCGGGATGCCATGCCCATCGGCTATCGGGACCGGGCCGACCCCAGAACGCAAATCGACGCGGTCCCGGGCCGCTTGAGGAACCTTCTTCGTCCAGCCCGAGAGCCGTTCGAATCGGGTGGCGCGGCCTCACACCTCAGTGGCCTCGCTCTTTGCGGCTCGGTTCCGCGTCTGGATTCAACCTAGCTCGGCCCCTCGCCCGTTGCAACCCCCAGCGCGTGCGCATCCCGCATATTCCGGAAAAATTACTTCGCTCCAGCGCCCCGTACGCTCCGTTCGTGGCGCACGAGCCCCTCTGATGGGCGACGCGGTCCTCCCGATCCGTTAGAACGTGTTTTGAAATAGGCGGTGCGGTCGGGGCGTTCATGGACCAAGCTGGGCGACGCGGGACGGTGAAGCGCGTGCTGGTGGCACGTGCGAGACGTCACGTGGCTGGCCGATCGCGAGGATCCCATCGATCCTCGATCGGTCAGCGCCGTGTCCAGGGGCGCATCCGGACGTGCCGATCTTTTCAAAACACGTTCTCAGGCGGGGCTTATCGGGCCTGCCACAATGTGCTCATGGACTCCAGCGACGTCTCCCTGCCGGCCTCCCCCATCACGGGCGGGTCCGCCCTGCCCGCCTCCCCACCGGCCGCCCGGTCCTACCCATCGCTCGCCCGCCCCGCCGCCACCACAGCGGTCCAGCCCGCGTCCGCGCCCGCGCACACTTCGTTCGGCGCCGAGGACGCCTCCCGCGCGGACCCGTTCGGCTCCCAGCGACGCTCGCGCGCGCAGTCGCTGCGCAAGCGGATCGGCAGCATGCTGGCGGCGATCGGCGCGGCGATCGCGAAGTTCTGGGCGGCGATCAAAGGTTTGATCTTGCTGCTGCCGAAGGCCAAGCTGTTCGTGACCGCGGGCACGGCGCTGGTTTCGGTCGCCGCGTACAGCATCTTCTTCGGCTGGGAGTTCGCGGCCGGGTTCGTGGTGCTGCTGTTCTTGCACGAGATGGGCCACGTGTTTCAGCTGCGCCGCGAGGGCGTGAAGGCGAGCGCGCCGATGTTCGTCCCGTTTCTCGGCGCGATGATCTTCGCCAGATCGCTCGGCGATAACGCGCTCGCGGAGGCGCGCGTCGGCCTGGCCGGCCCGATCCTCGGCAGCATCGCCTCCGCGGCCGTCGCGCTCGTCGGCGAGCTCGCCGGGAGCTCGCTGCTGATCGCGCTCGCGTACTTCGGCTTCTTCATCAACCTGTTCAACCTGCTTCCGGTCGTGCCGCTGGACGGCGGCCGCGCGATGGCCGCGATGGCGCCGTGGATGTGGTTCCTGGGCTTCGGCGCGCTCGTCGCGCTGGCGATCCTGCAGCCGGGCAACCCGATCCTCTTGATCATCGTCGTGTTCGCCGGCTACCAGTCGTGGCATCGCTGGCAGCAGCGCAAGACGCGCTCGCTCCAGCAGGCCGCCTACTACCGCGTCGCGCCCCGCAACCGCATGCTCGTCGGCGCCGTGTACATCGGTTTGATCGCCGCGCTGGTGTTCGGCATGCACGAGACGCACATCCTCACCTCCGGCGGACACAGCTTCGGGTCGATCTGAGCTGAGCGCTCAGAACGCGTGTGCGAGCGGGAGGGTGAAGCCGGGGAGCAGTTTGCTCGTGAGCGTGTCGCTCGCGGTGAGCGTCTCCTGCGCGCCGTCGACCGATCGTCCGGGATCGGCCAGCACGCGCGTGAGCGTGCGCTCGCCGGGGTCTGCCAGCCACAGCTCGCGCACTCCCGCGCGCAGGTACGCAGCGCGCTTGGGGCCGAGATCGTTCGCGCGCGTCGACGGCGAGAGCACCTCCACGACCAGGTCTGGAACGACGTCGATCTCGCCCTGCACGACAGGCGGACGGCGCCCCGCGCGCCACCAGCAGATGTCGGGCGCCAGATGCTCGTCGTGCGCAAACGCGACAAACACATCCTGACGGAGCACCCCCTCGTCGCCCACCCGCCGCTGCCACTCGCGCAACGCCAGGAACAACTCTCCCTGCAGGGCCGATGCCGCGTCTCCGGTCGGCGACATCACGACGGCCTCCCCCTCGATGAGCTCGATCGGCAAGCACCAGCCCGCGTCCGCCTGCAGCCCGGTGTATTCCCACGGCTGTACCCGGGGATGCTCGACACGGGGGTGAGCAACGGTGGCCACCCGCCCGACGATAGCAAGTGACAAAAACGGGGAGGCTGGCGGCAGGCAGTTGGTTTTGATTGGGCGCATCCTCGCGGGCAGTGGGATTCACCAAACCGGGTTGGCGCGGGGCGTCCGGCCCCGCTGTCGAGCGGTGCCATCGCCGCAACCGCGTCGAGCAGCCGGGACAGCTACGCGCGGACTGGCCCGAGCAAATCGGTCAGCGGCTCGCCGGCGGCGATCCGCAGTGCACCTTCGTCGAGCTGCGCATCGGTGATCTCCTCGCGCGCCCACCGCTCGAGCAGTGGCTCAGCGACACCAGGATCAAGCCCCTCGGCGCGAACCGAAGCAAGCGCGTTCGCCGCGGCCCGCTCGCGCGTCACCTCGACCGCGGCCGGCCCAACGCCGTTTGCAGCCGAACGGCCGTTAGATCCCGACGCGGGCTTGCCGGAGGTAACGCCATTCTCCGGAGGTAACGCCATTCTCGTTTGTGGCCATACATCTCAGGGTACCACGGGCCGCGGAACTCGCCACCAATCGAACAACGTCAAGCCGCCTCTCAGCAGGCGAGCATGCCGGTAGAATGCGCCCCATGACGACCAAGGAGCGCCTGCACGAGCTCGTCGACGAGCTCTCCGAGGCCGAGGCGCAGCGCGCGCTCAGCCTCGTCGAGAAAGAGCACGAGGACCCGGTGATCGCGGCCTTCCGCGACGCGCCCGAGGACGACGAGCCCTGGACCGAGGAGGACGAGGCGGCGATGGCCGAGGTGCGAGCCGACGACGCTGCAGGGGTGCCTGCGATTCCGTTTGAGGAGATCAAGGCCAAGTACGGGCTCTCGTGAGCGAGAGGCCTTGGTCCATCGAAGTCAAGCGGCGGGCCGACCGAGACATCCATCGCTTGGACCGGCAGGTGCGCGATCGCGTCCTCGCCGCGATCGACAAGCTCGTCGCCGACCCCGAGAATGCCACCGGCGTGCGCAAGCTCGCTGGCCGCTCCGAGTCCCGCCTGCGCGTCGGCGACTGGCGCGTGATCTTCGAGACGGACTCCGAGAGCCGCACGGTCACCATTGATCGCGTCCTCCCCCGCGGGCGGGCATACGACCGGTAAAGCGGCGCCGCGGCTGTTGGGGACAGCCGCGGCGCCTTGGGAGTTGGGAGCCTGGCGGGAGAGGGTCCGCCTTATGTGGTTCCCCTTGAACGCCGCCCGCGAGGGTCACGGGGCGGCGCCAAGATTGTGTGAAATCTCGCTACTTCTTCCCCTTCTTGGCCTTGTGCTTCTTATTGGCCTTGTGGGCCTTCGGCTTCGGGCACCCGGTGACGGCGATCTTTGTGACCTCGTGGATGGCAGCGCCGTTCTGGCCGATGAGTTCGTTGGGCATCTGCAGCGATTCGCTCACGCGCTTGATGGTCCTCTTCGTGACCTTCACCACTTTGCCGTTGCGCTTGACGACCTTGCCGTGGCGCTCGAGCGCGACCTTCTTCTTGACCGTGACGGTGTGGGTGAGCGCGCACAGGTCGTAGTTGGTGCCCAGCGCGCTGTACGGCTCCTCCGGCAAGGTCAGTTCGAAGCTCGAGAACGGCTGGTCGGGGACGGTCTTGAATGTGGTTGAGGTGATCCCCTTCGGGCTGATGTAGGTGGCGCCGACGAGGTCCACCGTGACGCCGTAGCCCTGCAGCACCATCGTCAGCGACGGGAACGCTTCGTTGCCGTGGCTGACGAAGATCGCGGGGCCGGTCAGCGGGACGGGGAGCAGGGGGGTGTGCACGACCGCGTAGCCGATCTTCGACGCCGACGGGCACCCTGCCGGGTTGGCTTCGAACTGCTTGTTCGTGCACGCCTTCTGCAGGGTCGTCAGGCGGGAGGGGAGTTGCCTGGGGAGTTCGACTTTGACCTTCGTGATGTTCGCCTGGCTGCCCTGGGGTTCGTTGGGCTCGGTGACCTTCGGGTCGAGGCTCGCGCCGTCGGCTTTGCTGGTTTTACCGCTGGTGGAGACCGAGAATTTGGGGGTGAACTTCAGGCTCGCGCAGTTGGTGACCTGGAAGGGGTCTTCGATCTGGGAGCTCGCGCCTTCGGCGCTCTTGATTTCACCCGTGACCTTCGTGGGGGTGCAGTTCGTGGGGTTGAACGTGAATCCGGGCCGGTTGACCAAGACGTTGACGTGCTGGATCTGCAGCGGGAACCCTTCGATGATCGTGGGGATCGCGTGCGCCCCCGATTCATCGGTCGTGACCGTCAATGCCGCTGTTGTCGGGTTGACTTCGATCTTCGCCCTGACGACCACGGGACGGCCTTCCTGCAGGTCGAACGGGCCGGCCTTCGCGGGGTTGACGATCGACAGGCCGAACGGGGCGCAGCCATTGCTGCCCGGGGTGTTGCAGCTGCCGGTCCCATTGAACGGCCCGGTGATGTAGGCCTTGCCGCCGACGACGGTGAACGGCTCGCCGCCGACGCCGACCGAGACGATCGTTTCCCCGATCTGGCTGTTCGGGCCGCACGTCCCCGCGTTCGCCTGCGCTTCGGAGCACAGTTCGACACCCGAGAGGATTCCCGACAGGCCCGGCGGGTAGTGCAGCGTGACCGACTGGATGTCCTGATCGCCGGAGGGACGCGAGAGCGTCGTCGAGAGGTTCGAGAACGAGCCCGCGTTGATGTTGCTCGTGCCGGAGCGCAGTTCGGGGCTGAACGGCAGGCTCGACCCGGGGCACGGGCCGCCGTTCGGGCCCGAGGTGATCTGGAAGCTCGATTCGCTGTGGACCGTTTCGCCGCCGTCCCAAGGCGTATAGAGCGCCTGCGTGGTGTAGGTGCCGCAGTGGTCGGGGGTGGCGAGGGGAGCGCGTTCGCCGCCGAAGAAGTGCACTTCGGCGTCTTCGAAGGGCAGCTGCGGGTTGTCTTCGAAGAAGCTGCGGATCTGGCCCGGCGCGAGTTCGCCGCTGGCGCCCGGTTCGCCGCCGAGTTCGACGCGGCCGGGGAGCTTCACCAGCGAACCGGAGACGGGGTCTTCGGCGAGGATGTACATCGCCACGTGGGTGGAGAACGGGTTTTCGGGCGGGAAGACGTTGAAGTTCTGCGGCGAGGCCAGGTACACGGCGCCCACGACCGGGTTCGGCAGCAGCGGCGTCTTGATCGTCACGGTCGCGACCTTGGAGGCGTCGGGGCAGAAGTTCACGCCCTGCTGGAACGGTTCGGAGAAGCCCGCCGCGAGCGCGTCGGTGCTTTCCGGTTTGTAGGGCGTGAACGTAGGGGCGCTGACGCCCGGCTCGCCTTCCAGTTCCCTGGTTCCCTGATAGCCGACCTGGTTGCCGGGCACGCCGAGAGCGCCGCCGAGCGGGCTCGAGGTGTTGGCGGTGCACGCCTGAAGGCCGTCCGCGGCGGAGGGGTTCAGCGTCACGCCCGCCGGCAGAGTGACTTGGATGGCGCGGATGTTGGACTGGGCGAGCCCCTGGGCGTTGAGCTGGCCTTCCTGGGGGACGTGCACGTCAACATCCAGGCCCGTGGGGGTGCTGGCCTGCGTGGCGTCGGGGGTAACCTTGATTTCTGGGGTGAACTGCAGGTGGTCGCAGCCTTCCATCGCGGGCACCGGTTCGCTTGCGAAGGTCTGGAAGTGGCCGGGGTCCTGCCAGGAGTCCGCTTCCACGCTGGTCTGCAGGGGGCCCGTACACGAGGTCGGCAGATCGAAGAACGGCGGCGGGTGGCTAGCTTCGAAAGCGGCGCATGACCCAGGGATCCCGCGGGCGGTTTCGAGGCACCCCCAGCCGCGTAGCGCGTTGTGGCGCGCGTCGCCCGGGACGCCCCACAAGGTCACTTTCGCGGACGCGACCGCGGCCGCCTGGGAAATGTTGCTCGTTATCGAGGTGACGGCGTAGTCACTGCCAGTGCGCAGCGCGGTGTCGATGTACACGCCGGCTTGGAGTTCGGGTATGTAGAAGCCCAAGCGTGCCGGCTCGCCGACCGACGGTTCGAGATTGAAGAACGGGATGTCCTGCGTTTTGTAGCCAATCGCCGCCGGCAGGTTATAGGCGAGGGTGACAACCCCGACAGCCGTGTCGGCGGGACATTCGTCACCGTACGGTCTTGCTACATAGTGCAAGAACTTCGAGGCGGGGCACTGCGGGATCGCGCTGGGGTCACCGACGAAGCCGGGGGGCAGCGTAAGGCGCAGATCCTTCGTGAGCGCAATCGGATCGACGATAGGGCGCGGCACTGGAGTGCCTACTTCGCCTTCTTCGAGGTCCTGGTCGAAGACGAGGTCGAAAGCGACCTGAAAGGGGTGCGAGCCCGCCTGCGTGTCGGGCGTGCCGCCTTCTTCTTCGGGGTCGAGCTCATAGTCGGCGACGCCAAAGGAAGGCGGGGAGCCGACGACTACCGGGCGCGAGAGCGAAGCGGCGGGCGCGGCGGCGCCAGAGACGCTGACGAGATTGCGTTCACAGACGAGCGAATGCGGTTCGCATTCCGAGGCTGTTTCGCTGACGTCCACCGGTATACGCAGTTCGATGGCCTGGAACGGCGGCAGGCCGCCGAGATACTTCTCGAACTGTTCGTCAGGCACTTCTGAGGGGGCGCCCGAGAAGGTGCAGGCGACGGCGGCGCCGGCTTCGCGAAGCTTGCACGGCACCCCGGCCGCTTCGTTGAGGAACTCGTTGATCGCGCTCGCGCCCGTCGCGCGCAACCCTAGCGGGAGGGTATCGGCGATCACGAGGGGTTCACGCGTCGCGTCGGCGACGACGTCGCCGACGTTTTCGACGACGATGACCAGCACGCCCGTCTTGCCGGCCTGGAGAGCCGACGGGCGCGAGGTCGAGCTGATCCGCCACCACGGGGACTGCGCGGACGCCGGCGCGGCAGCGAGCGACCCGAGCGCGGCGGCGCAGACGAGCGCCAGCAGCAGCGCGATCGAGCAGCGCCTCATCGCTTTGTCCCGCGTCGATGAGGTGACGTGTCGGCCGCCTTGACGGCGTAGGTGTGGCGCGCCTGTTTTTCACATGCAATGCGCTTCTTGCGCACCTTTTTCCCGCGGCACGACCGCAACGCCTTCGCGAGCTTCTGCTGAGGGGTCTCGGGCTTCGGCTTAGTGGTGGGCGGCGACGAGGGGAGGGACGGGGCAGGGTTGCCGGGACCAGTGAACGTTTCGCTCGCGCTGGGGCCGTAGATCGAGGGTTGCGGGGTGGGGGAGGGCCGGCAGGAGGATTCGTTGTCACACGCCGGCGGAGAGACCGGCGCGCTCAGGCACGGCGCGCCGCTGGTGCATTCACGCGCGACATACACGTCGGGGGCGCTGTCGGTGTCCTGGGAAGCCAAGTGCGCGCTGGTCAGGAAGAAAACTTCCGAGCCGTCTTCGGTGGCATCCAGGAAGGTCGACGGTTCGCCCGAGTCCCCTGAGGAGATCAGTGCCACGCATCCCGCTGCCGATTCGCCGCTGTGGCCGTCGAGCGCGAAGGCTCGCGCGGGCTCGAAGACCACACTTCCCGAGGAGGAGGAGGAGGAGGAGGAGGTGCAGCTGCCGACGCCTTCGGGCTCGTACTCGTACACATCTTCGGTCCCGTCACCGTCGAGTGGCACGAGCGCTTCGCTGCTGTCGAAGAAGAGGCGTCCTTGATCGGAGAGATAGCGCGGCTGGTAGGGCTGAAGATCTGTGTACGACTTGTTGCCCTCCCAGGTGGGAATGTGAGCGGCCCCGGTGGCGTCTTCCCCTGTCGGTTTGCAGGAGGCGCACGTCAGTGTCGCCGCGTTCGCGGCCGCGGCGGGGTGGTACAGGTAAACCTCCGTGTGTCCAGCGCTGCGATAGCCGGCGAGCTGCGCCTGGGAGTCGAAGGCCAGCCACTGCCCGTTGGGGGAGACCCCCGTCGGCTGCTCCTCGAGCACTTGGTAGTGCCAGTCATCAGAATCCGCGGGGGGGAGGCTGGCGATGAACGACGGTGTCCAAACTCCCGCTTCGTAGTGGTTGACGTACAGGTTGTCCTCGCCCGGCCGCGCGCCGTGCTGGGCGCCGTCGCCAAGGACGCCGGGGGAGACGAAATACACATAGGAGCCGTCTTCGCTCGCGCCCAGCACATCGCCGAGCAGACCGGCCCCCGTCGTCAGGTCGGTCAGTTCGCACTGCAGGTGCCCGCCCGCGCCCCCCACCACTTCGCAGATCTTCAGATCGCCGGCTTCGCTGAAGAAGACGCGCGACTGGCTGGCGCTCGCCGTCTGGAATTCGCCGTGTTCGCCGAGCAGCACCGTTTCTTCGCTTGCGGTGTCGCGCATCAGCAGGCCCTGCACCGGTTCGTGGTTGGGGTTCTCGCCCTTGCCGTTGAAGATCACGCGCGAACCGTCCGTGGATATCCCATGAGCCATGTGGGCGGCGTCGGCGCCCTCGAAGTGCCCTTCTTTGCCGTCGTTTTCGCCCTTGCCGATGAAGGTGAGCCTGCCGGCGGAGTACTCGTACAGGCCGCCACCGGCGCCTTCGCCTTCGGTCAGAGGCGTCGCGGAGAGCAGCACGACATGGCTCAGGTCGGGCGTGGCGGCGACAAACAGCGGCCCGCAGTACTTGTCGTTTTCCGGGCAGGGCGTGCCCGCAAATTCCAGTTGGTGGCCGCCGAAGACGGTGCCCGGTGGAACGTCGGCGCGTTCTTCGACCGCCGGCGGGCAGGGTTCTCCGGCCTGCGGGCAGCCTGTGACCAGCGGCGAAAAAGAACCGGCCTGCAGGTCCTCGAGAAAAGGCGTCTGTTCGGAGGCCGCCGGCGAGATGCACGGCTGCGGGGCGCCCCGAGCAGAGACGCACGGCGTGAACGTGCCGTAGGGCTGAACCACCGCAGCGGAGAGGTCGCTCGAGAAACGCCTGTATTCCGGACCTTCGGTGAACGGAATCAGGGTCGCCCGTTCGTGGGGGATCGAGAGATCACGGTTGTGCCAGCCCTGCGCGGTGCGGGTCGAGAGCACCTGCGTCGTTTCGGCATAGCCGGTCACCCCCGATTCGGTCGGGGTCGTCGAGGTGTACGCGAACGCCCCACCTGCGCTCGCCGCCTCGAAGAGCCACCCCTGTTCACTGGTGGTGTCGGCAGTGATCAACGCACCCTGCTTCTGTGGCGGGCTGACCATTTCATAGCCACGCCCATCGGGCAGCACAAACTGCGTGCTGGCGGTCTGCGTGGTGAAGGTCTGCTGCGGGCCGTCGAAGACGACCGCCTGCGTGACACCATCGACGTCGAGCTGGCTGACCGCGACCAGGCGGTAGAAGTACTCGGTGCTCGCCGCCAGGCCCTGCAAGGCCTCGCCGACCGCGACCTGTTCGCTGCCCGAGCCGGCCGCGCCTTCCCCCGCGGGGACGCTCGTGCCATGAGGGCCTTCCCCTTCAGCATATTCACGCGTGTCGTATTCGAAATGCCAGCTGGTGGAGGCGCCGTCGGGGTCAACCGTCGCGTTCAGCGTCGCGGACACATCGGAGACGTCGGAGACGGACGCTTCCCCGATGCCCGGGCCCGGCGTGAGGAACGACTGGTCGGCGGCGGGTGGCGCCTCGCCGTTGGCGTTAGCCGCACGCAAACGAAAATGATACGTCGTGCCCGGCAAAAGCCCCGACACGCTCGCCGTAACCGCCGGTTCCGGTTCGCCGGTCGTCGGGATATCCTTGGCGGCGGGCACACACGGCACGGTCTGCCCGTAAGCCGTGCTCGTACCATATTCAAACACGCACGAGGTGACCGGCAGACCACCAGGCGCGACCTTCCCATTCAACGCCGCGCGCACCACACCGTGCCCGGCTTCCTGCACGACTTCGACACCGGAGGCCGGCTCGGTCGTAACGAGCGGAACATACTTCGTCGCGGACGGCTTGAATTCCGCGGTCACACTCCTCGCCGCGGTCATCGTGACCACACACACTTCTTTGCCCGCTCCGCTTTCGCTATCGCAACCTTCCCACTTCACAAATTCAGCATCCGCTACCGGTGCCTCTTTCAATTCGACCCTCTGGCCCGCTTCGTATTCATGCGAACATTCGCTCTCAGCCGGTTCACAGTCGATCCCCGGGGGAGACGATTCAACCGTGCCCGTACCCGCACCGGTCTTGTGCACCGTCAACGGGTATTTGGTACCCGACCCACTGAAGTTAGCAACGAGCTTGGTGGGCCCCTCGAATTCAGTAGGGTTGTGCCCATACCTAACTACGCAGGGTTCGGTCGTGCCGTTGCACGTAGTCGGGCCTTCCAGGACAGTCCACCCTTCAAACGTCAACCCCGCACCCGGCACCGCCGTGACACGCACCCGCCCGATGGTTTTGTAATATTCTGTGGCGCACGGTTCCGGCGCCTTGAAATCGTCCGGTTCCGTTGCAGAGAAGACTTCGCACTGCACCGTCCCCGCGCCCGCACCAGCACTGGTCACTTCAAACCTGAACGGCGTCTCAAACGACCGCAACTGCTGCGCATAACTCACACCATTCGCATTGGTCACAGACAACCGCCCCTCCCCGTATTGCGTGCCTTCCGCCAATCCGCTCAACGACGCCGACACTTTTTCATACGTGCTCCCCGACCCCGGAGTCGGCGAGCACGACTGCGCCTTCGCGTACCCACCCGTTTCCAGTTCGTATTCGAACTCGCAGCCGCTCACCGCGACGCCTTCAGGGTCCACTTCGCCACTCACCACCGCCGAGGAGGGTGTGATGTCACTCACAGCTTCCTGATCCGCGCTGGCGAGCGTCACCGGCGCATACACATCCACCCGGTGCTCCGCGGAATCCGCGACATACACATCATGCGTAACACCACTAATAGTGCTCCGTTAGGTTAGAGGAGTCTGGGTTGGGGTCTCGAATCTTCTCGTCGGTGTTGTCGTCGATTGGGGAGGTCAAGATGCAGGCCGTGGCTGGTCTATTGCCGGGTGAATTGGTGCGTGTGCGTTCTCGTTTGGAGGAGTTCGCTGGCGAGATGTTCGAGTCGATGCGTCGGAAGGACCAGCGGCGTTGGGGTGGGGTGTATTTGCGTGGGTTGATGCTGGATGGCAAGCGTAAGTCGATCGAGCCGATGGCCGCGCGGTTGGAGGATGGGGATGAGCAGTGCTTGCAGCAGTTCGTGAATCAGTCGCCGTGGGATTCCCAGCCGGTGCGCAGAGCGTTGGCTGAGCGGATGAGTGGGGAGATCGAGCCGGAGGCGTGGATCATCGATGACACCGGGTTCCCGAAGTTCGGGAAGATGTCTGTCGGGGTGGCGCGCCAGTACTCCGGGGCGCTCGGGAAGATCGGTAACTGTCAGGTCGGGGTGTCGATCAACGCGGCGAGCGAGGAGGCGTCTTGCCCGTTGGATTGGCGGCTGTTTATCCCGCGGGAGTGGGATGAGAAAAGCGAGTTCAACGAGCAGCGGCGCGAGAAGGCCAAGCTGCCCGAGGATGTCCACCACACCGAGAAGTGGCGCCAGGCGCTGGAAATGATCGATGAGATGATCTCTTGGGGGATCAAACCCCCGGTCGTTCTCGGTGACGGTGCCTACGGTGGTATCACCGAGTTGCGCAGCGGTTTGGAGGAGCGCGAAATCGAGTATGTGCTTGACGTCAAGAGCAACACCTCGGCGTACAGCGAAGACGTGGAGCCCGAGCTTCCGGCCTATGGGGGTCGCGGCCCTCTCCCCGTGGCGCGCTACCGCGTGGATCCCTCCTCCCTGCGGGAGCTGGCGCTCGCCGCCGGTGAGAAGACCGCGGTGACTGTCACTTGGCGGGAGGGCACCCGCGGCAAGATGAGCTCACGCTTCTTGGCGCTACGGGTCAGACCAGCGAACATCCAGTTGCGTCGTAAAGCGCACAACGCCGCTGGCGAGCTGCCCGTGCGCTGGCTGGTGTGCGAGTGGCCCTTCAAGGAGCCGGAGCCCGTCAAGTATTGGCTGTCCAATCTACCCGCCGGCACATCCCTGAAGACGCTGGTGAAACTCGCGAAGCTACGCTGGCGGATCGAGCAGGACTACCGTGAGCTCAAGGACGCGCTCGGTCTCGACCACTTCGAGGGCCGTACCTACCGCGGCTGGAACCACCACGTCACCCTCGTCTCGATCGCGCACGCCTTCCTCACCCTGGAGCGAAAACACTGCCCTCCAGCCAGGGCGGCAGCCTGACCCTCTTCGGGATCGTCCGGGAGCTACAAGCGCTCCTGGCCTGCTGGCAAGGCACCTGCCCAACCTGCCGCAGAGAGCTGCCGCCCAACCACCACCTACGCGCACCACCAACCTAACGGAGCACTACTAACCGCGATACCCACACCCGCACTCAACTCACCAGAACCAGACATCCCAAAACCATCAGTACGGTTCAATTCTCCTGACTGCGGTGAGGGGAAGTGCGCCACTTCAAACCCACGATCCACATACGCGCCCCCAGTAACCGGATCGAACGCCAACCCTTTCGTGTGCGTCGCTTCACCCCCCTCCACCTGTTCCCCGAAACCAAAACCTGCCCCTTCCACTGTTTCGCCGTCCGGGCCTTCCACGGTCACACCTGCACCATTCCCCCACAAAAGATCGCCCGCAGCCGAGACGGCCAAGCCACCATTGGACCCAAAGGTTACCGTCCTAAACGCCCACCGCAGCGTACCGCTTTCCGTACGCTCAAACACTTGATAATTACTGCTTTTGAGGGTCATCATCCAGAGATCGCCTTTACCATCAAACGCGACAGCTTCGATTTTTTGAAGGTCTTCCTTTTCCCCATTGTAGGCAGGCACTTTGTTCAGTTCAGCCGCGGTCACTTCCGCCGCCCATTCATGATTGGTGTTGGGCTTGAAGATCTCCACACGTTTATCGACACTATCGATCACCGCCACGTCACCAGCCAACAAACCACCCACACCATTTTCGACCGCCACTTCAGTCGGTTCCTTGAATTCGCTCTTCCCCGAACCTTTTTTCCCGAACGACGCAAGCCACGAACCCGACCCGCTGAAAACCTCCACATCGTTGTTTTTCTTATCGGCCACATACACTTCACCCGTACTCTGCTCGATACCCAAACCCACCGGTTCAGAGAGCGCGTGTTCCGAGCCCCCCGTGATCTCTTCCGAAAACACATGACCTTCCACCGCCAGGGCCGGGGAAGCGGCGAAGGCGAGGACACCCAAGGCGAGAAGCGAGGCGAGAGCTATGCGTGTTTTTATCATGTGGGTGTCTCTGTCTCCGTGTGTGGTTTAAACGAACGCTTCTCGAGCTTGAACACTCTGGGACTGCGGGAGTTGCGGTGAGATCGTCGACCGCCTAGCTTGTTAGCTATGGTGCCGGCCGGAGGGCTTGGTGTGGGGGCCCTAGGGCCCCCACACACTTTCGCCTTTATGTGTGCTGCTCGACTCTGCTGCCAGCTATTAGCTTTCTTCGCTGGCGTTGCGGATGCTTATGCCTTTCGCTTCGGTTTTCAGCGCCGTTATGCCCGCGATCGTCGTTTCGCCTTCTTCGTTGCCTTCTTCCGGACCGGTGTACCAGCGGGTGTAGTAGAAGTTTTCCACGAGGCTTTCTTCGCTGTAATAGGAAGCGGGCGTCTGCACGTGATGTTCGCCGCCGACCGTCCAGCTGACGTCAATGCCCTTGGAGGTGTTTTCCAGCGCGCCTACCAGAACGCCGTGCATTTCGACAATTTCGGCTGGTGGTTCGCCTGGTTTGCCTCCACATTCGAAACTGGGAGCGCTGCCGACCGTTGCCAGGACCGGCTTTTCTTCTCCCGGTTCGTCCCAGAGCGTTTCGCCGTAGCCCGCTTCGTATTTGATCAACGGCTTTTTCGCTTCCGGTTCTTCGTTCTTGCACACGGCTTCTTTACCGTTGCTCTGACCCTCGCACTTTTCGAAGGTGATCGCCTCGGGACTCACTTTCCCCGAACCGTAGTTGTCGTAAACCTTGCCCGAGATTGTACTCTTCCCGCACACAATGACCTGCCAATTGCCACTCTCACCCTGAGTGGTGATGACAACCGACTTGCTCTTGCCCGTGAACGGGATCGCTTCTGCCACTTGTTCGGGTTCCGTCGGTGATGGCGTTATCGCCTTCAGTTCATACTTGTTTTCTTTGCCTTCCGATATCTGCGTCGGAGTCGCCGCTGTTTTGCATTCCTTTTCGGTATACGTGCCCGTGTACTTCGCGGGAGTACCCGTCTTTACGGCCGTCTTGCACTGCATGAACTTCGAGCTTGTTTCGTGCGCGAAAGCGCTCCCCGCCGCGATCGCGCTGAACGCGAACACCGCAACCAGGGCGAGCCCCACGATCTTGATGCGTTTCATGTTCTCCACTGCTCCTTTTCCTTGCTTGGATCCGATAGACCGGCCCGGAGAACCCCCCGCGGCCCGCCCGCCACCACACCCGAAACCAACGGCCCCCGGCGCGATGCACGCTTATAAAATCTGCTCACGCTTCTCATTTCCCTTCGCCTTCGCTTTCGTTGCGAACGCTTATCCCTTTCACTTCAGTCTTCAACATCTCGATGCCTGAGATGACCGTTTCGACCTCTGCTCCCGTGTACCAGTGAGTCGCTGGAAACGCCGTGATCTCCGTTCCACCAATCCAGTAGGAATCATCCGCCTGCGAACGGGCGGGACCACCGATCGACCAGACGAGACTCATGCCCTTCGTGGTGTTCACGAGCGTACCGATCAGAGCACCATTCACCGCCACCTGTTCAGTCCCGCAGGTAAAGCCCTCCAAACCGGAAGGCGCCACCACACCAGGCCTGGTTTCCCCTGCCCCAAGCCACCGCGTCACCGCTTCGCGTTCCCCAAATTCGGTATCAATCACAGGCTTGTCGAGCACATTCGTGGCGTTTTCGCATGGTGCTTCTTTCCCGTTGCTTTTACCCACACACCTTTCGAACGTGAGCGTTCCCCTCACCCGCCCCTCGTGACCACTGTTTTCGAGCGTACCGTCGAGCGTGCTCTTCCCGCACACCACGACCTGCGAACCGCCTCCTTCGCCCGTGGTGACGATCACGACCGACCTGCTCTTACCGGTGAGAACACTCGAGACTCCTTCCAGCGCCACCGGTACCCGCAGTTCGTACTTGCCTTCGCTCCCCACATCGCCAGCCACTTCCGAGGATTCACAGTACTTGCCACTGTACTTACCTTCATATTCCCTGTGTGTATTCTTGGACAGTTTCACGCACTGCTTGAACACAGGCTGATCTTCCGCGACGACCTCTTCGTTGAACGTCGCGGTGACGGACTTCGCTTTGCTCAGCGTCACTTCGCACCTGCCCGCCGTTTCCGTGTCGCAACCGGACCAGCCCGCGAATACAGAGCCCGTTTCAGGCGACTCTTCGAGCGTCACTAGTTCGCTTTCAGTGAAGCTGTGCGAACATTCCGTTTCGCCGGGTTCGCATTTGATCCCGGCCGGCATCGAGATCACCGTCCCTTTGCCAGTACCCGCCTTTTCGACTTTGAGAGCATATTCCTTCGGAATGGCTTTGAAGATCGCGGTGACGGACCTTGCTTCGCTCATCGTCACTTCACACGTCCCCATGCCCGAACATTCACCGGACCACCCTTCGAAAGTATAACCCGCATTTTCTTTCACGGTCAGATTAACGACTTCGTTTTCGGTGTATTCACCAGCACACGATCCCGGACCGCTGCCCACATTACATTCAACCGTCCCACCACCCACAGGCGCGACCGTCACCGACAGGGGAAATGTTTTTACGCTGCTGCCGCCGAAGTTCGCGACGAGCTTCGTGGGCCCCTCGATTTCAGTAGGGTTGTGCCCATACCTAACTACGCAGGGTTCGGTCGTGCCGTTGCACGTAGTCGGGCCTTCCAGGACAGTCCACCCTTCAAACGTCGACCCCGCACCCGCCACCGCCGTGACACGCACCAGACCGATGGTTTTATAGTATTCTGTCGCGCACGGTTCCGGCGCCTTGAAATCGTCCGGTTCCGTTGCAGAGTAGACTTCGCACTGCACCGTCCCCGCGCCCGCACCAGCACTGGTCACTTCAAACCTGAACGGCGTTTCAAACGACTGCAACTGCTGCGCATAGCTCACACCATTCGCATTGGTCACAGACAACCGCACCGCCCCGTATTGCGTGCCTTCCGCCAAACCGCTCAACGACGCCGACACTTTTCCATACGTGCTCCCCGACCCCGGAGTCGGCGAGCACGACTGCGCCTTCGCGTACCCACCCGTTTCCAGTTCGTATTCGAACTCGCAGCCGCTCACCGCGACGCCTTCAGGATCCACTTCGCCATTCACCACCGCCGAGGAGGGTGTGATGTCACTCACAGCTTCCTGATCCGCGCTGGCGAGCGTCACCGGCGCATACACATCCACCCGGTGCTCCGCGGAATCCGCGACATACACATCATGCGTAGAACCACTAACCGCGATACCCACACCCGCACTCAACTCATCAGAACCAGACATCCCAAAACCATCAGTACGGTTCAATTCATCAGACTGCGGTGAGGGGAAGTGCGCCACTTCAAACCCACGATCCACATACGCGCCCCCAGTAACCGGATCGAACGCGAACCCCTTCGTCTTCGTCGCTTCACCCCCCTCCACCTGTTCCCCGAAACCAAAATCTGGCCCTGCCACATTTTCGCCGTCCGGGCCCTCCACGGTCACACCTGCACCATTCCCGTACAGAACATCGCCCGCGGCCGTGACAGCCAAGCCTCCAGCGAAGCTACCTGTGGGCCGAAACGCCCACCGCAGCGTACCGCCTTCCGTACGCTCAAACACTTCATGAGAACCATTTTTGACGACCATCATCCAGAGATCGCCACTGCCATCAAACGCGACAGCTTCAATCTTTTGAAGGTCTTCCTTTTCCCCACCGTAGGCAGGCACTTTGTTCAGTTCAGCCGCGGTCACTTCCGCCGCCCATTCATGATTAGGATTGGGCTTAAAGATCTCCACACGTTTATCGACACTATCGATCACCGCCACATCACCAGCCAACAAACCACCCACACCATTTTCGACCGCCACTTCAGTCGGTTCCTTGAATTCACTCTTCCCCGAACCTTTTTTCCCGAACGACGCAAGCCACGAAGTCCCGACCCGCTGAAAACCTCCACATCGTTGTTTTTCTTATCGGCCACATACACTTCACCCGTACTCTGCTCGATACCCAAACCCACCGGTTCAGAGAGCGCGTGTTCTGTGCCCCCCGTGATTTCTTTCGAAAACACATGACCTTCCACCGCCAGGGCCGGGGACACGCCCCACAACGCGAGCACGCCCGCAAGCGCGCACACAGACGCCGCGAGCGCCGCGACCGGCGGCGGGCGAACATCCAGACGCCCGGCCAGCGCCCCTTCACAGAGGCCGCGGCAGGGGTGCGCCACGGCCCCCGTGGAGGGGCAGGGAGCAGAGAAGCCCCACGAGATCCTCTGCGAGCCTCCACCAGAGAGGAGGGAGCGGTGGAGCTTCGGACAGAACCGCGGGGCGGCGCATCTCTGCGTCCTCCCTCGCTTGTGCGCTGGCCGATCGTGACCCATGAGCGACGATCGGTACGCCACGCTCGGTGCGTCCTTGACCTGCTTGCCCATCGGCCCTGTCGGACCCGGACGGGACCCCGCGAGCGTGTGACCCAAAAGCCGGCTGTGCTCCCATTGCCCTCTCCTCCTTCTCCTCACTTCGATCTCGTCCTCCGCTCCGCGCCGACCCGGCGCGGGCGAGCGAACATCTCTCTCCTGTTCCTACCTTGTGCGCAGAATGACGCCCGGCGCCTCGTTTTTCGAGACAAGCTTTTTTAGAAGGTTCTAAATTAGAATATGGCGAACGTTTGCCGCCCTATTCAAGCTGATGGGGTGGGCTCCCCGGCTCGCCACGCTCGGTGGCGGCCCTGGGCAGACAGCGTGCCTGGGCGCATGCGCGCCGCGCTACGGGGAGTGGAGTCGGCGCTGCCCGCAGCCGTCGCCCT
>CAWIWX010000005.1:0-111969 GCA_963839965.1 uncultured Solirubrobacterales bacterium
CTGTTCGCCCATTAAAGCGGTACGCGAGCTGGGTTCAGAACGTCGTGAGACAGTAAATACCGTTGCTGTCTATAAATTCGGCTATATGCTGGAAAATCCGAGTATCCCGCACTACGAGTTCCGTCCAGCGGGCGGTACAGTGACAATGTGATGGGTGCGGACAATCAGCAGGAAAGGCTGGATGGCTACATTTCGGGCTATGTGGATGGCGAGGGCTGCTTTGCAGTCGCCGTCAACCGCAATCCGACGAGTCGTAGCGGTTATCAGCTAGTTCCTGAGTTTCATGTCAGCCAGAACGGTGACAGGGCCCAGGTGCTTGAGTTGATTCGCTATCGGTTCGATGGAAGCGGCTACATCAAGTCCAATGGAAGGAAAGATCGTGCACTGGTCTACGTCGTTCGACGGCGCGAGGACCTGCTGGGGCACGTGATTCCCTTCTTCGAACGGTCGCCTCTCTTGTCTTCCAAGCAGGAAGACTTCGAGAAGTTTGCGGCGATCGTTAGATCGATGGCGCTCGGTGTCCATCGCACGTCTGGAGGATTCTCCAGGCTGTTGGAAGAGGCACTGTCAATGAATGGCGGAGGCCGCTTCCGGAGTGTGCGGTGGAAGGAGCTCATTCCCAGCAATCCAGAATCCTCAGAGACTATACGCCGAACACGGAGAGTGATGCCTTCGTGAAGATATAGTCCGAGCTGCATGGCGACATGCAGAGTCAGGCAGAAATGACCTGGCCCGCAGACCCCCTCGGGGTCTGTGGTAACAAAACTGTCGGTCCCTATCTGCCGTGGGCGTTGGAGAGTTGAGAGGATTTGTCCCTAGTACGAGAGGACCGGGATGAACACACCTCTGGTGTATCTGTTGTCCTGCCAAGGGCATTGCAGGCTAGCTACGTGTGGATCGGATAACCGCTGAAAGCATCTAAGCGGGAAGCCGGCCTCAAGATGAGCTCTCCCATCCCCTAGAGGGAGTAAGACCCCTGGTAGACCACCAGGTTGATAGGCCGGATCTGGAAGTGCGGTAACGCGCGAAGGAGACCGGTACTAATTGGTCGAGGGCTTGACGGATTTTTTGATCCGCTCCATGACCATCCTCTTGTGTCATGTGGTGCGGTGATACCCGCTGTGGCGCTGTGCAGTTTTGAAGGACCGAGGACTGGCCCTCCCGCAGGCGTCGGTCTCTCGCCTTTTTCCGGTGGCTACTGCGAGGGGGAAACACCTCTTCCCATTCCGAACAGAGCAGTTAAGCCCCTCAGCGCCGATGGTACTTGGCTCGCAAGGGCCTGGGAGAGTAGGACGCCGCCGGTTTTTCGAGTACGGGTCGCCCGCGGGCGGCCCGTGTTCATTAAGGCCGTGATTTGTAACATCGTGCTTCCCATCGTCGCTGTCGAAGGTCGTCCTACGGGGGACAGGCAAACCTGCGAGGGCCGCACCGGTTGTCCCGCGCGTACTCGGGCGGATCGGCTGCGCAGAGTCCTGTGATGGGGGTGCTGCTCAGGTGGCCGCTCACGCTGGCCGATCGACCGATCGGAGATTGAATGGAATCTCCGATCGTCCAACGTCGATCTTCGATCGGCCCCCTGGCCGGGCTCGTCGCTTGCGACCTCCCAGTCGCGGACGACGACGTAGTCGTCCTCGAGCAGCAGGAACGAGCGGGCCAGGGAGAGCGCGGTGCGCGCTCTGCGCGTGAGCGGATGGGGAGTGCTCCGTGGGAACATGTGTTCGTAAGATACGATGCCCGGCCGGACGGATCGACGCGAACGTACGTACGTATCCCGGGATGATCCCGTAATCCCGCATTCCAGAGCCAAATCTGGCTGGATAAGCTGCAATGGAAGTTGCGTGGACCGTCGGCCCGTCGGTCTGCGAAACCCATCAAGCAGGGCGTTGGGCGTGTCGGGCGAACACCGCTGCAGATGGCTGTTAGGCTTGCCACACGCTCCTCGACCGGCCCGATCCTGGGCGGACGTGCGCGCGTTCAGCCCATGGAGAAGTTCCTCATCGAAGGCGGGGCACCGCTGTCCGGCACATTGATCCCGGCCGGGAACAAGAACGGCGCGCTGGCGATCCTCGCCGCGGCGGTGCTCACCGAGGAGGAGGTGGCTGTGCGCAACGTGCCGCGCATACGCGACGTCAACGCGATGCTGAGCATCCTCGAAGCGATCGGCGTTCAGGTCTCCTGGCGCGGGGGAAACGAAGTCGCGCTGTGCGCCGCGAACGTGCACGAAGGGGCGGGCGTGCAGGAGGTGGAGATCGAGCCCGAGCTGGCCGAGCAGATCCGCGCCTCCTTCCTGCTGGCCGGCCCCCTGCTCGCGCGGTTCGGACGCGCCGTGATGCCTCCGCCGGGAGGGGATGTGATCGGCAGGCGCCGACTGGACCCGCACCTGGACGCCTTCCGCGCGATGGGCGCCACCGCCAAGTGCGGCCGCGAGATCGTGCTCAGCGCCCCCCGCGGGCTGCGAGCAAGCGACGTGTTCATGGACGAGCCGTCGGTGATGGCCAGCGAGAACGCGCTGATGGCCGCCGCGCTCACGCCCGGCGCCACCGTGATCGGCAACGCGGCGTGCGAGCCGCACGTTCAGGATCTGGCGCGCATGCTCGTGAAGATGGGCGCCGACATCCAGGGCATCGGCTCGAACCTGCTGCGGTCAACGGCGTAGAGCGGCTGCACGGGTGCGAGCACGAAGTCGCCCCCGACCACATCGAGATCGGCAGCTTCATCGCCCTGGCGGGGGTGACCGGCGGGGAGCTGCGCATCAAGGACACGGTCCCGGGAGACCTGCGCATGATCCGGTTGGTGTTCGAGCGACTGGGCCTGCGCACCGAGCTGGACGGTGCCGACGTGCTGGTGCCGGGGGACCAGAGGCTCGTCGTGCAGGCGGATGTGGGCGAGTACGAGTCGAAGATCCAGGACGGCCCGTGGCCCGCGTTCCCCGCTGACCTGACCTCGATCGCCCTCGCTCTGGCCACGCAGGCGGAGGGGTCGATCCTCGTGCACGAGTGGATGTTCGAGAACCGCTTGATCTTCACCGACAAGCTGGTCCTGATGGGCGCCGACATCGTCATGTGCGATCCCCACCGCGCGATCGTCACCGGCCCGCGCCGGCTGCGCGGCGAGCGCGTGGAGTCCCCGGACATTCGCGCCGGCATGGCGATGCTGCTGGCGGCGCTGTGTGCGGACGGGCGCTCAGGAGATCGGCAACATCCGCCAGATAGACCGCGGGTACGAGCGCATCGACGAGCGTCTGCGCGAGCTCGGCGCCCGCATCGAGCGGGTGGCCACGGAGCCCGTCCACGCATAACTCACCGCGGATCGAGATGATCCACCCGATCCCCAGTGGCACGCGCGACGTGCTGCCCGACGAGACGCGCGAGCTGCGCATGATCACCGACGCGCTGCGCGCCGTGTTCGAGGAGCGCGGATACGGCGAGATGTGCACCCCCGCGCTCGAGTACGAGTCGGTGCTGGCCCACGCCGGCATGCGAGGGCTTGGGTCCCGTGCACCGGGTGTTCGACGACGCCGGCGCGCCGCTCGTGCTCCGCTCGGACATGACGGTGCCGATCGCGAGGCTCGTCGCCACGCGCTATCCGGATGTCGCCGAGGCCTCTGCGGTTCTGCTACTTCGCGCACTGCTACCGCAGCACCCGCCCCCAATGGAGCCAGCCGCGCGAGCTGCTGCAGGCCGGCATCGAGCTGATCGGCTCAGGCGCTCCGCAGGGCACAGCCGAGGCGCTGACGGTGCTGTGCGACGCGCTGGACGCGACCGGGTTGAAGGACTACCGCGTGGGCCTCGGCGACGCGTCGCTGTTCACGACGCTGATGGACCGTCTGGACCTCGACCCGTCCGCGCGCGGGGGGCTGCTGGAGACGCTCGCCAGCCGCGACTTCGTCGAGCTGCGCCGGCGACTGTCGGCGATCGGGCTGCCCGAGCAGTCGGCCGCCCTGCTGCTCAGCCTGCCCCAGCGCCGGGGCGGTCCCGAGGTGCTGGACGCCCCGCCGGGACCCGCGGCCGACGCGATCGCGGGCATGCGCCAGGTCCACGGGCTACCGAGAAGCGGGTCGCCGAGCGGGTGATCTTCGACCTCGGCTTGGTGCGCTCCATCGGCTACTACACCGGCGCCGTGTTCGAGGTGTACGACCCCACGCTCGGGGTTCCGCTCGGCGGGGGCGGGCGCTACGACGAGCTGCTCGGGCGCTTCGGCTCATCCCGGCCCGCCGTCGGGTTCGCGCTGGACGTCGAACGTCTGCACATCGCCTTGACCGGCGAGGAACGCGGCACCGGGGTGGAGCTGGGGTGATGACGCCCGCGAACGCCACCGCCGGCCCGCCGGAGGGTCTCGAGAACCTCACGATCGCCGTCCCGCGCGGTGCGCTGTTCGACGGCACCGTGGCGCTGCTCGCCTCGCTCGGGCTGGACACGGCCGAGCTGAGCGGCAACGAGCGCAAGCTGCTGTTCGAGGACATCGGCGTGATCACGATGCGCCCCTCGGACGTGCCGACATACGTCGAGGACGGCGCCGCGGACCTCGGGATCACCGGCAAGGACGTCCTGCTGGAGCGGGGTGGTCCGGCATCCGATCACGGCGCGCGCGAGCGCGGGCGACGGCAGATCTACGAGCTGCTCGACCTCGGCTACGGACGCTGCACGATGGTGTTCGCCACGGCCGATCGCGTCAACGATCGCGGCGAGGACCCCGCGGCGGAGGCGCTGCGGCGGCTGGGGACGATGCGCGTGGCCACCAAGTACCCGCGCATCGCCGCGCGCCACCTGGAGCAGACCGGAAGGCAGGGGGAGATCGTCGAGGTCAAAGGCTCGGTCGAGCTGGCTCCCCTGACGGGGTTGGCGGACGCGATCGTGGACCTGACCGCGACCGGCACGACGCTGCGCGAGAACGGCCTCATCGTGCGCGAATAGATCGTGGAGTGCACCGCGCGGTTGATCGCCAACCCGGTCGCCTACAAGCTGAAGGCCTCGCAGATCGACCAGCTTCTGGAGCGGTTACGTGCGAATACAGCGCAGTAGCGCGCGGCTGCCCGGCGAGGAGGCCTCCAGGCTGCGCGAGCTCGTCCCGGGCGGCGACTCGGTCGAGGCGCTCGTACGGGAGATCGTGGCCGACGTCCGCGCGCGCCGGGACGGGGCCGTGCTCGAGCACACGCGCAGATACGACACCGACGACGACCCCCGCTCGCTCCTCGTGGAAACGGACGAGCTCGACGACGCGATCAGGCACCTGGGAATGGACGTGGTGGCGGGACTTCAGGTGGCGATCGCCAATGTGGCCGAGGTGGCGAGCGCGGGGATCGGCGCGGACGTCTCGCTGACGCTGGCCCAGGGACAGCACGTGACCGTAAGGGAGCTGCCGGTCTCCTCGGCGGCCGTGTACGTCCCGGGCGGGCGCTCGCCCTACCCGAGCACCGCCGTGATGGGCGTCGTTACGGCTCGCGCCGCCGGCGTGCTCGACGTCGTCGTGTGCTCTCCGCCCGGACGCGACGGGCAGATCGACCATACGATCCTCGGCACGTGCCGTCTGCTCGGGGTGGAGCGGGTGTATCGCATGGGCGGCGCCCAGGCCATCGCCGCGCTGGCCTGCGGGACCGAGACGGTGCAGCGGGTGGATGTGATCGTCGGACCCGGCAACCTGTACGTGCAGGAGGCCAAGCGCCAGCTGTCGGGCGTCGTGGGCATCGACGGCTTCGCCGGGCCCAGCGACCTGCTGGTGGTGATGGGCCCCGACGCCGATCCCCGCTTGGTGGCATTGGACCTGCAGGCCCAGGCCGAGCACGGCTCGGCGAGCCTGGTCGGGGCGATCTCCTACTCGGGCGATGCTCTGGACGCGCTGGAGCGGGAGCTGGAGCGGCTGGATGCGCAGACTCCCCGGGTGCAGCCGGCGGTGTGCGCGCTGATCGAACTGCCCGACACCCGCGCGGGCCTGGAGCTGGCCAACGCGTTCGCCCCCGAGCACCTGCAGCTGGTGGGCTCAGAGCCCGAGTCGCTGGCGCCGCTGGTGCGCACGGCCGGATGTCTGTTCGTGGGGGCTGGATCGGCCACCGCCTTCGGCGACTACGTCGCGGGCTCCAACCACATCCTGCCCACTGCGGGGGCCGCACGGTTCGCCTCCGGGTGCTCGCCGCGCCACTTCCGCCGGAGGATGTCGGAAGTCAGGATCGACCCCGCGAGCGCATCGAAGCTGGCCGGCGCGGGCGCCCCGATCGCGCGTGCGGAGGGCTTTGAGTGGCACGCCCGCTCGATGGAGGCACGCGTACAGAACTCCCCGGCCGAGGGGCCCGTCGCGGACGATGCGTAACCTGAGGAGGCGATGAGCATGACCGACAACAACATGACAACACCCCAGCGCACGGCCACGATCGAGCGCAGGACCGGCGAGACCGACATCCGCCTGTCGCTTGCCCTCGACGGCGCGGGCGCGGGCACGCGCGAGACGGGCGTGGGGTTTCTCGACCACATGCTCGACCTGCTCGCTCGGCACGGGCGCCTGGACCTGGACGTCAGCGTGAGCGGGGACCTGCAGACCGGCTCCCATCACACCGTCGAGGACACGGCGATCGTGCTCGGCCAGGCCCTGGACCAAGCGCTCTCAGACCGGGCCGGTATAGCCCGCTACGGCGCGATGACCACGCCGATGGACGAGGCGCGCGCGAGCGCTGCGATCGACGTCTCCGGGCGTCCGTTCACGCTATTCGAAGCCCAGCTGCCCCCGGGCTCGACGGGCGGGTTCGAGCACGAGCTGACCGAGGAGTTCTTCCGCGCGCTCGCCAACGCGGCCAAGCTGACGCTGCACCTGCGTGTGGAAGCGGGCACGAACGCGCACCACATGATCGAGGCTTCGTTCAAGGCGTTCGCGCGGGCGCTGCGCCAGGCGGTCGCGATCGACCCAGCCGAGACAGGGGTGCCCAGCACGAAGGGCACACTGACGACATGAGCGGGGGCGGAGGATTTGAGGCGTTAGATCCAAGCTGGCCGATCGGCGGTCCCGTCGATCGACGATCGGTAAGGACGCAGGGAGCGTGGCGAACTAAGTACGCGAGCTGGCCGAAACGGGGACGCTGGCCGAAAGGGGGATGCGAGTCGGAGGCGAGTGTCTCCTCGCTTCGGTCAAAGGCGAGTGTCTCCCGGCTTCGGCAAGGACACAGCGAGGCGCCGGATATCACGCCTCAGATCGGGCTGGTCGATTACGGCATGGGTAATCGCCGCTCGGCCGAGAAGGCGCTCGAGCACGTCGGCGCGCGCGTGGAGGTCAGCGCCGACCCACAGCTGCTGCGCGAGATGGACGGCCTGGTCTTGCCGGGCGTGGGCGCGTTCCCCGCCGGGATGACCGCGATCCGCGAGCTGGGCCTGGACGAGCTCCTGATCGAGCGCGCACACGCGGGCGCGCCGCTGCTGGGCTTGTGCCTGGGGATGCAGCTGCTGTTTGAGAGCTCCGAGGAGCACGACGGCGCCGAGGGGCTGGGGCTGCTGGCGGGCACCGTGCGCCGGCTGAGCGCCCCGGGGCTGAAGCTCCCGCACATCGGTTGGAGCGAGATACGCTGGCGCCGGGACACGCCGCTGAGCGAGGGGTTGCCGGACCCGAGCTACCTGTATCACGTGCACAGCTTCGCCCCGGTGCCCGCCGATGATGAGGTCGTGCTGGCCATGGCCGACTACGGCGAGCCGTTCGCCGCGGTCGTCGGGCAGGGCAGCGTGTTCGGGACGCAGTCGCACCCGGAGAAGTCCTCCGCGCACGGCCTTCTACTGCTCGAGAACTTCACGCGGCTGTGCGGCCGGGCGATGGTGCCCGCGTGAGCGTGGTGAGGTCGGGCTTGCTGGTGAGGTCGGGCTCGCGGCCGTCGAGAGTGTGGGGGGTTTGCAAAATGGGGGCGCCGCGCGCGCGTGCGCGCGCCCGCGCGGGGTGTCCGTTTTCATGAACCTGTATCCGGCGATCGACATTCTTGGGGGCGCGGCGGTCAGGCTGACCAAGGGCGATTTCGACGCGAAGAAGGTCTACGACCAGGACCCCCTGGCGGCGGCCGCCGGCTGGGTGCACGCGGGCGCCCAGTTCCTGCATGTGGTTGACCTAGACGGCGCGAAGTCGGGCGCACCGGTCAACCTGGAGCATCTGCGGCGCATCGCCAGCGAGCTGGGGGTTCCCGTCCAGTTCGGTGGCGGGCTGCGCTCGCTGAGCGCGATCGAGGGTGCGATCGCGGCAGGCGCAGAGCGCGTGATTCTCGGCACTGCCGCGCTCACCGACTCCACACTGCTCGGGCAGGCACTCGGGGAATGGCCCGGCAAGGTGCTCGTATCGGTGGACGTGCGCGAGGGACAGGTCGCCACGGAGGGTTGGACCGAGACCGTCGACGGCGGCCCGGAGGACGTTATCGCCGGACTGTTCGAGCCGCGGGGCGGGCCAGCTCGTCTACACCAACGTCGATCGCGACGGGATGCTGCAGGGCCCGGATCTCGATGAAGTTCGCCGCGTGGCGCGAGCGGCGCACGGTGGCAGCGTGATCTACTCGGGCGGCATCGGGCAGCTGGCGGACCTGGAGGGCCTGCCCGGGCTGGGTGAGGCGAGCTTGGAGGGCGTGATCGTCGGCAAGGCGCTGTACGAGCGGCGATTCACGATCGCGCAGGCTCAGGCGGCGCTGGCCGGCTGATCGGCTGACACGGGCGAGCCTGTGCGCCTCGGGAGCTCGCGCGCGCCGCTCTCTGCTGGCTGCCACGCCATGAGCCTCGGGAGCGCCCGGTCGCTACGGTGAGCGGGTGCACCTCAAGCGAGTCATCCCCTGCCTGGACGTGGACGGCGGCCGCGTAGTCAAGGGCGTCGAATTCCTCGACATCCGCGACGCCGGCGACCCGGTCGAGCTGGCCTCCCACTACGACCGCGAAGGTGCCGACGAGCTCGTGTTCCTCGACATCACCGCCACGCACGAGCGGCGCGAGACGATCGCCGAGCTGGCACGGCGGACGGCGGACGAGGTGTTCGTGCCGTTCACGATCGGCGGCGGCATCCGCTCGGTCGCTGACGCCCAGGGGGTGCTGGACGCCGGGGCGGACAAGGTCGGGATCAACAGCGCCGCGCTGCAGCGCCCCGAGCTGATCGACGAGATGGCCCGTGTGTTCGGGTCGCAGTGCGTCGTGCTGGCGATCGACGCGAAGTCGATTGCGGCGCCGGCGCAGCGGATTGGGCCGGACGAAGCACACATGGCAACTCCCGACGGCGGGTCCCCGAATGACGGTGAGCCGAGAGGAGAGCCGGGAGGAGAGCCGGGAGGGGAGCCGCACTGGGAGGCGTATGTGGCGGGCGGGCGCACCCCCACGGGCCGCGATGCCCTCGATTGGGTGCGCGAGGGCGTAGAGCGCGGGGCGGGGGAGATATTGCTGACGAGCATGGACCGCGACGGCACCTCCGACGGCTATGACCTTGAGCTGATCGCGGCCGTGAGCGACGCTGTGGGGGTGCCGGTGATCGCCTCCGGTGGCGCCGGCGAGCCCGAGCATCTGACGCAGGCGCTGCAGGCCGGCGCGGACGCGGCGCTGTGCGCCTCGATCTTCCACTACGGCCGCTACACGATCGGCGAGACGAAGGCACACCTCGTCGCGGCGGGCGTTCCCGTACGGGTCGCGTGAGCCTCGGCGGTCGGGGGAGCGGGAGCTGACGAGATGGACGAGCGCTTCCGACACGCCGCGCTTGCGCGTGTCGCGCTGCCCGGCGGGCGCGAGCTGATCGACCTGGCCCGCGGACGATCGAACGTTGCCGGTGGGCGGCGCTGTGCGCGACCTGCTGCTGGATCGCACGCCGCGCGAGTTGGATGTCGTCGTGGGGGGTGGACTCCTCGTTCGCGATGCCGCCTCTCTGTTCGCCGGCGAGCTCGCGTCCCGCCTGAACACACTGGCCGGGACGAACGAGCACGAGCGCTTCGGCACCGCGCTCGTGGTCTGGGACGGCGCGACGGATCGACGTCGCCACCCGCCGCGCCGAGTCCTATCCCGGCCCCGGGGGCACTGCCTAACGTCGCGCGGGCACGTTCAAGAGGACCTGTTGCGACGGGATTTCACCGTCAACGCGATAGCCGTCGCGCTGGACGGGGATCGATCGCGGACATGTGCACGCCGCGCCCGGAGCACTCGACGATCTGCAGGCCCGGCGCCTGCGCGTGTTGCACGATGCGAGCTTCAGCGACGACCCGACACGCCTGTTGCGCCTGGCTCGCTACGCCGCGCGGTTGGGCTTTCAGATCGAGCCGCACACCGCCGAGCTGGCCGCGCGCGCGGTGGCCTCACAGGCGCTGGACACGGTTTCGGGCGCGCGGATCGGCGCCGAGCTGCGGCTCGCGCTGGGTGAACCGGACGCCGTAGGGGCGCTGGCGGCGATGGACGACCTGGGCCTGCTTGCGGCGCTGCACCCGCGTATGCGGTTCGATCGGCAGGCGCTCGAACGCGCGCTATGCGGCCTGCTGCGCGATCTCGATCGGCCGGCGATGTCGGTCGTGACCTGTTGGCGATGGCCACGCTGACGCTGCCCCTGGCGATGCTGGCCATCGGAATTGTGATTGATATGATGATCCACGCGCGGAGGTCCTCGCGCTGCTGGACTGCCTGGAGTTCGGCGCGGCCGATCGCGATCGCATCGCCGCCGCGGCGAGCGCCGTGCCGCGGCTCGTGGATGAGCTGCCTGCTGCCGCGGAGCGGCCATCGCGGTTGTGCGCTGCCGTAACCGGCATTCCGCCCGAGGGTGTCGCGCTGGCGGGCGGCGTGAGCGAGCCCGCGGCCGAGCCCGCTCGCCGCTGGCTCACGGAGCTGCGTACGTGCGCCTTCAGATCACCGGCGAGGATCTGCTCGCCGCGGGCATGCCCGAGGGACCGGAGATCGGCCGACGGTTGGAGAAGGTCTTGAAGCTGCGCCTCGACGGCGAGTTGTCCGGCGGGCGGGAGGCGGAGCTGCAGGCCGCGCTGGGGGTATAAGTCCACGGGCCCGCGCGACTTGGGGACCGGACCGATGCGGTGGCGCCAAAATGGCGCTAGACTGGAGTTTATGCCCAGCGTGCAGATCAAGAACGTGCCACCGGACGTCCACCAGATCTTGCGCGACCGCGCCGGTAAAGCGGGCCAGTCGTTGCAGGCGTATCTGCTGGCCGAGTTGTAGGAGCAGGCGACAGGCCCACGAACAAGGAACTGTTCGACCGGGTCAACAGGGAGTGCAGCGGTGGTGACGTGTATCTCCAGCCTATGCCGCCAAGAGTTAGTGCGAGAAGACCGCGACTCGCGCTAGTAGTGATCGTCGTCGACGCGTCGGTGCTTGCCCCCGCGCTGGCTTACGACACCCCGGAAGGGGAGCTCCCGCGGGCGCTGGATGGCGAGAGGCATCTCGCCGCTCCAGAAATCGTGGATCTCGAGGTAGTCTCGGTATGGCGATGCTGCACTTGTCGGTCGGACGCCTCGACTCGGATCGATCCGGGAGGCACTCGCGATCTCGCGACAATGCGTGTCGTCAGGATGCCCCACGGGCCGCTCATGCCCCGAATCTGGGAGCTGCGTCACAACCTGACTCCATACGACGCCTCGTACGTCGCGCTGGCGGAGGCCCTGGATGTCACGCTGCTGACAGCTGATGGTAAATTAGCCCGTGCTCCCACACTGCACTGTAGGATCGAGCTCATCGAGGGCTTGGACGGGACTGATGGGACACGCGAGTCGGGCCATTGTGGATGCCGATCCGCAGCTGGCCCATGAGCTGCCGGGCGGTCGCGGCACGTGCTGTTCACCACGCGCGCGCAGGGCAACATGTCCTCCGTCGGCGGCCCCGACCACGAGCATGGACACGACGCGCGCGAGCGTCTGCGCGCGCAACTGGGACTGCGACGGCTGGCGCGCAACTATCAGGTGCACGGCAGCACCGTGCTGCGCATACGCGCCGACGCCGAGGCGACCTCGACACCGACACGACATGCCGCGCCCGACTCGACCACATCCCGGCCGCCGATCGAGGCCGACGGTCACGCAACCTGCCTCGACGGGCGTCGGCGCGATGGTGCTCGCCGCGGACTGCCTGCCCGTCGCGCTCGGCAACGACGGGGCGGTGGCCATGGTCCACGCCGGCTGGCGCGGCCTGGCGGCGGGAGTGCTGGAGGAGGGAGTGCGGGCCGTGCGGGAGCTGGGTGGCGAGGGCAAGATCGCGGCGATCGTCGGCCCGGGCGCGGGACCGTGCTGCTATGAGGTCGGCCCGAGGTCCACGCGGCGTTTGCGCCCGCGCCCGGTGGCGCGAGCCCGAACCCGGTCGTCACCGGCGCGGCAGCAGGCGTGGCGCACACCGGCGGGTCGCCGATCGATCTGAAGGCGCTGGCACGCGAGCGCCTTCACGCGGCGGGCGTGGATCGGGTGCACGACGTCGGCCTGTGCACGATCTGCGACGACGAGCGCTTCTTCTCACATCGTCGCGAATCCGCGCGCGCGGGTCGTCAGGCGGGAGTGGCGTGGATTGCGTAAGGGCGTGGCCGGCGCCGAGCCGGTCTCGCGGACAGGGCCCACGCGCCGAACATGGCGCCCGCATCGAATATGGCCCACCCGCCGGACATGGCTGCGCGTCGAACACGCGCGCGGGCAAGCGTGAGCGCGCGCCGATGGTTGAGCCGACTCGACATCGACCCCGAGCGCGTTCGCGCGAACCTCGCCACCGTGCGCGAGCAGATCGCGGCCGCCGCGGGCCAGGCGGGCCGGGACCCGGACACGGTCGAGCTGCTGGCCGCGACCAAGTACGTGCGCAGCGAGGACCTGCCGGCGCTCGCCGCCGCCGGCGTGTGGCTCGTGGGGGAGAACCGCGCGCAGGATCTGGCCGCCAAGGTGGCTGATCACGGCGACCTGTGTCAGTGGGATTTCATCGGCGCGCTGCAGTCCCGCCGCGTGCGCGCGATCGTGCCGCATGTGCGCCTGATCCATTCAGTCGCCTCCGTCTCGGCGCTGCGCGAGCTCGACCGCCACCGAAACCTGGCCAAGCCGGGGTTGGAGATCCTGATCGAGATCAACGTCGCGCGCGAGCCCGGCAAGTCGGGGATCGCGCCCGATGAGCTCGACTCCTATCTCGAACGCGCCCCGTACCGGTGACCGGTCTGATGTGCATGCCCCCGCTCGCCGCCGATCCCGAGGACAATCGCCGCTGGTTCGCCGCGCTGCGCGAGCTGGCGTTCGAGCGCGGCCTCGAGCGCCTGTCGATGGGCACCTCCCAGGACTTCGCCGTCGCCGTGCAGGAGGGGGCCACAATAGTGAGAATAGGCACGAAGCTGTACCGTTAGTCGCCCGCGTCGGAGGGGTCGCGTTCCTGCCGGTGTGCTCGCCGATCGGGTCGAGGACTAGCATTAGCAGGGAAACGCGCCGTCCGGGCGAAACTGCACCTGTACACATGGCTTTCCGAGATTCCTGGCACCGCGCCCTCGTCTACTTCGGCCTCGCCGAGGAGTATCACGACGACTACGACGACGAGCCAGAGCCCGACGTCGAGGACCGCTATCGCGAGCGCCCCAACGTCCGGCGCCTGCGCCGACGCCGCGACGAGTTCGACGACATCTTCGCCGACGACGACGAGCCCCGCGGGCGCTCGGCCACCGCGCTGCGCTCGGTCGGCGCCCGGGGCGGCGGTGGGAACGGCAACGGCGACGTGCGCGTCCATTTGGTCGTGCCGAAGTCGTTCAACGACGCTCAGCAGATAGCGGACAAGTTCAAGGACTCGATCCCGGTGATCCTCAACCTGCAATCCTCAGAAACCGACCTGTCAAAGCGCTTGATCGACTTCGCCTCCGGCCTGACCTACGCGCTCGACGGCGGCATGCAGCGGATCGCCGACAAGGTGTTCATGCTCACGCCGCGCAACGTCGAGATCTCCGCCGAGGAGCGCGCCAGATTGATCGAGAAGGGCTTTTTCAACCAGTCCTGAGGCGCGATAGCCTGCGCCTCGCTGCGTCCTCGATCGCTCGTGTGCCAAGCACACTTCGCTCACTGCGTCCTTGCGACGCTTGGCTCTCGCGCCTCAGGAACGCTGCTGCGCCATAGTCTGGAGTCCTCATGAACATTGGTCTCATCGGCTCAGGCAACATGGCCCGCGCGCTCGCGCGCGGATGGGGCCGTCCGGTGCTGTGCTCGGACCCGCTCTCAGAGCGCGCCGAGACCCTGGCGGGCGAGGTGGGAGGACAGGCCCTTCAAACCAACGCCGAGGTGGCGCAGCGCGCGGATCTCGTCGTGCTCTGTCACAAGCCCGCCCAGCTCGACCGCGTCGCCGCGGAAATCGCGCCGCACGCGCGCGCGGTCGCCTCGATCCTCGCCGCCACGCCCCTGCAAGCGCTCCACGACGCCTATCCCGACCGGCCCGTATACCGCTTCATCCCCTCATTGCCGGTCGAGGTCCGCCAGGGCGCCGTCGTCCAGGCGGCCGACGCGACCCAGGACGCCGATCGCGACGCACGCGTCAGCGAGCTGTTCTCAGAGCTCGGCACGCTGGTCGTGCTGCCCGACGGGCTCGTGGACGTCGCGATGGGATTGATGTCCTGCGCGCCCGCCTATGTCGCGCTCGTCGCCGAGGCTCAGATCGATGCGGGCGTTCGCCGCGGCATCCCCGCCGCGCAGGGCGCCGAGCTGGTCGTGCAGACGCTCGCCGGCACAGCCGAGCTGCTGCGCGCGCGCGGCAACAACACCCAGGCCGTCCGCCGCGAGGTCGCCTCGCCGGGAGGGGTCACCGCGCGCGGGCTGGACGCGCTGGAGCGTGCCGGTCTGCGCGCCGCCTTCAGCGACGCCCTCGACGCCGTGCTCGGAGACGCGCGGCCATGACGAGCGCCGATCTCATTCTCGCCAGCGCCCGCACCCAGATCGCCGGCTACCTGTCGGCGCTGATCTACGTGTACATCCTCCTGATCATCTTCCACATCGTCGTCCAGCTCCTGTTCTCAGCCGGATTTCGCCCGCCCTACTCGCGCGCGACCGACGCCGTGCTGGGCTTTTTGCGCGACATCTGCGAACCGTTCCTGCGCATCTTCCGCCGCGTGCTGCCGAGCTTCGGCGGCATCGACTTCAGCCCGATCGTCGCGATCGTCGCGCTCGAGCTCGTCAACTCGATCGTGGTCCAGGGCATCGTCCACGGCTAGTAGGCCGAAGCCGCCCGCCCGACCGTGCGCGCAGCCCTCTCAAGCGCCTACTCCCGCGCCGTGCTCGTGCTCGTGCTCGTGCTCGCCTCAGACCAGCTCACCAAGCACCTCGTCCAGCGCTCGATCGTGCCGGGCGAACAGGTCCGCCTCCTGCCCGGCCTCCAGCTCGTGAACACGCGCAACCACGGTGTCGCGTTCGGCCTGGAGGCGGGCAGCCAGCTGATCGTCACGATCCTCGTCGCCCTCGCCCTGCTCGCCCTGCTCGCCTACTTCGCCACCCACGCCTCCCGCCCGCTGATCTGGCTGCCGACCGGCCTTCTGCTCGGCGGCGCGCTGGGCAACCTGCTCGACCGCGTCCGCACCGGCTCGGTCGTGGACTTCATCAAGCTGCCCCTCGGCTGGCCCCCGTTCAACCTGGCCGACACCTCGATCGTGCTGGGGGTGGCACTGCTGCTGCTCGTGATCGAGTCCCCTCGGTCTCACCGCCACGGTGTACACGGGCAAACCCACCCCCGTGGATAATCGAACCTTGTCCGCCCGACCTTGCATACAACGGTGGGTGCTGTGACCGGCGCCACCGGCAATCAGACGAAGAACCACGCTTCCTTGTCTCCCACCCCATCGGCGACCTCTGGTTTTACGATCGCCTACGAAGACGACCACCTGCTCGTGGTGGACAAGCCCGCCGGGCTGGTTGTGCACCCCGCGCGCGGCCACCGCGAGGGCACGCTCTCGCAGCTGCTCGGCGCCGCCGCGGCCGGCGGCGGGGTGGGCGGAGATCCCGATCGACCCGGCATCGTGCACCGCCTGGACCGCGGCACCTCCGGCCTGCTGATCGTCGCGCGCTCGGAGGAAGCTCACCGGCCGTTGCAGCGCGCGCTGGCCGAGCGGCGCATCGTGCGCGAGTACCTGGCGCTGGTGCACGGCCGCCCGCCCGCCCGCAGCGGCACGATCGAGGCCCCGATCGGACGCGATCCGCGCGTGCGCACGCGCATGGCCGTCGACGGCGCTCACCCGCGTGAGGCTCGCACCCACTTCGAGATCGAGCGCACTTTCGAGCGCTTCACGCTGCTGCGCCTTCGCCTGGACACCGGGCGCACCCATCAGATCCGCGTCCACCTGCAGGCGATCGGCCACCCCGTCGCCGGCGATCCACAGTACGGCCGGACGCCGCCCCGAGCAACAATAACGCGCCGTGGGACATCGCGCCGCGGGACGCCTCGCACGGATGACGACGCGATCGGGGGGGAGGACTCGGCCGGCGCCCCCGACGTGCTCGGCCTGAGGCGCCAGTTTCTGCACGCCGCGCGCCTGTCCTTCGCACACCCGTTCACCGGCGCGCCGATCGACCTCGCCTCGCCGCTGCCGGGCGAGCTCCAGGACGCGCTGGCCCGCGCGGGCACCGCCGGCGGAGCCGGTGGTCGGCTATCCTGACAGCTCACTCATCTCAGACCATTCTACCCGCGCGGAACCTCGATCGCGGCCCTGCTCGGAAGGCGTCAACGTTCGCTCACTCCGGGTCCGCGGCGACCGCGCGGCAATACCCTCTGTTATTTCAACCACAAGGGAGCATCACCGTGGCTCAGGCTCAGGTAGGCATCGCGGAGCTGCTGGAGGCCGGCGTTCACTTCGGCCACCAGACGCGTCGCTGGAACCCCAAGATGCGCCGCTTCATCTACGGCGAGCGCGGCGGCATCTACATCATCGACCTGCTCAAGACCTCTGCAGCGCTGAACGCGGCGCAGGAGTTCGCGGGCACGCTCGCCCATCGCGGCGGCACTGTCCTGTTCGTCGGCACCAAGAAGCAGGCGCGCGACACGGTCCGCGACGTCGCGCAGTCGGCTGGCATGCCCTACGTGAACCATCGCTGGCTCGGGGGGCTCTTGACCAACTTCCAGACGATCAACCAGCGCATCCGCCGGCTGCACGACCTCGAACGCTATGAGACCGAGGGCCAGCTCGCGCTGCTGCCCACGCGCGAGCGCATGTCCGCTCAGGCCGACCTGGCCAAGCTGCGCGCCAACCTGGGCGGCGTCAAGGACATGCAGCGCGTCCCCGACGCGATGTTCGTGATCGACCTCAAAACCGAGGTGATCGCCGTCAAAGAGGCCCAGCGCCTGCGCATCCCGATCATCGGCCTGGTCGACACCAATTGCGATCCCGACGGGATCGACTTCGTGATCCCAGGCAACGACGACGCGATCCGCTCGTGCGCGCTGATCACCCAGGCGATCGGCCAGGTCGTGGCCGAAGGCAATTCCGTGTTCCGCGCCGAGGAGGAGCGCGCCCGTCAGGAAGCCGAGGAGCGGGCGCGCATCGAGGCCGAGGCCCGCGCCAAGCGCCAAGCGGAGGAAGAGGCCGCGCGGGAGGCCGCCGAACAGGCCGAGCGCCAGGCCGCCGCCGCGGCTGCCGCTGCCGCCGCCCCCCAGGCCCAGCAGAGTCCGCCCGCACCGCCCGAGCCCGCCGCCGCGCAAGCTCCTGCACCGGCCCCCGCCGCCGCTGCTGCCCCTGTGGAGACCGCACCACCCGCTGAGCCGGCAACGCCCGCGGAGCCCACGCCGCCCGAGGAGGAGCCCACCCCCACGGCCGCCACGCCCGAGCCCTCGGAGCCAGCCGCCGCGCCGTCCGAGGAGCCCACCCCCACGGGCGCACCGTCCGAGCCCGCGGCACCCGAGCCCGCAGCCACGCCACCCGCCGAATCCCAGGAGCCCCCGGCCGAGAGCCCGGCGCCGGAGCCGCCCGTCGAGGCGGCGGTCACCGAGGAGGCGGGGGCGTCGTCGTGAGCGCTGTGGAGATCTCCGCCCAAGACGTCAAGGCCCTGCGCGATCGCACCGGGGCGGGGATGATGGACTGCAAGAAGGCGCTGACCGAGGCGGGCGGGGATGTCGAGCAGGCGATCGAGCTGCTGCGCGTCAAGCAGGGCAAGAAGGTGCAGGACCTCGGCGAGCGTGTCGCGACCGAGGGCACGGTTCAGGCCTACATCCACGCCGGGGCGAAGGTGGGCGTGCTGGTCGAGGTGGACTGCAACACAGACTTCGTGGCCGCCAACGAGGACTTCGTGTCCTTTGCCCGCGACATCGCTATGCAGATCGCCGCCTCCCCGACCGTCCGGTACGTCAGCCGCGAGGACGTCCCCGCGTCAGAGCGCGACGCCGAGGCGCACATCTACGAGCTCGAGGCCGCCGAGAAGCCCGAGAACGTGCGCGAGCGAATCATTCAGGGCAAGCTCGACTCGTGGTATCAGACGATCGTGTTGCTCGAGCTCCAGATGCACAACCCGAAGTTCGACGGCAAGACCGTCCAGCAGCTGCGAGACGAGCTGGCCGCCACAACCGGCGAGAATGTCGTGATTCGCCGTTTTGCACGGTTTGCAGTAGGTCAATAGGCCCAGGAGGGTGTGAGGATCACCCGGGGCGGATAGGCTCTCCTGCATGCCCGACCCCGCGTTCAAGCGCATCTTGTTGAAGCTCTCCGGCGAGGCCCTGATGGGCCACCTGGACTACGGCACCGATCCCGAGCGCGTTGCCGCGGTGGCGCGGCAGGTGAGCGAGGTGCGCGATTGTGGCGTGCAGGTGGCAATCGTGGTGGGGGCCGGCAACATCTACCGTGGCATGATCGGCGCCGCCGCCGGGATGGACCGGGCGACCGCCGACTACATGGGCATGCTCGCGACCGTGCTCAACGCGCTGCCGCTGCAGGACGCGTTGGAGAAGATCGGCACCGACACGCGCGTGGTCTCCGCGCTGGGCGTCTCGGAGGTCGCCGAGCCCTACATCCGCCGCCGTGCGATGCGCCACCTGGAGAAGGGTCGCGTCGTGATCTTCGCCGCCGGCACCGGCAATCCGTTCTTCACCACCGACACGGCCGCGGCGTTGAGAGCGGCAGAGATGCACGCCGAGATCATCCTGATGGCCAAGAACGGGGTGCAGGGTGTCTACACCGCCGACCCCGCCACCGACCCCGACGCCACGTTCATCCCGGAGATCACCCACATGGAGGCGATCGAGCGAAGGCTGCGCGTGATGGACTCCACAGCTTTGGCGCTGTGCATGGAGAACGAGATGCCCTTGAACGTGTTCAACATGGACGATGACACGGGCCTTGCGCGGATAATCTCAGGGCAGCGCGTGGGCACGCTCGTATCGACACCGACCGCGGACGCCGATGCGCGCTAGCGTCTGGTCGGCGGCACACCCCACAGGCGCCCGGACCGCGAGAGCGGAGAGGAGAGACGATTGCGATGGCCGCTGAGATGATCGACGTGCTGCTGGCCGATGCCCGCGAGCGAATGCTCAAGTCGGTCGAGTCCGCGCAGCACGAGTTCTCCTCGGTGCGCACCGGGCGGGCGAGCCCGGCGCTGCTGGACCGGGTCGTCGTGGACTACTACGGCGCAATGACGCCGCTGAACCAGCTGGCCACGATCTCAGCACCGGAGGCGCGGCTGATCACGGTGCAGCCGTACGACAAGTCCTCGATCAAGACGATCGAGAAGGCGATCAACGAGTCCGACGTGGGGTTGAACCCCTCCAACGACGGCAATCTCATTCGCTTGGCGGTGCCCGAGCTGACCGAGGAGCGCCGCCACGAGCTGGTCAGGGTGGTGCGCAATCTCGCCGAGGAGGGCCGCGTGGCGATCCGCAACGTCCGCCGCGACACCATGCAGCACCTGCGCGAGCTGAAGTCCGAGGGGGAGGCATCCTCCGATGACGAGCACCGCGCGGAGGTCGAGCTGCAGAAGCTGACCGACGAGCGCGTCTCAGAGCTCGACACGGTGTTGAAGGTCAAGGAAGAGGAGATCCTCGAAGTCTGATGGCGCCGACCGCGCAACGGGAGGATCGGGATTCTCATCAGGCGCGCTACGTGGCCATCATCACCGACGGCAACGGCCGCTGGGCGCAGGCGCGCGGGCTGCCGGTCAACGAGGGCCACGACGCCGGCGCGGACACGGTCAAGGCGCGGTTGCGCGACGCGGTCGAGTTCGGCGTGCGCGAGCTGACCGTGTATTCGTTCTCGACCGAGAACTGGTCGCGACCGCCCGAGGAGGTGGGGGGGCTGATGGAGATGCTCGCGCGGCGCATCGCCTCCGAGACGTCCGAACTGCATGAACAGGGTGTGCGCATGCGCTTCATCGGCCGGCGCGAGGGGGTCTCCGCGGAGCTCGTGCGCAGCATGGACTGGGCGCAGGAGCTGACCGACGCCAACCGCCGGATCACGCTGTTCGTCGCCTTCAACTACGGTGGACGCGCGGAGATCGTCGACGCCGCGCGCGCGTTCTCAGACGGCGAGGAGGAGGACTTTCGCAAGCTGCTGTACGCGCCGGAGATGCACGACCCAGACCTGATCATCCGCACCAGCGGCGAGCGGCGGTTGTCCAACTACCTGCTGTGGCAGTCCGCCTACTCCGAGCTCGTGTTCAGAGACGAGCTGTGGCCGGACTTCACGCGCGAGGCGCTGGAGCAGTCGTTGGCCGAGTTCTCCGAGCGCCGCCGGCGCTTCGGCGGGCGCTGAGCGGGCCGCGATGGCCGGTGAGGGACCAGAGACCGCCCAGCGTGCGTCCGCAGGCGGTCCGCGCAGGGCGGCGTCCCGTCGTTACCCGGGGCGCGCATCGGCGCGAGGCCCCTCCCGCCGTTCGTCGGGGCCGCGCGGACAGCGCTCGGACCTCGGCGCGCGAGCGCTGGCCGCCGTGCCGGCGATCGCCTTCGCCCTGTTCATCGTGATCGAAGGCGGGTTGGTGTTCGCGCTCGGGGTATTCGCGCTCGGGTGCATCTGCATGCACGAGCTGTATGGCATGTATGAGCGCGCGCACCCTGTTCGCCCGGCCGGCTTCCTCGCGCTGGCCGGCCTGCTCGCGGCGGCGCTGTATGGCGGCCAGTTCCAGATCCTGCTCGTCGCTGTGGCGGTGCTGCCGGTGCTGTTCGCGCTGACGCTGACCCAGCGGCGCCCGAGCGTGGGGGGGATGGCGATTACGCTGCTGGGGATCTACTGGATCGCCTTCGCCCTGGCCCACGCGGTGCTCCTGCGCGGGCTGCCCCACGGCGAGGGGATCGTGATCGACGTGCTCGTCGGCACGTTCCTCGGCGACACCGGCGCCTATTTGGGCGGCAGGCTGTTCGGGCGTCGTCCGCTCGCGCCGCGGATCTCCCCGAGCAAGACCGTCGAGGGCCTGATAAGCGGGATGCTGTTCGCGCTCATCGGCGTCTGGCTGGCCAGTCGTTATCAGAACTGGCTGCCGAGCTCCCACGCGCTCGTGCTCGGCCTCGGCGTCGCCCTGCTCGCCCCGATCGGCGACCTGTTCGAGTCGTTCGTCAAGCGCGAGGCCGGCGCCAAGGACTCCGGCGGCCTGTTCGGCGCGCACGGCGGCGCCTTGGATCGCCTCGACGCGGTTCTGTTCACGGCTGTGGCCGGGTATTACATCTGGTTCGCTTATGTGCACTGAGAGATTGACA
Source organism: uncultured Solirubrobacterales bacterium (assembly GCA_963839965.1). Classification (GTDB taxonomy): domain Bacteria; phylum Actinomycetota; class Thermoleophilia; order Solirubrobacterales; family Solirubrobacteraceae; genus Palsa-744. The sequence goes on from CAWIWX010000005.1 coordinate 21,564, forward strand.
GAGGACCCATCCCGGGCGACTGCCCTACACGAGCTGTCCGGGTGCCCGAGCGGCACGCCCCTACCATTGGCTTTATGCAGGAGGCGCCCGCATATCTCCCCGGTCACGCAGCGTGACCGCGGGTCTGGCCGACCTCGCCGCCGGCCGCGAGAGCGAGTCGGCGTTGCTGGTCGCGATGGCCGCTCCGCGCCTGCGGGCACTGGGCTACGACGTGCCGTCCAGCGTGGGTGGCGCACGACCACCCTCTCACCGCCTGTACGAGCTCCTCGCGGACGGCGACCATGACGCGCACAGCCGCTACAACGCGCTCGTCGGGCGGATGGTGAGCTTCGCGCGGGCGGCCGAGCGTGCGTCCTCCCGTTGACGAGGGGCGCATCCACGCCCTTGCCGCCGGCCTCGGGCGGGTCGCTCGCGACCCGATACGGGTGTACCTGACGGGCGGCTGCACCGCCGTCATCGAGGGCTGGCGCGCGGCCACCGTCGATGTCGACCTGCGGTTCGAGCCCGAAGACGATCGGCTGCTGCGCGAGCTGCCCGCGCTCAAGGAGCGCTTGGGCGTGAACATCGAGCTCGCCTCGCCCCCCGACTTCATCCCCGAGCTTCCGGGTTGGCGCGAGCGCAGTCCGCTCCTGTTCCGCGAGGGCAAGGTGGACGTCCATCACTTCGACCTCTACTCCCAGGCGCTGTCGAAGATCGAGCGCGGCTTCGATCAGGACCTCGACGATGTCCGCACAATGATCGCCCGAGGTCTGGTGGAGTCCGCGCGCCTGCGCGAGCTGTATGACGTGATCGAACCAGAGCTGTATCGCTACCCGGCGATCGATCCGGTCGCATTCCGGGATAAGGTCGAGCGCGCGCTGGGGTAGCGGCGCTTCTGCGAGCATCCCAAACGTGCGCCGCCTCCTCATCCTCGGCTCGACCGGTTCGATCGGCACGCAGGCGCTCGACGTGTGCTCGCGCGGCGAGGGCAGAGACGAGTTCGAGCTCGTCGGGCTCTCGGCGGAGCGCTCGTGGGAGGCGCTCATCGAGCAGGCTCGGGCGCATGGCGTAAGGCGGATCGCCCTCGCCGACGAGCGCGCGGCGGCGCGCGCGGGCGAGGCGTGGACGGAGGGCGAGGTGCTCGGCGGCGCTGAGGGGTTGGTCCGGCTCGTCGTCGAGTCCGGGGCCGATCTCGTGCTGAACGCGCTCGTGGGCTCGGCCGGGCTGGGGCCGACGGTCGCCACGCTCGGCGAGGGAATCGATCTGGCGCTGGCCAACAAGGAGTCGCTGGTCGTCGGCGGCGAGCTCGTCAGTGCGCTGGCGCAGGCCACCGGCGCGCGGATCGTGCCCTGCGACTCCGAGCACACCGCCCTGCACCAGCTGATCGCCGGGCAGCCCCCCGGCGCGGTGGAGCGGTTGACGATCACGGCCTCGGGCGGGCCGTTTCGGGGGCGCACGCGCGCGGAGCTCGCGAATGTGACGGTCGAGCAGGCGCTCGCGCACCCGACCTGGGCGATGGGGGGCAAGATCACGATCGACTCGGCCACGTTGATGAACAAGGGCCTGGAGCTGATGGAGGCCCACCATCTGTTCGGGGTGCCGTATGAGCGGATCGACGTGCTCGTGCACCCGCAGTCGCTCATGCACGGTCTGATCGGGCTCGCCGACGGGGCGATGCTCGCCCATCTCGGCCCACCGGACATGCGCGTGGCGATCTCATACGCACTGCACGGCGGCGAGAGCGTCGACCTCGAGATCGCGCCGCTTGACCTCGCCGCAGTCGGCGCGCTGACGTTCGAAGCGGTCAACCTCGACGCGTTCCCGTGTCTGCGTCTCGCGCGCGAGGCGGCGCTGGCCGGAGGCACGGCGCCGTGCGTGCTGAACGCCGCCAACGAGATCGCCGTGCACGCGTTCCTGGGCGCCCGGCTACCGTTCAACGCGATCGCGCAGACGATCGAACACACGCTCGCGCAGCTGCCCGCCGAGCCGGTGCGATCGTTCGAGTCGCTGTATGAGGCAGATCGGCGGGCGCGTGAGGTCGCGTCTGACGCGGCCACGACCTTGGGTGGCGCCGTTTAGGTCGCAAGTCGCCCAACCGCCGGCTGCCGCGGGCGGGCCTGCCAAACTGAGTCGCATGAGCTGGGTCCTGACGATCCTCGGCATCGTCGCGCTGATCGTGCTGCACGAGTTCGGCCACTTCGTCGCGGCCAAGGCCGTTGGCATGCGCGTGGAGCGGTTCTCGCTGTTCTTCCCGCCCAAGCTCGTGGGCATCCGCCGGGGGGAAACCGAATACATGGTCGGCGCGATCCCCGCGGGCGGATACGTGAAGATCACCGGGATGACCCCCGAGGAGATCGAGGGAGTCGATGACCCGGCAGTGATCGAGCGCGCGTACTGCAACCAACCGCCGTGGAAGCGCATCGTCGTGATCCTCGCCGGGCCGGGCATGAACCTGCTGATCGCGTTCGTGATCTTCTGGGCGATCCTGGCGAGCGGCGGCTACAACGGCGATCTCACGCTCGGCAACCTCAACCCGTCTATCAAGACGCTCCTGCCGACCACCTCGGTGCTGGCGATCGAGCGCGGCGAGCCGGCCCAGGGGGTGCTGAAGCCGGGCGATCGGATCCTCGCCGTGGACGGGCGACCCGCGACGGTCGCCTCGGCAATGCGCGCGATCGCCACCCACCGCTGTGCGGGCGCGCTCACCGAGGGCTGCCGCGCGAGCACGCCCGTGGCGCTGACGGTCCGGCGAGCGGGCCGAACGCTGACGCTGACGGTCTATCCCCGCTACAGCCGCGAAGCCGGACGGATGCTCGTCGGCTTTGAGTTCGGCGCGGCGCCCAAACAGTTCGGCGCGCCCGCCGCGGCCGGGGTCGCCGTGCACGAGATGTGGAGCACCACGGGCAACCTCCTGACGGGCATCGGACGCGCGTTCACGAGCTCCAAGGCGCGCGGCGAAGTCCACACGATCGTCGGCATCGGCGAGATCGCCCACGAAGCCGTCGCCGCCGGCGCCGGCTACGGCCTGGTGATCCTCGGCTTCATCTCGCTCGTGCTGGCCGTCGTCAACCTGTTCCCGTTCCTGCCGTTGGACGGCGGGCACGTCGTGTGGGCGCTGGCCGAGAAGCTGCGCGGCGGACGGCGCGTGTCGGTCGCCACCATGTGGCGTTTCAGCTCGGTAGGAATCGTTTTGTTCGCGTTTTTGTTCATCAACGGCCTGTCCAACGACATCAGCCGTCTCGGCGGATGATCTGCGTCCCCACCGGCGCGGCGCGATCGCGCCCGCCGCGGCTCACCCCGGCGGGCGCACGCACACCCAGCTCTTGACGCATGGCCCGAAGCGCTCGGGCAGGGCCGGGCCGAACAGCGCCTCCAGCTCACCGCGTCTGAGCAGCTCGATCTCCTCGCACCCACCGGCCGCGCCCAGCCGCCAGTAGGGCCCGCGCGCGCGCGGCGGCAGCCAGTGCGCGAAGGGCAGCAGGGAGTGGGGCTCGACCGGAAACGACCACGCCGGGGTCTGCACGAACCAGCCGCGTCCGACCCGGCGCGCCTCGGCTGCGAACGCGGTGCGGCGCGTGGGCGGGACGTGCTCGATCACGCTCGAGCAGTACACGAGATCGAACTCGCCCTCTGCGAACGGCAGCCCGGCGGAGACATCCGCGCGCACGAACGGCCCCGGGTAGTCCGGGCGCTCGGTCAGGTCCACACCGGTGATGTCGAGATCGGGCTCCAGCGCGCGCAATCCGAGCGCTCCGCAGCCGAGGTCCAGCACCCGCGCGTCCTGCGGCAGCCGCGCGAGCGCGAAGAACCGCTCGTGGCGGCGCGCCCGCGCGCGGGCGGCCAGTGGAGAGGCCAGGCGCGCGAGCGGGCCGTGCGCGGTGGCATAGACCTCGGGCATCGTAGAATCAGCCTATGGCTTCCGAACGGCAGATCCATGTGGGCCCCGTCGCGATCGGCGGCGGCGCGCCGGTGGCGGTGCAGACGATGACCAAGACCGAGACCGCCAACCTCACTGCGACGATGGACCAGATCCGCACCGTCGCGCAGGCCGGCGCGGACATCGTGCGCGTGGCGGTCCCGCGCGAGCAGGACGCCGAGGCGCTCAAGAGCATCGTCGCCGACTCGCCGATCCCGGTGATCGCCGACATCCACTTCAACCACACGCTCGCGCTGAAGGCGATCGAAGCGGGCGCGCACTGCGTGCGGCTGAACCCCGGCAACATCGGCGGTCCGGAGAAGGTGGCCGAGGTGATCGCGCTCGCGCGCGAGCGCGGCACTCCGTTGCGAGTGGGCGTGAACTCGGGCTCGCTGCCCAAGCACCTGCGCCAGCTGGAGTACGACAACCCCGTCGAGGCGCTGGTCACGGCGGCGATCGAGACGGTACAGCTGATGGAGCGGTTGGACTTCGAGAACTTCAAGGTCTCGATGAAGTCAACCTCGGTGCCCAATACGATCGCCTCCAATCGTATGCTCTCAGAGCGGATTCCCTATCCGCTGCACCTGGGCGTGACCGAGGCGGGCACGAAGTGGTCGGGCTCGCTGAAGTCGGCCGTCGGCCTCGGCACGCTGCTGGCGGACGGGATCGGCGACACGATCCGCATCTCGCTGTCCACATTTCACGCCGAGGAGGAGGTGAAGGTCGCCTGGGAGATCCTCAAGGCGCTGAAGCTGCGCGAGCGCGGCCCCGACCTGATCGCCTGTCCGACGTGCGGGCGGCTGCAGTTCGACATGGACTCGGTCGTGGTGGAGGTGGAGCGGCGATTGGAAGCCTACGAGGACCCGATCGAGGTCTCCGTGCTCGGCTGCGCGGTCAACGGCATCGGCGAGGCCAGGCACGCGGACTTCGGGATCACCGGGGCCAAAGACATGGGCATGATCTACTCCAAGGGGGAGCCGTTGAAGAAGGTCCCGACCGAGCAGCTGGTGGATGAGCTGTTCAAGGAGATCGACCGCTACTACGCGGCCGGCAAGACGGTGCAGCGCGACGAGCGCGCGGCGGCCGAGGCGCGGAAGTGGCTCGCCGATAACGAGGACGCGACGGCGATGACCCCCGAGCGGATCGCGGCGATGGAGGCCGCGGCGGCCGAGGAGGCGGACACAGTGCTGGAGTCGATGCTCACGCCTGTCGTGGAGCTGGACGAGGCCGTCTCACCGGTGGCCGGCCGGCGTTTTTCTCGTAGCTGAGACTTTGGGCCGTTCCAGGCGCACATGTGCGCGAACGGGTCTGCGCATTGAGCATTATCCGAGCAGACTTATCCGAGCAGACGGGTCACATGCTTGAAAAAGCTGATGTTGTCCCAGGCGGCGCTAGCGCCGCCTGGCGGGTCGGCACATGTGCCGACCCGTGACGGGCCGCATGCGGCCCGTCATTCCGTTGGCGCATGCGCCAACGGCTATATATTATAGGGGGGTAATCGGACGGACCCATGTTTGCGGGCCTTTTGAGTCAGGCATAGGTCTTTTGCCGTGGGCCTGACCGGAGGGAGGTCTCGCACGTAGCGTGCAAGACCTCCCGTGGCGGAGCACAGTTCAGGCTGCGAGGTCCAGGACCGTTCCTTCGTCCTCCCTGACCGCCAGCGCGTCGATGCGAACCTGCGCCGTCTGCATGAAGTCACAGAGCACCCCGACACGCTCGGTGTCCTCGTGGTGCTCGGGCGCCAGATCCTGGGGTTCGGCGTGCTCGACCATGCTGCACGCCGTCTCGCTGATGTCCTCGTCGGCGAACTCCAGCGCGCTTGCGAGCACTCGCATCAGTGCCCAGCTGTCCTCGCTCAGATCGAGCTGAACGCCGAGCGGGGGGAGGGTCTTGGCCCACCCGATCGCGTCGAGCAGGGCATAGACTTCGCGCAGGTTCTGCATGGGTCCGCGAAACCACTCGGGATGATCTTCACGGTCGATCGAGAACGCGGCCGTGTCGAGCGCTTCTGCTGCTGAGCCGATCTCAGCGTAGGCGGCGCGGCGCATCCAATCCACGATGCTTGCGGGGACCGTCACCAGCGCCTCGCCCGACACCTGCCTGTGACTGGATATATTCCTGTCTTGCATGGGAGCTTTATCCTCGCCGGGTAGGCCGGGTGCATTGCTGCACCCGGCCCCCCTCAGAACCGGACGTGCACGTTTCCGCGCATCCGGCTCAAGCAAGCCTCGTGGGATCGCGGGTGAACCGCCCCGGGAATGTTGGAGGCCTGATCGCTTGAGAGGATTGGGCGATGGCCAAGAACAAGAGGTATCCAGCAGAAGTGCGTGAGCGGGCGGTTCGCCTGGTCATGGAGCATCGTGGTGAGTACGCGACCGAATGGGCGGCGATGGTGTCGGTCGCGCAGAAGTGCGGGATGACGGCTGAGACGCTGCGGAAGTGGGTGCGCCAGTCCGAAGTCGATGGTGGCCGTCGGCATGGGGTCACGAGCGAGGAGGCTCAGAAGATCAAAGATCTGGAGCGTGAGAACCGGGAGCTGCGTCGCGCGAATGAGATCCTGAAGGCCGCCTCAGCTTTCTTCGCGCGGGAAGCTCGACCCGCAGCCGAGGAGATGAGCAGGGTGGTTGACGCGCACCGCGATGAGTATGGGGTCGAGCCGTTCTGCAGGACGCTTCAGATCGCCCCGTCAACGTATTACGCGGTCAAGGCCCGCGAACGATCGCCCTCAGAGCGAGCGCTGAGGGATCGGCGCCTGCGCGGTGAGATCCGTAGGGTGCACAAGGAGAACCTCGGCGTCTATGGCGCCAGGAAGGTCTGGTGGCAGCTGGCGCGCGAAGACGTCAAGGTCGCCCGCTGCACGGTGGAACGCCTGATGGCCAGGGAGAGCCTGAAAGGCGCTGTGCGGGGCAAGAAGCGCCGCACCACGATCCCGGACGGGCAATCAACCCGCGCGCCCGACCTCGTGGACCGCGACTTCAAAGCGGCTGCCCCGAACCGGCTGTGGGTCTCCGATTTCACGTATGTGCCGGCGTGGTCAGGGACGGTGTATGTCGCGTTCACGATCGACGTGTTCTCCCGCAGGATCGTCGGCTGGAAGGCCGACACCACGATGAAAACACCGCTCGTCCTGGACACGCTGGAGATGGCGCTCTGGGCCCGCGACCATCACGGCACCCCCGTCCCGGAGGGCCTCATATCCCACTCCGATGCCGGGAGCCAATACACGAGTTTTGCGTTCACCCAACGGCTCGTTGATGCTGGCGCGGACCCCTCGATCGGATCGATCGGCGATGGGTATGACAACGCCGTCGCCGAGTCAACGATCGGGCTCTACAAGACCGAGCTGATCAACCAGCAAGGACCATGGAAGACGATGGAGCAAGTCGAGTTCGCCACACTGCAATGGGTCAACTGGTACAACCACAAGCGACTACACAGCTCCTGCGAACGACTCCCACCCGTCGAGTACGAGAACAACCACGCCGCCACGACCGCGGCCGGGACGACGAACAAAGGCCCGTGGACATGACGGGCTGTGGACAGCAAGCTGACCACAGCCCTTGGACAACCCTACGGGTTGCCCACATGCCCACCGGCACGACTGCAACACTGAAGAACACCGACACGACTACTCAAACAAAAACGCCTCCAACAAACCCGGGGCAGTTCAGAGCGTACAATTTGGAGCACTCGTACGGAAGCAATCTTCGTCCGAATAGTACGGGCGTGTGTGCCCTGGCAAGTCAGCAGCGGTGAGGAACGCACGAGGCCAGGCCGAGAGGGTCGCCGTCGACTCTAGCCTGGGGCGAGGTCGAGGCGTCGCGCGGCGCCGAATCCACGTCGCTTGCTCCCACCATTCGTCTCCCGGAGCCTCCAACAGAACGGAGGAACCGAGAATGCCTCACAAGCAAACAGTCGAGCGGGCCGTCGTGTTGGCGCTGCTGGCCGAGCCCCGATGGTGTCACGCGGCGCTGGAGGTCAAGCTGCACGACATCCCGCCGCTGGACATCAGCGACGCGCTGGAGCACCTACAGGACACCGGCGTCGTGACCCTCGACGGCGAGCAGGTGCTGTCAGCCTCGGCCTGCGCTCGCCACCTGGACGCGCTGGGACTGATCGCCGTATGACCGTCCCAACGAATGCCGATCTCATCGCACTCGGCCAGGCGGTTCGCCATCTGCGCCAGGAGCGGCACTTGACGATCGAAGCGCTCGCGTCCCGCTCCAGCATGCACCCTACATACCTGTCGAGTATCGAGCGGGGCTTGCGTAACCCGACGCTGGTCAAGCTCGTCGGCTTGGCCGGCCCCTGGACATCTCACTGGCGGTCCTTGCCAACGAGGCGCGGGCACAGGCGCGACTCGCCGAGCGGATGCGCGAGGTCAGGGCCGAGATGGGGATGCTATGAGGCTGCCTCGCTGGTGGTGTCGTCGTGGCTGATCGAACCAGCTGCCGTGATCGACGTGGACGAGCTGCGGTCGGGCCGAGCGTGTCCGGCGGACCTTAGGGCGCGTTGCCTGCGCCAACCCGCCGCCACGGTTCGCGCTCATACCACTTCGTGAGCCCCAGCAACTCCCAATCCGCTCCCCGCAGCAATAGGCCGCGCTCGTCGGGCAGGCGTGCGATGTCGCCTGGTGTGAGGACGCGCTGGCGCTGGGTTTGGTAGCTCACGGTGTCCGAGTGCGTGGGCTCGGCCAGCCACTCTTGGGGCTCGCTGCGCCCAAGCGCATGACTGGTCACATCACGGTCGTATTCGCCGAGGGCGAGGGAGATGGCTTCCAGGGTGCGTGGTTCTGTGATGCCGGTGAGGATCAGCTTGGTTTGGAAGAGGGGCAGGAACCCGTCGGCGGCGTCCTGACCCCAGCGGGTGCGGGCCTGGGAGAGGTCTTGCAGGCCGATTACGACCTGCAAACCCTGCCCTCCGGCCTGTGAGACGAGCGCGGGGAGGTCGTGGATCGGGGCGATGTTCGCGACCTCGTCCAGCAACCACAGCATTCCCGGGTTTGGAGGATGGTCGCTGCGGGCCTGTGCGTAGACGGCATGACGGATCTGCTCCAGCAGCCCGACGATCAGCGGCGCGAAGGATGCTTGGTGGCGCTCGGGGGAGGTTATGTAGAGGGTGTCGGTGCTGGCGGCGAAGCGGGCGGTGTCGAAGTTAGGGTGCGCCGCGGTCTGCCGGGCACCGTCGCTGTTATAGGCGCTGAGCACTCCCGCGGTGGCGGAGAAGATAGACGAGCGCTCGCGCGCGTCGGTGCGCTCGATCCCGACCAAGACGTCCGCGGCGATCGGCGCTTCGCTGTCGGCGAGGACTGCCAGGGCGGGCGCGATGTCCTGGCGCAGCGTCCAGCGCAACACCTCCTCGATCGGGCGGTCGGTCAGCTGCGCGGCATAGAGCAACGGTCCCAGCAGCGCCGCGGCGCGCTCGGGCCAGTGGTTCTCGTTGGTCGTGCCGACGCCGGCCCTGGACGCGGCTGTCATCGCTCTGGCCGTGATCAGTGCCTCATCCCACGTGGATGCGGCGCTGACCGGCGACCACGACAGGCGGCGCACGCCCTCGGGCAGGGGCTCGCTGGCGGAGGGGTCGAACAGCCAGACCTCCCCGATCTCTGCACGGGTGCGCACCGTGGCGTCCATCACGTCCGGCTTGGTGGACGTGCTCACCGCGGCTCCCGGTGCGCCCATCAGCGCGGGGATCATCACGGCGCTGGTCTTGCCGCTGCGGGGCGGGCAGGCGTCGCACTACTCATGTTGTGGATCCTTTGCCGGAGCGGGTGCGGTTGGTGGGGGCTCCTGGGGCGTTGCGGGGTGTGGAGCTTGAGGTGTTTGGGTGGCGGACGGAACGGGGTGAGACGGCGCTTCGGTGTCGTTTGATCGATGGGAGCGTTGGGACGATCCCGGCGCGCTGGACGGATTTGACGCCGGTGGGGGTGCCCGGGGCGTCTCTTGGTGTTGTCGTGTCGCCGGCGGGGTGGCGCCTGCTGGGTGAGCGGCTCGAAGGGTTGGGGGATCGTCGTCCGGTGAGGGGCGGAGGCTGCGGTGAAAACGACGATGGAGGTCGTGATGCCGGGACAGCTTGCGCTTTTGACGGGCGAGGTGTTGGTCGCGGCGGCGGTGTGGGAGACGTTGCCGCCGGAGCGCCAGCGCGAAGTGACGATCCAGCTCGCCAGGCTTTTGGCGCGGCTGGTGGAGGACGAGCGTGATGAGTGAGCACGGTGGGAAGGTCACTGAGGCTCACCGTCGCCGGCGCGCGGTGGTGTATGTGCGCCAGTCGACGCTGCACCAGGTCGAGCGCAACGTGGAGTCAGCGGCGCGGCAGTACGCTCTGCGGGAGCGCGCGGTCGAGCTCGGCTGGTCGCCGGAATCGGTCGTGGTGGTCGATGAGGACACCGGTCGCTCGGGCAGCTCGACTGTGGGCCGGATCGGTTTCAAGGAGATGGTCGCGGAGGTCGGGCTTGGTCACGTGGGGCTGGTGCTCGCGCTCGAGGTCTCCCGTTTCGCGCGCTCATCGGCTGACTGGCACCAGCTGCTGGATTTGTGCGCGCTGACCGGTACGCTGATCGCGGACACTGATGGGGTGTACTCACCGGCGGAGTTCAACGACCGACTGCTGCTCGGATTGAAGGGCACCATGTCCGAGGCTGAGCTGCACTTGATCCGCGCGCGGCTGGATGGCGGGCTGCGCAACAAGGCAGAGCGTGGCGAGCTGCGCCTGGCGCTGCCGGTCGGGCTCGATCGCGACGAGGACGATCGCATCACGCTTTCAGCGGATGAGCAGATCCGCCACGTGATCGAGCATGTCTTTTTGTTGTGGCGCAGGGTCGGTTCTGCGCGCCAGGTCGTCATGGAGCTGATCGACGAGGATCAGCTGTTGCCGCGCCGCACGGTCGGTCAGCGGCGTATCCGGTGGGTCCGAGCGAGCTATGGCGCGGTGCACGACTTTCTCACCAACCCGGCGTATGCGGGCGCGTTCGTGTTCGGGCGAAGACGCCGCGAGAAGCGCGTGGGCGAGGATGGGAGGGTGCGTGTCCGCGATGTCGAGGTGCCGTTCGAGGAATGGTCCGTCTGCCTGCCCGAGCACCATCCCGGGTATGTGCCCTGGGACGAGTACCTGCAGACCCGCCAGAGGCTGCGAGCGAACATGAGACCGCGCGGCGAAGGAGGCGGCGCTGCGCGTGAGGGCGCAGCGCTTTTGCAGGGCCTCGTGCGCTGCGGGCGCTGCGGGCGACGGATGCAGGTCGCGTATGCCGGCACGGGCGGCACCGTGCGCCGCTATGCCTGTGTTCGTGGCCACCTGCTGCACCACACCCCCAAGAGCTGCCAGTCACTCGGTGGCGGGCGGCTCGAGAAGGCCGTCATCGACGCGTTCCTCGAGGCGGTCACTCCAGCGGGCGTGGCCGCAACCGCTGGCGCGATCCGTGAGCTTGAAGACCAGCATGAGCAGCGGCTTGCCGGTCAGCGCCTCGCGCTGGAGCGAGCGCAGTATGAGACGCAGCGCGCAGAGCGCCAGTTCGACGCGTGCGAGCCCGAGAACCGGCTCGTGGCGCGAACACTGGAGGGCAAGCTCGAGGAGGCACTCGCCGCTGCCCAGCGCGAGCGCGGGAAGCTCACCGCGCTCGATCAAGCACGCCCGGAGCCGCTCACCGACACAGAGCGCGACGCGCTCTCCGACTTGGCGCGCGATCTGCCGCGCCTATGGGACGCGAAGACAACGACCGATCGAGACCGCAAGCAGTTGCTGCGCGCGGTGATCAGAGAGATCGTTGTCACTGCTCACGCCGAGCAACGCCAAGCCGAGGTCGAAATTATCTGGGAGGGAGGCGCAACCGTCGAGCTGAGCGTGCGGTTGAACCCACAAGGCCCGCACCGTCATCGCCTGGGCGAGGACACGATCGAGTTGATTCGTCGTCTCGCCGAGCATCACCCCGATCGGCAGATCGCACAGATCCTCTCCCGTCAAGGACACCGAACACCGACCGGCCTGCCGTTCACCGAAACGCGGGTGAAAACCGCGCGCCAGCGCGCTGGCATTCCGGTGGCTCCGCCCCCCGACCCCGATAGTGAACTCCTCACCATTCAGCAGGCCGCCAGCGAGCTGGACGTCTCGACATTCACCATCCGTCGCTGGCTACGGGACGGGCTGCTCCCGGGTGAGCAGACGACCCCCGGCGCTCCCTGGCGGATCCGTCTGACCACCGAGACACGCGCTCGGTTCGTGCCCGACGTGCCCGACGGGTACGTGCCGCTCGCCGAGGCCGCGAAACTGCTCGGCTGCGCCCGTCAGACCGTGTTGCATAAGGTCCAACGCGGCGAGCTGAACGCGATCCACGTGACCAAAGGCCAGAGAAAGGGCCTGAGAATCGAGGTCCCAGACGCGCGACTGGACCAACTGATCAACGACTGACAGCGGAGGTGCAGTATGAAACAAGACCGGGCGGGCCGAGGACCATCACCGCGCTCTCGGGTTCTGCTGTAACCCACCGGCCCTCGTCTCCCGCGGTCACGCCGAGGTATGCCCCGCCGCCCGCGCGCATGACGCCTTCGCGGGCGCGCGCGCCCGGGCTGACCCTCGCTCGTACGGGCGCGTTCTGCTGTTTGGGCGGGGTGGGTCCCGCTCGGCCGAGCGGGGTCCGAAGGGGTGGCGGGCGAGACGCAGTGCGCGCTGGACGGCGCTCGCGTGTGAGCACACTCATGACGAGCATCGACCCGAACCGCAACAGCGCGAGCACGATCACCGCGCGGATGGTCCAGCCGAGCAGGCTCCCGAAACCGCCGCCGAAGCCCAGCGCGATGCGCAGGAGGTCCACGAACATGAACAGCAGCGGCACACCGATCAGCACGCCCGCGACCGGGTGTCTGCGCCGGAACGGCGGGTCCATGTGCTGGTGCGACGGTCCCCACGATTGCTCGCTGATCCTTCTTGACATGCGCCTCACCTTACACTACTCTCTGAGACATGACAAACATGTTAGTGGAAAGGAGACTCATGCCACCACCTAGAGCGGTCGGTCTCGGTGCTATGCGCCAGATCCGCACCGAACTCAAAGAGGCCACCAAGGAGCGCAAAGATGTCGATCAGCGGATCAGACGGCTGCGCGCCGCAGAAGCCGCACTATACGGCGGGCGCAGCCCCAACGCCAAGATCCTGAACCGCGAACAGATCAGGGCCTACCTGGTCGAGCATCCCGGTTCGCGCAGCCTCGACATCGCCGACGCGCTCGGCGCAGCACCCGGCAGCGTACGCACACTGCTCAGCACAATGAAGAAGAGCGGCGAAGCCACCAACCAGAAACAGTGCTGGTACCTCACCGAGGACACCGGCTGAGAAGCAGAGATGAGAAGCGAGGTCGCCATGCAGAGCACAAGGATGAGCACGATCGCCCGCGAACTGGCCTCCCAATCCCCCGGGTTCGCGCTGTACGCGCTCACGCTCGCCGGAGAGCTCCTGTCAGCGATCGCGAGAGCCGTGATCGCCGCGATCGTTCTCGAAATCGCGGGCCTGCTCACCGGCTGGCCGATCCCGAGCAACCCGATCATTCTCATCGTCGCGTTCGCACCACTGGCAATCTCGCTGCTCAGCCTGTTATGCCCGCCGTTGATCGCGCCGATCGACGGGCGCTGGTGGGAGATGAGCACAGGCGGACGCCCACCCGAGCAAGACGAGCGCGAAGCCTTCGAAGAAGCCTTCAGCCAGCTGCAACAGGCCAACCCCCGTCTGCGCCCGCCACGACACTGGTTCGTCGCTGAAGACCCCGGCCGCAACGCTGCCGCCTACGCATCGTCGCTGCGCATCGACCGTGGCCTGCTCGAAAGCCCCCACGCCGCCGCGACCATCGCCCACGAGATGGGACACCTGCGCACAACCGACGCGCACCTCACGAGCGCCCTGAACCTCCTGCTGCTCAAACCGATGGACACACCTGAAACCTGGCCCCTGTGGTCACTGGCCTTCAGGGGACTCTTGTGGATCGCTTCCGGCCAGGCCGTGCTGTGGCTCACCGGCAACGCGTGGGAGATGTACTGGCGCTCACGCGAGTTCGCCGCCGACCAGTACGCCGCCCGCCTCGGCCAAGGAGCAGCGCTCGCGCAGTCGCTCAGATACGACGCCCTGCCCTACGAGCGCTCGATCCACAACATGCGCTTCTCCCGCGCCACACACCCCTACACCAAGCCCCGCATCGCACGCCTGCAAGAACACCGCACACCCGAACAAGGAGACCATTGATGTACGCGCCAACCACGATCCCGACACGACCTGCACGATCCACACGAGACTCTTGCGCGCCGCCCACCCGCCGGCGAGGACTCGCCGCCACCGCACGCCGCGTCGCCGTGGACCTCACCCCCCAGGCCGTCGAGCAGGTCGCCGGACGCGTCGCGCAACTGCTGGGACACTCAGGGCAGCGCCGCTTGGAGCTGATCAGCGCCGGTGAGCTGGCGCTGTATCTCGGTGTCGCGCGCCCCTGGGTATACAAGCACCGCCACCTGCTCGGCGGACGGCGCATCGGCGATGGGCCGAAGGCTCCCTGGCGCTTTGACCGGCAGACCGCGCTGCAGGCGCTGGGGCGCCACCAGACGGCACAGCGCGCGGACGGTGGTGTGTGATGCGGGGGCTATCGACGACGCCGGCTCGGCGGGCGGGGGTGGCCCCGGTCTGTTATGGGCGGTTGCGGGGGACAGCGGGTGGGGGCTGTCGTGATCCCCGGTACACGGCAGCGCGCACCTCGACCGTCGCCCACGCGGTGGCGCGGCGCGGGTTCCTTGGCCGGTTGGCGCGCCGGGTTGCGCGCCCGTCACAGCTCACACCGGAGGAGCAGTTTCGGCTGCTGGAGGTCGCGTTGCGCATCAAGCTGCGGCGCGAAGGTAAGCCCGAGGACGCGATCACATTACAACGACCGGCCGATCTTCCCGCTCCGTTGGGGACGCCGGTGCGCCAGCCGCGCGGACCGGTCGTGTACGGCGGCGCGCGGGTTGGCGTGGGCAGTGCTGGCCGGCGCCGTTAGCTCGCGGTCGGGGTCGCCTCTGGCATTTGGGGTGTGGCTCGCCAGCGGACGTCGAGGCGATTACCGCGACCCTTCGGCAACACGATGGCCTCTGCGATGATTGTTTCGAGGACCATCCGCTTCTCATCGTCGGGGAATGTCTGCCACCCCTCAAGGAGGTCTCGCAGTTCTTGCATGTCCACGTCCTGGGCGGGTCCGGTCATGGCTTGCGCATACCCTTGGCGTGCCGTCTGGAGTTCGGTTTGCAGTCCCTTGAGTGTTTCGCGGCGGTCATGGAGCTCGTCCAGCGCGATGCTGGCCATGTCCTCGGGCGCATCAACGTAGGCGGTGTGGGCGCGTTTGACCTTGGCTTGCGCGTTAGCCAGCTGGTTTTCGAGTTCGCCGATGCGGCCCTCGACCTCGCCGATATCGTCCTCGGCGGCGGCGGGTGATTGCACCCATTCGGTTGTTGAGGTGAGCAGCGCGTTGATGTGCGTGGCGAGCTCGTTCAGCGCGACGTTCTCAGCGATCGCGTAGCGTGACGGGCAGTCCGGGCTGTTGCGTCTGCAGCTATAGTACTGGTAGCGGTGTACGCTCCCGGATTTGCTTATGCGTTTCTGTGTCTCGGCGACCAGTTGTTTGCCGCACGCCGAGCAGCGCAGCAATCCCGCGAGGGCGTGACGGCGTCGGCTATCGGTGTACTTCTTGCGGGAGCCGATGACCGCCTGTGCCTGCTCCCAGCGCTCGCGGGTGACGATCGCGGGCTGATCGGCAGCCGTCACCCATATCGAGGCGCCATCGCGACGAACACGGATCATACCGAGCGGCGCTTGGCTTGCCAGTATCTGGCGCACGCTGGAGGCTTGCCACCGGCCCCTGCCCCTGAACGTCGGGACCCCCAGTCTGCTCAGGCGGTTGGCGATCGAGACCGAGCCGGTGCCTTCGATCGCCCAGTCGATCATCTGGTTGTATACCACCGCGTCGGCGTCGCATACGACGAGCGGTCCTTTCGGCTCCCCCCGGCGATACCCGTATGGTGGCTGGCCACCGTTGGGCAGGCCCTGCGCGGAGCGCTCGCGTCTACCCGCGCCCATCTTGGCTCTCATGTCGGCCTTCTGCAGCTGCGCGAAGACGGCCTGAATCGACGCGAACGCTTGGTCCTTGCTCTCCGAGAGCTTGGTGATCAACGGCTGACCTTCGAGCGTCGGGAACTGCACGATCGCCTCCACCCCGGCCTTCACCAGCTGGTGGTGCAACAACTCCCACTCCAGCGTCGAACGGTGCAGCCGATCGACCTCGCGGCACACCAGGAACGTCGGCTGCACGAGCGCGAGCTCACCCAGCAACGCCTGCATTACCGGCCGGGACTCCAAGCTCAAATCATCACCAGCCGCGGCCGTCGTTGACGCAAACCCCTCGTCATAGACCCCCGGCGTCCCGTCCGGGCGCCTGGCGATCTCCCAGCCCTGCGCCGCCACCAGCTCCGGGAGCCGGCGCATCTGGTTATCCCAACCAAAACCCTTTTCCTGCTGCTCCTTCGTCGAGACCCGAACCGAGATAATCACCCTGGGCTTCGCCATCACTACACCGTCCATCAGTTTACCACCCCATCTTGTGTCGCGGTCAACGGCCGAACCGCACATGTGCGGTTCGGGGACCAGGCCGCATGCGGCCTGGTCATCCAGATATATCTAAAGCCTTAAATGAAACGACCCGCTGGGGAGGCGGGCCGTTTCGGGGAGGAGGGATGCTGCTGTACTTCGGGTCGATCACTATGTTGGCGGGCGTGCACGAACTTATGTGTGATGTTGATCACAGTGATCACGGAGATAGGCCGTTCGTCTCGCGGGGCGGGATCAAGCTGCAGAACGCGCTCGCGTCCTCGGGCCTCGACGTGGCCGGCAGGCGCGCGCTGGACGTGGGCGCCTCGACGGGGGGGTTCACAGACTGCCTGCTGGCGCGCGGCGCGGCGAGCGTGATAGCGGTGGATGTCGGCTACGGGCAGCTCGCCTGGAGCCTGCGCAACGACCCGCGCGTGAGCGTGCTCGAGCGCACCAATGCCCGCGGGCTGACCCCGGAGATGCTGCCCTACACACCCGACCTGGCCACGATCGACGTGGTCTTCATCTCGCTCGCCAAGGTCCTGCCCGCGGTGCTCGGGTGCATGATGGCCGATGCATACGACGTATTGGCGATGGTCAAGCCCCAGTTCGAGGTCGGCCGCGCGCGCGTGGGCAAAGGCGGCGTCGTGCGCGAGGCCTCAGACCGCCGCGACGCGCTCGTGCAGGTGGGCGCTGCCGCGCTCGAGCAGGGGGCGAGCGTGCTCGGCTACCACTACTCGGGGCTGCCCGGGCCGAAGGGCAACCGCGAGACGTTCGTCCACCTGGCCGAGCCCGGCCGCGCCGGCGCGGCCGGCGCAAAGGAGCTGGCGGCGATGGCGCTCACGGTCGAGCCCGCGTAGGGTGCAATCGGTGAGCTCGACGTCCCGGTTCATGACCGTGTTCACGCACCGCCGCCCGGCGGACACGATCGGGGCGCTGCGCGAGCTGATCGACGCGGCCGTGCAGGCGGGGGTGACGCTGCGGCTGGACGAGTCTGAGACGTGCAAGCACTCGAGTCTGCAGCCGGGCCCGGGCGTGCAGCTGAACGCGCCCGTCGCGCAGGACGTCGAGCTGTGCGTGGTTCTCGGCGGGGACGGCACGATTCTGAAGGCGCTGCGGCTGTATGCGGGCACGAGCGTGCCCGTGTTCGCGGTCAACTTCGGCGAGATCGGGTTTCTCGCGACGGTCGAACCCGGCGAGCTGCGCGAGGGCATCGCGCGGGCGCTGAGCGGCGACTTCGAGCTGCGCTGGCTGCCCGGGATCGCGCTCGAGCCCCCCGCCGGCGCATCGCCCGGCGCGGCCGGCGTCCTGACGGGCCCCCGCGCGGGAGTCAACGACGTCGCGATCCACCGCAAGGTCGGCGAGCGCGTCGCCGAGATCGCCTATGCGCTGGAGGGGGAGATCGTCGGCAGCGTGCGCTGCGACGGCCTCGTGATCTCAACGCCCGCGGGCTCGACCGGCTACAACCTGGCCAACGGCGGCCCGGTGATGGCGTGGGGGGTGGAGGGGTTCGTGGTGTCGTTCATCGCCCCCCATTCGCTGACCGCGCGCGCGCTGGTGGTGGCCCCCACAGATCGCCTGACCGTCCACAACCGCTCGCGCGAGCCCCTGGACATCGCGGTGGACGGGCGCCCGGCGGGCGAGATCCCGGCCGGCGGAGAGATCGACGCGCGGTTCGTGCACGCCATCGGCACGATCGCCCAGCTGCCGGAGTCCTCGTTCTATCGCCGCCTTCGCGAGAAGTTCGGCCGCCTGGCCAGCTGACCTCGGTCGCGGTCGGGTTGGCGCGGCTTGCGCCTGTGCGGGCTCATCGGCTTCATCGCGGCATCCTCCGGTCGCGTGGCGGGTCTCCGGTTGGCATGGAGTGCTAGAACACACATGTATATGGCCGAGCCAACCGTCGTAAAGTCCGACGAGCAGTGGCGCGCGCAGCTGACGCCCGCCCAGTATGAGGTGCTGCGCGAGGCGGGTACCGAGGCGCCGTTCACCGGCGAGCTCGTCTACAACAAGGCTTCCGGCTCCTACCGCTGCGCCGCCTGCGGCACGGAGCTGTTCGACTCGAACACCAAGTTCGACTCCGGCACCGGCTGGCCGAGCTTCACCGAGCCGGCGGTCGCGCAGGCGGTCGAGCTGCGGCCGGACAACTCCCTGCTGATGCGCCGTACCGAGGTCGTGTGCCGCACCTGCGGCGGGCATCTCGGGCACGTGTTCGACGACGGCCCCGGCCCGACCGGACAGCGCTACTGCATCAACTCGGCCGCGCTCTCCTTTCAGCCCGCCGGGGACGCCGAGGCCCCGAGGCGCAGCCCGCCGCGGAGCTCGCGCCGCCTGCGCCTCCGCGTCCTGCGGCGCCGCCGTCAGCAGGGCGGTCCGCGTCGCACCGGAACTTCCGCCGGCCGATGATCATGATGGACCGGTCCAAGCGGCTGTCCGAACCGCTGCGCTGGGGACGGCGCGAGCGGACCGTCATCGCCGTGCTGCTCGCGTGCGTGGCGCTGAGCGCAATTGGCCTCGGCGCCTACGCTCTGACGAGCGGCGCGCCCGCGCGGCGGGACTGCATCGAAGTCACGTTCGCCTCTACGCTGGGCGCCGCGACCGAGCACGCTTGCGGCGCGCGGGCCAGACGCGTGTGCGCCACGCCGGGCGCGTTCAGGCACGTCGCCGCTGAACTGCGCGCCGCCTGCCGCCACGCCGGCTTTCCGTTCGGCTGACCGCATTCGCCTCGCGCGGCCCTTCCCGTCGTTCACATCGGACTGTGGCGCCTCCGCAAGCCCTTGTGAAGGCGTCTATACAAATGTCGAAACCGGTCGGCCAACTGTTGGCCAGGGTGTCCCTACCAGCTCGCCGTCACGCCCGTTTACATACGCGGACCGCGCTGTCGTCGCGGAGCGTCATGATCCACAACCGCAGGGAAATGGAGGCACATGACCTGGCTGTCATACCCAACTTGGCTCAACGCCGGCGACAACGCGTGGCAGATGACCGCGGCGACGTTCGTCGGGCTGATGAGCCTCCCCGGTCTCGCCGTTCTGTACGGCGGGGTCATGCAGAAGCGCTGGTCGGTCAACGCCATGATGCTCACGTTCGTCGCGTTCTGCGTGACGCTGATCGTCTGGTGCCTGTGGGCGTTCAAGATGGGCTTCGGCAATCCGATCGCGCAAGAGCGGTCGGGGTATCTTCGGCACCAAAGGGTTCCTGGGGACGATGCTCGGCGAACCGGGCAGCGTGCTCAGCCATGTCGGCGAGGAGGGCCAGGCGCTAATTCCGTCGATCACGGAGGGCCCGCCGTTCCACTTCCCCGAGGCCTCGCTCGTCTACTTCCAGTTCGTGTTCGCCGCGATCACCCCGATCCTGGCGCTCGGCTCGGTGCTCGGGCGGGTCAACTTCAAGGCGTGGATCCCGTACGTGGCGCTGTGGATCACGTTCGTGTACGCGGTCAACGCGTTCCTGCTGTGGGGCGGCGGCTACTTCGCCGCGCACGGCGCGCTGGACTACTCCGGCGGGTACGTGATCCACCTGTCCGCGGGGATCTCAGGGTTCGTGTTCGCCGCGGTGATCGGGCCGCGATTGCAGCGAGATCGCGAGGTCGACGCTCCCAACAACCTGCTGATGCTGGCGTGCGGGGCGGGCCTGCTGTGGCTCGGCTGGAACGGGTTCAACGGCGGGGACTCCTACTACGCCGGCGCCGACGCCTCCGCGGCGGTGATCAACACCAACCTGTGCACCGCGGTGGCGATGATGGTGTGGATCGCCTGGGATTACATCTTCCGCGACAAGCCGTCGATGATCGGCGCCGTCAACGGCATGATCACGGGCCTCGTCGGGATCACGCCCGCCGCCGGGTTCGTCAACGGCTGGGGCGCGATCATCATCGGGGTCGTCGACGCGACGATCGTGTGGATGTCGATCCGCTACCTCAGCCGGGTGCGACCGTTCCGCAACGTCGACGATACCCTGGGGGTGATCTATACCCACGGTATCGCCGGCCTGTGCCGGTGGGCTGCTGGTCGGGCTGCTGGCCGATCCCGCTGTCGTCGAGTACATCGGCGTGGACGGTGCCGCCAACCTGCCGGGGAAGGAGGGCCTGCTCCTCGGCGGCGGCTGGACGCTGTTGCGCTGGCAGGCCGAGGCCGGCCGCGTGGGTGATCGCCTACACCGGCGTCGTCACGTTCATCATCCTCAAGGTGATCGGCATCTTCATGCCGCTGCGACTCACCGACGAGGAGCTGGAGATCGGCGATCACGCGATCCACGGCAACGAGGTCTACCCCTCGGACGTGCCCACGCTCGGCGGCCCGCATGCGCCGGCGTGGCAGCCGACGCCGGCGCCGGGGGCGGCGGCGCGTAGGGCAAGGTCCGCGGCGCGGAGCGCTGGCACGCCTCGCGGTTCAACTGACAACACGACGATCCGCGGCCCCGCTTCGGCGGGGTCGCTGTCGTTCTGTGAGGTGCCGGTTTCGCGCACGGATGAAGGTTTTCACGCAGCTCCCTGACGAACGGATCGTCGGTTCTGGCAAGGACGCAGGAAGCGAAATGTGCTAGCCGATCGTCGATCGGTACATGAGCGACCGCGGACGCAGTCCAGAGGCGACGTCCGTTCGTCAGGCGCTGGTCAGGCCGACCGGGCAGGCCACGCCGGTGCCGCCGAGGCCGCAGTAGCCGGCGGGGTTCTTGGCGAGGTACTGCTGGTGGTAGTCCTCGGCGTAGTAGAACGGGGTGCGCCGGGCTCGGCGCATCGGCGCGATCTCGGTCGTGATCTCGCCGTGGCCGGCCGCCGTGAGCATCTGCTGGTAGGCCTCTCGCGAGGCCTCGGCCGCGACGCGCTGCTCTTCGTCGTGGCAGTAGATCGCCGAGCGGTACTGGCTGCCGACGTCGTTGCCCTGGCGCATGCCCTGGGTCGGGTCGTGGCCCTCCCAGAACAGCCTCAGCATCTCCTGAAAGTTCGTCTTGGCGGTGTCGAACGCGACCAGCACGACCTCGGCGTGGCCGGTCTTGCCCGAGCAGACCTCCTCGTAGGTCGGGTTGGGCGTGTATCCGCCCGCGTAGCCGACCGCGGTGGTGTACACGCCCGGGGCCTGCCAGAAGATCCGCTCGGCGCCCCAGAAGCAGCCCATGCCGAACACCGCCGTCTCGACGCCCTCCGGGAACGGGCCCTTCAGCGGCGTGCCCAGCACCTCGTGCGCCGCGGGCACCGGCATCTGCGCGGAGCGTCCCGGCAGGGCAGAGGCTCGCGTCCACCATGCTCGTCTGCTTGCGGGTGAAGAGCATCGTTGTTCAGGTTAGTACCTGCGCCGCGCGAGCACTTCTCCGGCCGCGACGCTCTGCGGTGGCGGTCTGCAACGGTGGTGTGCGACGGCGCATCGCGGGTCTGATCTGCGCGGACGCTCGATCGCCGTCCGCGAAGGTTCGTTGTCAGACTCGGCCACCGCTCAAGCCCCGCGCGGGCTCGACCGAAGAGTTCGACAGGGTGCACCACACTGGCGACAGAGGTTTGCAGCAGCCGCCTTCGAGGCGGTCATCGCGTGCGCTCGGGGGGCGGCCGCCGCTGGCGTGGCTCGCCGCGCTGGTGCGGTCGATCGCGCACCGTCTGACCGCCCACCGGCCCGCGATCGCGTGGTCGCTGTCGCTGGTCTTCCTGTTCAAAGGGGTCGTCGGGCTGGCCACCTTCGCGTTCCCGATAGCCGCCAGCGAGCCGAAGACGCTGGTCGCGTGCGCCGGCGCGCTGGCCATCGTGGGAGGGTGCGGGATATGGCTTGAGGGGCAGCGCATCTCAACGCGCGGTTTTGAGATCCTCGCCGGGATCGGCGCCGTGGCGGTGAGCGCGATGGTCGCGAACGCCACCACCCACGGAGGCGTGATGGTCGCGGCCTTCGCATACCCGTGGATCGCGGTCTATGCGGCCCACTTCTTTGCGCGCCGGGCGGTGATCGCGCTCAGCCTGCTGATCTCCGTCGGCTTCGGCGCTGGCCTGCTGCTGAGCGGCCTCTCGCACGTGGCCATCTACTGGACGGTCGTGACCGTCACGATCTGGTCTATCTCCCTGGTGCTCGGCCATCTCAGCGAAACCCTGCGCCGGCTCGCCGACACCGATCCCCTGACGGGTCTGCTCAATCGCAGCGGTTTTCTGCTCGCCGCCAACCGCGAGCACGCGATCGCCCAGCGCAGCGGCGACCCGCTCACGCTCGCCCTGCTCGACCTCGACGGCTTCAAGCAGATCAACGACCGCGATGGCCATGCCGCCGGCGATCGGCTGCTGGCGGGCCTCGGCGGCGACTGGCGCGCGCGCGTGCGTCCCGGCGATATACTCGCACGCCAGGGCGGCGACGAGTTCGTGCTGCTGCTGCCCGCCACCACCCCGACTGGCGCCGAGGTGGTGCTCGAGCGACTGCGCGGCGAGAGGGATCCGGTCGGCTGGTCGGTCGGCGTCAGCGAGTGGTTGCCCGGCGAGGATCTCGACGCGCCGATGGCGCGCGCCGACAGGTATCTGTATGAGGTCAAGAGCGCTCAGCGCGGTCACGCGGGCACGGCGAGCGCGGACGCGGACGCGGACGGCGATTACGTCGCGAGCGTGGCGCTGCTGCCATCGGCCTGAGACCATCCGCCCGCCCGGTGGTTCTGTTCGATGCGTCCAACGGGGATCTGGTAGCCGACTCGATCGGGCCCGCAGGGCCGGCCGGCTGCGATCGAGGCGAGCTGTGCGCGGTGGGTACAGAGCCACTCAAGGACGGGGGCGCAGCCGCCCGAGCAGGTGAGACAGACCCGCGTAGTCGAAGCTGTCCCGCTCGTCGAAGCGCATGCCCGACTTCTCGAGCACCCTTCGCGACGCCTCGTTGCTCCTCATCGTGAACCCGACGACCTCTGTCAGTCCCAAATGCCGCGCGTGCGCGATCGCGACCCTCGCCATCTCGGTCGCATAGCCCCGGCCCCACACGTCCGAGCGCACGGCGTAGAGCACCTCGACGCACGTGCGGCCGTCGACCGTCGTGCGGCGCAGCCCGCCTCGCCCCACGAACACTCCGCTCGCGGTCTCATAGAACACCCACGGACCGAACCGCTCCGCTCGCCAATGCGCGATGTCCGCGCCGAGTATCTCCGCCGCCTGCTCGGCGCTGCGCACGCCGCCCAGCTCGCCGGGCCACAGCGTCGCGGCCACAGCCGAGTCTCTGAACAGGTCGACGTACAGGTGCTCGTGCTCGCGCCAGGGACGCTCCGCGCGCAGCCGCAGCCTTATCGCTTGCCGGGACGCCACGCCAAGTAAGTTAGCCCGCGCGGGCTCCCGGCACGTAGCGCGGGAGAAGGGATCCTCCAGCGGCCCGGGGGGATTGGGGAGAGCTAGGCCTGAGGGTTGCGCGGCGCGTAGCGGTGGTGGAGCATCAGCGGGTTGCCGTCCGGGTCGTTGAACAGCGCCATGTGACAAACGCTCGTGTCCAGCGTCTCACCCCTGAATGCCACGCCGCGCTCTTCCAAGGTGGCGCGCGCCGAAGCGACGTCCTCCACGTGCAGCGCGATCTCGTGCCCGCGCACCTGATGCTCCATGCCCATCTTCTCCGCGTCGATCACGCTCAGCGTCAGGTTGCCGGTCTCGAACTCCGCATAGTTTCGCTCCGGCAGGCGCACCGACATCTCCAGCCCAAGCGTCTCGCCGTAGAACTTCACGGCTTCGTCGAGGTCTTTGGTGGAGAGGGCGACGAAGTCCACTCCCGTTACGAGTTGCTGCTGCTGCTGTGGTGCGGAGGTGTCGGTGGCTGCCATGGCGATGCGCTCCTTCTTCTTGCTCGTGGTTTGGACCGCGTCCAGAGCGGATGAAGGGACTCGAACCCTCGACCTTCTGCATGGCAAGCAGACGCTCTAGCCAACTGAGCTACATCCGCGCGTGGGCCGAACTATACCGGCGAAAGATCGCACCACCAAGCTCGCGGCCAGGGCCGGCGCTCCTCATCTTCGTGCTCGCGCTATCGCTCCTGGTCGCTGACGACGAGCACCGGGATCGTGGCGGCGGCGAGAAGGTCCTGGGTGACGCCCCGCAGCAGCAGCCGTCCGGCGCGGCGGCTGTGGTGGTGTCCGCAGACGATCAGATCGAAGCCGTGCTCGTGCGCGTAGTCGAGCAGCGCGCGTGCCGGGGTGTCGCCGTCGATGATCTGGTGCTCGACGCTCGACTCCGGCGCGTTCGGCGCGGTCTGCGACCTCTCGGAATGTGTCCTGCAGGTAGCGGTGGGCGGCGTCGGCGGACTCTTCGCGGTCGGCGGCGGTCTCGGCGTGCGCGGGTGAGTAGGCGATCGAGACCGCGACGAGCTCGGCGTCGTAGCGGCGTGTGATGTCGATGGCGACGTCGAACGCTGCGAGCGCGACCTCCGAGCCGTCCCAGGCGATGAGTATTCGTTGGAACATCAGCGCAGTATGGGGACGAGGGCCAGGGCAGCGATCAGGGCGATCAGCATGTACAGCAGGTAGGCCGACAGCCGCCCGGACTGCAAGGCGCGGACGCGTTCGGCGACGCGCAACGCCAGCGTGGTGAGGGGCGCGTAGAGGAAGCGGTCGACCGCGAACACGACACGCGTTTCGAGCTGCAGGCGCGGGACGCGTCCTGCTCGCCCGCGACGAGCAGACGGCTGCGATAGCCGAGCGGGCCGCGCAGGATCACGCGCATCGGGTTGGAGTACGCCGAGGGCCGGTACTGCACGGCGGCGAGCTCGGCGCCGCTGCCGGTGACCCACACCGGCGCGCGCCGCACGGGCGCGCTCTGCACGCTGCGCCCGCGGGTGGCCCGCACGATCAGGATCGCGAGCAGCGCGTAGGCGGGCAGCACGATGCTCAACCATGTCGGCGCGAGCACCGAGAATTCCTTGAACACCGGGCCGAGCACGAGCGGATGGCTGATCGTCGTGCTCGCTGGGTCGAACCCGAGCAGCTGCTGCAGGCCGGACCCGAGCACGTGGATCTCCCACGGCGCGACGGTGCCGAGGAACAGGAGCACCACGCCGAGCCCGAGCATGCCGAGCGGCCAGCGGGATGGTTCGCGCAGCGCGCCGAGCGCCGCGCGCCGGGCCGAGGAAGATGAAGCTGTAGTACTTGGCGAACGCGAGCAGCCCGAGCCCGGCGGTGAGCGCGAGCGCCGCGGCGGCGAGCGCGCACAACAGGCGCGAGAGCAGCGTCGGCATGCGAAAGCCTTGCAGCAGCGCCTCGAAGGTGAACCACTCGCTGACGAATCCGCCCAGCGGCGGGATCGCGGCGAGCGTCAGCGAGGAGACGCCGAGCGCGAGCGCGCTCGCCGGCAGCCGGCGGGAGAGGCCGCCGAGCGGGTCGATCGTGCGCTCGCCGCTCGCCTGCTCGACGCGGTCGACGCCGATCAGCGCGAGCGTCTTTGCGAGGTTGTGCGCGCAGACCTGCAGCGTCGCGGCGAGCAGGCCGGCGGCGGCGAGCGTCGGCATGTGCGCGGCGTGGCCGAGCAGCGCGACGCCGAGCCCGACGAGCACGATCCCGGCGTGCTCGACCGTGGAGTAGCCGAGGAACCGTCTCAGGTTGTCCTGGGTGAGCGCGTAGACGATGCCGGTCAGCGCCGTGATCGCGCCGAGGATCAGCAGCGCGTCGCCGCACCAGACGGGCAGCGGACCGAGGATCTGAAACTCAAAGCGCCACAGCCCGTAGAAGCCGGCGCACAACGCGACCGACAGCGAGGCGGCGCCGAGCCTGGGCGCCGAGCCGTACCCGGCGGGCAGCCCGCCCTGCAGCGGGAGCACGCCGACCTTCGTGGCAAAGCAGGCGAGGAACAGCGCGAACAGCACGCCGCGTGTCCCGGCGGGCAGCGAGGCGTGCGCCCAGACCGCCAGGGAGAAGCTGTGGGTGTGGGCGTAGAGCAGCCCGAACGCGGCGAGCAGCGCGGCGCCGCCGATCTTCGCGAGCCCACCGGTCAGGTAGCCGGCGAGCAGGTCCTCACGGCTGCGGCCCGCGCTTGCGATCAGGTAGACGCAGACCGTGATCGCCTCCCAGGCCAGAAGGAACAGGAACGCGTTGTCCGAGCCGATCGCGACCGCCACGAACAGCAGCAGCGTGCAGCCCAGCGCCGTCAGCCAGCGTCCGGCGGGCAGCTCGGCGTAGGCGAGCGAGACCGCCGCGCCGGTGAGGCCGGTGAGCGCGAGGAAGATCCCGGCGAGCCCGTCCGCGCGCAGCGCGCTGTGGCCGAACCCGAGCCAGCCGCCGAGCTCCAGCACCGGCCGCGCGCCGCCCAGCGCCGCGCTCAGCCCCACGATCACGAGCAGCACGCAGCCGGCCGCCGAGCACAGCGCGGCGAGCCGATCGACCGAGTGGACGTCGGCGAGCGAGCGCGAGCAACGGCGCGAGCGCGAGCGCACCCATACCGATCGCGAACAGGACGTCACGCGGCCACCTCCTCTTCGCGCAGCAGCCCGTGGCGAGCAGCAGGCCGTGCATGATCGCGATCGGTGCGGGCGGCGAGCCGGGCACGTACACGTCGACGCCCAGCACCGCGTCGACTCCGCCGGCGGTCAGCTCGTCGGCGGCGCACAGGCCGCCGGAGCAGGCGTCGGTGCCGACGGCGACGAGCGCCTTGGGCTCGGGCATGACGTGCCAGGTGCGCTCCAGCGGCGCGCGCATCGCGGCGGTGACCGGACCGGTGACGAGCAGCACGTCGGCGTGGCGCGGTGCGGCGGTGAGGAAGAACCCGAGGCGCTGAATGTCGTAGTAGGGGTTCCACAGCGCCTGGATCTCCCACTCCTCCGAGCCGTCGGAGCCGCAGTCGATATGGCGCACATGGATCGAGCGGCGCAGCGCCCGCGCCTGCTCGCCGAGCGCGGCGTCGGCTCGAGGCGGGCCGCTCCGGCGACGACGAGCGCGCGTCGCGGCGGCGGTCTCGAGCGAGCCGAAGCGAGTCGGGCGCCGCGACGCATGCCCGCAGAGGATGCAGCGGCCCGGTCGAGCGCAGCCGTCCGCGCGACGGCGATCGCGCCGGTCGGGCAGAGCCTGCGAGCTCGGCGGCGCCTGCGCGTCGAGCACCTCGACGGTCCGCGATATCCGGCGGGCGGTCTCCTCGCGCGCGGATAGCGGTGGTGACCGCCCCTGGCGCAGCCCTCGGGATCCACTCGAGCATCAGCGATCGGCTCCCGCCGGGGTCAGCCCGAAGCTGTGCTCGATGAACGCGAAGTCGGTCAGCACATCCTTCGGGAAGGCGTGGTCGAACAGCGCCCAGTTGCGCAGCGACGGCGAGGCGATGTGCACGCGGTGGACCAGCCCGTCGCGGATCTCGACCCAGATCACGAGCTCGCCCTGCGGCGCCTCGGCCCAGCCGAACGCCGCGCCGCTGCCGCCCGCTGGCAGCGGGATGCGCAGCTGCCCGTCGCGGCGGCGCAGGTGATCGATCGACTGGCGCAGGATGCGCAGCGACTCCGCGAGCTCGCCGAAGCGGACGTTCACGCGGGCCATCGCGTCGCCCTCGCGGGGGGTGACGACCTTCAGGCCGAGGCGCCGGTAGTCGCCGTAGGGGCGCTCGTGGCGGGCGTCGGTCGAAAGCCCCGATCCGCGCGCGAGCGGCCCGACCGCGCAGTAGTCCTCGACCAGCGCGCGCTCCAGATCGCCCGGAGCCGATCAGGCGGTCGGTCATCGAGGCGGTGCCGAGGAACAGCCGCCGGTCGCGCACGCAGATCGCGCTCGAGGCCGTCGAGCGCCGCCAGCAGCTCGTCGAGGTCCATCGCGCCCTCGAAGCGCACGCCGCCGGGGACGATCACGCCGCGTCCGAAGCGGCTGCCGGTGAGCCTCGCGCGCAGGCGCATGACCCGCTCCTTGAGGATCTGAAAGCGAGCCTGGCCGACATACAGCGCGGTCGTCTCGGCCTGCTTGGCGATCACATCGAGGTGGCAGGCGATCCGCTCGAGCTCCGCGTACACAGCGCGCCAGCGCTCCGCGCGCGGCGGCGGCGGCACGCCCAGCGCGCGCTCGACGGCCTGGGAGAAGGCGGTCGCATAGGCGACGCTCGCGATCCCCGCGACACGCTCGGCGACGTGCACGGCGCGGTCCGGGGTCAGGCCCGCGAAGCGCCGCTCCATGCCGCGGTGCTTGAAGAACGGGCGGGTCTGGATGCGCGGGACGTCCTCGCCGCCGGTCTCGATCTGAAACTGGATCGCCTCGAACACGCCCGAGCGCACCGGCCCGTAGGGGAGCGTGAACACGTCGAGCCCGTGCACCCGCCGGTCGAGCAGATCGGCGTCGGGCGCGGTCAGCCGTCGCTGCGTAGCGCGACGCCGACCGGCGGACGCCGTGGCGCTCGACGAGCTCCTGCTCGGCCCAGCGCGCGGCCGGCCACCAGTCGCCGATCGACCATACACGACCGGGTCGGCGTCCCCCGTCGGGGCGCGCAGCACGATCAGCTCGCCGCGCAGCGCAAACGCCCCGACGAGCGCCGGCTCGGGCGTCTCGGCGAGAAAGAGGGTCACGAAGCGCGCGCCCGCATCTCTGAGCATCCGCGCCGCGCGCTCGAACGCGAGCGGGGTCACGCGCAGCCGCAGCTCGCCGGGCGGCGCCGCCTCGGCGCACGACGTCCGAGGTGCTCGGCGGGCAGGTAGTCGGGCAGCCCGGTCGGCTCTCTGGATCCGCGGACGTCGTCATGCCGGCACCGCCAGCCTGTGACCCGCGTTGTTCAGCAGCGCGGAGAGATCGCCCGGGCAGGTGCACGCCGAGCGCGACGACGACGAACAGGCAGCCGAGCATCGCCGGCGACCATCCAGCGCTGCGCTCGCCGACCGCCGGGCGCCGCGCCGCTCGCCGACCGGCTGTGCGGCCGGGGTGAGCACCATGCGTCCGGTGTGCCAGATGATCCCGAAGAACGCGAGGTTGACGAACACGAGCAGCAGCGTCACCCCGACGTACTGCGAGCTGCGCGAAGCCGCCGACGACGATCTGGAACTCGCTGCGAAACACTCCCGAGAGCGGAAGCCCGCAGAGCGCCAGCGCGGCGGCGAGGAACATCGGCCCGGTCCACGGCATCGCCCGGCCGGCGTCGGTGACGCCGTCGACCTCCTTGGTGTCATAGCCGCGCAGCAGCGACCCGGTGCCGAAGAACGCGAGGCCCTTCGCGCGAGGCGTGGGTGATGACGTGCAGCAGCGCCCCGGCGACGGCCAGCGGCGCGCCGAACCCGATGCCCAGGGCGATGATGCCCATGTGCTCGATCGAGGAGTACGCGAGCAGCCGCTTGTAGTTGCCCTGGCGCAGCACGAAGAAGCTCGCCGCCACGCAGCGAGATCACGCCGAAGACGATCAGCGCGTGCTCGGCGAACGACCGCTCCCCGGCGGCGACCGCGACCTGGAAGAAGCGCAGGATCGCGTAGAACGCTCCGGCGAGCAGCGACCCGGACAGCAGCGCCGAGACGGGGGCGGGCGCCTCGCTGTGCGCGTCCGGCAGCCAGGTGTGCATCGGGACGAACCCGACCTTGGTGCCGAACCCGACGAGCGAGAGCACGAACGCCAGGCGCACCGCGTCGGGCGAGAGGCCGTGGGCGTGCGTGAGGAAGCGCTCAAACCGCGGCATGTAGGCGCCGCCCAGCACATGCGTGCCGGTCGCATACAGCACGATGATCGACAGCAGCGCGATCCCCAGGCCGCTGGAGGCGATCAGGATGTACTTCCAGGAGGCCTCCAGGGCGGCGTCGGTGCGGTCGATCGCGACCAGCAGCGCGGAGACGATCGTCGTCAGCTCGACCGCGACCCACAGCGTCCCGAAGTCCGCCGCCAGCGGCACGAGCAGCATGCTCCAGCCGAACAGGTTCAGCAGCGCGAAATAGCGCTTGGCGAACCCGCCGAGAGCCCGGGCGCCCTCCTCGACCTCGAGGTAGCCGATCGAGAACACCCCGGCCATCGCGTACAAGCAGGCCGGTCGCGAGCAGGAACACCGCGCCGAGCGAGTCCACCCGCAGCCAGCCGTCGGCGGTGTCCAGCACCCGGCCGTGCTCGACGGCGATCGCGATCAGGACCGCCAGCGCGAGCGAGACGAGCCCGGAGACGAGCGTCGCGGCGCGCGCCAGGCGCCACCCGTCGACCAGCGTCAGCGCGCCGCCGCGAGCGGCACGGCGAGGATCGCGTAGAGCGCCCAGCTCATCCGGTCAGCCTGTTCAGGACGTCGGTGCGCACCGCGGTGCGCTCGACGGCGAGGTACTGGACGAGCACCACGAACACCAGCACTCCGATCAGCACGTCGAACAGCAGCAGCAGCGCGAGGATGATCGGCAGCCCCGGCGCGATCACGAGGCTCGCGACCGACACGGCGTTCTCCAGGACGAGGAACCCGAGCAGCTGCGAGGGCGCGTAGGGGCGCAGCACCATCAGCAGGAACGCGACCAGCACCCCGCCCACCGCGACCGGCAGCGCCGACAGCGGCAGCGCGCTCTCGGCGCCGATGTGCACCGGGCGCAGCGCGATGAACGCGAACGCGCACAGCGCGATCGCGATCAGGATCGCGCTCGGCACGCCGATCGACCGACGGCACGCGCGGCTCTACGTCCAGCCGGCGCAGCACGAAGCGGATCCCCTGCGGGAACAGCAGCGCCTTCAGCGCGATCGTCACCGCGCCGAGCACGTAGAGGGAGCTGCCGCCGTGCCCGGATGCGGCGGTCGCGATCGCGAGCGCCGCGACGACGCGCCGACCCGAGCGCGTAGAGGCGCAACTGCTCCCAGATCTCCTGCGAGCGCAGCATGTACAGCTCCAGCAGCAGCACCACCACCGCGGCGATCGTCGCGGCCGCGCCGAACACGCTCAGGTGCAGATTGCCGAACCCCGGCTGAAACAGGAAGATCACGACCGCGAGCACCGCGAGCAGGAAGCTCGCCACCGTGAACTCCGGGATCTTGTACAGCCGCAGCTTCGCGAAGCTCGACTCGATCACGACGACCGCGGCGCCGACCGCCAGCGCCTTCGCGAACAGCAGGCCGATCGCGCCCAGCACGCTGTCCAGGCGCCCGCTGCTCGCCATCCCCCACGGGACCACGAGCACGTTCATCAAGATCGTGAACAGCAGCAGCTGCTTGACGCTCGACCCCCAGCGCAGGAACGCCAGCCCGGGGCCGGAGTGCTCGGCGACGCGGCCCTCCTCGATCTGCCCGAACTCGAGCGTGCCGCCGTGGCTCTCCACCGGGATGCGGCCCGTCTCGGTGAGCACCAGCATGAAGAACGCGGCGAGCATCAGCAGGTGGCTCGGGCGTACCACCTGCACCGTCGCCGAGCGCAGCGTCGCCCCGAACGCATAGGGCAGGTCGGTGTGGGTGGTGAGCGCCAGCACGAACGTGACGAAGATCACCGTCGGCTCGTTGAACGCACCGAAGGACCGCAGCCGGCTGGAGCCCAGCTGGGCATACGGGCTGCCGCTGTCGATCGCCGCGATCGACACCGCGAAGCTCGCCAGCGCGAGGATGAAGCCCGACGCCGAGGAAGTCCGCCATGTATCCCAGCGGCAGCGGGAACGTGGTCAGCGCCGGGATCAGCAGCGGCACCGTCGCGTACGCGGCGAAGCTCACATACGGCGCCGCCCTGAACAGCGGACCGGCCGGCGCCGGCAGCACCGTCTCCTTGCGCAGCAGCTTGACGATGTCGTAGTAGGGCTGCAGAACCCGCGGCCCGCGGCGCTGCTGGACGATCGCCTCGGCGCGCGCGATGATCCCGCTGACGAGCGGCGCCAGCGCCAGGATCGTGAGCACCTGCAAAACCTGCACAGCCCAGTCGGGAAGGATCGGCACGACGCTGACAAGCTCCTCTCGCGTGAGGTAGTCGGTCTTTCGCGAAAGGAGCCATCAGCCCTTTAGCGAGCGGGCGGTTCGGAGAGCGACCGGCGCACCGGCCAACCTCGCGTCAGGACTCCATCTGAACCGCCACAACATACCGCACCTCCACGCCGGACCGAGAAAACTCTTTTGCACTCGTCAAGACCCCGGCTTTCGTGGCCGGCGCCTCTCGCCGCGTACCGGTTCACGCGATCGATCCGCTGCGGCTGTCAAAACACGTTCTCAGGGCTTCTGGCGCCCCGCCAGGCTCTCGCGCGGCACGTACCGCCCACCGTCCCCTCGTCCCAGCAGACCGATCAGCTCGAGCTCAGCGAGCGCGAGCAGCGTCTCGCCCGGATCCTTGGCATCGGCGGTCAGCTTGCCGGGCGTATCTCTGCCGGCGCCCACCTGCTCCAGTGTCGCGCGCAGCCTGGGGTCGAGCCTTGCCAGCTCGGACACGGCCGCGCGGTGCGCGCGAGCCGCGCCTGACCGGCGTGCGCCGACCCCGCTGACCCCGCCACCGCCGCCGACCCCATACAGCAGATCGAGCACGTCCCTGGGATCGCGCACCAGCGGGGCGCCGGCCATCAGCAGCGCGTTCGTGCCCCTGCTCACCGGCGAGGTCACCCGTCCCGGGAGCGCCGCGACGGTTTGACCCAGCGCTCGCGCGGCGCGCGCGCCGATCAGCTCGCGCTCCCCATCGCCGGCCTCGACCACGATCGTCAGCTGCGCGAGTCCCGCGATCGTGCGTGCGCGCGCGGGCTCACACCAGCGCCGCGGCGGATATCCGCAAGGCGGCTCGGCCACCGCGCACCCGCTCGCGATCACCCGCTCATACAACCCCCGTCTGCCGGCCGGTGAGATGACGTCCACGCCGCCCGCCATCACACTCACCGTCGGCCCGCCCACCTCCAGCGCGCCCGCGTGCGCCGCCGCGGCGACCCCGTTCCCCAGTCCGCCCACGACGGTCACCCCGCTGGCGGCCAGCCCGCGGGCGAGGCTGCGTGCAATTTCCATCCCGTAGTCGGTCGGGCGCCGGCTGCCCACGATCGCGACCGCGGGCCCCGCCGTCAGCTCTCGCAGGCGCTCGCGGCCGCCGGCGACGTGCAGCATCCTCGGCGCTCCGGGGGCGCGGTCTGACAGCGCGCGCGGATAGTCCTCGCGGTGCCGGCACACCGTCTCCACACCCGCCCGGACGTTATCCGCCCTCGCGCCATCTACCCGGTTGACATGCGCCTGCTCGCCGTCCTCGCCGTCCGCGTCGCGCTCGCCGTCCTCGTCAACTCCGCCAGTCCCGTCGAGCGCAAACCGCTCCCAGCGCGAGCGCAGCTCCCCGCGCCGGCGCCCGCCGATCGCCTCGATCAGCTGGCGATCCTCCAGCGCGAGCAGCTCCAGCAGCCGGCTCTCTCGGCGGCTGTGGTAGTCCAGGCGCGAGCTCAGCTGCTTCAGCAGCCATGTTCGGCGCAGGCACGCGCCGCACGCACCGTCGATCTCCTCGGAAACAGTCATCTCACATCTCCTCCCTCATGCCGCCCGGCTGCTCCGCAGCCCGTTCTCTGCTCGCAGCGACAGGGCCACCCCGACATCGCGCTTGCGCACCCGCTCGCAGCCGTTCAGATCGGCGATCGTCCGCGCCACGCGCAGCGTGCGGTGCTGTCCGCGCGCGCTCAGCGTCCCCCGCGCCTGGGCGTCGTGAGCAGCTTCTGTCCCCGCTCGTCGAGCCTCGCGTGCCGTTCGAGCATGCGCATGTCCAGATGCGCGTTGACCGTCGCGCACTCATCGCGCAGCCTGCGCGCCTGGCGCTCGCGCGCCTGCCGTCACGCGCTCGCGGGCCTTCGCCGAGCTCGTCCATGGCTCCGCGCTCAGGCCCTCGCTGCGCCCGTTCTCGAGCTTGGCCTGCAGGTCGATCCTGTCCAGCAGCGGACCGCTCAGCTTGCGCCGGTGGCGCGCCATGTCGGTTTCGCTGCAGCGGCAGGATTCTTTTTCGCCCGCGTACCCGCACGGGCATGGGTTCGTCGCGGCGAGCAGCTGAAACCGCGCCGGATACACCGCCGAGTGCTGCGCCCTGACGATCGCCACGCGCCCGTCCTCCAGCGGCTGGCGCAGCGCCTCCAGCGCCGGCTTCGCGAACTCCGAGAGCTCGTCCAAGAACAACACCCCGCGGTGGGCGAGCACGACCTCGCCGACCCATCCCCTGCGCGCGCCCCCAACCAGCCCGGCTGTCGTGATCGAATGGTGCGGCGCCCTGAACGGCCTGCTCTGAGCCAGCTCGCCCTCCAGATCGCCCGCGATGCTGTGGATGCGCGTCACCTCGATCGCCTCCGGGCGGCTCAGCTCCGGCAGGATCGACGGGATCCGCTGCGCGAGCATCGTCTTGCCCGTCCCCGGCGAGCCGCTCAGCAGGCAGTTGTGCCCGCCCGCCGCCGCCACGATCAGCGCCCGCACCGCGTGGTGCTGGCCACGCACCTCGCTCAGATCCGGTCCCGCCGCGCTCGCGCCCCCCGGCTCGGGACTCCGCGGCTCGGGCAGGGGGTCCGGCGCACCGCCGCTCAGCACACGCACCGCGCTCCTCAGGTGCTCTACGGGCGCGACCCGCAGGTCCCCGACGAGCATCGCCTCGCGCGCGCGCCCGGGGGCGAGCACGAGCGTCTCGATGCCCGCCTCGGTGCACGCCTGCGCCACCGCCAACGTTCCCTGAGTGCCCCGCACGCCGCCGTCGAGCGCCAACTCGCCGAACAGCGCATGGTCGTCCAATCGCTCCTTGCCCAGCTGCTCGCTCGCCGCCAGCACCCCGCACGCCAGCGCCAGATCCAGTCCCGGTCCGATCTTCGGCACATCGCCGGGTGCGAGGTTGATCGTGACCCTGCGCGCCGGGAACTCGTAGCCGCAGTTCAGGATCGCCGCCTGCACCCGCTCGCGCGCCTCGCGCACCGACACGTCCGCCAGCCCAACGATCGTAAACGCGGGCAGCCCCTGCCTGATGTCCACCTCGACCGTCACCTGCCGTGTCTGCAGTCCCTCGATCGTAAACGTCCTCGTGCGTGCCAGCATCGCTTCTGCCTCCTATCGTCGCGGCCCCAAAAAACGGAGACATCCAAGCTAGGCATCGCTTGGGACGAAACTCTCAGGCGGGCGCCCACGACGAGCTGGGCCGGCCCCGTAGGGGCCGGCCCGTGTCCTCAAAAAAGCTGGGCTGCTGTGGTGAGACCTACAACCCGGCCGGGTGGCGCTCCACGAAGTCGCCGCCATCGTCGCCCGGCGAGCTCGACCATCGCGAGCCGTCTTCCTGCAGCGCCACCGTGTCGAACCGGCGGCCGTCGATCGTCATGTAGGCGTGTTCGGCGTTGGCGTAGATCGTTATGTACTTGCCCGGGCCCGGTTCGCCGTAGGACTCGAGCCCAGTCGAATCCTCGGGCGAGCTCAAGAGGCCGCCACCGTGCAGCGCGTAGGACACCGACCCCGAGCAGTCATACCCGTAGGACTCAAACGAGCCGTGCCCGCCGCCGTACACGTATGGCCGCGTCGCGATTTCATCGGCCGCTGCGATCACCCGTGCGATCACGCCTTCACCGCCGCCGGCGCTGGAGGATTCGCCGCCGCCGCCCGTCGAGCCGCGCGTGTGTTCGGCGACCCGGCGCCGACGAGCGCCGAGGGTGGCGGCGTGAGCGTCGGTCCGCCGCTGACACCGATCGCGCTCCACGTCGCCGGTCCGACGACCCCGTCCACGTTCAGCCCGTGCCGCGCCTGCAGCCGTCTCACGGCCGCCTCGGTTTCGGGGCCGAATTCACCGTCGACCGGGAGATCCAGCGCGGCCTGCAGCCGCACCACCGCGTCGGCGGGGATGACCGGAGGAGCGACGGGCACGCCCGTCGCCGTGTCCGTCGCCGTGCTGGGCGCACCGGACGTTCCACCGGCGCCCGGGGTCGGCGTGGCGCCGGGCGTCGCGGGCGTTGCCGCGTTCGTGCCGCCGTTTTGAGGACGATCGCCGAGGGCGGGGGGGTCAGCGTTCCCTCCTGCTGGACGTCGATCGCGCTCCACGTCTGCGGGCCGACGATCCCGTCTACGGTCAGCCCGTTGCGTGCCTGCAGCCGTCTGATCGCCGCCTCGGTTTCGGGGCCGAAGTCGCCGTCGACGGCGACGTGCAGCGCGGCCTGCAGTCGCGTCACCGCGTCCCATTTGGCGCCTTCAGAAGATGCGCTCGAGCCGGAGGACGCCGCACCGGCGTCCCCGTTCGCACCGCCGCCGGTGTTCGCGCTCGCCGAGCTCGTTTCCGCGCCGGTCGTTTCCGCGCTCGCCGCCGTGCTTTCGCCCGCTTCCGTCCCGCCGGTTCCGCCTTCGCCACCCGCGGCGCCTTCTGAGGCGCCGTCTGCGGACTGCGTGCTCGACGCATCCGTCGTCAGCTCCTGGGCGGCCGTTGCGGCCGTCGAGGTGATGCCCGCCGAGGGCGATTCGCCGGGCACCGGATTGTCGAAGCTAGCGAGCGTCGCCGTCGCCGTCGTCTGGTTGCGCAGCGCCGCGCTCGTCAGCGGCCCGACGATGCCGTCCACCGTCAGTCCCCTGCTCGCCTGGAACTTCTCCACCGCTTCCTCGGTTTCCGGGCCGAACACGCCGTCGACTTTGATCCCGCCCAGCGCCTGCTGCAGCAGCTTCACCTGCCGGCCTTCGCTGCCTTCCAGCAGCAGGATGCTGTGTTCGGTCGTCGTCGGCGGTCCGGCGGCGGCCCGGAGGACACGGGCACACCGGCCCCGCTCCCTTCGGCCATGCTCGCGCTCGGCCCCGCGGCCAGCGCCACCAGCGCGCCCAGCGAGATCCGCTTCGCGCGTGTTCCCGTCGGCACGAATCGCAGCTGCTCGGCGCGCCTGCGCGCACGCGAGCGTCCCAGCGACAGCTCCCATGTCTCGCCTGTGGCCAGATCGCGCACGCTCGCGTCCTTGCGTGCGCGGACGCTCAGCAGCGCCGACAGGGACGAGGGGAACTGGCTGCTCGCGCCGCCACGGCGTCCACGTCCGCGTCCGGCGCGCTCGCGGCGCGCGCGCGAACGGGCATACGAAGCCTCCCAGGGATCGAGCACGGCAAGGTCACGCGACGGCAGTCCCGACATGCGCAGTACGTCCTTTCGAAATCGGTGGGCGCCTACGGGGTTAGCTGTCGGGCTCGCGCACATGCGCTACGCCACGCTATGGTGGCGATTCGCCCCCGCAGCCCTGTCGGGCTGCACTTGGGTCCCCCGCTCCCGGCCCCTGGGGTCGAGGATTAGGCACGAACGCGGGGCAACCTAACAGGTCTCCCTGCAATTTGCATCACAGCAGGAGGTCTGCAACGTTTCTTGCCGACGTGCCCGATGCGAGGCCCGCGCGCGTACGTACGCGCGCGCGGCCGCCTCGGAAGAGTCGTTCGGTGTCGGAGGAGTCGTCGTGCCGGACGCGCGCGTCGGTCGCTGCGCATGCCTGCTCGCCGAATTGCGCGTCCCCCGGTCTCGGCATCGAGAGGACCCGCCGGCCGACCCAGCCCCATCGGCTGTGTGTCCCCGTTCGACGGGCGCGCCGACTTGTGCGCCGGTGCGCTGGTAACTTCGCTGCGTGATGCGCTATCGCGGACTGCAGCCCCGCATGCTGCTCTCGCTGCTCGTGCTGGTCGTCATCGCCGGCGGTGTGGCGGTGCTCGCGGTCGGCGGCAACGCGCTCCCGCCGGTCGCCGGGAACGACCACCGCCCGCGGCGAGTTCCGCGCCCAGGCCGTCTTTACCCGCCCACGCCCGCGCCGGCGCTTGCGCTGCACAACTATCTCGGCCGGCCCGTCAACATCGACTCCTACCGCGGGCAAGGCCGTGCTCGTGACGTTCCTCTACACCAACTGCCCGGACATCTGCCCGCTGATCACCGCCAGCCTGCACGCCACGCTCGAACTGCTGGGCCCGGCGAGGTCCGCGCACGCGCAGATCATCGCCGTCTCGGTCGATCCCCGCAGGGACACGCCCAAGGCCGTCGCGGCGTTCCTGGCTCGCCATGAGATGACCGGGCGGATGCAGTATTTGATCGGCTCCGCCCACGAACTCGAGGCCGTCTGGAAGGCGTGGGGGGTGGGCTCTGAGCGCGACGCGAGCCAGCCGCAGTTCGTCAATCACACCGGTCTGGTCTACGGCATCTCCGCCTCGGGCAGACGCACGACCGTCTATGACGCCAACTTCATCCCGGCCGAACTTGCCCACGACGTCCCGCTGCTGGCGGCCCGGTAGGATTTGCCAAACGCCGATGCCCGATTCACAGACCGACACCGAGACGGCTGGGGGGCTGCCGAGCTGGACGTTTGAGCCCGGGCACACCGAGGCGGGTTTTCGCGCCCGCCACATGATGATCACCTGGGTGCACGGCCTGTTCAAGGACGTGCACGGCAAGCTCCGCTTCGACTGGGAGTGCCCGTTACAGGCCACCTTCCACGGGGAGATCGACGCCACCAAGCTGTGGACCGGGGAGCCCGACCGCGACGCCCATCTGCGCAGTGGGGATTTCTTCGACGTCGAGAACCACCCCAAGATCACCTTCACGGGCAGGCTGACCGAGCGTACCGGCGACACCACCTTCAAGGCATTGGCCGATCTGACGATCCGGGGGATCACCCGCCAGGTGGTGATGGACGTCATCTACATGGGCCGGTGGAAGACGCCGTTCTGGGTGGGCGACGAGAACAAGGGCACGCTGACCCGGATCGGCTTCGAGGCCAAGACCCGCATCAACCGCCACGACTTCGGCGTCTCCTGGCAAGACGAGATCCCGGGCGGCGGGGTGGTGGTCGGCAACGAGATCGAGATAACGCTCGACGTCGAGGCCATCCTCGACGCCGACCTGAGGACCACCGGCGCGATCGAGTACTACCGTGCCGATAACCCCGACTGAACCGGCTGACTGGCGGCCAAGCGATCGGAGGAGCACCTGACCATGGCTGACTGCACCCACCTCGACCATGTTCTGATCACGCAATTGCCCGAGGCCGTCGAGGGCTGCGAGGACTGCCTGCGCACGGGCGATCCCTGGCTGCATCTGCGGATCTGCCTGCAGTGCGGGCATGTCGGCTGCTGCGATGACTCTCCCAACCGTCACGCCAGCGCCCACAGCCGCGCGAGCGAGCACCCGATCATCCGCTCGCTGGAGCCCGGCGAGGTCTGGTCGTGGTGCTTCATCGACGAGCTCGCGATGCGTATTCCGCAGGTGCACGGACAGACCCGCATACCGCCATCGCCGCTGGGCGGGTGACGGCGAGCTCCGATCACCCCGGCGGCGGGTACACCGCCAGCCACGCGAACAGGCTGGTCGTGGCGGATTGGGTCTGCAGGCTGCCCGGTTCGGCCAGACTCGCCGGCAGAGTTTCGCCGCTCCAGGAGTACAGGTACAGGCCCTCTTCGTTCTGCGCGCGCAGCTGCGCGTCGCGCGCGTTGTCGGCCGCCATTTCATACAGCCGCGCGTCGCCGTCCAGGGAGTACAGCGCGAGCACCCATTGCAGATAGATCGCGTCGTATTGGGGTGAGAAGTCCAGCAGGTAACCGAAGCGGCGCAATGCCGTGGCCTTCAGTTCTTCCGCGCGCCCGCAGTCACCGGGCATGCTCGCGATCTGACAGAGCAGCGCCTGAGCGTAGATCAGCGGCGACTCGATGTAGTCGATCGGCGTCGCGTCGAGATTGCTGCCCGCGTACAGGCCGTTGGCGGCGCTGAACCCGCTCGTGTTCGCCCAGGCCAGGAACTTCAGCGCTTGGGCCAGCGCGAAGGACGAGCCGGTCTGCTGATAGAGCAGCGTCGCCAGCAGCGTGCCGCTGGCCAGCGCCTCGCCGGCCTTGTAGGGGTGGTGGGTGTTCCACCAGATCCCGCCCCCGTTCTCATCCCAGCCGGCGGCGGCGATGTAGCGCAGCGCGCGCAGGGCGTCTGCGAGGTAGCGGCGCGCGCCCGTGGCGCGGTAGGCCTCGACGAACGCCAGCCCCCACCAGCCGTTGTCGTCAAACCACGTCTCGGTGTCGGATTCGCGGTCGCCCGGGTAAGGGGAGTAGCCGGGGAGCGGACGCAGGTTCCGGTTCAGGTAGCGTTCGGCGCCCGCCGCGAAGCTCGCCACGGCGTGGCGGTCGGCGCCGCTCGGATCGGCGATCGCGATCGCGTCGAGGGACTCAAACAGCGGCACGATGTCCCAGATCGTCGCCAGCGGGTAGCGTTCGCGGTCGTTCAGCCGCGCGTCATACCAGCCCGACGGCCCGTTGCGCCAGCGGTGTTCGGCCGCCGCGACGCCTGAGCGCGCGAGGACGAGGTAGCCCTGCTGGGCAGTGGTGAGCGCCGGCGCGGGAGCCGGTGTCGCAGCGGGGGCACGGGATGGGAGGCAGGCCGCGGCGGCTAGCGTGCTCAGGTAGAGGGCGAACGTGGGGGTGAAGACGCGCATGATGAGAAGTCAATACTGCGACACCTCACAGATCGGCGCGCCGCCGGCGGCGACTTCGGCAGTGGTGCCTGGTCACCCGATCTTGATGATGATGATGTTCTGGTCGGCGCATGCGCCGACCAGCGGGACCGCACATGTGCGGTCCCGAGACGTGCCACATGTGGCACGTCTTTCCGATAGGCGCATGCGCCTATCGGCGGACCCGCACATGTGCGGGTCCGGGCAGGGCCGCATGCGGCCCTGCCACCCCCTCCTTTCATTCAGGAGGAGCCGCGCTCGACGATCGCCAGCGCGAACCCGTCGTGGCCCTTGTCGCCGACCGTCTGGATCGCGGTGGCGGAGACGAGACCCTGATCGATCCCGGCGGACAGCAGCTCATAGAAGCGGCGCACGCCCTGGATGAGGCCCGGGTCGCCCGTCAACGGGTCAATGGCGTCGGGATCGAGGATCGCCCCGTCGCGCACCACGTTGTCGCCGACGATCACCGTGCCGGGGCGGGACAGCTTCAGAGACCATTCGAAGTAGCCCGGGTAGTTCTGCTTGTCGGCGTCGATGAAGATCAAATCGAACGGCCCGGCGCCCTCGGCGAGGAGCTCGGGCATGCTCTGAAGCGCCGGCCCGACGCGGATCTCGACGCTCTGCGCGAGCCCCGCCGAGGCGATGTTCGCCCGGGCGATCTCGGCGTACCGGGGCTCTGCCTCCAGCGTGATGAGACGCCCGCCGGGCGGCAGCGCTCGCGCCAGCCAGATCGTGCTGTAGCCGCCGAGCGTGCCCAGCTCGAGGATCGTGCTTGCACCCTGCACGCGCGCGATCAGCGCCAGCAGCTTGCCCTGGTTGGGCGTGACCGCGATCGGCGGCAGCCCCCCGTCGGCGCTGGCCCGGAGCGCGGCCTCGAGCACCGGATCATCCGGCACGAGCTGGTCGTTGATATAGCGGTCGACGGCGCTCCAGAGCACCTGGGGCGCCATATCTGCGCCGTCGTTCGGGTCGTCGGTCACCGGCGATCACGGTATCCATTATCTGTGGCTCGCGCAGGTAGGTCGCCCCCGCCGCACGAACTCCTCAGGTGTTTTTTGATTGGACGTGGATGCCGGCGGCCTGTGCCAGTGCTGCCTGGCGTGTGTCGGACGTATGCAGGGTGCGGCCGGTGGCTGCCGCTGTGGCGATGATCAGCAGGTCGGTCGCCTTGGTGGCGCGTCCGGCGGCGGAGCGTGCGGTGGCGAGCACATCGCCGTAGTGCTCGGCCACGATCTCATCGACTGGGATCGGGTCGAAGGCGTCACGGACCGCGATGAGGCGCCTCTGACGGGCGGCGCGCGCCGAGGGACTGCCGGCGAGTCGCACGCCGGCGCGCAGCTCGCCGAGGGTGATCACCGAGATGGCCATCGTCTTCGGCACGTTCGCGTCGCGCGGGGGGAGACCGTCGATCACGACGGACGTATCGAGCAACGCTCCGCTCAAGAGCGATCCCACGGATCGCCTACCGGCTCCTCCTCATCGCGCGCCCTGGCGATGTCCGCCGCGAAAGCATCATCGACGGGAGTGGCGGCGAGGATCGCTTGAAACGTGCCGCGATCGACATCCAGCCGGCGCTCGTGGGGATGATCCGCGGGGCCCAGCCGCGCGACAGGGCGCCCGCGCACTGTGATCGTGAACTCCGCACCGGCCTCCGCGCGGCGCAGCACGTCCGCGATGTTGTTGCGCAACTCTCGCTGAGGGATCGTATGGCTCTCCATACAGTTGCTACGCAGCGTAGCAGTCGGCGGTGCGGCAATATACTCGTCGCATCTCCCGCTCACCAGCCCGTCGGGGCGAACGCTTACAGAGGCGACGACCGGAATCGAACCGGTGTAGACGGCTTTGCAGTGCTCCCCGAAGTCCTGTTCTCCGCTTACCTAAGCGGTTTTCAGGGACCCCAGGTGCTCTCAGGTGACCCCAGAAAACGCTCGAATGGGGAGCCTTTGGGGAGCCTCTCGCGCGCTTGCCACGTCGCGCCGTGATCAGCAAGATCTACATTGACTACGTCCTCCCGCTGCAAGCCAGTGTCATGTCTGCACGCACTGCGCGTCACAGCTCAACGACCGCCCGCATGATCGCGATGTTGACGGCGACCGCTGTCGTGCTCC
The DNA here is from genome assembly GCA_963839965.1 of uncultured Solirubrobacterales bacterium. Taxonomy (GTDB): domain Bacteria; phylum Actinomycetota; class Thermoleophilia; order Solirubrobacterales; family Solirubrobacteraceae; genus Palsa-744. The sequence continues at coordinate 64,335 of CAWIWX010000005.1, forward strand.
GGAGAACGCCGGACAGCATCGCCACGCCTTGCGCTGTGAAGACATACGGGGCGTAGCGCCGTCCGCCACGCCCCTCTTTTGAGGTTGCAGATTGCAATCTCAAAGCCCGGTCGCGCGTCAGCCGAGGCCGGCCTTGTCGAGCATCGCGATGAACGTCGGCCGGCGACGATGATGTTCGCGAAGATCCGCGATTCGGGTCGCGAACCACTCGCTCTGGCCGGCCGCGTCGGCGGCGCGGCGGGCGTGCTTGAGCACCGGGATGGCCCGGGCGTAGGCCCGGCGGCCGGTCTCGAGCAGTAGCTCATCCGCGACGAGCATGTACCAGGGCAGTGCCTGCTCCGGTCGCTGTGCCTCACGGGCTTCGGAGAGGCGCAGGCGCTGCGACAACCCCGGGGTCCAGTCGGGGTCCTCGTGCGCGACGCTCCAGGCCCCCTCGATGTCTCCCTCGTCGAGCAGCGCGTTGAACGAGCCCGCCGAGGTCGTGCTCGCGCAGGGCCATGCGCGCGGCGTCACGCTCGATATCCCACGCACCCACCGCATCGGCCGCGCGACGCAGGAGCGAATAGGTACTTGCTGAGGCCATCCGTTCGTGCTGCTCGCGGCGCAAGCTCAACACCTCCGTCAGAGCCGAGCGCCGCTCGTGTACGCCGCACGCCAGGTCGTATAGCTGATTGACCTGCCAGCCGTCCGTCTCGGTAATGCCGCGCCCGGCCCACAGCAGAACCTCATCCTCGCGCCCGAGCTCGGACATCGCCTCGCAGACTCGTATGAACTGGTGCGGAGCGCTGAGATCCCCGCCGAGGAGCGCGACGATCGCGTCCTCGTCCCCGTCGAGCACCGCGAGGCGCTCGCGCGCCCAGCGCACCGCAAAGACCCGCCCTCCGTCCTCGCGCGCTTCGATCGCGCGACGATAGATCGGGAGTCCGCGCTCGCCGAGGGCGCCGGCGTAGCGCACCGGATCGACCTCGAAGAAGTCCTGGTCATCGCAGCTGAACCGCACCATCCACGCCGCGAGCTTCACCGGATCGGCGACCCCCGCATCGCACGCCACGGCATGAACCTCCAGCAGTTCCCGAGCGAGATCCCCGATCGTCCCGTTGGAGTCATCGGCGTGCATGATCACCTTCACGACATGCCCGACCGCGCGCTCGACCAGGACGACGAGCTCCCTCGACGGCGAGGATGTGGCAACCGAGCGCAACTCCTCAACGACCGGCCGCGCCGCGCGTGCCCACTCCGAGCTTCTCCCGGTACCCGAGGAACCGCCGCGTCCGCAGCCCACGATCGACCTCCATCCGCAGCTCCGTCAGGTCGCCGTCCTCGCGTGCGGCGGCCAGCCGCACATGCCGCTCGACATCGTCGTGCCAGTCGGCCGCGTAGACCACGATCTCCCGCAGCGCCTCGGGTGAAAGATCGCGCACGAGCGCCCCGATATCGCTCCGCTCACGACCGCCTCTGCCCGCCACCCGGCAATCCTCGCACCACTGGCCCTGCGCCGCACTCATGCCCCCGCGCCGCACCTTTACCCCGCCTCGCGCGCCCGACGGTCACGGCCTTTTGCTCGTTCTCGCTGTCGAGCTCGGACTACGCGTTTCCGCTCGGTTCCTGGCGCCTGCCCAGCCATCCGCAGAGGCGAGCATCCTGTCTGGTCGTGGAGGACGAGCCGACAGTCATCGAGACGACCGATCCGGGCGGCGCTCGCGTGGTGCTGCCGCGGCGTGTCTGGGAGGAGAAGATCACCAGGGACCACCCGGAGATCGACGCGCACATGCCGGATGTCCTGCGGACAGTCTCAAGTCCCGATCACACGGCGCCCGATCCTGTCTATGGGGACCGCACCCGGTACTACGCTCGGGATGTCGGCCCGAGTCGCTGGCTGCTGGTCGTCGTAAGCTATGAGCAGACGCCCGCGCGGATCGTGTCGGCGTTTGCGAACCGAAAGGACCCAAAGTCATGGAGCGCGTGAACATCACGATCGGCCCGGTGAGCTTCGAGCGCGCCGACTACGACGCCGAGAACGATGTCCTCTACCTGCACGTCGGGGAGCCGCAGGCCGGAGAGGGCGAGGAGACCCCGGAGGGTCACGTCGTTCGCTATGAGTCGGGCACCAGCCGTATCGTCGGGCTGACGATGATGGGTCCACGTCGCATCCTGGAGCGCGACGGAAATCTCGCGGTCACGATCCCCGAGACGGTGCAGACGACCGCCGAGGATCTGGCCCCCGCGCTCGCAGCTGTTTGACCTACGGTGATCGACTGAGAGGCGAGACGGGGCGGATACGCCTGTCTCCGGGCTCATGGAAACGCGTAGGGGGGAACGCCCGGCGTTCCAACGACATACCTGGTGATGGCACTCCAGCCAACCACTCAGTTCGCTTGCGCGATGCCCGTGGGTCCGGGTGCGAGTCCCGTACCTTCGGGGCCAGGGTATTGGCGTTGGGTGGACCCTCGGTCGATTTGGGGGGTGCTTGCCCGGACCTTGGAGTCTCGTACCTTGGCCTTGGCGGAGGGGCCGAAGTCCCTGCAAAAGCGCGCTGTTGCGCGATACGCGGCGGACGGGGACATTCTTATATATCCCCTTCTCAATCTGAGATGGCGCTTGCTGTGGTCTTCTCTGTGGAAGCGAGCTTGTTCGTGATCAATCTCCTGGGGACATATCTCGAGGAGATCTTCAAGGGTCGTCCGGGCGAACTGCGTCGGGAGGGTCTTGTGTGGCGTGACCAGGCGATCTTGTGGGGGCTGCATGTTGCGCGGGTGATGAGCACGCTGCAGGTCGCTGTCGAGCTGTTTCCTGGCCAGCAGGCTTGTAAGGCGCGCGAGCGGTTGAACAGGCTGCGCGAGATGGGGCTGGTGGAGCGCCATCGTGGCGGCAGGCGCGCCGGCAGCGAACCCTTCTTGTGGTCTGTTACCAGCAAGGGTTTCGATCGGCTCAGATCCGGACCCTCTCCGGTCATCAGCAGTGATGAGTACGGCCCTGAACCGTGGCTGCTCGGGTCGGAGGCGAAGTTCAGCCGGTGGGCGTGGGCGGAGCGCCCGTGGGGCTCGGCGATGCCCGGGCGTGTGCGCCATGACCTCGAGGCGGTCGACTTCCTGATCTCCTACCGCCGTGCTGTGGACGCGACGCTCGCCACCCAGGCCAGGGGCGCCCACATCGTGACGGAGTGGCGTGGGGAGCACGTCTTCCTTCCGCCGCTCGGCGAACCCGACGATTACGGCGAGCGATCCCCGGTCACGGTCACTGACGCTGCGGAACTCGTGTTCGAACGCGGGTTCGAGCGCCGGCGCGAGCGGACGTGGGTGTGGGGCTTTGAGGCCCAGGCGCGACTGCAGGTGGTCAAGCCCGACGCGGCGCTTTCGATCGTCCTCGTGGACGAGGACGAGCAGCGATGGATGACGATGGTCCAGCCGCCGCCTTGGGAGGAGCGCCGGGTGTACCCCGAGGACTACAGGCGTCACCTCGTCGTCGATGTCCTGATCGAGTTCGATCGCACCGGCCGCGTCTCGAACAACATTGAGAAGCTGCGCGGCCTTGACATGTTCCTGAACGTCGGGCGTCACCTGGTGCAGAAGAACCCAGTTCACTGCCTGCAGCATTCGGAGATCCACGAGCGCTACACCGCCGAGGTAGTCGTCTTGTTCGTGTGTCCGCCGGGTAAGGCCAGGACGATGATGATGGGCGCGGATGAGATCCTCACCGGGTACCAGTGCCGCAGCGACGAGGTCTCCTTTGAGGGCCGCAACCGCATCCTGTTCTGCGAGAGCGACGCGTTCGGCAACCTCACCGCCGATCTGAGGGACCGCGAGCAATGGCTGCGCTTGCCCGCGGGGCGTCGGTCGGCGCCGCCCAAGCCACGGGAGGGCAGCCGTCAGATGTGGCTGCTCCCAGCGTTCCCGCCCGAGCCACGCGAGACGCAGGAGATGCTCCCGCGAGCCTGGGAGCACCTGGGGATGATCGAGATGCTCACGTAGCCCTCTCACGCCGGCTCTGGCCCTCGGCTTGATTGATCCGCCGATGCACGTGACACCGCACGCCATCCCGCATCGGCGATTAGGTTGTGTGCTTATATCCAGTGAAGGCCGCGAAGCCGGGTTGCGGTCCGATCGCGGCGTCGGCGATCCCCGCGGCGGTCAGCCAGCGTTGTAGGTCCTCCCGGCGTGGCGGCAGCGGATGGCCGCTGCGACTGCCGATCCCGAACAGTGCTCGTGCTCGCCGGGGTCCCTGCGCGAGAAACGTGGTGCCGATCAGTTGGCCGCCGGGTTTCAGGCAGCGCGCGATCTCGTTGACCGCCTGCTCGGGGTCATCGACCATGTGCAGGCCGCTGTAGGAGAGAAAGAGGTCCGCCTGGCCGTCGGGGAAGGGCAGCGCGGTCATGTCCGCGGAGAGCACCTCGATCTGGTTCAGCGAGCGCGTTCTCGCGCGGCGCTTGGCGCGCGTGAGCATCTTCTCGGAGAGGTCGCCAGCGATGTAGCGGGCGTCCTGATCGGGGCGAAGGGCGCGGAAGGCGACACCGCCGCCACATGGCACGTCGAGGATCGTCGCGCCGTCCGCGACGTGACTGATCGGCGCCATGCTGGCGTATAGGACGGAAGCGTCGATGCCCCAGACGACACGACCGATGCAGCGCATCAGCCACGGCCGTTCGATGTAGAAGTCGTAGCACCCGCCGAACGGCCCCGCGCAGATGTTCGGCGTGTCATCCACCAGCCTGGACTATGACGCAGCGGCAGGCGGGGGACCCCGCGGGGAAGGGAGAGCCATAGCCCTCGTAGGCGTCGTGCCAAGCTCTCCAATGACGATGAGAGACTACGGCCAATGCCACCTGCCGATCGTCGCAGTGCCGCATTGGAAGATCTGGCGCGTGCCGGTGGGCGCAACGCCGAGGTCGAGATCGTCGAGTACGACCTCGCGTGGCCAGCCGCCTACGCAGAACTGAGCGTGAGCGACTCGCTCCGCTGCTGCCCGCCGGGGCGCAGTTGCACCACTTCGGGTCCACCGCCGTCCCGGGTATGGCGGCCAAGCCGGTGATCGACATGATCGCGCTCGTGGATGACCTCGACGCGCCGATCGCGGCGCTGGTGCAAAGCGGTGGCTACCAGTACCCGCAGGCGTTCAACGCGACGCTCACCCACCGGCGGTTCCTGTGCTACCCGACGGCCGCCTACCGCACCCATCACCTGCACCTCGTAGACGAGCCGGGAGAGCTCGAGCGGCGTCTGCATTTCCGTGATCGCCTGTGCGCCGATCCGGTCCTTGCGAGTGAGTACGCGGCGCTGAAGCGGACGCTCGCGGAGCGCTACCGGGATGACCGCGAGGCGTACACCGAGGCCAAGAGCGAGTTCGTCAAGCGACACTCCTGATCCAGCCCTACAGGTCCTGCTTCGTTAGGCTCCGGCGAACGTGTCGAAACGCAGCCTGATGCTCGTCAACAGCCTGTTCCGTGTGAGCTATGGGCTGGGGGCGCTGTTCGTTCCGTCGAAGATGGCCGAGCTGAAGCTGGCGGCGAATACCGCCGAGCACCCGGAGGCTCGACTGTTCGTTCGCGGGTTCGGCGCGCATCAGATAGCCGTAGCGGCGATGGGCCTTGCCAGCCGGCGCTGGCGGCGACTCGAGCAGCCGGCCGCGGTGGCCGCCATCGCTATCGACGTGTTTGACATGCTCTCTGCGGTGATCGAGGCTGGCGGCCGAGGACGGATGGACGCCGACTTGTCCGGGGGCCTTGTGTTCTCGGCAGCAGGCGTGGCTACCGCTGCGGCCGCTCTACGGACGCCAGCGCCGCGATGAACGGCTCACGAACCTCCGGGTCGCAATGCTCGGCCTCAAGCGCGCGCTTCTCGGCGTCGGGATCTTCACCGGCTGGGTAGTCGAGTCCGGGACCGCAGGCGAACGGCAGCGATGAGCGGCCGTCCCACGCCGGCCCGGGGAACGTAGCGTCGACGGTGATGCGTCGGCCGTCGACGACGATGGTGAGGTAGCGGTGGACATCGGCGAGCCCATCCTCGGGGACCACGTCTGCAACGGCGGCGCCGAAAAGCTTGGCGGCGCGAGCGCGATCCAGCTGGTAGACGCGATGGACGATCAGCGGTTCGGTCTCGGGAAAGCGATCGGCCATCGTTTGGGCGAGAAACAGGTGCTTGGTGGAGCAGGTGCCGCGACGCTCGCGCAGCATTCCCTCCACGGTGCGATCACTCGGACGACCATACGGCAGCTCCCGCACAGCTTCAACCAGCTGAATCAGTGACGAGTCGAGTGAATAGAGCGCGTCGATTGACTCAGAGTAAAGGGATGCGTCTGCCAACATCGAGCTGATGGTGCGCACGGGAGATGAGCTGGTCAACCCGGTCAGTGGCGAGCGGATCGTGTTCCTGCAGACCGCGGCCGACATCGGGGGGCGGCTGCTTGAGATGGACGATTTCTGGACTCGACCAGGGCACCGGACGCTCGAGCACATCCATCCCGAGATGCAGGAGCGCTGGGAGGTCATCGCCGGCCGCGTGTGCTTTCGCGTCGCGGGGGTCGAGCGGATCGCCGGCCCGGGCGAGGTCGTCATCGCTCCCGCCGGCGTTCCCCACATGGCCTGGACTCTCGACGCTGCGCCTGTCCATTTGCGTATCCAGATGCGACCGGCGCTGTGCTGGGAGCGGTTCGTCGAGCGGCTGTTCGGGCTCGCACGCGACGGTCACACCGACGAGCGAGGGATGCCCGACCCGACGCTGATGGTCGAACTGCTGCGCGAGTTTCCCCGCGAGATCGCCCCAGCGCTGTCAACGGGCGCCTGATCGGTCAGGTGAGCGACGCTACGGCTGGCGTGGCCTGCCCGTAGATGAAGAACTCGGGCGTCGTCTTGACCTGGGCGTTCCAGCCGAGGTCGGCGAGTCGTCGTTGCAGCGGCTCGGGTTCGTGGAAGCGCTTGACGATCTGGTACTCGCGACCGTCGGCGAGCCGGCGAAGCATCGTCTCCTCATCCCGATCGGGGAGTTCGTGATCGACGGCTGACGCCTGCCGGCTGCGCAGGCTGTCGATGAAGAACACCCGGCCCTCCAATCCAACGGCGCGCCTGACTTTCTCCCAGAACGTCTCGAAGCGCTCCTCGGGGACGTGGGAGAGCCAGAAGCCGAAGAAGCACACGTCGTATGTCCTGTCGGGCTCCCACGCGAACAGGTCCGCCTGGATGTAGTTGACGCGCGGATCGTTCACGCGGGCGCGGCACAGCTCGAGCATCTCCGGGGAGCCGTCGATCGCGGTCACGCTGGCAGCGTGAGGAGCCAGCCGCTGGGTCCACAGTCCGGTCCCACACGCGAGCTCCAGAACATCTCCGGCCGGATTGAACCGCTCCAGGGCGTCTTGCGCCTCGGCGGCGTCAGCGAACCAGCGGGAGCTCGTCTCGGGGCCGTGGTCGTAGCGTCCGCGACGGAACCACCAGTCCTCGTACTCGCCGGCACGTTCGCGGTAGTAGCAGGACTGCTCGGCGAGCAGGCGCTCGAGCTCGTCAGTCATGCTCGCTCTTGGGGTTGGGGTCAGACACGTCGATCCTCACTTCGCAGGTGACCGAGTTGGCGATGAAGCACGCCTCGTGCGCTCGGTGGTGGAGCTGATTGAAAGCGCGGGCTGCCGATCACCTCGCCGCTAGCGTGATCGATCGTGGCGAGCACGCACTCGCTGCCCGTCTTTGTCTCGGCCAGGCTTGCCTGAAACCACTGGTCGAAGAACTCCCGACTCTTGCCAACCGGGGTCGTCCACGTCCAGATCTCCGGGTGCTGGGAAGCCCTCCACAACGCCTCCTCGTGGCGAGCTTCAAGAGGCTCCAATGCGACGATCTCGCCTTCCAGGCGTCTGGTCAATCCGTCCCACATGCCGTCTGGAGGCTATCGGCGACGCTCACGGGTCAGTCCGTCGGGAGACGCACGAACCGCACACGATCACGCTGCCTGGCATAGCCAGTCGCTTTCCAGAAGCTCATCGCGCCTGCCTCATCGTCAACGACGATCGCGGTGAGCCTGACCGCGCCCCGCTCGCGCAGGCGCCGCTCGCCCTCCCTGAGCAGCATCGTCGCGAGCCCCTTGCGTCGATGCTCTGGCGAGACCGTCAGCCGGTAGAAGCTCCCACGCCAATCGTCCCACGCAGCGATCAGCGAACCGGCCAGGACACCATCAAGCTCAGCGACCAGCAGCGCCTGGGGGTCAGCGGCCAGCAGCCGAGCCAGTCCATCGGGAGAGTCGGTGACGCTCGGCGGACTACCCGCCGCGGCCCACAGGTCGAGCACAGACGCGATGTCGTCCGCGATGGCAATGCGGATCTTCCAATGATCATGGATAGCCATCCGCTCGATCAACCCTTCGTTGATCACGTACCAGTGCTCGACGGTGTCCTCTGAGATCACTTTCCCGGCGCGGTCGCGCACGACTTGGCGGACCGTCACGACAACTTGACCATCGGGTCGCTGCTCTATGTGCTGCGGCTCGACACGCGAGTCGATCAGGTCAAACTGCCGCCGCCAGTACTCACCAACCTCCCCGTGGCCGTGTAGGCGTCCTCCATCCATCCCGTTCGGCCAATCGACGTCCGCGTGCATCGTCGCGAGGGCGCTGTCGATGTCCCGCGCGTTGAACGCCTCGTAGGCGCGACGAAGCAGCTGTTCTTGTGGATCGCTCATGATGGCGGCGCCTCTGCCGTGACCACCCACACGCGGTGAGGGACCGTGAGCGGGTTCTTGGGGAAACGCTCGGCGAGCATCGTGGTCAACTCCTGCGAGCACGCCCGTACACCGTCGTCATCCAGTGTGCCTGCGACGGGTGCACTGGCGCGTATACGCCCGACCCACGCCTCGTGCGAATAGGGGACCTGCACGTCGAACGAGAACGTCTCGATTCCGGTGAACCCCGCGCTCTGCAGATCGGTCAGCCACTGCGGATAGACGCCGGTACCGTGCGCATACCGCCACGGTCCGTGGGCCGGGTCGCCCGGCGGGGTATAGCGCAGGATTATCTCCTGCGTGGCCTGTACCACGTTGCCGGGGATCGCCAACCAGTCGAGGTGCGCGATCACCACGCTGCCGCCGTCGGTGAGCAGCCGGGCGACCTCGCGTGCGGCGGCCGCCCGGTCAAACCAGTGCCAGCACTGTCCCGCGCTGACTACCTCGAACGCACCGTCCGGTAGACCGGTTGCCTCCGCGGACGCCTCGACGTAGCCGATCTCCACGCTTGCCGCGCGATCCAGCCGTCGTGCCCGCTCGAGCAGAGGCGCGGCGATGTCCACGCCCGTGACCTCGCATCCGTGCTGCGCGAACAGCCGCGCGAGGCTGCCTGTGCCCGTGCCGAGATCGACTACCCGCGCGCCCGCCCGCGCGATGCCTCTCGCGGCGAGGCGGTCGAGCAGCTCCGGCGGGAACCCGGCGCGGTGACGCGCGTAGTCATTGGCCGTGCGGGCGAAATCGGGCGGGGCGTCGGTCACGGCGCTCAGCATAAGCCGGTCGAGCGCTATATCACCGAGTCACCACGTCTTTGCTCAACGGCGCTTTGGATCGTCCACTCGGGCACGAGCCGGACGGATATCAGCAGCGGCGAGAGCAGCTTGGGCGGCGGCGACCGCGCTCGCCCCGGCGACCTCGAGGGGCTCGGTGGTGCGCATCGCGCGGCAGAAGACGAATGCGCCCTCCAGCAGCGAGAGCATCGTGAACGCCAGCTCTCGCGCGGTGTGGCGGGCGATGCCGGCGGCGACAAAGTACTCGGTCGCGCCGGAGATCCAGCTGTCGAACACCTCGGCGGTCGCTTCGCGCAGCGGCTCGCTGGTGCTGGCGACCTCCAGGGCGACCGTGGCGATCGGGCACGCGTCGGCGTAGTCGGTTTCCCTGAGCGTCTCGGCGGCGCCGGCGAAGAAGTCCCCGACCGCGGTGGTCACGTCCGGCGCCTGCATCGTGATCGTGGCGAACAGCTGGATGTAGAGCTGGCCGGAGGAGCGGATCGTCTCCGCCGCGAGCTGCTTCTTGCCGCCGGGAAAGAAGTGGTAGATCGACCCGAATGGCGCGTTCGCGGCAGCCACGATCTGCTTGACGCCGGTGGCGGTGTACCCCTGGCGGCGGAACAGCTCGGCACTTGAGTCGATGATGCGGTCCTTGGTGGTGCTCGCCATGTTCGGCCCCTCTTGCTCGCTGGTCGTGAGCGTGATGATAGGCTCCCGCTCACTAGAGCGATCTATCAAATAAGTAGTTGGAGGTGGTAATGCCCGAGGTGGAGTTGTCAGCGGGAACGATCGAGTACGAGGACACGGGCGGGACCGGTCCTGTGATCCTGTTCGTGCACGGGCTGATCATGGATGGCTCGCTGTGGCGGCACGTGGTAGCTGACCTGCGCCGCGACTACCGCTGCGTGCTGCCCACCCTGCCAATCGGCGCCCATCGCCATCCGATGCACCCCGACGCCGACCTGTCGATGCGGGGAATGGCGGAGATCCTCGGCGAGTTCATCGAAGCGCTGGACCTGCGCGAGCTCACGCTCGCGATCAGCGACTGGGGCGGGCCGCTGCTGCTCGTCGGCGGTACCCGCGACGAGCGCATCGCGCGGCTCGTGGTGTGCTCGTGCGAGGCGTTCGACAACGTTCCACCCAAAGGCGCGGCGAAGCTCTTACCATACCTCGCGCGTATCCCCGGAGGGCTCGATGCGGCGCTTTTGCCGTTTCGCTTCGACCGGCTGCGCAGGCTGCCGATGACTTACGGTCCGATGAGCAAGCGACCGGTCCCGCGCGAGGTGATGGACCGCTGGTTCGGCCCGATCCGCGAACAGCGCGAGGTCCGTCGCGACCTGCGCAAGTACGTGCTGAGCGCCCCGCAGGGCCGGCGCGATCTGCTCGCGGCAACAGACGCGCTGGCGGCGTTCGACCGTCCCACACTGATCGCGTGGGCCAGCGAAGACCGGCTGATGCCCCCTGAGCACGGCCGCCGGCTCGCCGAACTACTGCCGCAGGGCCACCTCGTGGAGATCGCGGACTCCTACACACTGATCCCGGAGGACCAACCGGCCACGCTCACCGCACACATGCGCGAGTTCCTCACCCAGGCACAACCCCCCGCCTGACCGAGATGGTCTACCGCTTGCGCCTTCTCGCCCGTATACATCGAGAACCTCAGAACTGCGGCTTGGCCTCGGCGAAGCGCTCGAGCCCGTCGTCAGGGATCGGCTCCCATGCGCATGCATAGGTGACATAGGCACGCCAGCTCGGCCGCACACCCGGGTCTCCGTCGAAGGCTCCCATGCGCACGCTCATCTGCGTGTGATCGTCGGGGTTGCGACTGTATAGGTGCGCTCCGCACTCGCGGCAGAAGCACTTCTCAAAGCCGCCGTCGGGATGACGCCACGCCTGTACCAAATGCTCGCCTCCCAGCAGCCGGAAGGTGCGCCCGTCGATCCGCGCCTGCGCCGAGCCGGCCGTGCCGGTTCGCCGCTGGCAGCGGGTGCAGTGACAGTAGCCGGCAGTCAACGGCGGCGCGGTGAGCTCGAAGCGCACACCACCGCACAGGCAGCCTCCGGTCAGCGCGGAATCGCTCACCGCACAAAGTGTGGCACGCAGGTCGCCGGCCGGACGATACGAGGTAGGCTCGCGCTCACTATGGGCATCTCTCCGTACCTGCTGGACCTGCGCGAGCGGGGTGGCCACGATGCAGTCCTGTCACGAGCGAGAGCATCTCTAGCCACCGCCGGGCTGACCGTCGTCGGTGAGGATCTGGCCCGTCCCTGGGGCGGTTCCTGCTGATCTCTCAATCCGAGGTCTGGAACGCGCGCGCAGCGACGTCGACTGCCGTACAGGGCGGTCCGGGGCGACGGCTAATGTTGCGCGCGTGTTGAGTGCGATCCGCGAGGTGGACGATGTCGAGATGGCCGAGGTCGAGACTACTGTTGGATCGACGTCATTCAAGCGCGGGCGCAGCTATGCGCGCGCCAACCGGGTGCTCAGGATCGAGTGGGACCCTGGCACCGAGACGTTGACCGGCTCCGTGGTCGGCCAGGGTGCGCTGTATGACACCGCGGCGTTCTTCGCCTCCGATGGCGGCGGGTCGCTGGCGTTCGAAGACGGCGAGTGCACCTGTCCGGTGGGGTACAACTGCAAGCACGTCGCGGCGCTCGTGATCGCCGCGAGCGATGGACGCGGACGCGGCGCCAATCGGCCGCGCGATATCCAGCATCAGCCGCTTCGAGTCGCCCGAGCCGCGACGACGGCGCAACCACGGTCGTGGGAGCAGCCCCTGCGCGCGCTGATTGATGCGCCGGCGGGGCAGGCGGATGGCAACCCGCTCGCGATCGAGTTGTCGCTGCACGCGGTCGGCATCTCGGACCGCAGCCAGCCGCGGCTGATGGCGAAGCTGATGCGAGCAGGTGCCCGCGGCGGCTGGGTCAACGGCTCGCTGAGCTGGAATGGGCTGGACTCGTGGCATGTGAAGAGCGGCGAGTACCACCCCGATCACCTCGCGCTGGTTCGCGAGCTGCACGCCATCCACCGCGCGCGCGAGGGACAGGTCGCCTACTACAGCTACGGTGCCGACAAGACGCTCGATCTCAGCGGCTGCGACAGCGTGCAGCTGTGGTCGCTTCTGGAGGAGGCCTCCCGTGTCGGGCTGAGACTCATCCACGCACACCCTGGGCTCGGCGAGGTGCGCTGCCACCAGCGGGGCGAGCTGCTCATCGACGTCACGCAGGGCGATCGGGCATCGCTCGTCAGCGGGATCCTCCAGGTCGACGGCGAGAACGCGGACGGTCTGCAACCGCTGCTGTTCCTCGGTTCTAGCGGACACGGTGTGGTGTGCGTCGAGCACAGCGACGGCGGCGGCGCCCACGAACACGAGGACCGGCGGCTGGAGCTCGTGCGTCTCCTCAAGCCGGCGCCGGCGCCGCTGCAGAGGATGATCCTGAGGGGCGAGCGGCTGCAGATCCCGGCAAGCGGACTCCAGCACTTTGCCGAGGAGATATATCCCGCCCTGCGCAACATCGCCACGGTGGTGTCCGCGGACGACTCGTTCACGCCGCCGGAGATCTCCGCGCCCACGCTGGTGCTGCGCGCGAGCTACGGCACCGGCCACGATGTCGAGGTTGGATGGGGGTGGGCCTACCGGATCGGGGACGCCACACGGCACGCGGCGCTCCTGAGCAACGGGGCCGGCCCCGGGTTTCGCGACCTCGACGCTGAGCGCGCGATGCTCGCGGCTGCCGACTTCACCGGGACGGGCCTCGAACGCTTCGGCCTGCTCGACGGCGCGGGGAGGCCCGCCGGCGCGGACGCTGTCCCGGTCTCGCTCACGGGCTTCGACAGCATGCGCCTCACAACGGAGATGCTGCCGCAGGTGGCGGAGCGGGCAGGCGTGGCCGTGGAGGTGCTCGGAGAGCCCGCGGACTATCGCGATGTCGGCGACTCGCTGACGATCGGACTCTCCACCGCCGATGTCGTGGGAGAGCGCGACTGGTTCGACCTCGGCGTGACGATCAGCGTGGATGGCCAAGAGCTGCCGTTCGCCGAGGTGTTTGCGGCTCTGGCGAGCGGCGAGTCGCACATGCTGCTGGCGGATGGCGCGCACTTCTCGCTGCTCACGCCGGACCTGCAGGAGCTGCGGCGGCTGATCGAAGAGGCCAGAGCATTGACGGACTCGTCATCGGCGCTGCTGCGGATCAGCCGCTATCAGGCTGGGCTGTGGGCCGAGCTCGCCGCGCTTGGCGTGGTGCAAGAGCAGGCGCAGGAGTGGCAGCGCCAGGTCGGCGCGCTGCTCGAGATCGACGCGATCGCCACGCATGAGGTGCCGGCGGCGCTTGAAGCACAGCTCCGTCCCTACCAGCACGACGGGTTCGCCTGGCTGGCGTCGTTGCGGGAGCTCGAGCTCGGCGGGATCCTCGCCGACGACATGGGGCTCGGCAAGACGCTGCAGGCACTCGCGTTGATCTGTCACGCGCGCGAGCGCGACCCGGGCACTGGTCCCTTCCTTGTGGTCGCTCCCACAAGCGTCGTGTCGGGCTGGGTGGGAGAGGCCGCGCGCTTTGTCCCTGGGCTCAGGGTCGAGTCGGTGACCGACACGCTGACGCGGTCAGGCCGCAGTATCGACGAGGTCGCCGCCGCGGATGTGGTGGTGACGACGTACACGCTGTTCCGGCTCGAGTCAGATGCTTACCGCACGGTGCCCTGGGCGGGGCTGATCCTCGACGAGGCACAGTACGTCAAGAACCACCAGGCCAAGACCTACCGCTGCGTCCGCGAGCTGGCCGCCCCCTTCAAGCTGGCGATAACGGGAACGCCGATGGAGAACAACCTGATGGAGCTGTGGTCGCTGCTGTCGATCACCGCGCCCGGACTGTTTCCTGACCCGAAGCGGTTTGCCGAGCAGTACGCGCGCCCGATCGAGCGCGGCGGCGACGCCGAGCGACTGGCGCGCCTGCGGCGCCGGATCAAGCCGCTCATCAAGCGCCGCACGAAGGAGCTCGTGGCTGCGGACCTTCCCGCCAAGCAGGAGCAGACCCTCGACGTGGAGTTGCATCCGCGCCATCGCAAGCTCTACGACACATATCTGCAGCGCGAGCGTCAGAAGGTGCTGGGGCTGATCGACGACTTCGACCGCAACCGGTTTACGATCCTGCGCTCGATCACGCTGCTGCGCCAGCTCAGCCTGCACGCGGGCCTCATCGACGACGACCACGACGCCGTGCCCTGCGCCAAGCTCGGCGCGCTCGTAGAGCAGCTGGAGGACGTCGTCGGCGGGGGCCACCGCGCGCTCGTGTTCAGCCAGTTCACGGGGTTCCTGGCCAAGGCCCGCGAGCGCCTGGACGCCGAGGGCATCGGCTACTGCTATCTCGACGGGCGCACGCGTCGGCGCGATCGCGTGCTGGAGCGCTTCAAGGACGGCGATGACCCGGTGTTCCTGATCAGCCTGAAGGCGGGTGGGTTCGGCCTGAATCTGACAGAGGCCGACTACTGCTTTCTGCTCGACCCGTGGTGGAACCCCGCCACCGAGGCCCAGGCGATCGACCGCACCCACCGCATCGGCCAGACCCGCCCCGTGATGGTCTACAGGACGATCGCGCGCAACACGATCGAGGAGAAAGTCGTGGCCCTCGCGCGCCGCAAGGCCGCACTGTTCAGCGGAGTAATGGACGAGGGCGACCTGTTCGCCTCAAGCCTAACCGCGGAGGACATCCGCGGGCTGCTCGACTGAGCGGGGGTCGAGCCGCCGGCTGCGACGCTCGCAGGGGTTGGAGAAAATGATCGGTAGAACACCAACCCTGTGCTAACGTATGGGTCATGGGTAGAGGAGCGACCGCCGATCTTCTGACTGCTGCGAGCGTTGTGCGCCTGCGTGGTCTTGCGCGGCGTGATGCCGCTGTGCGCGATGAGCTGGGGCCTGTGATCGAGGATCTTCAGGAGACGATTGATCCGACGGTGTCCAAGACCGTCGCCGCTGGAATCCTCGGCGTGAGCATCAACACGCTCGACAAGTGGGTCGCGCGTGGCCGGGTTCCGGCGGTCGAGGTTGCCGACTATCGCCGTGCGCGGATTCCGACGGGACCGTTGCTGGCCTTGGCCTCGGAGGTCAGCGAACTGCGCCGGGCGGGCGCTGACAGGGCGCTGCTCGCGCAGGCCATCAGCCGGCTGGAGCAGGAGGATCCGCAGTGGCAGCGCGAGTTTGACGACCTGTATGGGGAGAGCCTGCGTGCGATGCAGCGTGGCGATCTGGTCAAGGTCGACCTCGACAGCTTCGGTCCGGACGACTGATAGAGCGCTTCGGTGTCCGCGCCGGGGCTTGAGATTTACGTTCCCTCTGCTGTCGAGCGCGTCATCGACGATCTGCGGGGAAAACGGCTGGGACTCGGGGATGTGCTGCGGGAGTTGGCGCGAGATCCCTGCTCGGCAGAGCGTCGGATGCTCGGCCGCCGTGTTGCGAGGACAGCATCCCCGACATCAGCGAAGCCGAGCTCGACGACTTCCTGCAACGGCTCCGTCGTGTTCAGCGACGGCGCTGAGAACGCTCCGGCGTCTCTTTGGCGTCGCTGCGGCTGGCTGCTCGCGGCGCCTTCGCTGAGCGCTCCTGCGCCCGGCAGCCAATGGGAACGCCGAGGCGCTTGGCGGAGCCTCTGAGGATCGAGAAATCGGTTGGGGGGCAAGACGCCAATTCGTTCGACAGATAGGAGCGATGACCAGGACGACTGAGCGCGAAGCCCCTGGGGGGCGGTTGACAGATGTAGCCAGGCTGCTGACGGCGGAGGAAGTTGCCTCCCGGCTCGGCGTCCAGCCGTCGTGGGTCAACAAGGCTGCGCGGGCGGATCGCATACCGCACGTCTGCGTTGGCCGCTACCGGCGCTTTCGCTGGCTGGATATCGAAGCGTGGCTTGAGAATCAGCGGCGCGGCTCATGACCGCGCCGCCGGCTCCCATAAGATGCCGCGTACAGATAGGGAGTGTCCCCGGGGCGCTAACCCCGAGGACACTCTGGAACGACGGCCGAGCGGCGCTGCAAACGCCCTCGACCCCGGCATCAGGAAAAGAGGTCCCGATGCAAGCTCATAAGCACGCACAGGTCAGCGTCGCCCTGTCGGCGACGTACAAGGGCAAGCCGCGATCGGCCCCCGTTTGGGTCATGCGCTATCGCCTTCCGTCGGGCAAGGACTCCAAGGAGGTGCTCGGTCTCGCGTGGACGAAGAAGGGGCGTCCTCCGCACGGGCGCCTGACGGAAGGCGAGGCCCTGTTGAAGGCGCAGGCGTTCGCCGCGGAACACTCCACGGACACGCCTGATGCTCGACGTTCGTTTCGGGCGGCGCTGGATTCCTTTGTGCGCTATTGCACCCAGGAGAAGGGGCTGCGCGGCTCCACGATGCACGAGTACAAGAAGATCGGCGAGCGCCTCGCAGCGCGTCCGTGGCGAGGCGAGCTGACGTGGGCCGACCGGCTGCTTGACACGTTCACCGACGATGACCTGCTGGCTGTCCGCCAGGAGCTCGCGAAGGCCGAACGCAGCGCGGACACTGTGAACCACTACCGGCGCGTCGTGCGGGGCATCTTCGGGACGCATCCAGCGAGTCCGGCGCTCGCGTGGGCCTGGATGGGCCAGAAGGTCGAGAGCGAGGGCAAGCTGCGCTTCTACACGCCCGAGCAGGTTCGCAAGCTCGTCGCCGAGGCGTACTCCGACACCGATGAGGCCATCTACACCGTCGCGACCGAGGCCGGCCCCAGGTTGAGCGAGATCCGCGGTCTGAAGGTCAGCAACGTCGACTTCCAGGTCGGCGTGCTGCGCTTCGAGGACGGCTTCACGACGAACGGCGGTCACGCGGGCAACAAGGGCCGGCGAGTGCGGTCGGTCCCGATGACGGCCAACGTCCGTTCGGTGCTCGCCCCGTTCTGCGAGGGGAAGACCGGGAACATGCTGGTCTTCGAGCACGACGCCAAACCCGGCGAGCCGATCTGCGGCACGTCTCTCTACCGCCGGTTTTTGAGCGCCGCGGAACGAGCCGGTCTGCCCAGGCTGCGCCTGCACGACCTGCGGCACACGTTCGGCACGCAGGCGATCCGCGCCTTCAAGATCCACGAGGTCCAGCGGATGATGGGCCACCGCCACATCACCACCACCGAACGCTACCTGCACTACGCCCCCGATCCCGACGCGGCGGCGAAGCTGACCGCGCTTTGGGGAGGCGCGGATAGCGACGAGGAGACCAACGTGGTCCCACTGCGCCGGGCCGCCTGACAGGAGGAGGGCAGGAAAGAGGGGCGGGCCGCATGGCTTCGCCCCTCTTTTTGTGCGGTTCCCGCTCCGATTAAGGGGAGCCTATGGGGAGCCTTGGCCTCCGCAGGCGTCCTCGGCTCAGGCGCCTCGGGCCGAAAACCCGCCAATTTGGAGGCTGTTCTCACAGAGGCGACGACCGGAGTCGAACCGGTGTAGACGGCTTTGCAGGCCGCTGCGTAGCCACTCCGCCACGTCGCCGGGGAAACGCCTCTAGCGTATCGGGCCGGCGCGGTATTGGACGATCGTGGACCCAATGGCCGCGCGGGCCGTCTATGCGAGCCCGATCGGGTCGCAGAAGTGTCGCGATGTCCTTATCGGGCCGTGCGCGTCCGATTCGGTTATCAACTCTTTCTTCCACCCTTAGGGCCGCTTTCAGACATTGTTAGCGCCCGCACAGCGAGCGCGCGCATCATGGCCTCATCCAATCGACTCGACTCGGAGGTGGTCCGTGAAACGTCGTCAACTCGCACCCATGCTGCTCGCGGCGGTCGCCGGGGCGGCCGTCGCGCTCGTCGCGGTGATTGCGCTGGGCGCCAGCCTGAGCGTCGGGCGCAAGAGCCAGCTCGAAGCCCGCCGCGAGTGCAACCCCCGTGTCGAGGTCCAGCGGCGCGGCGAGCGGGACCCGCCGCGAGGTCGCATCGACCGCGCTCACGGCCACCCAGATCTATGAGCGCGACTCCGCGGGGGTCGTGGCGATCAAGGCGATCACGCCAGCGGGCGAGGACGAGGGCACGGGGATCGTGTTGAACGAAAAAGGGTTGATCCTCACCAACGACCACGTGATCGCGGGCGCAACCAGCCTCACCGTCGATGTCGGCGGGTCCTCGAAGACGACCGCGCCCGCGAAGATCGTCGGCGAAGAAGCCAACCAGGACCTGGCGCTGATTCGTGTCGATCCGTCCGGTCTGGGCCTGAAGCCGCTGACGCTTCAGAGCTCAAGCTCGGTCCAGGTCGGCGACTCGGTGTACGCGATCGGCAACCCGTATGGCCTGGAAGAGACGCTCACCCGCGGCATCGTCTCGGCGCTTAGCCGCGAAATCTCAGCCCCCGATGGCTCGAAGATCGCCGGCGCGATCCAGACCGACGCGGCCCTGAATCCGGGCAACTCGGGCGGGCCGTTGCTCGACGAACAGGGCGAGGTGATCGGCGTCAACTCCCAGATCGCAAGCGACGCTGCCCGCACCGAAGGCTCCCAGCCCGGCTCGACCGGCGTGGGCTTTGCGATCTCCTCAAACACCGTCGCGTTGGCGGTCAAGAAGATCGAAGCCGGCGAAGGCGTCACCTATGCCTCGGCCACTCAAAGCGCGGCTCAGTCCGAAGGCGGATACGGCGCGACGCGGTCGCCGTACGGCAGTCGCTCGCCGTACGGTTCGCAGAGCCCCTACGGCGAAGCGGTCGAACCCGGCGGCGGCTCCGGCACGGAAGCCGGCGTCGAACCCGGCTCCTCCGGTCAGGGCGGGGTGGTCGTCGTCCCCGGCGGAGTCGAAGAAGTCGGCGGCGGCTCGGCATCGGCCGGCGCCGGAGTCGAAGGGCGCGAACCGATCGTGCCCTGACCCCTGACCCCTGACCCCTGACGGCTTGTGGCTTGCGGACCGCGGATCGTGGTGAGACCCGGGCGCTTCTGGGAGGGAGGCTCCGCCCGGGCCTTGCCCGTCACTTGCGCCCGGCCGGGTGGACCGGCCGCCGGCGCTTCTGTCTCCATGCGCGTTGATAGGCTCTGCTCAAGGATCCCAGGGCGATTAGCTCAGCTGGGAGAGCGCCGCCTCGACAAGGCGGAGGTCACTGGTTCGAGCCCAGTATCGCCCATCGTTGGATTTGGCTCTAGGGCAGGGATTGATCGGTCCAGCGGGGCCAGCTTGGTAGCAATTTGGTAGCAATTCTCTGGGCCGTAGGATGTGCCGATGAAGCTGCACGAAGCCATTGACGCCGTGCTAGCCGACAGGCCCGCTGGCATGAGCACTCGTGAACTGGCTGACGAGATCGAGCGGAGAGGGCTCTACCTCAAAGGCGACGGTCAGCCTGCCTCGCCTGGACAGGTCAACGCTCGGCTCGGCAACAAGACGTACAGGGATCGCTACCGCAAAGACCACCTGGGTCGCATCTGCCTCGCGTAGCTTCGGCGGCTGGCCTGTACAACACGCAGGCCGAGGCCCGGGCCGGTCGCTACGAGCGTTCAAACATGGCCTTTAGCTCCAAGACCGTTAAGTTAGTGTCTGGTTGGTGGGGTATTGTCGTCGTGTGCCTCGGTCTGGTTGGGTCAAGCCGGCGACTGATCAGCGGCTGTCGGATCACATCTCGATTGGTGTTCTGACGCGGGTCTTCCCACCCGAGCTCGTCGATGAGGTGGTGGCTCAAGCGGGGCGTAGGGAGCGTCGCAGTCGGCTTTTGCCGGCGCGGGTGGTCGTTTACTACGTCTTGGCGATGGCGCTCTTCGCGGAGTCTTCTTATGAGGAGGTGATGCGTCAGTTGGTGGAGGGGCTTTCGTGGGAGTCCGGCTGGCAGCGCTCGTGGGAGGTGCCGAGCAAGGTCGCGATCTCCCTGGCTCGGGAGCGGTTAGGGGTTGAACCGATCGAGCTTCTTTTCGGCGTGGTCGCTCGGCCGTTGGCGGGCGAGAGAACGCGGGGGGCGTTCTACCGAGGCTTGAAGCTGATGAGCCTCGATGGGACGTGTCTGGATGTGGCCGACACCCCGGCCAACGATGAGGCGTTCGGGCGGCCGGGGTCCTCGCGGCGAGAGGGTGGGGGCGCGTTTCCGCAACTGCGGATGGTCGGTCTGGCGGAGTCTGGCACGCACGCGATCACTCACGCCGCGTTCGGCCCATACAGGAGCTCCGAGCAGGAGCTGACCGACGAGCTGCTCGGCTCCTTACAGGAGGGGATGTTGTGCCTGGCCGACCGTGGCTTCTACAGCTTCGAGCGCTTCCAGGCGGCCCGCCAGACCGGTGCGCAGTTACTGTGGCGCGTGAAGTCCACGGTTGGGCTACCGCGTGAGCAGACACTCCCGGACGGGTCGTATCTGACGAGCGTATATCCGCTCAAAGACCGCCGTGCCCGACGTGGTGGCGAAAGCGCCCGCGTCGTCGAGTACGAGCTCAAGGATCCCGCGCAGGGCGAGGAGGATCAGCGCTATCGGCTGATTACGACGATCCTCGATCCCGAACAGGCACCCGCCTCAGAGCTCGCCGCGCTCTACCCCGAGCGATGGGAGATCGAGGGAATGCTCGATGAGCTGAAGACTCACCAGCGCGGTCCGCGCGCGGTGCTGCGCTCAAAGCGCCCCGATGGCGTCTACCAGGAGGCCTACGGGTACCTATGCACCCACTACGCGATCCGCCGCCTGATGCACGACGCCGCGCTTCGCGCGGACCTCGACCCCGACCGATTATCGTTCATCCGCAGCCTCCGTGCCGCCCGCCGCAGCACCCGCACCCATCCGGGATTTTTCCCCCCACAGCCTCGCGGCCGCGCACCAACAAGCGATCACAGAGATCCTCGCTGAGCCGCTCCCCGAACGACGACAGCGCTCAAACCCACGCGTCATCAAGCGCAAGATGTCCAAGTGGCCCGTCAAGCGCCCCAACCACCACGACCGGTCAATACCAACCAAGCCAGCCAACGAGAGAATCACCATCCTAGCCGCCTAACTTAACGGTCTTGCCTTTAGCTCGTGACTGGCATAAACAGGGAGTGGGCAAGCGGCTACGTGTGGGGACATGACGTTGACGTCGGTGACTATCGCTCCTTCGACGACCCAGCCTGTCGATTCCATCTCGATGTCGAAGTGCGCGAGGATCGCGCTCACTCGGGCGGCGATCCACGCGATCCGTTCGACGTGCTTCTCGGCAGCGGATCGCTTTGCGCCGCCACTCCGAAAGGTGCTTCTGAGCTCGTTGTCAAGCTCGGCTGGCGTACGTGCGACTTCGAGGTCTGAACTGCCCCGGGTTTGTTGGAGGCGTTTTTGTTTGAGTAGTCGTGTCGGTGTTCTTCAGTGTTGCAGTCGTGCCGGTGGGCATGTGGGCAACCCGTAGGGTTGTCCAAGGGCTGTGGTCAGCTTGCTGTCCACAGCCCGTCATGTCCACGGGCCTTTGTTCGTCGTCCCGGCCGCGGTCGTGGCGGCGTGGTTGTTTTCGTACTCGACGGGTGGGAGTCGTTCGCAGGAGCTGTGTAGTCGCTTGTGGTTGTACCAGTCGACCCATTGCAGTGTGGCGAACTCGACTTGCTCCATCGTCTTCCATGGTCCTTGCTGGTTGATCAGCTCGGTCTTGTAGAGCCCGATCGTTGACTCGGCGACGGCGTTGTCATACCCATCGCCGATCGATCCGATCGAGGGGTCCGCGCCAGCATCAACGAGCCGTTGGGTGAACGCAAAACTCGTGTATTGGCTCCCGGCATCGGAGTGGGATATGAGGCCCTCCGGGACGGGGGTGCCGTGATGGTCGCGGGCCCAGAGCGCCATCTCCAGCGTGTCCAGGACGAGCGGTGTTTTCATCGTGGTGTCGGCCTTCCAGCCGACGATCCTGCGGGAGAACACGTCGATCGTGAACGCGACATACACCGTCCCTGACCACGCCGGCACATACGTGAAATCGGAGACCCACAGCCGGTTCGGGGCAGCCGCTTTGAAGTCGCGGTCCACGAGGTCGGGCGCGCGGGTTGATTGCCCGTCCGGGATCGTGGTGCGGCGCTTCTTGCCCCGCACAGCGCCTTTCAGGCTCTCCCTGGCCATCAGGCGTTCCACCGTGCAGCGGGCGACCTTGACGTCTTCGCGCGCCAGCTGCCACCAGACCTTCCTGGCGCCATAGACGCCGAGGTTCTCCTTGTGCACCCTACGGATCTCACCGCGCAGGCGCCGATCCCTCAGCGCTCGCTCTGAGGGCGATCGTTCGCGGGCCTTGACCGCGTAATACGTTGACGGGGCGATCTGAAGCGTCCTGCAGAACGGCTCGACCCCATACTCATCGCGGTGCGCGTCAACCACCCTGCTCATCTCCTCGGCTGCGGGTCGAGCTCCCGCGCGAAGAAAGCTGAGGCGGCCTTCAGGATCTCATTCGCGCGACGCAGCTCCCGGTTCTCACGCTCCAGATCTTTGATCTTCTGAGCCTCCTCGCTCGTGACCCCATGCCGACGGCCACCATCGACTTCGGACTGGCGCACCCACTTCCGCAGCGTCTCAGCCGTCATCCCGCACTTCTGCGCGACCGACACCATCGCCGCCCATTCGGTCGCGTACTCACCACGATGCTCCATGACCAGGCGAACCGCCCGCTCACGCACTTCTGCTGGATACCTCTTGTTCTTGGCCATCGCCCAATCCTCTCAAGCGATCAGGCCTCCAACATTCCCGGGGCAGTTCAGTCCTTGCACTCCAGTGCGTAGATCGTGGACGCCGTCAAGTCAACGGCGAGCACATCGATGTCGCCCAGATCGTCGCCGTTCGTGCGCGCAAGTCTTTCTCCGCGAATGGTCCGCACCGAGGTATCGACAAGCATTTCGTGGCTACGGCATAGGTCTGCCACGCTGTCTACAAATGCCGATGTCTCCGCTTGACGGAGGCGTGTCATGAGCGCCTTCATCTCATTGCTGGTTGCGTTGAGGCGCTCCGACGTAATGAGGTCGACGAGGAAACGTCCGGCCGGTTCTGGCTGACGCATCCCCCAAACGAGTTCCTCGCCGGCGCTTCCTGGCCGCGCCAGAAGTGGCCGGCGCATATAGGAGAGCCTTCGATTGAACCGCCAGGGCCATGTCTCGTACGGGCGGAACTCTGGTGGAGGTTGCGTGAAGATCGGACGGGGCCTGATCGTCAGCAGCTCAAGCGCCGCGCCGGTTCGGAGAGCGTCCCATCCAAGCTCTTGCTGTAGGTGCGCATCGAGTGCAGTGGCGGGCATCGAGACCGCGGACTCGCCACGGTCGTGCGCGATTGCGGTAAGCACGGAAAAGATTTCAAGCAACTCGGTCATCGCGAACCCCCACTCGGCAGTCAACGCTTGATCTATCTCAGCGACCTCAGGCGGCGCACTTTTAGGTGCGTCACGCCACGGCGCGCCGTAGCTCTCGACCACGTTGCGCGCGAGCGGAGGGATGAACGCATCGAGGAAGCTCTGTTGGCCGGTTTGGAACGCTCCAGTGTTGGAGAGCCCGAGTCGTCTCGAAGGGAGGTAGCCCAGCTCGGGATCGTCGATTTCGAAGTGGATGATGTCTGACGTGATGCCGCGAGAGACGATTTGGTTAGCGATCGCGACGAGCCGGTCGTAGCTGGCAATTGAGAATGGCCGAAGGCCGCGTGGCGGTCGTGCAGCGACGTACTCGATCAAGAACCGCAAAGCCACTGACACCTGGGTGGCGTCCGGCAGCTCGCGACGCATACCTTCGAGTAGTTCTGTGTCGCCGAACGCAGCCACGCGTGCTCCGAGCGTCCTTCGCTCGACCGCCTCGTGGTGGAGGATCGCCTCGTGCATGCCGACCAGATGCTCGAGAAGGCCATCTGGCGACAGCGCTGCGACTTCGTGCTCGAGCTGCGCAAAATGGAATGCGACGACCGCGTTCAGGACTTTGGTCTTGCGATCGCTTGGAATCTCGGCGACTGGAAGGTTCAAGGTCGTCGCGAGATATTCGCCGGCCTCGTCGAGAGCCTGTTCGGTGTCCGCACGCGAGATCCGCCTATAGCGCGGGAGGTCGTTGTCGAGGAGGGCGACTTCGGTATCCGCGGTGAAGACGTTTATCTTCTTCTTTGGCCCGAGGGGTGCGTGACGCTCGACGGCTGCGGCAATCGCTCCTTCCCCCGCACGAGCATCTGCGGGTAGTAGTGCCTCAAGGCCACCCAGAAGGACCGCGACGAGCGCACGCTCCCCAGCGTTGTCTGGGCGGTCAAACGTAGTAGGTGTAGCGGGCGTTGCGGCCGTGGGCGGAGGTGCCGACGTAGGCGCGTCCGCAGTGTTGGCAGCGCACGAGCCCGGAGAGCAGGAAGGGCGTGCCTTGACCTTGGGCAGATACTTGGCGATCCACTGGGGCCACACATGCTCGGCTGTCACCGGCGTTCCGCCACACCAGATGCATGAGCGCCCGCTGGGCTGGGTCTCGGCGTCCAACACCGATCAGCAGCCTACCCAGCCCACCGCGGCGGGCGGTCAGAGCGTCATTATGCGGTCGGAGTAGGCGGCAACCTCAGAGGCGATAGCTCGGCCGGCCGCCGCGGCGGTTATCCGTCGGGCGTGAGGTCTTCGGAAAGTGATGGCGCTGGACTGCGCGTACGTAGATGCGAGCTGGAGCTGCCTTGGGAACTTGCCAGCGCTCCCGCTACTGCCTTACGCGGCCAGGACTTCGATCGGGGCGTGTCGCGCCCGCTTGCCCTTCGGCTGCGGACGCACGCGCATCTCGATGTAGACGTCAAGCGCGTCGGCGACGTCGGCGACGGTGTCCAGCTGCACGTTGCGGCCCTTGCCGTCCAGCAGCCGTAAGATCACGGAGGGCTTGACGCCGACTCGACGCGCCAGCTCGGCCTTGGAGATCTTGCTGCCCGCACGAACCTCGTCCAGCGCGATCAGCAACTCGGCGAACGCGACCAGCTTTGCGACCTCTCGCTCGTGAGCGGCGCGATCCTCGACGGCCGGGAAGCTCTCGGCGAGCAGTTCGGCGAAGACGGCGCTTTCCTTGGACTTGTGCATAGCTCGGTCACCTCGGCTTGGGGGAGCCGATCAGTAGCATAGAAGCTACGACGTATCAACGCCGGCATCCGGCCACCACTCGGTGTCGTCGGTCGCTGACGGTACACTGACACTGGAGATCACTAATGCAGCCGATTCGCACCGACTTCAAAGGCTATGAGGGCAAGTACGTCGCGATTGACGCGCGCACTGGCAAGATCGTGATCGCCGACGAGGACCCGCGCGTGGTGCTCGAAAAGGCCAAGGGCCGTGACCACGTTGCGGTGCGCGGTCGGGTCCCGTACGCCGACGAGCCGGTCTACGTCGGCCTTGGCTGAGCCGCAGCCGCTTCCCTGGCTCTACCCGTACCGGGAGGACCCCCAGGCCGTGCGGCTGGGCGAGCCGGTCTTCAGGCCATTCGTGTACGTGTCGCTCGCCCGCGGCGAGCAGAGCACGACACTGCTGGAAGGACTGGTCAACACCGGCGCCGATGCGGTACTCGCGAGCGACCTGCTGGCCGAACAGCTCGGGATCGACCTGGCCGACAACGAGGGCGAGACGCCGCACGCGGTTGGCGGTCGGACTATGGTGGCCCGCTACAAGACAGTGTCGCTGCGCCTGCACCCGCGTGACGGCTCCCTGCGCGAGTACCGCGAGTGGGAGGCTCAGGTCGGGTTCGTGCAGGGCTGGCACAGCTACAGCCTGGTGCTGCTCGGCAGCGTCGGCTTCCTCGACTGCTTCACGGTTACCGCGAGCCGCTTTGCCCAGGCCGTGGCGGTGGAGGATCGTGACGCCTTCGATGAGCGCTTCGGCGCAGTCCTCAGTCCATGACGTGAGAGCCGCGCTTGGAGCGCGCGTTCGGCGGTCTATGCGCCGACATCCAGCGCCCAGCCCTCGAACTCGGCCGCGTCCGCCCGGTTCGCGCTATGCCCAGTATCGCCCATTGGTCGAAACCCGCATTCTTGTGCGGGTTTTCGTCTTCTACGGCGTCGTCAAGGTTCCAATGAGGTTCTGTTTGTGACCTGCGGGCGCGCAGGATGCGCACTACGGCCGTGCGGGCGGGCTGGCTGGGTCATCGACGGCGCTCTGGTTTGCGTCTGCCTTCGGCGTAGAGAACCCAATGGAGGTGTTTGAGCCGCGGAGTAGGGTGAGCGTAGGAATGGACCCATCCGGATGAATCGCCGGTTGGGGATGAAGCGCGCACGCGGCAGCAGAGAGGGGCTGACGGCCGCGCGGGCAGAGGCGGAGCTGCGGCGACTTACGGGCGAGGTCACTTCGTAGTCGTGCGGTGTACGACCTGTGTGTTCGTGGTTGTTCGCTTGCAGCGGTTGGGATCATCCGACGCATGCCTAAGGATCGGAGGCGGCAGCTGTTCGTCGCCCTCGACGGACATCTCACTATCACGGTGCCGCACTCGGTGCGCGTCGAGGCGGGCGAGTTGGCCGCTGCACTGAGCTAACACGTAGCTGCTGGTCGATGGGACCCGGGTATTACCGATGGGACCCGGGTATTACCCAGGAAAGGGGCGAAGCCAGGTGCTCGCCTCGGCGCGCCTGCGACCCAGGTGGGGCTCAGGAGAGCGAGGGCATCCCCGGAGCAGGCGGATCCGGCGTTCCTGCCGTACGCGTCTGCTCGTCTTGGAACGGGGGATAGGTCTCGGTCAGCAGGGCGAAGTAGGCATCTGAGCGTGCGATGTAGGAGTTGGCGAGAACCATCAGGTCGAACAGTCCTCGCGGCATTTTGCCGGTGATCACGATCACGAACCACGCTGCGATCGCGCCGACCTCGAGCATCAGGTTCATGACGTAGCGTAGGATCAGGATCGGGATCGCCAGGATGATGCGGAAGAGCGTCTTCAGGCGGCTGTAGTGGCGCTCGAGCGGCTCGAATTGCATCCGCACCGGGTAGGCCGGATCGTCAGAGCCGCCGAAGGAGGGGTAGGGATCACACAGCAGGGCTGCATAGGCGGTGAAGCGCGCAAGGAAGCGTGTGAAGCCGGCAACGAAGTTGTAGAGGCCCCGTGGGTAGGTGCCGGTGATGACGATTGCGAACCATGCGATCACGATCGCGATGTAGGCCACGATCGCGTACACGTACAACCAGATCGCGAGCGGTATCGCCAGGATCAGCCTGAAGAACGCGCTCAGCCGGTTGCGCCGCTCGACGTAGGCGGCTTCGAAGCTAACGGGATATGACACGAGATGCTCCCCTTTTTTCTGGTTTGCCGAAGTGCTCCCCTGCTCTACTTCCTGCGAGGGCCATCATACGTAGAGTCGTGCGCGGTAGAAGCGCCGGGCGCCGGCCGGTATTCTTGGCGTCGATTCAACCTGGACGCATCCCGCGCCCTGTCGTGAGCGTGACGGGCTATTCTGAAACGGCGCAGGCCTTCATACCGAGGCTCTCCGCCAACGTGCGGTCTGACGCTGTGGTCCGTTCCAGCGAACCCATCGCGAATCTCTGCTTTTCGGGTTCTCCTTTGGTGAGCGTGTCCGCAAAGCTCATCACCTCGGCGGCCTCCTTGTGATAGCCGGCGAGGAGCTTGTCGATGGTGGCGGCGTCGCCGGGCGGCCGCGGGAGCGCCTGAAGCTTGGCGTCGGCCGCGCGTGCGAATACGACGGACTGTCGTAGCAGCGCCTGCAGCTGAGCTCTTGCCGTCGCCGTTTCCTGCGTCAGTGCTTGAACGCGGGCGTTGAGAGGCTGCTGGCGCGAGCGCAGCGCTCGGCATATTTCGTCTGCCGCCGCGATGAAGCGCGCCGGTGTGGCGCCCGACGTTGGGGCCCCAGCCGCTGTTCCTGCGTGCACGCTCACGCTCGGCGTGCCCGTCGATCCGCAGCCCACGGCGGTCATCGCAGCGAGGGTCATGAGGACAGCTGAGCGCCGGCGCATGGGCCGACACTACTTGCTGTGGTGAAACGACCGATCCGTCCCTGAGCGAGCCGGTTTGACCAAAGCCGAAGTCGGCGCCCGCTCCGGCGAAGCGATGCGCTGTGGCTAAGGTTCAGCGATGGCGCTTATCAAGGCCAGCGGACCGCTCACCCGAGCTCTGCGCGAGACACTCCCGGAACGGCCGTTTGAGGTGCGGTTCTGGGACGGGGGAGGAGTACAGGCGACAAGCCCGGGCGTGCCGACGTTCCTCGTCAGGCGCCCATCGGCTCTGTCGCACTTCCTGCGCTCGCCGGGGACGCTCGGTCTCGGTCGCGCCTATGTGGACGGCTCGCTGGACGTCGACGATCTCGACGGCGCGTTCATCGTGGTCGACGAATGGGAGCCCCCAAAGCTGAGCCTCTCAGACCGGGCGCGACTGGGACTGGGGATCGCCATAGCAGCGCTGCCGGGCGGGCTGCCGCGCCGCCCGGCTCTGGAGCTGATCCTGCGCGGGGAGCGTCACAGCCCGCAACGAGACGCCGCCGCCATTCGCTACCACTACGACGTCGGCAACGACTTCTTCGCGCTGTTCCTCGACGAGTCGATGACCTACAGCTGCGCGATCTACTCGCGCGGCGCACGCACGCTGGCGGAGGCCCAGCACACCAAACTCGACCTGATCGCGAGCAAGCTCGACCTGAAGGCGGATATGGCGCTGCTGGACGTCGGCTGCGGGTGGGGCAGCTTCGCGATCCACGCGGCGAAGAACTATGGCGTCACGGTCATCGGCGTCACGCTGTCGCCCTCCCAGGCCGAGCTCGCGCGCGAGCGGGTCGCCGCGGCGGGCCTCAGCGAGCGGGTGGAGATCCGCGTGGCCGACTACCGCGAGCTGCCGGGAGGGTCCTTCGACGCGATCGCGAGCATCGGCATGTCCGAGCACGTCGGCGACAGTCAGGTCGATCGTTATGCGGCGACGCTCTATGGGCTGCTGCGCCCGGGTGGGGTGCTGCTCAACCACGCGATCGCCGCGCTCGATCCCGAGTACGACTCGCTGGGGGACGAGTTCTCGATGCGCTACGTATTCCCCGACGGCGAGCTCCTGCCGCTCTCCAGGGTCCAGCTCGCGCTCGAGCGCGCCGGCTTTCACACCGACCACGTGGAGGGCTTCCGAGAGGACTACGCCCGCACGCTGCGCGACTGGACCGCGCGCCTGGATGAGCGCTTGGAAGAGGCCGAGCGGCTCGCCGGCGTGCAGCGCACGCGCGTCTGGCGGCTGTATCTGCGCGCCGCCCGGCACGGCTTTGACACGAGCCTCACCGCCGTCTACCAGGTCCGCGCGCGCCGGCCCGCCTGAGCGGCTTCCCGGCAGGCGAAAAGCGGAGCCCTGTCCTTGAGCCCTCAGACCCGCGCGCGCACGCCCTCAGTCCGCGCTCACGGTGCTCGATCGCCCGAGCGGCGTGCCGGTCGAGTCGAGCGCCCGCACGGCGAAATGAGGCCCGGGCGATGCGGTGTGCAAGGCGCTCTCAAACCCCTGCGATCGCGTGGCGAAGACCGGCGTGAGAGCGTCGGCCCGCTCGCCCGCCAAGAGCTGCCATGCGTATGTCTCGGTGGCGCCGTTCCAGCTGGCGTAGACGGTGAGCTCTCGGTCGCGGCCGCGACCGCGACGGGGCGTGAGCGCGATCGCGGGGGTCTCGGCGGGCAGGCCCGTCCAGGGTATGCGGAAGGCCCGGTAGCACTCGTACTTCTCGCCGAGCAAAGCGTCGAACACCAGGCGCCCGGAGTGGTCGAACTCGGACACGCGGGGCACTTCCCCCCACCCCACGAACACGTTCCCGTTTCCCAGCAGCTGCGTGCTGCCCTGACTGCCGGCGAGGACCCCGCGATGGGTGTACTGGTGCAGCAGCGTGGCCGTCATCGCTTGCTCGTCGACGTCGAGGATCAGGCCGCGTGAAAGACGCTCCACCGCCGGAGTCGCGCCGTTGTCGAACACGGTGAGCGTCCCGTCCGGCTGGCGGCGGGCGTCGTGCTGCCAGGCGAAGCCGGCGCCGGCGCCCATCTGAAAGTCGCTGCGCTTGCCGCCCAGTCGCCACAGGATCGCACCGGAGCGGTCGAGCTTGTAGACGGTGTGGGTGCTGCGCGAGGAGACCAGCAGGTTGCCGTCGATGTCGAGATCGACCGAGTTGATGTGAAAGAAGTCCCAGTTCGCTTCCACCGGCGCATAGGACTCCCCGAGGGGTATGCGGCCGAGGCTGTGCCACTCCAGCAGGAGCTCACCGCTTGCGAGGTCGATCTCCTGGAAGATCGCGTCCTGGATGCTCCCGCGCCGCGAGCCGCCGACGCTGGACAGGTCGGCGCCCGTGATCACATAGCTCGTGAGCAGCGCGGTGTCGCGCGGGGTTATGACGAACTCGTGCAGATCGCCGCGCAGCCCTCGCGCCGCCTGCACTCGGCGCACCGTGCGATAGCTCGAGTCGGCGATCACGTATTCCCCGATCCCGTGGCCGTATTCGATCACTCCCTCCCACCATGTCAGGACCGGCTCGCCGCGATAGCTCTGCACCCTGAAGTTGGTGGTCACCTTCCCTTCCAGCGGGTTCTCCCAGATCGGTTGCCCGCTGCCCTCGATGATCACCGCGCCGGCCTGGGCGTTCGGTGCGTTGTAGGGCGCGATGAAGATCGGATCGGTGCTGGCGCCGGGCTCGTTGCGGGTGACCGTCAGGGCGGGGATACGCAGATCCGGCCGGGTGTGCCAGCTCGGCGTCCGGGGTGGAGCGGGGGGTGCGGAGGCCAGGGCTCCGGAGACGATCTCGCTCACGACCCCGCCGCCCAGGCCGAGGCCGAGAGCTCCGGCTCCCGCCGTGCGCAGCAGCTGTCTGCGGGTCATGGGTGGTTCATCTGTGCTCCACATAAGCGCAAACCCGCTGACAGCTTGAGAGGTTCGGCTCAAGCCGAGCTCAAGGGCAGCGAAGAAAGCCCTTCCTTACGCCCCGGCGGGCCGGGTGGATAGCCTGCAGCCGAACAAACGATGTCGATCACGGTCACCCTTCCCGACGGAAAGCCGCTGGAGCTGCCCGACGGCGCCACCGGCGCCGACGCCGCCGCGGCGATCGGGCCCGGCCTGGCCAGGGCGGCGCTGGCGGTCGAGGTCAGCCACCCCGAGACGGCGGAGGGCGGCGAGGCGGGCGAGCGGCCCGAGGTGCGCGACCTGGCGAGGGCGCTGCCCGACGGGGCGCACGTGGCGATCCTGACCAAGCAGAGCGGCGCGCAGGCGCTTGAGTTGATCCGTCACGACGCCGCGCACGTGCTGGCGGCCGCGGTGATGGAGCTGTATCCGGGCGTGAAGATCTCGATCGGCCCGCCGATCGAGCAGGGGTTCTACTACGACTTCGAGTTCCCCGGCGGAACGGTCGTCTCCGAGGAGCAGTTCCCGCAGATCGAAGAGCGCATGCGCGCGCACGTCAAGGCGGCGGAGGCGTTCGAGCGCCAGGACGTGAGACCGGAGCAGGCGCGCGAGCGGTTCGTCGCCGAGGGGCAGGACTACAAGGTCGAGCTGATCGACGACCTCGTGACGGCCGCCCGTGCGGGGGCAGGCGGGGGCGCAAACGGGGGGGCACGCGCGGGCGGCGGCGGCGGGGCGCTTCAGAGCGTGTCGCTGTACACCAACGGGCCGTTCACCGACCTGTGCCGCGGGCCGCACGCGCCAAGCACGGCCAGCATCGGCGCGTTTGCGCTGCAGTCGGTCGCCGGGGCCTACTGGCGCGGGGACTCGACCAGGACGATGCTCACGCGAATTTACGGCACCGCCTTTCACAACAAGGCTGAACTCGCCGAGCACCTGGAGCGCCTGGAGCAGGCGAAGGCGCGCGACCACCGCAAGCTGGGCCGTGAGCTCGAGCTGTTCATGTTCTCCGAGCTCTCTCCCGGGAGCCCGTTCTGGAAGCCGGCGGGCATGACCATTTGGAATGAGCTCACCGAGCTGTGGCGCACGGAGAACCTCGCGCGCGGCTACCGCGAGGTGAAGACGCCGATTCTCTACGACGCCGAGTTGTGGCGCCAGTCCGGGCACTGGGAGAAGTTCAAGGACAATATGTACTTCACCGAGGTGGAGGGCCGTGAGATGGGCATGAAGCCGATGAACTGCCCGGCCCACATCCAGATCTACTCCGACGAGCGCCACTCCTACCGCGACCTGCCTGTGCGCTACTCAGAGGCTGGTCTCGTGCATCGCCACGAGCCTTCGGGCGTGCTGCACGGTCTGCTGCGCGTGCGCCACATCACCCAGGACGACGCGCACATCTTCTGCACCGAAGAGCAGGTCCAGGAGGAGGTCGTGCAGTGCCTGCGCTTCGGCTTCGACCTGTATGCCCGCTTCGGCCTTCAGCCGCGCCTGGAGCCTCGACCCGCCCCGAGCAGCGCATCGGCACGGATGAGATGTGGGATCGCGCCGAGGCCGCGCTCGCGGGCGCGCTGCAAGCCGAGGGATTGGCCTACGACCTGAATCCCGGCGACGGCGCGTTCTATGGACCGAAGATCGACCTGCACATGACCGATTCGATCGGGCGCTCATGGCAGCTCGGCACGGTGCAGCTCGACTACCAGATGCCCGAACGCTTTGATCTGAGCTATACCGGGGCCGATAACTCAGAGCACCGCCCGGTGATGATCCACCGCGCGCTGCTTGGCTCTTTCGAGCGGTTCATCGGCATCCTGATCGAGCACTACGCCGGGGAGCTGCCGCTGTGGCTGGCGCCCGTGCAGGCGATCGTGCTGCCCGTGTCAGACCGCTTCAACGACTATGGCGCGTCCGTCCGCGAGGAGCTCGCGGGCGAGGGGTTGCGCGTCGAGCTCGACGATCGCGGCGAGTCGGTGGGGCGCAAGATCCGCGAGGCAGAGCTGCGCAAGATCCCCTACATGCTGATCGTCGGCGAGCGCGAGTCGGAGGCTCGGACCGTGTCGGTGCGCGAGCACCGTGAGGGCGACACCGGTGAGGAAGCTGTGAACGAGTTTGGCGAGCGGCTGGCGGGCGAGCTATACTCGGGTGCGTTGAAGCCTCGCAAATCCTTCGAGAGCCGCGCCTAGCCCACACTTGACGCGCGCCGAGAACAGCTAGCCAGTGCCGGTACCACGGAGGTTCGACCGGCGCCCGCCCGAGCGGGACCAGACGAGGGTCAATGAGCGCATCCGCGTGCCGGAGGTGCGGGTGATCGACGATGAGGGCAACCAGATCGGCGTCATGAAGACGCCCGACGCGCTGACGTTCGCGCAGGAGCGCGACCTGGACCTGGTCGAGGTGGCGCCCGAGGCGCGCCCACCTGTGTGCCGGGTGCTGGATTACTCCAAGTACAAGTACGAGCAGGCCCAGAAGCTCAAGCAGGCGCGCAAGCACCAGCAGCAGATCACGGTGCGCGAGATCAAGTTCAGACCGAAGATCGCCGAGCACGACTACGACACCAAGAAGCACCACGTCGAGCGGTTTCTGCGCCACAAGGACAAGGTCAAGGTGACGATCATGTTCCGCGGACGCGAGGTCACCCATCCCGAGCGCGGCACCGCGATCCTCGACCGCCTCGCCGAGGAGCTCTCAGAGCTCGGCGTGGTCGAGCAGCGCCCGATGCAGGAAGGGCGCAACATGACGATGATGATGGCGCCCTCCAAGGCGGTGCTGGCGGGCAAGGTCGACGTGGCGGCGGTGGCGAGCGACGGCGCGGGGCCGGGCGAGCATCCGCCGGCGACGGGCGCCGAGAACGGCGTGCCGGTCGCGGACACGCAGAGCACCGTCGAGGCTCCGGCGACGCTGGGGGACTCCCCGGCCACGGGCGCTGAGAACGGGGGGGCCGCATCGTCAGAATCGGCGGCGGACACGGAGGTTGTCGTCGAGACCCCGCCGGGCGCCGGCGGCGAGGGCGCGGACGCGCCGACCTGAGACGCGCGCTTCACAGCGCAAGCCCGCGGCGCGGCACAGGCGTGTCATACTGTTGCGCTTCAGATGCCCAAGATGAAGACACACTCCGGCGCGAAGAAGCGCTTCAAGGTTACCGCCACCGGCAAGGTGCGCGGCAGGCACGCGTTCACGAGCCACATCCTCGAGAAGAAGTCGCCCAAGCACAAGCGCGCTCTCGGGCGCCCGGCGGCGATCTCAGACCACGACTCGCCGCGCGTGAAGAAGCTCTTGGGAGTCGGCCGATGACCAGGGTCAAGCGTTCATTGCACGCGCGCAAGAAGCGCCGCGCGACGCTTGAGCTGACCAAGGGGTTCCGCGGCGAGGCGCACTCGAACTACAAGCGCGCCAAGGAGGCGCTGATGAAGGCGGACGCCTACGCCTACCGCGACCGGCGCAACCGCAAGCGCGACTTCCGCAGGCTGTGGATCACGCGCATCAACGCCGCCGCGCGCCAGAACGGGATGAGCTACTCGCAGTTCATGCACGGACTGTCGCTGGCCGGCGTGGAGCTGGACCGCAAGGTCTTGGCGGACATCGCCGTGCGCGACTCAGACACGTTCCGACGTTTCGCCGACACCGCCCGCGAGGCGTCGGCTGCCTGAATCCGGCAAACCGACAGACAGGCCTCCCGGGCGTCGCTCCTGCAAAGGACGGCGCCTTTTTTGTGCTTGCGAGCGACCAGCCTCACTCGAGATTTCGACCAACCGACATTGACATCGACATCGACATTTGACATTGACATCGCAACGACCGATCGAAACACCGCGGCCACACCCAATGACCAACAACATTCGATGACCATCACCTCAACCCACAACCCACACCTGAAGGAGCTGCGCCGGCTGACGCGCAGGCGCGAGCGTGAGCGCGGCGGGCGGTTTGCGGCCGAGGGCGAGGACCTCCTCGCCGCGGCCGAGCTGGCCGGGTGGTCGGCGGTGGAGGGCTACCGCGTGGCGGGCTCGGACCTCGGCGGCCCGAGGTTCACCGACGTTGACGCGGCAGCGCTGGCGACCGTCTCGGCGCTGGGCTCGGGCACGCGCGCGATCGGCGTCTACGAGCAGCGCTGGCTGGACGCGCCGGTCGGACCGCTGTGCGTGTATCTGCACGGCGTCGGCGACCCGGGCAACGTCGGGACGGTGCTGCGCGGGGCGCTCGCGTTCGGGGCGTCGTGCGTGGCGCTGGGACCGGGCTGCGCGGACCCGTATGGGCCGAAGGCGGTGCGCGCGAGCATGGGGGCGATCTTCGGCGTTGGTCTCGCGCACGTGGCGAGCGTGATGGAACTGCCAGGCGAGCGCGTCGCGCTCCTCGCCGCGGCCGGCAAGCCTCTGGCGGAGCTGTCCGCGAGGCTCGCGAGGCCGGCGGCGCTGACGCTCCTCGTAGGCGCCGAGCGCGAGGGGCTGCCCGAAGAGGTGGTGAGGCCGTGCGAGCACGTTGCGCACATACCGATCGCGACGGAGTCGCTGAATGCGGCGATGGCCGCGACCGTGGCAATGTACGAGCTGACTCGCGCTGCGAGCGCGCCCGACCGTAGGATGCTCGGAGCATGAGCGCCCAGGACTCAACTACGACACCCGGCGACGGGCCGATGCAGGACCCGCTGCAGACGATCGCGCGGATCGAGCAGGAGGCGCGCGTGGCGGTCGCCGCCGCGGGCGACAGCGAGTCGCTGGAGCAGGTCCGGATCGCCTACCTGGGACGCAGGGCCGAGCTGCCACAGCTGCTGCGCGGTGTGGCGCGATTGGAGCCGGCGCGGCGCGGCGCCGTGGGCAAGGCCGCCAATCAGGCGCGCCAGGCGCTGGAGCAGTCGATCGAGTCGCGCGCGCAGGAGTTGCGTGGCGCGGAGCTGCAGCAGGGTCTCGCCCGGGATCGGATCGACGTGACCCTGCCGGGCAGCCCGCCCCAGCCGGTGGGCCGCCTGCACGTGCTCACGCAAACGATGCGCGAGTTGGAAGACATATTCCTCGGGCTCGGGTTCACCGTGCTGGAGGGACCGGAGGTGGAGACGGTTCACTACAACTTCGACGCGCTCAATCACAGCCCCACGCACCCCGCGCGCGCGCGTACGGACACTTTCTATCTCAGGGAGGGCGCGCGTCGCGCGCCCGGTCACGATCGCCTGGAGGGCGAGCGTCGCGGTCAAAACGCGGGGCAGGATGCCCCGCGGAGCAGCAACGTTGTGTTGCGCACGCACACCTCGCCGATGCAGATCAGGGCGATGGAGGCGCATCCACCGCCGCTGTACGTGGTCATCCCCGGGCGGGTGTACCGGCCCGACTCGGATGCCACGCATACGCCGCAGTTTCACCAGCTCGAGGGGCTGGCGGTGGACGAGGACATCACGCTGGCGGACCTGAAGGGGACGCTGCTGGCGTTCGCCCGGGCGGTGTTCGGAGATGAGCGCGATGTCAGGCTGCGACCGCATTTCTTCCCCTTCACCGAGCCGAGCGTCGAGGTGGACGTGTCGTGCTTTCACTGTGACGGACGCGGCTTTCTGCGCGACGGACCGCGCTGTCATCTGTGCAAGGGCGAGGGCTGGCTGGAGGTGCTCGGCGCCGGCGAGGTCGACCCGAACGTGTACTCCTACGTGCCGAGCACCGAGCGCAACGCGCCAGGATATGACCCCGAGCGGGTGCAGGGGTTCGCGTGGGGGATGGGCGTCGAGCGGATCGCGATGCTCAAGCACGGCATCCCCGATCTGCGGCTGTACTACGAAAACGATCTGCGTTTTCTGGAGCAGTTTGGGTGATGCTCGAACATGGACCTCTTACGGTTGGACCCGGTCGGCGCATGCGCCGACCGGCGGGGCCGTGCATGCACGGCCCCGGGCAGGGCCGCATGCGGCCCTGCCATATGGAGAAGGAGATTTGAGATGCGGGTTCCACTGAGCTGGCTGCGCGAATATTGCGATCCCGATCTCGACGTCGCGGGGATCGAGGAGCGGTTGACGATGACCGGAACCAAGGTCGAGGCGATCCACCATCACGGGGTCGGCGCCACCGAGGGATTCGTCGTGGGGCGGATCCTCATGTGCGAGCGCCATCCCGACGCGGACCGGCTGAGCGTATGCACGGTCGAGCTGGGTCGGCGCGTGAGGATGGACCCGCGACGATCGTCTGTGGCGCGCCGAACGTCGCTGCCGGCCAGACGGTCGCGGTTGCGATACCCGGAGCCGTGATGCCGGGGGGGATGGTCATCAAGCGCGCGAAGCTGAGAGGGGTGGTCTCCGAAGGGATGATCTGCTCCGAGTCCGAGCTCGATATCGGGGCGGGTGGGGGAAACGAAACAAAGGGGATTCTCGTACTGGACGACCTCACGATCGACGCCGACCGATCGACCGATCGGAGATCGAATGAGATTTCCGATCGTCCAGCCGGGATCTTGGGCACACAGCCCGAAGGGCTGGGTCGGCCAGCGCCCGGAACACCGCTGGCGGACGTGTTGCCGATCGCCGATGAGGTGATCGAGCTGGAGGTCACGCCCAACCGGCCGGACTGCCTGGGTGTCTACGGGGTCGCGCGCGAGCTGCACGCCGCGACTGGCTCCTCACTGCAACCTGAGCCGTGGCGCGATGATTCGGGCTCGCCCGGGACGGTGACAGGCGCGGAGGTAGTGGTCGAGTGTCCCGACCTGTGCCCGCGGTTCACCGCGCGCGTGTTCGAGCACGTCACGATCGGACCGTCCCCGCTGTGGCTGAAGGCGCGCCTGAGTGCGGCCGGGCAGCGGCCGATCAACAACGTCGTCGACATCACCAACTACGCGATGCTCCTCACCGGCCAGCCGCTGCATGCGTTTGACCTCGACCGCGTCACGGGCGCGCGACTCACCGTCAGACGCGCGCGCGAGGACGAGCCGGTTACGACGCTCGACGGACAGACGCGCACGCTGGACTCAGAGATGGTAGTGATCGAGGACTCAGAGGGCCCGACGTCGATCGCGGGGCTGATGGGGGGTGAGCGCTCAGAGGTCCAGCCCGATACGACACGGGTGCTGCTGGAGGTCGCCAACTGGCACGGCCCGAACATCCACCGCGCCTCCTGGGCGCTCGGGCTGCGCAGCGAGGCTTCCTCGCGCTTTGAGAAGGGCCTCGCGCCCGAGCAGTGTCTGTGGGCGCAGGCGGTCGCGACCCGGCTGATGCTCGAACTGTGCGGAGCGACGGTCCAGCCGGGCACGATCGACATCGGCGGCGACGGTCCTGTCCTGCCCGAGATCAGGCTGCGCGAGGCGCGCGTGCGGGCGATCCTCGGCATCGCGATCGCCCGGTCCCGGCAGGCGGAGATCCTGAACGCGCTCGATTTCGCCACCGCCGAGTCCGGCGACGGTCTGTGTGTGACCCCGCCGCCGGTCCGGCGCGAGGACGTCACGCGCGAGGCCGACCTGATCGAGGAGGTCGCGCGGATCGACGGCCTGGAGCGGCTGCCCGCGACGCTGCCCGCTCGCCGGGGGGCATACGGCGTGCTCTCACACGAGCAGCGGCTGCGCCGGCGGGCCTTTGACGCGCTCGTGGGTTGCGGATGCTACGAGGCGGTCGGGTGGACGTTCGCCTCGCCGAGCCTCGCCGATCGCCTGCGCCTGGACGGAGACGACCCGCGCCGGCACGCGCCGGTCGTGGAGAACCCGCTGTCCGAGGAGCAGTCGCTGCTGCGCAGCACGCTGCTCGGCTCGCTGCTGGACACGGCCGCTCACAACCACGCGCGCGGCGTGAGCGACCTGCGCCTGTTCGAAGCTGGGACCGTGTTCGCCCGCGCCGGGGTCGCCGGGGTGGCTGGGGTCGCCGGATCGTCCACGGTGGCCGATGTCCGCGGAGGCACGGGTGTGTCAGAACGCCGCTCGCTGGGGGTGCTGCTCGCCGGCAGGGCGCACGAGCCGAGCTGGCGCGTGCCCGAGGAGCCTCCGGCCGCGGACTACTACGCCGTCAAGGCCGTGCTCGAAGCGCTTGTGCGCGCGCTGCGCGTGGAGGGCCTCGAGCTCGAGCTTGCGCCCAGCCCCCAGCCGTTCCTGCACCCCGGCCGCGCCGCCGCGATCTCTGTGGCCGGGAGCGAGCCGATCGGCTGGATCGGCGAGCTGCACCCGCTGGTGGCCGGGTCCTGGGAGCTGGCGGGCGCCAGCGTGCTGGAGATCGACCTCGATCGCCTGATCGCCGCCGCCCCGCTACAGAGCGAGTACGAGGACCTGATCGGATACCCGCCGCTGCGCCAGGACCTGGCGGTCGTGCTGGCGGACGAGGTGCCCGCCGCCACGGTGCTGGCGGCCGCGCGCGAGGCCGGTGGGGAGCTTTTGAGAGAGGCGAGCGTGTTCGACGTCTATACCGGCTCACAGGTGGGGGAGGGCAGGCGCTCGCTGGCGCTGGCGCTGTCGTTCCGGGCCGCGGACAGGACGCTCTCAGACGAGGACGTCGCGCCCGTGCGCGAACAGATCGTCGCGGCGCTCGGCGCGCTGGGGGGTGAGCTGCGTGGTGGCTGACTCGGGCCCGCCCCAGAGGTTCGCAGCGGGTTCGCCCCGCGTGCTTGTCGCAGGGGCGACCGGGTTCGCGGGTGCGCTGGCGGCGCACCTTTTGTGGCGCCATCCCGGGTTCGAGCTGACCGGTGTGACCGGGCGCTCGGAGGTGGGCAGGCGCCTGGATGAGCTGTACCCGCGCTACCGCGTGCCGCTGCAGATTCAGGAGCTCGACCTCGAGCGCATCGCCGGCGACGCCGGCCCCGGCGCGCCTGCGCCTGACCTGGACGCCGCGATCGTCGCCTACCCGCACGCGGCGGCCGCACCTACGGTCGGCGCGCTGCGCGAGCTGGGCGTGCGCGTGGTCGACCTCAGCGCCGACTTTCGCCTGTCCTCACGGGCGACCTACGAGCAGTGGTACGGCTCGCACCCGCGGCCGGATCTGCTCGGCGAGGCGACCTACGGGCTGAGCGAGCTGCACCGCGCTCAGATCGCTGAGGCGGGCATCGTCGCCAACCCGGGCTGCTACCCGACCGCAGCCGTGCTCGCCCTCGCCCCGCTGGCCCGCGCGGGGCTGATCGCCGACGTCGTGATCGACGCCAAGCAGGGGATCTCCGCCGAGGACCAGTTCGCCGATGTCGCTGCCGTCGCCGATCACCGCCCCGAACTTGCGCAGCCCCGTGTCGATGTCATGCCCGTACTTGACCGTCACGTTGCCCTTGATCGATTTGACGTTGGAGAGAATCACGCCCGCGCCCAGATGCGCCTTGTACCCGAGGATCGAATCGCCGACGTAACTGAAATGCGGCGCCTGCACGCCGTTGAACAGCACCGCGTTCTTGAATTCGCTCGCGTTACCGAGCACGCAGTCATTGCCCACGATCACGTCCTCGCGGATGTACGCGCTCGAGCGAATCTGGCAGTTCTCGCCAATGATCGCCGGCCCCTTGATCGTCGCCCCGTGCTCGACAACCGTCCCCTTCCCGATAAACACCTTTTCGCCGATGTACGGCGTGCCCACGGTCGTGCCGAGCCGCGCTGGCTTGAGGTGTTTCTTGATGAACGCGGACAAACGCTTCAGCGCATCCCACACGTTCTCGTCGCTGCTCGAACAATTCGGGAAACGCACACTGCTTCAAATCCAGAAAATCTTCCACGCGGAACATGTCGCGCATCCTAGCCACGTGCCCGCCCCCCGGCAAGCAGTTCCGCATTCTTAGTCTGGCATCTACCGCCAAAACCCGTGTAAACCTCATCCCTATGAATGCGCCATCGTTGGAAGAATACCCGTTAACTCCACTGGACTATTACAACGTCGTCCGCTCGCGCATCGAACACGAGGACAACCTCGTCGTGCAGCGGCTCTCGTGGCTGGTCGCGTCCCAGTCCTTTCTTCTTCACCGCCTACGCCATCGTGACCAACGGCCTGGCCTCGCAACCAGCGCCACCCTCTTGCGTCCATTTCTCGGCCCAACTCGCAACTCTTGTATCAGTTGATACCCGTCGTCGGGACGTTGACCTGCGCCCTCATCTACGTCAGCATCCTCGCCGCCGTCGCCTCGATGCGCCGCCTCCGCAACTCCTACCATTCCCGATTCGGCGACGACGAGAAAGGGTTGCCGTCGATCATGACCCGCCCGCCGATCCGCCTCTTCGGACACTCCGCCGCCGTGCTTCTCCCGCTCGTCTTCATCACCATCTGGCTCGTCCTGTGGATGCACGGCCTCGCCTAAACGTCACCTCCGTCAGTTCTGAGTTGAATCTCGAACAGAACTGCGGTGCTATATCAAAGTCAATTCGCGACGCTAACGAGGAGAATCTCTAATGAATATGCGTGTGACTCTTGCAATCGCGCTAGTTGACGGAAGTCACGGCTGTCACGCCAACCTGAATGACCTGTCCATCGCACGCGCCTGTCAGTTACATCACCTCAGCGAATAGCTTGTCGGCGAAGAATCTCGTCCACGGATCCACAACGGCGTCCATAACAAACGAGGCATCCCAAGATCAATATCCGTTTTACGCGTACGGATGCTTCCTGACTGTTGGATTCATCCAGAATCGGAGCGAATGGGCAATCATGCATGTCACAGAGAATTCTGGTCAAGACGTATCGAGAGGCATGGAGTACGACCTAGAGGCTTCACCACTACTGCTTGGAAATCTTCGACTCGTCATCGCCATTGTTCGCACGAGTTGATCTGCCCAAGCTGGCGTTCCGGACGCGTTCATTCCCTGATAGTGCCCGCTCAAGCAATCCCAGGGCCGGCGCATCAAGAATGTCTGCCGCCAAATGGATCGCTGTGAGTCGATCAGTGGTCGGTCGAATAACCGGCATCGCTGACTGGCACCACCGTCGATCCAGTGACGACCGGCACGTCCTGTACAGACGTCCTGGAACGACGCTCGAATCCCGCTCAGCAACGCCTACACGATTGGCACGACTGAGACGGCGCCAGATCCTGATCAGCACGGCGACCAAGGATTGACGTACCTGCGGCCACGCGTCGATCATCGACTGGCGGCAATCTACTAAGCCTCTCGGCACTGCAACCACTTCGCTCGTCGAACTATGCCGACCGGCGAAAGATTCGCTTTCGTTGGCCGACGTCCCGCCCTTGCATTCCCCACAACAAGGCGTACATTGTCACGGAGAGTCGAGCGACCCTCTCGTCAAGTCAGGTAGAATCAGGGCTACGTGCCCACCCTTGGGAGCGGCTCGGGGGTTCTAATTCGAGAGTTGAGCCTCGACTCTCCGCCTTTTTCTCCCCTGTTCCTGCGCCGCCAAGCTGCCACGAATATCACTTGCTATTCCTGCGATCAGGCTTACGTTGCAGTGGAGAGTCGAGGGCAAGCAGAAGTTGCTAGCGTAGAGTAGAGCAGTTCGAGCCTCGACTCTCCCTTCTTTTTCCGCCAATTCAGAAGTGCAGTCCTCATCGAAACCGCCGTCACCGCTTTCCGAGCAACTCCGCCAACTTGCCCGGTCGGTCGTCGGCAACTGGCAGGCGTAATTGACGCAAACATACGCCGTGGCCTTGCCATCCACCGGCTTGATGGTCTCCAGAAACGGCAGCAACTTCGCCAGCGTCTTCTGCGATTCACCGCCGTCCGCCAGAATCACAATCGCATTGGGCAAATAGCGTTCGCGAACCGCGTGCAACATCGCCTGCGTGTCGGCGGCAGCGGTCTTGCCCGCAATCACAATCTGTTTCGGTTTGCTCAGGTAAAAATCCAGCACGCACAGCATCTGCGGGACCGTGCTCGGCGCTTTCCGCAGATGATCGCCGAACAGCTGCAACGTCTTCTCCGCCGCCTCGCGGTAATTCGCGCGGTCCGTAAACTGCGCCAACCTCAACAACAACAGCGCCGCCATCGAGTTGCCGCTCGGTTCCGCCCCGTCGTAGTCTTCCTTCGCGCGAACAATGACGCTCGGGTCGCGTCCGTCCGTCTGGAAGAACCCGCCGTCCTTCGCATCGTAAAATCGTGCGAGCATCGTGTCGGCGAGTTCCGTGGCCTTGACCAGCCAGCTGCGGATCGAAGTCCGCTTCGTACAAATCCACGAAGCCGTTGCCGAGAAACGCGTAATCCTCCACCATCGCCGGCACCGTCGCCGTCCGGGTCAATTGGCCGTCCTTCAGCCGATTGGCCACGAGATAACGCGCGGCGCGCTCCGCCGCGTCGCGGTATTTGGGTTCATCGAGCGCCTGCGACGCGCGCGACAACGCCGAAATCATCAAGCCATTCCACGCGGTCAAAACCTTCTCGTCGCGGTGCGGACGCACCCGCTTTTCCCGGACCGCGAACAGCTTGGCGCGTTCGTTGGCGAATTTCGCCGCGTCGGGCGATGCGACATGCAGCACGTTCAGACCGTGCTCCCAGTTTCCGTCCGTGGTGACACCATACGCGCGACAGAAAGCGTCGGCTCGATCACCCAGGGTTTTTTCGATCTCCTCGCGCGTCCACACATAAAACTTGCCCTCAACGCCTTCACTATCGGCATCCTCCGCCGAGTAAAACCCGCCATCGGGACTCGTCATGTCGCGCAACACGTAGTCGCAGGTCCGCCGCGCAATGTCCGCATAGAACGGATCGTGCGTGATCTGGTAGGCGTCCACGTAACTGGAGACGAGTTGCGCCTGGTCGTAGAGCATCTTCTCGAAGTGCGACACCAGCCAGCGTTCATCGACGCTGTACCGATGGAATCCTCCGCCGAGTTGGTCGAACATCCCGCCCTCGCCCATCGCCCGCAACGTGTGCAGCGCCATGTCGCGAGCGGTCACCGCATCTGGTGTCCGGCGCTCCTGCGATCGCAAAATACCGAAACAGAAAATTCAGCGCGACCGGCCGCGGAAATTTCGGCGCGCTGCCAAACCCGCCGTTGACCTCATCGTAGCTGGAACGAAATTGTTCGAAGCCGAGCTGCAACGGCGCGTCATCCAAGCGCGCGGCCCGGAGAACCGTCCCCGCTGATGGTCGTGTACTGCCCGATCGTTTCCGCGATCTTCCCGGCCTGCGCCACCACGGCGTCGTGGTTCGCCTCCCAGACGTCGTGCACGCGCTGGAGCAATTCCTTGAATCCCGGCCGCCCGTACCGCGCGTCCGGCGGAAAATACGTGCCGCAGTAGAACGGCTTGAG
Organism: uncultured Solirubrobacterales bacterium; assembly: GCA_963839965.1. Classification (GTDB taxonomy): domain Bacteria; phylum Actinomycetota; class Thermoleophilia; order Solirubrobacterales; family Solirubrobacteraceae; genus Palsa-744. Next base: position 108,588 of record CAWIWX010000005.1, read on the forward strand.
GTCAGGTGTAAGCCACACGCTCATCGGCCAGCCGCCCGAGCCCGTCGTCGCCTGCACCGCCGTCATGTACACACGGTCGATATCCGGTCGCTCCTCGCGGTCGACCTTGATGCACACGAAATACTGGTTCATCACCGCCGGCGATGTCGTCGTTCTCGAACGACTCGCGTTCCATCACGTGGCACCAATGGCACGTCGAGTACCCGATGGACAAAAAGATCGGCTTATTCTCCTGGCGCGCTTTCGCAAACGCCTCCTCGCCCCACGGATACCAGTCCACGGGATTGTACGCGTGCTGGAGCAGGTACGGACTCGTCTCGTGGATGAGACGGTTCGGTTTGTTGGTCTCGGCGGCGCCAGCCATGGTCCCGCAACATAGCACAGCCGCGATGCCGCCGACCAGCCATCCACGTTGTAAATATCCAGCCACCTCGCGTTCAGTATACACGCAGATCGAGGAAATACGCTTTCCGGGAATCGTTGGGGCCGCGCGCGCATCTACATTAGTGGTGAACACGAGTTGTATGTCGATGGAGTCAGGGTTTGCTGGACTTGCCGCTTGGTGCCATGATAGTCTTCCAAAGGGTGACGCAAAGGTCCTGGCTGCTCGCATGTCTAAAACCGAGGCTCAAATCGATGATGCGCAGTTGGTCGCGCGGCTCAAGCAACGCGACAAATCGGCGCTGGACGAACTCGTCCAGATTCATGGCGCCAAGATGTACGGCGTCGCTCTCCAGTTCATGCGCAACGAGTATGACGCCCATGAAGTCATGCAGGATGCCCTCGTCTCCATCTGGAACAAGATCGGCTCGTTCGAAGGCAAGTCGGCGTTCACGTCCTGGATTTACCGCGTCACCGCCAACGCCGGCCTGATGGCCCTGCGCAAACGGAAGCGCCGCGAGAACGACGTCTCCCTCGATGCCTCCGCCTCCGACGACGACGATGCGCCGTTGCCCTCGTTGCAGTTGAGCGACAAGGGGCCGCTCCCGGACAAGATCGCGATGACCGGCGAACTCGGGGAACAGGTTCGCGGCGCGATTGATCGACTGCCGGAACCTTACCGCGTGGTGGTCCTGTTGCGTGACGTCGAGGAATTGCCGATGGAGGAGGTCATGGAAGCGACGGGCCTCAGCGAGCCGGCGTTGAAAAGCCGCCTGCATCGGGCACGATTGGCGCTCCGAGAAGCCTTGCTGCCGTACTTGAAAGGGCAGGACGTTTAGTCGTTATGAGCAAGAAAACATTTTCCGGGTTGTTCAAATGCCTGCTTCATCCGAACGAATGCCGACGGACGAAGAAGTTGCTGTATGAATACGTGGAAAGCGAACTGGACCAGGATACCCAGCACAAGCTGGAGCAGCACCTGGGCGATTGCCCGTCCTGTCTGCAATACGTGAAGAGTTACCGTCAGATCATCGAGTTGACCCACAAGCATTGCCTGCCCGAGACGCCGATGCCGCCCGCCCTTAAACAGAAACTCCGCGAGTTCATCGAGCAGAACCCGGATTTGAAGTAAGCCCCGGCCCCGTCCGACAAACCAGCCGCAGACGACTCTACCGCACTTTGGATGCGGTCATTTCCGTGCCCACCGTTTGCAGCGCGTTGTTCACCTGCCGCAGCAGTCCGTCGGCCGGCTGTTTGAATACGATCTCGATCTCCTGCCGCGCCGGATTCGTGCGGACGCGCAACACGCTCGGCAGTTGAAGAATCTGCTCGGCGACCCGGCCCAGAAAACTCCGTGTCCCCATCTTCTCGCAACGTAAACCTCATCATACCCACCTCGGATACTTGTGTGGTGTTATTCATGTTCCCACCCCGCCTCCTTGCGAGACACCATCGCAAACCCGCGCAACAGCCGCGTGACGGCCCGTTGCCAAGTGTGTAACATACGATCGGCCAAGGAACTTGGCTTTGGTGTCGGACAAGCGGATGTTCGACGGCCAGCAAATCGTGCAGGTTGCAAATCACAGGGAAAACGCTGCGAGCCAGGTCACTTCGACAAATCGACCACGTCGCGCACAAACGCTTCCACGTCTCCCGCCGTCGAATCCCACGAGCACATCAGGCGCGCGCCACCCGGGCCAACATCCATGTAGAAATGCCAGCCCCATTCGTGCAGACCGTCGAGCACGCGCCTCGGCATGTCCACAAATACCGCATTGACCTGACGAAGGTAGAGGACTTTCACGCCCGGCAAGCCGCGCAACTTCGCCTCCAACAGCGCCGCCATATCGTTCGCATTCTTCGCGTTCCGCAGCCAGGCACCGTCCTGCAACAACCCGATCCATTGCGCGGCAATGAACCGCATCTTGGACGCGAGTTGGCCCGATTGTTTGCAGCGGTAGAGGAAATTCTGTGAGAGACTCCGATTAAAAAACACAACGGCATCGCCAAATGCCATCCCATTCTTCGTCCCGCCAAAACTCAACACGTCCACGCCCGCCTCCCACGAGATTTCTCGCGGTTTCACGCCGAGACTGGCCACCGCGTTCGCAAACCGCGCTCCATCCATATGGACCAGCAGGCCAAGATTGCGCGCGGCTTTGGATAATCGCAGCCAACTCGTCGCGAGTGTAGACCGTGCCAAGCTCGGTGGCTTGAGTCAGACTCACGACGCGCGGCATGCGATGCATGGACATCACGACGCGATTTCGCCACTCGCTCGATTGCATCCGGAGTGATCTTTCCGTTCTTACCTTGTACGGCCTGAAGTTTGACTCCCGGCGCGAAAAACCCCGGCGCGTTGCACTCGTCAGTTTCAGCGTGAGAATAATCGAAGGCGATGACGCTGTGGTAGGAGTCGCACAGGCTGGCGAGCGCCAGGGAATTCGCCGCGGTGCCGTTGAAGACAAAGAACACATCGCAATCCGTCTCAAACAGGTCCCGCATCAGCTGCTTGGCCTTCTCTGTCCACGGATCATCGCCATACCCGGTCACATGGCCCGTGTTCGCTTCCTGCAACGCCGCCCACACTTCGGGGCAAATCCCCGAATTGTTATCGCTGGCAAAGTGGCGTAATCGTTTGCCTTCCTGCATCCGCACCTCCGTTTGTCATTACTGTGCCTGAAATCCTCGCCGCATTCCAGCGAAAGACGGCCTTCCCACTCTCTCACGGCGGCTTGAATCAGACGGCGGACGCCGCTACACTGCTCACCCAGTGACCACGAGCACTTCTGAACGGCCCTGGCGTCGCGGTTTCTGGAGTTTGATTGTTACCCAGTTTCAGGGCGCGTTCAGCGATAATGCGCTCAAAACGCTCGTCACCTTTATTGGCTTGAGCGTCGCAACATCCAGGCGCGAGCGTGATGCAATTGTCCCGTTGCTCGGCATCCTGTTCTCGCTGCCGTTCATCCTGTTCTCCATGGCGGGCGGTTATCTTGCCGAC
>CAWIWX010000006.1:0-120363 GCA_963839965.1 uncultured Solirubrobacterales bacterium
TGTTGTGTCTCCTTGGCTCGACTCGTATTGCTGAGGCTGATGGTGCGCCGCAATCTCAAGCGCGGACCGCTCGCCCTCCGTCCGCGCCCCGCCCGAATGCTCGCCGCACTCACCGTCATGCTCTGCGCGCTCTCGCTCGCATCGTGCGGGAACACCATCCAGGGCCAGCCGATACCGCACAACGAGCTCGAGGGCCTCGTGCTCGCGCCCTACCCCGTCTACTGGCTGGGCGGCACATTCGGGGGCCTCGCGATCACCGAAGCCTCGCGCGACCCCAGCGGATCGTTCACCATCCAGTACGGCAACTGTCTGGAAGGCGGCCAGTCCACCTGTGTGACGCAACTGAAGATCGTCACCTCGCCGGACAACAGCTTCGTGCCCGGCGAAGGCTCCTCCGGCGCCCGAACGGCGAGGACCCTGCGCGGCGTCACCGGCTTCTTCGCCGAACACGGCGAGGCGATCTCGATTCCCACGGGCCCCGTCGTCCTCGACGTCTACGCCGACACTCCCGCGTTGGCCCTCGCGGCCGCCGCCACGGCCGTGCCGATCAACTACCCCGCCTCGCCACTGCAGCCGCTGTCCGCGCGGGGGCCCGACAGCGGTTTCGGCTCCCGGCCGCTGCCCTCGCAGGTGCCGAATCCGCTGAAGGCTCTGCAATCCGCTGAAGCAAGTTGAAAGCTCGGGAATAGAGTCCGCGCCAGACAGAGGTTCCGGCAGCGTCATCCGCCATCCGCAAACGGTCGCACCGCGATCGTCATCCGCGTGACCGCGCACGTGCGGCCCTCGTCGTCGTTGAAGGTCACATCCCAGATCCAGGTCGTGCGCCCGCCGTGCAGCCGCTTGGCGTGCGCGTGCACGGTCCCCTGCGTGATCGGGCGCAGGAAGCTCGTGCTGTTGGACATGCCCACGGCCGTCTTGCCCTCTGCAATCACCGCCGCCGCGGTCACCAGCGAGCACATCGACTCCGCCAGCGAGGCATACAACCCGCCGTGCACGAGCCCCAGCGGCTGCTTGATCTCCTCGCGCACGGCCACCCGGGCCCGCACCTCGGTGTGTGATATCTCGACGAACTGAAGACCGTAGAGACGGTCGTATCCCGTGACCGCTTCGTTCGAGCTGCTCGGCGGTGGGGAGGCTCGGCGTTGCCATCGCGGCGCCACGATAGCCTACGAACCCCGCCCGATCATGCCGCGACTCGACGATCTCCCCCCCGACCTGCGCGCCACGCTGTCCCTGCTCGTGGATCGCGGCAAGAGCTACGCCCAGGTCGCCGAGCTGCTCGCCATCCCCGAGAGCGCCGTCCGCGACCGCGCCCACGCCGCCCTGGACGCACTGGCCGGCGCTCCGGAAACCGGGCCGCAGTCCGCGCCCGGCCACGCCTCCCCCGCCGACGCGCCGCGCGCAGCGCCCACGCCCCCCGCGCGGGACTCGGCCGAGCGCGCGGCTTCCTCGCGTGCGTCCGGGGCGCCGCCCGGACCGCCCGTCTCCAGACGCGGAGGCGCAGCGCTGCTCGCCGGCATGGTCGTGGTCGTGATCGTCGTGGTCGTCCTGCTCACCAGCGGCGGAAGCGGCTCGAAAAACACGAGCACCGGCGCCAGCGGCGCCGCGAGCGCCTCCGCGAACACGAAATCGACCGCCTCCACAGGCACGAAATCGAGCGCCTCGAAAACGCCCACCGTCACCAACCAGCTGACGTTGACCCCGCCGAACCCGCGAGCAAGGCGATCGGCATCGTCGAGGTTCTCGCCGAAGGCTCCCAGCGCGCGTTCTACCTTGCCGCCGAACACCTGCCCCCCTCGACGGGATTCTCGTATGTCATCTGGCTCTACAACTCCCCCACCAGCGCCCAGGCGATCAGCAAGGCTCCGACCGTCGGCTCCAACGGGCGCCTGCAGGGAGGTGCGCTGCTGCCGGCGAACGCCGGTGACTATCACCACATCCTGCTCACGCACGAGACCTCAGAACACCCGACCACTCCCGGACCCGTCGTGCTGAGCGGAGCGTTCGCGCTGAGGAAATAGTGCGCCCCGGCGCGCTCGGTCCTTCGATCGACCGCCACCTACTCCCGGGCGAGCACCAACTTGCCCGGGTTCATGATCCCGGCCGGATCGAGCTGCGCCTTCAGCGCCCCGATTGCCGCTACGCCCTGCGCGCCGATCTCGCGCTCGAGCCACGGCGCGTGATCGCGGCCGACAGCGTGATGGTGGGTGATCGTGCCGTCGCCCGCGACGATCGCCTCGCTGGCCGCGCGCTTGACCGCGCGCCACTGCTCGATCTCCGCTCCCTCGCGCTGGCGGGCGATGAACGTGTAGTACAGCGACGCTCCCGTCTCATACAGATGCGATACGTGGCACATCACGACGCCCGGCGTGCCCTGCTCGGCCAGCGCCGTCTCGATCGCGCTCGCCACCGCGTCGTGCAGTAGCGCCACGTTCGACCAGCGCGTGGCCGTCTCCAGCGTCTCGACCATAACGCCGTGGTCGAGCAGCTCATCGCGCAGGTACGGCGCCTGAAAGCGCCCCGTAAGCCAAGCCCTCCCCGGCGAGCCTCCCAGCGCGAGCCCCCCGTGCCCGCGCGCCAGCGCCAGCGCGCGAGCACGCCGACCCTTGACCTCCCGCGCATCGCCCTCGAACCCGACGATCGCGATGCACCGCCCGGCCCGTTCCTCGCCGTAGCCGCGCGCGCTCAGATACGCGCGCCCCAGGCGACCCTTCAGCCCGCCGTCACCCGCCAGAACCATCGACATGCGCGTCTCCTCTGCGTCCGACAGCCGCGCGAGGTCCGGCAGCGCGTGCTCCTGCGCCATTGCCCGCAGCGCGTCGATTCCCGCGGCGAAGCTCTCGAACATCAACCCCTCATAGACCCTCTCCTCGGGCGCGCGGCGCACCCGCAGCGAGACCGTGGTGATCACCCCCAGCGTCCCCTCCGAGCCGACGATCGTCTCTCTCAGCCCCGGTCCGGCCGCGCTCGCCGGTATCGCCGCAAGCGCGAGGTCCCCCGCCGGCGCCGCCAGACCCAGGCCGAGCACCATCCTGGCGATGCTCCCGTACCCGCTCGAGGCCTGCCCCGCCGAACGGGTCGCAACGCATCCGCCCAGCGAGACGTACTCAAACGACTGCGGCCAGTGCCCCAGCGTCAAGCCGTCCACCGCCAGCGCCCGCTCGAGCTCCGGTCCGCGCATGCCCGCGCCGACCGTCACGATCCGCGACTCGCGGTCGAGCTCCACGACTTCCCTCATCCGGCGCATGTCCAGCGCGATCACCGCCTCGTGCCCGTCGCGCAACGGCTCCACGCCGCCCACCACGCTCGTGCCTCCACCGAACGGCACGACCGCGAGCCCGCTTGCGGCGCACGCCCGAAGCACCGCCTGGACCTGCTCGTGGCCGTCAGGCAGCACGACCGCGTCCGGGGCGCCCGCGGGCGTGCCCGCGCGCAGGCGCACGAGGTCTACATATCCCTTGCCGGCGGCGTGCTGGACCCGTTCGGCGTGATCCTCGCGCACCCCGTCCGCGCCGACGATCTCCCTGAGATTCGCCCCAGCGCGCTCTGAGAGTCGCGTCGTCGTCGGCAGTTTCACCGCGCCAAGGGCGACGGGCGGGCGCGGCGTGCCCGCGACGCCGACCGTCTCGCGCAGCAGCTCCAGCATGCCCGGGCTGAGCGCCTGCGGGGCGTGCTCTGGATCTCCCCACCCCCACCAGCGCATCCGCGGGGGCTCACCCATCTCACCCATCTCAGCCACCGATCCGCTCAAGCCCGTCAAGCGCCTCATCGATTGTGTGAGCAGCCGCTTTGCGGACCATGTATCCACCGAGCCGGGGGAAGAACCCGTTCAGCGTCTGGGAGAGTTCGATCGTCACCTCCGTCGCCAGGCCCTCCCGCTCGGTGCCCGTCGCGTCTCTGAGACGCACCTCCGTCTCAGCGGACCTCAGCAGTCGCGCGAACGGGCTGCCCTCCACTCGCTGCTCCCAGCACAGCCGTTTGGCCTGCTCGTCGGACTCGACCAGCGTGAAGTCCGCGCGCACATATTTTCCGCTGGATGTCCTCATCACCTCGGTGAACTCCCGATCGGTCACGTCCTCCACCCGGCTCACTCGCGGCCACCAGCGCGGCAGGTGGTGCGGGTCGCGGATCGTCTCCCACAGCTCCTGCGCCGGGGCGGCGATCGTGCGGGTTCTGCGCGTCGTCGGCATGGAGTCGATGCGCCCCTTTCTTCTCTCTCTATCTCTCTATCTATCGATCCGCTCAGGACTCGTAGCAGATCAGCGCGTGCGCCTCGTACGGAGCCAATCGCCCCCGTCCGCCCAGGAACTCGAGCTCGATTAGAAAACCGCATCCGACAACCTCCCCGCCGAGGCTCTCGACGAGCTCGCACAGCGCTCGCGCGGTGCCGCCCGTGGCGAGCAGATCGTCGTGCACCAAGACCCGCCGGCCCGTGCCCAGCGCGTCGGTGTGCAGCTCGAGCTCCCCGAGCCGTACTCGAGCAGGTAGGAGGCGCTGACCGTCTCATACGGCAGCTTGCCCGGCTTGCGCGCGAGCACGAACCCCGCTTCGAGCTCCAGCGCCAGCGCCGGCCCGAGCAGAAACCCGCGCGCCTCCGCCGCGATCACGCAGTCCACGTTCAGCGGCCGTGCATACTCGGCAAGTCCCTTCACGGCGGCCCGCAGCGCGCGCGGATCGGCCAGCAGCGGCGTGATGTCCTTGAATCCGACCCCCTCCTTCGGAAAGTCCGGGATCTCACGCACGAGCCCGCGCAGATCTGTCTCTGCCCGGGTCATCGGACCTCAGCGCACGAGAGAACGCCACAGCGCCCTGACGCACGAGGGCCAAGGAGATCAAGGACGCAGCGAGCGAAGTGTGCTGGCCGATCGGCGATCCCATCGATCGACGATCGGTACATGTGCTGGCCGAAACGGGGATGCGAGCCAAGGCGAGTGTCCCCCGGCTTCGGTGAGGACGCAGAGATCCGCCGGCCATCGTGCGTCAGCGCACGATCTTGCGCAGGTCGCGCACCAGCAGCAAGTGCTTCAGGTGCGTGGCGACCGCCGCCAGGTTCTCGAGCGCCTCAACGGCCTCCTTGCGCCGCTGCGGATTGCGCGAGCGCAGCGCGGGCGCGAGGATCTGCTGCAACAGCGTCGCCTCGCGATCGGCCGAGGATCTGAACACGCGCAGGTTGCGTCCGCCCACGCCGTAGCGCGCGAGCTCGGCCACGGCGCCGATGATCTCGCGTTCGGTCTCATCGAAGTAGCGCACGCCCCCGCGCTGCTCGCCCTTGACGACGCCGTACTCCTCCAGCTCGCGCACGAGCTTGGCGTCCGCGCTGGTCTCCTCCAGCACGTCCTCCAGCGAGTACAGCGCCCCGGTCGCCTCGCGCACGCTGACGCTCGTGCGCCACGGACGCATCCCCTCGCGCGAGCGCTTGCCCGGGACGGGCGGGGCGGCGCCGGCGCCGTCTCCCGCGCGCCCGGCGGCGAGCTCCTGGCGGATCACGCGCAACGGCAGGAACTCGTCGCGCTGCATGCGCAGGATCGTGCGCAGACGCGCGACGTCGCCCTGCGTATACAGGCGATAACCGCCCGGGGTGCGCCGCGGCGTCAAGAGCTTCTGATCCTCCAGATAGCGGATCTTGGAGATCGAGATGTCCGGGAACTCCTGCGCGAGCGCCTTGCACACAGTGCCGATCGTGATCGACTTCGATTTGAGACCGCCCACCCCGCCGGGCACGCCAGGCGTGCCCTCGGCGCGCTCGAGCTCGGCGTTCAGCCGCTCGACCTCGGACTGTGGTGTCTGCGCTTGCGTGGCCATCAGCGCGCGTGGAAGGTCAGCTTGTACTTGCCGATCTGCACCTCATCGCCCTCCTCCAGGCGCTGAGACTCGATCCGCGAGCGGTTGACGTAGGTCCCGTTCAGCGAGCCGCAGTCGTCCAGATGCCACTGCCCTGAGCGCTCGATCAGCAGCGCGTGGTCGCGCGAGACCGTCACGTCGTCGAGGAACACGCTGGAATCCGGCCGGCGGCCGATGCTCATGCGCTCGCCCTGCACGGGGAAGCTCTCTCCGACTCGCCCTCCCCCGGCGCGGATGACGAGCGCCGGGCCGTTCGCGGCGTCCTTCTCCAGCTCGACCGCCACCAGCTCGCCCGTCTCGTCGATGCGGTAGGTCGCGGTGACGGGTTCCCCACTCCCCGCCCCGCCAGATCCCTCCGCGCGCGGCAGCAGCGCGCCGCAGCGCTGGCAGTAGTTCGCGCCCTCGGCGTTGACGAATCCGCACTCCGTGCAGTGCAGGGCCATGAGACGATCCCTTCCCGGTCTCCCTCGCGCCTGTCTACTCGGCGTCGGTCGGAACCGCGGTCTGGCGGTTGGCCAGGATGTCGGTCAGCTGCTGCACGTCCTCGCCGGTGATCACCGGCGAGACGCCGCCGTCGTGCTTCTTGCGCAGCCGGTTGACCAGCTCGGCGCGCAGGATGTCGATCTTGCCGTGCAGTATCCGCCGCTGGTAGGAGATCTCGGTCTCTTCGTCGGTCAGCTCTTTGATGATGTCCTTCAGCTCGCCGTCATCCAGTGAGCCCAGGTCTGGGAACGTATCCATGGCGTCCTCGATCTTCCTGTCGCGTTCTCGTTGCCGTTTGCGTGCCTGTCCTGCTGCTAACCCGTAGAACTGCTTTCGCTCAGACTTTACCGTAAAGTAGAGCTTGAGGCTAGGGGTGGCCGCGGAACTGCGACGAGAGAGACGACGACCGTCGCTCTCGCAATTGCGCCAGCCCCGCGCGCGCATACAGCACGCTCGCGCTCAGTGCCAGCGCAAGGCCGATGTAGAGCAGCGCCTCGGCCACCGTCTGAAGACCCGCCATCGCGAAGAAGAACGAGGCCATCAGCGGACCGACCCCGATCCGCCCCGGCCAGTTGATGCGCAGCTCCACTTCGTGCGTCTGCCCGTAGCGCCCCAGCGCGAGCATCGAGCACTCGCGCGCGACGAGTACCGCCAGCGCCCAGCGCGGGAGCAGCTCAAAGCGCCAGCACACGACCACGCCCGAGATCACGAGCAGCCGGTCGGTGACCGGGTCCATCAGCGTGCCCAGCCGGCTGTATTGACGGGTTACACGCGCGGCGATCCCGTCGGCGTAGTCCCCCCAGGCGATCGCCGCAAACAGCCCGGCCGGCGCGGCGCCAGTGCCGTCCGAGCTCGACAGCGCGACGATCAAGAACACGGGGATCAGCGCGAGCCTGACAAAGCCGATCGCGTTGGGCACCGTCCACGGGCGCAGCGGCTCTCCCGCGAGTGTCTGCGGCGGCGGCGGCCCGGACCGATCCAGGCCGAGTAGCCGGCGCAGGGTCAGGGCGGGCGGCGTTGTGCCGGGCGGCGCCAGAGGGGAGCCATCGGCCGAGCGCGGAGCGGCCGTGTCCATCGCCGGATCTCCCGAAGGCTCCCGTCCAGGCGCCGGCCGATCGTCGATCGGGTCTCCGTCTAGGGGAGGCTCCGCCACAGCTCGTCCACCGCCCGGATCAGCCCGTCCGGCTCGCCGCGCAGCGGTATGCCCGGCGCCTGCGCCCGGCCGCGGCGCACCTGGACCTCGATCTCGCCTGCCTCGACCGCCCGGCGCCCGACGGTCAGCCGCAGCGGGCAGCCGAGCAGCTCGGCTTCGGCGAACTTCTCCCCCGGGCCGATCTCGCGGTCGTCATAGATCGTCTCGATCCCGCCGTCGCCCAGCTCCTGGAACACGCGCTCGGCGGCCTCGTGCTCGGGCGTGCCGGTCCGGCCGAGTCCCACCAGGTGCACTGCGAACGGGGCCAGCGCCCGCGGCCAGGAGATGCCGTGCTCGTCGGCGAACTGCTCGACCGCCGCCGCCACGATCCGCGCCGGGCCGATCCCGTAGGAGGCCATCCAGATCGGGTGCTCGTGGCCGTGCTCGTCCAGATAGCGCGCCGCCAGCGGCTCGGAGTAGCGGGTGCCGAGCTTGAAGATGTTGCCGATCTCGATCGCCGTCTCCAGGCGGATCTGCCTGCCTTCGATCGTCTCGCCGTCGTGCAGCTCGGCTTTGCCGGTGACCGCGCGCACGACCTCCGCGTTGGCGGCATACCTGCCGTCCTCGCCCAGCACGACCTCGTCCTCGCCGGCGGCGCATGGCGCCATGTACTCGTGCGCGCCCGTCCCGCCCATCATCCCCACGTCGCCCTGCACCCTGTAGAAGCGCAGGCCGGTGCGCGCCATGATGCGGTCATAGGCGCCGATGTGCAGCGCGTAGCTCTCCTCCATGCCAGCCTGGTCGCGGTCGAAGGAGTAGGAGTCCTTCATCACGAACTCCCTCGTCCGCAGTACCCCCGCGCGCGGGCGCGGCTCGTCGCGCTCCTTGACCTGGAAGTGGTAGACGATCAACGGCAGGTCGCGGTAGGAGTGGATCGTCTGCGCGGCATGGAACGTGACGGCCTCCTCGTGGGTCATCGCCAGCACGAGCTCCGAGCCCTTGCGATCGGTCAACTTGAACAGCTCGTCGATCTCGATCCGCCCGGTCTTGCGCCATGGATCTGCGGGCTGCAGCACCGGCATCAGCATCTCCTGGGCGCCGATCGCGTCCATTTCCTCGCGGATGATCTGGGCGACACGCTGGTGAACGCGCCAGCCCGCGGGCAGCCATGTCCACATGCCGGCCCCCATCTGGCGGATCAGCCCGGCGCGGATCATCAGCTTGTGCGAGATCGCCTCGGCGTCGGCGGGCGCCTCGCGCTCGGTCGGGAGCAGATACTCGGAGAGCCTGGGCATCGTAGAGGCAGAGCCTAGCCTGCCCTTTGATAGAACAGCCTGCACACCCGATCAACGACGAGAACCCGACAAGGAGCCCCTCATGGCCTACACCGTTCCCCCGCTCCCCTACGCCTACGACGCCCTGGAGCCGCACATCGACAAGGCGACGATGGAATTCCATCACGACAAGCACCACCAGGCCTACGTGGACAAGGCCAACGCCGCCCTGGAGGGCACCGAGTGGGCTGAGAAGCCCGTAGAGGAGGTGCTGCAGAACCTCGACAGCCTCGGCGAGGCGAAGGGCCCGGTCAAAAACAACGGCGGCGGGCACTACAACCACACGCTGTTCTGGGAGAGCATGAGGGGGGGTGAGGACGGATCCGGCGGCGCCCCTGGCGGCGAGCTGGCGAGCGCGATCGACGCGGCGTTCGGCTCGTTCGCCGACTTCCAGGCAAAGCTCAAGGCAACCGGCGTCAACCAGTTCGGCTCCGGCTGGTCGTGGCTCGTGCACGACGGGTCGGGCCTGGCGATCGTGGGCAGTGCCAACCAGGACAACCCGATCTCATCCGGCCAGACGCCGCTGCTGGGCGTCAACGTGTGGGAGCACGCCTACTACCTGAAATACCAGAACCGCCGCCCCGACTACATCGACGCGTGGTGGAACGTCGTCAACTGGGACAAGATCGCCGAGCGGTTGGCCGCCGTGTCTTGATCTTTGGGTTCCCCTCGCACATGTTGGCCGATCGGAGATCCCTCTGATCTTCGATCGGTGGTGGGGCGCCGCATGCGGCGCCCCTTCGGGGGGTGCATGCACCCCCCGACCGTTGGCGCATGCGCCAACGGAATGGGGACGCCGCATGCGGCGTCCCATGGGGCCGTGCATGCACGGCCCCACCGACCGGCACATGTGCCGGTCGGAACTACATCCCTACCCAACGGGCGCTGACTCGCGTGCGGTGATCGCGGCCCTGACGCGCTCGGCGATCTGACTGCCCGTGTACCCCACCTCCTCGTGCAGCAACGCGGGCTTGCCGTGGGTCACATACCGGTCGGGCAACCCCACGCGCATGATCCGCGGCGTCCGCGCGCCGGCCTCGTTCAGCGTCTCCCAAACCGCGCTGCCGAACCCGCCCGCGAGCACGCCCTCCTCGACGGTCACCAAGAGGTCGTGCTCGGCCGCCAGCTGGGCCATCAAGCCGGCGTCGATCGGCTTGGCGAAGCGCGCGTCCGCGACGGTCACCTCGATCGCGCCTGAGGGCGCTCAGCTCCTCGGCCGCCGCAAGCGCCTTGCCGACACCGCTGCCATAGCCGATCAGCGCCACTCGCGCGCCCGCGGGCGCGCTCGCGCCGGGTGGGTGGGCCTCAATCAAGATCTCTCCAGCGCCGATCTTGATCGCGCGGGGCTGGTCTGGCAGCTGCACACCGGTACCCTCACCCCGGGGATAGCGCAGCGCGATCGGCCCGTCGTCGTAGGTCAAGGCCGTGCGCAGCATGCGCACGAGCATGGCCTCGTCGCGCGGGGCCATCAGCACGATGTTCGGCAGACACCGCAGGTAGGCGATGTCGAACGCTCCGTGGTGCGTGGGCCCGTCGTCGCCAACCAACCCGGCGCGGTCCATCGCGAACACCACGTTCAGCCGCTGCAAACACACGTCGTGCACAACCTGGTCATACGCGCGCTGCAAAAACGTCGAATAGATCGCCGCGACCGGCTTGACCCCCTCAAGCGCGAGGCCCGCCGCGAACAGGATCGCCTGCTGCTCGGCGATGCCGACGTCGAAGTAGCGCTCGGGCAGCGCCTTCTGCAGGATGCTCAACCCCGTGCCCGAGTTCATCGCGGCGGTGATCCCGACGACGCGCTCGTCGCGTTCGCATTCGCGCACGAGCGCTTCGCCGAACACCTGGGTGTATTGCGGCGCCCGCCCCCTCTGCGCCTTCCCGTCCGGTCCGGGCTTGGTCTTCGCTCCGTCTCCGTCCGTCGCCTCCGTGCTCGCTCCCGTCGCCTCCGCTTCCTCCTTGGCCGCCGGAACGCTCGGTGCGGACGCGGGGGGAGATGTGGGGGATCCGTTCAGGATCGAGTTCGGCTTGGCCGCATGCCAGCGCTCCATTCCCTCCAACCCACCCTCCTCGGCGGGCGCGAATCCCTTGCCCTTGACGGTCGCGATGTGCACGACCACCGGGCGCTGCGCCGCCAGCGCCTCGCGCAGCGCCTCGCGCAGCGCGCGCACGTCATGCCCGTCGATGACCCCCATGTAGGCCCAGTCGAGCTCCTCCCACCACAACCCCGGCGCCCAGAACGCCTTGATCGACTCCTTCAGCTGCGGCCCCAACCGCTCGAACGCCGAGCCGATCCCGCCGGGCAGCTTCGCCAGCCCACCCTCGACCCCCTCGCGCGCGTGCCACAGCTTCGGGTTCAGCCTGACCCGGTTGAAGTACCGCGACAGGGCGCCTACGTTCGGCGCGATCGACATCCCGTTGTCGTTCAGCACGACCACCATCGGCGTGCCCAGCCCGCCCGCCTGCCCGATCGCCTCAAACGCCACTCCCCCGGTCATCGCGCCGTCGCCGATCACCGCGACAACCCGGCCATCGGCGGGCGCCGGCGCCAATGCGTCGCTCTTCGGCGTGCGCGCGCCGACGCGAGCCAGCCGGCGCATCCCCTCCTTGATGCCGACCGCGTACCCGATCGAGGTTGACGCGTGGCCGGCTCCCATGATGTCGTGCTCGGACTCCGCGATCGAGCAGAACGGCGCCAGGCCACCGTACTGGCGGATCGTGCTCAGCCGGTCTCGCCTGCCCGTGAGGATCTTGTGCGGATACGCCTGGTGGCCGACGTCCCACAGGATCTTGTCGGTCGGCGATTCCAGGATCGAGTGCAGCGCCACCGCCAGCTCGCAGGTGCCGAGGTTCGCGCCGAAGTGCCCGCCGATCTCGCCGACCGTGTCGATGATGTGCTCGCGCACCTCCTGGGCCAGCTGGGACAGCTCGGAGTCGGAGAGGCTCTTTCAGATCCTCGGGGCCCTCGATCGTGTCGAGCAGCCGCGCCCCCCTCGCGCGCTCGTGCTCGCCGGCATCCTCCGCACGCGTGCCGTCCTCGTTGCCGCCGTGGTGGTTGGGTGGGGACTCGCGGGGGCTCATGAGGTGCGGGTGTAGATGAAGTCGGTTATCCGCTCGAGCTCGGCTCCGGCGTCCGGAGAGTCCGGGCCGGCGCTCGCGGCTTGGGCCAGCGCTTCCCGCGCGGTCTGGTGAGACTCCGCCGCCAGCTGTCTTGCCCGTTGCATGCCGAACTCGCTCACGTATGTCCGCTTGCCATGTCGCTCGTCGCTGCCCCGCGGCTTGCCGAGGGCGTCGTCCGTGCCGATCACGTCGAGGATGTCATCGACGATCTGGAACAGCACGCCCAGCTCGGCCGCAAAGCGCCGATAGGACATTGTCGCAGGTCCGTCGATCCCGCCCAGGAGCAGCACGCAGATCACCGACGCGCCGATCAGCCGTCCCGTCTTCAGCTCGTGCAGCCTGCGCAGCGCCGCCGGCCCGTCCGGGGCGCCGGGACTGACGTCCGCGTACTGCCCGCCGACCATCCCGTCCACACCGGTCGCCCCCGCCAGCTCCGCGGCGGCGGCAAGCACCCGATCCGCCGGTGAGCGCTGCTCGGTGAGCAGGTGCCTGAACGCCTCCGCATACAGCCCGTCCCCGGCCAGGATCGCGACGTCCTCGCCGAAGCGCACATGACACGTGGGCATGCCCCTGCGCAGCTCGTCGTCGTCCATCGCCGGCAGGTCGTCGTGGATCAGCGAGTAGGTGTGGATCAGCTCGATCGCGCCCGCCAGCGGCAACATCTCGCGCGGCTGCTGGCCCACCGCCCGCGCCGTGGCCAGCACCAGCACCGGGCGGATGCGCTTGCCGCCCGCCAGCAGCGAGTAGCGCATCGCCTCCTCCAACCCCGCGGTGAGCGGCTCGTGCGAGAAGCGCATCCCCTGCAGGTAGCGCTCGACCTCACCCCGCAGGTGCTCAGGGTAATCGGCCCGCCCCGGGTGGTCCGCCCGCTGGGGGCGATCGGCCCGCTCTGCGGAGCCATCTCCCTCCATCTCATCGGCCGTCACGAGCGCCGTGCCCGCTACAGGAGCGAGTCCTGGCCGGGCGCGACCGTCGAGACCTCCGCCGATCCAAGACCGGGACCGCCGCCGCCGAAGGCGGCGGTCGTGCGCCGCTCGAGCTCCGCCGCTGCCTCTCCCGCCAGCCCCGCGCAGTCCTCCACCAGCGTCGCGGCCGCGTCGGCGCTGAGCTCGCCCGAGCGCAACTGCTCGGCGGCCCGCTCCAGCTCGGCGATCAGGTTGTCCAGGCGCTCGTCTAGCACTTGCTCGGTGTCGTTCATCGGGGCTCCTCGGGCGTATTCTCGCGCACTTCGCGCAACACCGCCGCCAGCACCCCGTTCACGAACGCCGGGGCGTCTGAGCCACAGAACAGCTTCGCGCTCTGCACGGCTTCCTCGATCGCCCCCTCCGCCGGGATCGCCTCCCGCGCCGGCGCCATGTCCGGGTGCAGCATCTCGATGAGCGCCACCCGCATGATGCTGCGCTCCAGCGGCTGAATGCGCTGCACCGACCACCCGTGCGAGTGCTTGTCGAGGATCGCGTCCAGCTCCTGAGCGCGATCAGCCGCGGCCTGTGCCAGCGCGCGCGTCAGCGGCGAGGCGTCCGACGCCAGCGCCTGCTCCAGCGACCGGCCTGTCAGGTCGTGCTGATAGAGCGCAACCACCGCCGCTCTGCGCTGCTCGGAGCGGCGCATCTAGCCGGCGCCCGGGGTTGCTCTGCTGACGCGAGGGCTGCGAGCGAGGTGCGACCGAGCGTGGTGGCGAAGGCTCACGCGCGCGAGACGTATTCGCCGGAGCGCGTATCGACCCTGATGCGCTGGCCCACGTCGATGAACAGCGGCACCTGGATGCTCGCGCCCGTCTCCAGCGTCGCGGGCTTGGTCCCGCCGCCGGAGGCCGTGTCGCCGCGCAGCCCCGGGTCGGCCTGGGTGACCTCCAGGTCCACGGCGCTCGGCAGCTGCACGTCGGAGGGCTCATCGTCGATGAACAGCACATCCACCTCGCCGCTCGGCTTGATCCAGCGCAGCGCGTCTTGGAGCGTCGCTTCGGCGACCGCGATCTGCTCGAAGGACTCGGTGTCCATGAAGTGCGCATCGGTCCCGTCCGAGTACAGGAACTGCATCCGCCGGGCCTCGGTCCTGACCGGCCTGAACTTCTCCCCCGCCCTGAACGTCCTGTCGATCACGTTCCCGTCGGAGGCCCTACGCAGCTTCGTGCGCACGAACGCCCCGCCCTTGCCGGGCTTGACGTGCTGGAACTCGAGGATCTTGTAGATGGTGCCGTCGACCTCGATGTGGTTGCCGTTCTTGAACTGGTTGGTGGTTATCACGGTCTGCCAGGGTAGCGGGCGCACACCGGGCGCGGCTGTCGTGAGAACGGGTTGAAGCTCAACGCGTGGGAGGTGTGCGGCGATCAGGTCCGCGAGGCACGCCCGCCGGTATTGGCGCTGGTGAGCACGGCGCTCGCCTGGCTGACCTTTAGTGGCTGGCCGAACACGCCCTCGCCCGACATCCAGGCGGCGCTTGTTTTTGGCGTGGACGCTGCCGCTGTGCGCCGGGCTCGCACTGCGGCTGTATGCACCAACCACACCGGCGAATCGGCCAAGCTCAGGAGACGACGGTCAGCTCCTTGGGCAGCCCGGTCAGCACCTCGTGACCGTCCTCGCGCACGACGGCGAGATCCTCGATGCGCACGCCGTACTCCCCGGGCAGGTAGACGCCGGGCTCCACCGTGACGACGCTGCCGGCCGGGATGGGATCCTCGCCCGCGGTGCGCGACAGGCGCGGGCCCTCGTGGACCTCCATGCCGACGCCGTGGCCGAGGCCGTGGCCGAAGTGCTCGCCGTGGCCGGCCTGCTCGACGATCGCGCGCGCCACGGCGTCGAGCTCCACGCCACTCGGCCCGGCCCGCACAGCTTCCAGCGCCTGCGCCTGGGCGCGGAGCACGAGCTCGTAGATCTCGCGCGCCTTCGCCGAGATGCCCTCGCCGGTCGCATACGTGCGGGTGCAATCCGAGCAGTAGCCCTCGTGCAGGGCGCCCCAGTCGATTGTGACGAACACGTCGCGCGCGATCGGCTCATCGCGGGGCTCGGCGTGGGGCAGCGCGCCGTGCGCGCCGGAGGCCACG
Organism: uncultured Solirubrobacterales bacterium; assembly: GCA_963839965.1. Lineage (GTDB taxonomy): Bacteria > Actinomycetota > Thermoleophilia > Solirubrobacterales > Solirubrobacteraceae > Palsa-744. The sequence continues at coordinate 14,954 of CAWIWX010000006.1, forward strand.
ATCGAGGAAAAGCTCGGCTCGCCGCCCAGCCTGCGCATCTGCAACTCGAGATCGATCGCGACCTCGCGCTCCGAGCGCCCGGCCAGCCCACGCTGCAGGATCCTCGACAGCGCCTCGTCGGCGAGCTCTGCGGCGGCGCGAATGCGAGCGATCTCGGCGGCGTCCTTGACCGCGCGCAGACGCTCGACGAGCCCGCCGCACGGCACAAGCTCCCAGCTCGTCTCGCTCAACAGCTCGCGCAGGTGGTCATGCTGAGCGACGGTCGTGTGCGCCTCGTCGAACCCCAGGCGCCCGGCCTGCGCGCTTTCCTCCAGCCACTCCGCCAGCGCCTCGAGCAGCTTGCCGTCGTCGATGACCTCGAGGACGAACAGCTCGCCGGAGACCTGCTCGGCCGACTGGGTCTTGTAGCGGAAGTCGGTGAGAAAACGATGCCCCCCGAACCGCCCGGCGACGTTGACCAGGACGAGCGCGTGGCTGCCGGTGAAGCCGGTCAGGTAGCGGACGTTGACGGGTGTGTAGAGGAGCAGCGCGTCGGGCCGGTGCTCGTGCTCGCGCGCGTTTGCTACGAGGCGCTCGACGCGGGCGGTCGTGTCGAGACTCACGATTCGTCCCCCCCGTCGAGATGTCCGCGCAGTCGCTCGAGCGCGAGGCGATATCCGTCGGGACCCTTGCCCGAATAGGTCGCCAGGCACAGGTCGCCGATGACCGAGATCCTTCTCCACGGCTCGCGCGATTGCACGTCTGACAGGTGCACCTCCACGGCGGGCAGGCCGGTCAGCTCGAGCGCGTCGTGGATCGCGTAGGCGTAGTGCGTCCACGAGCCGGGGTTGAGAACCACGCCGTCAACCTGGCCGCGCAGCGCGTGCAGGCGCTCGACGTACTCGTGCTCGGCGTTGGTCTGAAAGAAGCTCGCGCTCAGACCCAGCTCCGCCGCCCACCCGGCGATCTGAGCCTCCAGGTCGGCGAGCGTGAGCGTGCCGTAATGCCGAGGGTCGCGCTCGCCGAGTCGGTTCAGGTTGACCCCGTGCAGGATCTCGACGCGCCTCATGGGTCGATCAACTCCTGCACGGCGCCACGCAGCTCGCCGTCGGAGACCTCGCAACCGATCCGGGGCTCTCCCGGCGTGGACAGCAGCACGAACGGTACGGCGTCATTCGCGCCGAGACGCTTCTTGTCGCGCGCGATCGCGGCGATGAGCGCCTCGACGTCCACCTCGGCGCCGCCGAGCGTGACGGGCAGCTCGCGGTGGCGCAGCAGCTCGCGCACCTGCTCGCGCAGCGCCTCGGCGCCCGAGAGCGCCAGCGCGACCAGCAGGCCGAGGCCCACCGCCTCGCCGTGGCGATAGCGCGCGTAGCGAGTGACGGTCTCGATCGCGTGGCCGGCGGTGTGTCCGAGGTTCAGCGCCTGGCGGGCACCGGAGTCGCGCTCGTCGGCGGCCACGATCGCGAGCTTGGCGCGGGCGCAGTCGAGAATCGTGCGCTCGTCCACGTCGCATCCCTCGGCGGCGCTGACGCGCTCCCACAGCGCGCCGCCGGCGATCAGGGCGGTCTTCAGCACCTCGACCCATCCGGCGGCGAGCTCCCTCTGCGGCAGCGTCGCGAGCGTGTCGGGATCCACGAGCACGCCCGCGGGCTGGTGGTAGGCGCCGACGTAGTTCTTCCCGTCGGGCAGATCCACGCCGGTCTTGCCGCCGTAGGCGGAGTCGACCTGGGCCACGAGCGTCGTGGGGAGGTGCACGACGGGCACGCCGCGCTGGTAGGTGGCCGCGCAGAACCCCGCGAGGTCGCCGACCACCCCGCCGCCGAGCGCAACCACGTGGTCGGAGCGAGTCATGCCCCCGGCGAGCAGCTCGCGCCAGACGCGTTCGGCGCTCGAGAGCGTCTTGTGAGACTCGCCCGGCGAGATCGCGACCATTCCCGCCAGCTCGCCCAGACGGCCGGCGTACAGAGCCGAGACGTTCTCGTCGCTGACACAGAACGGGCGTGAGGATGAGCGCTGCAGCGGCCAGATGTCCTTTAGGCCGGACCCGTCGATCCCCCGCGATCGGCCCGACCCCGATCCGCCCGGCCCCTCTCCCACTCCCAGCAGCCCGCGACCGACCAGCACCGGATACTCCCCGGACGCCGCGCTCGCCCACACCAGGCGCGTGCCGGGCGGCGCCGAGGCCAGGGCGCGCAGCGCCGAGAGCACCCCTGGGCCGACCGGAAGCCGGCCGCCGGCGCGCGAGGGCGTGGGCAGAAAGACGTCGGCCAGCTCCTCATAGAGCCCCCGGCGCTCGGCGTGCAGCGCATGGAAGGAGTCGCGGTCTCCCGCCAAGGGACGCTCCGTGCCCTCCGGTGAAGCGCGCACGCGCTCCCAGGCGATGTCCGGATCGACGTCGAGCAGAACGGTCACGTGCCCGGCGAGCGCACCGCGCACGCGCTCGGACAGAACGCTGCCGCCGCCGAGCGCGATCACCGATTTGGGCCCCGCGCGCGTCCGATCGGCGAGCAGCTCGCAGACGAGCTCCTCCTCGACCGCCCGGAAGGACGCCTCGCCGTGGAGCTCGAACTCGCGCGCGACGGGATGGCCGAAGCGCCGCTCCAGCAGCGCGTCGCTGTCGAGCGCCGATCCGCCGAGCGCCGCGGCGAGCTCACCCGCGAGGGTCGACTTGCCGGCCCCCATGAAGCCGATCAGGACGAACGCCACCCGATCCTCTCGCGGTAGGCGAGCACGGCCTCAAGGACGTCGTCGATGTGATCGCCACCGAACTTCCGGCGGTAGGCGCCGGCGAGCACGAGCGCGACCATCGCCTCGCCGACGACGCCCGCCGCGGGAACGGTGCAGGAGTCGGTGCGCTCGCGCAGCGCCTCGGCGGGGGCGTGCGTGGCGGTGTCGACCGAGCGCAGCGGCTTGGTGAGCGTCGGCAGGGGCTTCATCGCGCCGCGCACGATCAGCGGCTGCCCGTTGGTCATGCCGCCCTCCAAGCCCCCCGCGCGGTTGGTCTCGCGGTGGTAGCCGCGCTCCTCGTCGTAGAAGATCTCATCGTGGGCGAGCGAGCCGGGCAGGCCGGCGATCTGAAACCCGTCGCCGATCGAGACGCCCTTGAGCGCCTGGATCGAGCAGATCGCCATCGCCAGGCGACCGTCGAGGCGCTCTTCCCAGGAGACGTGCGAGCCCAGGCCGGGTAGCAGTCCGAACGCCTGCACCTCGAACACGCCGCCGAGCGACTCGTTGGCCTTGCGCAGCCGATCGATCTCCGCCACCATCGCGCGGCTTGCCTGCGCGTCCAGGCAGCGCACCGGCGAGGCGTCGACCTCGGCGAAGTCCTCCAGGGAGAGCGGCGCGGCGGGCTCGGGCGCGTGGACGGAGGCGATCTGGACGACGTGCGAGCGCACGCGCACGCCAAGCGCAGCCAGGAACGCCTTGCACAGCGCGCCGCCGGCCACGCGCGCGGCCGTCTCGCGGGCGGAGGCCCGCTCGAGGATGTTGCGCACGTCGGTCTGCTTGTACTTCTGGGTGCCGACCAGGTCGGCGTGGCCGGGCCGCGGCAGGTGCACCTCGGGGACCTGCTCGTCCACCGGCCACGGGCTCATGCGCTCTTCCCAGTTGGCGTAGTCGCGGTTGGCGACCTGCAGGCAGACGGGACTGCCGAGCGTGACGCCGTGGCGCACGCCGGCGGTGAGAACCGCCCTGTCGCGCTCGATCTTCATGCGCCCGCCCCGGCCGTGACCGAGCTGGCGACGGGCCAGATCGGCGTCGAGGTCCTCACGGTCCAGGCGCAGGCCCGCGGGCAGGCCCTCGACGATGCAGGTCAGGCCGGGACCGTGGGACTCGCCGGCTGTGATCAGGCGGAGGCTCATCGAGCTCCGCCTCAGCTTATTGTTGGCGAGCCCTCAGCGCCTGTGAGCGTGTTTGCCCGCGCGATGCCCGGCCGCGTGGGCGCGGGCGGCGGAGGCGGTGGTGCTCTGGCTCTTTTCGATGCTGAGGAGCTTCAGTTCGTAGGTGCTGACCTGCCCGGTGGCGCCGATGACTTCGAGCGTCTCGCTCTGGCCGGCTTGCAGCGCGATCGCTTCGCACTGCGTCGGGCTCGGCTTGCAGGTCGCGCCGCCGTGCAGGATCGCCTCGCCGGTGAGCGAGAACATGGCTTCCTTGCCGGACTTCGTCACGCCGCTGTAGGCGAGCTGCGGGTCTTCCTTGCCGGGAAGCAGTTCGTGGAGGGGCATGTCCGCGTAGGTCTTCAGCTGCGCGGGGGCCGGCGGCGCCCCTTCGGCGGTCGCCGGGATCAGGCCGAACTGGACGGTCACGTGGTAGTGGACGTAGACCTTGGGCTTTGCCGGAGCACTCGGCTGGGGCGCGGCGGCGGGCGTCGTCTGCGTGGGGCTCGATTCCGATCCGGACCCCGAAGGGCTCGGCGCGGGGGTGGATGTGGACGCGGCCGCGGCTGTCTTTGACTTCGACTGGGGCAGCGGCGTGAACGGGTTGCGCGGGTGGCCGGAGTGGCCTGAGTACTGGGAGGCGCCGCTGGTCGTCTCGGCGACCGCCTTCGCCGTGCTGGCGGGCGCCTGGCTGATGGCGACGGCTCCGGTCGCGCCCGTGGCGGGCGAGGAGGCGCCGATCGAGGCCGGAGCCGGGGTTGGGGTGCTCGAGGAGCCGCCGCCCAGAGCGACGTAGGCGAGCGCGCCCAGCAGCGCGACGGCGAGCACCGCGAGCACCGGCAACAGGCGCCTGTCGGAGAGGTCCGCGCGCAGTGAGCCAAGAAAGCCGTTCATGGGTTCGCTCCCACCACGGCCGGGGCGTTGGCCGAGTTCGAAGAAGATCCGGTCGATGCCGTCTGCGTCGCCGTGCCTGCGGGACCGGCGGATGTCGCGCCGCCGGTGAGAGTCTGCCCGGCGGGGAGCACGTAGGCGGTCGCGCTGATCGTGCCCGAGAGCTGTTGGGAGGCCTCTCGCCCGGGGCCGATTCCGAGCTGCACGGGGGCGAGTTTGACGCTCTGCACCGTGAGCAGTCGCCCGCTGACCCGCAGCCCGCCCGCGCTCGTGCGCAGGGCGTAGCCGTCGAGCTGCTGGAAGAGGCTGTAGAGGTTCTGAAAGCTTCCGTTGAACACGAACGTGAACGGCATCTGCGTGAAGCCCGCGCTCGCGGCGGCGGCGCTCGCGGCGGAGCCGGTGCCGGCGACGGCGTTGGCTTTGGCGACCGGGGTCGCGCTGGAGCCGCTGGAACCGCTGGAACCGCCGGCCGTGATCGAGGCGAATTCCACGTTCTTCTGGCCGGTCGCCTGCGCGAGCTGATAGATCAGCGAGGGCACTTCCTGGCTGGCCGGGACGGCTTTGCCGAGGCTCACGATCGAGGCGTAGGCGGTCTCGTACTTGGCCTGCGCGGCGGTGGCGCTGGAGAGCTGGCTTTCGGCGTTGGCCAGCTGCGCCTGCGCGGCGCTGACTTCCGAGGCGAGCTTGGCGGCCTGTTCGCGCTTGGGCGCGACCGCGAACAGCCAGACCGCGGCCAGCACCCCTAGCGTGGCGATCACCATCACGACCATGCGATCGCGGCCGGTCATCGAACCGCTCCGGTGCCGGTGCTGGACGCGGGAGCCGTGGATGCCGGGGCGGTGGACGCCGGGGCCGCCGACGCGGCGCCGCTCCCCGCCGTGGAGACGGCGCTCTCAGGGCTCGCCGGCCCTGAGGCGGGGATGCTCGGCAGCGCGTCGAAGGTGATCTGCACGCTGAAGGCGGGATCGCCGCCTTCACAACTGGCGGCGCCCGACCCGCCCGCGCCGGCCGAGCCAGACTTGGTCGAGCTCTGCAGGGCCACTTCGCTGACGCCTTCGATCAGGCGCAGGCGGCCGAGCATCAGGGCGACCTCGGCCTGGCTGGAGGCGCAGCCAGTGAGCGCGAACGTGGGGACGCTGCCGGGCGGAGTGGCGGACGCGACCGAGGAGCCGCTCGAGGAAGAGGAGGGGCCCGAGGATGAGCTCGACCCGACTGTGCCGTCAAGGGAGGTGAGCGAGACCTTGCCGGCCGGCAGCACGCGCCCGATTTCCTGAAATGCGCGCGCCCAGTCAAAGCGCGAGTTCACGAGCGTGTCGACCGCATTGACGCGCTGTTCGCGCATCGCGACAAAGCTCGTATACGGGGTGAGCTGCCCGGCGCGCGCCTGCGTCTGCTGAGCGCGGGCGGTGAGCGAGGCGACTTCCGAGCGGCCGCTCGAGATCTGATGGTCGGCGTGGCCGTAGAGCAGCGCGAGAACGGCCAGCCCGCCGAGTAGGACGAGCACCGCGTAGGCGCCGCCCCCGGAGCGTCCCGCCGGGATGCTGCGGCCGCGACGCTCGTCGCTTGGAATCAGGTTGACGGCCTTCATCCTCGCGTCTCCTGCACGGCCAGCCCGGCGGCGATCGCCAGACGCTGGGGTGAGACCGCCGCGCCGCCCAGCGCGCCGTCGGCCACGCCGACGGTCTCGCGGGTGACGGGTATGCCGAGCTCTGTCTGCAGCGCGTCGGCGAAGCCGGACACGTCGAGCGCGGCGCCGCTGAGCACGATCAGCGTGACCTCGCCCCCGCCCTCCTGGGAGCGGTGGAAGTCCAATGAGTTGCGCACCTCGCCGGCGATTTCGCGGATGCCGTTCGCGAGCACCGTGCGCACATCGGCGTCCACGTCGCTCGCGAGAGAGCCGGCTCGGGAGTGGAGATCTCGGACATGGATGGCTCGGCGGCGGAGGACTCGGCGGCGGCAGGCTCGGGAATGGAGGACTCGGCAGGCTCGATCTTGGGACTGTCGAGATCGGCGCGGGCGATCAGCGCGCGGGCGTCGTCGACGACCATGCCCTGCCGCTCAGCCAGCTGGCCGGCCATCGCCTCGAGGCCCCCGCCGACGACGCGCGTGAAGCGGCAGACCGATCCCTCGGCGATAGCCATGTTCGTGAGCCCGTCGACGTTCAAATACAGGACGCGGCCGTCGTGCTCGGGATCATGACGGTAGAAGGAGCGGATCAGCGCGAAGGCGGAGAGGTCCACGCCCTCCGCGCGCAGGCCGGCGCCGGCGATCGCGACCAGCAGGCGCTTAACCATGTCGCGCTGGGCGGCGACGAGCACGACCTGCTGGCGGGGGCCGGCGGCGGTGTCGTGGACGCCAAGCGCATGCCAGTCGAGCACGGCGTTGTTAAGCGGCATCGGCACCTGCTCCTGAGCCTGGAAGCGGACAGCGGCGTCGAGCTCCTTGCGATCGGTGATCGGGGGAAGCTCGAGCGTGCGCAGCACCGTGCGCTGGTTGGCGACGCCGACGCGCACGCGCCGGTCCAGGCCGCTCGAGCGAAGAGCTCGCGCAGGGTCTCCTCCAGCGCCTGCTCGTCGAGCACCTCGCCCTCGCGCACCGCGTCGGTGGGCAGCGGCAGTGCGGCCGCGCGCTCGGCGAGGATCGAGCCGTTCACGCGCGCCCGCACGGCGGTGACATGACCGGGCTGGATGTCCAGGCCGGTCACGTTCGGGCCGGAGCGGCGTGGGCGGCTCATGCGCAGCGAAGGCATGGTGAGCTTGGGCTTTGGTGGTGAGGGCATGGTCGATGGGGTTTCGGCGGCTCGGGTGCAGAGCGCCGCCGGCACGGGTCCTATCGGCGCTTGGAGCACCGCGCTTTAGCTGGTCAGCGCAGGAGGTGGTTGGCGTACAGTTCGACCATCGGCTGGCCCGCATACACGGCAACGATCGCGCCCAGCGCCAGAAACGGGCCGAACGGGACGGCGGTCCTGCGGCCGGCGTGGGCGCCCTTGCGCGCCATCACGACGACCCCGAAGAGCACCCCCGCGAGCAGCGCGATCAGGATCGCCGGGGCGACCGCGGCACCGAGGAACAGCCCCATCACGCCCGCGAGCTTGACGTCGCCCATGCCCATCCCGCCGGGATAGGCGAGCGCCGCGATCAGCAGAAAGCCCCCGGCCGCGGCGCCAGCGATCAACCGTTCGGGCTCGCCCGAGGGATCGAGCGCCGTGCCGAGCGCGATCGCGAGAACCGCGCCGAGAGCGGTCAGGCGGTTGGGGATGATGCGGTGCTCGAGGTCGATCAGCGCGGCGGGGATCACGATCAGGATCAGCGCGATGCTCAGCGCGATCCCGGTCGCGGTGTGGTGGGCGAGCACGGCGCCGACGCACAGCACGGCGGTAGCCGCCTCGACGAACGGGTAGCGCGGGGAGATCGGCTCGCCGCAGGTGCGGCAGCGCCCACGCAGGATCAGCCAGGAGAGGATCGGGATGTTGTCGTAGGGTCTAACTGGCGTATCGCACTTGGGACAGTGCGAGGCGGGTTTGGCCAGCGACTCGTGGCGGGGCAGGCGGTGGACGACGACGTTCAGGAATGAGCCGACGACCGCGCCCATGACTCCGGTGAAGGCTAGTGTCATGACTGGATGATCGGCCGTCGAGCAAGCCGGCTTGAGCGCTCGGACTGGCCTATGGAGCGGCTGGAGCGGACGCAGAAGGGGGCGGCCGTGGCCACCCCCTTCTTGGCGTCATACATGCGTGACCTGAATGCTCAGGGTCCGTGGGGTTGCTACCATTTGCCGGCTTTACAGCCGCCGCCCGTGTTCGTTTCTTCGTGGCCTTTGACGGTACATGTGCGCGTGATCGTTCCGTCATTGTTTGCGAGGGTGTACGTGTCGCCGGTGCCGGATGCAGTAGAGGTGACCGAGTATGCATCAGATGCGGTGACCGTGGGAGGCGAAGCTGTCGCGGTCGATGTGTCCTTCAGCGTCGGCTCGATTTCCTCCAGTTCTACCAGCGAGGGCGCGCCACCGGCTTCCGCTTCGTAGCTGCCGTTGTGTTCGCTGGCGAACGTCTCCATCGTCGTCTGCAGGGTTCCCACCTGCGTCTTGGCGGCGGAGTCGCTGGCCTTGCTGGTCTGGCTGAGGAACGCGGGGATCGCGATCGCCGACAGGATGCCGATGATCAACACGACCACCAGAAGTTCGATGAGCGTGAAACCAGACTCATCGCCCGCGCGCCGGCGTAGTGAATTCAACATTAGATACTCCTAGGGATTCGATTTCAGGACGCCAGGCCCTGGTCCCATCGCCGCAATTGGCGATGCGTCCCCCTTGCGAGAGTCGCCGGCTTTGCTACACACCCCTTTGCTTCAGGCGTTCTGCCCTGGCACCCTGACGCTGGCTGTTTTCAACCCGCCAATCGACCGCCCTGCGGGCGAGCTTTAGCGCTGGGCGCGTGCTGGACACATGGTTTAGGAGCGGTTTAGGACGTCCCACCCGCCCCGGCGCCGGCCCCAGCCTCGCCGCCGCGACAGCGCTCCTGGGCGTCGACCTCCGCCAGGCGCACGCCGCCGCCGCGACACCACGGGCACGTGACCGTGCTCTGGGCGCCGCCCAGGTTCGAGATCACCTGGCCGGTGCCGCGGCAGGGCATACACTCCCGCGGTCCATGATCCCCGGTGTCCTCGCCGTCCGTATCGCCGTTCTCGCTCGCCACGCAGCCGTCGAGACTAGCGTGTCGCCCGGCACATGAGCCGGCCGCGAGGAAGCTCGCCGCCGGCGCTCGCCTGGGCGGCGGTCGCGCTGATCGCCCTGGGGGCGGCCGTGCTGCGCCTCGTGCACATCGGCAGAGTCGCGCCCGACCCCTTCTACGACGCCGCCGTGCGCAGCATGGGCCTGTCCTGGCACAACTTCTTCTTCGGCGCGTTCGACCCGAGCGGGGCGACGTCGATCGACAAGCCGCCCGTGGATTTGTGGCTGCAGGTGGCGAGCGTGAAGCTGCTCGGCTTCTCCGAAACGACGCTCAAGCTGCCCGAGGCGCTCGCCGGGGTCGTGTCCGTCCCACTCCTGTTCGCGGCCGTCAGGCGCATGTGGAGCACGGCCGCGGGGCTCGTCGCGGCGCTCGCGCTGGCGGTGCTGCCGATCGAGGTGATCACCTCGCGCAGCGACACGATGGACGGAGTGATGATGGCGCTGATCGTGCTCGCGCTGTATCTGATCGTGCGCGCCTGTGAGACCGGAGACCGCGCGTGGCTTTTGGCCGGCGCGGCGGCGCTAGGTGTCTCCTTCGACGTCAAGCTGCTGGAGTCCCTGGTCGCCCTCCCCGGCCTGGCACTGCTCGCCTACCTCGGCCTGCCAGGGCCCCGCAAACGGCGCCTGCTGCAGATGACGGCCGCAGGCGCGGTGTATGTGGTCGTGGCCCTGGCATGGCTGACCGCCACCCTGCTCGTCCCCGCCCACGACCGCCCGTACGCGATCGGCTCGACCAACGGAAGCGCCTGGAACGCGGCGTTCGTGTTCAACGGTATCGACCGCCTGCGCGGCAAAGAACCTGAACCGCAGCAGACCGTCTACGAACCCGGCCACCGCTATCCGGTCGCCACGCAAGTAGAGCGCGACCACATCCCGATCGTGCCCCCCTCCCCCACGCGCCTGCTGGCGAGGATCGGGCCACTGTCGGGCGAGCGTTTGGGGCTCGAGCTGCTCGTCGGGTTGCTGCTGGGTATTCCCGCGCTGATCTGTGGTGTCCTGGCCGATCGTCGGGCTTTGGCTCATGGGGATGAGACTCCTGAGCGTGGTGGGAGAGCGAAAAAAGCAAACGTTTTTTGTGCGTCTCCGCACAAAAAACGTTTCTTTTTTCGCTTAGCACCAGAGCCCGATGATCCCGAACCACGCATTCGCCTCGCTGTCGCGGTCGGGCTGCCCGTTTGGACGCTCACCGGGGTCGTGCTGTTCAGCGTCATGATCCGTCTGCACCCCCGCTATGTGGAGGGCTTTATGCCGGCGGTCGCGGCGCTGTTCGGCATTGGGGTGGCCTGGGCCGGAGCGTTGGGTGCTCGCGATCGGACCGAGGACAGGGTGCGACTCCTCGCGCTGATCGTGACGCTCGTGGTGGTCGTCTACTACGTCGAGCGCCTGCTGTATGAACGCTCGGGCCTGTGGTGGCTGACGCTCGCCGCCGCGCTCGGCGCGCTCGCGCTCGCGGCGCTCGTGCGCCTGAGTCCGATCGGATCCGGCACAGCGCGCGGGAGGTGGATCGCCGGCGCGACGATCGCCTTGACGCTCGTGGCGGTGCTCGCGCTGCCGCTGAGGGCGGACCTGAACGCGATCGAAGACAACGTCAGCGACGCCGGGTATGTCGGCGCGCTGCCGCGCGAAGAGCTGCGCCTCGTGAGCGCCTATGTGCGCGCGCACCAGGGCGGCGCGCGGTATGAGCTCGCGGCGGAGTCGGCGACGCAGATCGGCTCGCTGATCGTGGCGGACGGGAAACCGGTCGTGCTCCTGACCACCTATAACGCGCGCGTGTTCACCAGCGTGGCCAAGCTGCGGCGGCTGATCGCCGCGGGAGAGGTGAAGTACGCCTTCCTGAACACGTTCTGCGGCTATGACAGCTCGTTCTACTCGACCAACGCCGCCTGCTCGGAACCGGTGCGCTGGATACGGGCGCACGGCACCGACGTCTCGCTCGCGGCCGGATTGCACCGGGGCGGCGTGCTCTACCGACTGCCGGGAGCAAAACCTTGACCGACCCGACCCCGGATCTGGAGGACATCGCGCGCGCCGCGCGCGCGGCTGGACGGATGGCGCTGGACACCGAGTTCATGGGTGAGGGGCGCTACCGGACGCTGCTGTGCCTGATCCAGCTCGCGGTCCCGGACGCGAGCACGCCGGACGGGGGGCAGAGCGAACGGATCGAGCTGCTGGACCCGCTCGCACAGGACCTGGACGGCGCGGCGCTGGCACAGGTGCTCGCCGATCCGAATATCCAGGTGGTGGTGCACGCCGGGCGCCAGGACATCGCGCTCGTGCGCCGGCGATTTCAGACGGAGGTGAGCAATATCTTCGACACCCAGGTCGCGGCGGGCTTCGCGGGAATGCCGGCGCAGGCCTCCTACGACTCGCTTCTCTCGCGCCTGCTGGGAGTGAAGGTGGCCAAGAGCGCCAGCTTCACACGCTGGGACTCGCGGCCGCTGTCCCCCGAGCAGCTGGATTACGCGCGCGAGGACGTCCTGCACCTGCTGGAGCTGGCGGGCGCCTTGGAACGCCGTCTCACCGAGCTCGGACGCCTGGGGTGGGCGCGCGAGGAGTGCGAGCCGCTGCGGCGTGCAAGCGACGAGCGCGACCCCGAGACCGTGTTCGCGCGCCTTCCTCGCGTGCGCGGGTTGTCGGCGGCCTCGCAGACGATCGCGCGCGAGCTGGTGGGATGGCGCGAGGATCTGGCCGCCGCGCAGGACCGCCCGGTGCAGGGCGTCCTCTCAGACGCCGCGCTGATGGAGGTCGCCAGACGCAAGCCGGCCTCGACTGAGCGCCTGGCCCAGATCCGCGGCGTCAACCAGGGCAGCCTGCGTCGCCAGGGCGCCGAGCTGCTGGAAGCGGTCAGGCGCGCGGGCGAGCGCACGCCACAGCCGCTGCCGCCCGATTCGCGCCCCCCGGCGCCCGACCCCGACGACGCCCCGCTGATCGCCCTCGCCGAGGCGTTGGTCCGCGCGCGCGCCCGCGAGGCCGGCCTCGCCTACGAGCTGCTGGCCGCCAAAGCCGACCTGCAGGCGATCGTCGCGACACACCGCGAAGGCCAGGGCGAAGCGGATGTGCGCACGCTGAGCGGCTGGCGACGCGAGGTCGTCGGCTCAGAGCTCCTGGAACTGCTCGACGGCCGCGTGTCGCTGTCAGTGCGCGACCGGCTGTTGCGCGTCGACTCAGGCTGAGCTGTCCCGTCTCAAGCGCGGATTACCTTTCTGAGGCCTCCTTCGGGAGGCGGCGCCCCCGTAGCTCAGAGGATAGAGCACTCCCATCGCAGGGTAGAGGTCCCGGGTTCGAATCCCGGCGGGGGCAATCCATCTGGAAACGGTGCTAGAGTTGGAATCTGCGATGGGAGTGTCCGCTGAGTCGGACTGTCTACCCGAGTGCTGTCGGTCTACCGTCAGCACTTTCGAGGGGCCGCGTCTGACGCGGCCCCTCTTTGCTATTCGATGCGGTTATAGACTTCGAATAGAGGTAGATACATCGAGATCACGATGAACCCGACCATCGCGCCGATGACGATGATCATGATCGGCTCCATGATCGAGGTGAGCGCCTTCACCGAGGCGTCGACGCGATCCTCGTAGAACTCCGCCACCTTGTCGAGCATCGCGTCCAGGGCGCCGGTTTCCTCGCCGACGCCGACCATGTGCGTGACCATGCTCGGGAAGATCGTCGCCTGCGCCAGCGGGGCGGCGATCGTGCCGCCGCGCTTGACCGAGGCGATCACACCCTCCATCGCCTCCTCGACCGCGATGTTGCCGCCCGTGCGCCCGGTGATGTCAAGCGCCTGCAGCAGGGGCACCCCGGCGCTCGTCAGCGAGGCCAGCGTGCGCGACCAGCGCGCGACCGCAACCTCCTGCACGATCGTGCCGATCTTCATCGGGATGCGCAGGCGCAGGCGGTCCCACTGCTTGCGCCCCCACGAGGATGACTTCCACTTCAAAAACGCGACCACCAACACCGCGGTCACCAGGAACATCGCCCACCAGTAGTGGGTAACGACGTTGGACGCGAACACCGAGATCTTCGTGATCGCCGGCAGTTCGCCCCCGAACTGCTTGAAGACGCCGATGAACACCGGTATCAGGAAGGCGCACAGCGCCATCATGACCCCGACCGCGAAGACGACCACCAGCGCCGGGTAGATCATCGCCGATTTCACCTGGCGCTTGAGCGAGGCGTCCTGCTCCAGTTGGTCGGCGACGCGCAGCAGCGCTCCCTCGAGCACGCCGCCGGTCTCCCCGGCCTGGGTCATCGCGATGAAGAGGGGGTTGAAGACCTTCGGGTGCTGTGACATCGCCTGGCTCAAGAGCCGGCCGGACTCGACGTCCTTGCGCACCGCCACGATCGTTTCCTTCAAAAACTTGCTCTCGGTCTGATCCTCCAAGACGTAAAGGGCGCGCAGGATGCTCATGCCCGAGGAGATCATCGTCGCGAGCTGGCGGGCGAACACGGCCAGCTCGGAGGCTTTGACGCTCTTCAGGAAGCTGAGCTCGATCTCGCGCGAGGAGTACTTGTCGCCGACGTCCAGGACGATCAGCCCGCGCGCGCGCAGCTGATCGGAGACCGCCTGCTTGGAGTCGGCCTCGATCTCGCCGTTGGCCTTGACCCCGGCCAGGTCCATCGCTTTGAACACGAACGTGCTCATCGACCCCCCTCCCTAAGCCGCCTGCTGCTGTGCCTGCGCGGGAGCAGCGCCCACCAGCAGCCGCCTGAGCTCTTCGGGCGTGGTGGAGCGGGCCTCGGCGAGCTTCTGGCTGATCCTGCCGGCGCGCACCAGCGAAGCCAGCGAGGTGTCCATCGTTTGCATGCCCTGCGCCGAGCTGGTCTGCAGGACCGAGTAGATCTGATGCGTCTTGCCCTCGCGGATGAGGTTGCGCACCGCCGGGTTGGGGACGAGCACCTCGGTGGCGACCACGCGCCCGGAGCCGTCGGCGGTCGGCAGGAGCTGCTGGGTCATGATCCCCTGCAGCGCGACCGACAGCTGCACTCGCACCTGGCCCTGCTGGTGAGAGGGAAACACGTCGATCACACGGTCGATCGTCTGGGCGGTGTCCTGGGTGTGCAGGGTGGCGAACACCAGGTGGCCGGTCTCGGCGGCGGTCAGGGCGGTGGAGATCGTCTCCAGGTCGCGCATCTCCCCCACGAGGATCACGTCGGGGTCCTGGCGCAGGGCGGCCCTCAGCGCGTCGGCGAAGCTCTGCGCGTCGGAGCCGAGCTCGCGCTGGTTGACCAGGCAGCGCTTGTGCGCGTGCAGGAACTCGATCGGGTCCTCGATCGTCATGATGTGCTCCTCGCGCGTGGAGTTGATCTCATCGATCATCGCCGCCAGCGAGGTGGACTTGCCCGAGCCTGTCGGGCCGGTCACGAGCACGAACCCGCGCGGGCGGCGGGTGAACTCGTGCGCCGCGGCGGGCAGCCCGAGCTCGTCGATCGAGGTCAGCCCGAACGGGATCAGGCGGAAGGCGGCGCCGATCGCCCCGCGCTGGTAATAGGCGTTGACACGAAAGCGCGCGTGCCCGGGGATCGAGTAGGCGAAGTCCAGCTGCCAGTTGGTCTCAAGACGTTGGCGCTGATCGCCGGTGAGGATCGAGTAGACGATCTCGCGCGTGTCGGTGTCCGCCAGCTTCGGATAGTCCTCGAGCGGCGTCAGCCGCCCGCGCACGCGCACGGTCGGGTGCGCCCCGGCGCTCAGATGCAGATCCGAGGCGCGACGGGAGACGACCTCCATCAACAGCTCTGCAAAATCGATGTCCATTCCTCCGAACCATCGACAGATGAGCCCCAGGCCATTAGCGCCGGCGCGGCGCATTGCGGGATCTGGACGAAGGTACGAAGGCCGACGCTGGTGCACGAAGGGCCGGCTCTGGGTCCGAACACCCCACCTGCAACAGGGCGGCAAGATCAGCCGCTGCCGATGACCCGCGCGATCTCCGCGATCGAGGTGCGCCCCTGGCGGACCTTCTCCAGACCGTCGTCGCGCAGGCGGCGCATGCCCTGGCGGACGGCCAGATCGCAGATCTCCTCGGCGGGGCGGCGCTCCAGCGCGAGCTTCTGGATCTCCGGGGAGACGCTCATCACCTCATACAGCCCGATTCGCCCGCGATAGCCGCTCTCGCCGCAGCGCCGGCAGCCGACGGGCTCGTAGGCCTCGAGGTCGACGAGCGCTTTGTAGCCGTTCTCGCGCAGGACCTGGGCGGGGATGATCGTGCGGCGCTTGCAGTGGGGGCAGAGCATGCGCGCCAGGCGCTGGGCGACAACGCAGTCCAGGGCGGAGGCGACGAGGAACGGCTCGATGCCCATCTCGACCAGGCGCGTGATCGCCGAAGGCGCGTCGTTTGTGTGCAGCGTGGAAAGGACCAGATGCCCGGTGAGCGCGGACTCCACGGCTATCTGGGCGGTGTCGCGGTCGCGGATCTCCCCGACCATGATCACATCGGGGTCGGCGCGCACCATCGAGCGCAGGCCGGCGGCGAAGGTGAGGCCGACCTTCGGGGCCACCTGCAGCTGGGTGAGGCCCGCGATTTCGTACTCGACTGGGTCCTCGACGGTGATGATGTTCTTCTCGGGCGTGTTGAGCTTCTGCAGCGCGGCGTACAGGGTCGTGGACTTGCCCGAGCCGGTCGGGCCGGTCACGAGCACGGCGCCGTGGGCCTCGTGGAAGGCGCGTTCGAAGCGCTCGCGCTCGGGCTCGGCCATGCCGAGCTTGTCGAGCTCGACGACGACCGAGGCCTTGTCGAGCACGCGCATAACGATCGACTCGCCGTGGACGCTCGGGAGCGAGACGACGCGCAGATCGACGTGGTGGCCGTCCACGGTCAGCCCGACGCGCCCGTCCTGGGGCATCCGGCGCTCGGCGATGTTCAGCTCGGCCATGATCTTCACGCGCGAGATCACCCCGGCGGCGGTGCGCCGCGGGACGGTCGTGATGTCATACAGGACGCCGTCGATGCGGAAGCGCACGCGCAGCTCGTGCCCGTCGGGGGCCAGATGGATGTCCGAGGCGCCGCGTTCGACCGCCTGGGCGACGATCTGGTTGACGAGCTTGATGACCGGAGCCTCATCGGCGGTCTCGTGCAGGCCGACGATCTCCCCGCCCTGCTCGAGCTCCTCGATTTGCGAGTCGGAGCTCGGTGACGACGTCGTCGAGGCGGTCCAACCGCAGGATCAGGTCGGCGATGTCATCGGGCGGGGCGACCGCCACGCGCACCTCATAGCCGGTCATGATCGCGATGTCGTCGACCGCCAGCACGTTCGACGGGTCGGCCATCGCCACGAGCAGCGTGCGCTTGTCGGCGAACGCGACCGGCACGGCCTGGTAGCGCTTGGCGGCGGTCGTGGTCACGAGGTTGGCGGCCGACATGTCGATCCGAACATCGCGAGGTCGAGGTGATCAAGGCCATAGCGCTCGGCCAGCGCGCGCGAGAGGCCGTCGCGGTTCAGCGCCCCGCTTTCGAGCAGGACGCGCTCGGGCGTCGTGCCCAGGCTGCGCGAGCGTCTCGATCGCCTCCTCGCACCTGCCCGCGCGAGGCGAGGCCCATGTCGACGATCACGTCGGTCAGGAAACGCGATGAGGAGCCGCGGCGGCTGGGCCTGGTGATGCCCGCCCACTCGCCCGACTGCGACGGGGGCTCCTCGGAGGCTCCGTCCGGGACCTCGAGTGAGAGCAGCGGATCGCCGGCCGGCTCGATCGCGGCGGCGTCCTCGTCGTCCGCGCCGGCGCGCTCGAGCTCGACGACGTGATCGCCGGGATCCTCGTCGTCCATGCCGAAGATCGCGTGAAGGTCGGGACCGGTCTGCTGGGGCGCGTCACTCATGGCGTGTTCCCGTTCTGGGAGAAGCCGGGAGGAGGGGTCCCCGCCGCCCTCCCGCCACAGAGCCGTGAAGGTCGGGACCGGTCTGCTGCGGAGCGTCACTCATCGTGACCGCGTCCAGGCCCCGGCCGTACGACTGCGGCGTCAGTCGCGCAGGGCGCGGCGCATGACCTCTAGCGGCGGCGCGACGCCCGTCCACAGCTTGAAGCTGAGAGCGCCCTGGGCGAGCAGGACCTCCAGGCCGTCGACCGTGCGCGCGCCGTGAGCCCGCGCCGCGGCGAGCAGCGGGGTTTGCGTGCGGCTGTAGAGGAGATCGACGACATGAGAGTAGTTACCGACCTGATCGAACGTAAGCTCCAGGAGGTTGAGCCCGTGGGGCTCAGTGGCCGACTGTTTTAGCTCTGCGCCGCCGATTGGAGTCCGACGGAGGTGCAGTTGACGAGCAGATCGGCGGGCTCCGGGCGAGCGACCGCGCGCGCGCCGAGCTCGCGCGCGAGGGCCTCGCGCGCTCGGGCGTGCGGTTCCACACCGACACCTCGCTCGCGCCCGCCTCGCGCAGCGCCCAGACGACGGCGCGCGCGGAGCCGCCCGCGCCGAGCACCAGCGCGCTCATGCCGCGCGGGGAGGGTCGCCGAGCGCGGCGAAAAAGCCGGGGGCGTCGGTGTTCTCGGCGGCGATCGCGCCGTCGGCGGCGAACGTGAGCGTGTTCGCCGCGCCGATCTCCCGCGCCGCCTCGCTGGCGCTGTCGGCGAGCGCCAGCGCCGCGTGCTTGTGGGGAATCGTCACGTTCGCCCCAGCGAAGCCCGCCGCCCGCAGCGCGCGCACCGTCTCGGCGAAGCGCTCGGGCGGGACGGGCAGCAGCTGATAGCGCCAGCCCTCCATGCCGAGCGCCGCAAGCGCGGCGTTGTGCATAGCCGGCGAGCGGCTGTGCGCGACCGGCCAGCCGAGGACGCCGAGGCGGGGCATCATTTCCGCTTGCAGACCGGCGGCATGCCCGCCGTTCCGCGCGACCGCGGCCTCTGTAGGCGGCGGCGTCGGCTTCGAATTCGGCGATGGTCGTGGAGAACACCTGCTCGCCGCAGCCGTCGGCTCCGGCGACGTAGTAAAGGTAGGGGACGTGCGCGGGGTGGGCGGCGGCTTCGATCGAGGCCATCCCCGGGGTTGGAGATCGGCGTCGGCGGCAGGCCCGTGTGCAGGCGGGTGTTGTAGGGAGAGTCGATGTGCAGCTGGGCTTCGGTCAGTTCGCCGGTGTAGGTGGGGATCCGCAGCTGCTGCTCGACCGCGTAGTAGATGGTGGCGTCGATCCCCAGCGGCATGCCCATCGCGCAGGCGGTTGTAGATGACCGCCGCGATCTTCGGCCGGTCGCCGGGCAGCCGCGCCTCGCGCTCGACCATCGAGGCGACGATCAGCAGCTGATAGGGCGTGATGTGCAGCTCGTGCGCGCGCCGCGATCTCCGTCGCGCCGAAGTTTTCCCGAAACGCGATCAGCTGCTCGCGCACGAGCCGGCTCGCGGGTTCGCCGCGATAGATTTCGTAGGTGGCCGGGAACAGGAAGCCTTCGAGGTTGGGCGTGCCGGGCGGCGCGCCGTAGCTGGCGGGATCCAGCAGCGGCGAGCGCTCGGACGCCGCCAGGTAGCTGCCGGTCAGGCCGGCCGCACGGGCGCGCGCGGCGATCTGCCGGCGGTTTTCGCCCTCGGGGATCAGCACCCGCACGACGACCGGCGGCGCGATCGGCTTGGCGTGCTGCCCGGCTAGGCAGCGCCCTCGCCAGCGCAGCGCCCGCATCGCCACGATCGCCACCGCGGCCAGCGCCAATCGGCCACCCGTGACGAGTCGACCGAGCGCCGAGCCGAGCGCGGGACGCGGCAGCTCTCGCCGAGCACGTCGCGAGCTACGAGCTCTGGCGTCGTGCGTCGCCGATCGACAGCGCCAGCCTCGTGGTCCGAGGCATGGTGCGGCGAGCCAGGCGCGACGAGTCCTCGCTCTCGAGAGTTGGCGGCGGCGCGCGAGTCCACGCCGGCCTGCACCCTCCGTCCGCTGGGCGATGCGGGTGGTGAAGCGCTCGTCGTGGAGCTCGACGGGGATCTCCTCGCCCAGGCGCTCGGACAGACGCCGAGCGAACACGCGGGTCTCGCGGGTCTGCTCGGAGTCGCCTCCGCGCAGCGACAGCGGCAGCCCGACGACACCCGCTGCACCTCGCGCTCGCGGATCAGCGCTCCAGTCGCGGCGAACCCGCGCCGGCTGGCGGGCCGGGCGATCGCCGCGATCGGCGTGACGATCGTCCCGGTCGGATCGCTCAGCGCGCAGCCGCAGCGCGCGCTGCCATAGTCGAGCGCACTCAGCGCACGCGCGGCCTCAGAACTACTGGCCGGCGAGCGCTCGATCCTCCGATCGGCGCGCCGCGCGCGCGGCGGCGAGCGCGTCCTCGAGCCTGCCGGGGTCGCGCCCGCCCGCCTGGGCGAGCGTGTCGCGCCCGCCTCCTCCGCCGCCGACCACGCGCGGCGGCGGCCTTGACGACGGCGCCCGCCTTCACGACCGCGCTCGCACGAGCCCGGGGGCGACGCCCGCCGCGAGGTGCACGCGCCCGTCGACGGCCGTGCCGAGCACGATCGCGCCGTCTGAGTCGAGCTTGCCTTTGACGCGGTCGAGGAGATCGAGCAGCGCCTTGGCGTCCGGGACCGTCACGTTGGCGATGACGACGGGCACGTCGGCGATAGCCTCGGGCGCCCTCGGCGAGCTCGCCCGCGCCGGCGCTCAGCGCGGCCCTCGACTGGGTGTCCTCCTCGATCTGCGCCCTGAGCGGGCCGGAATCCGCTCGACGCGCGTCCGAGCGCTTTGCGACCTCGCGCAGAATCCGCTCGTGCGCGCGCACGACCTCTGACAGCGTCCTCGGGGCGGGCGCGCAGCTCGCGCGCGACCTCGCCGAGCACGCGATCGTGCGCGCGCAGCAGCTCGGCGGCGCGCCGAACCGGTGAGCGCCTCGATGCGGCGCACGTTGGCGGCGGAGGACGTCTCGTGAGGATCACGAACACGCCGATCTCGGCCGTCGAGCGCACGTGCGTGCCGCCGCACAGCTCGCGCGAGTAGGAGCCGTCGCCGATCTGGACCATGCGCACGACGTCGCCGTACTTCTCGCCGAACAGCGCCATCGCGCCGAGGCGCCTGGCCTCCTCAAGGGTGGTCGAGATCGCGCGCACGGGCTCGCCCGCGGCGATCTGGGCGTTGACGGCGTCCTCCACGTCGCGCAGCTCCTGCGCGCTCAGCGCGCCGGTGTGGGTGAAGTCGAAGCGCAGCTTGTCGGGGCCGACGTAGGAGCCGGCCTGGCGGACGTGCGCGCCGAGGCGCTCGCGCAGCGCGGCGTGCAGGAGGTGGGTGGCCGTGTGGTTGCGCTCGGTGGAGCGCCGTGCGGCGTGGTCCACGCGCGCGAGCACCTGCTCGCTCGGGCGCGAGCGAGCCCTGCTCGCAGGAGACCTCCAGCGCCTGATCGTCGCCGAGGCGGTAGACGTCGGTGACGCGCGCCAGGCAGTCGCCGCCGGCGCACTCGATCGTGCCCGAGTCGGAGACCTGCCCGCCGCCGGCTGGATAGAACGGCGACTCGGCGAGCTTGATCAGAGGCCGCCCGCCGTGCGCACCAGGGCGCCGACGGTCGTCGGCTGAAGCTCCGTCTCATAGCCGGTGAACCGCGTCGCGAACCCCGCGCGCGCCGCCAGCTCGCGGGCGCGCTCGCGTGGGTCGTCCCGCCCCGTCGCCCTCCGCCGTGGCCGCCCGACCGCCGCCGCGCGCGCGCCGGGCGCGCTGAGCCTCCATCAGACGCTCGAACTCAGCGCGTCGTCGACGCTCAGGCCCCGCTCGGCCAGCAGCTCGACGCGTGAGGTCGATTGGGAAGCCGAACGTGTCGTGCAGGCGGAAGGCGTCGGCCGCGGCGATCGCCGCGGCGCCGCGCTTGACGCGCCCGTTCGATCAGCTCATCCAGCAGCCGCGTGCCCTGCTCGAGCGTGCGCCCGAAGCGCGTCCTCCTCGGATGCGAGCCAGCGCTCGATCGCGTCGCGCTGCTCGGCGAGCTCGGGGTAGGCGCCGGCCATCAGCTCGCGCACGACGGCGGCGTAGCGCAGCAGAAAGCCGGGCGCCATGTCCAGGCGGCGGCCCTGCAGGATCGCGCGGCGGGTGAGCCGGCGCAGGACATAGCCGCGATCCTCGTTGGAGGGCACGACGCCGTCGGCGATCAGAAACGACATCCCGCGCGCGTGGTCGGCGAGGATGCGCAGCGCGCGATCGGCACGGGTCCTCCCCGCCGTCGGGTCCGGGCGTGCGCCCGGAGAGCTCGCGGCCGAGGTCGATCAGCGGCTGGAACTGGTCGGTCTCGAACACCGAGTCGGTGCCCTGGAGGATCGCCGCCAGGCGGTTGAGGCCGAGGCCGGTGTCGATGTTGTGGGCCGGCAGCGGCCGCAGGCTGATCGTGCGGGTCCTGGTCGTACTGCATGAACACGAGGTTCCAGTACTCCAGAAACCGCTCGTTCTCGCCGCCGGGCAGGTCCTCGGTCGCTCGCCGAAGGAGAGGCCGCGGTCGATGTAGAGCTCCGAGCAGGGCCCGCTCGGGACCGACCGGGCCGGCTTCCCAGAAGTTCTCCGAGCGCGGGCACAGAGCACGATCCGCTCGCGCGGCACGCCGACGGCCCGCCACAGCTCGATCGCCTCCTCGTCGGGCCCGAGCCCGAGCTGCTCGTCGCCCGCGAACACCGTCACCCAGATGTCGTCCGCCTCGAAACCGAAGCACCTCCAGCGACAGCTCCCAGGCGAAGCGCGATCGCCTCGCGCCTTGAAGTAGTCGCCGATCGAGAAGTTGCCGAGCATCTCGAAGAACGTGAGGTGGCGCAGGGTGCTGCCGACGTTGTCGATGTCGGGCGTGCGAAAGCACTTCTGGCAGCTCGTCAGCCTGGGCGCGGGCGGCGACTCGCGGCCGAGGAAGTAGGGCTTCAGCGGCTGCATCCCGGCGGTCGTGAGCAGCACGTGCGATCGTCCGCCGCGCGGCACGAGCGAGGCGGAGGGAATGCGCAGGTGCTCGCGCTCGGCGAAGAAGCCGAGGTAGCGCTCGCGGATCTCATCCGAGGTCATCGCAGGTGATCTTAAGGTTCTCCGGTCAACACGCGCACTGAGAGCGAGGGTCAAGCTGGGCAAGGACGCACCGAGCGTGGTGTGCTCGGCTGGCCGAAACGGGGATGCGAGCCGAAGGCGAGTGTCTCCGGCTTCGGTGAGCGAGGGAGGACGCAGGCCAGCGCAGGCCTCGGCTTCGTCAGCGATTGTGGCGTATCCGACGATCACTCGCCCGCGTAGAGGCAGGCGATCTGGCCCGGGGCGGTGCGCTCGGCGGGTTCGATCAGCTCGACCTCGATCGCGCGGTCCCGGCGGGGCGCTCCGGGAGGCGGCAGGGCAGGCGGGCGCCGCGGTAGCGCACCTTGATCGCGTCCACGACCGCGCCGTCGCGGTGGAGGCGACGTCGCGCACAGGCACGGTCTGAGTCAGCATCCGCGCGCGAGGCCGACGGTGACGGTGTTCGACACGCGGGTCGGCCGCGAGCACGTACAGCGGCTCGCCGCGGCCGTCCAGGCCCGGCCCGGAGCCCAGCCCGCGGCGCTGGCCGACGGTGACCGTGTGCGTGCCGCGCGTGCTCGCCCAGGACGCGTCCCTCACGATCGACGATCGGGCCGGCGCGCGCGCCCAGCTCGGCCGTGGCGGGCGAGGAAGTCGCCGCGGCGCGGTGCCCGCGAGGAAGCACAGGTCCTGGGAGTCGTGCCGGCGCGCGACCGGCAGGCCGGCACGCTCGGCCAGGGCGCGCACCTCGGGCTTGCTCAGCTCGCCGAGCGGAAACCGCAGGCGCTGCAAGCGACTCGGGCGCGAGCGCGGCGAGCGCGTAGCTCTGGTCCTTGGCCGGGTCGGCGGCCGCCCGCAGCAGCGGCCCGAGGGCCGGATCGTCGTGGTGGATGCGCGCGTAGTGGCCCGTCGCGAGCGTCTGCGAGCCCAGGCGCGTGGCGAGGTCGAGCATCGCGTCCAGGCGCACCGAGCCGTTGCAGCGCACGCACGGGTTCGGCGTCAGCCCGGCTGCGTGCCCGCCGAGCCACGGGTCCACGACGCCGGCGCGAAACTCGGCGCGCAGGTCGATCGAGAAGTGGGGCACGCCGAGCTCGTGCGCGAGCGCGCGCGCGCCGCGCACGGCCTGGGCCGAGCAGCAGCTGAGATCGCCGTCGTTCTGCGGGTCGGACCACAGCTCGAGCGTGACCGCCACCGCCTCCCGCCCGCACTCGCACACGAGCAGCGCGGCGACCGCGGAGTCCACGCCGCCGCTCATCGCCACTAGCGTACGCCGTGAGCCGGCGCAAGGCGAGCCTCGCGCCGCGCGGCCGAACCGAGCGCTCGGTGCAGCGCGTCGGCGGCGAGCTCGGCGGCGTGGCGCTTGGCCGGGCTCAACCCGCCGAGCTCCCGCGCGATCGTCCCGGGGCCGATCAGCGCGGCCTCCAGCAGCGGCGTGTCTCCCAGCAGGGCGACAACGGCGCTTCCGGCGGCGATCGTCGCGCCGCAGCCGCTGGCGTCGAAGCCCGCGTCCGGGATGCGGCTGTCGGGGCTTGCGGGTCGAGCGAGAGCGACACGCGGATCAGATCGCCGCAGGCGGCTCCGCCCGCGGCGCCGGTGTGCGCGCCCGCGGGCGTATGCCCGCGCGCGAGCGGTCGTTCGAGATGTATGGCCAGGCCCGCGGCTGGGCGTGACATCGGACGAGTGTACGGCTCCTCGCGCGGGAGGCTGGGCGCGAGGTTCTAGCGGGACTGTCCGGGCTGACGCGCTGACCGGCGGTTGAACGGCGGCTGGCAGCGCGTCGATTTCGGCTTGTCTGCTGGGTTTGTGGGTTGTTGTGGGCCGGCTGCGGGGGCGGATTTTGGCGTGTGTCCTAAAAGGATGGGTCTATTTGGGCCCCGTTGCGGTTGAAGATCCCTGTGGTTGTGTGCTTCTGGCGGCCGTTCCGTCCGATGGCGGTTCTATGGTATGACCTAAATGGCGAGCCTCACGAAGAAGCTCATCAACGGGCGCCCCTACTACTACCTGCGCGAGACCGCGAGGGTTGGCGGGCGCTCGAAGGTGGTGCGCACCACCTATCTGGGGCGCGCACAGGACATCGAGGCTCGCCTGGTGGCGGCCGCTGAGCCCAGGGCGATCGTGGTTTCGAGCTTCGGCGCGGTCGCCGCGGCGTGGAAGGTCTGCTCCGAGCTTCAGGTGGCCGAGGCGATCGACCGGGCGCTCGGGCGGCGGCGCGGCTCGCCGTCGGTCGGCCAGATGATCATGCTGGCGGCGATCAACCGCGCGTGCGCTCCGCGCTCCAAGCGCCAGTTGGGTGACTGGCACCAGCGCACGACGCTCGCAAGACTCTTGCCCGCCGGGCGGCGCGCGCTGTCCTCGCAGCGCTTCTGGGACGCGATGGACGCGCTCTCCGATGAGGCGATCGCGAAGGCCGAGACCGAGATCGTCGCTCGCGCCATCGAGCGTTATCAGATCGAGCTGCGCCCGCTGATCTACGACACCACGAACTTCGCCACGTTCATCGACTCAGCCAACGCCGCCAACACGATCGCCCAGCGCGGGCATGCCAAGGGCGGACGGCACGATCTGCGTCTGATCGGCCTGGCGCTGTGCGTGGCCTTGGACGGGAACATCCCGCTCTGCCACCAGCCCTATGAGGGCAACCGCAACGACTCAACCCAGTTCCCCGAGGCGATCAAGCTGATCCGCTCTCGCCTGGCGCAACTGGGGCTCACCGCGCAGGAGCTCTCCAAGCTGACGCTCGTCTACGACAAGGGCAACAATTCCAAGGCAAACCAGCCGCTCGCGGACGAGCTTTCACTCGGCGTGGTCGGCTCGCTCTCCCCGTCCCATCACCCCGACCTGCTCGACATTCCGCTGGAGCACTTCAACGAGATCGAGGAGAATGTCTGGCACGCTCGCCCACCGCACCCACAAGGAGATCTACGGCCAACAGCGCACGATCGTCGTCTCATACTCACAGCGCTTCGCCGCTAAGCAGCAGCGCAGCTTTCAGCAGACGCTCGCGAAGGCCGAGCGCGAGCTCGACGAGCTGAAGGGCGTCGTGGCGCGCGGGCGCCATCGCATGGACGAGCGCGCTCTGACCGAGCGGACCCGGGGGATCCTGAAACGGCGCTGGCTGAAAGACGTAATCACGATCGAGCACGACCTCGCCGCGCGCGCCTTCAGCTACCACACCGACCAGAGCGCGATCGATCGGATCGCCGAGCGCGAGTGGGGCAGACGGATCATCTTCACCGGCCGCCACGAGTGGACCGATGAAGAGATCATCGTCGCCTACCGCGCCCAAGCCAAGGGCGAGAACGGCTTCCGTCAGATGAAGGACCGCGAGTTCGCGAGCTTCTCCCCAGCCTTCCACTGGACCGACCAGAAGCTCAGAGTGCACGCCTTCTACTGCACGCTGGCGCTGATGATCGTCTCGCTGATCGAGCGCCAGATCCGCCAAGCGGGCATCGAGCAGGACGATCTACCGCTCGGATCAAAGCTCGCGATGCGCCTGCTCTCAGAGATCGACGAGGTAACGCTGATCTACCCGCCCGCCGGCGGACGCCAAGGCCGACCACGCGTGCGCACCAGTCTCGCGGAGATGGACGACACCCAACAGCAGCTATACGACGCGCTCGAGCTCCACACACTCGCCCCCAGCCATCATTAGGTCACACACCACCCATCACCCCCAAACCCCCATCCCACCAGGGAAAACGGGCGGTCAGCGATCCCCGACCCGGAAAGTCCCGCTAGGCGCGAGATTCGGAGACCGACTGCTCGATCGAGAACGCGTCGGCCAGGCCCGTCACCACGGTCGCCTGGCCGTGGGGGTTGACGATCAGGAGCGTCGGGGTCTGGGTGACCTGGACGGCGTGGGTGATCGTGCCGTAGTCGCCGACCTGGCCGGCCGAGGCGTAGTGCACCGCGATCTTGCCCCCGAGCGCGTGCTGCACGGCGGGGATTTCCCTGTGCACGACCTCGTCGTCGGCGCCGCTGGGATTCCAGAACAGGATGAGCACGGTCTTGCCCTGCTGGAGCTCGTGTTCGACGGCGAGCTGCATGCTCGGCGCGCCCGTGGCCGGCTTGGACTTGGCCTGAGAGGGAGCAGACTTGGCCGCCGTGGGCGCGGTTTTGGCAGGCGGGGTGTGTTTGACGACGACGGTGCTGTGAACGACGGTCCTGTGGGTGGATGCCGTCGTCGTGGAGTGCTTTACGACCACAACGCCGCTCGTCGCATGGGCAGAGGATTTCGAGCCGTGCGCCGGGGCGGCGGCAGACGGCTTGGGGGAGGATTTCGAGCCGGCGGCGCTCGATCCCGGGGCGTGCGCCGCTGTGGCGGAGACCTTAGCCTTCGCGGCGGTCGGGGTCGCGGGGGCGGGCTTGGGCTGGGAGGGCGCGCTCGCGACCGAGGCGCTCGAGCCCGAGCCGCCGGTCGTGCTGGTGTTGTGCGCGCGCAGCGCCAGGAACCACACGGCCACGAACAGCGCGAACGCCACGAGGACGATCTGGAAGGGACGGGAGAGCTGGGTCATCTGCCCCCTGTTTCGGCAACTCGGCCGTGAGAGTTGAACGGAGGCCGGTCCGGTGGACCCCCGAGGCGAAGCATAGGATCCCCGAGGTCAGGCCAGAAGACCCCCGAAGTGAGGCCCGGGACCCGGAGGCAGGAGAGCAGAAGGCCGGCGGGCGAGGCTGGGCGGGTTGATCCTGCCGGGACCGACCGGCACCCTTCCGGCGCCCTTCTGTCACAGCGCGTGCAGGCCGCGCAGCACCGCGTGCACGACCGCGTCGGCGGCGAGCGTCTGTTGATCGCCGCCGGACATGTCCTTGAGCGCGGCCTCGCCGCCGGCGGTGAGGATCGCGACGTAGCGGGCGCCGAGCGAGTCGGCCAGGCCGAGCTGGCCCTTGAGCGAGCGCCCGGCCAGCTCCATCTGGGCGGTGAGCCCGGCGGCGCGGGCCTGGCTGAGCAGCGCGAACGCGCCCGCGGGCGCGTAAGCCGTGCGACCCTCGACCCCGGGGGGCGAGTCGTAGGCGACGAACAGGTCCAACGGCACGGGCGCAGCGGTGGGCGCGTCGCCCGCCAGCAGGATGCGCTCGACTCCGGCCGCCCAGCCGACACCGGGGGTCGCGGGGCCGCCGAGCAGCTCCACCAGGCCGTCGTAGCGCCCGCCGCCGCCGACGCCGCTCTGGGCTCCGAGGGCGTCGGAGGTGAACTCGAACACGGTGCGCGTGTAGTAGTCCAGGCCGCGCACGAGCGTCGGATCGACCTCGTAGGCCAGTCCGGCGGCGTCCAGGAGGGCGCGCACCTCGGCGAAGTGCTCGGCGTCGCCCGCGTCGAGGAAGTCCCGCAGCAGAGGGGCGCTCTGTAGCGCCCGGCGGGTGCCGGGGTGTTCGGAGTCAAACGCCCGCAGCGGGTTCTGCTCGATCCGCGCGCGCACCTCCTCGGAGAGGTCGTCGGAGTGCGCGCGAAGGTGGGTCTGGAGCCGCTCGCGATACCGCAGACGGGCGGCGTGGCTGCCGAGGCTCGATATGCGCAGGCGCGCCGAGGCGAGGTCCATCTGCTCGAGCACCGTCGCGAGCAGGCAGATCGACTCGGCGTCCAGCGCGGGATCCTCGGCGCCGAGCGCCTCGGCGCCGAGTTGCCAGAACTGGCGGTAGCGCCCGGCCTGGGCGCGCTCGTGGCGGAAGAAGCTCGACAGGTACCACAGCTTCACCGGCTGCTTGCGCTTGTGCATCCCGTGTTCGACATAGGCCCTGCACACCGGCGCGGTCCCCTCCGGGCGCAGCGTCAGCGAGCGCCCGCCGCCGTCCTTGAACGAGAACATCTCCTTCTGCACGATGTCCGTGGAGGCGCCGACGCCGCGCGCGAACAGCTCGGTCGCCTCGAATACGGGCGTCTCGATGCGCTCGTACCCCGCGCCCTCGAGGATCGCGCGGGCCCGGGCCTCCAGCGCCGCGCGCGCGACCGACTGCTCGCCGAGCACGTCGAAGGTGCCGCGGGGCGCTTTGATCTTCTCCGCGCGGCTCAACTCAACTTCCGGCCGGCGCGTCACCCTCCGGCGCGGCGCGCACCGCCAGCTCGGGCGCGCCGTCCGTCGCCGGCCTGTCCACGGCGACGCGCAGCTCTGCCAGGAACGGGTTGGTGTCGCGCTCGCGTCCCAGCGTCGTCGCGCCCATGTGCCCCGGATGGACCATCGTCTGTGCGGAGAACGCCCGCAACAGGTTCCCGATCGAGCGCTCCAGCGTCGGCCAGTCGCCGCCCGGCAGGTCCACGCGGCCAACCGATCCCGCGAACAGCACATCGCCCGAGAGCAGCGCCGGCGCCTTGGTCTGGGCCTCGGACGCAGAGATCGCGTAGGTGACGTGCCCGGGGCTGTGCCCCGGCGTGAAGATCACCTCGATCTGAAGCCCCGCCAGGCTCAGCCGCTCGCCGCCTGCGACCGTATGGTCGGCCTGGTAGCTCTCAAACGGCCCGAACCCCGGCGGCGTCCAGCTCGCGATGTCCGCCAGCACCGGGCGCTCGATCTCCGGGCAGTACACGGGCGCGCCGGTGGCGCGGGCGAGCGGGGCGACCGCGCCGATGTGGTCGAAGTGGCAGTGGGTGATGAGGATCGCCTCGATCCGCACGCCGAGCTGCTCGATCGCTGTAAGCAGACGGTCCGGCTCGTCGCCGGGATCGACGAGCAGCGCCTCGGGGGCACCGGGAAGACGGACGATGTATGCGTTCTCCTGAACCGGCCCGACGGTGAACGAGCGGATGTCCAGATCCGCGCTCATCGACCGCGGGGGTCCGGCACGGGCGGCCGCGACGCACGAACGCGCCGGCGCGCGCTCATCGCGGCGCCGCCTTGGGGCCGCCGCTCGCGTTGGCTTTTTTGCGCATGCGCCGGTTGAACATCCAGGTGTCGGTGTAGTAGCTGATCGGGACATACGCGAGCAGCACGACGGGGAACAGCTCGATCGCCTCGTTGCTGTGCTTGCCCAGCAGGAACAGGCTGACGAGCAGCATCAGCACGGCGGCGACCATCGCCCGGTAGAACGCGCCGAGCCACGTGGGCGGGCGGTCCTGGCGGGGGATGCGGGGCTCCTCGCGCGAGGTCGGACCGGCCTTCTCGGCAGCGGTCGGCTTGCGCCCTGTGCGACCGCGCGACTCGACGATCCCGGCCGCGTTTCCGCGATGCTTGGTCTGGCGCTTGCGTCTGGTCTGAGCCATCTGACTTGGAAGCCTACAGCGCGCCGGTCCTCGCTCATACCCGGCGTTCAGCGGTCCCGCTCGGACAGCTGGGATTCGAGTCCGAGCGCACGCTCGATCAGGTGGCGCTCGGGGTCAAAGCCCGGCAGGGGAACCTCCTCGGGAAATCCGGCCAGGGCGGCGCTCGGCGCGAGCCCGACGAGCTCGGCGCTCGTCACACGCGCGTGGGCGCGCACGCGCTCGACCACCTGCGCGAGGGGAACCTCATAGGGGCGCTCGACGTTCAGCGAGACCTGCGCGACCGGCGAGGAGCCGGCCCGCTCTGCCGGCATCCGGGAAGGCCCGGAGGTATCGCCCGCCGGCCCGGAGGAGACCTCGCCGGCCGGCCCAACGCCCTGCCGGTTCAGCTCCACTCCGATCGCGCGCACGCCCGGCAGGCCCTCGGCGCCGCCCTCGCGGATCACCGACGCGATCCGCCGCGCGTCATCCACGCTCGCGGGCGGGGCAAGCTGCAGGTTGAACGCGACCAGCGGCGCGCGCGCACAGACGAGGCTCGCCCCGGCGCTCGGGTGCAGGCGCGGCGGGCCGAAGTCGGGCACCAGCTCGCCCGCGGCGATGCGCCGCGCGAGCCCGGCGACCCCGCCGGAGCGCAGCTGCGCGCGGGTCCGCCCGCCGGCGAGCTCGCCGTAGAGGAACACCGGCACCGAGAGCTCATCGCCGATCCGGTCGGCCACGACCAGAGCCTCGGCGAACGCGGCGCCGCGGGAGGGCAGGTCGAGATAGACGATCGGAGCGACGTCGAGCGCGCCGACGTGAGGGTGCTCGCCGCGCGTCTGGGCCCCGGCCGCGCCCGGCACCGCCGCCATCACGTCGATCCGCGCCACCGCCTCGCCCGCGCCCGCCAGCAGCGCATCGGACAGCGCGCCGGCGGGGCCCGCGAGCGCATAGACCGAGCGGTGGTGATCTGAGTCGGAGTGGACGTCGAGCAGGCGGACCGTCTCGCCGGCGGCGGAGAAGGCGCGCGAGATCGCCCGCACCGTCGCGGCCTCGCGGCCCTCGGAGACGTTCGGCACGGCCATCAGTGGGCTCGGCCGATTGGGGGCGTGAGCCGCCTCGATCACGGGCACACAGTAGGGCAACCCACGCGGCGCACCGCCTTCGGGCGCCCGAGTCACCCACGGCTCGCGAGGGCGGTCGGGAAACGTGAGCGATGAGGCTAAACTGCGCCGTCCCGCCGGAGTAGCTCAGCTGGTTAGAGCAGCGGAATCATAATCCGCGTGTCGGGGGTTCGAGTCCCTCCTCCGGCACTTCAAAAGCACTGCAAATGCGATGGTTTGGAGGGTATCAGGGCGGTGGAGGATTTCCCTAGGGATTTCCCTGGAGGGCGCCGGGAGGACGTCGAGACGTCCAGAGAGCGTCTTGCGTGGAGACGATCGGACGATCAAAGCCGCATCGGGGCGCTATCGCGGTACGTTCGCCGCGCGTGCTTGGGCGTCCACCTTCAGTCGGCTGAAGAGGCCGACCTCACGGTGGGCGGTCTGGTCATCGAGTAGCAGCCGCTCATCAGGCTGGAGCTCAGCGAGGAAGGCAAAGCGCTCGCGAACGGCATCGCAGATCGCCTGCCGGTCTGTAGTGAGCCCGCGCGGGACGAGCTGCTGGATGTCCTCCCAGCGGAAGCTCGCGGGCTGTATGCGCGCGAGGAACACCTCGGGATCGAAGCGGGCCTGCTGGCGGCGATCGGTCCACGCCTTGAGGACGGCGAGGCGTCGCACTAGCTCGGCGTCGAATGGTCGCTGGGTCCAGAGGTAGAGGTCGTAGATGTCCTTGGCTGACCCGCCGAGTCGCCGGCTGCAGGCCATCAGCTTCTCGCCGATCATCTCGTATGGGTCGATTCCGAATAGCTCCGGCACGCCGCACTCGACGCGGGTGAAGTAGCCCTGTGGGACGAGCGTGAGGGCGCGAGGCGCGAGTACCGGCTCAAGCCGATAGGAGATCTGCAGCTCAAAGGCCCCGCTTGCGTCTTGGTGCTCGTAGTTGACAGTGCCTGAGAAGTTCCCGTCTTGTGAGTAGCGAAAGTTCGGTACAGAGAAGCGGATGCCGTAGTACGGGTTGTGCGCCGCGAACGCAGCCTCGATCTCGGCCTCGAAGCCGTTGCGGTGGGTGGCGTCGAGGTCGATGTCCTGCGAGAAGCGGCCGGTCGATCCGAACACGCACTTTCGCAACGCCGTGCCGCCCTTGAACAGCAGAGCACCTGGTGTTTCGCCGCCAGGTGGCGATCCGATGAGACCCTGGGCGTTGAGCAGCGCAAGAACGTAGTGCAGGACGATCTCCTGATCGGCGACCGCAACGTCGATGTGCTGGCCTACGGCGTATTGGCGCACGAGTGCCGGAGGCAGCATCAGCGGCCGATCTCTTCGCGCAGCGTCTCGACACCTACGTTGTCGACCACTGCCCACCGCGCCAGTCGCGGGCCGCGGGCGCCGTACAGCCGTCGCTCCCCGAGATACAGGTAGGAAGCATCGGCGATCGCCGCGCTCGCCAACGGCGCGGGGACCTCGATGTCGAGCAAATCGAGTGTCGCTGCTAGGCGGCGAAGCGCGGCTGCTCCTGCGGAACGTGTGCGGGCCAGCTCAACAACGCGATCCCAATCTGCGGTGTCGACCGCGCGGCTGGCGACGCGTGCAAGCCCGAGCGGACCACCGATCCGGCGCGGGAGCGCGGCGCCGTCTACGAGAACGCGTTCTGGGCTGGCCAGCCTGACCGTCACGCCGTGACGCTCCTCGTCGTTGACACCCTCGGCCGAGAACTCCCGCAGTACGACCAATGCAACGGGCACTACCTTCCAGGCCTTGGGTGCCCTGGCGCCGACTGGGACGGCAATCTGGACCGCCGCGGGACGGTCCGGGATTAGGCTGTGCTCATACGCGGCCGACTGAAACGCGACGTAGTAGTGCTGTCGCCAGGTGCTCAGGGCCGCCCACGGATTCGGCGGCGCAAAGCCGCCGGTCTCGGCCAGAACCGTCTCGTAGCGTCCGTTCGCCGTTCGGCGCAACCATCCCTTGCGCTCGAGGCGGCTGAGCACGTCGCGGATGGATGACGGGGTCAGCGCGAAGACCTCAGAGACGTCCCTCACCGAGACGACCGGGCGCCGTTCGGCCTCCAGCCACGCGACCACCGCGCCCTCCAACTCACCGAGCGTCCGGGACGGGTAGGGCGATTCGATCATGTGCTCAAGTATAGACGAACTCGCTGTCCCAGACGATCAACCTCTCTACATGAGCATACACGTCATAAGATCACGACATAGCGCACCTGATGGCGCTCAAGGGCAGCAAGAATGGCCTGGCGACTGTCGTCTATCGAGTCGCTGTCTGCCATGTCTTCGCCGATGTAGTTCCCGCCGTCTGGCGTTGACGCATCTCAAGAGTGGCCCACAGAGCCGAGACGGAGGTGCGGGCGCTAGCATCCGGGGATGCCTCGGCGATGCGGATGAGGTCCAGCAGCGACGCGACTCTGACAGACGTGCTCGGAGCGATCTGCATGGTCTCGGCATCGCGCACGAGGTCGCGGTAGCCGCGCGTGCCGGGCGGCAGCGGCGTGGCGTGCAACTCCCCGCCGGTGGGCAGTATCCAACGCTGCGTCGTCTTACCTGTCCCCTCGGGGATCGGCTGGGCGTCGAGTCGCCGTACGGTCTGCTCGATACGGCGCAGCGCAGTTTCCGCTGGTACTACGTGCAGCGTTCGAGCGCCGAGCATGACCGGCGAGCCGTGTAGGGCGCCGGCGACGTCGCCGATCACGACGAAACGGGCTTGTCCGGCCAGCTCGGCGAGGGCGCCGATCGGATCAAAGCCCTCTGTGGCCCATGCCGGTGTCAGGCGCCTAACGCGCTCTGCCGGGTCGAGCCGCAGTTGCCGCGCGATCTGCGCGTCGTAGGAGTCGTCGTAGCGCGCGATACCGACGGTGAGCTCAAGGCCGCAGGCCCGCAGCGCTTCGGTGACGCTCTCAAGCGGCGGGTGCTGCTGCCCGGTCTCCCAGCGGGCGATAGTTGACTGCGGGCGCCCCAGGCGCCCGGCGAGCTCGTCCTGAGAGAGTCCTGCGCGCCTGCGCCCGGACACGAGTAGGTCAGAACTACGCATAGCAAGATTATAGCGTAAATAGCATAAAAGATGCAGTCACTGGCTCCAGGCGTCGCAGCCAGGACGCGCTGCGCCAACTCACGCGCGACGGTCGCTTGCGACGAGTGCGCCGGGGCGCGTACCTCGTGGTCGCACCGACAGGCTCGACCGACGCTCGTGTTCTGCTTCAAGGGCGGCTTCGTGCTGCGTCACGTCCGCGGACACACCCGCTTAAACACAAGCCCCGGTCTCCCAGGGCTTGTCTCAAGATGGACCGTAGGCTCACCTGAACAGGTGTACGGCCCACGAACAATATAACACTCGGGTAGTCCTCAATCACGGCGGGCGACTGAATTACATGCATGGTCTAGGACGCTTGACGGTGACACGGCGGCCGTCGCGCACGTGTTCACGCCAAGTGACCTGTTGAGATTCTTCGCTATCCGTGAGGATCAGAAGTTCGTCAGCTTCCTTGTGGACTGCCAGAACAGTCGCTCGCCACCTTGTAGCGATGGGATAGCCGCCAGGTCTGTCGCGTTGGGGCGCCCCTTCCCGCCACACAGAACTGGGGCGTGACATTGTGAGTGCTCGTCCCGTCGCCGAAGCGGAGCTGATAGCCGAGCGCGCCGGGAGCATGAGGCGCATACGCGGTGAGCTTGAACTGGACCGGCGAGCCGGCCTTCGCCCGCATCGGCGTGGCCACCAGCGTCACGGCCAAGCCCCCGGAGGGTGCCGTGGCTCTCGATGGGGGTGGTTCCTCCGCCACCCTGCCCGGCACCGGCACACGTTCTCCGGGGACTGGTGCGCGTTCTGCGTGAGGGGTGCCTTTGGAGCTGCCGCACCCGGACAGCAGCAGCGCGACGATCGCCAGCGAGACCGGATACGGCTTCGCTCCTCTCATGGACATGATGACTCCGGCAGGCTCAACGGTCCTCGAGCGTGACTGTGCGGGTGGCTGTCTGTGGCTGGCCCGTGGGAGGCGTGACGGTGATCCGTACCTTCAACGTCAGGTGCTTGCGGCGCTTGAGCTCCCCGTCTGCCCTTGGCGTCGAGGCGCACGGTGAGCTTCACCCGCCCGGATGCGACATTCTTTCGCACGAGCCGGGCCAGCACGACGGGCCTTCGCTTGCCCTTCTTTGCGGCGCTCGACACCTGCGCCGCGGGCGCCGCGACCTCGACCTCCACACGGGACCCGGCGAGCTCGACCGTGAGCGAAACCCCCAACGAGTTCCCGTGCTGAACGGCCGCCAGCGACAGGCCGCTGAACGCAAGCGTATCGGTGGCCACGCCGGCGCTCGATGTCGTGCTCGTTGCGCTCGGCATCGGCATCGTTGGGAACACGATCGGGGTCACGGTCGCGACGATCGGGCTGCTGGTCAGCGTCCTAAACGTCTTTTCTTCACCGTCCCCCTCGCCGGAGGCGCTCACCGCAACCAGGCGGTAGTGGTAGGTCGTACCCGGATTCAAGCCGGTTATGACTTCTGGGCCCACCGCTGCTTCACCGGCGCCCGGCGCCACTTCACCGCCGACCGTGCTGTGGCCGTAGCCTTCGGCTTCTCCATATTCAAAGTAGTAGTGCTCCGTCACGGTAGGCTCCCGCTCGATCGTCCCAGCCAGCGCGACCGTGGTGGAAGTCACGCTCGACGCCGACTCGCCGAGCACCACGGGAGTAGTTTCCACCGGTGGCGGTTCCGGTGGCGGTGTTTCCACAGGTGGCGCCGGTTCGGTCGTGAACGTCAGAGCCTGCCCCGACGTTTCTCCGGAAGCGTTCGTGGCGATCAGGCAGTAGGCGTACTCGGTGCCAGGTTCAAGACCCGTCAGTTCACCGGACACCGCGATGGCTTCGCCTTCGACTTCTGCTGCGAGCGGAGTCCTCTCGCCCCCGGCGCAGCTCGCGCCCTTGTGGTAGGCGAAGTAGTAGCCGGCCTTCGCGCGAGCATGCGGGTTGAGCGTCCCGCATACGGGCTGTCCTGTGCCCGCGACGATGGGTCCGGCGCATGCTTCGGTGATCGGCGTTTCCGGAGGTCCGCCGTCAACGCTGGGCTCGAACGCGGCGATCCCGTTCGGCGTGCCCACCCCGCTCGGGCCGTCATAGCCGACGGCGGCATTACAGATCAACACGCCTTCGCCGCAGTCTGTCAGCGACAGCGGGTCCATCGAGCCGGTGCAGCCGCTCGAGTAGTCACCTTCGCACTTGCCGTTGGCGCCTTCGGTGATGTCGTGCAGCGACGAGGACCCGAGATGGGAGTACAGCGTCCGCGCCGGATATGCGACGCCGTGGGCGCCACCCGCGAGCGCGAACATCGAGGCAATGATCGGAGAGGACAAGCTCGTGCCCCCAACCGTCGTCCACCCGGGCACACTCGCGTTCTTCAAGCCACGCCCCCTGCGAACGTACGGAACAGAGTCATAGACCGCCACCCCCGTGCCGGGGGCGGCGTCCGCGGAGATGTCGGCCACGGCGCGCCGCCCTTCGCAGCCCACGCTCGACCAGTCGGGAACATCGCGCTGCCATTCCTGGGCGGTGAAGTGCAGGCTGCAACCGCCCCCGCCGCGGCGCCACACCGACTCGCCGCTCCAAGCCTCGCCGGGGCCGCTCAGCGTCAGACGGGTGCCGCCCACCGCGATCACGTGCGGCGAGGACGCCGGATAGTTGACCTCGCCCGCCTTCGGACCTTCAGGTTCTTCTTCTTCTTCAGCGCTCGTATCCCAGTTTAGATACCCGGTGTCGCCCGCAGCGACCGTGATCACCGTGCCGGGATGGTTGAAGGCTTCGCTGTCCGTGAGCGGTTCTTCACCTCCCCACGAGTCGGATACCTCGCCAGCCCCATCCTTCACCGCGGCGTCCTCCGCCGCCTCGAGGCTCGCGTCTTGACTGCTGTCAGACTCGACAAGCAGAATGCGGCAGTTCTGGCAGACCGCGTGAGCGACCTCGATGTCCAAGGAGGTCTCGAGCGCCCACCCGTCGGCTTCTTCCACCTCAATGCACGCCGCTTCCTTGACAGACGGTTCGGCAGTGGCGCTTTCACAGACCGCTTCCTCCTGTTCTCGTTCGGACAGACCGCCCGGGAAGGGTGGGTCCCCGGTTGCGCCGTTCTGATTGACCTGCTCGAAACACCCATTACCCTCGGTGCATTCTGGAAGCGCGAATTCTTCGTCATACACTTTCAGGTCGGCTTCGGCGTCGAGGTCGTCATAGGCGTCCACCAGCGCAATCGTCTGCGGTTCGGCCACGGGCGCATACGGCGGTTCGCCGGGGAAGTAGGCGCTGTTCAGATCCTGCGGGCGCAGCCCGTAGGCGCCTTCTGACGCTTTGGCCGCCGCGATCGGATGACTGCTCGTGATCCCCAACGGATGCGTGTGCGCGCGAGCCGCCGCGGTCTCTCCGACCAGCAGCTGCGCCAGACAGCCCGCATGCCCGGGAGCGGGCGCGGCGCACACCGACTGCGTCGTGTAATTCGCGGCGGGGAGGGGAGAGACGGCGCTCGCATGCGCGAGCGAAACGCACAGCATCAAGCAGGTCACCGCGAAACCGCCGAGGCTCAACACCGCTGTCCGAAGAGGGAAACACGAGGTCGTGATCTTCGGTGTGGCGCTCACGACGAGCGAGATCCTTGAGCGTGCTGGATACTGGCTGGGCCGTCGCCGGCGCTTCCGCGACGGCGCTCGCATGCTGGCGCGCTCGCGTACTCACGACTCGCGATGTACACAATCTGGTACACTTTTTTCGATGACGAAGACCATCCCGGTACGCGAGTTTCGCAGCAACCTGGCCGAGGTCCTCAGCGACGTAGCCGACCGGCGTGACCATGTGGTCGTGACACGAAACGGAAGACCCACAGCCGCACTCGTGCCGATCGACGAGTATGACGCGCTCGAGGAGACCGCCGAGATCCTCTCCGATGCAGCGACCCTCGAAGCGCTGCAGGCAGGCATAGACGAGCTCGCACGCGGCGAAACTGTCGAGCTCGGCGACCTACGCAGTGAGTTGGTGGAGAGGCGAGCGGCGAGATAGCCAGTGGCTCGACTGGTACTCGCTCGGCGCGCGCGCGCCGAGCTTCCTCGCGCTCGACTGGACGCTCATCGACGCCGCCGAGGAAGCGCTTGGCCTGCTCCAACGAGAACCACAAGCCGGCTATCCATTGCGCGGCAGGCTTGGCGGCCTGTACTCGCTGCGAGTCGGGTCATACCGGATCATCTACCAGCTTTCAGACGACGAGAAGACCGTTCGCGTCGCCGCGATACGCCACCGCTCCACCGCCTACGGCAGCGATCCACACTAGCGCTCCAACGATCCTTCGAGCGCCGCCGCCAGAGTCGCCGATGGGCTCGAGAGCTGTCCCACCAAGCGCACGAGTCCAGCTCGACACCGACGCCGGTATTCCGGTATACTGCAGCGGTTATGGGAGAGGTCGTTGGGGACCATGAGGAGCGCCGGGCCACGCCGATGCACTCGCCCGTCAACTGGGCGCTGTTGGGGCTGGTGATCGAACGGCCCAGCTACGCGTATGAGCTGGCGCAGCGCTTCGAGCGCACCTACGGGCAGGCTCTGCCGCTGTCGAGCGTCTCGCACGCCTACGCGGCGCTGGGGACGCTCAAAGACCGCGGGCTGATCGAAGAGCTGCCGGGCACCAAGACCGGCCGCCAGCCCAAGCCCCACTATCGAGCCACGGCCAAGGGCATGGAGGACTATCACGCGTGGCTGATCGGGCAGGTCGCGGACGAGCGCCGCCGCCAGGAGGTGTTCCTGCTGCAGCTCACCGCCCTGACGCGCGAGCCCGGCAAGGCGATGGGGATCCTCAAGGACTACGAACAGGCCTGTCTGCAGAGCAGCTGCACGACGCTGATCGCAAAGGACGTGAGCGGCGCTCCCGACAGCGCCCTGGAGCTTCCAGGCGAGGCTGATCGCCGAGGAGAAGCGCCTGGCGACCGGCGCCAAGATCGAGTGGGCCCGCTTCGCGCGCCGCGAGCTCAAGGCGCTCGCGAGCGCCCGGGCGGACGTCCCACCCGGTGGGCAGGCCGGCGGGCGACCGGGGAACTGATCGTGAGCCTGCTGGAGCTGGCGCATGTGTGCAAGCGCCGCACCTACGGCGGGCGCACGGTCACCGTGCTCGACGACGCGTCGCTGAGCGTCGACCCCGGCGAACTGGTCGCCGTTTGGGGTTTGCGCGGCTCCGGGCGCACGACACTCCTGCGACTGGCGGCGGGGATCGATGCCCCCGACTCGGGCACGGTGCGCTTCGACGGGCGCGACTTGGCCGAGCACGGCGAGGAGATTCTCGGCCGCGAGATCGGCTACTGCCAGAAGTCGTTTCCCAGCGCCGCCCCCGGCAAGGGCGCGATCGAGGAGGTCATCGTCGGATTGCTCATCAACGGCGTGGCGCCGGCGCAGGCGCGCGGGCAGGCGCGGGAGGCGCTTGCGCGGGTGCGCGGGGAGGGTTTGGCGCAGCGGCTCGTGCGCGAGCTCGACAGCGGCGAGCGGGTGCGTTTGGCGATCGCCCATGCACTGGCGCTACAGCCGCGGCTGCTCTTGATCGACGAGCCCGTCGCCGGCGTGGACCTGCACCAGCGCGACGACGTGCTGTTGCTGGCGCGTTCGCTCGCCGACGAGGGCATCGCGGTGCTGATGACGGTCGGCGAGCTGACCGGCCTCACCGGCGCCGACCAGTCGCTGACGATCGGCGACGGCGAACTGAGCGGCAGCCGCAAGCGCGCGCTCGCGCCGGTAGCGGACCTCAGCCTGCGGCGGCGGGCGAGCGGGTAGAGGGTGCCGCGCGGCGTGTGAGGTCCTTCAGATTTCTTCAGGGCGAGGAGGGGCAAGCAGGTCAAGGACGCACCGAGCGTGGTGTGCTCGGCACACGAGCGAGGGAGGACGCAGAGATGCGCCCCTCCTCGCCCTGAAGCGGCGCCGCGGCCAACTTTGGGGAGGTGGCCGCGGCGCCTTGGGAGTAGGGAGCCTGGCGGGAGAGGGTCCGCCTTATGTGGTTCCCCTTGGACGCCGCCCGCGAGGGTCACGGAGCGACGCCAAGATTTGAAAATTTGCGCTACTTCTTCTTCCCCTTCTTCCCCTTCTTGCTCTTTGACTTGGTCTTCTTCTTGGCCGGTTTGGCCTTCTTGCACCCCGTGACGCTGATCTTCGTGTTCTCGTGGATCTCCGCGCCGTTCTGAGCGACGATTTCGGTCGGCATGATCAATGGGGCGGCGACTTTCTCCGAGACCTTTTTCGTCACCTTGACGCGTTTGCCGTGGCGCTTGACCGTGACCTTCTTCTTGACCGTCTTGGTCGTGGTGGGCTTGCACACGTCGGTCGTGGCGGCCAGCGCGCTGTACTTGCCCTCCGGGAGCGTCAGTTCGAAGGTGTTGAAGGGCTGGTCGGGGACCGTCTTGAACGTCGTGCTCGTGATCCCCTTGTGGCTGATGAACGTCGAGCCGACGAGGTCGACCGTCACGCCGTAGCCCTGCAGCACCATCGTGAGGCTCGGGAACGCTTCGTTGCCGTGGCTGACGAAGATCGCCGGGCCTTCCAGGGGGACCGGGAGCAGGTGGGTGTGGACCACCGCGTGGCCGATGTCCGACGCCGGCGGGCACGCCGCGGGGTTGGCTTCGAACACCTTCGCCAGGCACGCCTTCTGCAGGGTCGTCAGACGCGAGGGCAGCGCCAAGGGCAGTTCGACTTTGAACCTCGTGATGTTCGCCTGGGAGCCCTGGGGTTCGCTGGGCTCGGTCACCTTGGAGATCAGCGACGCGCCATTGCCGTTGAAGTTGTCCGTGCTCGACGTCGAGACCGTGAATTTCGGTGTGAACTTCAGGCTCGCGCAGTTGGTCACCTGGAACGGGATCTTGACCAGATCGCTCGCGCCTTCGGTCGAGTGCAGATTCGCTTCGACCTGCATCTTGGCGCAGTTGGTCGGGTTGAACTGGAAGTCGCTGCGGGTCGTGGTGATGTTGACGTGCTCGATCTGCAACGGGAAGCCTTCGATGATCGTCGGGATCGCGTACGGCGTGCCCGGCGAGTTGCTCGTGACCGTCAGCGCCGCGGTGTAGGGGTCGACTTCGATCTTCGCGCGCACGACCACGGGGCGGCCCTGCTGCAGTTCGAACGGGCCGGCCTTTGCGGGGTTCACGACCGACAGGCCGAACGACCCGCAGCCGCCGGTCCCCGGGGTCGCGCATTCGCTCGTGCCGTTGTACGGTCCCGTCAGGTACACCTTCCCGCCCGTGACCGTGAACGGCTCACCGCCGACACCCACGCTGACGGTCGTTTCCCCGATCTGACTGTTCGGACCGCACGTGCCCTGGTCGGCCTGCGGTTCGCGACACAGTTCGACCCCCGAGAGGATTCCCGACAGGCCCGGGGGCAGCTTCACTTCGGCGGATTGCAGGTCCTGTTCGCCGGCCGCCCGCGACAGTGTCGTCGTGAACGGGGAGAACGCGCCCGCGTTGAGGTTCAGCGCACCGCCCGTCGAGGTGGGAGTAAACGGCAGGCTCGACCCGGGGCAGGCGCTCCCGTTGGGGCCGCTTGTGATCTGGAAGCTCGAGTAGCTGGTCACCGGCGCTTCGCCGTCCCACGGCGTGTACACCGCCTGCGTCGTGTACGTCCCGCAATGTTCGGGCGTCGCCAGCGGCGCGCGTTCTCCCCCGAAGAAGCTCACTTCGGCGTCTTCGAAGGGCAGCTGAGGGTTGTCTTCGAAGAAGCTGCGGATCTGACCCGGCGCCAGTTCGGGGCTGGCGCCCGGTTCTCCGCCCAGTTCGACCCGGCCCGGGAGCTTCACGAGCGATCCCGACACGGGATCTTCGGCGACGAGATACTGCACGACATGCACCCCAAATGGGTTTTCCGGCGGGAAAACTTCGAAGTTCTGCGGCGAGGCGAGGTACACCGCGCCGAGGACCGGGTTCGGCAACAGCGGCGTCTTGATTTTCACGGTCGCGACCTTGGACGCGTCAGGACAGAAGTTTTCACCCGGTTTGAGCCGTTCTTCGTACCCGTTGGCGAGCGCGTCGGTGCTTTCGGGCACGTACGGCGTGAACTGCGGCGTCTCGTTGCCGTGTTCGTATTCGGGGTTGAGTTCCACAGAGCCCTTGTACCCGATCTGATTCCCCGGCACGCCCAGCCGCCCGCCGAGCGCGCTGCCGGTGTTGCCCGAGCAGGCCTGCAGGCCGTCCGCGGCCGAGGGGTTGAGCGTCACACCGTTCGGCAATGTCACCTCGATGTCCTTGATGTTCGACTGCGCATTGCCCTCCCCGTTAAGCTGGCCTTCCTGAGGCACATGCACGTCGACCGTCAACCCCGTCGGCTTGCTCGCTTCGGTCCCGTCCGGCGTAACCTTGATTTCGGGAACGAACTGCAACTGGTTACAACCGTCCAAACCCATCACGGGTTCGCTCGGAAACGACTCGAAATGGCCCGCATCCCGCCACGAATCGGCTTCCACGCTCGTCTGCAACGAGCCCGTACACGACGTCGGCAGATCCAAAAACGGGGGCGGGTGAGAACCATTTTCGACACCGCCACACGTACCCCCGAATTCCCCCCGGCCTGCCGCCAGGCAACCCCAGCCACGCTGGTCGTTGTGGCGCGAATCGCCGGGAACCCCCCACAACGTCGCTTTCGCGGAGATGAATTCCACCTCCTGGCTGATGTTCGTGCTCGTCGAAGTCACACCGTAGTCTTCGCCCGTACGCACCGCGGTGTCAATGTACACCCCGTATTCGGCTATAGCAATGAAGAAGCCGAACCGCGCCGGCTCACCAACCGACGGTTCGAGATTGAATACCGGCAGGTCTTCACTGACGTAGCCGAGCGAGTGCGGCAGATAATAGGTCAGCGTGATCACGCCCACCGCCGTGTCCGCGGGACATTCATCGTGGTAAGGGGTGGCGTGGGTATTGTGGAGGAACTCGGCGATCGGGCACGTCGGGATCGCGCTCGGATCGCCGACGAACCCCGGGGGCAGCTTGAAACGCAGGTCCTTCGCGAGCTCCAGCCCGGCCGTATGCACATTCGCCCCGTTGAAGCCTTCGCCTTCTTGGGCTCCCTGGTTCAGCGTCAGGTCAAACCCGACCTGAAACGGGTGCGAGCCGGCCTGGGTGTCGCCGCGCCCGCCTTCTGATTCGGGAGTGAACCCATAGCTCTCAACCCCGAACACGGGCGCCTGCGCGTTCACGACGATCGGCCGCGAAACCCTCGCAGGCGGCGCACCACCACCGGATACGCTCACGACGTTCTGTTCGCACGCCCGCGAGTGCGGTTCGCACACCACAGCGCCCGCCTGCACCACCACCGGGATGCGCACCTCGATCTGCTGAAACGGCGGCAGACCACCGAGCTTTTGCTCTCCCAGAGGTTGTTCGGATTCGGTGCCCGAGTACGTGCACGACACGCGCGCACCAGCTTCTTCAAGCACACACGGCACCGCACCCAACGCGTTCACGTTCAAATTGGCCGCGGTCGGCGCGCCGGTGGCCCTCAACCCCGCGGAAAGCGAGTCGTCGATCACGACCGGGGTCTTGCTCGCGTCAGCCAACGCGTCACCGACGTTTTCGACGGTCACGGCCAGCACACCAGTCCCACCCGGCGCGAGGTTAGACGGGCGCGAGCCCGACTCGATACGCCACCAAGAAGATTCCGCCAGCGCCGGCGAAGCCGAGCAAGCGAGAACCACGACAACAGGCAGGAGCGCGCCAGCGATCTTTTGGAGAGCCCTGGAGATGGTCATCGGCCTGCCCTCCGGTCATGGCTGGATCGCTTCGCCCTGGCTTTGTGTCCGGCCGTCCCGTAGCGTTTGCGGGCCGCGCGTTCGCACTGGGCTCGCTTGCGCCTGTTGTGCTGCGCTTGGCACGCCTTCAGCGCTTTGGCGAGCTTCTGGGCACGGGTCAGGGGCTTCGGCTTGGATTTGGTCACGGTCGCGGGTGGCGCGGCGAAGTTGCCGGGACCGTTGAACGTCGCGCTCGCCGGCGCTCCATAGATCGATGGCTGCGGCGTCGGCGAGGGCCGGCACGAAGCTTCGTTTTCACACGGCGGCGGGGCAACCGGTTCACTGACGCACGGCGAGGCACTCGTGCATTCGCGCGCTACGTACACATCATACGCAGTGTCCTTGTCCTGCGGCGCGAGCTTCGCGCTCGTCAAAAAGAACACTTCTTCACCATTTTCCGAGGCGTCTAAGAACGTCGATGCTTCACTGGAGTTCCCCGAGGAGATCAGGCCGACGCAACCCGCCCCTTCTTCCCCCGTCTCCTTCGCGCCTACCACTTCCGCCGTAAAGGCATGCGCCGACTTGAACACAACGCTCCCCGACGACGAGGAGGCGCTGTTACAGGTGCCGACACCTTCGGGCTCGTACTCATACACGTCCTGCGTGCCGTCCGTGTCAAGCGGCACAAGCGCTTCGCCGCTCTCGAAGAACAACCGCCCGCTGTCCGACAGGTACCGCGGCTGGTAGCCCTGCACGTTTATGTACTCGGGA
Organism: uncultured Solirubrobacterales bacterium; assembly: GCA_963839965.1. Lineage (GTDB taxonomy): Bacteria > Actinomycetota > Thermoleophilia > Solirubrobacterales > Solirubrobacteraceae > Palsa-744. Next base: position 59,082 of record CAWIWX010000006.1, read on the forward strand.
AGCATCTCCCATTCAGGCAGGCTCGCGCCGCTGGCCGGCGGCGCGCCCGTCGGATCGCACGACGCGCAACTCAACGTTCCGGCTTGCGCGCCCACCGCGACGTGATACAGATAGACCTCCCCCGCTCCGCGATTGTCATAGCCCGTCAGCGGCGCCCCGGACCCAAATGTGAGGTACCGCCCATCCGGCGAGACGCGCGAATACTGCGAGCCAGCACCACCAGCTAGCCGGAGCCCGACGTTTTTCCATGATATTTGTTCATCCCAGTCCAGCTGATCGGTGGCGGGGAGCGCAGTGATGAACGCCGGCTTCCATCTCTCGGTTTCGGCGTCGTAGTGATCGACATACAGGTTGCAGACGCCGACAAATTCATCGGAATGGATATGGCTGGGATGGTGACAGGTGCCCGGTTTGGCGCCTTCCTCGGCGCCTTCGCCGAGCACGCCGTTGGAGACGAAGTAAACATACGAACCGTCTTCGCTGGCGCCCAGCACCAGCCCGCGGACGCCCTGCCCTTCGGTCAGGTCGCTCACCCTGCCCGCCAGCGGTTCGCCCGGAGCGCTCGTCTGTTCCCACACGTCCAACTGCCCCGTCGGTAGCTCACCGTCGTATTCCAGTTCGCCGTTCCACGCGGTATCGAAGAACACGCGCGAGTCGTCCACGCTCGCCGTCTGGAATTCGCCTTCGCCGAGTGAGACCGTTTCTTCGCTTGCGGTGTCGCGCAGCAACAGGCCACCCTTGCCTTCCGAAGAGCCCTTGAAGACCACGCGCGAACCGTCCGCGGAGATCCCGTGTTCGCCATGCGCCGCAAAGAAGCCCTCCCCTCCGAATTGTTCTCCTGGTCCTATCTCTTCTCCTTCGCCCGCGCCGACGAACGTCAGCTTACCCGAGGCGGATGACCACTCATACAGACCCCCGGGACTGCCGGATTTCAGGCTCACACTGGAATACAACACGACGTGGCTGAGATCAGGCGTCGCGGCGATGAAGAAGGGACCACAAAAAGCAATAACTTCAGCGCCGCATTCATTGCCCGGAAAAGTATCCTGGAGGCCGCCGAAGACCGTGCCGGACGGGACGTCCGCGTGTTCTTCAACAGCCTGGGGGCAGGGCCGGCCGGCTTCGGGACAGCCCGTGACCAGCGGGGTGTAGATGCCGGTCCGCGGATCGTAGGAGAAGGCCGTCTGTTCAGAGGCCGCAACGGACGGGCACGGCTGAGCGGCGCCTTCTGAGGTGACACAAGGGGTGAACAGGCCGGCGGGCTGCACGATCGCATGCGTAAGGTCGCTGGAGAAGCGCCGGTACTCCGAACCTAGATCCCCGACCTCCGCCGTCGACTGCCCGTGGGGAACACCCACGTCGCGCGTGCGCCAGCCCGCCGCGGTACGCGTGGAGAGAGCCTGCACCTCTTCGATATAGCTCGCCGCCGCGGATTCCGTCGGTCTCGTTGCAGTATAGGTCATCGCGCCACCGGCAGCCGCAGCCTCGGTGTCCGCACCCAGACCACCAAACTCGACGATTTTCGCGCCTTCCTTCTCTGGCGGCGAAACCATTTCATACGCGCGATCATCGGGCAGCACGAAATTCCCACCCCTCCGCTGCGTCGTGAACGACTCCTGCGGACCGTAGAACGTGACGGCCGTACCTGTGCCGTGGACGTCCAGTTCGCTGACGGCGATGACCCGATACCAGTACTGGGTGCTCGGCTCAAGACCCTGCACGCCTTCGCTCACGCCCACCGGCGCTTCGCCGGAACCGATCGTTTCATCGGTGACGGGCACGCTCACGCCGTGAGGGCCTTCGTCTTGCGCGTATTCCCGCGTGTCGTATTCGAAGTGGTAGCTCGTCGAGGCCTTGTCGGGGTCGATCGAAGCGTTCAGCGTCGCGGATTCGTCGGTCACTTTCGAGGCGAACGTTTCTGTGATGCCCGGACCGGGCGTTGCGAACGCCTGATCGGCGCCCGCCGCGGGCGAGCCCGCGTCGTTGGCGTTCGCGGCGCGCAAACGAAAATGATACGTCGCGTCCGGTGAGAGCCTCGCAACCTTCGCCGCGACCGCCGTTTCGCCACCCGTCGGTATGTCTCCGGCCGCGGGCACGCATGGCGCGTTCTGCCCGTAGGACGTGCTCGTGCCGTATTCGAATTCGCACGAGACGACAGGCAGACCGTTCGGACGGACCTTGCCGTGAAGCGTCGCGCTCGCCGTCCCATGTTCCGCTTCCGTCCCATGCCCCGCTTCCAGTTCGGCTTCCACACCCGACGCCGGTTCGGTCGTGATCACCACAGCGCCCTCCGCTTCAAACACGGCCTTCACCGTCTTCGCTTCGCTCATTTCGACGATGCACTTACCACCCGATTCGCTTTCGCAGCCTTCCCACCGCACGAATTCCGAGCCGGTTTCCGGCGTCTCTTCCAGTTCGACCACCACGTCTTCTTCGAACGAGTGCACGCACTCCGCTTCCCCCGGCAAGCAATCTATCCCCGCGGGTTTCGAGACAATCGTGCCTTTGCCCGTGCCCGTCTTCCCAACTTTGAGCGAATAGTATGTCTTGACTGAACTGGTGAACACCGCGGTGATGCTCACGGGTTCAAAACCCGTCCTGAATTCGCATTCTTCGCTCGGGCCGTCACATGCAGCGGCTCTGCCGCTGCCTTCCTTCCATTCCACGAACGAGGAGCCCGGATCGGGGTTCGCTTTCAGGAGGAGCAGAATGCCGGAGGGATACCCATATTCATATTCGCATCTCTTGTGTTCGTGTTCGACTTCTTCACATTCGACGCTGCCCGAGCCTTCCGTTTTGATTTCCAGCCTGTGGACCGTTTCGAACGCGTCCAGCGGCTGCGCGTAGCTCGTGCCGTTCGCGTCGGTCACAGACAACCGCGCATAGTAGTGTATCCCCACCGTCAAACCGGTCAACGACGCCGACACCTTTACAAACGAACTGCCCGAACCCGGAAGCGACGAGCACGGCACCGTATTCGTGTACTGCCCTTCGCTGGTCCCGTATTCGAACTCGCACGCGCTCACCGCCATGCCTTCGGGATTCACTTCGCCGCTCAGTTCAGCGGTCGTTTCCTGAACGTTCGCTGCGGGTTTCAGCGACGCGGTGGCCAGCGTCACAGGGGTGTAGACGTCCACCAGATTCGCGCCCGAATCGGCCACGTACACGTAGTGTTCATAGCCGGTGAAGGCGCTGACCGCGACCCCCGAACCCGCGCTCAACTCACCCGCACCCAAAGTCCCGAACGAATCGCTGCGCCCCGCCCCCGCCGACGTCGGCGCAGGGAAATGCGCGACTTCCACACCACGAGACAGATACACACCACCGTTATCCGGATCGACCGCCACACCCGCCACCCCACCAGTAGCGCCTTCAAAAGTACCCACGCCTTCGAAGCTTTCCCCAGCGGGCCCGGTCTGGCTCACAGCAACACCGTTACCCGCCAGAATATTGCCCGCCAGCGTGACCGCGAGACCCTCACCAACAACACTATCATCTTCATAGCGGAACTCCAGCGACCCGCCAGCCGGAAGCTCATACATCGCCACGACGCCCCCTTCACCGCTTTTCGACGTCCAGATCCACAAGTCACCGCTGCCGTCGATCGCTACCCCAGCGATGCTTTTCAGCCCACCCTTGGACCCATCCCCTTCCACGGCGTTGATTTCCGTTTTCGTTATTTCTTTCAAGGCCGTGCCTTCGGCGTTGAAGATCTCCACACGTTTGTTTTTACCGTCGAGCACCGCCACATCGCCTTCCATCAGCGTGCTCGACACCACACTGCTGTTATCCACCGCGACTTCCGTCGGTTCTTCGAAATCGCCTTTGACCGTACCTTTTTTACCGAACACTTTTTCAAACCCGCCGCTCGCGCTGAAGACCTCAACATCGTCCTCGGCACTGTTCACGACATACACCTGCCCCGTTTTCTGATCGATCGCCACACCCTTCGGTTTGGACAGCGCGTGTTCGCCTTCACCGGCAAAGCTTTTCGAGAACACATGACCTTCCACACCCCACGCCGGAGCGCTCCCAAGCGCCAGCACGCCGAGCGTCGCGAGCAAGGCCAGGCTCACGCGGCGTGGCGCACACCGCAGACGCCCGGTGGCGATCGTGACTATGTTTCTTACATAGATGCGCATACCGTTGACCCTCTCCTCGCCCAGAGCGCAGTCTCGGCGCTGCGCAGGCGGTGGTTGTTGGTTTAGAACGAACACTTCTTAAGTTTGAACACTCTGGGGCTCCGGGAGTTGCGGTGAGATGTCACGGCTTGGCCGGCGAGGCTGGTGTGGGGACCCTCGCGGGCCCCCACACGATTAGCCTGTTTGAGTTCTACCGTCGTCTGTTCAGCTGGCTTCGCTTTCCTTGCGGACGCTGACCTCTTTCACTTCGGTCTTCAGCGCCACGATGCCCGCGACCGTCGCTTCCTGTTCTTCGTTCACTTCTTCTTCTCCCGTGTACCAGCGGGTGTGGAAGAATTCTTCGTCTAGGTATTCGGGTTCCCAATAATCACTGGGAGCCTGCGAACGCGTGGAGCCGCCGACCGTCCAGCTGAGGGTCAGGCCCTTCGGCGTATTTTCGAGCGTGCTGGTGAGAGCGCCGTGCATTTCGACTTCTTCTCCCCCACACTTGAAGGTCGGAGCGCCACCCAAGGACAAGCTGGGCTTTGCTTCTCCGTCTTCGAGCCAATACGTGCTGGTAGCATACGTACCGAATGTAATCGTCCCGGGCTCCGCCGCGCCTTCACTTTCGCACGCGGCTTCTGTTGCTTTGCCTTCTGGGTTGCTTTTACCCTCACACTTTTCGAACGTAACTGTCAACGGTTCTACTTTCCCGTTACCACTTTCTTGATTATACAGCTTGCCTTCGAAAGCACTCTTCCCGCACACAATGACCTGCCAATTACCTTTCCCACCCTCGGTGGTGATGACAACCGACTTGCCCTTGCCTGTAACGGGAACTTCAGGAGTTCTCGGCAACACTACCAACGCGTACGCATTGGTTTTACCTTCTGTTATTTCTGTCGGTGACGCTGGTGCTTTGCATTCCTTTTCAATGTACGTGCCGGTGTACTTGTGTTCCCCATTCTTCGCGGTCTTTTCACACTTCATAAATTTCGGCGGAATATTACCCGCCGAAGCGCTCGCAGCCGCGACCGCGCTGAACGCGAACACCGCGACCAGACACAATCCCACAGTCTTGATGCGTTTCATGTTCTCCACTGCTCCTTTTCCTTGCTTGGATCGGATCGACCGGCCCGGAGAACCCCCGCGGCCCGCCCGCCACCACCCCGAAGACCAACAGCCCCCAGCGCGATGCACGCTTGTAAAGTTTTGCTCACGTTTCTCATTTTCCTTCGCCTTCGCTTTCGTTGCGAACGCTTATCCCTTTCACTTCGGTCTTCAGCGCCTCGATGCCCGCGATGACCGTTTCGACTTCCGCTCCCGTGTACCAGTGGGTCGCCGGAAACGCGGTGATCTCCGTCCCACCGATCCAGTAGGAATCGTCCGCCTGCGAATGGGTGGGACCACCGATCGACCAGACGAGGCTCATGCCCTCCGTGGTGTTTACGAGCGTGCCGATCAGGGCGCCGTTCACCGCCACCTGTTCGGTCCCGCAGTGAAAGCGCTCCAAACCGGAAGGCGCCACCACGCCCGGCTTGGTTTCTCCTATCCCGAGCCACCGCGTCACCGCTGAGCCTGCGCCGAACTCGGTATCAATCACAGGCTTTTCGAGCACGTTCACGGCGTTTTCGCATGGCGCTTCTTTCCCGTTGCTTTTACCCACACACTTTTCGAACGTGAGCGTTCCTCTCACTCGCCCTTCGTGCCCGCTGTTTTCGAGCGTGCCGTCGAGCGTGCTCTTCCCGCACACCACGACCTGCGAACCGCCGCCTTCGCCCGTGGTGACGATCACGACCGACCTGCTCTTACCGGTGACGACACTCGGGGCTCCTTCCAGCGCCGCCGGCGCCCGCAGTTCGTACTTGCCTTCGCTCGCCACATCGCCGGCTATTTCTGAGGATTCACAGTACTTGCCGCTGTACTTGCCTTCATATTCATTGTATGCGTTCTTGTACAGTTTCACGCACTGCTTGAACACAGGCTGATTTTCCGCGACGACCTCTTTGTTGAACGTCGCCGTGACGGACTTGGGCCCGCTCATCGTGACCGAGCAGACACCGGTGCCAGAGCACCCCCCGGACCATTCTTCGAATTCGTAGCCGGCTTCGGGGTGCTGGATCACTTCGACGTTGGTTCCTTCGAGATATTCCACAGCGCAGGTTTCCGCCGGACCGCCTTCGACGCTGCATTCCACCGTGCCGCTCCCCGGCGGCGCGATCGTGGCGGTCAACGCGTATTTCTTGGGAACGGCCTTGTATTTCGCGGTCACTGACTTCGCGCCACTCATCGTGACTTCGCAGGTGGTGGTACCGGTGCACGCTTCGGACCAACCTTCGAACGTGTAACCAGTGTTTTCTTTCTCGGTCAGTTTGACCGTTTCGCCTTCGGTGTATTCACTGGCACAGGGGCCCGGTGAACCACCGGTGCTGCAATCCACCGTACCGCTCCCCGGCGGCGCGATCGTGGCGGTCAACGCGTATTTCTTGGGAACGGCCTTGTATTTCGCGGTCACTGACTTCGCGCCACTCATCGTGACTTCGCAGGTGGTGGTACCGGTGCACGCTTCGGACCAACCTTCGAACGTGTAACCAGTGTTTTCTTTCTCGGTCAGTTTGACCGTTTCGCCTTCGGTGTATTCACTGGCACAGGGGCCCGGTGAACCACCGGTGCTGCAATCCACCGTACCGTCACCAAGAGGCGTGACCGTGACCGACAAAGCATATTTTTTGGGGATGGCTTTGTATTTAGCGGTCACGGACTTCGCGCCACTCATCGTGACTTCGCACGTGGTGGTACCGGTGCACGCTTCGGACCATCCTTCGAACGTGTAGTTCGCGCCCGGGGTCTCGGTCAGTTTGACGGTCGTGCCTTCAGTGTAGTCACTGGCGCACGATTCGGGACCGTTGCCCGTGTTGCACAGAACCGTCCCACCACCACTCGGCGTGACCATGACCGACAACGCGTATGTTTTTGGGCTCCCACTGGTGAACACCGCGGTGATGCTCACGGGTTCAAAACCCGTCCTGAATTCGCATTCTTCGCTCGGGCCGTCACATGCAGCGGCTCTGCCGCTGCCTTCCTTCCATTCCACGAACGAGGAGCCCGGATCGGGGTTCGCTTTCAGGAGGAGCAGAATGCCGGAGGGATACCCATATTCATATTCGCATCTCTTGTGTTCGTGTTCGACTTCTTCACATTCGACGCTGCCCGAGCCTTCCGTTTTGATTTCCAGCCTGTGGACCGTTTCGAACGCGTCCAGCGGCTGCGCGTAGCTCGTGCCGTTCGCGTCGGTCACAGACAACCGCGCATAGTAGTGTATCCCCACCGTCAGACCGGTCAACGACGCCGACACCTTTACAAACGAACTGCCCGAACCCGGAAGCGACGAGCACGGCACCGTATTCGTGTACTGCCCTTCGCTGGTCCCGTATTCGAACTCGCACGCGCTCACCGCCATGCCTTCGGGATTCACTTCGCCGCTCAGTTCAGCGGTCGTTTCCTGAACGTTCGCTGCGGGTTTCAGCGACGCGGTGGCCAGCGTCACAGGGGTGTAGACGTCCACCAGATTCGCGCCCGAATCGGCCACGTACACGTAGTGTTCATAGCCGGTGAAGGCGCTGACCGCGACCCCCGAACCCGCGCTCAACTCACCCGCACCCAAAGTCCCGAACGAATCGCTGCGCCCCGCCCCCGCCGACGTCGGCGCAGGGAAATGCGCGACTTCCACACCACGAGACAGATACACACCACCGTTATCCGGATCGACCGCCACACCCGCCACCCCACCAGTAGCGCCTTCAAAAGTACCCACGCCTTCGAAGCTTTCCCCAGCGGGCCCGGTCTGGCTCACAGCAACACCGTTACCCGCCAGGATATTGCCCGCCAGCGTGACCGCGAGACCCTCACCAACAACACTATCATCTTCATAGCGGAACTCCAGCGACCCGCCAGCCGGAAGCTCATACATCGCCACGACGCCCCCTTCACCGCTTTTCGACGTCCAGATCCACAAGTCACCGCTGCCGTCGATCGCTACCCCAGCGATGCTTTTCAGCCCACCCTTGGACCCATCCCCTTCCACGGCGTTGATTTCCGTTTTCGTTATTTCTTTCAAGGCCGTGCCTTCGGCGTTGAAGATCTCCACACGTTTGTTTTTACCGTCGAGCACCGCCACATCGCCTTCCATCAGCGTGCTCGACACCACACTGCTGTTATCCACCGCGACTTCCGTCGGTTCTTCGAAATCGCCTTTGACCGTACCTTTTTTACCGAACACTTTTTCAAACCCGCCGCTCGCGCTGAAGACCTCAACATCGTCCTCGGCACTGTTCACGACATACACCTGCCCCGTTTTCTGATCGATCGCCACACCCTTCGGTTTGGACAGGGGGTGTTCCGTAGTCCCGGTGAAGCTCGTGTCGAACGTGTGCCCCTCCACCGCCCACGCCGGAACGCTGCCCAGCGCGAGCGCAGCGATCGGCGCGCACACGCACACCACCAATGCCGAGAACCGCCTGGAGACCAACCCGCTGCGTGTCATGCTCTCCACCGCTCCTTTCCAAGCGTTGACGAAGGCTGGCGCAACGACGCGCGCCCGTGAGAAGTCCTGTGCCGGGGGCCGGGCCCGGCCCGGCGGGCGCACACGAGCGCCGGGCGCGAGACGCCCGCGAAACCCCGCTCTCCCTGCCCCACAGCCCTGCCCGCCATCACCCGGGGACCACTCAAGGCCCCCGGCGCGACGCACGCTTGTAAAAGATCAATGCGCAGAAGATCCGCCCGCCGCCGGCCGGCTCGGTTGGAAGAGGCCTGACCTGGGCGCCGCGCTACACTGGGCGCCATGACGACACGTGAGCAGATCGAGGCGGTGCTGAACAACATGCCGGAATCTGAGCTCGAGCCCGTGCTCGAGATCTTGGCCTCCCGACAGGGGAAGGAGTACGACCCTGAAGCCGCCAGGCCCGGGGACATAGTCGATGAGTGGGGGAACTTGTCCGCCCTACGGCGCGCGTCCTCGGTCCGGAAATTGAGCCGCCTCAGCGAAGAAGAGATCGCCGAGCACGGCGAGACGATCGGCGACGCCTTCGCCCGCGCCGAACACGAGAGCCGGGGATGAGACGGGGCGAGGTCTGGTGGTATGAGCACCCCTACCTGAAGCGCCGGCCCCCCTACCTGAAGCGCCGGCCCGCTGTCATCATGACCCGGGACGAGGCGATCGGGAGTCTGGGCGAACTGTTCGTCATGCTTGCCACCACGACGATCCGCGGTCTTCCGACCGAGGTTGAACTCGGACCGGAGGATGGGATGCCAACAACCTGCGTCCTGAATGCCGATCAGATCGATGCCGCGGAGAAGAGCTATCTGACCAGCAGGATCACCACTCTCGGCGCCCACAAGGTGACTGAAGTCTGCCGCGCGCTGACCCAAGCGACCAACTGCTGAAGCTCGCGCTTGGAAAGTCTTTTTATCTCTCAAAAGCATCATGACGGAAGGCCCACGCTCTCCGACGAACGCCCCCGCCCCTCCACAGAGGCCGCGGCAGGGTCACGCCACGGCCCCCGTGGAGGGGTATGGGACAGGGAGGCCCCGTAGGATCCTCTGCGAGCGCCACCTGAGAGGGAGCGGTGACGCTCGGACAGAATCCTGCGAGCGTGAAACCCAAAAGCCGACTTTGCTCCCATCGCCCTCTCCTCCTTCTCCTCACTCCGATTTCGTCCCCGCTGCGCGCCGACCCGGCGCGGGAGGACAGGCCTCTCTTTCACTCCTGCCTGCGATCAAGATGACGCCGGGCGCGCGGGCATGTAAGCCATGATGTGCAATGTTGTATGGGGTACAAGGCGGCGCGGGATCGGACCTCTCAGATCCGACCGTGTCCGGTCGGATGAGAGTCCGACCCGCTTGGCTGATGGGGTACTCCCCGGCCAGCCGCGCTCGGTGGCGGCCCTGGGCAGACAGCGTGCCTGGGCGCATGGGCGGTGCGACGGGGACGGCGCCCCTCGCCCCTGAAAGTTTTCCGCGCGCGGTGTCCCGTTTCGGGGGGCTCGTCGGATGAGGTGGTAGTGGCCACTGCGACCGACCCACAGCGATGAGCCCCGACACGCCCTGGCCGCCGCAGGCCGGCGAACCGCTGGCGCACGCCGCGGAGGCGTCCGGCGTGCGCCGCAAGCTCGCGACCTACTCGCTGGACGTCACCCACAAGAGCGGCGGTCCCAAGGCGCGCGGCTTCGAGCTCATCCTCGGCATCACGATCGAGGACATCGACTGTCTCGAGGCCATGATCCTCGACGGCGCCCAGATCACGCCCATCAGCTCCGTCAGCGACAACGCTTCCTACGGCGTCAACTGCGTCCTCGATATGCCCATTCGTGGACTTCGCGAGAAGCGCGATCGCGTCCTCACGGTCCGTACCGTGTGGGAGATCACCGACGCGAACACGCCGCCCCGCCTTGTAAGCGCCTACCCGAAGCCTTAGACTGGAGGAACCATGGCAACCGTCAAGCAGGCAATCGGCGAACACGACGTCGTCGCTCTGCGCCGGCCGGTTGACAAGGACGAGGTCTTGACCAGAAACCCCAGCGAGGACAGGGGGTTCGGCCAGTGGCCCGCCGGTACCGAGGGCACAGTCGTCAGTGACTACGGCGACCACAAGATGGTCGAGATCTCGGGCGGCCGCGGAGAAGCCCTCGACTTCCTCACAGTCCCCGTCGAGCAGCTCGAGCTCGTCATCAAGTACAGCTGATTTGGTCCTCCCCCAGCTGGCGCTTTGATGTCCCTATTGCACTACATATAACATTGCATCAGGTGTAGTACATACGGTGCAATAGCGCGGCCCTTTCGGTTACGCTGTGCCTGATGAGAGGGAGAAGGGTAAACGGGGAGAGGACCGGCGGCAGGTGAGCGCCGGGGGGTCCATGCTCGAGCTCGAGCGAGTGGTCAAGCACTACCTGGGCGGCGAGGAGGAGGTCCGCGCCGTGGACGGCGTGAGCCTGACCGTGGCCGCCGGGGAGATGGTCGCCCTGCACGGGCCGAGCGGGTCGGGCAAGACCACGCTCCTGAAGCTCGCCGCCACGCTCTTGAAGGCCGATGGAGGCACGATTCGCTTTCAGGGAGCCGACCTCGCTGCGTTCTCGGAGTTGCAGGCCTCCGACTATCTGCTGCGCGACGTCGGCTTCGTGTATCAGAGCCGCGCCTGATGCCTCGCGTCTCGGCCCTGGAGAACGCGTCGATCAAGCTGCTGCTCGGCGGCGTCAGCCGGCGCGAGGCCCGCACTCAGGCGCTGGACTGGCTCGGACGTCTGGGGCTCTCCGGGCGCGAGAGCCGCACCCCCGAGCAGCTCTCCGGCGGGGAGTGCCAGCGCGTGGCGATCGCGCGCGCCCTCTCGGGCGATCCGCCGCTGATCCTCGCCGACGAGCCGACCGGCAACCTCGACAGCGCCCGCAGCCGCGAGATCGTCGAGCTGCTCTCGGCGGTCGCGCACGAGCGCGGGGCCGGCGTGCTGCTCGTCACGCACGACACCGAGGCGGCCCAGCTCGCCGATCACAGCTTCACGCTGCGCGACGGCGCGCTGCACAGGGAGGTCCGGGAGGTCGGGGAGGTGGGCGCCGATGCCGTCCTCTGAGGCGCCGCCGCGCCCGCCGGCGGGGCGCCCGGTGACGGCGCGGGTCAAGCCGCTGCGCACGCGCACGCTGATGCGCCCCTACACGCTGCTCTACCTCTACCGCCGCCGCCTGCGCGTGCACGCCGTCCAGGAGTGCTTCGCGGGCCTGGGGATCGCGATCGCCGTGGCGCTCGTGCTCGCCTCCACCGTCGCGGAGTCGAGCATCGCGGGCTCCAGCGCCGAAGTCGTGCGCGCCGTCACCGGCCCGGCGACCCTGCAGCTGCGCGCACGCGGCGGCGAGGGCTTTGACGAACGCGTGCTCGCGCGCGTGGCGCACCTCGAGGGCGTCAAGCAGACCGCGCCGCTTTTGGAGCAGACAGCGACCGTGCGCACCCTGAGCGGCCGCCACATAACGATCGACCTGGCGGGCACCGACACGAGCCTCGCGGTGCTCGACGGCCTCGGCGAAACGCTTCCGCTCGCGGCGCTGCGACCGGGCACGATCGGCCTCAGCGCCGCGAGCGCGCGGGCCCTCGGAATCCCCGCCCGCCTCCCCGGGACTCCCGGGCGCGGGGTCGCGACCGCCGGCGGCTCGGGCGGGGCGCGCTACGTGACGCTTGCGATGCGCGGTTTGAGCACCAGGCTGCGGGTGTCGGCCGTGCTCGGGCCGGAAGCCGTTGGCGCGCTCTCGCGCGCGCTGGTGGCGGTGATGCCGCTCAGGCGCATGCAGCAGCTCACAGGCCTCCCCGGACGGGTGACGCGCATCTTCGTGCAGTCCCAGCCCGGCGCGGAAGGGATGGTGCGTGCAGAGCTCCAGAGGCTGGCGGCGGGACGGTTACAGGTCGCGCCCGCCGACCAGGACGTGACGCTGCTTTCAGAGGCCCTCGGGCCGAGCCGCCTGGCGAGCGGGCTGTTCGCGGCGATCGGCGCGCTGCTCGGCTTTCTGTTCGCGTTCAACGCGATGCTCTTGACCGTGCCCGAGCGCCGCCAGGCGATCGCCGAGTTGCGCCTGGCGGGGTCCAGGCGCGCGGGGATCGTGCAGATGGTCCTGTTCCAGGCGTTGTGCCTGGGCGCCTGTGCCTCGCTGGTCGGGCTGGCCGGCGGGTACGCGTTGTCGGTGGGGGTCTTCCACGAGTCCTCGGCCTATCTCGCCGAGGCGTTCACGCTCGGCTCGAGACCGTCGTCGGCGCGCGCGCGGTGCTGCTGGCCTTCTGTGGCGGCGTGCTGGCCACCTGCCTGGCTTCGGGGATCGTGCTGCTCGATCTGCGCGGCTCGCGCCCGCGCGACGCCGTCTATCAGCACGAGGGAGTGGCGGGCGACGCCCTGGGGCGCTCGACACGGCGGCAGCTGTTCGCGACCAGCGTGAGCCTGCTCGCGGGCGCCACCCTGCTGTATGCGCTGGATCCCTCGGCCGCGATCGCCGCGACGGCGCTGCTCGCGCTCGGGACCGTGCTCGCGGTACCGCTCGTGCTCGCCGGCGTGCTGGCGCTGATGCGCGCGCTGAGCGAGCGCCGGCAGCGGCTCATCGCGCTGCCCGTGGCGCTCGCCTCGCTGCGCACGACCACGCTGCGCTCGCTCGCGCTCGCCGCGACCGGCGCCGTGGCGCTGTTCGGCAGCGTCGCGCTGGGCGGCTCGCGCGAGAACCTGCTGCGCGGCATCGACTCCTTCGCATCCAGCTACGTCGCCGGCGCGGACATCTGGGTCACCAACCCCGGCGACAACCAGGCGGTCAACGAAATCGCCCCCGCGACGGCGAGGAAGGACGCGGCGCGCATTGCGCGAATCCCGGCCGTGGCGAGCGTGCAAGCGTTTCACGGCGGCTTCCTGGCGCTCGGCGACCGGCGTGTATGGATCATCGCGCGCCCACCGGCGGCGAGCCGGCGGGTGCTGGCCAGCGAGATCTTGCGGGGCAGCGCGAGCGAGGCTGTTGGGCGGCTCGGTGAAGGCGGGGGCGGGAGTTCCATCTCAAGCGCGGCCTATACTTCCCCCTCCGAAGCAGAGCGTAGGGTGGGGGGTGGGAAGGCGGGATATGGCTGGATCGTCGTCTCTCAGCAGATCGCCGAAGAACACCACGTCGGCGTCGGGGGCGTCCTGAGCCTGCCGACCCCCAGCGGGAACGTGAGGTTCAGGATCGCCGCGACGAGCACCAACCTCGCCTGGCCCCCGGGTGTGGTGTTCATGAGCGCCGCCGACTACACCCGCCTGTGGGCGAGCGGCGCGCCCACCGCGCTCGGCGTCGATCTGCGTCCCGGCGCCAACCCCACGGCGGCGCGCGCTCAGATCGCGCGCGCCCTCGAGCCGGAAAGCGGCCTGGAAGTCGCCACCGCCGCGACGCGCCAGGCGAGCATCGAAGGGCTGACCAGCGAAGGGCTCGGGCAGCTGCGGGAGATATCGACGCTCTTGCTGGCCGCCGCGATCGCGGCGATGGCCGCGGCCCTGGCCTCGAGCCTATGGCAACGACGGGAGTGGCTGTCGGGGCTGCGCCTGGCGGGCGCGAGGCCCGGGCGCCTGCGACGCGTGCTGGCGCTGGAAGCCGGGCTGATGCTCGGGGCCGGCTGCTTGACCGGAGCGCTCGCCGGCGTTTACGGTCAGGTCGTGATCGACGGCTTCCTGCGCCAGGTCACGGGCTTCCCCCTGGCGAGCGCGCTCAGCGGCGGGCGGGCGCTCGAGGTCTTCGTGCTCGTGCTCGCGGCCTCCCTTTCGATCATGGCGATCCCCGGCTGGCTGGCCTCGCGCGTGTCGCCCGGGCTGGCGCTGGAGGGCGACTAGTGGCTGCCTCTGGAAGCCCGGCTCGCACAGCGCACGCCCGAGCCGAGCGCCGGCGCGGATCTCCGACCGGGGCTCGGGACGGATCGTCACGAGAAGGTCGGCCGGGCGCGCCCATTCTCGGCGACCGGCGCCTCGTGGTCCGCGCGGGACTGGCGCTCGTGCTGGCCAACGTCCGCTACTGGAGCACCGTCGCGCCGGTCGTGCGAACGCAGCTGCGCCGCTGGGAGCTGCGCGCGCAAGCGATCGAGGACCCCGAGCTGCGCGCGCTCGCGCTGGGCAAGCTGCGCGAGGAGGGCTTTCACGCGGAGGCCGCCGCGATGCTCGCGACGCTCGCCCCACGGGCGCACCGGCGCGACGCGACCGAGGCGATCGTCGCGCTGGAGCTGCTGTTCGACTACCTCGACGGGCTCACCGAGCGCCCCTGCGCTGATCCGCTGCGCGAGGGCGCGCGGCTGTTTGCGGCATACACCGATGCGTTCGCGCTCGACCCGGTCCCGGGGAACGGGGACGCCGGGCGAGCATCGGAGCCCGGCGAGGATGACGAACAGCAGCCGCAGAGTGCGCGGGACGGCGGCTACCTGCAGGCGCTGTCGGGCGCCGTCAGGCTCGCGCTCGCGCGGCTGCCGGCGGCCGGCGCGATCGCTCAGGTCGCACAAGCGAGCGCGGCGCGCGGCGCGCAGGCGCAGACCCGCATGCACGCCGCTTCCACGCTCGGAACCGCGCAGGTGCAGGAGTGGGCCCGCGACGAGACCGACGGCACTGGCCTTGCCTGGCGAGAGCTGCTCGCCGGCGCTGCGTCCTCGGTGCTCGCGGCGCACGCCTTGATCGCCGCCGCGGCCGACCCCCGCACGACCCCTGAGGAGGCGGTCGAGATCGAGTCCGCCTACCTGTCCACCTGCGTTTTGCTCACCCTGCTAGACGGCCTCGTGGACCACGAACAGGACATGCGGGCCGGCGAGCTGCGGCGGAGGGAGCTCGGCTACATCGGCTTCTACGAGGACCGCGAGGAGCTCCCCCGGGTGCTCGCCGGCGCGGCCGAGCGCGCGGGGAAGCAGGCGCGCGCGCTGCGCGGCGGCCCGCACCATGCGATGACCCTCGTCGGAGCCGTCGCCTACTACACCTCCGCCCCGGGCGCCCGCGAGGAGCCGGCCCGCTCGATCACCCTGCGCCTGCAGCGCCAGCTCGCGCCCCTGATCCACCCCACGCTGTGGGTCATGCGCGCCTGGCGACTGGCCAAGCGGGCGCGCGCGGACAACCGGCGATCGACGCGTGGCGAAGGGGTAGCATCATCCATGGGAAGACCACGTATGCGGGAGAGGGCGCAATGAGGAGAGGGCGCAATGAGGAGAGGGCGCAATGAGGAGCGGGCGCAACGAGGAGAGGGCGCAATGAGATTCGACAAGCCGGTCCGGCGCACGGCGGGGCTCGCGCGCACCGCCGCGCTCATGGCGCTCGCGGCGCTCGCGGCGCTCGCGGCGGGGACGGGCAGCGCCACAGCGACGCGCGTGCTGAACGTCCGCGACGAAGGCCATCTGCGCTTCGTCACGAGCTTCGGCTCGGAACTGATCGACGAAGGGCCCGCGACGGGGACAGTCCCCGGCAAGGTGCGGGTGCACTTCATATACAACGGCAACCCGGCGGTGTCGGCGCGCTTTGAGATCTACGGCCACAGCGGATCGATCAGCGGCCGGGCCAACGCCAGGCTGAGCAACCCGACCAGCCCCCACCCGAGCTTCCGCGGCGCGTTTCAGGTCACCGGCGGCAGCGGCCTGTACGCGCACATCCACGGGAGCGGCGAACTGTTCGGGGTCTTCGATCGCCGCGGTTATGGGCTGGTCGTGCAGACGATCGGCAAGCTCCCCTACTGACCCGGTCCAGGTCCGGGACTCAATGTCCAGAGCACACGCCCTCACCGTCGCGCTCGTGCTCGCGCTCTGCGCCTGCCTGCCCGGTGTGGCGCAGGGAGCGGCGAAGGCCACGATGAGCGTGGCCTTCGCGCCGGAGCGGCTGGGCGGCGCCACAACGCTCTCCCTCGGCTTCCAGATCGCCTCAGGCATGCAGACTCCGGCCCTGCTGACCGGCGTCGACGTCCGCTACCCCGCGAACCTCGGGATCGCCACGAGCGGCCTCGGCGTGGCTTCGTGTCCTGTGGCCGAGCTCGAAGCCCACGGACCGTCGGTCTGCCCGCCGGACTCGCGCATGGGCTCGGGCAGCGCGCTCGTCGAGATACCGATCGGTCCCGAAATCGTCCGCGAGACGGCCCACGTCGCCCTGCTCGCCGGACCCTCGCCGGAAGGGTACTTTCATCTGGAGATCAGCGCCACCGGCGAATCCCCGGTCGCCGCCCGGGTAGTCCTCTCCACGCAGCTGCTGCCCGGACGCCTGCAGATCGCGGTGCCACCGATCCCGAGCCTTCCCGAAGCTCCTTATGTCTCTCTCGTGCGCATGCATCTCACGCTCGGCGGGAACCTCACCTACTACGAACGCCGTCACGGCAAGACCGTGGCCTATCGCCCGGAGAGCATCGGGCTGCCCCGCAGCTGCCCGCGGGGGGGCTTCCGCTTCTCGGCGACGTTCAGCTTCCTCGACGGGACGCAGGCGCAGGCGGCAAAGACGGTGGGGTGCCCGGGGGGGCGGGGGTGAGCTCGGGCACGACAAGGTCGAAAGACGAGCACGCGGCCGCCTGTCAGGCGCTCACTTGCGAGTGATGGTGAACGACAGGCTCACCGATTTTGAGGTGCCGTTGGCGTTCTCGGCGATGATCGTGGCCGTGTAGGAGCCCTTGCGCAGGCCGGCAAGCCTGAGTTTGAACGCGTTCGATCCCGCCAACCCTGAGAGCGTCAGAGCGCGCCGCTTTACCCTGGTAGTGCATCTCTTGCCCTTCTTGGCCCGGGGCCTGCACTCGCCCCTGAGCACCTCACGGCGACGGTAGCACTGGCAGTCGAGCATCTCGATCCAGCCCTGCCGCTGATCCACGACCTCATCGAACCTATGCAGAGCTGACACGATCATCTGACCGGGCAAGTAATCGACAGCCCTCATGTATACGGCGTACACAGATGGCCGTTTGCGTGCTACTCTGCGCCTATGCGTACACCGTACACATCGCCTCCGCTCACCCGCGATCGGCTGCTCGATGCCGCGCTGGCGGTCGCTGAGCGCGACGGGCTCGAGCGGCTCTCGATGCGCCAGCTCGCGCGTGAGCTCGACGTCTCGCCGATGGCTCTATATCGCCACGTGACCAACAAGGAGGACCTCTTAGACGGCCTCATCGAACGGCTACTCGGACAATTGCGGCTGCCCGATGACGCGCTTGGCTGGGAACAGCGCCTGCGCGTGCTGGCGGCTGAGCTGCGGGCGCTCGCCCACCGTCATCCCGGACTGTTCGGCCTGCTTCTGCGCCGGCGCGCAGTGGGTGCGCAGGCGACTCGCCCACGTGAAATCGCACTCCGGGCTCTGCGCGACGGCGGGCTCGATCCCGAGGCGGCGGCGCGACGCGAGCGGCTGCTGAGCACCGTGATCATGGGCTTTGCTCTCTCCGAGGTGGCCGGGCGCTTTGCGGGCGTGGACGTGGAGCAGGAGTTCGAGGAGGCCCTCTCGCTGTTCGCCGGCTTGGCGGTGGCGCGATGAACGCAGCACCGTCACGGACCGCTGAGTACATGGCCCTGTTCCGTGCGCTGGAGACGACTCTGCCAGCCGATCGACGCCTGTTCGCAGACCCCGATGCAAAGCGCTTTCTGCGCCCGTCACTGCGTGCGGTGGCGAGCGCCGCGAAGCTGCCGGCATTGCGAGCTTCGATCGTCGCGTTCATCGACCGTCGCTGGCCCGGCCCGCGCCTGTCCGGGGTAGTGCGCACACGGGTGATCGACGACTTCGTGGTGAACGCCGTCGAATCCGGGTGCACGCAGTTGGTGCTGCTGGGAGCAGGCTATGACACGCGGGCAACAAGACTCTCCCACCTCGCCGGTGCCACCGTCTTCGAGGTCGACCACCCGGCCACGCAGGCACGCAAGCGCGCGGTGCTGGGCGCGCCCCCGCAGCGCATTCGCTACGTGCCGCTAGATTTCGAGCGTGACACCTTGCCGTCCGCACTGACAGACGCCGGATTCGACCGCGAGCAGCGCAGCTGTGTCCTGTGGGAGGGCGTCTTCAGCTACCTCACCCCCGAGGCGATCGACGCAACGCTCACCGCGCTGGTGGCGCTATGCGCGGCGGGGAGTCGCATCCTGCTCACGTATGTCGATCAACGCGCACTCGACGCTCCCGACTCATACCCTCAAGCCTGGTCCACCGCCGTCAGCGATGTCGGCGAGCCATTTCAGACCGGCCTCGACCCCGGCAAGGCACACGCGTTCTTCGCGCAACGCAAACTGACCCTGCGCCACGACGAGTCCACGACCGACGCCGCCCTACGCCTCGGGGTCGCCGGTGCGCACAACATTCCGGACTTCTACCGCATAGCAACCCTCGAGCCAGCGTCTGCCGTGCAGCCGCCCGGCATCTGATCGCCGGCTCCAGAGCGCACCGCCGCTCGGACATCGCCACGGATGCTTCACGCTCATCGCAGTCAATCTCACCACTGCATCCTCAGCGGCGGACTGAGCACCGGCGACGACTGCATGGCAGATCGCGCAGGTCGTGCTTGCCGTGCGAGATCACCGTCGCCGCCGACCTCATGGCTGGTAAACTCTACATAGAAACTTATGTAGAAAGGATATCAGGATGGCTCGTGCAAGCACTAGAAAGCAGATGTCTGAGCCAGCGACGCGGGGCCGTGCGTCGGGCCGTGGCGTCGATGCGCCGTGGGGTCCGACGGAGGTTCAGCGCGACTACCGGACGCTGCTCGACCGGGCGAAGGACTCCCCCCAAGAGGTGCTCGACTCCGACGGCGAGCTGCTGGTCATCCAGACCAAGGGCGTCGCGGAGTTCCAGCGACGGTTGCAGGCGCAGGTCGCGGAGACGGCTCGCTTCCTGGCGATCTACAACGAGCATCGCGACACGCCACCGTCTGAGTGGGCGATGCAGACCGGATACCCGTGGCTCGCCGCGTTCGGCAACGAGGAGGTCGGGGAGTTCGCCCGCGAGCTCGTGGCGCACACGTTCGACGCCGCTCAGCGGGGCACATTGGAGCAGGTCGAGGGCAACCTGCGCGCGTGGGAGTCAACCGCCGGCCTCTACGGAGCGCCGGACGCGATGCTGGCGCTGCTAGAGCCGGTCGATCTGGACGGGATCGTGGAGGTCCATCCTCCCTCGGAGAGGCAGGTCCGGGCGGCCGAGGCGTGACCCGAGAGGTCCAGGCGCCCAAGGGACGCTATGCCGGGCGCCACAAAGTCTTCTGCACCGTCTATCGCGACTGGAACAAGCTGTGCCAGAACCGGCCTGGGCCGATGCGCCGCTGCTACATCGAGCTCGCGGACAATCCCTTCCCGCCGATGCAGACCAATCGCCACCACCAGCTGAAGGGCAAGCTCAGGGGCTTCTGGGAGTACGAGGTCAACGGCGGTGCGCGTGTGCGCTATAAGCGCGGGCCTGACGATCAGGTCGTTGTCCTCGTGGTCTACGCCGGCTCCGCCCCGCCCGACACTCACTGACCGCGATTGGCGCGGGACGTTCAGGCCAAACAGCGTAAGGGCTGCTACGACGTTCATATCTCGCGTATCGTCTGGGAAGTGTCGCAGCCGCACCCCGTGCTGGCGCTCCTCGGTCAGCGCGCAACAGATGGCACGCGGCCTGGAGCCCGCACGGATCCTCAGCGACTCGCGCTCGTGCTCGAGGGAGGCGGGATGCGCGGCGTCGTCTCGGCGGGCATGGCGAGCGCGCTCGAGCGCCGGAGACTGCTCGACTGCTTCGATCTCGTCGTCGGTACCTCCGCTGGGGCGCTCAACGCGGCGGGGTTCCTGGCCGGCGTCGTCGAGAGTTGCATGGCGGCCTATCACGGCGCGTTCGCGACGCGCCGTTTCATCAACCCGTACCGGCTGCTCATCGGGCGCCCCGCGATCGACGTCGCCTTCACGCTCGACCACGTAGACGAGCGGCTCGATGCTGCGCGCCATTCGCGGACGGTGGCAAGCAACATCCCTCTGCACTGCATCGCGGTCAACGTCGATTCAGCGATGGCGCGCGACCTCACGGACCTGGACTCGGAGGAGGATCTGCGGTGCGCCCTGCTGGCATCGAGCCGCATGCCCTGGGTTGGTGGTGGGCCAGTCCCCTTCCGCGGTCGGCGGTGGCTTGATGGTGGGCTCGCCGAACCGATCGCGCACCGGGTGGCGGTGCGACTGGGTGCGACTCATGTTCTGGTGTTGATGACGCGACCGCTCGGCGTCGCGCGCACGCCGCCGCCGCAACTTGCCAACCGGATCATCGAACGCCGGCTGCGAAGGCTCAACCCGGCGCTCGTGGACCTGCACCATCGTCGCGTCTCAGACTATGAGGATCTCGTGCGTGAGATCGCGACCGCGACGAGCGAGCCAATCTCACATCGGCCTTTCGTGTATGGGCTGCGCCTGCGACGCGGCGGGCCCGAGGTCGGACAGCTGGAGCGCCGAGGTGCGGTGTTGGAGGCGGTCGGACGGCTTGCTTTGGAGCACGCCGCCGGGGTGCTCGACGCGGCCGGTGTCGCGACGGCATCAGAAACGGCGGCTCCGGCTCCGACTCCGCCGCGCGCAGCGTGACGGACGCTTGCGAGCGGCCCGCGGGCCGGGAGTGCGGCCGTCCAGCCGGTCCTCGTAGATAACCAGAGGCAGTTGGCGCGGACCGATCTCGCACTCCAACTCGGCTGCTACGACCACGCGCACTTCACCCGCCTGCGCTCCCGCGTTGCGCCGGACGGGAGAGGAGGCCGATGCCCGCTTCCCCGTGATGAAGCAGGGCTGTCGCGGCGTTATGATCGCGGGGTGTTGCGTCAAGGGTCGGGGGAGCCGCTCGTCCTGCTGCATGGGATCCTGGGCAGCGAGCGCATGTGGGGCCATGTCGTGCCTCTCTTGGCCGACGACTATGACGTTATCGCCCGACCATGCTGGGGCATCGTGGCGGGCCGCCCGCGGGGGTGCGCCCGGTGCGTCTTGCGCACATCGTCGCCGACGCGCAGCGACTGCTCGACGAGCTCGGGCTCGGCCAGGCCCACCTCGCCGGCAACTCGCTGGGTGGCCGGGTGGCGCTCGAGCTGGCCCGTCTGGGCCGTGCGCGGACGGTCTGCGCCATCTCACCGTCGGGCACTTGGCAGGCCGGCTCGGAGGACCATCGCCGCGCGACCGCCGATCTGCGTGCGACGGTGCGCGCCGCGCGGCGCTCGCGCCCGCTGCTGGGCGCGCTCGCCCGTTCGACGCGCGTGCGGCGCTCGGCGCTGCGCGAGACCAACTGGTAGCCCAGACGATCCTCGCGGCGACCGCGACAACCCCACACGACAGTCCCGCGCCGGCCGACCTCGGCCACAGTGGTTAGCGTCGTCCATCCGGTCCATGTAGCTTTGATTCGCGCGGCCGGCACGATCCAGCGGCCCGGGTGAGCCGCGGAGCCCACACCGCCCTTTTGAGTGAGTGCCGTGGTTCAGCTCGCCGGGATCAATCGCTTCAGCGCGGCGCGGCACTCCTCGACTTCTCGCGTGATCTGGTGCGCTCCCAGGTGTGCGGCGGTCTCCTCGGCCTGCTCGAGCATCGTCTGCGCGCGGTCGCGGTCCTCGGGGCGGCCGCGGGCGATCAGCGCGCGAGCCCAGCTGGCGTGGGTGCGGGCGAGGAACAGCGGCGCGCCGAGCCGCTCCTCGATCTCGGCGGCGGTGGCGAAGTGGCCCTCGGCCTGCTCGTAACGCTCCTGGATTGCCGCGAGCGTGCCGAGCGCCCAGGCGATCGATCCGTACATCGAAGGAGGGGTGCCGGCGAGCTGGTCGGAGAAGGGCGCCAGCAGCTCGTAGAGCTCGCCCGCGCGATCAACGATCGCAAGACGGGAGCACACCATCGCCCAGACGATCATCGCCGAGGACCACGCCTGGTCCAACGGAATGCTCTGCAGATCCTCGGCGAGCGCCAGCTCACGCGCCTCGTCGTCGCGACCGCTTTCGAGCAGTGCGAGCGCCACGCCCGCGCGGTACCCCGCGACACTTTCCTCTTCGCCGGCGGACTGCATCACCTGGTCGACCAGCTCCCCGAACCTGCCCTGAAAGTAGCGCAACGTGAACAGCTGCACGCCGAAGACCATCGCGGCATCTGGTTCGCCGGCCGCCGCACCGGCCTTGGCCGCCTTGATCGCCCACCGCTCAGACGCCTCGATGTCGCCCTGCACAAGGCTCCAGCTCGCCTCGTTTATCAGCAAACCCCAGCCGGTGGCCAGCTGGGGCACCGACGCGGTCAGGGCGCATCCTCAGCAGGCTGGACTCGATCTGCGAGCGATCCCCGGACTCGAGGCCTGTGGCAAAACGCCAGGTGGCCGCGAAGAGGCTCAGCCGTGGGTCGTCCAGGCGCTGGGTGAGGTCGAACAGCTCGCCGACCAGCAGCCGGCGCTGCGCGAGGGTGTCCGGCGCCGTGATCGCCCAGCTGACATAAGCGAGCGTATGGGCCAGTGCGGCCTCATCGCCCGCGGCCCGGGCTAGCTCGATCGCCTCGGCGGCCAGCTGCCGGCACCGGGAGGGCTCCCCGGCGTAGTGCAGCTCTGAGGCCAGCAGCGCAAGGACCTGCGCGCGCCGCGGATCACCATCCGGGAGGGCAAACGCAGCGGCTTCTTGCGCTTGCACCCGCTCGCTATCCACCTCGCCCAAGCGGCTGGTCAATCCTCGCGTGTTGGCCAGCACGGCGCGGGCGAGCCGGTCGACGTCGTCGAGCGTCCGGGCGAGCTGAGCCGCGTCGAGCAGCGTCTGGCGAGACTCCGGGTTCTCGGCATAGCGCTGGGCCTCCCCAGACCGATCAACAGATCGCAGCGCTCGAGCGATCGCCGCCGGGCGCCTGGTCGTGGAGCGCGAGCGCCTGGCGATACCAGCGCTCGGCCTCGTCCGGCGCGAGCTGTGCCAGCGCACGCTCGGCGGCTCGCCGGGCGTAGTGGATCGCCTTGGCGGTGTCGGCGCTGACGACCGCCGCGGCCCAGTGGCCGGCCAGCTCACCCAGCCGCTCGCCGGGCTCGTCCCCGCACTGCTCCTCCAGCGCTTCCGCCACCTGCCGGTGAAGCCGCGCGCGACGGGTGCCCCGAGGTCCTCATAGAGGGTGTGCTCGACCAGCGCGTGAGTGAACGTGAAGCGCCCGGCTCGCTCTGCTGCTCTCCTGCAGCAGCGAGGCCGCGACCGCCTGCTCGAGCAGATCGAGCAGCCGCGTCTCGGGCGACTCGACCACCGCCAAGAGCAAGTCGAGGTCGAAGTCGCGACCGATGACCGCGGCGGCGCTCAGCGCCGTGCGTGCGTCGGGGCCGAGGCGTTCCACACGCCGCCCGATCACCTCGCGCACGCTCTGCGGCAGGCCCAGCTCGGCCAGGTTCCCAATCAGGCGCCAGCGCCCGCCCTCCTCTTGCACGATCGCGCCGGACTCCGTCAAATGGCGCAGCACCTCACCCGCGAAGAAAGGGTTGCCCGCCGTCTCGCGCGTGATCTCCCGCGCGAGCGCACGCCCGTCCTCGTCCATCTCGTGCCCGGCAGCGGCCTCCATCAGCGCCACCAGATCATCTGTCAAAGACCCGTGAGCTTGATTCGCTCCACGCCCTGCTCGCGGTGCAGGTCGGCCAGCAGCGCTGCCAGGGGATGATCGCGCGAGAGGTCGGAGTCACGGTAGGTGCCCACGACCATCGCCGGAATCGAGGAGCCCGCTGATACCACATGGCGAAGCAGCGACAGCGTCGGCGCGTCGGCCCACTGAAGATCATCGAGGATCAGCACGAGCGGCTCCTGCTCACCCGCCCCCTCAAGCAGACCAGCGACGGCCGCATACATCAGATAGCGCTCTGTCTCAGGGTCGCTCTCGCGAGCAGCGGGCAGATCGGGCACGCGATCGCGCAGCGCAGGCACAAGCCTCGCGAGTTCCCCGCCAAAGCGCTCGACATGCGCGTCGAGGACCGTCTGGGGGATCTCTTTGACGAGGTATCCGAGCGCCTGCACCCACGGCTGGTAAGGCACGCCGAGATCCTCATCACAGCGCCCATACAGCACAGTCGCGCCCTCCCCGTGCGCCTGCAGCGCCAGATGCGTGGACAGCCTCGTCTTGCCGACACCCGCCTCGCCGCTGATCAGAGCCAGCCGCAGCGAACCCTCGCGCGCCTGCCCCCAGAGCCCGTCGAGTCGCTCGCGCTCTGCCAGGCGCCCGACGTAGCCCGTCGCGGGCAGCTCACGCAGCCGCTCGGGCAACGCGATCCCGCTCACCGGTGCCGGCTCCCACTGAAGCTCGAACGCCTGAACCGGCTCCGAGATCCCCTTAGCTCAAGGCCACCGAGCGACTTGAAGCTGTGACCGTCGCGTGAGCCCGCGAGCTGGCGCACCAATGCGTTGACCACGATCTGCCCGCCCGCCGCGCGAGCGCACAGCCTCGCGGCCTCGACGACCGGCTCGCCGAAATAGTCGCCGTCCTGCACCGTGGCCTCACCGAGGCTCAGACCGATCCGCACCTCCAGCCACTCCTGCGAGCGGCGGTTGCGCGCCTCGACGGCCTGCTGCATCCGGGCCGCGCACGACAACGACTCCGAAGCGCTGGAGAACACCACCATCAGCCCATCCCCGAGATTCTTCACCTCCCGTCCACCGGTGCGCTCAAGCGCCGCGCGCAGCAGCCCGAAGTGCTCTGTGCGCAGCTCCTCCGCGGCCCCGGGGCCGACGCGGTCGGCGATCGCGGTCGAACCCACCAAATCGGTCATCAGGACCGCGACCATCTCCGTGGCAGTGGAGCTCACCCGCCAATCATCCGACTTTCGCCAGACCGGCGCAATCACGTGCCTCAGACTGTCGGCGTTGGCCTTGATCAGCCGCCCGCACAGCATCCGGGAGATGTTGAACAGCAGCTTGGCCGCCAAGACCGGCTCCTCGGCCATCAGCCTGTGCAGCGTCCCATCGGAGAGCGACAGGATCCTCACGCCGGGCGTGGCAGCATAGACGTCGGACTGGCGGGGCAGCTCCAGCAGGAACGCCATCTCCCCGAACACGTCACCCGGCCCGAGGACATTCACGAGCCTGCCCTGGTGGCGAACCTCGAGAGTCCCTCGAGGACCAGAAAGAGGTTCTGGGAAGAGCCGCCCTCCTTGAGCACTCGATCGCCGGGGGCGCACTCGATGATGTTGCTGCGAGCGATGCACTCCCTCCTCTCCGCCGGGTCCAGACCGGCAAAGGCATGGAGCTCCTCTTCCTCGAGGCGTTCGAGGGCGCCCTGCACGTACGCCCAGTAATCCCCGGGGGCCATGACAGCAGCGGAGCGGACGGCGTCGCCTCGGGCCAGGGCAGCCTCGATCGATCGCGGCAGGCAGAGACGGCCATCCCCGTCCAGGCTGCCGATCGCCGCGGCCAAGCCGTCCATGTCCCCGGCGAGAAACATCAGCGGGATGAAATAACCCGCCTCCTCGCTGTTGATGTTGCGCTCGGCGTACGTTCGGCCTCCAGCCGAGAGGTTCGTGGACAAAAGATGCGGCTCGCAGACACCGAAGACGAGCCGCACGCCACCGGCTTCGACGTCCTCGCGCGCGAGCTCGCGCAGCTTCGAGGCGACCGCCCCGCCCCGCAGATGCGGCGCGACCATCAGCCGCTCGCCGACGGCCATCAGCCGGGGCGGAACCTCAGACATGAATGGGCCCAGGCTGTACTGGTCGATCTGACGAGGCGAGAAGCCGTCGGCCCCCAGGGTCAGGCGCGAGGTTCCCACCACCTGTCCGTCCTCACGGGCGCCATAGAGAATGCTGTGGGCGTCCTCGGGCTCGACCAGTCGACGACCGCGGTGATCCGCGGTCCGGTGGAAGCGGCCCATCTCCTGCACGTACACGCCGTAGCGAAACCGGAACAGCTCCTCGCGGTCCCCTTCGGTCTGCGCCCTGAAAACCTCGACAGTCATTGGCCACCCCCCATCCCGGCCTTCAACACCTTCAACAGTCACCCGCCGATCGCCGCGAGGGCGGCGCGGCAATCCGCGACTTCCCGCGTGATCCCTCCCGCGCCCAGGCGTTCGGCGACCTCCTCGGCCTGCTCGAGCATGTGCTGAGCGCGGTCGCGGTCCTCGGGCCGGCCACGGGCGATCAGCGCACTGGCCCATGCGGCTTGAGTGCGGGCGAGCAGCAGCGGCGCGCCGAAGCGCTGCTCGATCTCGGCGGCGGCGATGAAGTGGCCCTCGGCCTGCTCGTAGCGCTCCAGCGTCGCGGACAGCCTGCCGAGAGCCCAGGGGAACGATCCCAACACATGACCAGCGGGGACCACGAACTGGCCGGAGAAGGGCGCCAAGAGCTCATACAGCTCCCCCGCGCACTCGAGGGCGCACAGGCGGGAGCAGGCATCGGCCCAGAAGAGCATGACTGTCGACCACACCAGGTCCAATGGCACGCTCTGAAAGTCCTCGGCGAGCGCCAGCTC
Source organism: uncultured Solirubrobacterales bacterium (assembly GCA_963839965.1). Classification (GTDB taxonomy): domain Bacteria; phylum Actinomycetota; class Thermoleophilia; order Solirubrobacterales; family Solirubrobacteraceae; genus Palsa-744. The sequence goes on from CAWIWX010000006.1 coordinate 86,080, forward strand.
GCCCGCCTCGTCCGCGCGGCCGGCTTGGATCAGGGCGAGCGCCGCGCCCGCCCGCCACCCCGAGCGGTTTTCCTGCTGGTCGGCGAGCGCCAGCGACTCCTCCACGAGCTCTCCGAGCCGGCCCTGGAAATAGCGAACATAAAACAGTTCCACGCCGAAGTTCAGCACAGCGTCAGGCTGGCCGGATGCCCTGCTGGCCTCGAACGCCTGGATCCCCCACTGCTCAGAGGCCTGAAGTTCGCCCTGAGCAAGAGCCAAGCCGGCCTCACACACCAGCCGTTGATATCCGAGGAAGGGCTCCGGCACGGAGGCAGCCAGCGTTCTCATCGCTGCAAGGCCGGACTCGGCCCGCGAGCGATCCCCGGCCTCCAAGCCGACGCCCAGGCTTCTGACGGCCACCCGGAAGCTCAACGACGGGTTGTCCAGGCGCTGCGCCAGCTCGAGGAGCTCGTCGGTCAGCCGCTCGCGCTCCTTCAGCGTGTCAGGAGCCCAGACTGCAGCAGTGGCGTTGACCAGCGTGTGCGCGAGCGCAGCCGGATCGCCTGTGGCTCGGGCTATCTCGATCGCCTGCGTCGCCAGTGCCCGGCAGCGCGCCGGCTCGCCGGCGAAGTGAAGCTCGCTCACGAGCAGCGCAAGCACCCGCGCCCGCCGCGGATCGCCGTCCGGGAGGGCCTGCGCGGCGGCCTCGAGCGTCTTTACGCGCTCGGAGTCCACCGCAGCCACTTGGCTGGTCCATCCCCGGTTATTTGCGAGCACCGCGCGACCGAGGCGGTCTGCGTCGCCGAGCTCCTGGGCGAGCTCGGCGGCAGCGAGCAGCGTCTGGCGATGCTCAGGGTTGCCGACCTGGCGCTGGGCCTCCCCCAGACCGATCAAAAGCTCGCAGCGCCCGGAGCGATCGCCGCCGGGCGCCTGGTCGTAGAGATCGAGGGCCTGGCGATACCAGCGCGCCGCCTCATCCGGGGCGAGTTGCTCAAGCGCGCGCTCCGCGGCCAGCCGCGCATAGTGGATGGCCTTGGCGCTGTCGGCGCTAACCACCGCCGCGGCCCAGTGGCCGGCGAGCTCGCCCAGCCGCTCGCCCGGATCATCCCCGCACTGCGCCTCGAGCGCTTCGGCGACCCGTTTGTGCAGCCGGGCGCGACGGGCACGCCCGAGATCCTCATACAAGGTGTGCTCGACCAGCCCGTGGGTGAACGCGAAGCGCTCCGCTCGCTCCGGGCCCTCCTGCAGCAGCGACGCCACGACCGCCTCGTCCAGCAGGTCCAGCAGCCGATCCTCGGAGAGCCCCAGCACCGCGAGCAGCAACTCGAGATCGAATTCGCGGCCGATCACCGCGGCGGCGCTCAGCGCCGCGCGTGCGTCTGAGCCCAGGCGCTCGACACGCCGGCCGACGACCTCGCGCACGCTCTGGGGCAGGCCCAGGTCGGCCAGATCCCCCACCAGGCGCCAGCGCCCACCGTCCTCTTGCGCGACCGCGCCGGACTCCGTCAAATGGCGCAACACCTCACCCGCAAAGAACGGGTTACCCGCGGTCTCACGGGCTATCTCCGCGGCGAGCGCACGCCCGTCCCCGTCGAGCTCATGCCCGGCGACGGCCTCCATCAACGCCATCACATCATCCGCCTGTAGGCCCGTGAGCTTCAGGCGATCGACGCCCTGCTCGCGGTGCAGGTCTGCCAGCAGCGCCGCCAGCGGATGCTCGCGCGAGAGATCGGTGTCGCGGTAGGTCCCGACGATCAGCACCCGCATCGATAGGCCCGCCGCCACGACGTGGCGAAGCAGCGAGAGCGTCGGTGAATCGGCCCAATGCAGATCGTCCAGGACCAGCACGACGGGCTCCCGCTCGCCCGCCTGCTCCAGCAGGCCCGCGACCGCGGCATACAGCAGATAACGCTCGGTCTCCGGGTCGCTCTGGCGCGGGGCAGGCAGCTCAGACAGACGATCCCCGAGGTCGGGCGCCAGACGCGCCAAATCGCCGCCGAAGCGCTCGACATGCCTATCGAGCACCGACTGAGGCGCCTCCTTCACAAAGTGCCCCAGCGCCTGCACCCACGGCTGATAGGGCACGCCGAGATCCTCATCGCAACGCCCGTACAACACGGTCGCGCCCTGACCGTGCGCGTCCAGCGCCAAGTGCGTGGACAGCCGCGTCTTACCCACACCCGCCTCCCCGCCGATCAGCGCCAAGCGCAGCGAACCCTCACACGCCTGGCCCCAAAGCGCTCTGAGCCGCTCGCGCTCGGCGAGGCGCCCGACGTAGCCGGTCGCCGGCAGCTCACGCAACCGCTCGGGCAGCGCGATGCCTGTCGGGGTGGCCGGCTCCCAGACAAGCTCGAACGCCGCCACCGGCTCGGAGATGCCCTTCAGCTCAAGGGCTCCGAGAGAGCGGAAACTGTGACCGTCACGCGCGCCCGCGAGCCGATGAACGAGATCGTTGACCAGGATCTGCCCGCCGGTCGCGTGAGCGCACAGGCGCGCCGCTTCCACGACCGGCTCACCGAAATAGTCCCCGTCCTGCGCCGCGGCCTCACCGAGGCTCACGCCGACCCGCACCCCGAGCTGCTCCTCTGAGCGGCGATTGCGCGCCTCGACGGCCTGCTGCATCCGGGCCGCGCACAGGAGCGACTGGGCGGCGCTCGAGAACACCACCATCAACCCATCGCCGAGGTTCTTGACCTCCCGGCCGCCCGTGCGCTGCAGCGCACCACGCAGCAGCCCGAAGTGCTCTGTCCGCAGATCCTCCGCGGCCTCCGGGCCGACACGATCGGCGATCGCGGTCGAACCCACCAGATCGGTCATCAGGACCGACACCGTCTCTGTGGCGGTCGAGCTCACCCGCCAATCATCCGACTTTCAGGGCGCCGGTGCAATGACGTCAGACGGCGCTGACCCGCTCAGCAACGCCGTCGTCGTGTCCTTCACCGTGACCGCACCAGCCATCAGCGACTGCCGAGCGCGCCTACAATCCGGTGCGTGCAGGTCTGGGAGCTAGATCGTCTGCGTGTCGCGGCGCACCACCCGCAGATCCTGCGCTCCGATGACGACGCCAACCGCGTCATCGCGCTGCTGCTGCCGCAAGGCGAGGTTCTGCAGGAGCATCAAGTGCACGAGCACGCGCTCGTGTTCGTGCTGCGCGGCGAGCTGCTCGTGAGCGCCGCCGCAAGCGAGCGGACCTTATCCGCGCCGAGCCTGATCCACTTCGCCCCCGGCGAGCGCCATGAGGTGCGCGCCATCAGCGAGTGCCAGCTCATTCTGTGCCTGGCTCCCTGGCCCGGCCCCGGACACCCCAGCCAACCCGCGACCGCGTAAACCCGGGAGAACCACGTCTGGCTCATCACTACGGCGCAGCGCTCCCCCCGGATTACGCGATCGGGACCTTCTCACGAGCGAGTCGCTCCAGGAGCGGAACGGCCTCGCCCACGTCCGGAAGCTCGCCAAACGCCGCCTTCATCGCCGCCGCGCCGGCCTGGAGCTCATCATCCGCGAGCGCACCGCGGACCAGGTCGCACAGCCCCTGTGCGCTCTGTGCGTCGCGGCCGACGACACGCGCGAGGCCGAGCTCGGCGCAGCGCTTGGCGTTGTACCAGTGATCGGCCGCGAGGCACGTGAGGACCATCGGAACCCCGTGCTGCATGGCTCCGAGGACCGTTCCAAAGCCGGCGTGCGAGACGACCAGATCACAGTGCTCGAGCAGCAGCGACTGCGGGATGAACCGCTCGACGTGGACGTTCGCGGGCAGCGGCCCGAGCGAGCCGGGGTCAAAGCCCGCGCCGGTCGTGATAACAACCTCCGCGTCGAGCGGGCAAAGCCCGTCGATCAGCCATCCGATCAGCGGCGCGATCGACACCACGGTCCCGATCGTCGCGTAGATCAGCGGCCGCTCGGGGAGCTCGGCAAACCACGACGGCAACCCGGTGCCCGCCGGGGCGTCATACAGCGCCATCGCAAAGCGACGCGTGGTCGGGCTGGCGGGCGCCCGCTCGCTCACCCAGTGCTCGGGCAGCGGTGAGAGGCGCAGCCACCGAGCCCCGTGAGAGTCGCGGACAGGAGCGGGCCCGAGCCCGAACGCGGCACGCAGCTCATCGTAGAGATCTCCGGTGTAGGAGAAGTCCACGTCGGCCTCATAACCCCAAGAGCAGTACGCGTAAGGGATGTCCACGACATCGGCGGCGAGGGGCCCGCCCCAATCGGCGAAATCGGCAACCACCAGGTCGGGCTGGAAACCCTGCGCGATCTCGAGCACGCTTTCAGCCATCGGGCGATGCAGGCGCGGAAAGGCGATGCGCTCGATCAGCCAGCGGACCTGGTCCGGGCCGCGCGGGGCATCCGCGATCTCGGGAAAGCTCACCAGAGGCTCAGACCACAGGTAGTCGAGGCCCGCCGGCCGACACTCGAACCCGTGCGAGCGCACCGTCTCACAGAAGCGCGGCGCCGTCGCGAACAGCACGTCATGGCCAGCGTCCCCGCACGCGTGCGCCACCGGCAGCAGCGGATTGAGATGCCCGTGCGCGGGGTGGGTCGAGAAAATGATGCGCAACCGCGCCATCAAACCACACGGCGGAGCCTGACAAGTCTCCCAGGCTCGAGAGCCCGGGGGGTACGCCCATTGCGCCAGCCACCGGGAGCTTCGCGGCTCGTCCCCCTACTGGTCCCCCTATTTGCTCGGGCCCGTCCCCCTAAAATCCCCCTATCGGCAGGATCCGGGGCGAGAAGTCCCTGCAAACACTGTCCGCTCCTGACCGGCCCTGTCCGGCTCTGTCAAGCCGAATCTTCAGTGCTGGCCGGGGATGTCCGGACATGTCCGCCAAAGTGAAGCGATCGGGGAGACTACTCCAGAACCCACAAAACATTGTGACTGTTCAGGTCGTCGTGGGGTTGGTTATGGGCTGGCGGCGGTGGGCAGCCAGGGGGTGTGGTGCGCTAGGCGGGCGAGCGCGTCGAGGATGTCGCGGCCTTGCTTGCGCGTGGTGCTGATGTAGGCGCGTAGGGCGAAGAAGCGGTCGGCGCCGGTTGTGGTGCGCCAACTGCCGGAGATCTTCTGCTGGATCTTGATCATGCGGATGTCGCGCTCGACGAGGTTGTTGTCGAACGGGACGCGGAAGTCGTGCGCGAAGCGCAGCACCTGCTCGCGCTGCTCGTCGAGGCGGCGCAGCAGATTGGCTTGGGGGCTGCGGCCGATCGGGCCGCGCTTGCCGGTGCGGACGCTCGGCGGCGGGTTCTGGTGGTGGCCGAGCGCGATGATCTGCTCGTAGGCGGCTCGGTACCCGACCAGCACCCACGGGTCCAACCAGTCTTCGCCGACGGCCTTCGCGGCCTTGTAACGGATTCGCCGCAGCACGCTCGCGATGCCACGGTTGCGGATCTTCGAGCGTCCCTGGCGAATGTCATCCGTCGTGGTGCCCGGGAGCATGGGCCCCGGGTTGTGGATCTCAATGCGATCGTCGTAGACGAACGCCTTGATCGTCTCGCCCGATCTTGAGTAGTCCGTGTGCGCCACAGCATTGACGAGTAGCTCACGGATCATCACGCCTGAGTACTCGGGTCGGGGCTCGCGCTGAAGGCGACCGGCGGGGATCGGCTCGGCTTGGCGGGTGTTGCGCCGAATAAAGCGCTCAGCAGCGTCGACAGCCTCAAGCACCGTGAGCTCTTCATCGGGGTCAAACAGGTCCTTGAACCGCCCCGGGAATGTTGGAGGCCTGATCGCTTGAGAGGATTGGGCGATGGCCAAGAACAAGAGGTATCCAGCAGAAGTGCGTGAGCGGGCGGTTCGCCTGGTCATGGAGCATCGTGGTGAGTACGCGACCGAATGGGCGGCGATGGTGTCGGTCGCGCAGAAGTGCGGGATGACGGCTGAGACGCTGCGGAAGTGGGTGCGCCAGTCCGAAGTCGATGGTGGCCGTCGGCATGGGGTCACGAGCGAGGAGGCTCAGAAGATCAAAGATCTGGAGCGTGAGAACCGGGAGCTGCGTCGCGCGAATGAGATCCTGAAGGCCGCCTCAGCTTTCTTCGCGCGGGAGCTCGACCCGCAGCCGAGGAGATGAGCAGGGTGGTTGACGCGCACCGCGATGAGTATGGGGTCGAGCCGTTCTGCAGGACGCTTCAGATCGCCCCGTCAACGTATTACGCGGTCAAGGCCCGCGAACGATCGCCCTCAGAGCGAGCGCTGAGGGATCGGCGCCTGCGCGGTGAGATCCGTAGGGTGCACAAGGAGAACCTCGGCGTCTATGGCGCCAGGAAGGTCTGGTGGCAGCTGGCGCGCGAAGACGTCAAGGTCGCCCGCTGCACGGTGGAACGCCTGATGGCCAGGGAGAGCCTGAAAGGCGCTGTGCGGGGCAAGAAGCGCCGCACCACGATCCCGGACGGGCAATCAACCCGCGCGCCCGACCTCGTGGACCGCGACTTCAAAGCGGCTGCCCCGAACCGGCTGTGGGTCTCCGATTTCACGTATGTGCCGGCGTGGTCAGGGACGGTGTATGTCGCGTTCACGATCGACGTGTTCTCCCGCAGGATCGTCGGCTGGAAGGCCGACACCACGATGAAAACACCGCTCGTCCTGGACACGCTGGAGATGGCGCTCTGGGCCCGCGACCATCACGGCACCCCCGTCCCGGAGGGCCTCATATCCCACTCCGATGCCGGGAGCCAATACACGAGTTTTGCGTTCACCCAACGGCTCGTTGATGCTGGCGCGGACCCCTCGATCGGATCGATCGGCGATGGGTATGACAACGCCGTCGCCGAGTCAACGATCGGGCTCTACAAGACCGAGCTGATCAACCAGCAAGGACCATGGAAGACGATGGAGCAAGTCGAGTTCGCCACACTGCAATGGGTCGACTGGTACAACCACAAGCGACTACACAGCTCCTGCGAACGACTCCCACCCGTCGAGTACGAGAACAACCACGCCGCCACGACCGCGGCCGGGACGACGAACAAAGGCCCGTGGACATGACGGGCTGTGGACAGCAAGCTGACCACAGCCCTTGGACAACCCTACGGGTTGCCCACATGCCCACCGGCACGACTGCAACACTGAAGAACACCGACACGACTACTCAAACAAAAACGCCTCCAACAAACCCGGGGCAGTTCAATCCCCTCGAACGTCGGGTCTGTGATGAGTCCCAAGCGCACACCGTCAAACGTCGATGCAAAGCGGGAGATACCGGCGGCGAGCAGCACACCTCCGCTGCGCAGCACACGGCGCGCCTCAACGAGTGCGTGTGCGCGATCGTGGGCTGCGGGCAAGTGATAAAGCGGCCCGAACATCAACACCGCATCCGCGCTCGCGTCCGCAAACGGAAGCTCCCGCGCATCGCCCACGGCAACCGAGGCGAGCGGCGCGTCAGGTTGCGCGGCCGAGGCCGCGATTGCCGCCTCGACGTGCGGCATGTAGGGGTCGATCAGGTGAACCTCATACCCCTCTTGCGCCAAGGCAAGGGCGTAGGCGCCTCTCGCGCCTCCAATGTCGAGCACGACCGCCGGTGGTGCTGGCAAGAAGCGGCTGAGCAGTTCGCGGGTCCTGATGCCCTCCAGCCGAGCCCAGGTCTCCAAGCGGTCCCGCTCAGGATCGTGCCGGTAGTGCGCAGCAATCGCTGGATCGAGCTTCTGACGCCACGACCCAACGCTATCGGCTACGGCTGGGAGTGCTACTCGATCCCAAACCCGAGGTCACGGTCGTTGTCGCGGTCGAGGTGTTGCTCCTCGTCGAGCAGTCGTTGTCGCTGCTGCTCGAGGACCTTGTCGATGTAGCGCTCGTGTTCGGCTTGGGCGTGGGTGTTGCGTTCCAGGTCGGCCTCGCGCCCGGCGGTCTGCTTGGCGATCTCCTGGGTGATCGTGGCCTCGCTGGCTCCCTCGTTGCGTAGGTGTTCGGCGAGGTGTTCGATCGCCTGGATTTCGGCGGCCTGTTCGTTGACGTCGCCGCTGCGGTCTACGTCGATCGCGCGCTCCCACTCGAACTGCCGTCCTCGCCGCGCTTGGAGCATCTCGTCGATCTCGCTCGTGGTTGCCTGAGTGGTGTTGGAGGGCGAGGGTGTCTCATGCGACTGCGGGACTGTCGGCTCGTTGGTCCGGTGCGGGGGTTCGTGTTGCTGTGCGGCCTCCGTGGAGCGCTCAAGCTCGGGTTGACGTTCCGCGGTCAGCTCGGGCTCTGCGGGCCGATCTTGGGCGAGACGCTTGGTGATCGTTGCTTCCTGGGCGCGGCTGCGCTTCATCTTCTCGGCGAGGCGTTCCATCGCGCCGGTGTCGAACCCCTGCTCGCCGAGGTCCTCGCGTGAGACGTAGATCTGGGTCTGCTCGCGGGCGCGGCTGAGGGTGACGTAGGCGTGCTCCTTGTCGGTCTGCCAGCCGCCGATCAGGATGCCGCTAGGTCTCGGTGGTGATGCCCTGGCCCTTGTTGACGTGCACGGCGTAGCGAGAGAAAGGTCGGAGAATTTGCTCGGTGTCGACCTCGACCTCGCGGGGCTCGTGTTCGTTGGTCTTGATCGTGACCCTTGGCTCGTCGCGGCTGGCGTCGATCACGGTTCCGGTGATCCCGTTCTTGATCCGCTGCTCGCCGGGCATAGGGAATCTGGCGGTGAAGATGATCTCGTCGCCGGCGCGCAGCCCGTAGGGCTTGCCGGGCAACTCGACCTGTGTGGGCTCCGAGCTCGCCGGCCTGCGCACGGCGGTCTTGGGCCATCGCGTTCATCTGGTCGCGCTCCATGTTCGAGGCGTCGGTGATCATCACCGCCTGACCGTTCGCGAGGGTCTTGCGGGTCTCGTCCCAGTTCTCGACCATCGCCTCGGCGGCTTCGGCGCGGGTGTCGTGGATGTGCAGGCGGTCGTGGGATTGGTATTGGGCGAGCGCGGGCCAGGCTCGCCGGCGCGGATCTGTTGCCACGCCTTGCGCTCCCACTCGTGGTTGGCGCGGTGGACCTCGTGTAGTTCTGCTGTGGGGACCTTGCCTTCGAGTGCGGCGAACAGTCCGCTGGGGCCGATGCCGGAGAGCTGTGCGGCGTCACCGACGAGCAGTGGCTTGGCACCGCGCTCGGCGGTCAATTTCACGAGTGGGGCGATCCGTTCGTGGTCGGCCATCGCTGCCTCGTCGAAGACGATCACAGTGTTCGGCCCGATCCTGATGCGGCCCTGCTGGATGCCGTAGTTGAGCTCATCGGCGCTGTAGGAGCGGTCGAGGCTCGCGTCCGCTTGGAGGCGTTGCGCGGTCGCCCCGGCGACCGAGGTTCCGATCACCTCGTTGCCCTCCAGCTGCCAGGCCCTGGCGGCCGTGGAGAGCACGACGCCCTTGCCGGTGCCGGCCGGTCCGACGAGCACAGCGATCCCGCCCGGGCCGGTGATCGTGTCGAGCGCGTCGCGCTGCTCGTGGGTGAGCGAGCCTTTGATCTGCTTGCCGATCTCCCGGCGGGCCTGCTTCAGCGCTTGCTCTGAGACCGGGGCGGCGATCTCGCTGGCGCGCCGCTGCGCGATCTCGATCGTGGTGTGCTCCAGCTCGCGGAGCTGGCGTGTCGTCCACGTGCCGTCCTCCAACTGGAGCAGCTCGCCCGAGCGGGCAAGGTCGTTGACGAGCTGGTCGGACTCCGCCGGCCGGCACACGCCTGCGCTCAGCTCGTAGGCCTTGGCGTGGAGTTCGTAGGTGTTGATCATCGACGCTTCCCTGGTCACATTCGCGAGCAGCTCCTTCGCGAGATCAATGTTGGGGTCCTGTGCAGGCCCCAGTCGTGGAAGGCTTCCTCGGAGCGTTTTCGCGGTTTGGTTGTGCTCCTCGCCGAGGGCGCGCCACGCGGCGTTGACCTCCCGAAGGTCCGATCGAGACCGTGAAAGGTGCCCTCGGCATTGGTTGCCGTGATCCGATAGTGGTAGGAGGTTTGGTCCTTAACCCAATACCGTTAACTTAGTGTCTGGTGGGCGGGTTATTGTTGTCGGGTGCCTCGGTCTGGTTGGGTCAAGCCGGAGACTGATCAGCGGCTGTCGGATCACATCTCGATCGGGGTGTTGACGCGGGTGTTCCCGCCGGAGTTGGTGGATCGGGTGGTGGCGGAGGCGGGGCGGGTGGAGCAGCGGCATCGGTTGTTGCCGGCGCGGGTTGTCGTGTACTACGTGCTGGCGATGGCGCTGTTCGCGGAGTGCCTCGTATGAGGAGGTGATGCGGGCGTTGGTGGAGGGGCTGGCGTGGGAGTCGGGGTGGCGCGCAGGTCGTGGGAGGTGCCGGCGAAGGGGTCGATCTTCAAGGCGCGGCAGCGGTTGGGGCGTGAGCCGCTTGAGTTGTTGTTTGAGGCGGTCGCTCGGCCGTTGGCGAGCGAGGCACGCGTGGGGCGTTTTACCGCAGTGGCGGCTGATGAGCCTGGATGGGACGTGCCTGGATGTCGCGGATACCCCGGCGAACGAGCAGGAGTTCGGGCGGCCGGGATCCTCGCGGCGTGAGGGCGGGGGCGCGTTTCCGCAGTTGCGGCTGGTCGCGCTCTCGGAGACCGGTACGCACGCGATCTGCGCGCGCCGCGATGGGGCCGCTGAGCAGCGGCTCGAGAACGCGCTGGCCGACGAGCTGCTCGGCCGCGCTTGCAGCCGGGGATGTTGTGCCTTGCCGACCGTGGCTTCTACAGCTTCGAGCGCTTCAAGAACGCCCGCCAGACCGGGGCGCAGCTGCTCTGGCGGGTGGGGTCCAACATGCTCTTACCGCGCGAGCAGCAGCTCCCGGACGGCTCCTACCTGACACGGATCTACGCCAACCAGCCCGATCAGCGCGCCCACCGCGACGGCCGGCAGGTGCGCGTCGTCGAGTACCAGCTCGATGACGGCCTCAGCGACCCCGAGCAGCGCTACCGGCTGCTGTACAACGATCCTCGAACCCGACCAGGCGCCCGCGCGCGAGCTCGGCGTGCTCTACCACGAGCGCTGGGAGATCGAGAACGCGCTCGACGAGCTCAAGATCCACCAGCGCGGACCGCGCGTGGTGCTGCGCTCAAAGCAACCCGACGGCGTCTACCAAGAAGCCTACGGATACCTCTGCACCCACTACGCGATCCGCCGGCTGATGCACGACGCCGCACTCACCGGCGACCTCGACCCCGACCGATTATCGTTCACCCGCAGCCTCCGCGCCGCCCGCCGCATCAGCCCGCACCCAGCCGGGATTTTCCCCCCCAGACGATCGACAGCGCCCATGAGCACGCGATCACCGAGATCCTCGCCGAGCGACTCGGCCCACGCCGGCTACGCACCAACCCGCGCGTCATCAAGCGCAAGATGAGCAACTGGGCCGTCAAACGCCCCGAGCACCGCAACCCGGCCCAAACCCACCAAGCCAGCCGAGCGACGCGATCACCATCCTCGCCGCCTAAGGAAACGGTATTGGTCCTTAACCCCTTCGATCGGCTGCTTGACTTCGACGTGTTCCGTTCCGGAGCCGACACTTTCGTCGGGGATCGGGATGCTGGTCCCATAGGAGGTGGTTTCGCCTTATTCAAAGTGGTATTCGGTCTTCAGGGCACCCGGGTTGACGAAGCCGCGCAGGGTGACCTTGCTGGGTGAGACGACCGTAGCGGCTTCGGTGATCGCGACTGGCAGAGACGGCGGCCCGTCGGGGGTTCCCCAGCCGGTCGGAGCGTTGTAGCCGACTTCGGCCTGGCAGAGATAGGTGCCGCCGCAGGAGCCATTCTCACCTTCGGTAACGTCGAACAGCTCGCCACCCTGGCCGGCCCGGGTGAAGGCGCTGGGACCGGCCGAGCGAAAGGCGCTCGAGGAGAGAGCCTCGACTCCAGCGACGATCGGGGTTGCAACGCTTGTGCCACCGACGTTCATCCACCCTGACTCTTCGTAAGAATCATATACGGACACCGGGGTTTCGGGTGACGCGACCGCCGAGACATCGTTGTCGATGCGGTGAGAACAACCCGCTTGAGTTTGCCATGCCGGCTTTGGCTCATATTCACTGCAGCCACTGCCTGTGCCAGACCAGACTTCCTCGGACCAGCCGCGCGCATCCGAGCTTCTGCGTGAGCACGGTTCCGCCGACAGAGACCACTATGTACGGCGATGCGGCCGGATAGCGAACCCCATAGCCATAGTCGCCGCCGGCTACCGTGATCGGGATGCCAGGATGATCGAAGTAGACATCGTTGGAGGTCTCTTCCGGAGACTCTTCTTCGCCCCAGCTGTCGCTGATCTCCGTCGTTTTCCGTTTCGTCCCGGCTTCTTCCCAGCTTGCGGCCTCATCCTCGGCGGCATACATGTTGCTGTCTTCGCTGCTGTTCGCCTCGACCAACAGTATGTGGCATTCCGGGCAGACCGCCGAGACCATGTCCACGTCGAGCGACATCTCAATCGCCCAGCGTTCTTCTTGCGCGCCCGGCGGCGGATAGTTTTCTTCCTTCCCTTCCTGATTGACCTTTTTGAAGCATCCATTCGCTTTGGTGCATTCACCGAGCCCGTATTCTTTTCGGTAGACGTTCAAATCGGCTTCCGCATCGGGGTCGTCGAACGCATCGACGATCGCGACCGTCTGCCCAGAACCGCCCGTCGAGGGGAGCTTGTACGCCGACCGTAGGTTTTGCGGCGAAAAGCCCCCTTCCTCACCTGTGCCTTCATCGTTCGGGACGACCGCCGGGGCCGAACCATGTCCAAACAGGGATTCGACCTCCGCGGATTCAACCGCTGCCCGACCTCGGAACAGCAATCGACAAGCACTCCATCCGCCCCTTCTTGGAGGCAGGACACACCGCATAGGGTTCAGACTTCGACGGTCGTCAGCGAGAAGCCAAGGCTAGCCGTGTTTTCCTGTTGCGCCTGCGCCGCTCCCGCTGGCCGGGAAATACCACGCGGGGAGACGTCGGCACCCGCCGCCTGCGCCGCAAGCGCCAGAACGCAAAACCGCGACGAGCATGCCGTGGACTCCTCCCAATGCAACAGCTCTCAACGTAGCCCCGCGATCGAGATCGACCCAGGTTCTGACTCGTGCTCGCCTCACCCGTAACCCCAGGTATGAACAGTATTCATGTCATTGTCGCACGATGCGCCCTCGGCCGGCGTCTAGCTCAGCGTGAACGATTCGCTTCGGGTCCTGCGGTCGAGCCCCGGAGCCGCTGACCAGCGTAAGCGTGTACTTGCCCGGACGCAACTGGCGCAGCGGGGTCAGCCGCAGGCTCAGTCGCCCACGCGCGGTGCGGGCCGTACCCGCCGCGTACACCACCCCGTGGCGGGAGAGCGTCGCCTGCTCGGCCGACCCGGTGGTCGTGAACTTGACCGTACCCGAGACGAGCTTGGTCGTGCAGCGCTGCTTGCCCTTGACCGTCCTGCACGTCACGAGCTCAACTTTGCCCGTGGGCCCCTGGGCGCCGGGCGGGCCGGGAATGGCAGCCGAATCCTGTGCGCCAGCCGGGCCGGTAATCACCGGAGGCGTCGTTGCCGCTTCGGGGCCGACGATCGTTGGCGCATCGGTCTGCACCAGAGGCTTGACGCCGGTAGAGAAGGTCCGGCCGGCTCCATAAGTGGTTCCGTAGCTGCTCGTGGCGACCATGCGGAAATGGTAGGTGGCGGCTTCTTCGAGATCGCTTACGTTCTGCGTCTCTTGCACGCTGGCCGTGCCTGAACCAGCGGTGAACTCGGCTGTACGCGAGCCGTAAGTTTCGGTAGGCCCATATTCAAAGTAGTAACTGACTTCTACTCCACGTGGGTCGATCGCTCCGCTGAGCGTGGCGTCGTTATAGCCCACTGCCTCCGGCGCGTCTGTTTCTACCACCGGTTCTTGGTAGGTGGAGAAAGTCTGGTCGGCGCCATAACTTGTTCCATAAAAGCGGTTGGTTGCAACGATCCGATAGTGATAGGTCGTGTCTGGAGCGAGACCGCCGACTTCCCCTTTGTTTACTTCTGGGCGTTCTTCGCCTCTAGCTTCCCGTTCGATGGTTCGCTGTCCGTAGGAGGTTGTCGTGCCGTATTCGAAATAATAGTTGGTGGTGATATTTTTCCCATAAACGCTGCCTGTGAGGCTGGCGCTGGTATAACCGATATTCGTCGCTGGCAAAGTGTTCACGGTTGGTTTGCCACCGTGCGTTTCGAACTCGCTGTCTTCACCGAACGTCGTCCCATGAGCGTTCGTCGCGACGAGCCTGAAGTGATAGACCGTACCTGGTTCAAGGTTTTCGAGATGGACGCTCACCCCTTCGAAGACATCACCCGACCCGGCGCTGGCTTCTTCCGTTCTTGACCCGTAGGCTTCGGTTGGACCGTATTCGATGTGATATGTGGTTTCTATGCCACCTGGTTGCACCCAGCCGCCCACAGAGGCTTCCCGAGACTGCACATCGCTCGCACCCTCTTTCCGGATTTCCGGGTCATAGGGGATGGAGAATTCATGGTCTACTCCGTCGAAGGTGCCGTTGCTGGTCCGCACGACCACCCGCCAGTGATACGGAGTGTTGTGCTGCAACCCGGATATCGTGGTGCTCACTGCGACAGCACCCCAGGCAGCCGCAACACCCAATTCGGCCGTCTTGTGACCATAGGCGACACTTGTCCCGTATTCGAAGTAATACTGAACTTCGAGGTTGCATGGATAGATCCATGTTTCGAGCTTCTCGGATTCGATCGTCAGATTGGTCGAGCCATACGGCGATGGATCGGTGATCGACGGTTCGGCGTATGGGCCGATCGGCACAGATTCAGGGTCGTCGTCTTCGACCTCGCAAGCACCCTTGGAGTCGTCCCAGAGCTGAGCGACCAGCGCACCGTCGGCCATTCGCGCCGGCCCCAGGGCATTGCAGACGTCCGCGATCTCGGTGTCGCCGCTGTCCGCGCGGGTCCAGCCCGAACCGCCGTCGGGATCGGTGACGCTCTCGGCGTACTCGTGGGTCAGCGTCATCGTCGGAGGGCCGCATCCCGGTGCCCCTTCGGTGTCCAATATCACGGCAACCGACGGCCCGGTCGCCCATCCGCTCCCACTGGTTCCGTGAAAGCCACACGTGTTACCTTCCAGTGGGGCTGTGCCGGGCGCGGGCAGGACCGCATAGGTCGCGTTGCCGTCATCCCCGCCACCTGTAGTCTGCGCCACTTCATAGCCCTCCTGGGCGGCTGCCTCGCCGGTGACCTTCGTGGTTATCTCCCGCGGGTCATAGTACTTTTCGACCACCGGCGAATCCAGCGGATCCGGGGATATCGGCCCGTCGAGGCTGCTGTACTGCGTCAAGAGCTTCTGAAATCCCGAGCCCGGCAGCCCTTCGGCCGTCGCTTCCAGTTCGTGCTCCAGCCCTGACGCGCTCGACCAACCTGACCCCCAAAAGACGAGCACGAGCCGTGGTTCGTTCTCGACCGGCCCGCCGTAGTAGTGCATCGAGTCAGCCGACAACACGGCCGGGCTCGCCTCGGCGTTCGACGCGGCCGTCTCGACGCTCAACGCGACCCGATCAGCGCCCGCCAAGCGGGGATTCTGCGGTTCGGCCGGGTCGAAGTGCACCCGCTTGCCCTTCGCCCACGAGGGCACCGGCACGCCGGGCGGCAACCCGTCGGCCGCCCATGCGGTGCCGGGGGCAGTCAGCGCGGCCACTCCGAGCGCCACCCCGAGCATGGTGCGGACAGAACGACGTGAGACGGCGACTCTACTCGACACTACGAGACCCCCTCAATGAGCCTCAACCGGTGAGGCATGATGGACAATCGACATTGCGCCGACGATGTGGCCTTTGCGAACGACTATCAGTCTCAAATTGCGCTCCATGTGCCTTCGACCCGGGGAAATACCGTACCACCACCCACGGTGCACCGTGTTAGAACCAGAACATCATATGTTATAGACGCATGGTAATCATAGCTCTGTGCCTTAAGGCTTCCGGGCGATGGCACGCCACGCGGAACCCCAGGTCGCTCTCGGGCGAGTCATCGCCACCCGTCGCGAGGAGACTGGGCTCGAGCAGGAGCAGCTGGCGCTCGCGGTCGGCACCGATCAGGCGCGTATATCCAGGATCGAGAACGCGGGGGACAACCCCAGCTACGGCCTCGTCGAGCGAATCGCCAAAGCCCTGGAACTGGAGCTGTGGCAGCTCGCAAAGCAGGCAGGAGAAACTCGAGACCAGCGACTGAGTGGCTTCGGGTTCGCTGCGATTGAGCCGCGGAGCAATTTCTATCCCTCGTTGAGTTCCTTGGGCTATCGGTGGCGTTCTCGGAAGGCCCGCTGGGCGTTCTCCCGCTGGGCGCTTGTAGGCGTCCGTGGCGGCTTGGTGGTCGGCCGCAGCTCGTTCGTTCTCGCGCTGGCTTGGTCCTTCGCCTCGGCACGCTCGACACGGAACGCGGCAAAGAAGCCGCCGTGCTCGCCGCGTGATCGCCAGGCGCGAGGGATGAGCGGCGGGCCCGCTCGACGGTCGCACTGCTACGGGCTGAGGCACCATGAAGGGCTTTGGGATCAGCGTGTAGCCACGCGCGAGCGCGGTGTCCCAGGTGGTGTCACGGCCGTTGGTGCAGGTGGTGAGCACGATCTCGTGACTGTGGATGACGGCGGGGAACAGGCACATCCGCCCGACCTGCAGGTAGCCGTCTGAGGGGGTACGCGACAGCGACCAGCGTGGACGATCTGTGGCCCAGAAGCCTTCGCAGCGGATCAGGTCGAGGACGACGGGCTCGACGTGCTTGGCCATCCAGTCGCGGTAGCGGTTGAGCTGTCCCTGCTCGGGGCCCGATCGGTGCCCGGCGAGGTCTTCGAGTCTCGCCATCGCCTCGGCGACCTGGTCGGCGCCGGGTATCTCTGGTTGGAGGCGCTGCACGAAGCGGCGCAACGCGTGCGCGGAGACGACGATGCGCCGCAGATCTTCCTCGGTGACGAGCCGAGCGAAGTTTGGCTCGGGCCGGGCGCGCGCTCATGACGCGTGTTCCCCGGCGATGCTCTTCCATGGCTCGCTTCGGTGCCAGGGCGTGAGGCCGAGCAGCTGCCAGTCGGCTCCTTGCAGGAGCAGCCCTTGGCCGTCTGGGAGGCGTGCGATCTCGCCCGGTGTGAGGACTCGTTGGCGCTGGGTTTGGTAGCCGACGGTGTCCGAGTGGGTCGTGGTGCTGAACCACTCCTGGGGGTCTGAGCGGCCGAGGGAGTGGTTGACGGTGTCGCGGTCGTATTCGCCGAGCGCGATCGAGATCGCTTCGAGGCTCCTGGTATCCGCGATGCCGTTGAGGATCAGCTTGGTCTGGAAGAGCGAGAGGAACCCGTCGGCTGCGTCGGCGCCCCAGCGTGTGCGGGCTTGGGATAGGTCCTGCAGCCCGATCATGACCTGCAGCTTCTGTCCACCGGCCTGTGAGACGAGGGCGGGCAGGTCGTGGATCGGGGCGATGTTCGCGATCTCATCCAATGCCCACAGCATCACGGGTCCGTCGATCGCCTGGGTCGCCGCTTGCTGGTAGACGGCGTGGCGGATCTGCTCCAGCAGGCCGACGATCAGCGGTGCGCACAGTGCCTGCTTGTGCTCGGGCGCGGTGATGTAGATCGTGTCCGTCGAAGCCGCGAACCGGCCCGGGTCGAAGTTCGGGTGCGCGGCGGTCGCTCTGACCGCGTCGGCGTTGTAGGCGGCGAGCACGCCGGCCGTCGCTGAGAAGATGCTCGAGCGCTCCCGTGCGTCCGTCTTCTCGATCCCGACCAGCACGTCGGCCGCGATCTCGCTCCCACCGTCGGCGAGCGCGTCCATCGCGGGCGCGAGGTCTTCTCGTAGGATCCAGCGCAGCACCTCCCCGATCGGCCGGCCTGTGAGCTGGGCGGCGTAGAGCAGTGGGGCGAGCAGCGCCGCCGCGCGCTCGGTCCAGTGATTCTCGTTCGTGGTGCCGCTCCCCACCCGGGTGCACGCGGTCATCGCCCGGGCCATCACCAGGGCCTCGTCCCAACTGGACGCCGCCGCGACCGGCGACCAGCACAGCCGCCGCACACCCTCGGGCAGCCGCCGCTCACCGGCGGAAGGGTCAAACAGCCACGCCTGCCCGACCTCAGATCGCGCGATCACCGTGGCGTCCATGACGTCGGGCTTGGTCGAGTGCTGACACCGCGCCCCGAGGACGCCATGAGCGCGGGGATCATCACCGCGCTCGTCTTCCCAGACCGCGGCGGGCAGGCGTCGCACTACTCATGTTGTGGATCCTTTGCCGGAGCGGGTGCGGTTGGTGGGGGCTCCTGGGGCGTTGCGGGGTGTGGAGCTTGAGGTGTTTGGGTGGCGGACGGAACGGGGTGAGACGGCGCTTCGGTGTCGTTTGATCGATGGGAGCGTTGGGACGATCCCGGCGCGGTGGACGGATTTGACGCCGGTGGGGGTGCCCGGGGCGTCTCTTGGTGTTGTCGTGTCGCCGGCGGGGTGGCGCCTGTTGGGTGAGCGGCTCGAAGGGTTGCGGGGATCGTCGTCCGGTGCGGGGCGCAGGCTGCGGTGAAAACGACGATGGAGGTCGTGATGCCGGGACAGCTGGCGCTTTTGACGGGCGAGGTGTTGGTCGCGGCGGCGGTGTGGGAGACGTTGCCGCCGGAGCGCCAGCGCGAAGTGACGATCCAGCTCGCCAGGCTTTTGGCGCGGCTGGTGGAGGAGGAGCGTGATGAGTGAGCACGGTGGGAAGGTCACTGAGGCTCACCGTCGCCGGCGCGCGGTGGTGTATGTGCGCCAGTCGACGCTGCACCAGGTGGAGCGCAACGTGGAGTCAGCGGCGCGGCAGTACGCGTCTGCGGGAGCGCGCGGTCGAGCTCGGCTGGCCGCCGGAATCGGTCGTGGTGGTCGATGAGGACACCGGCCGCTCGGGCAGCTCGACTGTGGGCCGGATCGGTTTCAAGGAGATGGTCGCGGAGGTCGGGCTTGGTCACGTGGGCTGGTGCTCGCGCTCGAGGTCTCCCGTTTCGCGCGCTCCTCGGCTGACTGGCACCAGCTGCTGGATTTGTGCGCGCTGACCGGTACGCTGATCGCTGACACTGATGGGGTGTACTCACCGGCGGAGTTCAACGACCGACTGCTGCTCGGGTTGAAGGGCACCATGTCCGAGGCTGAGCTGCACTTGATCCGCGCGCGGCTGGATGGCGGGCTGCGCAACAAGGCAGAGCGTGGCGAGCTGCGCTTGGCGCTGCCGGTCGGGCTCGATCGCGACGAGGACGAGCGGATCATGCTTTCGCGGATGAGCAGGTCCGTCACGTGATCGAGCATGTCTTTTTGTTGTGGCGCAGGGTCGGCTCGGCGCGCCAGGTCGTCATGGAGCTGGTCGACGAGGATCAGCTGTTGCCGCGCCGCACGGTCGGTCAGCGGCGTATCCGGTGGGCGCGAGCGAGCTATGGCGCGGTGCACGACTTTCTCACCAACCCGGCGTATGCGGGCGCGTTCGTGTTCGGGCGAAAGACGCCGCGAGAAGCGCGTGAGCGAGGACGGGAGGGTGCGTGTCCGCGATGTCGAGGTGCCGTTCGAGGAATGGTCCGTCTGCCTGCCCGAGCACCATCCCGGGTATGTGCCCTGGGACGAGTACCTGCAGACCCGCCAGAGGCTGCGAGCGAACATGAGACCGCGCGGCGAAGGAGGCGGCGCCGCGCGTGAGGGCGCAGCGCTTTTGCAGGGCCTCGTGCGCTGCGGGCGCTGCGGGCGACGGATGCAGGTCGCGTATGCCGGCACGGGCGGCACCGTGCGCCGCTATGCCTGTGTTCGTGGCCACCTGCTGCACCACACCCCCAAGAGCTGCCAGTCACTCGGTGGCGGGCGGCTCGAGAAGGCCGTCATCGACGCGTTCCTCGAGGCGGTCACTCCGGCGGGCGTGGCCGCAACCGCTGGCGCGATCCGTGAGCTCGAAGACCAGCATGAGCAGCGGCTTGCCGGTCAGCGCCTCGCGCTGGAGCGAGCGCAGTATGAGACGCAGCGCGCAGAGCGCCAGTTCGACGCGTGCGAGCCCGAGAACCGGCTCGTGGCGCGAACACTGGAGGGCAAGCTCGAGGAGGCACTCGCCGCTGCCGAGCGCGAGCGCGGGAAGCTCGCCGCGCTCGATCAAGCACGCCCGGAGCCGCTCACCGACACAGAGCGCGACGCGCTCTCCGACTTGGCGCGCGATCTGCCGCGCCTATGGGACGCGAAGAGCAACGACCGATCGAGACCGCAAGCAGTTGCTGCGCGCGGTGATCAGAGAGATCGTTGTCACTGCTCACGCCGAGCAACGCCAAGCCGAGGTCGAAATCATCTGGGAGGGAGGCGCAACCGTCGAGCTGAGCGTGCGGTTGAACGCCACAAGGCCCGCACCGTCATCGCCTGGGCGAGGACACGATCGAGTTGATTCGTCGTCTCGCCGAGCATCACCCCGATCGGCAGATCGCACAGATCCTCTCCCGTCAAGGACACCGAACACCGACCGGCCTGCCGTTCACCGAAACGCGGGTGAAAACCGCGCGCCAGCGCGCTGGCATTCCGGTGGCTCCGCCCCCCGACCCCGATAGTGAACTCCTCACCATTCAGCAGGCCGCCAGCGAGCTGGACGTCTCGACATTCACCATCCGTCGCTGGCTACGGGACGGGCTGCTCCCGGGTGAGCAAACGACCCCCGGCGCTCCCTGGCGGATCCGTCTGACCACGAGATACGCGCTCGGTTCGTGCCCGACGTGCCCGACGGGTACGTGCCGCTCGCCGAGGCCGCAAAACTGCTCGGCTGCGCCCGTCAGACCGTGTTGCATAAGGTCCAACGCGGCGAGCTGAACGCGATCCACGTGACCAAAGGCCAGAGAAAGGGCCTAAGAATCGAGGTCCCAGACGCGCGACTGGACCAACTGATCAACGAGTGACAGCGGAGGTGCAGTATGAAACAAGACCGGGCGGGCCGAGGACCATCACCGCTTGCTCCGGGTCCGCGAGCACCCAGCCGCCGCGCCTGGAGACACCGAGATACGCGCCGCCGCCGAGCCTTGAGACCTCCGCCCGGACCGCATCGCCGGGCGTCAGCTGTGCGTCCCCTGTAAGCGCTGGGAGAACCTCCGGGACGGGGGTCGTGAAGCGTGTCAGCAGCCAGCCGAGCGGGATCCTCCCGTCGCGAACCGCCCGCACGAACCAAACGGTCAGCCAGCCGACCACGAGCGCCTTGAGGCTCCACATGAATGGATCAGGCCCGCCCTTGTCGATGACACCGTGGGCGAACAGCGCCACGAGATACCAGCCGGCGATCTTCCACAACGGCGAACGGCGGTTCTGGAACGGCGGGGCCATGTCCTGGTGGGACGGCCCCCAATCCTTATTTGCAATCGCTCTTGACATATGATTGACTTTACATCATAATCGGTCTACGTCAAGAGAAAGTTATCTGGAGACCTGAATGCCACCACGCCGCCACACCCTCGGAGTCCGACGCCAGCTCGACCGCGACATCAAGCGCCTCGACGACGAACGCGCCCGCCTGATCGCCGCCAGGTCAGCCTTGGACGGAGAGCTGCTCGCGCCCGCCGAGAAGCCCCGACGGTTCTCCCAGGACGACATCGCCGCGTATCTCGCCGAGCACCCCGGGTCCACCTACACAGAGATCGCCGAGGGCCTGGACGCCTCCCCGATCAACGTGGCCGCCCATCTCAGCCGCGGTCAGAAAGCCGCCAGGTTTCGCAATTCCGACGGCAAGTGGAGTTTGGAGGAGTAAAAATGCTATACGCCCACAGAAGGAGGACACTCGATGGAGAGCTCAAGGACGAGCAGGTACCTTCATCCGACCCGGCGACGTCGACCCCGGATGGGTCCTGCTGTACGCGATCACGTGGGCGCTGCAATGGATCTGCGCCGGTGTGCGCTACCTCGTCGCCTACGGGGTCATCTGGCTCATCAGCCACATCATTGGGCTGGGGCCTACCCGTCCACGACCTCGCGCTGCTGATCGGCTTCGGGCCACTCGTCATCTCCCTCGCCACACTCGTGCTACCACTCGGCGGCTGGTGGTGGGAGCAGCAATCAGGAGGACGGCAGCCATCCGAGCGCGAGCGGACCGCATTCGACTACGCCTTCACCCAGCTCACCTAAGCCGACCCATCGTTGCGCCCGCCACGGCGCTGGTTCATCACCGACGACCCCGAACCCAACGCCGCTGTCTACGCCGACACGCTGATGGTCACCCGCGGAATGCTGGACAACCCGTTCTTCCCAGCCGTGCTCGCGCACGAGCTCGGGCACATGAACTCCAGCGACGGCAGAGTCACCGCCGCCGTCTACCGCATCACCACACCACCCCGGCACCCAGTCCGCTTCCCGTTCAAAGCACTCGCGTTCCTCTCCACCGGCCGCGTCGGGATGAGCTTCGTGCAAACACCGTGGGCGATGTACTGGCGCCACAGAGAGATACTCGCCGACCAATACGCCGCCAAGCTCGGCCAGGGACCGGCGCTCGCGACCTACCTCGACACACATGCCCTCGACGGAGACCTACCAACCCCCTTCAAGGCATTCGGCACCACCTCTCACCCCTGGACCGAGCACCGCATCGACCACCTCCAGTCGCGCTGAGAAGCACCCTGCAGTCGCGGGCAAGCCGACCGGCGTCCTCTGAGCGGAGCACGCGATGCAGGCGCTGAGCGTCATCCCCCGCAGCCGCGAACCGAACCTGCGACCGCGACGCGGGCTGGGCGCGATATCGCGCCAGGTTACGGTCGCTCTCGCGCCAGAGAGCGTGGAGTAGATCGCCAGCCGCGTCGCGCAGCTGCTCGCCCAGCGCGAGGCGCGACCGGATCTCATCACAGCCGGTGAGCTTGCCCGTGAGCTGCGGGTCGAGCGCCCCTGGGTCTACAAGCACCGCCACCTACTCGGCGGGCAACGCATCGGCGACGGACCGAAGGCGCAGTGGCGGTTCGAGCTGGATACCGCGAAACGGGCGCTTGAGCGCCACGCCGCAGGAAAAGACATAAGGGCGGGTGCGTAATGCGCGCCCGACCGACAATCCCAACACGCAAGGACGAGCACATGAGAACACTCAGCACCACACCAAACAGTGAACTGCCCCGGGTTTGTTGGAGGCGTTTTTGTTTGAGTAGTCGTGTCGGTGTTCTTCAGTGTTGCAGTCGTGCCGGTGGGCATGTGGGCAACCCGTAGGGTTGTCCAAGGGCTGTGGTCAGCTTGCTGTCCACAGCCCGTCATGTCCACGGGCCTTTGTTCGTCGTCCCGGCCGCGGTCGTGGCGGCGTGGTTGTTCTCGTACTCGACGGGTGGGAGTCGTTCGCAGGAGCTGTGTAGTCGCTTGTGGTTGTACCAGTCGACCCATTGCAGTGTGGCGAACTCGACTTGCTCCATCGTCTTCCATGGTCCTTGCTGGTTGATCAGCTCGGTCTTGTAGAGCCCGATCGTTGACTCGGCGACGGCGTTGTCATACCCATCGCCGATCGATCCGATCGAGGGGTCCGCGCCAGCATCAACGAGCCGTTGGGTGAACGCAAAACTCGTGTATTGGCTCCCGGCATCGGAGTGGGATATGAGGCCCTCCGGGACGGGGGTGCCGTGATGGTCGCGGGCCCAGAGCGCCATCTCCAGCGTGTCCAGGACGAGCGGTGTTTTCATCGTGGTGTCGGCCTTCCAGCCGACGATCCTGCGGGAGAACACGTCGATCGTGAACGCGACATACACCGTCCCTGACCACGCCGGCACATACGTGAAATCGGAGACCCACAGCCGGTTCGGGGCAGCCGCTTTGAAGTCGCGGTCCACGAGGTCGGGCGCGCGGGTTGATTGCCCGTCCGGGATCGTGGTGCGGCGCTTCTTGCCCCGCACAGCGCCTTTCAGGCTCTCCCTGGCCATCAGGCGTTCCACCGTGCAGCGGGCGACCTTGACGTCTTCGCGCGCCAGCTGCCACCAGACCTTCCTGGCGCCATAGACGCCGAGGTTCTCCTTGTGCACCCTACGGATCTCACCGCGCAGGCGCCGATCCCTCAGCGCTCGCTCTGAGGGCGATCGTTCGCGGGCCTTGACCGCGTAATACGTTGAACGGGGCGATCTGAAGCGTCCTGCAGAACGGCTCGACCCCATACTCATCGCGGTGCGCGTCAACCACCCTGCTCATCTCCTCGGCTGCGGGTCGAGCTTCCCGCGCGAAGAAAGCTGAGGCGGCCTTCAGGATCTCATTCGCGCGACGCAGCTCCCGGTTCTCACGCTCCAGATCTTTGATCTTCTGAGCCTCCTCGCTCGTGACCCCATGCCGACGGCCACCATCGACTTCGGACTGGCGCACCCACTTCCGCAGCGTCTCAGCCGTCATCCCGCACTTCTGCGCGACCGACACCATCGCCGCCCATTCGGTCGCGTACTCACCACGATGCTCCATGACCAGGCGAACCGCCCGCTCACGCACTTCTGCTGGATACCTCTTGTTCTTGGCCATCGCCCAATCCTCTCAAGCGATCAGGCCTCCAACATTCCCGGGGCGGTTCACAGAGCCAGATCGGCTCCAGTACCCCGGATCCCACGAAGAGGACCCGATCGTGTCCCCTGGGTCCTCCCACGATCGGCACGGCGGGCGCTGGCCGCCCACGCAGTGGACACCACCGGGCTCGGCGAGAAGTGGCTCACGAAGCGCGAGCTCGCGGACTACCTGCGTGTCACACCACGTTTCATCGAGCTGCAGCAGCATCTCGGTCTGCCGGTGTTGCGGATGGGAGCGGTCAACCGCTACCGGATCTCTGAGGTCGAGGCGTGGATGCGTGAGCAATACACATCCGCGACTGCCACAAGGAGCGCGTGATGCCCAACAACAGAGGTACCAAACACAAGCCAAGCTGGAGTGGCCGAGTCGGCTACAAGGGGCACAAGAAGTGGGTCGGCTCCTATCCGACCGCCGAGGAATACAAGCAGGCCAAGCAGGAACGACTCGCCGAACTGCGCGAGGAAGTCGACAACCCGGGCACGGTGCAGGTCCCGACTGTGCGGGAGTTCGCAGGCGCCGTCATCAAGGAGAACGGACGGATCGAGATGACCTGGCCCGCCGGTGAGCGCGCTCGCAAGGACAAGGGGCGCAAGGCCAAATCCGAGCGCTGGATGCAGGAGACGCTGCGTCCCTTTATCCGCGAGTTCCCAGACCGTCCGATGGACAGCTTCACCCGCAACGAGGCGTTGACGTGGATCCGGCCGAAGGGCGGGCACACCCAGCAAGTCGTGCGCCAGTTCTTCAACCATGCCCTGGACCGCGAGTTGATCAAGAGCAACCCATTCGCCCGGATCGGCGCCAGCAAGCACAAGCGCCGCGTCGACCGGCACGACTTCCAGATCATCACCGACGAGCAGTACGCCAACCTGCGCAGATGCGCGCGAGTGAGCCGCGCCGATGACTACGGCCTCGTGATCGAGGGCGCCGTCCTCGCGGTCGGAGAGGCGGCGATCCGTCCCGGCGAGATCTTCGCGCTGCACCGCGACGAAGTCGATTTCACCGAGAACGTCATCCATATCCGCTGGCAGCTAGACTCCCAGACTCAGGAGCGAGTCTCGCCGAAGGACGACGACCCGCGGTGGGTCGTCATGAGCCCGGCTCTACGCAACCACCTACGCGTCATGCCCCGCTACAGCGACACGATCGTGTTCCCGGCGATCCGTGGTGGCTATATGACCCAATCCAACTGGACTCACTACTGGCACGCCGTACGTGCCTCGGCGGGAATGCCGGGCCAGGAATTCTACGAGCTGAAGCACCGCGCGATCCAGTGGATGATCGATCCGATCGCCGACGGCGGCCTCGGACTCGATCCGCAAACCGTCGCCACGATGGTCGGTCACGACGACGGCGGTTACCTGATCTCGACCGTCTACTCCAAGCTCGCCGATCAGCGTGCCCGCGATCGCGCGCAGCGCGCGATGAACGAGTACCAGGAGCGGCTGGCGGCGAAAAGTCGGCACTTGAGCGTTGTTGGGGAGGAGTAGGGCTGGGGCGGGGCTGCGGGAAACGGGCTCCCCGGGCAGGCGTGGTGAGTTAGCTCCGATCTCGCGGTACCATCGTGCGGATGACGACGCAAGAGCTTTTCCAATCGCTACTCGTGACCTTCCGCCAGCGGACGCCGGGCATGGCGCCGTGGGACTTGATCTGTGGGCTCTCAGATGATGATCTCGATGCGTACTTCCGCGCTTGCGGGCGCCTTTACGACGAGTGCCCTACGAACACGCGCGAGCACCAAGTCGGGGGTGGCGTGATCCGCGGCTGGATCTCGCAGGAGATAACGAGGCGTCGCAACTGCCGAGAGTTCCCGGCGATCTTCGGCCCGGTGTAGGCACGGCAGGGGCCGGTGTCGAGAGGGCGTTTGATGACGCGCTTCACGGTGCCAAGTCGCTTTGAACAGGAGGGTTGGCCCGAGCAGCTCCGCCGTGTTGAGCGCTGGCACGCGCGGGCACTCGCCGCGCTCAGGGCGAGCCGGGACTCGAACGACAGCGACGCGATCGATTTCGTCTACGCCTTTTTCCAGGCTGCCTACCATCTCGCGGACTGGCTGAAGAACAGCGGCGCCGCGCCGCGCACGGACGTCGAGAACTTCGTGAACTCGACAACTGCTCTCGTGTTCTGTCGAGACATCTGCAACGGCTCCAAGCACTTCCGGCTCGACAAGCGCCAGCGAAGCAAGAGTGTCGGACTAATGCGTGGCTACATCCCCCCGAGCCATGGACGCCCGGCAGGTAGCGCCGCCAGCCTGTTCGCATTCGAAGCACAGGACGGCAGCGTCGACTTCGCCGACATCGAGGAGCTAATGAACGACTGTGTGGAGATGTGGCGTGGGTACTGCGGGACTCTCCGCGATCCCGCTTTGCACCACTAGCAAGAGGTCCACCCCCGGGGAACCGTCCTCCACCCAAGCAAAGCCGCCGCTCAGCGCACGCGACCTCGCCCATCGAGACCTATCACAGCCCCAGAGACGCACCGCGCCATGAATCGCCCAACTGGCCACACGGAACCTCTGCGTCCCGTTTGCGTCCCATCTCGGCCTTCCCTGCGTCCCATTTGCGTCCCAGAGGCCACCGAATCGCCGCGAACACCAACAAATCAGGTACTGCGAAAGCCCCAGTTTTCGGGCTCTTCCGCCCGTGTTTGCTGGGGTTCGCAGTTATTTAGGGTATCGGGGAGACAGGATTCGAACCTGCGACCGCCCGGCCCCCAGCCCGAGCGATCCGGGTGTGGAGGCTGCTTTGTCCCCGTGTTTCCTGGCTCTGAGGGTAGCTCAGTTGCCCCCGTTTTCGCTCAATTTGTTCCCCGGATTGTTCCCCGTCGCGTCGGCAGGGTCGCGTGGGGCGTTCGTCTCCGGGGACTCGCCGACGTCGGCTTGGGCGCGTGGATCGTCCGTCTGAAGGTCGTCTTCGGGCTCGCCGTCGGGGTCGGGGGCGAAGGCGTCGTTGACGACCTGGACCTCATGTGCTGACGGGGCATAGTGCGAGTAGATCTGGGTCGTCTCGCTGTCGGCGTGCCCCATGAACTCCTGAATCTCCCGCAGAGGACGGCCGGAAGCGGCGAGGCGGGTCGCAAAGGTGTGGCGCAGGTCGTGGAACTTGATGACCTGCACGCTGGCGTCCCCGCAGGCGGTCTGGAAGCGCCTCGTGACCTTCGATCGGTCGAGCGGATTGCCGGTCTGCGGGTGGCCGAATACCAGGTCGCGTTCGCCGCGATACGCCGTGCGCTTTGACCAGCGATCGAGCTCGCCAGCCAGCCGGTCGGCCATCGGCACCGATCGCTTCGTGGACAGGTCAGACTTGCCATCGCCGGAGTGCTCGCCGCGCACGTAGGTGTTGCGCACACGGATACGCTGCGCGACCCAATCGACGTCTCGCCACCGCAGACCAAGCAACTCGGATTGGCGCAAGCCGGTCATCGCCGCGGCGAGGATCACGACCCGCAGCACTGGCCCGAGGACTTCTGGCGGTGGCGGTGGCGCTGGACCTCGGCGTCCGCGCCTGGTGGGTTTCGGCTTTCGGATGACAACTTCGTCGGGGATCGCTCGTAGTACGGCGTCGAGCTCGGCGACGGTCAGGAACTGCAGGTCAGGGTCGGCGTCTCCGGTGCGCTTACGGCCTGGACGGGTCGCCTCGTCCACGGGGTTGTCGCTGATGAGCTTCTTTTTCCTCGCGTGCTCGAAGATCGAGTACAGGAACGAGAGGACGTTGCGAACGGTCTTGGGGGCGCTGCCGTCCTTGAGCATTTCGCTCGCCAGCCGGTCGATGTGTGCCGTCTGGACCTCGGTGACGGGCAGGGCGCCGATCCGGCGGGAGATATGCACGCGCTGCATCGACTCGCAGCCCTGGCGGTAGGAGAGCCGAGCGCCCTTGAGCGTCTGGCGCTGGCGCAGCGAGTCGGTGATCTCATCGACCGTTGGGATCTCAGCTCCCGGCGCGGGGCGCGGCGCGTTGTCCTCCTCCTCGCGCTTGCGCGCCATCTCGCGCTCGGCTTGAACGCGGGTGAGGCCGCCGCTGCGCTGCCCGACCGGGCGCACCTTGCCGAGCTTGCGATTGACCAGGCGCCCATCGAGTGTCCGCCAGCGCCCGTAGTAGGAGCCCCACTTTATGTAGACGTGGCCCGTTCCGTAGTCGCGCTTGCCCATCACAGTGTTATACGCCCCCGCTGGGTCGTTACGCTCGAACTCTTGGCCGCCCCACGGACCCTGCCCTTCGAGCGGACAGAGATACGATTGGAGGGAGCGTCTTTCCCGTCTCGATCTCCCCCATCCACCTCTCGATCGCTGAGCGTCGGTAGCGCACGTAGCGTCCGAGTCGCAGATGCGGGATTCGGTTCGCGCGGGTCTCGGCGTAGACCCAGCCCGAGGTCATACGAAGCAGCGACGCGACCTCGGCCGCGGTGAGCAGGTCTTCGTTCGAGTCTGCTGTGGAGGCAAGCATGACGGCTTCCTTTCGATGACGGCAAAGTGGCGTGGGTCTGGTCCCACATTGCCTTAGACCCCAACTCGCTCAAAGCGGCCACGCAGTTCAGGCTCGCATCGGCGAGCATGACGATGGACGATCATTCCTTCAACGCATCCGATGTTGCGTGGTCACAGGAGCACATGGGCCTCTACTTCCATCACCCAGCTTGTCTCGAACACGATCCGCGTGTGCACATGCCTGAGCACCCGGACACGCCTGAGCGCCTCCAGGCGATCGAGCGGATGCTGGCCGAGCATGGCTGGCTGGGCTGGGAGCGCCGCGCAGCCCCGCCCGCCGAGGAAGCGCAGCTGGAGTTGATCCACAGCGCTCGTCATGTGCAGGCGATCAAGGAGTTGTCGCTGGCCGGTGGCGGCGCGATCGACCCGGATACCTTCGTCGGCGAGCCTTCCTACCGCGCGGCGCTGCACGCCGCCGGCGGCGCGTGCGAGATGACAAGGGCGCTGATGGCAGGCGAGGCGACGCTCGGTTTCTGCGGCGTGCGTCCTTCTGGCCATCATGCCGAACCGGATCGCGCGATGGGCTTCTGCCTGTTCAACAACGTTGCGATCGCCGCGGAGCTGGCGATCCGAGAGCTGGGCGCTCGGCGGGTGCTGATCCTGGATTGGGATGTGCACCACGGCAACGGGACCGCTGAGGCGTTCCGGCGCCGATCGGATGTTCTGTTCGTAAGCATCCATCAGGCGGGGATCTATCCGGGCACGGGCTCGATGAGCGACGTGGGCTCGGGTGCGGGCGAGGGCTACACGATCAACCTGCCTGTCCCGGCCGGCTCGGAGGAGGAGCTGTGGCTATCGCTGATCGAGCACATCGTGCTCCCGGTCGCCGAGAGCTTCGCGCCGGAGCTCGTGCTGATCTCTGCCGGCTTTGACGCGCACCGGGAGGACCCGTTGGCTGGCTGTCGTCTGGAGGCGGGCTCGTTCGCGGAGATGGCCCGTCACGTGCGGGGGCTGGCTACATCACTCGGCGTGCCACTCGGAGCCGTCCTCGAGGGTGGCTACCAGCCTGTGGCGCTGGCGGAGTGCGTGCGGGAGACGCTTGCCGCGCTCGCCTCCGATGAGCCAGCGCAGTCGGCGGCACCGGAGCCGCTCTTGACATCGCGCGCCGCCGCTCACATGGGCCACTACTGGCCGCTGTAGGGAGTGCTGCCCCTATATCGCGGGAACGCCTGTGGTCGCCGTCCCTCCGGTGCAAGGGAACTGGTAGGCGGGTAGTTCCCCACGTCACGGCTGGGTAGCGAGGACCGATGCTTGGCTTGTGCGTGCGTGATCTGATCTGCTTGGCCAATGTCCGAAGATCGAGACATATCGTGCGCTCGCGCCGGCGACTGGCTTGAGGTCATGGGCGTTGGCGAGCGCCCTTCGCGGCGTGGACAGATCAGGGAGGTGCTCGGCAGCTCTGAGCATCCCCACTTCCGCGTTCGCTGGGATGAAGGACACGAGTCGATCGTCTATCCCGCCGACCACGAGGCGATCGTGCACCACCCAGCCCGACAGGGCGACCCGGCATGAGCACAGCGCACGCATCGAGGTCGGTCGGCCTCGCCGCCTGCGTAGTTTCTCCCCGCCACCGCCAGGGGCAGCAACGGATGCACCGGGCGGCGCCGGGCGCGAGGCTGCGAACACCATGACCGTTCCTTCGCTGTCACAGGCACCCAGCGCCGTCGCAGATATCGACGAGCCCGAGCTTGTCCGGCTGCGCGATGGCTCGCTGGTCACGCTGCGTCCCACCACGGCCGCCGATGAGCCCGCGCTGCGCTCGTTCCTGGCGGGACTGTGCCTGGAGGCGCGGCGTCTGCGGTTCTTCAGCGGCGCCGTGGACATAGGCTGTGCTGCTCATTTGGCGGCGGACACCAGCACGGGTCGCTTCGGGCTGGTTGCCCATGACGAGATGGGAGCGATGGTCGCTCACGCCCTGTATATCCAGCTGGATGGCACGCGGGCGGAAGTCGCGGTCGAGGTCGCCGATCATCTCCACGGCCGCGGCCTCGGGACGATCCTCATCGAACAGCTGGCGATCGTCGCCGAGCAGCGTGGGATCACGCATTTCGTAGCCGAGGTTCTCTGTGAAAACCGGGCGATGCTGGATGTCTTTCGAGAGGGCTTCGATGGGCGTGTGGTACGCCACGATGGGTCGGAGCAGAGAGTCGAGTTCCTCACCGCGGGCTGGCGACTGGCTCACAAACGCTTCGCATCGGATGCTCGGGCGTAGTGCCGAGCCCGAGCAGCGCGGCGTGCTCGCGTAGCTGATCGCGGGCGTCGGGGTGCGCGGCGTGCTCGATGATGAGGCGGGCCTGGGCGCGCTGGCTGCGCCCGAAGATGTGCGCGGTGCCCTGCTCAGTGATGACCGCCGAGTGCTGGAAAGAGGTCACGGAGCCTTCCAGGTGGGGCACGATCGTTGAGGTGTCGCTGCGCTCGTGCCAGGAGCGCAGCGCGATCACGGCGTGCCCACCGGGCGAGTGCAGGGCGCCCTCTACGAAGTCGGGCTGGCCACCGAAGCCGGAGTAGACGCGCCCGCCGATGTGGCTGGCGCCGGCCTGGTCGTGCAGATCCACCTGCAGCGCCGTGTTGACCGAGATCATCTGCGCTTGCGCTGCGATCCGTGAGGGATCGTTGGTGGTCTCGGTGCGCGTCATGCGAAGTCTGGGGTTGTGGTGAACCCACTCGTACAGCTCCCTGGAGCCGAACATGAAGGAGCACACGATCGGCCGTTCGCGGTCGAGTGCTCCAGCGTGCTCAAGGTCCATGACCCCATCGGAGATCATCTCTGACCAGATCGTCAGGCTGCGTCGGCTGGCGAGCGCGCGCAGCGTCGCATCGGGGACCTGGCCGATCCCGAGCTGCAAGGTGGCGCCGTCTCCCACGAGATTGGCGACGCGCTCGGCGATCGTCTGCGCATGGTCGTGGTTGGCGCCGATGGCCGGGGTCGGGAGGTCTTGCTGGACCTCGACGGCGAGGTCGATGAGGTCTTCGGCCAGCTCGCTGTCGCCGAGCGTGTATGGCATGTCGGGGTTCAGCTGGGCGATGACGAGCCCGCCGCAGGCGCGTACATGCTCGACAGCCGCCGGCAGGATGTTCACCTCGATCCCGAGCGAGACCTTCCCCTTGTGTGGCATGGGGGTGTGCAGCAGCACCACGTCGGGCGGGCGCAGCGTGCTGAACAGCCTGGGTACGAGTGAGAGGCGCATCGGCAGGTAGTCCAGTCGCTCGCCGGTGTCGCGCATCCCCGGCCCCACGAACGGCGTCTCGAAAATGACGCCCTCGCGGGCGGGCAACGGGGCCTGGGCGGCGAGCATGAACAGGCGGTAGCGCTCCACCGCGCCCTCCAGGGCGTCGAGCAGGACCCGAGGGGTCCCGAGGTTCCCGCTGGCGACGACCCGCGGCTCGCCGGCGCTAAGCGCGGCGAGCGCCGTGTGCAAGTCGCGCTGGGAGATCACCTTCATCCGACGTTCAACACTACGCGCCGGCGGCGAGCATGGTCATGGGTGGGAACTACCGAGTTCGTTCAGGGAGGAGTGCGGTAGGCGCCCGCGCTGGCGGCGAGTTGACTTGTAAGCGGTCAGAGCGACCGCGATCGAGTAGCCACGACACAGGAGGAACTAACAATGAGCGTCTCGCCCCCAGCACCTGCCATGTCCGGCCTGGAGCTGGTCCGCTCGTTCGCGCAGCTCAGCCGTGAGGATGTGCAGTTCGCGGGCGGCAAGGGCGCGAACCTGGGCGAGCTGACCCGCGCGGGTCTTCCCGTGCCAGAGGGCTTCGTCGTCGGTGCCCCAGCCTACGCGGCGTTCTGCGCTGAGAGCGGGCTGCGCGAGCGCCTCGCGGAGTTGCTTGACGACGTGGATGTCGAGGACACAGCGGCTTTGCAGGCGGCGAGCGTTGCCGCACGAGAGATGGTCGACGCTACCCCGATGCCGGAGGTTCTGCAGCGCGAGATACGCTCGCGCTACGAGCAGCTTGTGGGCGAGGACGCCGAGGGGCCTGTGGCCGTGCGCTCCTCAGCGACGGCGGAGGACACCGCCGAGACCTCGTTCGCGGGAATGAACGAGACCTTCCTGAACGTCCGCGGCTCAAACGCGGTGATCGACGCGGTACGCGATTGCTGGCGGTCGTTGTTTGGGACGCGCACTATCTACTACCGGGGCATCAACGGCTTCGCACAGGCGGATATGGACATCGCGGTCGTCGTGCAGCGCCAGGTAGCCTCCACGCGCGCCGGCGTGATGTTCACCGTCAACCCCGCGACGGGCGAGCGCAACGAGCTCGTGATCGAGGGGTCCTTCGGTCTCGGTGAGGCCGTCGTCTCCGGCTCGGTCTCACCCGATCGCTACGTGGTGCGGAAGGACCCGCCGTCGGTGTGGCGCCGTGACGTTCACTGCAAGGAGCTGGCGATCGAATATGACGCTGAGGGTGGCACTCGCACGCGGCCCCTCTCGCACGAGGAGGGTCTGCGTCCCACGTTGGATGAGCGGGAGGTCATGGCTGTGTCCGCGCTTGGCCTGCGCATCGAGGAGCACTACGGCTCCCCGCAGGACACGGAGTGGGCGTTTGACCCCGACGGGAAGCTGTGGATGCTGCAGAGCCGTCCGATCACCACGCTCCATGACGAGCAGCAGCCCACACCCAGCGCTGGCGTAGCGCGGTCTGAGCAGCCGCAGACGGTGCTCTTGCGTGGGCTGGGCGGAGCGCCGGGCAGCGCGAGCGGCGCCGCTCGCGTGCTCACCTCGCTCGCCGACGCCGCCGCGCTCGGCGACGGGGATGTGCTTGTCACCCACATGACCTCCCCTGATTGGCTGCCGCTGCTGCGCCGCGCGGCTGGCGTCGTCACCGACTCGGGCGGCATGACCTGCCACGCCGCGATCGTCTCACGCGAGCTTGGTATCCCCTGCGTCGTCGGCACCGGCGAAGCGACCAGCAAGCTGCGCGACGGCGAGATCGTGACCATCGACGCGACTCGCGGGCTCGTATTGGAGGGCGCATGTGCGCCCGAGCCCGCACGGGTGCCCTCCGGTGGCCAGCAGGCCGCGAGGGTCAGCCTTGGTGCATCCTCGGCGACTGCCGTGACGGCGACGCAGATCCTCGTGAACCTGTCTGAGCCCTCGCAGGTGCAGCGGGTCAAGGACCTGCCGGTTGACGGTGTTGGCTTGTTGCGGGCGGAGATGATGGTGCTGGAGGCGCTGGCGGGCGATCATCCCCGCACGCTGCTCGAGGAGGGCCGGGGCGAGGAGCTTGTCGCCCGTATGGCTGAGGGTTTGAGCGCGTTCGCGGTCGGCTTCGCGCCGCGGCCCGTGACCTACCGCACGATCGACTTTCGCACCAACGAGTTCTCCGGGCTGCGCGGCGGAGAGCGCTTTGAGCCCCAGGAGGCCAACCCGATGATCGGCTACCGCGGCGCGCTGCGCTACACCCGCGAGCCGGATGTCTTCGCGCTTGAGCTGGAGGCGGTGCGCAGGGTGTGGGACGCCGGCCAGCACAACC
>CAWIWX010000007.1:0-93972 GCA_963839965.1 uncultured Solirubrobacterales bacterium
CCGGCGAGTTGATTCGTGCTGGCGATGCCGACGATGAGCATGTGTCCCGGCGACTCGTCCAGCCGCTGTTCCAGAGCCTGTGCCGGAAACCCGAACCGCATCTCCGTCCGGATCTCGAGCCCATGCGCTGCGCGCGCTTCGGAGCGGGCATCGAGCAGAGCCCGGATGCCGGACGAGCGCTCGGCCGCGGGGGTTTGTTCGGAGAGCACGTCGACGTAGATCGCTTCCGCCGAAAGATGCCGCAGGACACTGGCGGATACCGCCAACGTTGCACTGCGCGCGGACTCGTCTGTCCAGTGAATGAGCACCCGTTGGGGTGAGGAGGCGTGCTCCGGCAGGATGAGAATTTCCTCCACTCCGTGCTCCAACAGCCAGCTCGCTTCCGAGGCCACGTTGCCGCTCGCCGCGATGACTGTCGTCCCCGGTAGGGACGCCGCCGTGGTGTCGCGGATCGGGGTAGAGGCTCCCAATGCGGGCTCGACGTGTTTGCGTATGCGCGTCTTCATGCGCGAGGAGAGGTCGAGCAGCAGCGCGTTGGTCGCGAGCCGCTCGGCAGCGAGCTGTTTGGTGCGCAGATCGTGAAACTCGAGAGCGGGGTCGGCAGGATGTGTGCCCTCCGGACGCCGATAGTGACGCTCTGCCCCGGAGCGATCGCAAATGCGCGTTGCTCGAACTGCGCGCGCGTGGCTTCGAGGAGCACGCCACCGTCGCCGTTGGCGTGCGCAAGAATCGGTGCGTCGGGCGCCTCATCGAGCCGGATGCGCGCGCGCTCGAGCGCGCCAGTAAAGAGCACTTCCTCCACGATGCCGTGACCCAGGTAGCTCGCGCTGGAGAGCCCCTCGCGCGAGCGCGCGACCTCGATCTCTTCCGGCCGCACCACGGCGACAACCTCGCGCTCGCGCGACGCACCGGCGCTCGGGCCATGCTGCGCCGCTGGCCACGCTCCCCAGCGCGGTCCATCGCTGCCCTGTCGCGCCAGCAGGAGGTTGGCCGCGCCGAGGAATGTCGCCACGAACCGTGTCGTCGGCCGGGTATAGAGATCGTGTGGGCTGCCGCACTCGAGCAGCCGCCCGAAGTTCATCACCCCGATCCGGTCGGCCATGGCGAACGCCTCCTCCTGATCGTGCGTCACCAGAATCGTCGTGATCCCGAGCTCCCGCTGTACCTCGCGAATGGTCCGCCGCAGGCCCTCCCGGATCTTGGCATCGAGGGCGCCGAACGGCTCATCGAGCAGCAGCACTTCCGGCTTGTGCGCCAGCGCCCGGGCCACCGCCACGCGCTGCTGCTGTCCGCCGGAGAGCTGCGCCGGCAGCCGCTGATCGAATCCGTCGAGAGCGACGAGGCGCAGCAGCTCCTGCCGCCGCCGCCGCCGCTCCGCCGCGCGCATCCGCCGCACCCGCAGCGCAAACTCGATGTTCTCCGCCACGGTCATGTGCCGGAACAGGGCATAGTTCTGGAACACCAGCCCCACCCCACGCCGTCTCGCCGCAACATGAGTGACATCGCGCCCGTGCAGCGCGATGCGCCCGTGGTCCAGCCCCGAGAGCCCCGCGATGGCGCGCAGCAGCGTGCTCTTGCCGCTACCGCTGGGCCCGAGAAGGACGAAAAACTCCCCGTCCCCGATCTCGAGCGAGACGTCGTTGACGACCGGGACGCCCTGGTAGCGCTTGGTCAATTGATCGAGAGTGATCGACACGCGACCGATCGTACCGGCGCCCCCCCATGCCGTCAGTAGCGTGCCGGTTACCCCCCGGTGACAAACCGGTTATAGAACGCCTTATGTCAGGTACAAGGACGTACCCCGCCGCCGCAGGTGGCGTCTAAATGAGCGTCAATACGCCCTCGCAGGATTTCAGGTCCGTGGCCAGGGCCTCGACCTGCTCCCGCGACTCGGCCCGGATGCGGTAACTGATTGACAGGAAATTGCCGTTCTCGCTCAGCCGCTCGGTGACTCTCTGCGGCTCTATGAGCGGCACGTGACGCAGGACGACGGCATGCACGCGCGCCCGAAACTCATCCGAAGGCCGGCCGATGACCTTGATCGGATAGTCGGTTGGAAACTCGAGCAGGGGCGGCGGGTCGCTCAATGCCATGGCTGACGCTGCAGCTCGTGCTTCCAGCGCTGAAACTCATCATACACCCGGCGCCACAGCGTGCCAGGGCGGCCCATACCCACCGGCTTGCCGTCGAGCCTCGTCACGGGCTGCACCTCGCGCGTCGCGGCGGAAATCCAGATCTCGTCCGCGCGGCGCAGATCCGTCTCGCTGACGGTGGTCGCCCGATACGGCACGCCGGTGCGCGCGGCAAGCTCCTCCACCACCCCACGCGTCGTCCCCGGGAGGATCTGCCGTGAGTTGGGCGGTGTGCGCAGCTCGCCGCCGATGACTACGTGCACTGTGGAGGCGGAAGCCTCCATCAGCTCGCCGTTGCGCAGCAGGATCGTCTCGGCGGCATCGGCGTCCACCGCCAGCTGCCGCAGTAACACGTTGGCGAGAAGCGCTACCGACTTGATGTCGCAGCGCGCCCAGCGAGTGTCCTCCGCGGTGACGCAGGAAACCCCTTTTTCCAACACCGCAGGAGCAGCCGCCGGCAACGGCGCGCAGAAGGCGAACACCGTACGCGGAATGTCGGGAAGCGGAGCATGATTGCGGCCGCGCTCCGCGCCGCGCGTCACCTGCCAGTAGATGTACTGATCGCCGCCGCCGTTGCGGCTGACGAGCGTCGCGAACATGTCGCACCACTCCGCCCGGCTGTGCGGATCGGCCATGCGGATCTCGGCGAGGCTGCGGCTCAAGCGGGCGCAGTGCGCCTCCAGTCGAAACGGCCGGCCGCCGTAGACCGGCATCACCTCATACACGCCGTCGCCGTAGAGAAAGCCCCGGTCGAGCGGCGAGATGCGCGCCTCGGCGAGCGGCAGGTACTCGCCATTCAGATAACACGTCGGAAAGGGTTCAGCCATAACCGTGCGCCGTGCGAAAGCAAGTCAGTAAGCGGGCCAAAGCCGCCTTTGGCCCGCGAGGCCAAACACGGCTATTGGGCTGGCCGCGCAAAGCGGCAGGATGCCGACTTTGCGCCAATCTACTTGACGAACCAGAGCCGGATGCCGTCCATTGTACGCGTGAGCAGGCCTCCGGCCGGGACCGCCTCGAGCGTGACGAGCGGCTCACGCCCGACGACCTGGCCGTTGCCGTCGGTCACGGTCAGCTCGCCGACGACTGCGCCGGCCGCCAGCGGCGCGATCAGCCGCGGCTCGGTCAAACCCGCATTCGTCGCGATACTGGCCGCCGCGCCGCGCGGCAGGGTCACATAGAGGTCGCTCGGGGCCCCGATCGCGGCATAGCCGGCCGCGGACTCATACACCCGCGGCTTCAGAATCGCCGCGCCCGCGGTGGCGATCTTTTCCGTCTGGAAGAAATTGAAGCCGTAGTTGAGCAGGGCCTCGGTGTCGGCCTCGCGCGAGTGCCACTTCGGCGCCTTGAGGACGACCGAAACGAGGCGCGTGCCGTTGCGCTTCGCCGAGGCGATGAGGCAGAACCCCGCCTCATCGGTGTGGCCGGTCTTCAGCCCATCGACCGACGGGTCTGTCCACAGCAGCCCGTTGCGGTTAGGCTGCTTGATGCGGTTCCAGGTGAAGTCCTTCATACCGAAGATGTAGTAATACTCCGGGAAATCGCGAATCAACGCGTTGGCGACGGTCGCCAGGTCGCGCGCCGTCGTGTAGTGCTGCGGATCCGGCAGGCCGTCGACGTCGACGAAGTGCGATGACTTCATGCCGAGCCGCTGCGCGTACTGATTCATGAGCTGCACGAAGCCCGCCGTCGTGCCGCCCACGCGCTCCGCCAGCGCTACGGTGGCATCGTTCCCCGATTGCACGATCATTCCCTTGATGAGGTCGATGACCGGCACCTGGCTGCCTACTTTGACGAAGGTCCGCGAGCCGCCGGTACGCCACGCGGCCTCGCTGATCGTGACCTGGTCGTCCAGCTTCAGCCGGCCGTCCTTGAGCGCCGCGAAGACGACGTATGAGGTCAGGAGTTTGGTGAGGCTGGCCGGCTCCATCCGCTCGTCGGCGTTCTTCTGGGCGATCACATCGCCGCTCTGGCTGTCGATGAGGATGTATGAGCCCGCATCGAGATCCGGGGGTGGGGGTATGGGCACGGCGGCGCCGGCTGCGGTGGTCAGCGCGAGGGCGGAGAGTGCTAGCAGAGCGGTGACGGAAGAGCGGAACATCCTGTGGAATCCTCGTGAGGTTGCGGGAAGCGTGAGCGCGGATTGTACGACGGGTTACGGTAGGACCAGGCGCGCACCGGGGTAGCCCAGGGTGGAGAGCCGCGCCACCAACTGATCGAATTCCGGTACGCCGCTCACCGGCCCGAGGCGCACGCGATACAGGGGGCTGCGCGTCACGGGTGGGCCGAAGACGAACGCGCCAGCGAGTCCCGCCGCCTGCAGCCGCGCGACCACGCGTTCGGCGTTGCTGCGCACCGCGTACGCGCCGACCTGCACGTACAGCGTCGGGGGCGGGCTCTCTGCCGCCCGGTTGAGCACGGGGGCGCTCTCAGCCGTGATGGCTTGCACCTCGACGAGCGCAGTACCGGTCCCGAGCATATCGAGTTTGGCGGCGGCAACGTACGATAGGTCGATCAGGCGGTTGGCCACGAAAGGGCCGCGGTCGTTGACTTTCACGACGATGCTGCGACCGTTGCTCAGATTCGTGACGCGCACGTAGCATGGCAGCGGCAGGGTCTTGTGCGCTGCGGTCATGGCATACATGTCATAGCGATCGCCATCAGAGGTACGTAGCCCGTCGAAGGTTGGCCCGTACCAGGAGGCGACGCCGGTCGCGTCATAACCTTCCGCGCTAGCCAGCACGTAGTAGCGTCTGCCGTCTACATCGTAGAACGGCGGGTTGCCGTGCGGGGCACGTGGCTCGAACTGCGGCACGGCATTGGGGATGGAGCCGATGTTCTGCGGCAGCGGCGGCAGGTTTACGGGGGGCGCTGGCCGGGGTTGCCGTGTCGTTGCGCACCCTGCGAGGAGCGCCGCCAGCGAAATCGCCCAGATGAGCCGCCGGTGTGCCGGCCGGCCTCGGATGGCGGCATTCACCCGCCGCGCTCACTGAGCGGATCGGTTGGTGCGATCCGCATTGCCGGTCGATTTGGCGGTGGGCGCAGCCGCGGGCGTCACACCAGGGTTGCCAGGGACAAGCTGCAGTGCGATGGCCCGCGCCAGCTCATCGACCGCCATCGCGTAGAGGGCGCTGTGGTTGTAGCGGGTGAGCGCGTGGAAATTGTTGAAGCCGACCCGGTAGGTCGGGCCGTCCTGCTGCTCGGCCAGGAGCAACACCACCGGCGTATCGCCCGGCACCGCGCTCTCCACGCGCACGCCTTGGGCATTCAGGCGATCGATCGTCTCGTCGAGCGTGAGGTTGCTCGGGTCGATCTGGAAAGTGGCACCGGGATCGATCCTGACATCGGCCACGACCGGGCCGCCCGCCTGCCAGCCGCACTCGTGCAGATAATTCGCGACGCTGGCGAAGATGTCATCCCAGTCGTTGAAGAGATCGCGCTGGCCGTCGTCGTCGCCGTCCACGCCGTATCTGAGATAAGCCGACGGCATGAACTGCAGCGGTCCCATGGCGCCGGCATACGACCCCTTCGCCGACAGCGGATCGATTCTCTCGCGATGGGTCAGCACCAGGAACTGCTCGAGCTCGCTGCGGAAGTAGCGCGCCCGCGGCGGGTAGTCAAACGCCAGCGTCGCCAGCGCATCGAGCACGCGGTATGAGCCCGTGATGCGGCCGTAGTAGGTCTCCGCGCCGAGAATGGCGACGATGTACTGCGCCGGCACGCCTTGCTCCGCGCTCACCCGCTCGAGCGAATCGCGATGCTCCTGCCAGAACTCGACACCCGCGGAGATGCGCTTGTCGGTGAGAAAGATCTGCCGATACTGCCACCATTGCAGCACGCGCTCGGCGGGGCGGCTCATGTCGTCGATGATCTTCGGTTGCGCGCGCGCGTGCAGCAGCACCCTGAGCACCGCCCGGCGCTTGAGTCCGTCACGCCGCGCCACCTGCGCGGCGAACCTCGCGAGCTGCGTGCGCGGAAACGGCTGGCCGGGCTCGGAGTCGGCCGCGCGTGCGGAGCCGCCGATCGCCAAGCCGATGGCCATCGTGGTGAGCGCAAGCAGAGCGAGTGTCGGGATGGATCGGCGCACTTAAGAGCCCATGAGCTTCCGGTGGGCGTGAAGCGACATCAGAATACCGAAGCCGGCGAGCACGGTCACCACCGAGCTTCCCCCATAGCTGACGAGCGGCAGCGGGACACCGACGACCGGGAGGATCCCGGTGACCATGCCGGCATTGATGAACACATACACGAAGAAGGTCAGCGCGATGCTGCCTGCGAGCAGGCGCGAGAACGTGTCGGGCGTCTGCACCGCGAGATAGAGCGCGCGGCCGATGATGAAGGTGTAGAGGACCAGGAACACTGCCAGGCCGAGCAGGCCAAACTCCTCGCCGATGACCGCGAAGATGAAATCCGTGGTGCGCTCCGGCAGGAAGTCGAGCTGTGCCTGGCTGCCGTTCATCCATCCCTTGCCGAACACGCCGCCCGAGCCGATCGCGATCTGCGACTGGATGATGTGATAGCCGGCGCCGAGCGGGTCCGACTGCGGATTCAGGAAGGTGAGCAGACGCTGGCGCTGGTAGCCATGCATGAACCGGAGTCCGAACCACGCCGCCGCGACCGCGAGCAGCACCATGCCGACGATGACCCGCACTCTGAGTCCCGCGAGGAACACGACCAGTGCGCCGGCCGCTGCGATCAGCGCCGCGGTGCCCAGGTCCGGCTCCTTGGCAACCAGGCCCGCCGGCACCAGGATGATGAGGCCGAGCAGGAGCAGGTTGGGCCAGCGAGGCGGCAGGGGGCGCTCGTGCAGGTACCAGGCGCACATCATGGGCACGGCGAGCTTCATGAGCTCCGAGGGTTGGAAGCGGATCGGGCCCAGGCTGAGCCAGCGCTGGGCCCCGAGGCGCGCGTGCCCGACGACTGCGACTGCGAGGAGGAGGAAGACGCCGCTGGCATACAGCCATGGTGAGATGCGCCGCAGGAAGTTCGGGCTGACCCGTGCCAGCGCCAGCATCGCCGCCGTGCCCAGCACGAGCCGCATCGCCGTGCGCAGCACCATCGGCAGGTTCTCCGCGGAGGCGCTGTAAAGAACGACCAGTCCGTAGGCCGCGGTGAGGGCGAGTGCGGTCACCAGCGGTCCGTCCATTCTGAGCGCCGACAGCACACGTGCCGCGCCGGTGAGGGTACGGCGGGTACGCGACTCGGAGCTGACTTCTTCGTAGATCATGCGCGGTGGATCATGCGGTTATTTGGCTGGCGGAGCGCTCGCCGTGCTTCGTGGGTGAGCGCTGTCCGTCACCTGTTGCAGGGGCGCGGGCGCGGTCGGAGCCGGGAGCGCCGGCAGGGAACGCTCCACTTTCGGCTTGAGGTCGGCCGGCTCCGAATACGGGCCGCGAGGAGCCGCGGGCAGCACCTTGCCGTCGGATCCGAGGAGATAGGCGTCCATCACCTTGCGGGCGACCGGTGCCGCAGTGTCGGACCCGTAGCCGGCGTGCTCGACGATGACGGCGATCGCGATGCGCGGCGCGTCCGCGGGAGCGAAAGCGATGAACCAGGCGTT
This sequence comes from uncultured Solirubrobacterales bacterium, assembly GCA_963839965.1. Lineage (GTDB taxonomy): Bacteria > Actinomycetota > Thermoleophilia > Solirubrobacterales > Solirubrobacteraceae > Palsa-744. The sequence continues at coordinate 7,690 of CAWIWX010000007.1, forward strand.
GTCGCGGTACTGCTGCTTGATCTTGTTGAAGCCATGCTCCTCGCCGAGATTGCCGGTGACGGACTCATTCACAACCTGATCGGTACCCGTCTTGCCGGCGATGGTGTAGACGGAGCCGCGCATCGGGTAATAGGCGGTGCCGTTCGGATAGGTCGTCGCGCCGATCATTCCATGGATGACGCGCTTCCAGGAATCGGCGCTGATGTTCGACAGGTAGCCTTCATAGACGGGCGGCAGCCATGCGATCTTGCCTGTGTCGGGACTGCGCAGCCCGGTCACCAGCCGCGGTTGCCAGATGCGCCCGCGGGTCGCGAGAATGCTGGAGTAGTGGGCCAACTGCAGCGGTGTCACGAGGAAGTAGCCCTGACCGATGCCGAGATTCACCGTCTCGCCCGGGAACCACACCTTGTTGGCGGGATTGGCGAAATGCGCTTCCTTCCAGGCACGCGAGGGCACGAGGCCCGGCTTCTCACCGCCGATGTCGAGGCCGGTCGGCCGGCCGAAGCCGAAGAGCGGCAGCCACGCGGAAATCCGGTCGATGCCCATCGCGTGCGCGACACCATAGAAATAGACGTCGCAGGACCGCGCGATGGCGTGATCGAGATCCACTTCACCGTGACGCTCGTGATTCGCATCGTGCCAGATGTGCCGGCCGCCGGGCAGGTGGTAATACCCGGGGCAGTAGATCGGCTTGTCCGGATCGATCACGCCGTCGGTGAGCGCCCCGAGCGCCAAGCCCGGCTTGATGGTAGAGCCCGACGAGTACTCCCCGCGTAGAGCCCGATCATAGAGCGGCCGGTAGGGGTCGCCCTCCAGGTCCCCATACTCCTTCTCCGTGATGCCGCGGGCGAAGAGGTTGGGATCGAAGCTGGGAGAGCTCACCAGCGCGATGATGTCGCCGCTGTTCGGGTCGATGGCTACGACCGCGCCTTCCTGGCCGGCGAGCGCCGCCTCGGCGACCTTCTGCACCCTCGCATGGGCCTGATCTTCCAGGTGCCCGTCGCCATCCTGGCGGCTACTCGCTCGGGTGTCGTCACGCCGCGTCAACTGCGCCAGCACCGCCGCTACGCGATCCTCGCCTGCGGTGCGGTCGCGGCGTTCTTACCCGGCGACGCGATCATCCTCCTGCTCGAGACGGTCCCGCTGTATCTGCTGTTCGAGTCCAGTCTCCTGCTCGCGACGATCGTCGAGCGCCGCGAGCAGCGGCGCTTGCGCGTCGCTGGTGGATGAGAGGTGCCAGGAATCAGTCACCCAGCCGGCGCCGGACCGAGCCAGACCGGACGGCGCCTGCGGATCGCGCTTCAGGCGCCCGCGGATCGCGCTCCAGCTTCATGTGCTTGACCCTACGGCGCCGCCGGGACCACCGCGACCGGGGCATCCTGCACAGGCAGCGCCGCGGTGTCGAATATCGCCCCGGGCAGGCGCTGCACATGGGCGGAGAATCCCAGGAACGCGTCCGCGGTCTCGAGAAAGCCGATCCGCGGCGTGCGGTAGTGCATCGGGACGACCCAGCGCGGCGACAGGCGCTCGACGATCGTCGCGGCCTGCTCGGCGCCGATCGTGGGGCCGCCGCCGACCGGCATGATCAGCAGATCGACCTCGCCGATCGCGCCGGCCTGCTCGGGGCGCAGCGGCTCTGGCCGAAGTCGCCGAAGTGGCAGACCCGCACGCCGTCGAGCTCGAACACGAAGATCGTGTTCGGCCCCCGTTCGGTGCCCGCGGATTCGTCGTGCTCGGAGGCGATCGCCATGACCTCGCCGATCGGTGACTCCAACTTGCCCGCGGTCGAGCGCAGGATCGCGGGATCGCCGCCGATCGACCTCCACGCCGTTGTGGTCAATGTGCTCGTGGGTGACCAGCAGCAGCTCCGCCTCCACGCCCTCGATCGTCGGGTAGTCGAACTGCATCCCGCGGCGCGCGGCGAGCGCCGACATGTCCCCGAACGGGTCGATCGCCACCGTCTGTCTCGCGCGAGTGAGACGAAACGCCGACTGGCCGTACCACTCAACTTGCATGCTGCTCCTCCTTGGTTGTGGTCTGGGTGATTGTGATGTCTTGCAGGCTCGGCGCCATCCCGTTGGTGCGAGGCACTTGCTCGCTCGCCGTTGTCAGTGCCGGAGCGTCGGCGGGTGTCGCGACAGGGGCCGCATAGTGATACTTGCCGCCCCGCATCAGCGATGCGCCCGCGGCGATCAGGCAGGCGAGGACCGCGAACGCGAACGCCTCGTGCAGGCCCGTGCTGAACGGCGCGGAGATCAGCTGTGGAAAGAATGCCCGACCCGTGAGCGCGGCGTGGTTGGCGGCCGAGACAGCGCGCCAGCGCGTGGGAGCCGACGAGGGTTTCGACCGGGTTGTAGCCGAGGAACGCGGCGAACAGGACCGACACGGGCGGCACGTGCGCGACGCTGCTGGCGGTTGCAGCCGAGATGCCGTGAGCCTTCAGGCCGGAGGTCAGCGTGTGGGGCAGGCTGGATGCCAGGCCGAGGATCATCAGCGTGAAGAAGATCCCGACCGACAGCACCTGGGCGGAGTTCTGGAACGTCTGGTTCATGCCGCCCCCGGCTCCCCGGTGCTGGGGCGGCAGGCTGTTCATCACGGCCGCGCGGTTGGGCGAGGCGAACATGCCCATCGAGACCCCCATCAGGAACAGCACCGCCGCGAACTCCGGAAACGAGAAGTCGATCGGCAAGAGGCTCAGCAGCACGAAGCTGAGCGCGGCGGCGAGCATGCCGCCGGTCGCGAACAGGCGCGCCCCGAAGCGATCGGACAGGTATCCCGAGGTCGGTCCGGCGATCAGCATGCCGACGGTCAGCGGCAGCATGTAGATGCCGGCGCGCAGCGGCGTGTCGGCGTAGTCGACGCCGTGCAGGGGCAGCCAGATGCCCTGCAGCCAGATGATCAGCATGAACATCAGAGTCCGCCGCGCGCGACCGCGGAGAGGAAGGTCGAGAGCGTCCCGAACGAGAAGGCGCGGATGCGAAACAGCGGCAGGCGGAACATCGGCTCTGCGACCCGCTGCTCGATCGCCGCGAACGCCGCAGCGAGGCCAGGCCGGCGCCCATCAGGGCGAGCACCTTGGGGCTCGTCCAGCCCGTCGCGTGCCCGCCGTAGGGACGGATGCCGTAGGTGACCGCGACCATGATCAGGACCAGCCCGAGCGCGAACGTCATGTTGCCCCCCCAGTCCACGCGCGCGCGTTTGGGCGTGGAGCGCTCCTGCAGCTTCAGATACGCCCAGACGGTGCCGAACAGCCCAACGGGCACCGAGATCAGGAACACCAGCCGCCAGTCGATCGGCGCCAGCAGGCCGCCGAGCACGAGCCCCACGAACATCCCGCAGACGCCGACGATGTTGTTGATGCCCAGCGCCATGCCCCGCTGGTTGGCCGGGAAGGCGTCGGTGATGATCGCCGCCGCGTTGGCCAGCAGGAACGCGGCGCCGACGCCCTGCACGATGCGGAACACGATCAGGTACGTGGCCCCCGCGCGCCCCGTCATCCAGTCGACGGTCAGCACCAGCGAGGCGAGCGTGTAGATGACGAAGCCGAGGTTGTACATCCTCACCCGCCCATACATGTCCCCCAGCCGCCCGAAGCTGACGATCAGCACACTCGTCACGACCAGGAAGCCGAGAATCATCCACAGCAAGTAGAAGCTGTTGGCCGGCACCAGCGGATCGAGTTTGATGCCGCTGAAGATGTCGGGCATCGCGATCAGCGTGATCGACCCGTCGAGCGTCGCCAGCAGCACCCCCAGGGTCACGTTGGACAGCGCGATCCACTTGTAGCGGTCCGAGCGCTCGGATATGGGCGAGCCGTTGCTCCCCGTTGGAATCCTCACACTGGCGGCCACCCTCGACATTATATACAGGAAACCTGAACAGTTTCCCTGGACTTCTTCATCTATAGTTCCGCTCATGGGAGCGGCCGTCGACACGACCCTGCTTGCGAGCGATCTGCGCATGGTGCTCGGCCGGCTGATACGCCGGCTGCGGGCTGAGCGTCGCTTCTCGCTCTCCCAGGGCTCGGTGCTCGGACGGCTGGATCGCGAAGGGACGCTGTCGATCGGCGATCTGGCCGCCGCCGAGCGTGTCCGTCCGCAGTCGATGGCTCAGACCGTCAGCGAACTCGAAGTCGATGGGCTGATCAGCCGCCGGCCCGACCCCGCCGACGGACGCCGCGCCCTGCTCGAGCTGACCGACGAAGGCCTCCAGACGCTCGAAGCCGACCGCCGCGAGCGCGAGGGCTGGCTGATCGGGGCCATCGCCGAGGGTTTCTCCGAGTCCGAGCAGCAGGCGCTCGCCCGGGCGGTTCCGCTGCTCACGCGCCTGGCAGACTCCTGAGCCGGTCATCGAGCTGCGAGGGCAGCGTCGGCGGAGGCTACCTAAAGACTCGCGCACGGACTGGCTGTGACTGTAACGGCGCGGTCGGCGCCGGGTATCGCAATACATGGACGCGAACCGCCCCGTCAACCCGAACACGAGCCACCCAGTTGACCTGAACAGCTTCAGAGCTCACACCCTGCGCAGGGGTGTGAACCCGGTGCTGTACTGGGCGCTCAGGGCGATGCTGGTGCCGTTCTTTCTGGTCTACCTGCGCATGAGCAGAATCGGACGCCAGCACCTGCCTCGCGGCGGGCCGCTGCTGCTGGCGGCGAACCATCGCAGCTTTCTGGATCCGTTCGTGATCGGCACGCTGGTGCGCCGGCCGGTGTACTACATGGCCAAGCGCGAGCTGTTCGAGCGGCGCCTGCTGGCCTGGGCGCTGAACGGGCTGGGGGCGTTTCCGGTCGATCGCGGCGCCGGCGACCGCGAGGCGATGGCGACCGCAAAGGCGATCCTGGAGCGGGGCGACTGCGTGGTGATCTTCCCCGAGGGCACGCGCACGCGGTCCGGGCCATTGGCAGCGCCCCACCGGGGAGTGGGCCGCCTCGCGCTGGAAACCGGCGCGCAGGTCGCGCCGGTCGCGGTGATCGGCACCGACGAAGTCCGCCGCGGCTGGCGGATTCGCCCGCGCAAGGTGCGCCTGCGGGTCGGCCGGCCGCTGCGGTTTCCGTGCGTGCAGGAGCCCTCGCCCAAGCTCGCGGCCGGGATGACGCGGCGGATCTGGGCGTGCGTGAGCCTGCAGTGGGAGTGGCTCGGGGGAGACACCGGCCGCTCGCACCGCGACCGGCCGGTGAGCCCGTCCGCGGACCGCTCGCCTACGGGCCGTCCGCCCCTGGACCGCCCGCTTGCGGATCGCCCGCCCGCGGGTCCTCCGGAGGGGGATCTACCGGAGACCGAGCGTGCGGCGAGGGCGGCCTGAGCCGACCGCACGGCGCGGGAGGATAGTGTGCGATGAGTGAGCGACGAGCCGGTCCACACGCCAAAGGCGCAGCTCGACGCGGAGTTCTCCGAGCTGTACAGAACGCACCTGCGCGACGTGTACAGCTACGCCTACTACCGGGTCGGCAATCATCACGACGCCGAGGATCTGACCGAGCAGACGTTCCTGCAGGCATACAGGCACTTCGAGCGCGCGCAGCGCGAATCGGACGGCCGGCCGCTGCGGCCGTGGCTGATCAGGATCGCGCACAACCTGGCGGCGAACCTGTATCGCGACCGCTCACGCAGGCCGGCTTCCCCGATCGAGGACACCACGGTGCTGGCGGCGCCGTATACCACCGAGCAGCTGGTCGAAGGTCGCGAGCAGGCCAAGCAGGTGCTCGACGGGGTCAGCCGGCTTCCAGAGGACCGGCGCGAGGCGCTGATCATGCGGTTCGCGCTGGGCATGGACAACCGCGAGATCGCGCGCGCCCTCGGCCGCTCCGACGGGGCGACGAAGGTGTTGATCCATCGCGCGATCAAGCAGCTGGAGGGGCTTGTGAACGACGCGGACGACACAGGCGAGGCGGCCGGCGCGGACGATGCGGACCACGCGGGCGACGCGGGCGACACGGGCGACACGGGCGACACGGGCGCGGCGAGCGACACAGGCGCGGCCGGCGAGGAGGGTGTGCGGCATGAATGAAACCGCGCCGACGAACTTCGAGAGCCTGCTGCGCGAAGCGCTCTCACCGGTGGAGCCGCCGGAGGACTTGGCGCTGCGGCTGGAGGGAACGTTGCAGAGCATCACCGAGCTGGCCGCCGATGAGCTCCAGGAGTGGGAGCTCTCGGCGATGCGCGACCCCCGCAACTGGGTGCGGCCGGCGGCAGCCGTGGTGGCGGGCAGCGCTGCGGGCGCGGCGCTGGTGCTGCTGCGCGCGCGCCGGCGCGCGCAGGCGGACGTGGTCGCGCGCAGCGGGTTCGCCGGCGGCGCGCGGGAGACCGCCGAGCGGGCGCTGAAGGACGCCGGGCGCCAGACGCGCAGGCTGCTCGGCGGACGCTGAGCACGCGCGCCGCACGGCGTCAGCCGGCGGCGCCGATGCTGGCCACAGATAGGCTCTGCCGTAGATGGCCACCTGCTACCGGCACCCATCGCGCGAGACAGGCGTGTCGTGTTCCTCCTGCGGGCGGCCGATCTGCCCGGACTGCATGACCCCGACGCCGGTGGGAATGCGCTGTCCGGAGTGCTCGCGCCAGCGCACGAAAGTGATGCGCATGCGCGACATGACGAGCGTGCCGCGGGTGACCTACGCGCTGATCGCGATCAACGTGATCGTGTTTCTGGCCGAGGGCCACGGGGCCTGGACCGTCGAGGGCGAAGCCTCGGGCACGATCATCACCAAAGGTGGGCTCATCGGCAGTAGCGAATCTCCGCTGCTGGCCGGGCAGGGCGTCGCCCACGGCCAGTGGTGGCGGATCGTCACGAGCGGGTTCCTGCACGAGAACCTCCTGCATATCGGGTTCAACATGTGGGTCCTCTACTACCTCGGCATGATGCTGGAGCCGGCGCTCGGGCGCGTCAAGTTCGGCGTGATCTACGCGGTATCGCTGCTGACCGGCTCGCTGGGGGCGCTGCTCGTCTCGCCTCACGTGCTGACGGTCGGCGCGTCGGGCGCCATCTTCGGCGTGATGGGGGCCGCGGCCGTGGAGATGCGCGCGCGCCAGATCCCGATCATGCAGAGCGGGGTGGGCATGCTGATCGTGCTCAACCTGATCATCAGCTTCACGATCCCCGGCATCTCCTGGGGCGGGCACATCGGCGGTCTCATCGGCGGCGCGCTGGCGGCGCTCGTGATTCAGCTGGGCGACCGCTATCGCTCGCAGGCGCTCGCGCTGGCGGGGTGCGCGGCGATCGCCGTGGCTGCGGTCGCGGGCTCGCTGGCCACCTCGCACTCCAGCGAGGTCGAAACCGTGAGTCCAAGCCAGCTGACCACCGTCGGTCCCGAAGAACCGTGACGTGACCCGCACCGGCATACCCGTTGCTCGTCCGCCCGCTGCTCGCGTGCCCGCGCCCACGCGCCCGCGCAGCTCGCATGCCCGCCCTCACACCCGCTCTGGACCCGAGAGCCGTGCCGACCACGGCGCGCGGTAATCTCGTTGCGCCGATGACACTGCTCAGCGACGCTGAGATCGAACAACGCCTCGCCGGCGCCCGCGAGTGGCGCCGGCACGAGCACGACTCGATCGTGCGCGAGCTGAAGTTCGACGACTTCGCCGGCGCGATCGCTTTCGTGAACCAGGTGGCCGAGCTCGCCGAGCAGGCCAACCACCATCCCGACATTCTCGTGCACGGCTACAACAGGGTGCGCCTTACATCCTCGACTCACTCCGAGGGCGGCCTCACCGACGCCGACTTCGAGCTGGCGGCTCGTATCGACCGACTGGCGTGAACGGCCTGAAGCTCATCCTCACGGCGGTCCTGATCGCGGTGAACGCGTTCTTTGTGATCGCCGAGTACGCGCTCGTGCGCTCGCGCCGGTCGCGGCTGGAGGTCCTGCGCGAGGAAGGGGCGCGCGGGGCGGCGCTCGCGCTGGAGCAGCTGGGCAGCATCAACGAGTACATCTCGGCGGTGCAGATCGGGGTGACGATGACCTCGATCGGCATCGGCGCGCTCGGCGAGCCCGCGCTGGCGAATCTGCTGAAGGGCGCTCTCGGGGATACGCTCAGCCACGGGGTGGCGGTTGCGGCGTCGGCGGTCGTGGCCTTCCTGATCATCGCCTCGGCACAGCTGATCGCGGGCGAGATGGTTCCCAAGTTCTACGCGATCGATCGCGCCGAGTCGGTCGCCCGGCGCGTCGCTCGTCCGCTGCAGGCGTTCAGCCTTCTGTTCCATCCATTCATCGTGGGCCTCACCGCGGTCGCGGACCGCATACTGCGCCTGCTCGGTGTCGACATGAGCTTCGAGCGCCGTGGCGGCTCGCCGGACGAGCTCAAGCGCCTGATCGCCGAGTCCCACGCGGGCGGGCACATCGACCTGGGCGAGGCGGGCATGCTCACCGGGGTGTTCCACCTGCACGAGCAGGAGGCCCGTCAGGTCATGACCCCGATTCCAGCGGTCGTCACGATCGACATCTCCCAGGACGTGGAGCAGGCGCTCCAGCTGTGCGTCTCCAGCGGCCACACCCGCCTGCTCGTCACCGAGGAGGAAGATCGCGATCGCGTGCGCGGCATCGTCCACGCCAGCACGCTCATCGCCCAGCTCATGCAGGAGGGGCCGCACGCGCCCGTGCAGCCGCTCGTGCACGACGCGCCGATCGTGCCCGAGACCAAGCCCCTGGACGATCTGCTGGCCGATCTTCAGCGTGAGCGAACTTCGATGGCGGTGGTGGTGGACGAGTACGGCCGCGTCGTGGGGATCGTGACGGTCGAGGACATCATCGAGGAGGTCGTCGGAGAGATCGCCGACGAGACCGATCCGGCCGCCGGGGAGATCCGCAGGCTCGCCGACGGCGACTGGTTCGTGCGCGGTCACGTCGCCGTCACCGACCTGGCCGACTACGGCCTGCACCTGCCCGTGGACAGCGACGCCTATAACTCCGTCGGTGGCTTCGTGTTCGCCGAGCTCGGCGACTGCCCAGGCGCGGAGATACCGTCACCGCCAACGGCTATTCGATCAGGGTCGAGTCGGTCCGCGAGAACCGCATCGAGGCCGTCCGCATCCGCGAGCGGCGCCCCGTGCGCCCGGGCGATGGTCGCGAGGGTCGCGAGGCGCGCGAGGATTGAGCTCGTGCCGGGCCGTTAAACACGTCCGGCCCGCGGGGGGAGCGGGCCGGATCGTGTGCACTGGGAGGAGGCGGGTGTGCATTGCGACTGTGTCGCAGAGACCAGTATCTCCACCTGGATGAATGCCAGCTAAAAGTCGCATCAGACTAAATAAAAATTCTCACGTGCGAAACGTCACAGTCTCCTCTTGACCCGCGGCACCGAGGCTGGATCAGGCACGGAGGCTGGATCAGTAGGAGTGGAATCCGCGCCCGCTCTTGCGCCCGAGCGAGCCCTCGGCGACGAGCTTGTTGACCCGATCGGGCACGCGCTCGCCGATCGTCTCACCGATCGCCGCGGCGACGTCCAGGCCGACGAGGTCGAGCAGCGCGAGCGGCCCCATCGGGTGGCCCGCCCCGAGGCGCATGCATGTGTCGAGGTCGGCGGGGTCCATGCCCGTCTCTTCGAGCAGGCGAACAGCGCTGAACAGGTAGGGGAACAGCAGTCTGTTGACTACGAACCCCGGCACGTCGGGCACCTCGACGGGGGTCTTCTCGAATGCGTCGCACAGCGCGCGGGCACGCGCGCGCGTGTCCGCGCCGGCTGTGCTCGGGAAGATCAGCTCGACGAGCTGCATCCGCGTCACCGGGTTGAACACGTGCAGCCCGACGAACCGCCGCGGGCGCCGGCTCTCGGCTGCCAGGCTCTCGATCGACAGCGACGAGGTCGTGCTCGCGAGGATCGCCTCGTCCGCTGCGAGCACGCGGTCCAGCTCGGCCAGCAGGCCGGCCTTCACGTCGTGATCCTCGACGACCGCCTCCACGACGAAGGTCGCCCGCGACAGGGCCTGCGGGTCGGTGACGATCTGCACATGCTCGGGGTCCACCTCGGCGTTCAGGCGGCTGAGGGTCTTCTCCACCGTGGCGCGCGCGCGCTCGGCCGAGTCCTCCGAGCGGGCGAGCAGCAGCACCGGACCGTGATGGGCCGCGGTGGCGGCCAGGCCGCAGGCGATCGCGCCGCTGCCGACTATCGCGAGGCGCTCGTCCACTGTGCCTGTGTCTCCTCTTCTCCGCTCCGGGCGGTCAGGTGTTGACGGGTCGGTTCGGGTTGACGGGGCAGGTCGGTGTCGTTGGGTCGTGGTTCTGGGGTTGGGCGGGTTGTCTTGAGGTGCTCAGGCCCGTTGATTGACTGACTGGTCAATCTAGTTTTGTTTGCGGCGCGGTAGAGTATGGGATATCCCCATCAACATGCCGCGCAAGACCTTAGGAGGACTTCCAGTCATGAGAGCACCAGAGGGCCGCGAGGTCGTGATCGTCGAGGCTGTGCGCACGCCGATCGGCCGCGGACACAAGGAGAAGGGCTACTACAAGGACACCCATCCCAACGCGCTGCTCGGCGCCTGCTACAGCGAGGTCATCTCGCGCGCGGGCATCGACGCGGGCGAGGTCGAGGACGTGATCGCCGGGTGCGTGCAGCAGTTCGGCGAGCAGGGATTCAACATCGCGCGCAACGCCTGGCTGCAGGAGGGGTTGCCGATCGAGACGCCCGGCACGACCGTCGATCGCCAGTGCGGCTCCGCCCAGCAGGCGGTCAACTTCGCCGCGGCGCTGATCGCCGCGGGCGTGCACGACGCGATGATCGGCTCGGGCGTCGAGCACATGGGTCACCTGCCGTTCGCCGCCGGTATGAAGACCCAGGAGGACTTCGGGTTCGCGTTCACACCGGAGCTGATGGCCAAGCACAACATCGTCGGGCAGGGTCTCGGCGCCGAGATGATCGCCGATCAGTGGGAGATCCCCCGCTCGGAGCTCGACGAGCTGGCGGTGCGCTCGCACCGACTCGCCCACCAGGCGACCGAGGAGGGGCGCTTTGAGCGCGAGATCGTGCCGTTCGCGGTCAACGGCGACACGTTCGTCTCAGACCAGGGCATCCGGCCCGAAACGAACCTGCAGGCGCTCTCACAGCTGAAGCCGGCATTCAAGCCCGACGGCAAGATCACCGCCGGCAACGCCTCGCAGATCTCCGACGGCGCCGCGGCGGTGCTGCTGATGAGCGCCGAGAAGGCAAAGGAGCTCGGGCTGACCGCGCGCGCGCGGATCGTCGATCAGACGACCGTTGGGTGCGATCCGGTGAAAATGCTCGAGGGCCCGATCCCGGCGACCAGGAAAATCCTCGATCGCAACGGGATGTCGATCGACGACATCGATCTGATCGAGATCAACGAGGCGTTCGCGCCCGTGATCGCGGCCTGGCGGCGCGAGCACAACCCGGACATGGACCGCGTCAACGTCAACGGCGGCGCGATGGCCCTCGGCCATCCGCTCGGCTCGACCGGCGCGCGGCTGATCACGACGCTGCTGCACGAGCTCGAGCGCTCCGACAAGGAGATTGGGTTCGTGACCATGTGCTGCGGCGGCGGACTGGGCACCGGCACACTGATTCAGCGCGTCTGAGATTGATTGGGGCCTCGCCACATGTGGCGAGGCCGGGAGGGCACATGTGCCCTCCCCTCGGGGCGCGCATGCGCGCCCCGTCGACCGGCGCATGCGCCGGTCGTTCCGGGCGGTACATGTACCGCCCGGGCCAGGCCGCATGCGGCCTGGCCTCCCGAGTTGACGTGATTTGCTATCCGCCGCTCGGTCCCGAACCGGTCCAGTTGACCGCGACCGGCACCAGCGCCAGCAATGCCTGCCAGGTCGCGGCTTCGGTCTTGCCGGTCGGGGCGATGCCGTGGACTGACTGGAACTGCTCGAGGTTGGTCGTCGTCGTGGCTTCGAAGATGCCCGTGGTCGGCTGGCTGGGGACGGCGGCTGCGAGGTGCTCCTGCATCCACAGGACCGGGTCGCCCTTGCTGCCCTGCGCCAGTTCGGTGTAGCCGGGGTTGGGCGTGACGCTCGTCAGCGGGGCCAGCGGTTCGGCCAGCGCGGTCCACTCTGAGGCTGGGGTTTCCTGCCAGTCCCACCACGACACGCCAGTGGAGCCGTAGTCGACGGCCTCCTCGCGGAAGCGCACCAGTTCGGCGTTCGACGGGTGACTGTAGGTCTGCCCGAGCGGGAAGATCGGGCGGCCGTAGACGCGGTTGGCGATGTAGGTGTTGGCGTAGGTGGTGTCGATCGAGTTGCCGATGTCCTTCCAGTACATCTGCGGTGCGTTGAACTGCGCCCCGTTCGGCCCGAGGAACACCGAGTAGGGAAACGACGTGTGGTCGTACACGTATGGGAACGAGGCCAGACCGACTGGATAGGCAGGGCCGATCGCCGCGCGCAGGTCGGCGATGTAGGTCTGGGCCGCGCCGTAGCGGCCTTCGTATTCGGACTCGGCGTCGATCACCAGGCAGTCCGCGCCGTCGGCGACGGCTTTGGCGCCGAGGCTCGCCTCGCCGGCGGGATTCGAGCCGTAGACGAACTGCCACGCGCACACGTGCAATCCGTTGGCGTGCAATTGCGCCACCAGTTCGGGCGAGAACTGGCTCCAGTAGTTGGTCGAGCCGTCGGAGCTCTTGACAAACAGCGTGCTGACGCCGGCCGCGTGCGCCTGCGCGACGATCGAGGCGAGCGACCCGCCATCGGATTGGCTCAGGTACCAGATCCACATGCCCTGGCCTTCGAACGCGGTGGCGCCCGGCGCTGCCGCGACCGGGGCGGGGGGATCCTTCGGCGCCGGCGGGTGCAGCGCGTAGCGCACGACCTCGATCGGACCGTAGGAGCTCGTGTAGCGGCCGTGGCCGAGCAGGATCATGATATTGCCCGAGTGCGCGCTCTTGGGCACGGTCACCTCCAGACCCTCCGACCCTTTGCGCAGGTGCGCGGCCGGCGAGGCGCTCGAGATGCGTGCGCCGCGGGAGTGCGGGAACGCGACGGCCATGCCGGGCGCCAGGCCTTTGCCCGCGACCAGCAGGATCCCGTGGGTGGAGACCTCATGCGGGTTGGTGGCGCATCTGCTGACCGGTATGCACTTCGCGCCGGTGATGCGCACCGTATGGACGTGCAGGCTGGTGGACGGCTTGCTCGTGGCTTTTGTCTTCGCGGGCGCCTTGCCGCCACCGGGCGCGCTCGCGCCCCCCGGGTCGGCGCTTGCCGCCACCGCCGGGGCGCTGGCGAAGGCGCCCAGCACGAGGATACCCAGCACGGAGACGCCCGGGCCGAGAACGCCCAGCACGAGTGCGCGCAGCGGCGAGGCGGCTGCTGCGGCGAAGGGTCTCGATCGCTTGTGGGCGCCTGCGTTCGTCACGACAGCTCCTGTTCGCCCCTTGAAAGCGGCTACCGACCTTATCGATATTCCCTCGCAAACCGACCGGCGGGCCGGAAGTTGCGTCCGTTCACCGGATCGTGACCGAGACTGGGCGGAGAGTTGCAACCGCCGGCGGCGCCTCGCGCGCGGTCCGTCCGTCCGGTCGCTACCCCCAGCGAAAGCCGAGCTCCGACGGAGTGGCCGCGAGCGGGCTGGAGGGCAGGTCATCGGGCGGCTCGGGCAGGTTGAAGCCGGCCGGCGCGACGTCGTTGGGCGCGTCGGGGTGGAACATGGACGCGAGATACTGGATCTGGCCGCGGCCGACGCCGAGCTCCGACTGCCCCCCGCCGTAGCAGCCGATGCTCGTGCTCTGCGCAGTAGTCGTAGGTGTCCAGCAGCGATCCGCAGGCCGCCGAGGCGCGAGGGCTTGATGTTGATCGTGCGCGGCGGCCACTGCAGCGCCTGGATGTCGGCGACGGAGTGGATCGGGGCGTCCCAGGTGATGCGCTCGCGGTGGGAGAGCAGGACCGGCTCGGTCTCGGCCGTCAGCTTGGGATCCTCGATCCAGGCGTCGCGGGAAGGCCTCAACGACGCGCCGGTAGAGCTCCGGGTCGGCCGGGTTGTCGACGATCGTGCCTTCGTACTGGCCCTTCAGGTCGACCGAATCGACCGCGTCCAGCGCGACGAGCGCGGCGATCAGCTCGATCGTCCCAGGACGGCGTCGGGTCGAGCTTGAAGCGCAGCCCCGGTGCGATCTGGGCCTGCGCCGCAGCGGCTGAAGCGACGGCGGCTCGCCCAGGCGCAGCGAGGCGACGAAGCGCAGCGGCTCGCACTCCCGTCCCAGCGCCGCGTGCAACGTGGTGCCGGCCTGGCACAGCGCGAGGTCGAGCGCGGCTGAGTCCAAGGCCCAGCCCGATACAGGCGGAACTCTGGACGGTCGGGGGGCTGCGGGAAGAGGTCCAGCGAGCGCACACGCTCGGCGAAGGACGCGAGCGTCCAGTCGCCCACGAGCGGTTCCAGCAGCGCTGCGCCAGCGCTCTGCAGCGCCTCCTGGTCGTCGGCGGCGTAGGTGACGTCCTCGCCGGCGCCCTCGACGCCCGCGCCGCGCAGGTGGATGACGGTGGTCTTGCGCACGAACTCGCTGGAGAAGGCGAGCTCGTGGCCTTCGAGCTCGAACCCCTCGATCTCGCCCAGGGGGCCATGCTCCGGCGACGCAGCCAGCTGCGCCACGTGCTCATGTCCGGCGCGCCTCGTCTTCCAGCCGCGCGACCAGCTCGTCCAGGCGCAGCTCCTCCAGGGCGCCGGACACGGCCTGCAGCTCACGCGCGCACAGCTCGATCAGCGCCTTGCCCTCGCCAACCAGCTCGAGCGTCTCGTTGAGGCTGGCCTCGCCGGAGTCCAGGCGCCTGATGATCTCCTCCACGCGCGCCGACGCGGTCTCGTAGGTTTGAGGCTGGGTTGCCCTGCCGCCACCGGGGCGGCCTGCGACTCCTCGGATCGGCTGGATCTCGTCGCTCATCGCCGTTGCCGATTCTCGCGGGAACGGCGCCGTCGGCGAAGCGCATCCTCACTTCCCCCGCGGCCTGGCGGCGGTCGCGGTCGAGACCGGCTCCCCGGCGGCGTCGGACACGAGCGCGTATCCGCGTTCGAGCGTGCGCTGCGGGTCGTGCCCGGCGAGCGCGAGCGCCAGTCGCGCAAGCTCCTGGGGACGGCGCGTGCGGCAGTCGCGCACGGTGGAGGAGGACTTGCGCTCCAGCACGATCGCGCGGCGCGCGGTGATCTGGAGCTCATCCTGCACGCGCCGGCGCCAGGAGGCCCGAATCTCGCGCGCCGCTGGTGCAGTTGCGCGCGCTGGCGCTCCACGTGGGCTGAGGGCGCGCGCGTGAGCGTCGTCAGAGTCCGGCGCGCGCGAAAGCACCGCCCGGCGGCTCTGCTCGCGCATGCGCTCCGCGCCCGTGGCGAGCCGCCGCGCGGGCGCGGGCGCAGTCCAGGCCCACGGCGGCCTCGGCGGCGTGGGTGGGGGTCGAGCAGCTCACGGCCGCGACGTCGTCGAGCAGCGTCCGGTCGGTGTGGTGCCCGACCGAGGCGATCACGGGCACGGCCAGCAGCGCCACGGTGCGGCACAGCGACTCTTCGCAGAAGCACAAGAGGTCGGCCAGCGAGCCCCCGCCGCGGGCGACGATCGCGACGTCCACGCCGCCCACCGCGGCGAGGTCTGAGAGCGCGCGCGAGATCGATGGGGCGGCGTGGCGATCCTGCACGGGCGCGAATCCCCAGACGATCGTGCCCGCCCAGCCGCGCCGGTGAAGGCCGGCGAGGATATCGTCCCGCGCCTTGCCGCTCTCGCCTGTGATGACGCCGATCGTGCGCGGCAGCAGCGGTCTTTCAAGCAGCTTCTGGCGGCGCGAGCAGACCCTCGGCGTCGAGCTGCTTGCGCAGGCGCTCGATCCGGGCGAGCAGATCGCCCTCGCCGGCGATGCGCAGGTCTGCGACCGAGAAGGAGAATCCCGGCGAGGCGCTGGCGCTGCCCGGGTAGAAGTCACATCCGCCGGCCACCACCACCTGCATGCCCTCGATCGGAGCCTGGCCCTCCCCTCTGTCCGCGCCGATTCGGGCGAGGATCGCCTCCCAGTCTGTCCGCCACACCGCGCAGGGAATGGCGCCCGTCCCGTCGCGCAGCTCGAAGTACATTCGCGCCCGGGACGGTCGCAGGTTGACGAGCTCGCCCACGAGCTGCACGTGCGCGAACGCGCGCAGCCTGGCGCGCAGCGCGCGGGCGTATTCGCCGACGCCGTAGGGTCCGGGCAGCTCGCTGCCGGGGATGCCGGCGCCGGTGCGCTCGGTGGCTGGTGTGGGAGTGCTGGCCACAGCTCAGCATAGGGGCCGCCGGTGATGGGACTTTCGGGCGGGCCGGCGAGGTGGTGGCGTGACGCTAGGATCGACGCCCATGCCGCGGCGCATCGATCACCGGCTTGGCGCATAGCGCCATGGCAAATCGCGCCGGCAAGAGTCATCGTCACGGGCGCGGTCGCGGTCGATCGCGCAAGCGCCGCCCCGCGCCGGGCGCGACGGTCGTGGACGACCCGCGCGAGACCGATCGTGGGGCAGAGGCCGGTCGTGGGGAGAGCGATCAAAAGAACGTCGTTAACGCGCGCGCCGCGCGCGCCCGCGCACGCGGGCGCGCGGCCGACGATTCTCGAGAGCGAACCACCGGCTTCGCCCACGGCCCCGGCGGCCCGCGCCCGGCGGCGCCGTGGCATCCGTGGCCGCTGTCGGAGATGCTGATCCTGGTCGGCGCCGTCGGCGCGGCTGTCGGGCTGGCGCGACTGGGCCACGGTGGCATCTCCAGCGGCGGGCCCGTCCTGTTCGCCGGACTGGGCGCCGTGGTGCTGGGCACGATCGAGATCACCTGGCGCGAGCACAACGCCGGCTACCGCTCGCACACGCTGCTGCTGGCGCTGCTGCCCGTCGTGGTGATGCACACCGCGATCGTGCTCGGCCTGGCCGCGTTCACGACGGTGCCGCGCCTGGTCAACGTCGGGCTGCTGGCGCTCGACGCGGCGGTGTTCGCGGTGCTGTTCAAACTGCTGCGCGCACGGTACCTCGACGCCCGCGCTCGCGTGGTCAGCCGGCGCTGAGCCTCGAGAGAATACGCGCGCCGCGGGCGCTGTGTTTGCTTGCGGCGGCTTCGGTGTCCTGCTCGCGGGCGGCTTTGGCGTCGCTGCGCGGGGGACTCGCGTGCTCAGCCGGCGCTGAGCGAGGGCATCGGGCGCTCGCCCGTGTCCGCCGCCTCCCCGCGGGTCTCGCCTGCAAGTCCCAGGCGCTCCAGGCGGGCGATCTCGCGCTCGCCTTCTGCGCGCGCCGGATGCTCGGCGGGAAGGTCCGCGATCAGGCGCGCGATGCGGTTGCGCAGCTGCAGCGCGAAGTGGGGGGTGGAGGCGCCCATCAGCCGGCGCACGTCCTCGACGCTCACTTCGTGCGCCCGCTCCTTTCCCAGCAGGATCGGATCCTCGGCCTGGCTCATCGGGCAGGCCCGGGATCGTGGGGGTGGGGGGATATCGACGGACGGCTCATTCGACGGGCAGGCTGGACGATTCCCCGGAGGGGGTCGATTGCGGCACGATCTGGAGCATCGCGTCGAGTTCGGCTTGTGTTCTCGCCGAGATCGCGCTTTCGTCGCCGATCAGCCAGCCGTGATTGTAGACGCCCTCGACCGGCTGCGAGCGGGGCGCCGCGGGCTGGATGTCGCTCAGGTAGCGGCTCAGCGGCGAGGGCACTCCCGTGGCGTCTGACAGCAGCAGCAGGGGCGCGTAGTCACCGGTGGCCGAGAGGATCGCCGCGGCGGGCGCGTCGAACGGCTGTGTCGCGTTCGCGAACGCGAGACCGTGACCGGATTCGCGCACGCCCCAGCCGAATGAGCCGTCGGCGAAGCGCGATACCGCGATCGCGTTGCCGACGGGGGTCGCGTCTTCGCCGACGGCGACCTCGGCGCGCTTGACCGGCCCGAAGCGCTCCAGTTCGGTGAGCGCACGTTCGCCGATCGCGGTGGACCCGACCGTGTAGATCGCGGGCCTGCCCAGGCTCTGCAGCTCGCCGGCTGTGGCAGCGGGCACGCCGGCGGAGTTGACGAACAGGATCGGCGCGCCGCTCTGCGCCGCCAGCCCCGCCGCGGGCATCGCCAGGGCGGGCGGACCGTCGGCGCTGACGACGATCACTTGGCGCGGAGGAGAGCCGCGAGCGATGGCCAGCAGCTTCGCCACCGACACCGCCAGCGAGTAGGGGTTCGCGGCCGCGCTCGCTCGCGCGCGGTATCCGGGGGGCGCCTGCGTACCGGTTCCGAGCAGGATCAGCTGCACGCCCCCGAGCGCGCCGGCGCCGGTGGGCCTCATCGCGCGCAGCGCCTGCGCGCTTGCGTGCGGCAGGGTCGAGCCTTCGGCATACAGCAGCGGCGCGCCCAGGGGAGCGCTCGCCAGCGCGCTGGCCGCGAGCGCGGCCGGCCAGTCGTGCGCGCCGGCGATCGCCACCGCCTGCGGGCGTGTGTTCGCGGTCAGGCCGGGGTAGGCCGCGCGGGCCACCGCCGCGGCGTCGGCCACGGCGCCCGAGCCGCCCAGGCGAGTGGTGTTGCGTGTGGCGGTGGCCGCCGTCCCCGCCGCGCCGGTTGCGATCACGACCGTTTCGACGCCACCGGACGCGCTCTGCTGTTCGGAGGCGGACTTGCCGCAGCCGGCCAGTGCGATCAGGATCGTGACGGCGGCGACGGCGGCGAGCGCAGGCGCTGGCGCGGCTCGCCGGGGAGAGCGGCGTCGTGGGCGGCGTTCGGGCACCGGCGAGACACTAGCGAGCACGGCGGAGGCCGCGCGAGGGCGGGCGCGAGCGGGCCTTATACTCGCGCGCCGTGTGCCGCGACAGGGACTCCCAGCCCGTCTACGAGCAGCGCGAGCAGCCTGTCGGCGTGCCGCCGCTGCGCTGACGGGCGAGCGCACGCTGCCGGACGTTCCCGCCGAGAACTACTGGTTTCGCCGCCATCTCGCCGTGTACGAGTGGATCGCTGCGCGCGTGCGCGGACAGCGCGTGATCGACATGGCCTGCGGCGAGGGCTACGGCTCGGACGTGCTCGCCGGCGCACGCCGCCGAGGTCGTCGGCGTGGACGCCAATCCCGAGGCCCACGAGCACGCGCGGCTGCGCTACCGCCGCGAGAACCTGCGCTTCGAGCGCGACCTCGTCGAGACGCTTCTCCGCGCCGGCCGACGCGGTCGTGTTCCTGCAGACGATCGAGCACCTGCAGGACCCGGTGTCGGTGCTGGAGCACTTCCGCTCGCTGGTCACCGGCACGGCGCCGGGGCCGCGGGAGCTGGCCGGGACCGGGGGGCCGGTTCGCGGGAGCGTGTTCGTCTCCACGCCCAACGTCCTCACGCTCGCGCCCGCGGGCGCGCCGCGCTCGGACAATCCGTGGCACGTCCACGAGTATCGCGCATGCGGAGTTCGAGCAGCTGTGCCGCAGGACGTTCGACTCGGTGGAGCTGTACGGGCTGTTTCACGCGCGCAAGCTCCGCATCCACGAGCTCGCGTTGCGCGCGGGCTGGGACTCGGTGCATCCCCGCCTGCGATTGACTCGGCCCTTCTACGACCGCTTCACCCCGGCGATCGCCGCCTCGGACTTCGCGCTGCGAACCTCCGGTGAGGCCGACCTTGACCGGGCGCTGGACTTCGTCGCGGTCTGCCGACCGTGAGCTGGCGATTTCGTGTTCGTGGCGATCGGGCGCCCGTAAGCGGACCGTCGGCATCCGGACCGCGGGGGTCTCATGAGCGCCACCGGCAAGCGCGCGGTGCGCTCGCGATCGTGCTGCACACGCACATGCCCTACGTCGAGGGCTTCGGCACGTGGCCGTTCGGCGAGGAGTGGCTGTGGGAGGCGCTGTGCGGCTGCTACCTGCCGCTGCTGGACCTGCTCGACGCGCTCGATCCGCCGGTGACGCTCTCGATCACGCCCGTCCTGGCCGACCAGCTGACGTGCCTGGGTCTCGCCGCGCGGTGTCGACGCTTCATCGAGGAGACCCGCCGGTTCACCCACGCCGAGGACGCCGCGGGCTGCGCGCTGGCGGACATCCCGGTCTTGCCGCCGAGCTGGAACGCGCGTGGGCCATCGACTACGAGTCTGCCCGCGAGCGCCTGGCGGCGCGCGGGGGAGACCTGCCGGGGGCGTTCGCGCCGCATGCGCAGTTGGACGTCCTCGTGCGACCCACGCCGTGCTGCCGCTGCTCGCGACCGACGCGTGCGCGCGCCTGCAGGTGCAGACCGGGATCGCCTCTCACCTCGACCGCTTCGGCGGCGCGGGTGGATGCCGGCGGCCCGACCCTGGCGAGGTGGAGACGAGCCGGGTGGACGGAGGGCGGGTCCGGCGACCTGGCGCGGCGGGTTCTGGCTGCCCGAGTGCGCGCACGCGCCCCATCTGGAGCCGATCCTCGCCGCCGCCGGCGTGCGGTCACCTGCGTCGAGCTCACCCGCCGTTACTGGCTCGGGCGCGCGCGAGCACCTGCGCCCGCTGCTGTGCGACTCCGGCGTCGTGCTCTACCCGATCGATCGCGCCACGATCTCGCTCGTGTGGAGCGAGGGCGGCTACCCCGCCGACGGCGTCTACCGCGACTATCACCACCACACGTCCATCACCACCAACCCTGGCGCAACGACGGCGGCGCCTACGACCACGAGCTGGCGCTCGCCCGCGCGCGCGAGCACGCCGCGGACTTCGTGTTCCGCACCCGCGAGCGGTTGCGCCGCGACGGCGACGGCCTGCCCGGGGGCGGGCTGGCGGTGTGCGCACTCGACACCGAGCTGCTCGGCCACTGGTGGTATGAGGGCCTTCACTGGCTACAGGCGGTGTCGAGGAGTGCGCCAGACAGGAGCTTGAGCTCGTGCGCCTGGATGACGCGCCCGAGCGCTTTGAGCCGGCGCCGGTGAAGATGGCGTCGACTGGGGGGTGAGCAGCTGGGGCGAGCGCGGCGATCTGTCCACCTGGTCGGGTCCGGCGGTCGCCGAGCCGGCGTTCGCCACGCGCGCGGCCGAGCTCCAGACCCTCGCCGCCGCCACGCCGGGCGCGCCGGCTGCGCGGCTGTGCGCGAGCTGCTGGCGCTGCAGGCCAGCGACTGGGCGTTCATGGTCTCCCGCGGTCTGGCCGTACCGTATGCCCGCGAGCGCCTCGCACGGAGCATTGCGCCGCGCTGCAGCGCGCGCTGAGGAAGGCCCCGGGCGCCAGCGAGGAGGGTCTGCGCAGCCTCGCGGTCCATGCCGCCCGGCTGTGTTGCTGGCGCCGTGAGCCTGCGCTCGCTCGTTCCGCAGGATCCCGATTTTCCGAACCGGAGCCTGGGCTGACCCACACAGCCGGAGATCTGGTAGGGTGCGCGCGCCGTGCGCCCGCGGCGATGGGGCTGCCAATTCCATGAGACGTCGTCTACCCAGAGGGGGATTCCGATGAGAAGGCTTTTGTCCTCGTCGCGCCACGACGCCACCGATACGGTGAGTCGCAGGAGACTCAGCAGCCTCGCGGCGAGACGGCGCAATTCGCCGCTCGCCGTGACGCTCGCCGTGCTGGTGGGGTGCGCCGCCCTGCTCGCGGTCGCCCCGGTCGCCGCGCGCAGGCCGCCGCCACGATCAAAGGCACGGTGACGGCCGTCAAAGGCGGAGGACTGAAAGGGATCGAAGTCACGGCGACCAGCGAAGACGGCGCTCGTCGGCAACCTGTCACCACCGAAGCGAGCGGAAAATACAAGATCTCCGGACTGTCAGCGGGCGAATACACGGTCACGTTCCGCGATCCAACCGCCAATACGCGGAACAGGAAAAATCGGACACTCTCGTAGAAGGTGACACCAACACGCTCAACGCAGCGATGCAGGAAACCGGCACGATCTCGGGACGGGTGACAAGCGCCGCAACCGGGAGCGGACTGGAGGGCGTCAGGTCTAGGGGACAGAGTAGGCGAGGCAAGAATTCTAATACCGCTACACGACCACCGAAGCCGAAGGCGAATACTCGATAGCGGCACTGCCGCCCGGCAGCTACGAAGTCGAGTTCTACTCCCACAATCTGAAGCGGCTATCTGTATCAGCGACAGACAACGACGCTCGGAGAAAGTGAAGTGAGACACCGTCAACGCCGAACTGAGGGAAGGTGGCAAGATCTCGGGCACGGTCACCGACTCCGTCGCCCACAAGGGGTTGGCAAAAATCGGGGTCATTGCGTACAGCGCCAACCTCGAATCGGAAGGGTACAGCAGCGGCTACGCGGAAACCAACGCCAACGGCGAATACACGGTGACCGGCCTGGCCAACGGTTCGTACAAGGTTGAGTTCTACTGGATTCGTTCCGAAGCTGAAGACAAGGCATGCGAACACCAACCTCAATGTCCGCCTAAATACATCACGCAGTTCTTCAACAATCAGCCCTCCGAAGTAACCGCCAACACGGTGGGGGCGGCAGAAAACAGCACCACATCGGGGATCAACGCAGTGATGGTGCCCTCGGCGCCGGTCAACACCGCGTTGCCGGCCATCTCGGGGACATCCAAGGTGGGAAGCCTGCTGTCGTGCTCGAGCGGATCGTGGACGGGAGAATCCGCACAGACCCTGGCGGTGGGCTGGCCGCTGGTAGCGCCGTTCGCCTACCAGTGGCTGCGCGAAGGGGCCGCGATCGCCGGGGCCACCTTACCCGCCTACCTCGTGCAGACAGCCGACGTGGGCCACGGCTTGACGTGTGAAGTCACGGCGACCAACGACGCCGGCAAGGCCAGCGCCAAGAGCAACTCGTTCGCGGTGACCCTCCCGGCCGTGACGGTGTCGAGCGCCAAGATCGTCGTCTCCGGCGGCTCGGCGAAGGTGCCGATCTCCTGCACGGGCGGGGCCTGTGTGGGAACGATCGAACTGACCGGCAGAGGTCAAGGGCAAGAAGAAGCCGGTGGTGCTGGGCAAGGGCGCCTACTCGCTGGCGGCGGGCAAGAAAGCGACGATCGCCGTTCGCCTGACGGCGGCTGGCAAGGGCGCGCTCGCTAAGGCGAAGGGCCACAAACTGTCGGCCAAAGCCGGCGTGTCCGTGACCGGCGGCAGCAAGGTCCTGAAGGCGGTCGTTCTCGGCCCGGCGGCGAAGAAGAAGCCCAAGGGCAAGGGCAAGAAGAAGAAGAAGTAGACGACCCTCCGCATCGATGCGCTGGGGCCAGTCGCGTCCCAGCGCATCGAGCGGGGGTCCCGCTGGGCGGCGGCGCGTTCGCCGGCCCCGGTTCGCCGGCCCTTGCGCCTACTCCCAGCGCAGCTCGGTGGGCGCCTCGCGCACGCGGATCACCTGCGCGGGCACGCCCGCGACGACCGCGTTCTCGGGCACATCCTCTCGTCACCACCGCGCTCGTGCCGACGATCGAGTTGTCGCCGACGGTCACCCCGCGCAGCACGCACGCTCCGTAGCCGATCCACACGTTGTGCCCGACGCATACGTCGCGCTTGTAGATGCCCTGCAGCCTGATCGGCCGCTCGACCTCGACGGCGCCGTGGTCGAAGTCGATCAGCATCACCCGGTCGGCGAGGATGCACTCGCGCCCGATCTGTACGCGCTGGTAGGCGGAGATCGTGCACTCCTGACCCATCACGGTCTTGGCGCCGATCGACACCTCGCCCTCGTGCACCCTGATCTTGCTGCCGTTCCCGATCCACGCCCAGCGGCCGATTCGCAGCCTCGCGTCCGGTCCGATCTCGAGCTTCACGCCCGGACACACGAAGCAGATCCCGTCCGTCTGCAAACGCCTGCCGAAGCGCAGCTTCAGCCAAGCCCACCGCACCAGCAGCCGCGCGTAGTGGTGGTTGACCATGTGGTTCGCACGCATCCATCGCCAGGTGCGCAGGCAGTTCCCAGGCCGTGTCACGAGCGGGCATCCTAGATACTTTGCTCGTGCCCTCCGATCTCGCCCAACGCCTGCTCTCAGGCGACCGCCGCGCGCTCGCGCGCGCGATCTCGCTCGTCGAGGACGACCGCCCGGAGGGCTGGGAGCTCGTCAAGGAGGTCTATCCCCACACCGGCAACGCGGCGGTGGTCGGCTTCACCGGGCCGCCAGGCGTGGGCAAGTCCACGCTGATCGGCGCGCTCACCGCCGCCCGGCGCGAGGCCGGACGCACCGTCGGGGTGCTCTCGATCGACCCCTCCTCGCCATTCACGCAGGGCGCGCTGCTGGGCGATCGCATCCGCCTCTCAGATCACTTTCTGGACCCGGGCGTGTTCATCCGCTCGATGGCCAACCGCGGCGCGCTCGGCGGCCTGTCGGAGGCGGCGCTGCAGGCCGCGCTGCTGCTCGACGCGGCCGGACGCGAGGACGTGTTCGTGGAGACCGTCGGCGTCGGCCAGGCAGAGATCGACATCATCGACCACGCCGACACGATCGTGCTCGTGCTGATGCCCGGCTCGGGCGACTCGATCCAGGCGCTCAAGGCCGGCGTAATGGAGATCCCGGACATCATCGTCATCAACAAGGCCGACCACCCGCTCACCGACACGATGGTCCGCGAGATCCGCGGCGTGCTCTCGCTCGCCAACCTCGACCGCTCGCCCGAGGAGGTCCGCGGGCAGTGGCGCGTGCCGATCGTCAAGACCGAGGCCGCTCACGGCACGGGCATCCCCGAGCTGGTGGCGCGCCTGGACGAGCACCGCGCGCACATCCTCGCCGCCGGCCAGCTGGACGAGCGCCGCCGGCGCAACCTGCGCAGCGAGGTCCTCGCGATCGCCACCGCGCGCATGCGCCGGCGCTTGGAGGAGGAGCTGCGCGAGGACGCCGAGTTTCAGCGCCTGCTCGACGAGGTCGTCGCCCGGCGCCTGGATCCCGCCAGCGCCGCCACGGCGCTGCTGGAGCGCTCAGACGAGGCGGCCGCGCGCGGCGATTGACCGCCGCGGACCGCACTCGCCGGCTCCGCTCGCAGGATGTTGACGCAAGCGTCGTCTTTCCGCATACGCGCCCCGCCGCGGTCACCTCGCTTGGACTTCCCGACCGTCGGGCCGGCTCCCGGAGCGCCCTAGGCCCCCAGCGCCCGGGCGATCACCATCTGCTGGATCTCGTCGGTGCCCTCGCCGATCGTCAGATATCTTCGCGTCGCGGTAGAAGCGGCACACCGGGTACTCCTCGATGTAGCCGTACCCGCCGTGGATCTGCACGGCCTCCTCGGCGCAGCGCACCGCCAGGCGACCCGTCTTGAGCTTCGCCTGCGCGGCGGTCAGCGTGAAGTTGCGCTCCGCATCCTTCTCGCGCGCCGCCTTGTACACCAGCAGCCGCGCCGCCTCGATCTCGACCGACATGTCCGCGAGCTTGGCTTGGATCGCCTGGAACTTCGAGATCGGCTTGCCGAACGCCTTGCGCTCTTTCGCGTATGCGAGCGCCTCGTCCAGCGCGCCCTGCGCGAGACCCACGCCCATCGCCGCCACGCCGATGCGGCCGATGTCGAGGATGTGCAGGAACTGCTTGAACCCCTGCCCGCGCGGCCCGAGCAGGTTCTCCTCGGGCACCCTGCAGTCGCTGAACGTCAGCGGGCGGGTGTCCGAGGCGTTCCAGCCCATCTTGCGATACGGCTCGCCCTGCTCGTACCCGGGCGTGCCATTCGGGACGATGATGTTCGAGATCTCATTCTCGGCGGTGCGTGCGGTGATGCAGACGATTCCCGAGATGTCGGTGCCGGCGTTGGTGATGAACTGCTTGGCCCCGTCGATCGTCCACTCGCCGTCGTGAGCCGCGCGCGCGTGCGCGTGTTGCCCGCGTCCGAGCCCGCCTCCGGCTCGGTCAGCCCGAACGCGCCCAGCCGCTCGCCCGAGCACAGCTTCGGCAGCCACTCCCGCTTCTGGGTCTCTGAGCCGAACAGGTAGATCGGCTGCGTACCCAGCGAGGTGTGTGCGCACAGCGTGATCGCCACGGAGCGAGTCCACGCGCGTCAGCTCCTCCACGGCCAGGACGTAGGCGAGCGTGTCCCCTCCGCCCCCACCGTACTGGACGGGAAACGGGATGCCCATCAGGTTCAGCTTGCCCAGCTGGCGCACGATCTCGTACGGAAACGCCTTCGTGCGGTCGAGCTCCTCGGCGACCGGCGCCACCTCGCCCTCGGCGAACTCGCGCACCGTGCGCCGGATCAGCTCGTGCTCGGGGGAGAGGTCGAAGTCCATCGCAAGCACCTTTTCAGGAGCAACGCCTCTCAGGGCGTCGCTGGGCAAGCGAGGCCAGGGATTGATGCCCGCCCACCCTGCGTGGCGTACTACGTACGCGTGCTGGCCGATCGGAGATCCCATCGATCGACGATCGGTAAGGACAAAGCATCGCGCTGGCCGAAACGTGGATGCGAGCCAAGGCGAGCGTCTCCCGGCTTCGGTCAGCGCGTCCTGAGCAGTAGGAGCGGGCCAGCTCGACCAGCAGCCGCACGCCGTACCCCGAAGCCCCCTTGCCGACGTATGCGCGCCCCAGATCCCAGGCCGAGCCGGCGATGTCCAGGTGCGCCCAGGGCACATCGCCGACGAAGTTCGACAGGAACGCGGCCCCCACGATCGTGCCCGCCTTGCGCGCTTCGGGCGCGTTGTCGAGGTCCGCGTAGGTCCCCTTGATCAGCTCGTCGTACTCCTCGTGCAGCGGCAGCCGCCAGACGATCTCGCCCGTCCGGGCTCCGGCGGCGACGATCCGCTCTACCAACTCGTCGTCGTTGCCCATCAGCCCCGAGTAGGTCGAGCCCAGCGCGACGATCACCGCGCCCGTCAGCGTCGCCAGGTCGACGATCCGCTGCGCCCCCAGCGCGACCGCGTGGCACAGACAGTCGGCCAGCACGAGCCGGCCCTCGGCGTCGGTGTTGTTGACCTCGATCGTTCGCCCGTTCGCGGCCGTCACGATGTCCCCGGGCTTGACCGAGCGCCCGCTCGGCAGGTTCTCCGTCGCCCCGACCACCGCTACCAGCTTCACCGGCAGCTCCAATCGGGCGATCGCCGCGGCCGCCTCGATCACGGCGGCGCCGCCGGACATGTCGAACTTCATCTCCGACATTTTCGCCCCGGGCTTCAGCGAGATGCCGCCGCTGTCGAACGTCACCGCCTTGCCGACGAGCCCGAGCACCGGTCCGTTCGCGCCGGCTGCGCCCCCTTCGCCCGCGTCCCCCTCGCCCCTCGAGCCCCCCGCGCTCGCGGGCGGCTCGTAGCGCAACGTGATCAGCGCGGGCTCCTGCTCTGAGCCCTGGGCGACCGCGGCGAACGCGCCCATCCCGCGCGCGAGGATCCCGGCCCGTCCCTCGACCTCGACCGACAGCGCCTCGATCTCTCCGGCAAGCCCGATCGCGTACTCCGCCAGCGCGCTCGGCGTCAGATCGTTCGCGGGGCGGTTCTGCAGCTCGCGCGCGCTGTTGGCCGCCTCGGCCACCAGCGCCGCCCGGGCCACGCGCGCGCCCAGCCCGTGCTCGCCGCCAACGCGGTCGCCGTCGCTCTCTCCACCACCGTCCGTCCCGTCGGGGGCCGAGACGATCAGGCGCTCCAGATGCTTGATCTCCGCCTCGCCGCCGCCGCCCGCGCGTGCGGCTCGCGCCCCCGCGTCTGAGGAGGCGGACTCGGACTCGGACTCGGACTTGTAGCGCTCGAAGCGGTAGTCCGCCAGGATCGTCCCCTCGACGAACGCCGCCTCGATCTCCCCGCCGAGATCGGACCCCAGCTGCGCACACAGCGCCCGGGTGCCGATCTCCAGCGCTCGCGCGTGCACGGCCGCGGCGATCGCCCGCGCGCGCTCGGCCGTCAGCTCCCCGCGCTCGCCCAGCCCGACGAGGAGCCAGCGCTTGCCCTGGGCGTGCGCCAACCCGAGCGCCTTCAGCGAGCGCCGCGCCTCGCCGGAGCTCAGCAGCTCGCCGACCTCCGCCGGGGTCTCGCCGGGGGCGTCCTCGCCCTCGAACATGCCGATCGCCACGGTGTCGGCGTCGGTGTTTGAGCCCGGTTGTGTGGTGGTCGTTACCTGCACGAGTTCGGGCACGATACCCACACCGCTAGCATTCTCGATCTCTCATCGTTTCCCCGACATTTTTCTTCTACCCCAGGAGAGCCCCGATAGCCATGCCCAAGACCGTGATCCTCGGCGCCGCCCGCACCCCCATCGGCAAGATGGGCGGCGGCCTGTCAACGCTCGACGCGACCACCCTCGGCGCCGCCGCGATCGAGGCCGCGCTGGAGCGTGCCCAGGTCGAGCCCGAGCAGGTGCAGCACGTCGTGATGGGCCAGGTCCTGCAGGCCGGCCAGGGCCAGATCCCCTCGCGCCAGGCCCAGATCAAGGCCCAGATCCCCAAGGAGGTCTCATCGGAGACGATCAACAAGGTCTGCGCGTCCGGCCTGCGTGCGAGCGCGATCCTCGACCAGGCGATCCGCGCCGGGGATGTGGAGGTCGGCGTGGGCGGTGGCATGGAGTCGATGTCGCAGGCGCCCTACCTGTTGCCTGGGGCACGCTTTGGCTTTCGCATGGGCGACGTGACCGCCCTGGATGCGATGGTCCACGACGGTCTCACCAACCCGTTCTCCGGAAAGCAGATGTTCGTCGAGGCGACCGAGGTCTCCGACGAGCTGGAGATGACCCGCGCGGACCTCGACCGCTGGGCGCTGCGCTCGCACGAGCTGGCGCTTAAGGCGATCGACGAGGGGCGCATGTCCGAGGAGATCGTGCCCGTCACGGTCAACGGCCGTAAGCAGAGCACGGTCGTCGAGATCGACGAGGGCCCGCGCCGCGACACATCGCTCGAGAAGCTCGCCGCGCTGCCCGGCCTGGTCGGCAAGGAGGGCTCGCACACGGCAGGCAACGCCCCCGGCGTCAACGACGGCGCCGGTGCGCTGGTGCTCTCCTCGCAGGAGTGGGCGAGCGCCAACGGCAAGGAGGCGCTGGCTGAGATCGTGGCCCACGCGCAGTCCGCCGACGAGTTCGCCTACCTCGCCAGGACACCCGCATCCGCCGCCAAGAAGGCCCTCGAGAAGGCGGGCCTGCAGCCCGGGGACATCGACGTGTGGGAGATCAACGAGGCGTTCGCCTCGGTCACGCTCAACTCGATCCGGATGCTCGGCATCGACGAGGATCGCGTCAACGTCAACGGCGGCGCCGTCGCGCTCGGCCACCCGATCGGCGCCTCCGGCGCACGCCTGCTCGGAGCGCTCGTCTACGAGCTGCGCCGCCGCGGCGGCGGCCTGGGCTGCGCGGCGATCTGCTCGGGCGGCGGGCAGGGCGACGCGATGATCCTGAAGGTCTAGGACGCTCGCTGAGCGGTGCTGGCCGATCTCGGACGATCGGTCTGCGTCCTCGGTCGCTCATGTGCCGAGCACACTTCGCTCCCTGCGTCCTTGGCTAGCTTGCCCAGCGACCGTCCTAGAGCGTACTTCCACATAATTGTCCACGATGACTCAACGTGAAGATCTCGCGCCGCGCGCGGCGGCGTTCTTCGACCTCGACCGCACGCTGATGGCGGGCTCTTCGGGGATCTTCTTCGCGCGCGCGGCCTACGAGACGGGAATGATCTCGCGTGCCCGGCTCGCGCGCGACGCCTACGAGAACCTGCGCTTTCGCTTGCGCGGCTCGACCGACGACCGCGCTGATCAGGTGCGCAGGCGCGTGGGGCAGATGCTCGCGGGGGTCGCGGTGCGCGATCTGCAGCGCATGTCCCCCCGCGTGCTCGCCGGGGTGCTGCCGCGGCTGTATCCGCAGATGCTCGAGCGCGCCTACCGCCACCAGGATGCGGGGCGGCCCGTCTACATCGTCACTGCGGCCTCCCAGGAGATGGCCGATCTGATGGCCCACGTGCTCGTGTTCGACGGCGGCGTTGGCTCGCGCCTTCAGGTGCGCGACGGTCGCTACACCGGCCGTGCCGACGGGCCGTTCAACTACCGCGAGGGCAAGGTCCTCTCGCTGCGCGAGCTGGCCGCGCGCGAGCAGATCGACCTGGGCGCCTCCTACGCCTACTCGGACTCCGAGTCGGATCTGCCAATGCTGCGCGCGGTCGGGCACCCGGTCGTCGTCAATCCCGACTCGGACCTGCGCCGGATCGCGGTGGAGGAGGGCTGGGAGATCGTGCACCTGGACCGGCTCGGGCGCCGCCTGAAGATTCTCGCCGGGGTCGCCGGCGCCGCCGCGCTGGGCGGTCTGGGGGGGCTCGCCCGGGGGCACGTCGGAGCGCGCGTGCAGGCGCGCGAATAATCTGCCGGGTCATGACCTCCGCTGCGGCATCCGCGTCGTCGTCTGAGACTCACCGCGGCAAGATCCGCGTCGTCGTCGCCAAGCCGGGTCTCGACGGGCACGATCGCGGCGCGAAGATCATCGCGCGAGCGCTGCGCGACGCCGGCATGGAGGTCATCTACACGGGCTTGCACCAGACGCCCGAGCAGATCGTCGAGACCGTGATCCAGGAGGACGCCGACGCGGTCGGGCTGTCGATCCTCTCCGGCGCGCACATGACGCTCGTGCCGCGCATCGTCGCGCTGCTGCGCGAGCAGGGCGTGGACGACGTCGTGGTCACGGTCGGCGGGACGATCCCCGCCGAGGACATCCCCGAGCTGAAGGAGCTTGGCGTGGCCGAGGTGTTCACTCCCGGGGCCTCCACGCAGTCGATCGTCGACTTCATCAGGACCGCGGTCAAGAGTGAGTGAGATCGTCGTGGCGCTCGCCGGCGCGTCGGCGAGCAAGCACAGCGCTGGAAGTCAGCAACTGGAGTCCGCAACTGATTGACTGGTCAGTCAACCGCTGGATCGAGTAGGATTACAGCCAACACACCCCCGAAGGAGCAGCCTGCGAAATGAAGATATGCGTCCTCGTGAAGGAGGTCCCGGACGCCGCCGTCGAGAAGAGAATCGACCACTCGACGGGGCGCATGGACCGCAGCGGCGAGAAGAACCTCAACCCGTATGACACGCACGCCATCGAGGCGGCGATGCAGATCAAGGAGGGCGGCGCCGCCCAGGTGGAGGAGATTGTCGCCGTGACGATGGGCCCGGACAGCGCCGTGCGCGCGCTGCACAAGGCCGTCTCGCTCGGCGCCGACCGCTCGGTCCATCTCTCAGATGAGGCCGTCGCCGGCTCTGACGTCGCGGCGACCGGCTACGCGCTGGCCCAGACGCTCCGGCGTGAGAGCCCCGACCTGGTGCTGCTCGGCCAGCAGTCAGATGACGGCGAGTGCTACACGATCGGCGCGGTCGTGGCCGAGCACATGGGCATGCCCTCGCTGACGCAGGTGATCAAGATGGACGTCGAGTCCGAGGCGTTGCGCTGCGAGCGCCAGGCCGAGTACGGGTATGACACGGTACAGGTCAAGCTGCCAGCGGTGATCTCCGTCGGCGATGCGATCAACGAGCCGCGCTATCCATCGCTGAAGGCGATCATGGGCGCCAAGAAGAAGCCGCTTGACACCGTCAGCGCGGCGGATGTGGAGATCGACCCGAGCAGGGTCGGCGGCGATAACTCCGCCGCCCAGTGGGTCGCCGCCAAGGCCCCGCCGGCGAAGGCCGCCGGGCGGATCATCGAGGACGAGGACACCAACGAGACGGTCGAACAGATCGTGGCCTGGCTCGACGAGAGGAAGCTGATCTGACATGCCGAACATCCTGGTCTACGCGCTGCACTACGACGGCGCGATCAACAAGAACTCGCTCGGCGCGGTCTCCGAGGGCGCCAAGCTGGCCGCCGAGCTCGGCGGCGAGGCGCACGCGATTCTGCTCGGCGAGAACGTCCCGCAGGGCCTGGCCGCATCGCTGGGCAAATACGGCGCCAAGAAGGCGCTCGTCGCCGAGGGTCCCGAGGGCCTCGCGCAGCCGCTGGTCAACGCGATGGCCGCGGCGATCTCCGGCGGCGACTACTCCTACGCGCTGTTCGGCGGCGGGTTGCTCGGCTTTGAGATCGGCGCCGGTCTGGCCGCGCGGCTGGGCGCGGGCGTCGTGATGGAGGTCACCGACGTGCGGGCCTCCAGCGGCGAGCTGATCGCCGAGCGCCCGATCCTCGGCGACTCCTCGATCTCCGAAGTCAAATATCGCTCCGACGTCGGCATCATCATCGGCCGGTTGAACGCGTTCGAGATCAAAGACGTGAGTGGCCCCGATGCAACGGTCGAGACACTGAGCTTCGAGCTGAGCCCCCAGGCCCAGCAGGCGACGATGCTCACGCGCGGCGAACAGCGCGGCGCGGACGTCAACATCGAGGGCGCCGACATCCTCGTGGCCGGCGGGCGCGGCCTCGGCAAGGCCGAGGGATTCCAGCTGGCCGAGGAGCTGGCCGCCGCGTTCGGCGGCAACTCGGCCGTCGCCGCCACGCGCGCGGTGGTCGACGCGGGCTGGTACCCGTACGCGGCGCAGATCGGCCAGACCGGCAAGACGGTCGCGCCGAAGCTGTACCTGGCGGCCGGCATCTCGGGGGCGATTCAGCACAAGGTCGGGATGCAGGGTTCGGAGAACATCGTCGCGATCAACAAGGACTCCAACGCGCCGATCTTCGAATTCTCCGATCTCGGCATCGTCGGCGATCTGAACAAGATCCTGCCGAAGCTGACCGAGGCCGTGAAGGCTAAGAAGGCCGGGTAAGGCGCTATGTCCGGGCGCAACGGCTCGAGCAACGGCAGGGTGATTCCCGCGGCGTACCCGCCGCCGGTGGACTCGCAGAAGGAGTTCGTCAAGCGCGGCCTCGACGCAGAGGACGAGCTGATCGAGGTCGGCGTGGCGATCGTCGGCGGCGGCACCGCAGGTCTGGCGTGCGCCAACCGGTTGCTGGCACTGCTGGGCGATGACCCGGAAACGATGGAGCGTCTCGGCGAAGTCCCGGTAGCCGTCGTGGAGAAGGCCAAGACGTGTGGGGGGCACAACCTCTCGGGCGCGGTTATGCGCCCGGGGCCGTTGCAGGAGCTATTCCCGAATATGTCGCGCGAGGACTGGCGCAAGGAGGGCTTCGCGTTCGGCGAGGTCACCAAGGAGGCTGTGTACGCCACGCCCACCTCCAAGCTGGCGATCCGCATACCTACGCCGCCTTCCTTCAAGAATCACGGTAACGAGGTGATCTCGGTCTCTGCGCTTGCCCGCTACCAGCAGCAGCAGGCCGAAGATGCCGGCGCGTATGTGCTGACCGAGACTGCCGCCACCCAGCTGATCGTGCAGGACGGCCGCGTCGTCGGCGTGCGCTCCGGCGACAAGGGCCGCGGCAAGGACAGCGAGCCGCTCTCAAACTTCGAGCCCGGCACCGACATCAAGGCGAAAGCCACTGTGCTCGCCGAGGGCTGCTGGGGGCATCTGACGGGCGCCGCCATCAAGGAGTTCGATCTGGCCGCGGGGCGCGAGCCGCAGGTGTGGGAGCTCGGCGTCAAGGAGGTTTGGAAGGTCCCCAAGCCGCTCGACCGCGTTATCCACACGCTGCCCATTTGGCCGTTGAAGATCGCACCCAAGTATGACCAGGTCGGCGGCACCTGGATCTATCCGATGAAGAACGAGAAGACCGGGGATGACATGGTGTCGATCGGCTTCGTCGTGGAGCTCGAGTATGCCGACGCGACCACCTCCGCACATGACCTGCTGCAGGCGTTCAAGACCCATCCGCTCGTGCGCGGAATCCTGCAGGGCGGCGAGCGGGTCGCCTGGGGCGCCAAGGCGCTGCCGGGCGGCGGCTACTGGTCGATGCCGAAGCTGTCGATGCCGGGCGCGGTGCTCGTCGGCGACTCCGGTGGGATGGTCAACACGATGGCGCTCAAGGGTGTGCACCACTGCATCAAGTCGGGCATGCTCGCGGCCGAGTCGATCTACGCGGCGCTTGCGAGCGGCAGCTGCGACCTGTCCGACTACGAGCGGGCGATCGAGCAATCGTCCGTCGGCAAAGAGCTGTGGGAGGTGCGCAACGCGCGCCAGCCCCTGCAGAAGGGTCTGCTGCGCGGCATGCCACTGACCGGCATCCAGCAGATCACCAAGGGCAAGCTGCCCGGCCGCGCCGACTGGCATCGCAATGACGCAAAGCCGATGTTCGTCGGCGACACGAAGGACAACTATCCCAAGCCCGACGGCAAATACACGTTCGACAAGCTCTCATCGGTGTTCATCACCGGCAACGCCACGCGCGACGACGCTCCCAACCACATCCGCGTGCGCAAACAGGTCCCACGCGAGCTGGCCGAAACGTGGCGCTGGATGTGCCCGGCGGGGGTGTATGAGATTCCCGAGGACGCTCCCGAGCACGGCCAGGTCAACGTGATCGTCAACTACACCAACTGCGTCCAATGCGGCGCGATCACCGCCAAGGGCGGACGGTTGACCACGCCCGAGGGGGGCGACGGACCGCTATATCAGATCACCTGAGGGCCGCCGAAACACGCGGTGTGACGAAACATGAGGGCTCGACTGGTGTTAGGGGGATTCCATGGACTTGACCATCGCTCACGGGCCACGACGGCTTCTGCTTGGGCTCGCCTGCGGGCTGGCCTTGTTGTGGGCTCTGGCGGGCGCCGCGTGGGCGCAGGTCGCGCGAGCCGCCGACTCGGCCGACTCGGCCACGCTCGTGCAATGTCTGACGACCGGCGCCTCCTCCGAACGTTCGGCCACGTTCGCCGGGGAAATGACCACGATCGCAGGCGCGACGCGCATGGCGATGCGCGTCGAACTGCTCGAGCGCACCCCCAGCGAAACCGGCTATCACCCTGTGCTCGCCCCCGGCGTCGGCGTCTGGCGCACGGCGGACCCGGGTGTGCGCTCCTACCGGCGCCTGGAACAGGTCACCAACCTATCCGCCCCCGCCTACTATCGCGCGTTGATCACGTTTCGCTGGGAGGGTCCGCACGGGCGCGTGCTGCGCCGCGACGAACTGCGCACCCCGCGCTGCGTGCAGCCGGCTCCGATGCCCGCGCCCGCGGCCCCATCCTCCCCGCTAGAATGATCTGAGCATGAAGGCCGACATCCACCCCACCTACGTGACCGCCCACGTGCGCTGCACCTGCGGTGCCGAGTTCACCACGCGCGCCACCCGGGAGGAGCTGCACGTCGAGGTCTGCTCCAACTGCCATCCCTTCTACACCGGCCGCCAGAAGCTCGTGGACACGGGCGGGCGCGTCGAGCGCTTCCAGCGCCGCATGGCCAAGGGTCGCCAGCGCTCCGCACAGGCCAAGGCTTCCTAGGCGGGCCGATGCCCACCTCGCTGGCCGCCGGTCCCCCGACGCCGCCGGTCGAGCTGGAGGACGAGTTACGGGTCAGCGAGCCCCGGACCAGTGTGAACGGCGACGGTCAGCTGAACGCGCAGCGCGACGCCCCCGTCGGCGGTCAGGCGGTGCTGGAGGGCGTGATGATGCGCGGCGTCTCCAATTGGGCCGTCGCCGTGCGCAAGCCAACCCCCGAGCAGTTGCTGGAGCCGCATCGCTCAGTTGAGGAGGCGGCGCTTGGGGAGATCGAGGTCAGCACGTTTGCGCTCGCCTCGGCGATGCGGCGCCATCGTATTCTGCGCCTGCCAATCATCAGGGGGGTGGTGGCGCTCGGGGGTTCGCTGGGGATCGGGTTTCGCGCGCTGGAGGTCTCCGCCAACGCTCAGCTCCCGCCCGAGACCGTTGCGGGGGATGTAGATGTCGAGAGAGATGGAGAAGTTGAGAGATATGGAGAAGTTGGCGGGGATACAGACGTTGGGGGGAAGCGAGATGTTTCAGGGGGAGAGGAGGGGGATGCAGGGGAGACCCAGGAGATCCCGCGCGCGGTGTGGGCGGGCACGGTCGTCGTCGCGGTCGTGTTCGCGATCGTGCTGTTCTTCCTGATCCCCGTCGGCCTGACGAGCCTGATCAAGGACCAGCTGCACAGCTCCGTCCTGTTCTGGGTGATCGAGGGGATCGTCAGGACGGCGATCTTCCTCGGCTACATGTTCCTGCTCTCGCGCATCCGCGACCTGCGGCGCGTGTTCGAGTATCACGGCGCCGAGCACAAGACGATCTCCTGCTATGAGGCCGGCCTGGAGCTGACGCCGCTGAATGCGCAGCGCTTCTCACGGCTGCACCCGCGCTGCGGCACCAGCTTTTTGCTCGTCGTCATGATCGTCGCGATCTTCGTGTTCGCCCCGATCGGTCTGCCGGCCTGGTACTGGCTCGTGCTCACTCGCATCCTCGGCGTGCCCCTGATCGCCGGCATCTCCTTCGAGCTGATCAAGTTCGCCGGGCGCAACCGCCGCCGCGTTTGGGTGCGCGCGCTCATGTGGCCCGGTCTGAAGCTGCAGCTGCTGACCACGCGCGAGCCCGACCTCGATCAGCTGGCGGTCGCGATCACCGCGCTGGATGCGGTCCTGGAGCGCGAGACCCCGGGCGCGCTGTCGGCGGTCGATCTCATTGGGGTGGAGGTCGTTGCCTGAGGAGGTGCGCGAGTCGTGGGCTCGTGGGGGGATGATGCATGACTTTTTTGGCGAGCCGCGCGCGCGTACGTGCGCGCGCGTGCGCCCGCGCGCGGCTCGTCCTTTTTCTGTGTCCACCTCGCTGACCCGCGCCCAACGTCCTGCCGTGGCGCGCCTAGACTCCAGCAACGCATGATCGAAGACCTGGTCGAGCAGATCGAAACGCGCTTTGCCGAGCTTGGCGAGCAGATGGCCGACTCTGAGGTGATCTCAGACCGCGAGCGCTACGCCGCTGCCGGGCGCGCCTATCGCCAGCTGGAGCCCGCCGCCGAGCTCGCTTTGCAGTGGCGGCGCGCGCGCGATGATGCTGCCGGGGCGCAGGAGCTGATCTCAGAGGACGGCGAGGACGCCGAGGTGCGCGAGCTCCTGTCCGTCGCACGCGCACGGATCGAGCAGCTCGAGGAGGGGATTCGCCTGGCGATGATCGAGCGCGATCCCAGCGACGAGAAGAACGTGATCGTTGAGATTCAGGGCGGCGCCGGCGGCGAGGAGGCCGGGCTGTGGGCGGGCGACCTGTACCGGATGCTGACCAAGTACGCCGAGCGCCTGGGGTTCGCCACCGAGGCGATGGACATTGGCGAGGGCAAGTACACATTCTCAGTTAAGGCGTCCCACCCCCCCGGATCCCACCGGCCCCACGGCGC
The DNA here is from genome assembly GCA_963839965.1 of uncultured Solirubrobacterales bacterium. Classification (GTDB taxonomy): domain Bacteria; phylum Actinomycetota; class Thermoleophilia; order Solirubrobacterales; family Solirubrobacteraceae; genus Palsa-744. Next base: position 44,510 of record CAWIWX010000007.1, read on the forward strand.
ATACTCGGTGTTCAAGTTCGAGGGCGGCACCCACCGCGTGCAGCGTGTCCCCGAAACCGAGTCCCAGGGGCGCATCCACACCTCCACAGCGACCGTCGCGGTGTTGCCCGAGGCCGAGGAGGTGGACATCCAGATCGACCCGAACGACCTGCAGATCGACGTCTACCGTTCGACCGGCCCCGGCGGGCAGTCCGTCAACACGACCGACTCCGCGGTGCGCATCACCCACAGACCCTCCGGGGTCGTGGTTGCGATGCAGGACGAGAAGTCCCAGCTGCAGAACCGCGAGAAGGCCCTGCGCGTCTTGCGTGCGCGCCTGTACGAGCGGGCGCTGGCCGAGCAGCAGGCCGAGCTCGCCGCCGACCGCCGCTCGCAGGTCGGCACCGGCGACCGCGCCGAGAAGATCCGCACCTACAACTACGGCGAGCGCCGCGTCACCGACCACCGCATCAAGCTCACCGTCCACAACCTCGACCAGGTCCTCGAAGGCCAGCTCGAGGAGCTGACGGCGGCGCTGCAGGCCGACGAGCGGCGTCTGCGGCTGCAGGCGCAGACCGCGGCGTCGTGATGAGCGGCCCCGCGAGCCTGGCGACCGGCACGCCCGTGCGCGATGCGCTCGACGGGGCGATCACGGCGATCGCGGCGGCCGGGTGCGAAACGCCCCGGCTGGACGCCGAAGTCCTGTTCGCGCACCTGCTCGGCGTCTCGCGCGAGCAGTTGCTGACCGACCGCGACCTCACGATCTCCGGGCCGGACGTGCGCGCCCTGCAGAACGCGGTGCGCCGCCGCACGATCGAGCGCGAGCCAGTTGCCTACATCACCGGCGTCCGCGCATTTCGCCGGCTGGAGCTTGCCGTCGATCCTCGCGCGCTGATCCCGCGCCCGGAGACCGAGCTGCTGGTCGAGCTCGCCGTCGCACGATTGCCCCCCGGCGCGCGCGTGCTGGACGTGGGCACCGGCAGCGGCGCGATCGCGCTGGCGCTGGCCGACGAGCGCCCCGACCTACTGGTGAGCGCCAGCGAGATCAGCGAGGACGCGCTCACGCTTGCGCGTGCCAACGGCCAGCGGCTCGGACAGCGCGTCGACTGGCTGCGCTCGGACCTGCTTGCGGGCGTGCCCGACGAATTCGAGGCGATCGTCTCCAACCCGCCCTACGTCGCCGAGCCAGAGCGGGCATCTCTGGCGCCGGAGATACGGCGCCACGAGCCCCCGGACGCGCTGTTCGCCGGGCTGGAGGGTCTCGACCACATCCGCGCGCTGATCGCCCAGGCGGGTGCGCGTGAGCGGGTGCGCCTGCTCGCGCTGGAGCACGGCGCCGGGCAGGCACGGGCTGGGGCCGAGCTGATGCGCGCCGCGGGCTTCGCGGCGGTACGCGCCGAGCGCGACCTGGCCGGGATCGAGCGCGTGGTGGTGGGCGAGCGGTGAGCGGACGGCCGGCGATGGGCGGGGGATGAGCGCGGGCGACCAGGGGACTGGACGGTGAGCGGGCGGCCGGGGGGCGCTCCAGCGCTCACCGCCGCCGATGTCGATGCTCTGCGGGAGTGCCTCTCTCGCGCGCGCGTCGCGGTCTTTCCGGCGGACACCGTCTATGGCCTGGGCTGCGACCCTGACAGCGAGCCGGCGGTGCGGCGGCTGTACGAGCTGAAGGGTCGCCCGGCGACGCGCCCGGCGGCGGTTTTGTTCTTCGCGCTGCACTCCGCCCTGCACGCCCTGCCAGAGCTCGGGCCGCGCGAGCGCGTGGCGCTTCGGGCGCTGCTGCCCGGGCCGCTGACGCTGCTGCTGGAGAATCGCGCGCATCGCTATCCGCTCGCGGACGGACTCTCCGGGGCGGGCGGGTCCTCCGGTACGGCCGGATTGTCGGGGGCTGACAGGTCCGCCACCCTCGGCCTGCGCGTTCCGCGGCTCCCGGAGCCCCTCGCCGCGCTGGGAGCGCTCGAGGAGCCGCTGCTGCAGTCGAGCGCCAACCTCTCTGGCGGCCCGGACTGCCGGCGGGTGAACGACGTTCCGGAGTCGATTCGCTCAGGCGCCGACCTCGTGCTCGACGGCGGCGAACTGCCGGGAATCGCCTCGACCGTGCTCGACCTGCGCGACTATGAGCGCTCGGGGGTATGGCAGATCGTGCGCGCCGGGCCGGTGGGGGAGGCTGAGATCGCGCAGGCGATCGGCTGAGTCAGGTGTGCCTCTCACTCATTCTTCGAGCAGCTTTGTCACTCCCGCGTCATCCGGGCTCACGTGAGGTAGGCCTGGCACGTGGGCAAAGGCGCCGTCGGCCGATACGAAGGCGCTGGCATCGACGTCGATGGCGGTCGCGGCGAGCACGGAGTCGAATGCGCCGAGGCGCTCATTGTGCTCGAACAGCGACAGCCCTCGGCGCAGATGCTCGCCATCGACCGCGAGCAGGGGGGCGAGCAGGTCGGCGTAATCGCCGCCGAGCTGCACGGCGTCGGAGCGCCCGCGACGCTGCGCTCGCACGTGCACGAACTCCTGAATGACCTCCACCGTGCTCGTCGCCTCGAGCTTGCCGCGCGCGATCGCGTCGATCAGCCGGCGGCAGGGGTCGCGCAGTGGGTGAGCCGCGCCCTTGGCGTACACGAGCACGGTCGTGTCGAGGACGATCATGCGCGGCGTCCGCGCAGCGCTTGCAGCTCGGCGCGCAACTCCTCGGTATCGGGGACCGGCATGTCGGCGGCGGCCAGCACGCGTCGCCCGGCGGCGAGTCGCCGGGCGGACGGGCCACTCACCCCATGGTCGATCGCCTCGCGCACCACGGTTGCGACCGACACTCGCCGCGCACGCGCCGCCCGTACGATCCTCTGATGACGATCGTCATCGATCAGGATCTGCAGTCGATGCTCCAATGACATGCTCATACTGTAGCATGCTGTAACGTTGCCGAAGCAGCTCCGGCCCTCGGAGCTCGGCGTCTGTAGTCGGCGTCCCTTGGCTTCCCCTGCTAGCCTCGTATCACGCCGTCGCGACTGGCGCTGTGAGTGGAATCGACCACCGGGGAGCGACGGATCGACGTGCCGCGCGCCTGGGCATCAGAACGTCCTCAGTCAAGGAGAGCGCCATGCCCGATTCCAGTCCCGACCTCGCCCCCGACTACTTCGACCGCCCCTTGGAGGAGGTCGACCCAGAGGTGGCCGAAGCGCTGCGCGGCGAGCTTCACCGCCAGCAGAACACGCTGGAGATGATCGCCTCGGAGAACTTCGTCCCGCGGGCGGTCCTCGAATGCCAGGGCTCGGTGCTGACCAACAAGTACGCCGAGGGCTACCCCGGCCGGCGCTACTACGGCGGCTGCGAGTGGGTGGACGTCTCCGAGCAGCTGGCGATCGACCGCGCCTGCGCCCTGTTCGGCGCAGAGCACGCCAACGTCCAGCCGCACTCCGGCGCGCAGGCCAACACCGCCGTCTACCACGCGCTGCTCTCGCCCGGGGACACGATCATGGGGCTGTCGCTCGCCCACGGTGGGCATCTGACGCACGGGATGAAGATCAACGTGTCCGGGCGCCTGTATGACATCGCCGCCTACGAGGTCGATCGCGACTCCAGCCTGATCGACATGGACGAGGTCGCGCGCATCGCCCGCGAGCGCCGCCCCAAGCTCCTGTTGGCCGGCTGGTCGGCATATCCGCGCAAGCTGGACTTCGCGCGCTTTCGCGAGATCGCCGACGAAATCGGCGCGCTCTTGATGGTCGACATGGCCCACTTCGCGGGGCTCGTCGCGGCGGACCTGCATCCCAACCCGCTGCGCTACGGCGCCGACGTCGTTACGACCACGACCCACAAGACCCTCGGCGGCCCGCGCGCGGGGGTCATCCTGTGCAAGGAGGAGTTCGCCAAGAAGATCGACTCCGCCGTCTTTCCGGGCCAGCAGGGCGGACCGCTGGAGCACGTGATCGCGGGCAAGGCCGTCGCACTTCAGATCGCCAAATCCGAGCTGTTCGCAGAGCGCCAGCGGCGCACCGTCGCGGGCGCGCAGATGCTGGCAGAGCAATTGCTTCGCGCGAGCGCCGAGCACGACGGTGGCGATGGCGGTGGTGAGGGTTGGGGCCTGAACGTGCTCACCGGCGGCACCGACGTGCACCTCACGCTCGTGGACCTGCGCGAGCTCCAACCCGAACTGAGCGGCCGCCAGGCCGAGGATCGGCTGCACGAGATCGGGATCACCGTCAACCGCAACGCCGTCCCGTTCGATCCGCGTCCGCCGATGGAGGCCTCCGGGCTGCGCATCGGCACGCCCGCCCTGGCCACGCGCGGGCTGCAGGCGCACGACTTCGCCGAACTCGGCCAGATCATCGCCCAGTCGCTGCTGGCCCGCGACTTCGCCGCGATCGCCCCCGGCCTGGCAGAGCGCGTGCAGGCGATCGTCGCGCGCTATCCGCTGTACGAAGGGCTGTCAGAGCCGGTTTGCAGCCGGCTCTGTGACTGGGAGGAGCGCGTTCCCGCGCTCCTGACGTTGGCCGCACCCCGCATAGGCACATACGACTACCGCGCCTGCGATGCTGTGCGCGAGTCGATGGCGCATCCGACTCCACTCGACGCGCTCTACGCCTTCCTCGTGGCGGCGGCCGTGACCGCGCTGCTGACGCCGCTGAGCATGCGGCTGGCCCGGGCGATCGGCGCGATCGACGAACCACGCGAGCGCGGCCTGTCCGAGCGCCCGACGCCGCTGCTCGGAGGGCTGGCGATCTTCGCCGGGGTGCTCGTCGCGATGCTGATGCTGGCTGCCCGAGCGGCTACTACGAAGAGCATCATCTGTGGCAGGGCGTGCTGATCGGCGCCGCTCTGATCACGCTGGTGGGCGCCTGGACGACCGCTTCGAGCTCCCGGCCGGCGTCAAGCTCGCCGGCCAGGTGCTGGCGGCTGTGATCGTCGTGCACTTCGGCGTAGCGGTCAAGGTGATCACGCTGCCGTTCGTCGGCAGGCTCTCGTTTCCGAACACGGGCGTTCTGGACGCCGGCCCCGTGCTCACCGTGATCGGGCTCGTGGCGATGATGAACGTCGTCAATTTCTCCGACGGAGTCGACGGCCTGGCGGCGGGCGTGTGCGCGATCATCGCCGCCGCCATGGCGGTGATCGCCTTCGATCTGGGGCGTCAGCAGCCGGGCGTGCTCGCGGCGCTCACCGCCGGCGCGGCGCTCGGCTTTCTGCTCTACAACTTTCCGCCCGCGTCGAGCTTCATGGGCGACTGCGGCGCGAACCTGTTCGGCCTCTTGATGGGCGTGATCACGGTCGAGGCGGCGGTCAAGACGACGGCCGTGGTGTCGTTCGTGCTGCCCCTGATCCTGCTCGCGGTGCCGTTCCTGGACACCACGTTCGTGGTGCTCAAGCGGCTGAAGTACCAGCCGCCCGATATACGGTCCCGACAGCGAGCACTTCCACCATCGCATGGCCCGGATCGGCTTCTCCAGCAGGCGCACGATCGCCTACCTGTATGCGTGGACGCTGCTGCTGGCGGGACTCGCGCTGGCGTTGCGGTTCGTCCCCTACAGCGACCACCACGGCCACCTGCACACCGGCTGGACGCTGGTGATGGTCGCGATCGGTGCTGGTCGTGGTGGCGGCGAGCGTGTATCTCGTCTATGTGCTGGAGATCTTCAAGTTCAGCCGCCTGGACGCGATCGCGCCTGCGCCGGCTGCGCCCGGACGCATCGCCGGCGGAGATCGAGCGGGACGTGGCGCGGGACTTCGAGACGGGCTAGAGTTTCAGACCGTCTCGGCAACGCCGGAGCGCGGCGAGATGCGTGGAGGCGGCCGGCTGGGGCTCGCGCCGGGAGGCGCCTCAACGCCCGAGCGCGGCGACGTGCCCGTGGTGGGTCGAGACGTGGACCTCGGGCGGGCTGAGCAGCGGGTCGGCGAGCGGCAGGTGGATCAGAAGCGCGTAGGCGCAGACGATCAGCGTGGCGGCGCGCAGGCGCCGATCGCCGCTGACCGCGGCTAGCGGCAGCGGCCAGATCGCATACCACGGCAGCAGCCAGGCCGTGGACATCAGCAGCGCCAGCGTGCTCCAGCCGGCGGCCACGCGCCAGTCCGCGCGGACCCCGTCGTTCGCGCGCGGCACACCGGTTCGCCACAGCGCGTAAGCGAGCACGATCACGAACGCGGCGATGAAGCAGTGCCGCCACCAGCTCGGCGTGCCGTGCAGCCCGAACAGGCGCGCGGTCTCGGCGGGAATGCTGTGCACGGCCACGAGCTGCTGCTGCTCGCCGACGGCGCCGATGAAGCCCGAGCGCGTGCGAGCCGAACCCGATCAGCCCGATCGCCGCCATCAGCGCCAGGCCGATGCCCGCGGCGCAGCGGCGACCCGCGCGCGCTCGCGCCAGCTGGACGGGCGCGAGCACCAGGAACGGCAGCGCGATCCCCGCCGTGACCTTGATCCCGACACCGGCGGCCAGCGCCAGCGCGCCGCCGCGATAGCGCGGAGGAGGCGCCCGCGGTCAGCGCCAGCGCGCCGGCGAGAAAGGCGAGCACCAGCGTGTCGTTGTGGTCGCCGCCGACGGCCAGCTCCAGCATCACCGGGTTCAGACCCACGAACGCCGCGGCGAAACGTCGCGAGCGCCCGAGCCGCGCCGCCGCGCGCGCGGTCAGCGCCACCGCGACCAGGCTTGCGGCGACGGCGAGTGCCTTCAGCGCCCACAGCCCGCCCGCGAGCCCCAGCGGCGCGGTGGCGTAGCTCGCGAGCGTGAACAGCGGTCCGTAGGGCGAGTGCTGAAACGGCCAGCCGATGAACGGATAGATCGGGTCGGTGGGGGCTTCGAACGCGACGTGGGTGTACGGGTCCAGGCCGTGCAACACGCCCATGCGGGCGAACGCCAGGTAGCCGAACACGTCCTGGGAGATCAGCGGCGGCCCCAGCAGCAGGATCAAATACGCGGCCACGATCGCCGCCGCGATGCTCCGCTGCGACGGCAGCGCTCGCGCGCGCGGCCAGCAGCACCGCCGATAGCCGGCGCACATGATCAGCGTGAGCGTCTGAAAGCCGCCCGTGCCGAGGACACCGACGCCGAGCTCCCGCAGCGGCCCGGCCATCCAGGCCGGCCAGCCGCCGCTGCGGCCCGGCACGTAGAGCGAGGGGCCGCTCGCCGCGCCGGCGCCGATCAGAGAGGACGCTCGCGAGGATTGCGATCAGGCCGAGCCGCGCCGAGCGCCCGCAGCGCGCGCGGGGGTCGGCGCTCCGCGGCGGCTCTCGCGTTTGCGCCCGCCTGCGCGTTGACGCCTCGCAGTGGCGGCCATGGCGCCATCGTCGGCTCCGGGCTCCGGGAATCGGATCGCGGCCTCGATGCGCGCATTGTTGACGTCTGCCCGTCCCGCAAGCATCCGATGCGCCCGGTACCCTGTGCCGACTGGCTCATGCTCGCCGGGCAGCATCCGTCTGCGGGTGCGTCTCGAGCAGGTCGTCCGCGCGCGGGCGAAGCTGCTCGTAAGAAAATGCGACGTCGCTAACCGCAAATCGAGCTCGCCCCGCGCGGACGCCCCGGGCCGGCGCCACGTGCTGATCCTGTCCGCCGACGTGGGCGAGGGTCACGCCGCCGCGGCGCGCGCGCTGGCGCGCCAGATCGAGGACTCCGGCCAGCCGGCGCGAGGTCACGGTCATCGACGGCCTCGCCGCGATGGGGCGCCTGCTGCAGCCGGTCGTCGAGGACGGCTACAGGGTGCAGCTGCGGTTCATCCCGTGGACGTACACGCTCGTGTACGGGATGCTGGAGCACGTGGCGCCGATTCGCTGGGCGGCGCGGCGGCTGCTGTGCCTGTTCGGCTCGCGCCCGCTGGCGCGCAGGATCGCCGAGTACGACCCCGACGTGGTCGTCTCGACGTATCCGGCGGTGACGGTCGTGCTCGCGCGCCTGCGCCGCACCCGCGCGGTGCATGTCCCGCGGTGGCGACGATCACCGACCTGACGGGCCTGTTCTTCTGGGCGCAACCGGGCATCGACATGCACCTGGTGATGTACGGGGAGTCGATGAGCCCGGTCGAGCGGATCGCCGGCGTGGGCAGCGCGCAGCTGGTGAGCCCGCTGATCTCCGCCGAGTTCTCGAAGCCCCGCTGCCCGCTGCAGGCTCGCCGCGCGCTGGGGCTGCCCGAGCAGGGCAGGATGGTGGTCGTCTCCGGCGGCGGCTGGGGGGTGGGGACCTGACGGGCGCCGTGCGCGAGCTGCTGGACATGCGCGAGATCGCGGCATCGTGTGCCTGGCGGGACGCAACGAGCAGTTGCGCGAGGAGCTGCGCAGCGAGTTCGCCGACCTGGAGGCCGTGCACGTGTACGGGTTCACCGACGAGATGCCGCGGCTGCTGGCGGCCGCCGACGTGCTCGTGCACTCCACCGGCGGCGTCACCTGCCTGGAGGCCAAGGCAGCGGGCACGCCGGTCGTCTCCTACGGGCTGCCCGTCGGTCACGCGCGGCTGAACACGCGCGCGATGGCCGCCCTGAACCTGCTGCGGCTCGCCAACGACACGAGCGAGCTGCGCGAGCACGTGCGGGCCAGCTTCGCTGAAGCGGCGCCCGTGCTCGCGGTCGCGGCCGCCGCATCCGCGCCCGCGCCGCCCAACTCCCAGCCGGCCGCGGCCGAGCTGGTGCTCGACACGCCCCGGCGCGTGACCCCGATTCCGCTGTGGCGGTTGCGGCTGGTCGCGTTCCTCACTCCTCTGGTGCTGTGCCTGGGGGTCGGCACGTGGACGATGTCGACCGACGAGGTGACCCTGCTGGCGGCGACGATCCTGCGCGTTCACCCGCTCGCGCCGCGTCAGGACCGATCAGCCCGACGTCAGTCTGATCGTGCGCGTGCCCGCGTACGATCAGCCGCGCGTCGCATCCGAGCTGGCGGGGCGCGGCATCCACGTGTCCTTCGCCAACGACAGCGGCGTGCCCAAGCCGGCGACGATCGACGAGCGTGCGCGCGCTCGGCGACGAACTGCTGCCGGCGCTCGGAGAATCCGGCCCGCTGCTGCGCTGGGTGAAAGCGCGCGGCACGTTGCGCTCGCAGGCGCGCGCGCTGCATCTGCGCCATGGCTTCTACTTCCTGCAGCCCCGCGGGGGCTGACGGTCGGCCAGCTCGTGCTCGCGCGCACGACCGGCGCCAAACCGGTGAGCGGCGCGCTGCGCCTGAGCGCGACCAGCTCGCTGCCTCAGCGTCCGATTCGCGCCGGTGAAGTGCTGGTGGTGACGCTCGACGGGTCCTCCGCCTCGGTGGCGGGGCTGGAGCGGATCGTCTCCTGGCTCGGCTGCGACGGGCTGGGCGTCGAGCCGCTCGCGTGGCTGACCGGCTCGCCGCCCATCAACGCGAGCAGCAGCGGCGAACGCGACGAGCACCGCCGCGCCGGTCACCAGCAGCGCCAGCGAAAGGCCGAGCGGAACGCCGCCGAGCGGGGTGTCGCGAGAAGCGCTCGCCGAACAGCACGGGCGCGAGCGCGACGGGCACGATCGTCTGAGTCACGAACACGACCGGCGCCACCTGGATCGCCGGGCGCGCCTGCAGCGAGCTCGACTCGCTGAGCACGCCCACGGCGGAAGCCGCCGCCGTCGCCAGCGCCCCAGGCGGCGGCCACGATCAGATAGCCATGCGAGAGGTCGTCGGAGGCGAGCTTGGTCGCAACTCCGCTCCAGCCGAAGGCCAGGCCGGCGCAGACGATGGTCACCGCCGCGCGGCGAGCGGCCGAGGGCGCGCAGCAAATAGGGAAGCAGGCTCGCCGCGGCCAGGACGAGGAGCACGAGCCCGATCGTCAACCGCTCGGAGGTGTGGCTCGTGCTGCGCGGCGGCGCGCACAGCCCGGCGCCGATCACGCCGACGCACGATTGCCGCCATCGCGATGTGCTCGTGCCGGCCGGCGTGCTCGCCGAGCATCCGCTGCACCCAGGAACACCAGCACGAGCAAGCCGGCGGCGAGCGCGGGCTGCACCACGACCAGCGGCGCGAGCAGCAGCGCGACCACCTGCAACGGCCAGCCGAGGATCGACAATCCCGTCCCGAGCATCCAGCGCCCGCGCCTGATCAGCCCCCAGACCAGGGCCAAGCGCAGGTGCTCGTAGGAGGGCGCCTGCTTGGCGTCCATCGCCTGCAGAGCGATCCCTAGGCTGTAGAAGACGGACGCGCCGACGGCGGCCCCGATGCCCAGCACAAGATCGACCATGTCCACACACGATCATCGCACTCGCGCCAGCGCCAGCGCCAGCGCGGTGGCCGGATTGGCGATGGGCGGCTACCTGCTGCCGGCGCTCGCCAGCTCCCGGCCTGTATCGTTCCCGCGCTCGCCGGCGCCCATCTGGCCCGGGCTGCGCCGGTCGCTGGGAGTCGAGGATCGCACGGTCAGCCGGCGTGGCTACGCGCTGAGCTTCGACGACGGTCCCCACGCGCAGGGAACCCCGGCGGTGCTGGAGATACTCGCCAGCGCCGGCGTCCATGCGACGTTCTTTCTGGTCGGCGAGCAGATCCGTCGCAACCCGGCGCTGGCGGGCGAGATCGTCGGCCGCCGGCCATGAGATCGGGCTGCACTGCGATCGGCACCGCAACCTGCTGCGCCTGGCGCCGTGGCAGGTGCGCGCGGACATCGCGCGAGCGCAGGATACGATCGAGAGGACCACCGGGCGTGCGGTCGGCCTCTACCGACCACCCTACGGCGCGCTCAACGCCACGGCGCTGCGCCTGGCGCGCTCACATGGCTGGCGCACGCTGCTGTGGAGCCAGTGGGGCCGCGACTGGGAGGCGCGCGCCACCCCCGAGTCGATCGCCGCGCACGTGACCGACGGCGCCGGCGAGGGATCGGTGCTGCTGCTGCACGACGCCGACGACTACTCCGCCGCGGACTCCTGGCGGCGCACCGTTGCGGCGCTGCCGCGGGTGCTGGAGACGCTTGCGGAGCGGGGTCTGCGGTCGGTAGAGCCCTGATTTGGGTCGTGGTCCGCGGGTCAGGAGGATAAGATCAGGGCTTGTCCAGCGCCGTCTCGATAGATGCCGACGGCTCCGCCGTGGCGGTCCAGCCGGCGGCCGGAGTCCAGCCGGTCCCCGCGCTGGGGCGGACGCGGGCTGCCCGCGGCGCCCGCAGGCCTGTCGCACGCTCGCCCTGGTGGATCGAGGTCGGCGTGATCGTCTGGCTGTGCTGGGTATATGACGCGATCACGAACCTTGCTCCGCTTCGGCTGGGAGTGGCGCTCAGCCACGCCGAAGACGTGCTCGCGCTCGAGCGTTCGCTGGGCATCGATCCGGAACTGCGGCTCGACCGCTGGCTGGCGGGCCACCACACGCTGGGACTGGTCGTCTCCAACTACTATGACAACGCCCACTTCATCGTCACACTGGGCCTGCTGGGCTTCATGTGGTGGCGGCGGGCGGACATCTACCGGCCGCTGCGCAACGTGCTGGTGCTGACCAACGTGATCGCGTTCGCGGTGTTCTGGCTGTATCCGGTGGCGCCGCCGCGGATGCTCACCCAGGACGGGTTCACCGACGTCGTGGCGGCGTCGCACGCGTTCGGTTCGTGGCATACGGGTGCGCTGGCCTCGGCCGCCAACCAGCTGGCGGCGATGCCCTCGCTGCACATGGCCTGGGCGGCGTGGTGCACCGTCGTGGTGTGGCGGCTCTCCCGGAGCGTATGGCTGCGCGGGTTGGCGGTCCTGTATCCGTGCATGACCTCCTTCGCGGTGCTGGCGACGGGTAATCACTACGTCTTGGACGTGATCGCGGGTTTGGCGACGCTCGCGCTGGCGATGGCGCTCACCGGGGATCGTGCGCGTGCCGCATGTCACAAACTTGTTACAAAGTCTGAGATCAGGTAGACTGCGCTCGCCGCCGCAGACAGTTGAGGGACACTCCGACGGCTCCGCCGCAGCACAGCGGGGGGACGTTCTCGTCTGTAGGGTGGCCCTACTCAGATGCCAGACTTCGACGCCAACGAGGATCACACCCGCCTGCCCGACGCCGGGCCGGGAGACCGGATTGAGCCTGTAAACGCCCGCCCGCCATCCCTGGAGGGCAAGCGAGCGAACCGCGCCGGCGGCGCCCGCAGGGCCACCAGCCGCACCCGCTGGGCGACCCGCGGCAGTGATCGACAATGGTGATCCTGCGCTATCTCGATGTCGTGCTCGTCGCTGTCGCGGTCCCTCTGGCCCTGGCGCTCGGGGCGCCCGCGCTCGGCTGCGCGATCGGGGCGGCAGCATGGGTGGCGCAGCGCATCCTCGCGCAGGCCGACAGGCGCTGGATCCGCAATGCGATCGAGCCGCGCACGCAGCTCGGGTTGAACCTGTTCGAGGCGTTCGCTCGGATCTGGCTGCTTGCGGGCGCGATCATCGCCGCGGCGCTGATCGGTGGACGAGCTGACGGCCTGACCGCGGCGGTCACCATCTTCGCCGCCTACACGGTCGCGTTTGCGATCAGGGTTTTATCGGGACCCCCGTCCGTCCCGCCCGGCCGGTCGCGGCGCGCGGCGGTCAGCGGCGAGGCGGTGCGAGGCGAGGTGCTGCGATGAGTGCGGCCACCGTCGCACCACCGCAGCCCCCGAAGGGCCGCCTGGCGGGCATGAGCAAGAAACGCAAGATCATCTACGGCATCCTGCTGGTCTACGTCCTCGGCCTGGTCGTGTTCGGGCTGGCCTTCGGCGTCAAGAGCCATCGCAACGAAAGCTTCGATGTGGTCGGAGCCTTCCATCTGGAAAGTTGGTTTCACATAGCGGGCCCGCTGAACTTCGACAAGGGCGTCCTGTATCTGCTGATGGCCGCGTCGATCACCGTTGGCATCGTGCTGTGGACCTCCAGGCGTATGACGCTGCGCCCGGGCCGCCTGCAGACGGTCGTGGAGTGGATCTATGACCTGACGATGCGGATGACCCGGGACAACATGGACGATGACATGGCCCGGAGGTGGTTCCCGCTCGTGTTCACGCTGTTCGTGTTCATCCTCGTGACCAACCTGATCGGCTACATCCCGCTGCCCGTCAACAGCGCCGAGAGCTTCAATGTGTTCGGCGTAGAAGTCCCCGCGTTTCAGATCTACGCCGCCGACACCAACCTCGCGATTCCGCTGCTGCTGGCGCTTGGCGTGTTCATCGCCTACAACGTCGAAGGGGTCCGCCACCACGGCTTCTTCGGATACATCAAAAGCCTGGTCCCGTCGGGTATTGGCGGCTTCATGCTCGTCGTCATGTATCCGCTGGAGATTCTCTCGAACTTCCTGCGCCTGATCTCGCTCACGGTCAGGCTTTGGGCCAACCTGCTCGCCGGGCATCTGCTGATCGACTTCATGGGCGGTCTGCTCGCCGTGGTCATCGGCCTGCAGATCCTGGGCTGGTTCACGTTGCCGATCGGCATCGCCATCTACCTGTTCGAGGCGGTCCTGATCGCGGGTCTGCAGGCTTTCATCTTTGCCATTCTCACCGCCATCTATCTCGGTGGCGCCGTTCGGAGCCACTGATAAACCCAAAGGAGCTTGTTCATTCATGCTGACTGAACTCATCGCCGCCAGTACAAACGCAGAAGTCGCCAAGGAAGGTCTCCGCTCAGTCGCTCTCGGCGTGGGCGCCGCGGGTGGCGCCGCGGGCGCCGGCGCGGGCATCGGCATGCTGTTCGGCAAGGTGATCGAGGCCACCACGCGCCAGCCCGAGATGAAAGATGAGATCACCTCGATCCAGTGGCTGGGCTTCGCGCTCACCGAGGCCACCTTCTTCTACGGACTCGTCGGCGGCCTGATCGCCTTCTTCCTGTAGGAGGAGGAAGGACGCGATGGAGCCTCTCGCCTCAGTCATGCCCGGCATACCGATCGCATCATCAGGCAGCAACTCGTGGCTGATCACGCCCAACGTCGGCCTGACGATCTGGACGCTGGTCGTCTTTCTGGTCTCGTTGTACATCCTCAACAAGGTGGCCTTTCCGCGGATCCGCGACGCGCTGGACCAACGCCGCCGGAGCATCGACGAGTCGATCGACGCCGCCGAGCGCACGCGCGTGGAGGCCGATCGGATCCTCGCCGAATACCGCGAGCGTCTGCAGGCGGCCAGGGCTCAGTCCGAGGAGATCGTCCAGCGCGCGCGCCAGACGGCCGAGTCCCACGAGCACGAAGCCCGCGAGCGCGGGCAGGAGCTGCTCGCACAGGCCGCCCAGCGGGCAGAACGCGACATCGAGGCCGCCACCAAGCGGGCGCTCGGAGACCTCCGCCGGGAGGTCGCGGACCTGACCGTGATGGCGACCGAGAAGGTCACGCGCAAGACCCTCGACGACGACGATCAGCGCCGTCTGGTGGCCGAGGCGCTGAACGAGCTGGACTTCTCGAGCCTGTCCGCCGGAGCCCAGAATTAATGGAGGAGCTCGCCCAGGTATACGCCCGTTCGCTGTTCGCAGTCGCCCGCGAGCAGGGCAAGCTCGATGAGCTGCGCGAGCAGCTCGGTCAGTTCGCGGACGCTCTCCGCGAGCACCGCGAACTGGCGCTGTTCTTCTTCTCTCCCAACTTCTCCACCGAAGAGAAGCAGCAGGGGCTCGGACGGGCGCTCGATGGCGCGGATCCGATCCTGCTGAACTTCCTGGCACTCTTGATCGAAAACCACCGCATGCCCGTCATCTTCCGCATCCGCCAGCAGTACGAGCGGCTGTGGGACGAGGAGAACCGAGTCCTGCCGGTGCAGATCACGAGCGCGATCGCGCTCGACGCGCAGACCACCGAGAACCTTGGCCGGACGATCGGCGAGCGCGCCGGGCGGAAGGTCAGTCTCGCCGCCCGCGTGGACCCGGACATTCTCGGCGGCATCGTCATCCGGGTCGGAAACTCGATCCTCGACGCCTCTATACGCAACCGACTGGAGCAGCTGCGCAGGCACGTTGCCCAAGGAGCAACTTAGTATCGGAGCCCGCCCTCCCCGGGCTGGCCCTCCCCCCGAGCCCCCTCCCATTTCACCCGAACCCCCTTCCAAGAAGAAGAGCTAAGGAAAAAGATATGCAGATCAACCCGGATGAGATCACCAGCATTCTCAAGAGCCGCATCGAAGGGCTCGACACCGGCGAGGCCGAGCTGACAGAGGTCGGCACCGTGCTGTCGGTGGCCGACGGCATCGCGCGGCTGCACGGGTTGGAGAACTGCATGTCCTTTGAGATGCTCGAGCTTCCCCACGGCGTCACCGGCCTCGCGCTGAACCTCGAGTCCGACAACGTCGGCGCCGTGCTGTTCGGCGACTGGGAGCGCGTCTCGGAGGGCGACACCGTCAAGCGGACCGGCGCGTTGCTCGAGATCCCCGTCGGCGAGGAGCTGCTCGGGCGCATCGTGGACCCGCTCGGGCGCCCCCTGGACGGCAAGGGCGAGATCGAGGTCCGCCAGACGCGCCCGGCCGAGTTCAAGGCGCCCGGCGTCGTGCAGCGCCAGCCGGTCAAGCAGCCGATGCAGACCGGGTTGAAGGCGATCGACGCGATGATCCCGATCGGCCGTGGCCAGCGCGAGCTGATCATCGGCGATCGCCAGACCGGCAAGACGGCGATCGCGATCGACACGATCATCAACAACAAGGACACCGGCGTGGTGAGCGTGTACGTGGCGATCGGCCAGCGCATGTCCACGGTCGTGGCGCTCGCGCAGACGCTCGAGGAGTACGGGGCGCTCAAGAACACGATCATCGTGGCCGCGCCCGCGGACGAGGCGGCGCCGATCAAGTTCATGGCCCCGTACGCGGGCTGTGCGATGGGCGAGCACTTCCTCTACAGCGGGCGTCATGCCCTCGCGATCTATGACGATCTGACCAAGCACGCCTACGCCTACCGGCAGATGTCGCTCTTGCTGCGCCGCCCGCCGGGTCGCGAGGCCTACCCCGGCGACGTCTTCTATCTGCACTCGCGCCTGCTCGAGCGCGCGGTCAAGCTCAACGACGACCTCGGCGGCGGCTCGCTGACGGCGCTCCCGATCATCGAGACGCAGGCCGGCGACGTCTCGGCATACATCCCCACCAACGTGATCTCGATCACCGACGGGCAGATCTTTTTGGAGTCCGCGCTGTTCAACTCGGGCGTGCGCCCGGCGATCAACGTCGGGATCTCGGTCTCGCGCGTGGGCGGCAACGCGCAGATCGGGCCGATGAAGAAGGTCGCCGGGCGGATCAAGCTCGAGCTCTCTCAGTACCGTGACCTCGAGGCGTTCGCCCAGTTCGGCTCGGACCTCGACGCCGACACGCAGCGCACGCTAGCTCGCGGAGAGCGGTTGGTCATGACACTCAACCAGCACGAGCGCTCGCCGCTGCCGGTCGAGGATCAGGCGGTCCAGATCTATGCCGCCACCAACGGCTTTTTGGACCGTCTGAACGTCGAGCGGGTGACCGAGTTCCTGCTCGAGCTGACCGAACGGATGCACTCCGATCACGGCGCCCTGCGCGAGAAGATCGCCGAGGGCGACTGGTCAGATGAGACCCAGAAGGCCGTACGCGACGCCGTCGAGTCCTTCGCCGCCGACTTCGGCTATGACCTCGACGAGGAGGGCCAGCCGCTGGATGACGAGGCCCCGCCGGAGGCCCAGGCGGCATAGCGATGGCCTCTCAGCGCGACGTCAAGAACAAGATCGCCTCGGTGAAGAACATCCAGAAGATCACTCGTGCGATGGAGATGGTCGCCGCCGCGCGGTTGCGCCGCGCAGAGCAGCGGATCTCCGCGCTGCGTCCCTACGCCGACGCGATCGCCCGCATGACTCGCCAGGCCGCGCGCGCGGCCGGCGCGGAGGCCGCGCGGGTGCCGCTGCTGGCCGAGCACTCCTCCCAGACGGATGTCGGGCTGCTGCTCATCACGGGCGATCGCGGCCTCGCCGGTGGCTTCAACTCGCAGATCATCCGCGCCGGCGTGCGCCTGTCCGCCGAGCTGGCCGAGGCGGAGGGACTGCGCAGCAGCTGGTATGCGACCGGCCGGCGCGGCGTCTCCTCGCTGACCTTTCGCGGGTATGAGCTCAGCGGCAGCTACACGGGCTTCGCCGACCGACCAGCCTACGCGGATGCGCGCGCGATCGCCGGCGATCTGGCTCAGGCCTACCTCGACGGGCGGGTGGACCGAGTGGAGATGGTCTACAACGCCTACGTCTCGCCGCTCACCCAGCACGTCACCTATCAAACGCTGCTGCCGCTCTCCCGCCAGGCGATCGCCGGGGAGCAGGACGCGCCCACCGGGAAGGAGGAGGAGGCTGAGACCGGACGCAGGGGCTCGGTCGAGTACGAGCCCGACCCCGAGAAGATCCTCAGACAGTTGGTGCCGGATTACATCGAGATCTCGATCCACCGGGCGCTCGTGGAGTCCGCCGCCGGCTTCTTCGGGGCGCAGATGACGGCGATGCGCTCGGCATCGGAGAACGCCGGGGAAATCATCACCGACTACACCTTGCAGATGAACCGCGCCCGCCAGGCCGAGATCACCCAGGAGATCATGGAGGTGGTGGCCGGAGCGGAGGGGCTTGCCTAGCAGGGCGACCCGACGCACGCTGCCATGATCGAAACGAAACTTGAACGGACAGACAGGAGATTCAGATAAAAATGGAGGCAGGTATCGCCACAGAGCAAACACCCACCGGCGCGGGCGCCGACGGCGAGGGAGATGCGCCCGCGCGCAACGTCGGGCGCATCGAGGAGATCCAGGGCGTCGTGATCGACGTCGTGTTCCCCGACAGGCTGCCCGAAATCAACCACGCCATCACGATCGCCCGCCCGGCTGCGGCCGTCGAGGAGGAGGCGCCTGGTATCAGCGCGGAGGCGGGCGGGGACCTGCTCGTGTGCGAGGTCCAGCAGCACCTCGGCGACGACCGCGTGCGCGCGGTGGCGATGGACACCACCGACGGATTGGCGCGCGGCGTCGAGGTCATCGACACCGGCTCTCCGATCACGGTCCCCGTCGGCGAGGCGACGCTCGGGCGGATCTTCAACCTGCTGGGCGAACCGATCGACCTCGGCGAGGAGCTGCCCGAGGACATCGAGCGCCGGGGCATCCACCGGGAGGCCCCCCTCGCGGTGGACCTCACGCCCACCAGCGAGATGTTCGAGACGGGCATCAAGGTGATCGACCTGCTCGCCCCCTACGCCAAGGGCGGCAAGGTCGGGCTTTTCGGCGGCGCGGGCGTGGGCAAGACGGTGCTGATCCAGGAGCTGATCCACAACCTCGCCAAGGAGCACGGCGGCTTGAGCGCGTTCTGCGGCGTTGGCGAGCGCTCGCGCGAGGGCAACGATCTGTGGCTGGAGATGAAGGAGTCGGGTGTCTTGGACAAGACGATGCTCGTGTTCGGCCAGATGAACGAGCCCCCGGGCGCGCGCATGAGGGTGGCGCTGTCGGGGTTGACGATGGCCGAATACTTCCGCGATGAGGGCCAGGACGTGCTCTTGTTCATCGACAACATCTTCCGCTTCGTCCAGGCCGGCTCGGAGGTCTCGGCGCTGCTCGGGCGGATGCCCTCCCAGGTCGGCTACCAGCCGACGCTCGAGACCGAGATGGGCCAATTGCAGGAGCGCATCACCTCGACCAGCACGGGATCGGTGACCTCGGTGCAGGCGATCTACGTCCCTGCCGACGACCTCACCGACCCGGCCCCGGCATCGGTGTTCGCGCACCTGAACGCCACCACCGTGCTCTCGCGCGCGATCTCCGAGAAAGGGATCTACCCGGCGGTCGATCCGCTGGACTCGACCTCGACGATCCTCAAGGCGGACATCCTTGGCGAGGATCACTTCAGGGTGGCCAACCGCGTCAAGGAGATCCTGCAGCGCTACAAGGAGCTACAGGACATCATCGCGATCCTAGGCATCGACGAGCTCTCCGACGAGGACAAGCTGACGGTGCAGCGCGCGCGCCGGATTGAGCGCTTCCTCTCCCAGCCGTTCTTCGTGGCCGAAGAGTTCACGGGAACTCCCGGCGCCTACGTGCCGATCGCGGAGACGATCAGAGGCTTTCAGGAGATCATCGACGGCACACACGACGAGGTCCCCGAGTCGGCCTTCTTCCTCAAGGGCACCATTGAGGAAGTTGTGCAGGCGGCGAAGAAAGACTAGACGGGAGCGGTTCGGTGGCCCACGCGAAGTTCCCCGCCGAAGTGCTCACCCCCGAGGGAGTGGTATTCAACGAGGAGATCGAAATGCTCTCGACGGTCACGACCGTGGGCTCGATCGGAATCCTCGCCAACCATGAGCCGCTGCTGGCCCGCCTGGAGCCGACCGAGCTGCGGCTGTATCGCTCGGAGACGGACATCGTGCGGTTCAAGCAGAGCGAGGGGTATCTCCAATTCGCTGATAACCGCGCGCTGGTGCTCGTGCAGGAGGCGGCTCCGGTTCGACCGGTAGCATCGCGGCTCCATGAGCGCCGCACAACAAGAGCCAATCGGAGTCATCGGCACCGGCTATGTCGGGCTGGTCACCGCCGCGGGGTTCGCCGATCTGGGCAGCGAGGTGTGGTGCGTGGACATCGACGCCGCCAAGGTCGAGCGACTGCGCGCGGGTGAGGTGCCGATCTATGAGCCCGGTTTGGAGGAGCTGCTGCGGCGCAACTCCAGCGGTTGCACTTCGCCACCGACCTGAGCGGGGCGCTGGAGCACGCGCGGCTGCTGTTCGTCGCGGTCGGCACTCCGCCGACCTACTCGGGGGACGCCGACCTGTCTGCGGTGCATGGGTCGTCGATCCATGCCCGCCTCGGAGAGGCACGCGCTGGTGATGAAGTCGACGGTGCCGTGCGGGACCGGAGCGGCGATCAGGCGCGTGTTCGCCGGGCAGGGCAAGCAGGGGTTGCGCTATGTGTCATGCCCAGAGTTCCTGAAGGAGGGCTCGGCGGTGGGGATTTTCTGAACCCCGATCGCGTCGTCGTGGGGGACAGCGGCGACTGGGCGGGAGACGCGGTGGTCGAGCTGTACCGTCCTCTGCTGGCCGATTCGGGGATGGGAGCGGAGCGAGTGTCTCCCGAACGGTCGCCGGGCACGGGGGCGCCGGTTCCGCTCCGCTGGTGCGCACGGACATCGCCAGCGCCGAGATGATCAAGCTCGCCTCGAACGCGTTTCTGGCGACGAAGATCTCGTTCATCAACGAGATCGCCAACGTCTGCGAGGAGACTGGGCGCCGACGTGGTCGAGGTCGCGCAGGGGATGGGCTTGGACGGGCGGATCGGACCGAAGTTTCTGCAGGCGGGATCGGCTACGGGGGAGTTGTTTCACAAAGGACGTGAGCGCGCTGAAGCTGCTGGCGGGCAACTCCGGCTATCACTTCCAGCTGTTGAACGGCGGTGATCGAGGTCAACGAGCTGCAGAAGCGGCGAGCGTGTCGGCAAGCTGCACGGCATCTGGGCGGTCTCGTCGGCAAGCGCGTGGCGCTGCTGGGGCTCGCGTTCAAGCCGAACACCGACGACATGCGCGGCGCCTCTTCGCTGGTGCTGGCAGCGCGTCTGCAGGCCGAGGGCGCCACGTCGCGCGCGTATGATCCGGTCGCCGAGCAGAGGCCCGCAAGCTGATGCCGGGACTGGACTACGCCGCGTCCGGGATGGACGCCATCGTCGACGCCGACGCCGTAGTGTTGGTGACCGAGTGGCCCGAGTTCATGGATTTCGACTGGAGCGAGGTTGCGCGGGCGATGCGTGGGACGATCGTGATCGACGGGCGCAACGCGCTGGACGGGGAGGCGATGCGGGCGCGGGACTCATATACGAAGGGATCGGCAGGAGATGACGACAGAGGGACCGAGGGCCCGTTCAGACCGAGCCCCGAGGGCGAATTTTTTTCCCACGCAGCCGGGGGGATGCCGGCGATGGGACCTGACGATGCAAGCCGTGATCCTCGTCGGGGGCGAGGGAACGCGCCTGCGCCCGCTGACCTCGACCGTGCCAAAGCCGGTGGTCCCGCTCGTGGACAGGCCGTTCATCGCGTTCATGCTGGAGTGGCTGCGCGGGCACGGGATCGACGACGTGATCATGTCGTGCGGGTTTCTGGCGACGTCCGTGCGCAACGTGCTCGGCGACGGCTCGGCCTATCAGATCAGACTGCGCTTCGTCGAGGAGCCCGACCCGCGCGGCACGGCCGGCGCGCTGAAGTTCGCCGAGCAGCTGCTCGACGAGCGGTTTCTGATGCTCAACGGCGACGTGCTGACCGACATCGACCTGACGGGCCAGATCGCCCAGCACGAGCGCACCGGCGCGAAGGCGACGCTCGCGCTCGCGCCGGTCGCGGACCCGAGCGCATACGGGCTGGTGCGGCTGAACGAGGATCGTTCGGTCAAGGACTTCGTCGAGAAGCCGAGCCCCGACCGGATCGACACGAACCTGATCTCAGCCGGCGCCTACGTGCTGCAGCGCGAGATTCTGGAGCTCGTCCCGCCAGATCGCAACGTCTCGATCGAGCGCGAGGTCTGGCCGGCGTTGATCGGCGCCGGGCTGTACGGGTTTCCGGCGGACGCCTACTGGCTGGATATCGGCACGCCCGAGCGCTACCTGCAGGGCACGTTCGACATCATCGAGGGCAACGTCGAGACGGCGGTGCGCGCGCGCCTGGGCGAGAGCTGGCTGGCGATCGCCGAGGGCGCGGAGATCCATGGCCGGGCGATTCCCCCGGCGGTGATCGAGCGCGGCGCGCATGTCGCCCCGGGCGCGCACGTGGGCAGCCTGGTCGTGCTCGGCGAGAACGTGCGCGTCGGCCCCGGCTCGACGGTCGAGCGGTCGGTCATCCTCGCCGGCGCGGAGATCGGCTCGGACTGCACGCTGCGCGACTGCATCGTCGCGGCCGGGTGCCGCGTCGGCGATAACAGCCGCATCGAAGGCGGCGCGGTGCTCGGCGAGGGCGTGACCGTGGGGGCGGAGAACACGGTCGCCCGCGGGGCGCGTATCTTCCCGGGCGTGACACTGCCCGACGGAGCGATCAGGTTCTGATGAGCACGCCGCCAGGCGCGCGCACGGACGCGGACGCCCCGGGCGCGAGTGCCCCGGGTGTCGATGCGCGGGCGCGGACACGACGGGGGCGGTGACGGAAGCGCTCTCGCGCGAGGCGATCGCGCGCGTGGACGCGTCCGGCCAGCTCGATGACGTGCTCGCCCTGCCCGAGCACCTGCGCGACGCGCTGTGGCGGGTGGAGTCGGCGATCATGCAGGGCTGGGACACCTCCGCCGGGCTGGTCGTCGCGGGAATGGGCGGCTCGGCGATCGGCGGCGCGCTGGCGCGCGCGGCGCTGGGCGATCACGCCTCGCGGCCGATCTTCGTGACGCGCGCCTACGGGCTGCCGCCGTGGACGACACCGGACACGATGGTGCTGTGCGCGAGCTACTCGGGCGAGACCGAGGAGACGCTCGCCTGCTACGAGTCCGCGGGCGCGCTCGGCGCCCAGCGCACGGTCGTCACGACCGGGGGACGCCTCGCGGAGATGGCGCGCGCGGACGGCGTGCCCGTGATCCCGCTGCCCGGCGGCTTTCAGCCACGCGCGGCGGTCGCCTACATGACGGTCGCGGCGCTGGAGGTCGCGGCGCTGTGCGGCGCGGGGCCGCGCCTGACCTCGGAGATCGATGTCGCCGCTTCGCACACCGAGCAACTCGTGGCCGAGTGGGGCCCGGACGCGAGCGAGGACTCGCTCGCCAAGACGATCGCCCGGGGCCTGTGCGGCACGATCCCGGTGATCGACGGCGCGGGTCTGACGACTCCGATCGCGTATCGCTGGAAGACCCAGATCAACGAGAACTCCAAGCTTCCGTGCTTCATCCCACGAGCTGCCCGAGCTCGACCACAACGAGCTCGTCGGCTGGGAAGGCGCGCGCGAGGTCGGCCGGTTCGCGGCGGTGTTCCTCGACGACTCCGACGCCCATCCGCGCGTGAAGGAGCGGATGGCGCTCACCGAGGATCTGATCGCCCCCAGCGCGGCGGCGAGCTTTCATCTGGAGACCCGCGGGCAGACGACGATCGAGCGCGTGATCTCGCTCGTGCTGCTCGGCGATCTCGTATCGATCTACCTGGCGGCCCTGCGCGGCGTCGATCCCGGGCCGGTGCGGGCGATCGACGCGCTGAAGGCCGCGCTCGCCGAGAGCTGAGCGGAGAGCCGACGTCCATGTGGTAGCGTTTCCCGCGACCGAGGAGCGCTGCGACGGGGTGCCCGCCACGCTCGGTCTCCCTCTTGCAGCAAGGGCGCTCACCTGACCGACAGGATTATTCATGTCAGTGATGACCCCCACCCCCGCACCGAGACTACCGACTTCAAGGTCGCAGACCTGTCCCTGGCCGAGTTCGGGCGCAAGGAGATAATCCTGGCTGAGCACGAGATGCCGGGGCTGATGGCGATCCGCCGCGAGTACTCAGACGCGCAGCCGTTGCGGGCGCGCGGATCACGGGCTCGCTGCACATGACCATCCAGACGGCGGTGCTGATCGAGACGCTGATCGCCCTCGGCGCAGAGGTGCGCTGGTGCAGCTGCAACATCTTCTCCACCCAGGATCACGCTGCCGCTGCGGTCGCGGTCGGTCCCGAGGGCACGCCTGAGGATCCTCAGGGGGTGCCGGTGTATGCGTGGAAGGGAGAGACCCTGGAGGAGTACTGGTGGTGCACCGAACAAGTGCTGCGCTGGCCGGAGGCCGAGGACGGATCGACCGGCCCGAACATGATCCTCGACGACGGCGGCGACGCAACGCTGCTGGTGCACAAGGGCACCGAGTACGAGCGCGCGGGCGCTGTGCCCGATCCGGCGGGCGCGGACTCCGAGGAGCTCGGGGTGATCCTGTCGCTGCTCACGCGCTCGCTCGCGGAGGACCCCAGCGCTGGACGCGGATCGGAAGGGGATCAAGGGCGTCACCGAGGAGACGACCACAGGCGTGCACCGGCTGTATGAGATGACCGAGTCGGGCGAGCTGCTGTTCCCGGCGATCAACGTCAACGACTCGGTGACGAAGTCGAAGTTCGACAACCTGTACGGCTGCCGGCACTCGCTCGTGGACGGGATCAACCGCGCGACCGACGTGATGATCGCTGGCAAGATGGCCGTCATCTGCGGGTTCGGCGACGTCGGCAAGGGCTGCGCGGAATCGCTGCGCGGGCAGGGCGCGCGCGTGGTGGTCACAGAGATCGACCCGATCTGCGCGCTGCAGGCCGCGATGCAGGGCTACGAGGTGAGAACCCTGGAGGAAGTGGTGCGCGAGGGCCGACATCTTCGTGACCGCGACCGGCAACCGAGACATCATCACCGCCGAGCACATGGCGCGCATGAAGCACCAGGCGATAGTCGGCAACATCGGGCACTTCGACAACGAGATCGACATCGCCGGCCTCGCGCGGGTGCAGGGGATCGAGCGGATCAACATCAAGCCCCAGGTCGACAAGTGGGTGTTCCCGGACGGCCACGCGATCATCCTGCTGTCCGAGGGGCGGCTGTTGAACCTCGGCAACGCGACCGGGCACCCGAGCTTCGTGATGAGAAACTCGTTCACCAACCAGATGATCGCCCAGATCGAGTTGTTCACGAAGAACGAGGAGTACGAGAAGCGCGTGTACGTGCTGCCCAAGCACCTCGACGAGAAGGTCGCGCGGCTGCATCTGGACGCGCTGGGCGTACGGTTGACCGAGCTGACCCCGAGCAGGCGGCACTATCTCGGCATCCCCGTCGAGGGCCGTATAAGCCGGATCACTACCGCTACTGATCCGCTAGGGTCTGGCGGCGCAGTAACAACGAGGAAAGGATGACGCGATGAGAGCGATGGTTCTGGCGGCGGGGCTCGGAACTGAGGCTGCGCCCGCTGACGTATGAGATCACCAAGCCGATGGTGCCGGTGCTCGACCGGCCCGTGATGGCGCACATCCTCGACCTGCTCGATCGGCACGGGCTTCGATCAGACGATCGCCAACCTGCACTACTTCCCCGACTCGATCCGCGAGCACTTCGGCGAGCGCCTGAGCTACCGCTACGAGCCGGAGCTGCTCGGCACCGCCGGGGGCGTGCGCGCGTGCGCGGAGTTCTTCGGCGACGACTCGTTTCTGGTGATCTCGGGCGACGCGCTCACCGACATCGACCTGACCGCGCTCGCGGCCAGGCATCGCGAGTCGGGCGGGGTCGCGACGCTGGCGGTCAAGCAGGTGCCCGACACGCGCGAGTATGGAGTCGTGCTGCACGATCGCGAGGGGCGGATAACCGGCTTTCAGGAGAAGCCCCGCCCCGACGAGGCGCTCTCGGATCTCGGCAACTGTGGCATCTACGTGTTCACGCCGGAGATCTTCGACTACTTCCCCGAGCGCCCGTTCGCCGACTGGGCTCAGGACGTGTTCCCGGCGCTGCTGGCGGCAGACGTGCCGTTTTATATCCACGAGGTGCGCGAGTACTGGAACGACGTCGGCTCGCTCTCCGAGCTGCGCCAGGGCACCTTCGACGCGCTGCGCGGCGAGCTGCGACTGCAGGTCCAGGGCGAGGAGGTCTCTCCGGGCGTCATCGTGGCGGGCGGGCAGGAGCTGCCCGCGGACGCCGAGGTCGAAGGGCCCGCGTGGATCGGCCGGGACGTGCAGATCGGCGCGGGCGTGCGCTTGACGGCCCGATCGTACTGGGCGACGGCGCTAAGGTCGGCGATCGCGCGCAGCTGCGCGAGAGCGATCGTGTTCCCCGGCACCGCATCGCCGGGCGAGTCGATCCTGATCGGCGCGATCTCGGGCACGCGGGCATCCTGCAGAGCCTGCGTCCGCGCACGCAGTAAAGCGGAGGGCCCGCCGGAGCGGGCCTTCCAGCACGAGAACATGTCGTACGCGAAAGCGAACTCTGCGCCTACGACAATTGTCATCATAGCACGGCACGCCCTGAGGCGGCCCCTCCTGCATGGGAGTGCTCCTGCGTAGACAATCTTACTCGGTCGCAAGGATATGGCAACCCCCGAGACGCTCCGACAATCGTCAGCGGTAAAGTACATCTGGACATCCGCTATCAAGCGGCGTAGCATCGGAGGCAGCGTCATCCACATCGACCGAAGGAGCCTGTGATGCAGATCGACATCAAGGGTCGCAACGTCCCGGTCACCGACGAGCTGCGCGCGCGCCTGGAGCGCCGGCTGCGCAAGGTCTCGCGGCAGGTCTCAGATCTCGCCCGTCTGGAGGTCGAGATCTTCCGGGAGCGCAACCCCTCGATCGCCGACCGCGAGGTCGCCGAGGCGACGCTGTATCTGAAGGGCGTGACGTTGCGCGCGCGCGAGGCCTCGCCCGAGATGGATCACTCGCTGAAGCTCGTCGTCGACGAGCTCGCGCGCCAGGTCAAGCGCCACCGCGACAAACGCCGCCACCGTCGCGAGGCCCGCGCGGCGACGATCAAGGGCGCGGCGCTGTCCCGAGTCGAGCGGCCGGCGGCACCGCCGGCAAGCGGTGGTGGGCCAGCTAATCTGAGGGAGTGTCCCCATCCCTGCTCGATCGCGCGCTGAACGCGGGCGAGGCGAAGAAGTTCAAGACCTATCAGAAGCGCGTCGCGCTGATCAACGCGTTCGAGGCCGAGCTCGAACACGACACCGACGCAGAGCTGCGCGAGCGCATGGACGCGCTGCGCGCGCGCGCGCGCGAGGGGGAGTCTCTGGACGAGCTGCTGCCAGAGTGCTTCGCGCTCGTGCGCGAGACGGGCAAGCGCGCGATGGGGATGCGCCACTTCGACGTGCAGTTGATCGGCGGCATGGTGCTCCACGACGGGTGCATCGCCGAGATGAAGACCGGCGAGGGCAAGACTTTGACGGCGACGCTCGCGGTCGTGCTGAACTCGCTGGCGGTCCGTGATGCCCAGGCCGGGCACCGATCCCGAGGCGACCGGACGCGCGGGCGGGCGGGCCTCTTCCGAGCGCAAGGGCGTGCATCTGGTCACGGTCAACGACTACCTGGCCCGGCGCGACGCCGAATGGATGACCCCGATCTACGAGGCGCTCGGGGTGACGGTGGGGGTGCTGCAGAACATGCAGCCCTACGAGGAGAAGCAGGCCGCGTACGCGTGCGACGTCGTCTACGGCACCAACTCCGAGCTCGGGTTCGACTATCTGCGCGACAACATGGCCAAGGACCTCTCCGAAAAGGTTCAGCGCGGGCACTTCTTTGCGATCGTGGACGAGGTCGACAACATCCTGATCGACGAGGCACGCACGCCGCTGATCATCTCCGGTGCGCCCGAACAGGCGGCTGACCTGTACGTCAAGTTCGCGCGCCTGGCGCCACAGATGACGGCGGGAAAGACGCCCGAGGGCATGGACCCGCGCTCCAAGAAGCAGTTCATGGCCGACTTCGACTTCGAGATCGAGGAGAAGCAGAAAACGGTCTCGATCTCCGAGCAGGGCGTCGCCAAGGCCGAGCGGTTCCTCGGCATCGACCACCTCTACCGCGCGGAGAACGGCCACCTCGTCAACCACCTGATCCAGGCGCTGCGGGCGGAGTCGCTGTACAAGCGCGATGTCGACTACGCGGTGATCGACGGCGAGGTGAAGATCATCGACGAGTTCACCGGGCGCATCCTCGATGGGCGGCGCTGGTCGGAGGGGCTGCACCAGGCGGTCGAGGCGAAGGAGGGCGTGTCGATCCAGGAGGAGAACCAGACGCTCGCGACGATCACCTACCAGAACTTCTTTCGCCTGTACGACAAGCTCGCGGGCATGACCGGCACGGCGCTGACCGAGGCGACCGAGTTCATGAAGATCTACGAGCTGCCCGTCGTGCAGATCCCGACGAACATGCCGATGGTCCGCGACGGACCGCAACGATCAGGTCTACAAGACCAAGGACGGCAAGTGGAACGCGGTCGTCAAAGAGATCGCCGCCCGCCACGAGAACGGCCAGCCGGTGCTCGTCGGCACGATCTCGGTGGAGGTCTCAGAGCTGCTCTCGACAGCTGAAGCAAGCGCGGGATCGAGCACGAGGTGCTCAACGCCAAGCCCGAGCACGCCGCGCGCGAGGCGGAGATCGTCGCCGAGGCGGGCCAACCCGGCGCGGTCACGATCGCCACGAACATGGCCGGCCGCGGCGTGGACATCAAGCTCGGCGGCAATCCCGAGCACCTGGCGCGCCGGCAGCTCGCCGGGAGGGGATCGAGCCCGGACGCCGAAGGCTATGACGAGCGGCTGCAGGCGCGCTGCTGCCGGAGATCGAGGCGCGGGTGGAGGCGAATCGCGAGCGGGTGATGGCCGCGGGCGGGTTGTTCATCTGCGGCACCGAGCGCCACGAGTCTCGGCGCATCGACAACCAGCTGCGCGGGCGCTCCGGCCGCCAGGGCGATCCCGGCGAGTCGAGGTTCTTCCTGTCCGCCGAGGACGATCTCGTCAGACTGTTCGCGGGAGATCGCATCTACCGCATCCTTGACAAACTCGGCGGGGTCGACGAGGAGGGCAACGAGGAACCGATCGAGGCGGGGATGCTCTCCAAGCAGATCGAGAAAGCGCAAAAGAAGGTCGAGGAGCAGAACTTCCTGATCAGAAAACGCGTGCTCGAGTACGACGACGTCGATGAACGAGCAGCGCCGGGTCATCTACGCCTACCGCAACGAGGTGCTCGAAGGCAAGTCGATCGGCGAGGAGGCCCGCCAGGAGGTCGTCAACGTGCTGGAGCGCACGATCGCCCAGTACACGCCCGGAGACTTCATGGAGGATTGGGACATGGACGGACTGTTCATCGCGCTCGGGCAGTTCTTCCCGCTCGACCTCGCCGAGCAGGACATCGACCCCGAGACGGCCGACCGCGAGTCGCTCACCGACAGCGTCACCGAGTTCGCACTGGACCGCTACAACGCGCGCGAGACCGAGCTCGGCGAGGAGCTGATGGGTGCGCTGGAGCGGTTTCTGCTCCTGCAGACGATCGACGAGCGCTGGCGTGAGCACCTGTACGACATGGACTACCTGCGCGAGGGCATCCACCTGCGCGGCTTCGCCCAGATCGACCCGCTGGTCGCGTACAAGAACGAAGCGTACGAGTTGTTCGGCGACCTGATGAACAGCATCTGGGCGGACTACACGCGCATGCTATTCAACGTCCAGGTCAACGTCGAGGGCAGAACGGCGGCGGCGGGGCGCCGCCAGCCCGCGTTCGCCGCCTCTGGCAGCGCCACGCGCGCGGGCCGCGTCTCCTATTCCGGCGGGCGCAGCGCGGCGGGCGCCGGAGCGCTCGCCGCCGCCGCGGCCGCGGGAGCCCAGGGGGGAGGGGGCCGCGCGGTGGGCGCCTACGCGGAGAACGGCGGCGCGGTCGAGCAGGAATGCTGGCCCCGGTGGTCGAGCAGCGCGTCGTGGACGAGGAGCACCAAGTCGGCCGCAACGATCCGTGCTGGTGCGGAAGTCGGTAAGAAGTTCAAGCGCTGCCACGGCGCGTAGGACGGCCGTGGACGCGGCGCATAGCTGCGTCCTCAGTCGCTCGCTTACGTAGTACGCCACGCTCCCTGCGTTCTTGCTCTGCTTGGTCCACGTCCGTCCTACAGGTATCTGTCTGAAATCGGCGCGTAAGACTGCCGCGACATTGATAGCGTGGTGCCTATGACGACCAACGCCCCGGCCGAGTCCACGCCGCAGCGCCTGTCCGCGATTCGTGAGCAGTTGAAGCTCCTCGCGGATTATCTTTGACCCGGCTGCGTTAGCAGAGCGCGTCTCGGCGCTCGAAGCGGAGATGGGCGCGCCCGGGTTCTGGGAGGACTCCGAGCGGGCGGCGTCGGTGTCTTCGGAGCACTCGCGCGCGGCCAGGCGCCTGGAGACGTTCGCGACGCTCGCCTCGGACGTCGAGGATCTCGACGGGCTGATGGAGATGGCGGCCGAGGACACCTCGTTGGAGGGCGAGGTGGATAAGCACTTCGCCTCGGTCGAGTCGCGCCTGGCCGCCCTGGAGGAGCAGCGGCTGTTCTCCGGGCGCTATGACTCCGGCGATGCGCTCGTCAGCGTCAACGCCGGGGCGGGCGGCACCGACGCTCAGGACTGGGCGGAGATGGTGTTGCGGATGGAGATGCGCTGGGCCGAGCGGCGGGGCTTGCCAGGCGAGCTGCTGGAGGCGAGCGCAGGCGAGGAAGCCGGGATCAAGTCCGCCACGTTCCGGGTCGTCGGGTGAGAACGCCTATGGTCTGTTCGGCGCAGAGCGCGGCGTGCATCGACTCGTACGGTTGTACCCGTTCGACTCCGCCCACCGCCGCCAGACGAGCTTCGCCGGCGTGGAGGTCGCGCCGGTCGTGCCGGATGCCTCGGGGGAGATGGAGATCGACGAGGACGATCTGCAGGTGGATACCTACCGCGCCTCGGGCGCGGGCGGCCAGCACGTCAACAAGACCGACTCGGCCGTGCGCATCACCCACCGCCCCACGGGAATCGTCGTGCAGTGCCAGAACGAGCGCTCTCAGTCCTCCAACCGCGCCACCGCGATGGCGATGCTGCGCGCGAAGATTCTGGAGCGACCCGAGCGCGAACGCGCCGAGGAGATCGCGCGCGAGAAGGGGGATGCCCAGGACGTCAACTTCGGCTCGCAGATCCGCTCCTACGTGCTGCATCCCTATTCACTGGTCAAGGATCACCGCACGAACCATGAGATGGGCGACGTGCAGCGCGTGCTGGACGGGGACCTGGATGGGTTCGTGCGGGCTTACCTGCTGAGGAGACCGTAGACGCGGCGCGATGCTGCGTCCTTACCGATCGACGATCGACGGGATCGCCGATCGGCCAGCTTGGTCTACGGCCCCCTCAGAGGCTCGTGTCGAAAACGTTCAAAGTGCCTCGACCATCAGCGACAGGTCCAGCGCGGGGGCGGAGTGGGTGAGGGCGCCCATCGAGATGAAGTCGACGCCGGTGTGCGCGATCGCTCGTGACGGTTCCGGGCTGACGTTGCCGCTGGCCTCCAGCCGCACGCGGCCCGCGGCGTGGATCACGGCCGCGCGCAGATCGCTCGACGCTCAAGTTGTCGAGCATGACACGCGCGGCAGCCGCGGCCAGCGCCTGGTCGATCTCCTCCAGGCCGTCGACCTCGACCTCGAGCGTGACCGGTGGCCCGCCGCGGCCTCGCGCCCGCCGCGACCGCCGCGCCGATCGCCGCCGGCGGCGGCGATGTGGTTCTCCTTGATCAGGATCGCGTCATCCAGCCCGACGCGGTGGTTGGCGCCGCCGCCCGCCGGCCGCCACCGCGGCCTTCTCCAGCGCGCGCAGCCCGGGCGTGGTCTTGCGCGTGTCGAGCAGACCGCTCCGGTGTCCGGCCACCGCCTCGACGAGCGCGGGCCGTCATCGTCGCGACGCCGGAAAGCCGGGCGATCAAGTTCAGCGCGGTGCGCTCGCCCGACAACAGGGCGCGGGCGGAGCCCTCGATCGAGAGCACCGGCAGCGCCGACGGCTCCGCATCGCCGGGCTCACGCCAGCGTCCCTCCTCGACGAGGCGCTGGAAGCGCGCGTCGGGATCGAGCAGCGTGAAGGTCATCTCAGTGGCGTCGAGCCCGTAGATCGCGCCGGGCGCCTTCTGCGTGATCAGCGCGTGCGTGTGTATGTCAGACGGCACGGTCGCCTCGGTCGTCACGTCCCCGGCTCCGACGTCCTCCTCGAGCGCCCGCCGCACGAGCGCGCGCAGCTCGTCATCTGCAGGCATCGCCGCGCTCATCGGTGCAGCCAGGATACGGGAGGCCGATGGGGTGCCCGCGTCTCGACATCGACCGGCCACGCACTCCACGCACTACTGGGAATGAGCATGCGAAACGTGGCTTCTTGGCGACGCTCTCCACGCGCGCTTCGTGCACTGAGGCGCCGCAGAGCCGGCTGTGCTAGCCAGGTCGATGTCGCGCTAGCGCAGTGCGCGGACTCGTGCCCGCAGCCGAGCAGACGTGTCAGGCGGCCAGTGCGGATGCAGGTCCGCGGCTTGTACGCGGCTCGGGATCGTCAGCTTGATCTCCCCATCGCGCTCGAGCAGCCACTTGGCGTTCACGAGCGTGATGGCGATGATCGCGCCGTTCTCGTCGTAGCGGATGTTGTGGCCCTCGGGGGTGCCGAACGACTCGGCGGGTAGCCGGGGCTCGCCGGTGCTCAGATAGAGCACGTCCGCGTCTGCGTCGTAGGCGACGTGGTCGAACGAGAGGGCTCCGATCTTGATCGTCATGTCGGCAAGCCGTCCGGGTCGTTGTCCTGCCCGAAGGCGGTGACGAAGCGGTCGGCGTCTCCCGCAAACTCTACAACCATCCGCAGCCAGCGAAACGGGAACGGCGGATGGCAGCGCAGCCAATAGCGTTCGCGGCCTGCGCGCGGATCGGGCTCCTGGTAGTCGGGCTGGCGGATCGCGTCGAGCAGCATGTCCTGATGGTCGCGCATCTCGACGTGGCGCTGGATGTAGCGCCACCGATCCTCGGTCAGCTCGACGCTGCGACCCTGCGGCGATATGGCGCTCGCGATTACCGCGCCCTGAGGCATCGCGTCAGCTTGCCAGCCGGTCCGGTCGCACCATCGGAGCGCTGCGCGAGCCACGCCGTGCGCAGCCAGCGAAGACCGGCGTGGCGAGCGACAAGATGCTGCGTAATTCGGGTCGATGCAGGCGACCGCCCAGGGTTAGACTGAGGAGGGTGCGGACACTGCCGATGATCCCCATCGTTCAGCCAGCGCCCGAGCTGGGCTCGGAGCAGATCGCAGAGCTCTCCGCGGAGGTCCGCGAGCTCGCAGCGCAGCGCAACGCGACAATCCTCGCCCACAACTACCAGGTCCCGGAGATCCAGGACGTCGCCGACTACGTCGGGGACTCGCTCGGGCTCTCGCGCCGCGCCGCCGCGGGCGAGGCCGAGGTGATCGCGTTCTGCGGGGTGCACTTCATGGCCGAGACCGCCTCGGTGCTGTGCCCGCAGAAGACGGTGCTGATCCCCGACCTCGACGCAGGGTGCTCGCTGGCGGCGTCGATCGACGCCGAGCAGCTCGCGGGCTGGCGCGCGGAATACCCGGACGGCGTGGTCGTGATGTACGTGAACACGACCGCCGAGGTCAAGGCGCTGACCGACTACTGCTGCACGTCGGCCAA
The DNA here is from genome assembly GCA_963839965.1 of uncultured Solirubrobacterales bacterium. GTDB lineage: Bacteria > Actinomycetota > Thermoleophilia > Solirubrobacterales > Solirubrobacteraceae > Palsa-744. The sequence goes on from CAWIWX010000007.1 coordinate 77,369, forward strand.
CGCCGTGGACGTCGTGCGCCACATCTATGACACGCACGGCCCCGACACCGAGATCCTGTTCGGGCCGGACATGTGGTTGGGGGCGTTCGTGGAGCGAGCTCGGCAAGCGCATGCACGTGTGGGACGGCGAGTGCCACGTCCACGCCGGCATCCGCCCGGCGGACATCGAGGCCATGCGCGCCGAGCACCCGGGCGCGGAGTTCTTGATCCACCCCGAGTGCGGGTGCTCGACCAGCGTGATGGAGTACGTGGCCGCGGGGGACATCTCCGGCGAGGGCGTGCACATGCTCTCCACGGGCGGCATGCTCAAATACGCCGAGCAGCTGGAGCGCGTCGCGGGTGGGGCGGCGAACGGTGTCGATGCGAGCGCTGTCGCGAGGGAGGTGTCCGGCGATGTGTTCGGCGCGGCCGGCGGTGACCACGAGGTCTCGGTGGGCCGGCCGCGCGAGGCGATCGTCGCGACCGAGACGGGGATGCTGTATCCGCTACAGATGGCAGCGCCGGACGTCGAGTTCATCCCCGCGAATCCAAAGGCTGCGTGCGTGTATATGAAGATGATCACGCTGCCCAAGCTCAGGGACGCGTTGCGCGACATGAAGTACGAGGTGCGCGTGCCCGCGGACGTGGCCGAGCGTGCGCGGGTGCCGATCGATCGGATGGTCGCACTGGGATAAGCATAGCGAATTCGCTATCAATGTAAGGATTTCTTTAGCGAATATGCTATCCTAACTGCATGTTCGTGAGCAATGATCGTGCGGCTGGCGAGCTGATCGGCAAGATCCGCCGCGACAGCGGGCTCACTCAGGCCGAGCTCGCACGGCGGACCGGGATGCCGAGCTCGGTCCTCAGCGCCTACGAGCACGGTCGCCGCCAGCCATCCGTCTCAGCACTAGCGCGAATCGCGCGTGCGGCCGGGTTGCAACTGGAGCTGGCTCCGACCCTCGACGACGCGGCGTTGGAGCGCCAGGCGAGGATTCTGGAGATGGTCTTGGATCTCGCGTGCTCGCTGCCGTTCAAGGGGCGTGGCGAGCTTCGGTATCCGCCACTGATCGGACTGCGGGCATGAGCAGCTCGGCGACCAGCTGCTCGCCGTGCACGACGGCCTCGATGCCGCCGGCATCCCGCATGCCATCGGCGGTGCGATCGCCCTCGGCTATTGCGTTCTGGAGCCGCGAGGCACGCGCGACGTGGATGTCAACGTTTTCGTCGAGCCGCAGCGTGCGCGCGATGTGCTCGCGGCGATGCCCGAGGGGGTCGAGTTCAGCGGCGTGCAGCTCGATCAGGCCGAACGCGATGGCCAGGCGAGGCTCAATTGGGGCATCACCCCGATCGACCTGTTCCTCAGTGTCCTGCCCTTCCACGACAGGGTGCAGGCACACGTCCGGGAGGTTCCGTTCGAGGGCCGCACGATCCCGGTCCTCGATTGCACCGGCCTCGCCGTCTTCAAGGCGATGTTCTCGCGGCCCCAGGACTGGGTTGACATCGAAGCGATGGTCGAGGCGCGCTCGCTCGACGTCAACGAGGCGAGCCACTGGATTCGCGAGATGGTCGGAGACGATGAGCGCATAGAGAAGCTGACCGCGCTTCGGGCCAGCCGTCGCTCTCAGGCCGAGCCTCCGCCCCTGCGCCTGCCCCAATCCCCGGCGGCCGGCGGCACAGCACAGGACGAGTCCGGTTAGGTTCGGTGCTCGCTTCCGCGGGTTCACGCGGTCCGACAAAACACGCAGCTTGCGGGAATCCGCGCTTATCTTCCTCTCAGAACTCCTCGGCCGAATGCGGCCCGACGCACGCGACGGCCAGATTGTCGGCCACGCCCGCCGCGACCGCGCGGACCTCCTCGAACTTGACGTCGTCCAGCGCCGCGATCGCCGCGTCGGGGTCGATGTCCTGACCAAACACGATCGACTGGCCGGCGGCGTAGCGCGCGACGGCGCCCGTGTTCTCGAACGCGAGCACCAGGCGGCCGGCGGCGTAGGCGCGGGCGCGGGCGACCTCCTCCTCGGTGGGGCCCTCGGCGCGCAGCTCATCGACGATCTCGCGCATGCGCGAGTACGCCTCCACGCACTTCGCCGACTCAAGGCCCGAGCCGAGCTGCAAGACGGGCATGTCCGCGAACGTGTGGTCTGCCGCATACACCGAGTAGCACAGGCCGCGCTTCTCGCGGATCTCGTCGAACAGGCGCGAGCCCATCGAGCCGCCCAGCAGCGTTGCGTAGATCGACAGCGCGGCCCGTTCGCGCAGATCTTTCACACGGATCTCCGGGCGGTAGATCATTCGCAGGTGCGACTGGTTGGTGTCGCGCTGCTCGACCATGGTCTGGGGAGCGAACTCGGGCGCAGGGAGGAACGGCTCGGGCTCGGGCAGGCTCGGGAAGCGGGCGAAGCGCTCGATCAACTCCGACTCTTCCGGCAATCCGTCGATGTTGCCCGCTATGAACGCGCCGCCGCGCGCACCCGACCAGCGGCGCTCTCTGAACGCGACGATCGCCTCGCGCGTGAACGTCCTCAGGTTCTCCTCTCCTCCTAGCACCGTACGGCCCAAGGGGTGCTCGCCGAACGCGGCCCGATCGATCAGGTACTCGGCCACCATCGAGGGCTGGTCATACGCGCGGTTGATCTCCTGGATGACCACGCCCCGCTCGCGGTCGAGCTCGTCCGGGTCAAGGCGCGGGCGCCCGGCGAAGTCTGAGAGCAGGTCGATCGCCTGGGGCGCGTACTCTGCCCGGACCGTGATGTGGAACGCCACGAGGTCGTGGCTCGTATAGGCGTTCAGGACGCCCCCCAGCCGCTCGGCGGTCTCGTTGACCGCACGGTAGCTGTCGTACTTCGAGCCGCCCTTGAACACGAGGTGCTCGAGGAAGTGGGCCATCCCGTTCTCCTGCGCTCGCTCGGTGCGGGCGCCGGCGTCGAACGCGACCAGGATCGTGACCGCGCGGGTGCCCGCAACGGCGATCGTGTGGACGGGCAGGTCGTTCGCCGCGACGGCGATGGTGTTCACGGTGGCCACCGGCTCACCTTATCCGACCGTCTAAGAGGTTCTGCCGCTCCACTACGCTAGCCGGCATGTCCTCGCGCAAGCGCCTGACCTACGTCCTCGCGGCGATGCTTCCGATCCTGCTGATCGCCGGGGTCTGGTGGGGAGGGCACCCCGAAGACCTGCCGTCGTTCGCGCGCTCGGGCCTGGAGGCGAACGGCGAAGCGCGGGTGGTGGACGAAGCGATTGAACGGATCGCGGCCGACTACTACCGTCCGGTGAGCGCCGGCTCGCTCGCGAACGCCTCGGTCGCGGGAGCGGTCGCCGGCCTTCACGACCGCTTCTCGCACTACCTGAGCCCAAAAGAATTCCACGAATTCGACTCTGCCCCCACGTTTACGGGGATCGGCGTGGAGGTGGCCCCGGAACGGCGCGGCCTGTTGATCGCGCGCGTGTTCAACTCCTCGCCGGCGGCGCGCGCGGGGATGCGGATGGGCGAATCGATCGTCGCCGTCAACGGTCGCTCGATCGCGGGAATGTCGGTTGAGCAGTCGCGCTCGCTCATCGTCGGCCCGCCCGGGACCGGCGTGACGCTGTCGGTCGAACGCCACCCCGGCCACGGCGCCCACGTGCTGAAGCTCACCCGCGCGACGATCTCAGAGCCCGTCGTCGCCTCGGCCACCAGGACCGTGCACGGGGTCAAGCTGGGGATCGTCGCGCTCGCGACGTTCAGCCCGGGGTCGCACGGCGAAGTGCGCGAAGCCGTCGACCACGTGCTGCACGAAGGCGCGCGCGGGATCGTGTTCGACCTGCGCGACAACGGCGGGGGCCTGGTCGAGGAAGCGCAGCTGATCGCGAGCATCTTCATCGAGCACGGCACGATCGTGACCACGCGCGGGCGCGCCCAGCCGACGCAGACGCTGGACGCGGTCGGCGACGCCATCTCCCCGCGGATCCCGATGGTCGTGCTCGTCGACCGCAACACCGCCTCGGCGTCGGAGATCGTGACCGCGGCGCTGCAGGATCACCACCGCGCGACGATCGTCGGCACGCACACCTTCGGCAAGGGCGTCTTCCAGGAGGAGACGCCGCTGTCAAACGGCGGCGCGCTGGACATCACCGTCGGCGAGTACTTCACGCCCGACGGGCGCAACCTCGGTGGCGGCGGCATCAAGCAGGGCGCGGGCGTGGACCCGGAAGTGAAGGTCACACATGGGGTGGACACCGCCTACGGGCTCGCCGTCGCCCTGAACACGCTGGCCGCGAAAGTCAAGTGAGCCCTCGCGGCGACGCGCGGGTCGTGTGGCCGCGCAAGGAGCGCCAGTCCGCGTGCGAGGCGATCGAGGCGTTCATGCGCGAACGCGGGCTGGCGCGCGAGTTCGAGCCGGCCGTGCTCCGCGCGGCCGAGCGCTCGCGCGAGCGGGGGCTGGACGCCGCCGAGCGCGAACTCGCCGACGGGCGCAGGCGCGACCTGCGCGAGCTGGCCACGTTCACGATCGATCCGGCGAGCGCGCAGGACTTCGACGACGCAATCTCCGCGCAGCGGCTGTCTGCGGGAGAGGGCGCATCGGGGCGGAATGGGCCCGACTTCGGCAACGCTGATCGGGATGCGCCCGGGGATGAGCCGGGAGATGCGCCCGCCGGCATGCGCGTGTGGGTGCATATCGCCGACGTGTCGGCGTATGTGCCCGAGGGTTCGCCCGTGGACGTGGAGGCTCGCGAGCGCGCGACGAGCGTGTACGTGCCGTGCGCAGTGGAGCCGATGCTGCCGCAGGCGCTGTCAAACGACGCCTGCTCGCTCGTGCCCGGGGCCGAGCGCGCTGCGGTGACGGTAGAGATGGACCTGTACGGGGCGCACGTCGTGCGCAGCGCCTTCTACCGCTCGCTGATCCGCTCGGACGCGCGGCTTGCATACGAGCGGGTGGATCGCGTGTTCGCGGGGGCCGAGCGCGCGCGGGACCCGTGGGCGCGGCCACTGGCCGCCGCGCGTGAGGCCTCCGGCGCGCTGGCGCTCGCGCGGGTGCGGGAGGGCGGCCTGGTGCTCGACTCCGAGGAGCCCGAGTTCGTGTTCGACGAGCACGGCAACGTGCGCGAGATCCTCGCGCACGCGCAGACCGAGTCGCACCGGTTGATCGAGCATCTGATGATCGCCGCCAACGAGGCCGTCGCGCGCCACCTGTCCGAGAGCGCGATCCCGTGCCTGTATCGCGTGCACGAGCGTCCCGAGCCCGCGCGCGTAACGCGCCTGATCGAGCAGCTCGCGTCGCTCGGGGTGCCCACTCCGCCCGTGCCCGCCGCGATGTCCTCCTCGCAGGCGGCCGAGCTGATGGGCGAGGTGTCACGTCGGGTGGAGCGGTACGTGCAGAGCGCGTTGCGGCGCAGCGAGGGCGGGCGCCGCGGGCCAGAGGGGCAGGATGGGCGGGCAGGCGGCGCGGGGCCCGATGGCGCGAAGGTCGGCCCATGGGGCGGGCGGATCGCGCTGACCGCGCTGGTGCTGCGCTCGCTACAGCAGGCGCGCTACTCGCCACAGAACCTCGGCCACGCCGGGCTGCATTCGGCCTGCTACTGCCACTTCACCTCGCCGATCCGGCGCTATCCCGATCTCGTGTGCCACCGCGCGCTGATCTCGACGCTCGGCGGCGAGGAGTCGCCGCCGCGTGCTTCAGAGCTGGGCGAGCTGGGGGAGTGGACCTCCGAACGCGAGCGCGAGGCGATGAAGATCGAGCGCGACGGGGACGACATCGCCCGGTGTTATGCCCTGGAGCAGGCGTTGTATGAGGGGGGTTGGGAGCAGACGTTCGTGGGCGAGGTGACAGGGTTGATCTCCGCGGGCGCGTTCGTCGCGTTCAGCGGTCTGGGCGCGGTGGCCGCGGCGTCGGGGTCGGGCGCCGGGGAGGAGGGGCCGCGGGGACCGCTGTACGAGGGGATGCTGCCCGTCAGGCGCATGCGCGCAGGCGACGGGCGCGACTGGTGGGAGTTGGGCGAGCAGCAGACGATCCTGCGCGGCGAGGGCTCCGGCGCGACGCTGCGGCTGGGAGATCCGATCGAGGTGCGGGTCACGCGCGTGGACACGGCCCGCGGACGGGTGGACCTGGCTCCGGCCGGGTGATCTGACGGCCGCGCCGTGTCCTTCGCTGCGCGCGGAGCGGGTTTCTCGCGGAATCGACTCCTCATCGCGCCGGTCCGCTGCCGGCACAGGCAAGCGTCTAGGCTCGAAGCGATGGCCAAGACCAAGAAGCGCAAGATCGGAGCGGGCGACGTCGCGTCGAACCGCTACGCGTCCTACCGCTACGAGCTGATCGAGCGGATCGAGTGCGGCATCGTGCTGGAGGGGACCGAGGTCAAGGCGCTGCGCGAGTCCGGAGCGCAGCTGAAGGACGGGTACGCGGCGATCTCGGGCGGCGAGCTGTGGCTGCAATCCGTGTACATCCCTCCCTACGGGCCGGCGTCGCGCGAGAATCACGACCCCGAGCGCCCACGCAAGCTGCTGGTCCACCGCCGCGAGCTGGAGCGGCTCGCCGCGCGCGTGTCCGAGCGCGGATGGACGCTCGTGCCGACCAGGATCTACTTCGCCGGCTCCCACGCCAAGGTCGAGATCGCGCTCGCGCGCGGCAAGGATCTGTACGACAAACGCCGCACCATCCGCGACCGCGAGTCCAAGCGCGACATGGAACGGGCGGTCAGGGAAGCCAGGCGCTGAATCGAGCCGGGGCGGGACCGCCGCTGCGTTCCATCCCGGCCAGGGTGGGCGGGGTCCGCGCGGCCAGGGTCGGCGGGGGCCGCTTCCCCGGGCTCGGCGGCCGGCCGGTGAGCCCGCCATGCCCGGCTTCGGCGGTCGATACCCCACTACGGGCCCCCGCTGTGCGCTCCGCGACGCTCCGCGCTCTGAAGACGAGCAGCGCCGGGGCGATCGGCCCCCCGATTGCCGCCCGGACGTTCCGGGCGATCGGCGCAGCGTCGGTCGCAGAGGCCTCCGGGGCGGACAGGTAGTAGCCGACCATGCCCGCGAGGACGATCTCATGCCGGCGCCCCCGCGGGAGCGCCCGGGCCGCGCCGGCGGCTCGCTCGGCGAGTGCCCGCATGCGCTCCGCGGCTTCTCGCGGGCCGGCGTAGTAGTCGATCAGGTTGCGCTGCCCGGATGCGGCGTCCTGTGCGCGGTCGACGAGGTGGTCGAGCAGCGAGTGCAATCCGCCGATCCACGGGAAGTAGGCGTTCTCGACCGCCATCACCTCGCCCGCGTCCACAGCTGGTTCGGCCGCGGCCGCGAGCAGCGCGTAGACGCACAGCGGGGAGCCTCCGGCGCCCGCCGCCTCCCACCAGCGCAGCCCGGTCCCCGCCGGAATCTCCGCGCGCGCCCACTTCGCGAACGCGTCGTGCTCGCCCTGGGCCTCGGACAGGTTGAGGCTCTGGAACGCCACGATCCGCTCGACCCCCCTGCGCGCCGCCGGCGCGACCGCGGCGTAGGAGGGCAGGGCGGCAAGCGCCGTGCGGCTCCTGTCGATGAGCTCGGCGAGATAGGAGCCGTCCTCGCGCTGGGGGTAGCCGGCGTAATAGTCGGGCTGCCCGCCATCCCGCGGCGTCCCGCCGTCCAAACCCGGCCCACGGGCGGGATCGAGCGCGACGAGCAGCGCCTCATGAAGCGCCCGCGCGCCCGCGACCGGGTCGGCCTGCGGCTGCTCGGCGAGCACGTCGAGGTAGTCGTAGGCCGTCTGGAACGCCACCAGCGCGCGCACCAGCGCGGCCCGCTCCGCGCGTGGAGCGAACGTGGCGAACGCGGCGGCGCCCTCGACGTTGCCCCGCTTGCGCTGCGCCTCGCGCGCAAGCGCCCGGAGCGCGGGGTCGGGGATCGCCCCGGCCCGCTCGCGCCAGTGGGAGCGCTCGCGACAGACCCGCGGGAACACAGCCGTCCAGTAGCGTCGAGCCGCATCGGCGAACGCGCCGCCCAGAGCGAGCCGGTCGCCGATCGCTCTCGTCCGCGTCCGCGGGACGCTCACCAGATCGAATGTCGCTTCGGATGCCATGGTTGAATCAATGGAAAAGGTTTACAGCGTCGATATCAAGTGGAAAGTCAAATAAACCTCAGCATCCCTCATCCGCCTCGCCGCCACCATCTTCTTCCCCTCGCCCTCTCGCCGCGGGAGCTTCGCCGCCGCCGCGACCCTCAACCGTCTCGCGGGCAGGGCACGACGTCGCCAGCGCTGGCCTGGGTGGAGTCCTGGAAGGTCAGGTGGACGGCGAAGGCGAACCCTCCGCGAGGACAGCTCTTCGGCAGCAGGATGCCGCGGGGATGGAAGCTGATCGTCCTGTCTTTGACGCGTTCGTAGTAGGTGATGCCTTTCGCCCCGATCGTCGTCTGCAGCCGGACAAGCGCCACGTCGGGTCCTTCGGGCACGCTGGGCAGGAGTGGCAGCGTGGCGTTCAGCACCCCGCCGAACGGAGCTTGCGCGGGCAGCACGAGCGCTCCGAAGATGATGTTGGCCAGCACCGGGTATTCGCCGGCGGCGAAGAACAGCAGCTGCGGGTGGCCTTCCTGCAACGGTCCCGAGAAGAGCTCGATCGGGGCCCGCTCGGTGACGAACGCCGAGCCGAACGGGACCTCCGCCGCCGCCGAGCCGCGTCCCATCAGCGAGTCGGCCGGGCAGCCGGCCAGTCCGTCGAGTTCGAGCTCGGAGGGCACGCAGGTTTCCAGGCCGAGATCGCTCGTGACGATGCCGAGTCCGGGGGGAAGCAGCAGCTTCAGATCGGTCACAGCCGAGGGCGCGTGACCGGACGGGGTCGATACCTGTAGACCGAAGCGGATGGTGGTCCCGGCGCCCAGCCGCTCGGGCGAGAAGGTGGCCGTCAGCCGCACCGTGTGCGCTCCCGCTGCCGCGGTCGGAGCCGTGGTCCTCGCCGCGGCTCCCGTCTGCGCTCCACCCGCCGCCGCCGCCCAGCTCGCTCCGCTACGGCTGTGCTGCTTGCCGTGAGCGCCCATGCGGCTGTGCAGGCGCAGATGAACAGTGTGGCGGTGCGCGTGCGGATGCGCGAGACTGTGCCCGCCCGGGCCCGATCGCCTGCACCAGCCATCCGCTCATGCGCGGGCCAAACCCCTAGTAGTCGAGCGTCCCGCTCGTCTGCACGGTCAGCTCGTCGGTGCGGCGGTCGATCGTGCCGTAGAGCTTGCCGGCGCCGTGGGCGTGGGCGTAGCGGCCCGATGCCGCGGGTGACCGACAGGGTGCCGCCGAAGCTCGAATACCTGCCCGAGGAGGCGGACAGCGCTGCCATGCCGCCGATCGAGCCGCCGCCGCGCGGGTAGATCGTGAACGTGGCCGTGACGGTTTCGCCGACGTCCAGGCGGACCTTGGCGCTGCCGGGGAGCGTGCCGGAGACTGGCCCCGCCTCGGAGAGAACTCGAGCCGGAGGCGTGCAGCAGCGTGCAGATGTCCGGTGTCGTCGACGCTGCAGCGTGCGCGCCGGCGCTGCGGTCGGCTCCCTCGCCGCGCCGGCCGCCCGGGCGGAGATCGCGTCCGCCGGCCTGGCCGGCGTCCCGGCGGCGGCGATCGCGACATGCGCGCTCACGGCCGCCAGCGCAAGCGCGGCCGCGGTGCCCACCGCCGCCGTGAGATCCCCCGTCGTGTGGGCCTGTGACGCTAGCGTCATCGAAGCGTGCACCTCTCTCATCTCATCCCGCGCCATCTGATCCTGCTCCCTCCGATCCGGTCCGCGAGGTCCGACGCGCTCGGTGCGTCGGATTCCTTTAGAGTACCGCTGCCCCGCGCGTGCAATCGCAGCTAGCCTGGAGTATGGTTTGCAGGAGAGCGTGGGGAGGGAGTCGCGAATGGCAGCAGCAGGCGAGCGCAAAGAGATGGATGCAGGGGCCTTCGGCGCCGTTGCGCGGGGCGCTGCTCGGTCTGCTGCTGGAGCGCCCGGGTCACGGCGGCGAGCTGGCCAATCGCCTGATCGCCCGTCTGGGCGAGACGCTGGCGGATCGACCCCGACGATGTCTACCGGCTGCTGAAGCAGCTCGGAGAAGGAGGGGCTGCGCCAGCTCGCGCGAGGAGCCCAGGCGCGGCAACGAGCGGGGAACGCACGTGGTGTATCACCCGACCGAGCAGACCCGCGCGGGCGCTTCAGTGCTGGATGGAGACGCTGCTGCCGCGCGAGCCGGTGCGGCTGGGCCTGCAGGCGAAGCTCGCGGTCGCGCGCGCGCAGGACGTCCCGCGCGCTGCTGCGCGCGCTGCGGGAGTACGAGCGCGAGTGCCTGGTGCTGGCGCAGCTGGTGCTGCCGAGCGAGCGGCGAGCCGCGCTCCTGGCGCGGCGCTGCTCATGGACTGCACGCGCGACTCGGTGTACGGGATCTTGCGGGCCGAGATCGACTGGGCGGCTCGCACGCGCCGGCGGATCGACGAGTATGCCGCCCGCAACCCCTAGCCCCCTCGACGAGCCTCCGGCCAGTCCCTCGCCCGAGCCCGCCGCCGCGCCGCTGCTGTCGTTTGCGAACGTCAGCAAGCGCTACCCGGACGGCGGCCGGGAGCTCGTGGTGCTCGACGCGGTGTCCTTCGAGCTCGCGGCGGGCGCGGCCGCCGGCCTGTACGGCGCGCGCCGGCTCGGGCAAGTCGACGCTGCTGCGCCTGGCGGCCGCGATCGAGTCGCCCGACGCCGGCAGCGATCCGCTTCGACGGGCAGGACATCACGCGGCTGACCGGATCCGAGCGCGCGCAGGCTGCTGCGCGGCGCGGTGGCGCTGCTGCCGAGGCCGACTGGCTCCCGAGCCCGGGGGAGATCGTGCTCGAGCACGTGGCGATGTCGATCGGCTCGGGCGGGCTCACGCTGCGCGGAGGCCAAGCGCAGGGCGCTCGCCGCGCTCGACGCCGTCGGGCGTGAGCGCCGCTCGGCGCCGCGGAGAGCACCGCCTCGCTGTCGGTCGAGCAGCGGGCGCGGGTGATGCTGGCGCGCGCGCTGGTGCGCGAACCGCGCGCTGCTGCTGGTCGACGAGCCGGCGCCGATGCCGAGCCTCGACGATCACGAGCGCTTCTGCGCGACCCTGCGCAGAGTCGCCGGCGAGCGCGGGCATCGCGCTGCTGATGGCCTCCGAGGACATGGCCACGCTCGGAGGGATGGGAGCGCTGATGTCGATCTCCGCCGGCGAGCTGTGCTGCGGTGAGGAGCAGGGCACGGTCGTGCGCACCGCCCCCGGCGCGCGGCGGCGCGTCCGTGGATCTGCATAGCCCATGCCGTCGGTCTGCAGCCGCATCGCGGGCCCTCTAGCGTGGGCGCGCTGGAGCTGCGCGACGTCGTCAAGCACTACCGCGGCGGCGGGGAGACCGTGCGGGCGGTCGACGGTGTGACGCTCGACGATTCGCGAGCGGGAGAGTTCGTGGCCCTGTACGGCCCGAGCGGGTCGGGCAAGAGCACGCTGCTGATGCTGATCGCGCGGCCTGCTCGCGCCCGATCGCGGGCAGCATCCTGTTTGACGGGCGCGACGTCGCCGCGTTCTCCGCGCGCGAGAGCGCCGCCTACCGCCGCCACGATGTCGGCCTGATCTCCCAGGAGTTTCACCTGACCCGGGCGCCACGGCGCTGGACAACGCGATGATCAAGCTGGGCGTGCTCGGCTTCACGCTGCGCGAGGCGCGCGCCAAGACGCTGCCGTGGCTGGAGCGCCTCGGTCTCGTCAGAGCGCGTCTCCCACACGCCCGATCAGCTCTCGATGGGGGAGCGCCAGCGGGTGGCGATCGCGCGGGCGCTGGTCGGCGAGCCGGGGTTGCTGCTGGCGGACGAGCCGACGGGCAACCTCGACTCCGCGCGCAGCCGGGAGATCCTCACGCTGCTGCGAGAGATCTGCCGCGAGCAGAGGATGCCGGGGCTGCTGGTCACCCACGACCCCGACGCGATCGAGCTCGTGGACGGGTCCACACGCTGCGCGACGGGCGCCTGCTCGATCCCGCCGCGGCGCGCCTGGCGCGGGCGCAGCCGTGAGCCGCCGCCGAGCCCCGACACCCCGTGAGCCGCGAGCGCCCGCTGAACCCGCGGATCTTCGGGATCCGCCTGAGCATGCTGCTGTTCCTGTACCGGCGGCGGCTGCGCGCCCACCCGGCGGGAGAGCTGTTGGCCGGCGCCGGCGTGGCGATCGGGGTCGCGCTGGTGTTCGGAGTGCTGCTGGCCAACGCGAGCCTCGACGAGCTCGGCCGCGCAAGCTCGTCCACGGGCTGACCGGGTCGGCGCGCTTCGCGCTCACGGCGCGCTCGGCTCAGGGCTTTGACGAACGCGTGGCCGAACGGGCCGGCGCGCTCCCCGGGGTGGCGGTGGCCGCGCCGGTGCTGCGCGAGAACGTGACGCTGATCGGCTCGCGCGGCGCCCAGGAAGCGGTGCAGCTGATCGGCGTGAGCCCCAGCGTCGAATCGCTCGGCGGGGCGGCGAGCCAGGAATACGGCGCCGCCGCGACCGCGCTGCTGCAGGCGGCGTCGGGCTGCCCTCCGGCGTGGCGCGCACGCTCGGCGTGCGCCGCGGCCAGGTGCTTGGGGTGGCGAGCAACGGGGCCGTGCACCGCGCGCGGGTGAAGGCCGTGCTCGGCGGCGGCGTGCTCGGCTCGGCGGCGGCGAGCCCCGTGGCGGTGGCGGTGCTGTCGGTCGCCCAGAAGCTCGCGGAGCGCCCGCGCCGGGTGAGCGAGGTCCTGATCCGCCCGCTCCCGGGCAGGGCGCCGCTCGTCGCCGCCGAGCTTCGCCGGCTGGCGGCCGGGCGGCTGGACGTGCGCGCCGGCCGACTACGAACTGGGCCTGCTCGAGCCAGGCGATCGAGCCCAACCGCCAGCTCGACCTCGCTGTTCGAGGCGATCAGCGTGATGATCGGCTTTCTGCTCGCGCTCAACGCGATGCTGCTGACGGTCCCCGAGCGGCGGCGCTTCATCGCCGAGCTGCGCATGCAGGGCTACGATCCGCGGCCAGATCGTGCTGCTGCTGGGCTTCCAGGCGCTGGTGCTGGGGGTCGTGGCCTCGCTGATCGGCGTCGGCGCTGGGAGACGCGCTCTCGCGGGCGCTGTTCCAGCGCGCGCCGAACTTCCTCGGCGCCGCCTTCCCGATCGGAACCGAAGAGGCGCTGCACGCTGGGCACGGTCCTCCTCGCGATCGGCTGCGGCGTGCTGGCGACCGCGCTGGCGTCGCTCTCGCCGCTGCTCGACCTGCGCTCGGGCGTCCCGCCGACGCCGTCTTTCGCGAGAGCGCCTCGGCGGCGGCAGCGAGGTCGTCTCACAGCGCACGATCGCAAGGCTCGCGCTCGCGGGCGCGGCGCTGATCGTGGCGATGATCGCGATCGTCCTGCTGGCGCCGGGCGCGACGATCGTCGGGGGAGTCGCGCTCGCGCTGGCGTGCCTGTGTCTGATCCCCGGCGTGTTCTTCACCGTCGCCCGCGGGCTGCCGCGGCTGGCAGAACGCGTCCGCTCCAGCGCCCTGATCGTCGCGCTCGCGGAGCTGCGCGCGACCACCACGCGCTCGGTGGCGCTCGCCGGGATCGTCGGGATCGCGGTCTACGGGGGCGTGGCGATCGGCGGCGCCCGCGACGATCTCCTGCGCGGCATCGAACAGGCCACCACGCAGTACTTCTCCACCGCCCAGATCTGGGTCACGTCCGGGCGCGACGTGTTCAACACGAACTCGTTCGCGCCCGCCGGGCCGGCGCTCGCGATCGCGCGTGCCCCGGGCGTCGCCTCGGTGCGCGTCTATCGGGGCGGGCTGCTCGACGTCGGGCGAGCGGCGCATGTGGGTGCGCGGCAGGCCCGCCGGCGACGCCATCCAGATCGAACCGAGCCAGCTGCGCGAAGGCAACCTCGCGCGCGCCACACGGTTGATCCGCCAGGGGCAGCGGCGTGGCCGTCTCCAGCGACTACGCGAGCGAACACCACCTGCGCGTCGGCGAGCTCGTGTCGCTGCCGACGCCGTCCGGTCCCGCGCGCCTGACGATCGCGGCGATCGTGACCAACTCGGGCTGGCCGGCCGGCGCGATCACGATCAGCTCGGGCGACTACAGCCGCTTCTGGATACCACCGAAGCGGCGGCGCTGGAGGTGAGCCTGAGGCCGGGCGTGAGCCCGGCGCGGGGCCGCGCGCGCGGTCGCCGCGGCGCTTCATTCATATCCGGGCCTGCAGGTGCGCACGGCCTCAGAACGCGCGGCGCTGAGCAACGCCAGCGCGCGCGAGGGGTTGCGCACGCTCGGGGAGATCTCGACGCTGCTTCTGATCGCCGCCGCGCTGGCGGTCGCCTCCGCCCTCAGCGCCACCGTCTGGCAGCGTCGCGCGCGCCTGGCCGCGCTGAAGATGCAGGGCTACGGGACCGCCGCAGCTGTGGCGCGCGGTCGTGCTGGAGAGCGCGGTCACGATCGGCGTCGGGGCGCTGGTGGGCGCGCTCGTCGGCGTCTGCGGCCACGCCCTGGCCAGCCGCTTTCTGGAACGCACGACCGGCTTTCCGGCGCCGTTCTGCGATCGGCCCCGTGCAGATCCTGCTCACGCTGGCGCTGATCGGCGCGATCGCGCTCGCCGTGATCGCCCTCCCCGGCATGCTCGCCGCCCGCGTCTCGCCCGCGCGCGGTCCTGCAGGAGTAGGAGTCGTGCTTCTATCGCAGTGGGCGGGGTGGCTTTTCAGGCTGCGGCGGTGTGTGGCGTCGCGGGCGCGGGGAGCGCGTCGAGCAGGATGCGGGGCAGGCGGGTGCTGGCGTCCCAGACCTCGAGCGCGACGACCTCGTCGGTGGTGGCGTCGTGATCGATCAGACCCCAGCCCACCTCCTCGCTGAGGACATCCTCGGACTCGCCGGTGGGCAGCCACGCGATGTCGGCGTCGCGATCGTAGTAGGCGTAGCGGGCTCGCATGGCCTGAAGGATAGCGACGGCGAGCGGCGGCAAGCCGGGGAGTGAACCCCATCAGCAAAGCGGGGCGGACTCTCATCCGACCGGACACGGTCGGATCTGAGAGGTCCGCCCCGCGCCGTTTCAACTCTCAAATACTCAACTTTCCACTAGCCAAGCGCTCCGAATGGGTGCATATTGCGTTCACGGAAGAGAGATGTTCGCTCGCTCGCGCCGGGTCGGCGCGCAGCGGGACGAAATTGGAGCGAGGAGAAGGAGGAGAGGGCGATGGGAAGACAGCCGACTTTTGGGTCACGTGCTCGCGGGATCTTGTCCGAGCGTCACCGCCCCCTCTCTGGTGGCGCTCGCAGAGGATCCTACGGGGCCTCCCTGTCCCATACCCCTCCACGGGGGCCGCGGCGTGACCCTGCCGCGGCCTCTGTGGAGAGGCGCGGGCGGTTTGGGTCAGAGCTCCTCGGGTCCGACCACGAAACCAAGTCGATCCGCACCGCGCCTAAGTTTTCTGTCGATTGTCACGAGTCGGCAGCCCAGGATCCTCTGGGACGGTTGTCCTCGACGACGATGGGCCCCGACTCGGACTCGGCGGCGCGCAGAGCCGCGGCGGCCTGCTCCTCGCTCCAGCCCGGCGCCAACTCGAGCACCTTCTCTTTCGCGGTCATGTCCCGAATGGTAGCGCGGCGCCCACCAGAGGAGGGCTCTTTCAGCCGAGCCGGCCGGCGGCGAGCGGATCTTCTGCGAGGTGATCTTTTTCAAGCGTGCGTCGCGCCGGGGCTGTGTGCAGCGGGACGCTCAGTAGCTCAGCCCGAATGTGGCTGGACTTGCGTTGCGCCAGAATGTGACTTCGAATGTGGCGAAGAGGTCGGCCTGTCCCCACAGGGGATCGGCGTGCTCGATGAAAACAGGGCTGATCGCGAATACTGGTCCCCAGGGAAGCAGCTCCTCAGCGGGAGAGCGTCGCAGGACCTGCGCGCGGATCGGCGGCGTCGCCACTGTCCAGCAGCGGACTTTGCTGCCGTCGGCGATGATCGCTTCGGGCGCCTCACGCAGGTCGGAGGGAGCGAGTCCGAGCTTCACAGCGTGCTTTCTGGAGAGCACGGTGCTGGATGCCCCCGAGTCGACGGTGCCCGGCAGGTCGGCGGCCGGACCGCCCTGGGCCTGGACGCGCACGTCCAGCGACGGCACGCCGTAACGGTCGTGGGGGAACGTCCAGTGCTCCACGGGAGCGTCTGCCTAGCGGGCGAAGATGCGCGTCGTCGGGACGTGGAAGAGGATGACGCCCAAAGGATGGCCGCCGAGCGCCTCGAGCAGTTCCTCCTCGGTGTCCCTGATCATGTCGACCTTGGCGCCGCCGCCGAACGCGACCCACTTCCCGGGATGGTCGAAAGCCTCGTCCGGAATCGCGGGCAGGGTCGACACTCCGTCGTCTGGCCCCTGGTCGGGATCCACGTAGCCAAGCGGCACCGAGAACAGATCATCCATGCGCCCAGTCTAGCGCGGCGCCCAGGAGGGCAGGGCTCTTTCAGCCGAGCCGGCCGGCGGCGAGCGGATCTTCTGCGAGGTGATCTTTTTCAAGCGTGCGTCGCGCCCGGGGGCCTTCGGCCCCCGCGCGATCGCGGGCGCGCGCCGGGGCGGGCTGTTGTCGTCGCGCGGTGGTTTCGATCCAAGCACGGGAAAGGAGCGGTGAGAGCATGACACGCAGCGGACTCGTCTCTAGCAGGTGGTTTCCGGTCGCGGCGCTCGCGGCGTCTGTGTGCGCGCTTGCGGGCGTGCTCGCGTTGTGGGGCGTGTCCCCGGCCCTG
>CAWIWX010000008.1:0-164958 GCA_963839965.1 uncultured Solirubrobacterales bacterium
GTGCGAGCGCTGGATCTCGAGGGTATAACCCTGTTTTGCCAGGACTGGGGCTCGCTGATCGGACTCCGCGTAGCTGTCGAGAACGACGCTCGCTTCGAGCGCATAGTGGTCGGCAATGGTGCGCTGCCGACGGTCGACGGGCAGGCCCGGCCGCCGTCGGAACGCGATGGCATTCCTCGCCTGGCGAGCGTTCGCGACCTACAGCCCAGTCTTCCCAGTCAGCCGGATCGTGAACGCGGGATGCCTGAGGACGCTCTCCGAGGGGGAGCGCCGCGCGTACGACGCACCGTTTGCGGCACCCGAGTCGATCGCCGGCGCGCGTGCGTTCCCGAGGCTCGTCCCGGTCTCGTCCCGTGATCCGGCGGTGGGGCCAAACCGCGCGGCGTGGGACGCACTGGGCCGTTGGCGGAAGCCGTTCTTGACCGTCTTCAGCGATCGAGACCCGATCATGCGAGGGGGAGAGCGCGTGTTCCAGCGGCATGTGCCCGGAGCCGCCGGACAGCCTCACAGCACGCCACACGCCGGTCATTTCCTGCAGGAGGACGCGGGCCCCGATCTGGCACGACAGGTCAACGAGCTGATCGCCGCCACCCCGGCACGGTGATTCGGGGCGTGACTGCCAAGTTGGACGAGGACCAGGTCGGAGACACGGCGAGGCGAGCGCTTCCGCTTCGTCCGGGTCGAGCGACCGTGTGCCGACCCTCGGCCAGCGTGCTCTGAATCGTCCGTTGCGCTAGCGAGTGTGGTCGATGCTCAGACGCCCGCTCGGCCGGGGGAAGCACAAGCGCTGGTGGTGGGCCGTGCCGGTGGACACAGGCATCATTCCGGCTATCAGATCCTCTCCGCCGGGCCGGGGTTCGTGGCCGCGACGATCCAGACGGACCCGCGGCCGACTATGGAGCCGTCGGGCTTCTGCCAGGCGGCGTAGTGGTCCCTCAGGGCCTCGGCGATCTCGCCCCGACGGCTCTCCCCGTACTCGCCGTTCAGGCGGATCAGCTCGGCGCCGGGTCCGATCGCGAGCAGGGAGTCGATCGCCTCGTCCATGTCCGCGCCCATGAAGTAGTCGAAGTCGCGCTGATGCAGCTCGATCTCGTCGAACCCGGCGGCCTGGAGAATCCCGCGGGTGGTCTCGGGGTTACCGAGCGAGAATGGCCCGGGCCCGCAGGTGTCGGCCTCGTACTCCTCAGGGCGCGAGAGGAACCGTTCAACGACCTGCTCGGTCTCCGCCCACAACGGGCTGTCGGCCTTGCGGCGCCAGCAGAGCTTGGCGAGCCTGCCGCCGGGCTTGAGCGCGCCGCGGATCGCGCGCATAGCCGGAACCGGTGCGGCGAAGAACTGCGTCCCCATGCGCGAGAAAGCGTAGTCGTAGATGGGATCCCACTCAGCCGTCTGCGCATCGGCGGTCTCGAACGCAACGTTCTCGACACCCGCCTCGACGGCCTCGCGACGGGCGTCCTCGATGAACCGCGGCGAGGAATCGGTGCCGAGCGCGAAGCCTCCCGGTCCGACGAGCTCAGCCAGCTGCTGAGTCGTCTCGCCGAAGCCGCACCCGATGTCGATGCAGCACCCACGCTCGGGCGGCGCAAAGAGCCCGAAGACCTCCTCGGTGACGTCTGCCAGCGCGCCCACGAACACCTCGCGGTTCGACTTCCACCGCTCATACAGGACCGTGTCCCATGCACGCACCGCTTCCTCATTGGCGACCGCCACCGCACCCGCGCGCTGCTGTTGGGTCATCGGCCGATACTACACTTCAACGTTACTCCGATCAGCCTATATCCCCAACGTCACACGAGGCGCGACGGCCAGCGACGCAACTGCGTCTGCTTCGCCCCGGAGGAAGCGATTGTCTTCGGGGTCCGCTTGACTGAGAAGTTGCATTGCTTATATGCTCGTCTAGTCACCGGTCTCTACAGAAAGGACGGGCTCAGTATGAACACCTACGTGATCCTGCGCCGGAATGGCTGGCGGTCCCCAGGGGACTTGCAGGCAGCAGCCGAGCGTTCAAAAAGGGTGGGTGATGAGGAGATGTCGGACGACATTCGCTGGATTCGCAGCTATGTGCTGGAGGAGGACGGCGGCTCGGTGGGGACAGTCTGCATCTACCACGCCAGCAGCCCCGAGGCGATCCGTGATCACGCCTCGCGGGCCGACTTGCCCGTGGATGAGATCATCGCGGTCGCCGACACCGTCGTCGTTCGCCCAGACCCAATAGCAGCTTCCGCCTGACGCGCAAGGTCCCACCGCTTGCTCGGAGCGGGCGGTGGGCCTGTCCGAGTAGGGATCTGGTGCCGGTGTCCGGTGGCGACTGCTTCGGCTGGCCGAGCAGCCGTCCGAGCAACGGCCGTGCAGACGATCGCAAAGGACGATTCTCGATCGCCCGGGACCGATCTCGACGCTGCGGAACTTCTACAATGCGGATGAGAGGACTCGAACCTCCACAGAGTTACCTCCACACGGACCTGAACCGTGCGCGTCTACCAATTCCGCCACATCCGCGTGCGGGCGTCGTGAGCAAGCGAAGATATCGCACGGCGGCCCAGCTCGAATGTGAGCGCGGCCGGACACCGTTCGATCGAGCGGGCGAGCACGGTCGGATATCCCCAGGCGAAGGTTAGCGAGGGCTTGCCCCGGGTGCTTTGCTAGCCTCGATCGAGCCTTGTGGCGCGCCGCCATCGTCTAGGGGACTAGGACGCCGCCCTCTCACGGCGGTAACACGGGTTCGAATCCCGTTGGCGGTATCAGGTCTTACTGCTGTGGATGTGGGATGCGTATATCTATGCGCGCAGGTGTCCTCGGTCCGTCACCCCAGGGCTCCGTGAACCGCGATCGACGCGTTCAACGGGTCTGCCCCGGCACTGTTGCCCGAACCGGCGCTGAGCGTCACCTCCACCCCGAGCCCATCGCCGGCCGCCGCGCGGATCATGCGCCGGGCCAGCCGCGACAGGTGTACGTACGCCTTGCCGGTGGTGTGGGAGGCGACGGAGAAGCCGGCCGCGCCCAGCCAGACCGAGCGTGAGCGGCCGTGGGCGCGGGAGTGCAGCACGATCGTGCCGGTGCATCCTGTGGCGGTGTGGCAGTAGATCGCGACCTGAACGACTCCCCGTGCGTTCATGCCGTCGAACTGCGGCGTGGGGACCGACAGCGGCGGGAAGACATGGCGATGGACGGCGTGCACGCCCTTGGTGCCGCCCGGGCAGATCGGGGTGGCGTCGGGGCCGGTCGCGAGCGTCGCCCGGAGCATCAGTTCCTCGCCGTCGTTGGCGGCGAAGCCGTCGCTGGGGGAGGTTTCCGAGGCCGAGAACGTCGCGCCGTTGCCGACGCCGTTGTTGGCGATGAACGAGTCGAGCGTCGAGCCGAGGACGGCGCCGATCACCATGTAGGGGACGCCGGCCGGGTAGGGTGGGAGCCCGTTCTGGGGGCCGACAAAGCCGCCCTCGTCGTTGAAGGCGACGTAGTCGCCCGCCCCGACGCACAGGTTGGTGGGGGCGTAGGTGCTGACGTTCGAGCCCGATGCGCCGCGGGCGCCGCAGACCGGGATTTCGAAGGCCTGGCTGGTCAGTTCCACTTTCGCTCCGTCGCCGGGCCGGGGGCTCAGCGACTGGAAGTGGATCTGGGTCAGCGGCGGCGGACCGTTTGACTGCGCGCAGCCCTCGAGGCTCACGCTCACGACCTGACCCTCCGCGGGGGCCGTGGGGGCGCCGGCGGCGAGCTGCGTGTTCCACAGCGCGGTGTCGGCGCCGTCGTGGGGGATGTGGAAGACCGAGCCCGGGAGCTGCACGTTGGTGCCCCTGTAGTTGAGGTTTTCGGCAGTGTTCTCGGTGGCGGGGACCGACAGAGGGCTGCCGAACGTCATCGTCGCCGCGCGGGCTTGGCCGGGCGAGAGGACCGGCACGAGGGTGAGAGCGACGGCGAGCGCCGCCGCGGCGAGCGCGAACCGGGAAGAGGACGAGCTGGAAGGGGGCGCCAAAGAGCTTGAAGAGGATGTCCTGAGGGTGCTCATCATCTACCCATACACGTCGAGAGTCGCGCATGTAGGCTTGAGCGCGGCACGCGAGCTTGGACCGCCATTGGAGCACACGCACGCTCTGCAAGCGCCATATCGAGCGGTCGCGCGGGAGATGCAGGCGAGCGATGCAGGCGGCGTTGACGACGGCGACGATCCGCGACCTGCGGCAGAGTCAGCTCAGTGGTCTCGCGCGCCTTTTGACCGCTCCTGTCCCGTCTCAGTCTCCCGGTCGGAATGGACAGTGAGGTGCTGTTTCGCTTTCTGTTGTGGCGCATCCTTGGTTTCGCGGCCTTCGTCGTGGCGTTCGCGCTGGTCGCGTGGCTGCTCGACGGGGGCTTGGCGGCGACGCTGCGCGGCGCCTCGCGCGATCGGGCCGTTCACGCCCGACGGCGCTCGTACTCGCTCTCGGCCGCGCTCTCGGTTCGATCTTGGCCTGGGCGCCGATCGGCGGAGTGTCTGCGCTCGGGCTGCTCGGCGGCTGCTCGCTGCTGCTCGCGGCGATCGTGCTCTGCTCCCGCCTTCGCGCCCGGCGCGCACGCGTCGTATGTGCGGCTTGGCGTTGAGGTCTACCGCACGGACTCCACCACCGCGGACGGGCGTCGTGGCGATGTTCGAGTCGCTGCACAAGCGCCTGCTGCGTCGCTGGTGGCGGCGCCTGTTGCTCGGCCAGCCCTCGCTCTGCACTCGAGATCCACCACGCTTCGGGCGCGCGGTCTGGCTGGCCGTCAGCTGTCCCGCGGGCCTTGAGTCGATGGTCGAGACCGCCCTGCGCACCGCCTATCCCAACAGCGGGCTGCGCCGGGCTTTCCCCCGCTCGGCGCTCCACCGGTCGTGCTGCGTCTGAAGAAGCACGCCGGGTTCATCAAGCGCGTGGGGACGCTCGATCGCTTCGAGCACGAGCGCGAGCCGCCCGTCAACCGGCTGATGAGCGTGATGGGCGCGTGCGCGGAGCCGGCGTTCGTGCAACTCGCGCTGACGCCCACGCCCGCTCTGTTCGAGCGCTACGCGCAAGCGCACTGTACAAGCCGCCACGAGGCGCATCTGTCGCGCGCGCGCCGCGAGCATCTGTTGAACGCCGATCGCTCGATGGTCGAGGACGAAGAGCTGCGCGGCGGTCTCGAGGTCCAGCACCGTCCACTGTTCTTCGCCGATCTGCGTGTGGTCGCGCGACACTGCTCCACGTGCGAGCGGATCGCCTCCGAGCTGCGCGCCGTAAACGGCCGGAGAACAGCCTGGTCGAACGCGGCACGACCGTGCGCCACGGTCTGCTCGGCCTGTATGGCACGCGCGTGCTGCGCGGCGAGGGCAACCCGCTGCCGTCGTTGCACCGGGGCGTGTACGCCTCCACCGAGCTCGCCGCGCTGTGGCAGCTGCCCTCGGTCGACTTCGCCACCGTGCCGTTCGCGCGCACCGGCCTGCCGCGCGCGCCCGCGCCGCCGGGGATCGTGCGCCCGCGCGGGGGATGGCATGGGGCGGGCAGGATGCGGGCGGCGGCGTGACCCCGCCCGGCACGCTGCGCGACGCGCTCGGCCCGGTCGTCGATCCATCCGGCGATGCGCCGGCAGAACACCGCCGTCCCCGGCGCCGTCGAGCAGGGAAAGTCGAGCTATCTGGTGGCCACCGTCGCCGAGGATCTGCGCCGCGAGCGCTGCTGTGTGATCGTGCTCGACCCAAAGGGCGACGCCGCCGAGGCGGCCGTCAGCCTCGTGCCGCCCGAGCGCGTGTGCACGCTGCTGGACTTCTGCTCATCCCACGTGCGGCTTCAACCCGCTGGCGGTGGACGCACCCGCGGACGTGATCGCCGACTACGTCGTGGCGGCGCTGAAGAATCTGTTCACCGACGCCGACATCCGCGCCTCGTCCGATCGGTATCTGCGCAACGCGATCATCGCCGTGCTCGCCTACGATCGCCGCTCGACGCTGTGGGACGCGGCGCGGCTGCTGTCCGTAGGCGAGGAGGGTTATTCCTACCGCAACGCCGTCGGTTCGCGCGTGCGGACGATGCCCGAGTTCAAGGAGATCTCCGAGTTCTTCACGGCCGAGCTGACCGCGCAGCTCGCCGACGCGCGCAGCACCACCACGGCCAAGCTCGACGCGCCCGTCAACAAGCTCGCGCGGCTGCTCAACTCGCCCTCGATCAAGCGCGTGCTGCTCAACGACTCGCTGCCGGTCGACTTCGATCGGGTGATCGCCGGCGCGGGAGGTGCTCGTCGTCAAGGGCGCGCTCGGTGCGATGGGCGCCGGCAACACCTCCGTGCTGATGCAGCTGCTCGTGGGCATGCTCGACGCCGCGCTCGCCCGCCAGCAGGATCTCGTGCCCGAGCCCGAGCGGGTGGCGGTCGCGCTGAAGGTCGACGAGGCGCCGCTCGTGCTCAACCGCGGCTTCGCCGAGACGATGGCGCTGAAGCGCTCCGCGGGCCTCGAGACGGTCGCCTGCTGGCAGACCGACGCCCAGTGGATCGACCGCGACGTGCGCGATCAGCTGGACGCGCTGTTCGCCCACCGCGTGTACTTCGCGACGTCCTCCGCCGAGGATGCCCGCGCGGCTGTGAAGCTGACGATGGCCGAGTTCTCCGACATGGTGCGCCCGGGCATCGAGCGCATCTCCAGCCTCGGCCATCCCGACGCGCGCCTGCACCTGCCCAAGCACCACGCGATCGCGAGCTGGCTCACGCCGCGAGGGGCGCCAGGCGCCGTTCGTCGGCGAGACGATCCCGCTGCGCGTCGATCCCGAGCGCCTGCGCGCTGCACGCCGCCCGCCAGGCCGAGCGCGGCGGGCGCCATCTCGCCGATCTGCGCCAGCCGCACTGGGATCGAAGGCGCCGGCGCGGCGCGGGTGGCGGACCAGCGCGAGCGGGTGCCCAGGACAGCGCCGGGGGAGAGCGAACAGAACACGGCGACGAGCGGGACGCTGGAGTCCGACGCGATGGCGGTCGGAGTGAGCTGGACAGGTCAGAGATCGAGGCGCTCCCGAGCACGCCGGCGGACAGCTACCGCGAGCTCGTCGAGCTCGACGGCGCACACAGCGTCCGCTGGGCCCGGCGCGTGCCGCAGGCGCGGGCGCTGGAACCCGAACCGCTCGACCTGGAGATCCTGATGCTGGTCGCGAGTCTCGGGCACGTGCTCACCACGCAGATCCACCGGCGCTTCAACGCCGCGCGCGCGGTCACGACGACCCAGCGCCGGCTCAAGCGCCTGTCCGACGCCGGGCTGCTGCGAGCGCTTTCAGTTCCATCGCCGCGACGGGGGCGGCGTGCCGATGTGCTACACGATCGCCGCCGCGGGTCTTGACGTCCTGACACCACGGCCGGCTGGCGGCCTCGCGCGAGGGCGAGGCCGAGGCGGCATGCCGCCCTCCCCGCCGGCCGGGGCGCAGGCGGGCGCACTGTCCGCGCTGTCTGCGCCACCCGAGGCGTCCGCACTGTCCCGGCCGGCCACGCGAGGGCGGCTGCTGCGCCAGGCGCGCCACGACGTGCACGTGGCCGGCTGGGCGCTTGCGCTGGAGCATGCCCTCGGCTGCGCTCCGCTGGTGCTGCGCGGCGCGCGCGAGTCGGTGCTGTCCCCGCCCGTCGCGCTCGGGCGCCGAGGGGCGCGTCGCGCTGGGGCCCGGCGACCTGAGCCTGCCCGGGGGGCGCGCGCCACACGAGTTCCTGCGCACCGACTCCACGGGCGAGCGGGTGGAGGTGGAGCGCTTCGAGACGGTGCGCCCCGAGTGACGTCGAGCTGGCCGGGGGGTGCGTGAGCGTGCCGAGGTGGACAGCGGTCCGGTGGGGGGTCTGTCGGGAGAGAGAGGTTGTGGAGAGGGATCGTGTGGGGAGTGGCGGTGTGCAAGGAGGCGGTGTCGGAGGGGCCTCGCGCGGGGCGAGGGCACGCAGCGCCGGGTGTCGCGATCGATCTGCTGGTCGAGCTCGACGATCGCCTGCCCACCGGCCGTGCGGCCGGCAAGCTCGAGCGCTACGACCACTTTCTTCCGGTTGGTCGGTGCACACGCGCAGGTACGGACCGCGCGGACGGGCCGCCCCGGTGGTCGTGTTCGTCTGCCGCGATCGTGCCCGTGCGCGGGAGTGCGCGCGGCAGGGCCGACGCGGTGCTGAGCGCCTGCCGCGCCTACGCCGGCGAGTATCCGGCCGACTGGGAGTATCCGGGCCGCGAGCGGGATCCTGTTCGTCGCCGAGCGCGACGCGCACGAGGGATCTCTGCGCGGTTACGGCGTGCCTCGGCTGCCGCCGGACGTGCGCGCGTCCGTGGCGCACGGCGATCCGCAGGCCGGGGCGGCGGCGGTTGAGGTACGGGGGTTTGTGGGGGGTGGACACGATGAAGGCCGTTGAGGTCATACGCCTCCTGGAGGGCGATGGCTGGGAGCTGTCACGAACTCGCGGCAGTCATCGCCAGTACGAGCATCGGACGCGTCCCGGCAAAGTCACGGTTCCAGGGAAGCCGAGCAGCACCGTGCATCCCTAAACACTCGCTAGCATCTTCAGGCAGGCTGGAATGGAGAAGCCTTGACTCACCGCTATCTGATTGTCATCGAGGGCGACGGCTCCACGAACTATTCGGCATACAGTCCGGATGTGCCTGGAGTCGCCGCCGTGGGCGCCACGCGCGAGGAGTGCGAATGCGAGATGCGCGAGGCGATCGAGTTCCACCTCGACGGGCTTGCCAAAGACGGGGAACCGGTGCCCGAGGCGCACAGCACTGCTGGATACGCCCTCGTCGAGGTCGGCTTAACCCGTCGTCGCGGGTCCTCGGGGTCTCGGCGCGGCCTGAGTGATCACCCAGAACGGGTCGCCGGGTTTCGGCGATCGTCGGCCCCGGTCGGGACGGATCAGGAAGCCGGCGCGGAAACGCTCGTGCATTTGCCCGGCGTCAAACGCCGTTGCCCCCGTTGGCGGTGCAGTCGGGGCGCTGGGAAGGGGGCGCGGCGCAGTCGCCCGCGTCGAAAGACCAGGCGACTGCAACGCGAACCGTGCTGTTTGGCTCTGTAGAGCCAAACAGCAGGTGTCGCCTGGGGACGGCTCACCCTGACGCGTGCGGGTCGGGCTCAGGGCTTGACGGCCGCCGAGCGGCGGCTACTATCGCGGCCTCTCCTCTTCCTTCCTTCCCAAGCCACATTCGCCCAACGCCGATCGCTCTACAGCTCGCCGCCCATGGCGGGCACTGAAGAAGACTCGTATCGACCACCGGTGTCCTTTGGGTGCTGAAATCCACCACCGCCGGTGCGGTGGCGAGCACAGTGTGGCCGCGGTCGCCGGTACCGCACGATCGATCCCGTGTCGATCGCCGAGATCCCGTGCATCACCAAAGTCGACCGCGCCGCCGATCGTCCTAGCGACGATCGATCGCATGGCCCCGGATGTCCATCCGCCAAGGACGGATTCGCGCCAAGTTTTGCGATTGGCACCCCGGCGAAGCGCTGATTTCCGAGACCCCTATAGGGGGCTCGGACTGTCCCGCCGCGCCCGTAGCCCAGTCGCGCATCACTTGACGGACCGTGCCGGCCCTCTAAAAGGCGCTGCCCATACACCCAAGCGGCAGCCCCGATGCGGGCAGGAGACACACATGACACAAACGATCGCAGCTCCCTCATCAGTCGCCCGGCGAGCGCAGTCCAGGCCCCCGGGCGCGGCTCCCGCACTCCCGCGAGGGTCCATGCCGAAGCGAGCCCAGGCGGGACGCCGGTAACACCGTCGGCCAGTCGAGGGACGGCGCCGGCTTGACCCGCTGGGTAGCTATACCGACGCCACAGGGCGAATGCGGGAGGTGATCGCCGGGCGCCGAGGCGAAGCTGCGTGCTCGTCGTGGACCGCGACGCGATCACACTCGGCGATCGCCGGTTGGTCGCGCATCTCGACGCCGACGAGCCGCTCAGAACGCCTCGCTGGTATGCGCCCATTATCTGAACGACGCAAATCGTGGCCGCTGCCGGCGGGTGTCAGTCGAGGATCTGACCGGCTGCCCGTCGGGCGAGCGCCCTGAACAGCGAGGACCGCGGACGGCGGCCCGCACGGACCGAGCTCGTGGGTCGGCGCGGGGAGAGTAGCCGTGCGTCTATCGCCTGGAGTCGGTGCGGAGTGGCAGCGTGGTGGAGCTGCGCTGGCGCCGACATTCCGCCGCGCATGCCCGGCGGCCCCCGTGCCGGTGTGCCTACGCGAGGTGGTCGCCGCAGTCGAAAGCTATGAACCCGTGTGCGGGCTCACGCTCAGGGCACTGGTAGATGCATCGCCGCGATCCGGAGGTTTCCGTCGAAGTGCTGCGCACCGAGCTCGAACGTCTGCGGGAGAGCCCGATCGTGCTCAACCGCAAGCTCCGCCAGGCGGTGCTCGCCGCGATCGAGCGCCAAGGATTGAGCATGAGCGAGATCGCACATCGCTGCGGCCGGATCAAGCGCGACGCGCAAGGGCAACTCGAGCGGCGAGACGAGCTGGCTGGGCCGCCGCGTGGGAGTTCTTCCCGAGAGCGGCACGACGCGCAGAGCCCGTGGGTTCACAGCGACGTGCTCGCGCTGATTGCCCGCAACGGACTCGGGATCAGCCCGCGTGAGGTGGAACTCGGATAGGAGGACCGGCGTCGGCGGCCGTCGACGTTTGCTCGGTCCGCGCCCGCTCGCGGCACAGCGCCCGGCGCGTGCGGCGCACGGGTCGGTAGGCACACGGCGCGGGTGCATCCGATCGCTTCGGGCCAGGGATGCTCACGCGCCGGACGGGCCACGCTCGGAATCGATCCTCGTGGTCGAGTCCGACGCGGACGTCGCCCGGGTGCCTGCTCGAGCAGCTTCTCGCCGACGGCTATCGAGCCGAGCTCGCCCGCAGCGCCGAGCACGCGCGGATGCTCGCGGGACGGTGTCCTCCTCGACTGGTCGTGCTGGGCGCGCTGGATTGGCCCGGGGCGCGCTGGAGTTGCTCCGGGAGATACGCCGGAGACCGCTCAAGCGGTACCTGGGTTTCGGACGATGCCGGTCATCGTGCTCGGAGCGAGCGAAACGAGCTGGACATGCTCCGTGCGTTCGAGGCCGGCGCGGACGATTTCCTGGCGCGATCGGCGCCTTACCTGGAGCTCCGGGCTCGTATGCGCGCGCTGCTGCGCAGAGCGAGCGGACCACCGGCATGCACACACCAACTGAGCGGTCGGTACACTGGAGATCGACTTGGACGCGCACGCCGTCCGCCTGGACGGGCTGACGGTCGAGCTGCGCCGGCTCGAGTTCGAGCTGCTCGCCCATCTGGCGTCCGATCCCGAGCGCGTGTTCGGCAAGCAGGAGTTGCTGCGCGCCGTCTGGGGGTATCGATCGAGCGGATCGACACGCACGGTCGACAGCCACGCCAGCCGCGTCCGGCGCAAGCTCGAGAGGAGCGGCGGCGGGCGCTGGGTCATCAACGTTTGGGGCGTCGGCTACCGGCTGCGCTGATGCGCGCCATCGCAGCGGATCCTGGCGGGCGCCGTCCGCCGCGTGCAGCAATCTTGACGCGAGCTGCCGGCGCGACCGATTTGCGCCGCACGGCGTTGAAGGGCGCATCTCTAGCGCCCGCGCACCATCTTCGAGCCGGACGGCTTCATGCAGCACCGCGATGGCGGGCCCCGGGGTCCCCCGCCGGTCGTCTGACCACCACGGCCGGCGCTCGCGCCGGTCCATACACACAGAAAGGGGCGGCGTAAAATGCGCGTCATCTGAACACACCAAAGAACCCGCAGTGAACCCGTTGGCGCCGGTGGAACAGCTCGCCCACTGGCTCATGGCCACGACGATCCATCTCACGATCGGGCTCGCGATCGGGCTGATCGCCGCACGGGTGATGCGCAGCCGCCATCTGCGCTGGACCTGGGCCGCCACCGCACTGGCGGGCGTCGTCCTCGGACGGTCGGTCCTCGGCGGCGGCGCCGCTTTCACCCTCGGCACGGCTGCGCTGTGTGCGACGGTGCGCGGACGGCGCTGGCACCGTGAAGACATCGAGACAGGCGCCGATCTGGCCGACGTCGCCGCCGGGCGGCACGGCCCGCTTGACGCGATGCGCATCGCTGCGTCGGACCCGCGAAGCTGCTCGCGTTCACCGTGCCGAAGCTGCCGGCGGGGCGCCGGGGTCGACCGGCGCGGCAGGAGGATCGTGCCGGTCGGCTGATCGTCGGTCGGCGAGGAGAACGGGCGCGCGGTCTCGATCCCACTAGGCGGTCCGGCCGGGGGAACACACACGCTGGTGGTCGGCGCCACCGGCTCGGGCAAGACGGTCACGATGACCTGGATGTCGGTGCGTGCGATCGAGTACGGCATGGGGACGATCGTGATCGACCCGAAGGGCGATCGTGACCTGTGCCGTGAGCTGCGCAGTGCGGCGCTGGCCGCCGGCAGGCAGTTCATCGAATGGACGCCCGCAGGGCCCGTCCATATATAACCCCTACGCTCGGGGCAGCGAGACGGAGATCGCCGACAAGGCGCTGGCCGGCGAGCGTTTCACCGAGCCGCACTACCTGCGTCAGGCTCAGCGCTACCTCGGTCACGAGGTGCGCACGTTGCGCAGGGCCGGGATGGAGGTCAGCCTCCAGGAGCTCGTGCAGCATCTGGACCCCTCGCGGCTGGAGGTGCTCGCGCGGAGCCTGCCCGAGTCAGCGGCGCAGGGGGTGCACGACTATCTGGACTCGCTCACGATCCGCCAGCAGAGCGATCTGGCGGGCGTGCGCGACCGGCTGGCGATCATGGCCGAGTCCGACATCGGACCCTGGCTCGATCCGCATACGGAGGGCGTGGAGCGACTCGACCTGCTCGAGGCGGTGAAAGCGCGGGCGGTCGTGTACTTCAGCCTGGAAGCCGACCGCCGGCCGCTGCTCGCCCAGATGCTCGGGGCGGCGATCGTGCAGGATCTGCAGGCGATGGTCGCGGCGCTGCAGGGTCGACCGGTGGGAACGCTGGTGGTGATCGACGAGTTCTCGGCGATCGTCCCGGAGCGGGTCGTGGGTCTGTTCGCCAGGGCGCGCGGGGCGGGTGTGAGCCTCGTGTTGGGCACGCAGGAGCTCGCCGACATGCGCGTGCCGGGACGGGAGACGCTGCAGGATCAGGTGATGGGCAATCTCTCGGCGCTGATCGCCCACCGTCAGGTGGTCCCAGCTTCAGCCGAGCTGATCGCCGGCATGACCGAAACCAGAGGCGTCTGGAGAACCTCACGGCACGGCGACGGCAAGCTCACTCGCACACGAGGCCTCGAGAACGCGCTGCGGGCTGAGCAGATCATGAGCCTGCCACGGGGCTGGGCTGCGGTGATCGGACTGTCCGACGGGGGCAGCGTGAGCATCACGCGGATGTTCTCGCCCAGGCACCATCGCTGACTCGATGCTCTGACGCCGATCAAGAAGGGGTCCTTTGGGAGCCCGAACACACACGCTGGGACCCCGGCCGCTCACGAAGCGGACCCCCGCGGCCGGGGGCTGGGTCCTCCCCGGACCTCCAGTCGGTCCAGAGGGGTCCTTCGGGCGGGGACCCACGCCTCACGAGGACTCCTCGGGGTCCTTCATAAACAACGAACCATCGACAAAGGAGGACCAAAGGAAACCACGATGGTCCGTACATCTTCCCCATCCCAATCCACGTCCAAATCCAAGTCCGCGTCCAAGGCCAAATCAACCCCTAAACCTACGTCCTCGCCCGAGCGGTAGCGATCATGCAGTGGACGGCACGTATGGGCGCCGTCACAGCCGAGGCGCTGGCTGTGAGCGAGGGCACGACGCCGGCTTCGGCGCGTGGCCGGTTGCAGGCTGCCGAGCGAGCCGGATTGCTCACGCGCCGGCGCCCGCTGGCGGGAGAGCCGGCGCTGTACACGCTGACGCGAGCGGGCCTGGGCGGGTCGGGCCTGCGCGGATTGGACCCATGTCGCGTGAGCGCCTCAAACGCCCATCATCTGATCGTGTGCGCATGGGTCGCCGCTGAACCTGGAGCGCTGTTATCCCGATCATCTGGTGATAGGTGAGCGCGAGCTGCGCCGCGACGAACGCGAGCGTGGCGTCTCACTGGCAAGCGCGCGTCTGGGCATCGGCCCGGACGGCGGGCCGCTGCTGCATCGTCCGGACCTCGTCCTGTGGCCGGAGAGGTCCAGGGCCGGGGACGGGCTGCCTGTGGCGGTCGAGGTCGAGCTGACGATCAAGGCGCCGCGGCGCCTGACCGAGATCTGCCGGGCCTGGGCTCGCTGCCGGACGGTCGCCGGTGTGCTGTACATCGCCGCGCCCGAGGTCGCGCGGGCGCTGAAGCGCGCGATCGATCGGGCTCGGGCGCAGACCCGGATCGTGGTCGTCGGATTCGACGCGCTGCCCGGCCCGGTCCCGGGCGATGTCGCCGGTGGGGCGGTGCGGAGGGCCTCCGATTCGACAGCCGGGGCGGTGGCCGAGAGTACCGTCCCAAGCGATGCGTAAGTTCATCGATGGGGGACAACCTCGACAATGGAGACAGACCATGTCTTACTTCAGCATCAACCGCGTTGTTCTCGTCGGACGCCTCACGCGCGATCCCGAGCTGCGTGCCCTGCCCTCGGGCGTGAGCGTCTGCGGGCTGCGGATCGCCTGCAGTTCCAGTCGCAAGGACGCCGAGGGCGACTACCGCGAGAAGCCCAACTATTTCGACGTGAGCGTCTATGGAGGCTCGGCGGAAAGCGTCAGCCGCTACATGCGCAAGGGCAGCCGCGTCGCCATCGACGGCCGGTTGGAGTGGCGCGAGTGGGAGACCTCCGACCAGCAGAAGCGCCAGGCGGTGAGCGTCGTGGCCGACACGGTTCTGTTCCTGGACAGCCCCGGCGATCAGCGGCGCGGGCACGAGCAGGGCGAGGGTCTCGATACCGATCGGAGATCGGCCGGCGAGCACGGCGAGGACCGGGAGCTCGCGGGCGTCGGGGTCGGTTCCGAGGAGGCGGAGCTCGTCTTCTGAGGCCGAGATCTGTGCTGGACTCGACTGCGGGGGATGCCATGTCGGCATCCCCCGCAGTGGGCCGAGGAGGCCTTTTTGTGTTTAAGGGTCGGCGAATCGATAGCACCCCGATTCCGCCATCTCTCGATTCGCGGACCCCTAAAGAGCCTTCGCGGGCACTCCGACTCGCGCAGGTCCCGCACCGGCCACGGTGCCCCGAGCGGGCCGTACGCGTAAACTGGCGCGCCGCGGCCGCCGCTGCGGCTTGCAAGCGAGTAAACCAACAGCCCGCATAGTCAAGGAGCCAGTCCGGTGCCAGTCAACACTCAAGCGATCGGCAAGACCTATGAGCCCACGACCTACGCGGTGGGCAGGGAGAAGATCAGGGAGTATGCCCGTGCGGTCGGTGAGACGAATCCTGTCCATCTGGACGTGCAGGCTGCCCGCGAGGCCGGCTATGCCGATGTCGTGGCGCCGCCGATGTTCGCCGTCGTCTACAGCGCTCCCTCGGTCGGGCCGCCGATCTTCGATCCGGAGATCGAGCTCAACTTCGCGCTGATGGTTCACGGCGGGCAGGAGTTCGAGTGGGGCCCGCTGGTGGTGGCCGGAGACGAGATCACAACGACCGCCTCCGTCAAGGACATCTCCGAATCCGACGGGCGCGGATATTACGTGTTCGAGTCGATATCGACCAACCAGCGCGGCGAGCAGGTATGCCGCGGCACCTGGACCAACATCGTGCGAGGAGTGTGAGCATGGGCATCGACGATCTGCAGGTCGGCGAGCGAGATTCCCGAGGTGAGGGTTACGCCCGACAAGTATCTGACCGTGCGCTATGCGGGCGCCTCGGGGGACTTCAACCCGATCCACATCGACGAGGAGTTCGCCGAAGCGGTGGGCCTGCCCGGGCGGATCCTGCACGGTCTGTGGACGATGGCCCAGGTCGCGCGCGCGCAGACCGAGGCGGCGGGCGGTCCCGAGCATCTCAAGCGCCTGTCGGTGCAGTTCCGCGGCATGGGCGTGCCCGAGCAGGAGGTCGTCGTGACGGGCACGGTGCGCGAGCGCCGCGACGGGCGCGTGATCGTCGACACCTCGCCGAGCAGGCGGGCAAGCAGATCGTGCGCAACGCGGAGGCCGAGCTCGAGCTGTGAGCGATCCGCGGGATCGGGGGCCGTGGACGGGCGACCTAGAATCAGGGTGATGCTCAGACCCTGACAGCCCGCCAAGAGATGATCCTGTGCAAGGTGGTCGAGGACTACCTGCGCACCGGACAGCCGGTTGCGTCGAGGTCGATCGCGTCCGACCCCGAGCTCGACTGCCGCGCCTCGACGGTGCGCGGCGAGCTTGCGCTGCTGGAGGAGCATGGTCTGCTCGCCCATCCGCACGTGTCGGCGGGCAGGGTTCCGACAGACGCCGGGCAGCGCTATGTGGTCGATCGGATGCTCGCCTCCGGGCGTGGCTTGGAGCCGGCCAGGCAGGCGTGCGCAGCGCCTTGAGCTCTCGTTGATGCGCCGCGAAGTCGAGGAGGCGGTGCGTACCACGACCGAGACCCTCTCGCAGGTGACCAATCTGTTGGCGGTCGTGTCCGTGCCCGCCCTGGACAGCGCCCGTATCAGGCACGTCGAGGTGCTCGCGCTGCAGCCGCAGGTGGTGGTGGTGGTGATCATCACCTCGACCGGTGGCGTGTCGAAGATGATGGTCACGTTCGAGCATGCCGTCGACCCAGGCCTGGTTGCGTGGGCGGGGGAGTATCTGAACGAGCGGTTGGAGGGCACCGGGCTGGGGGCGCGCATGTTGCATCAGCGCCTGATCGATCCGGGCCTGTCCGCGACGGAGGTCGCGTTTCTGCGGCGGTTGGCGCCGGCGTTCGGCGAGATCGATCCGGAGGGCGAGGATGCGCTGTATGTGGACGGGACCGCGCGATTGTTCTCAGCACCGGCATGATCGAGGACACCGCCCAGATCAACGAGCTGATGAGCATGCTCGAGCGGCGGGTGGCGTTGCTGCGGGTTCTGCGCACGGCGCTCGGCGAGCAGGGCGTGTATGTGCGCATCGGCCACGAGAATGAGATTCCGGCAATGCGCTCGCTCGGACTGGTCGCGACCGGATACGGGGTGGCTCAGCGCAAGCTGGGGGCCGTGTCGGTGATCGGGCCGGTGCGGATGGACTATGCCGAGGCGATCGTGACGGTGCGCAGGGCCGCGTACGAGCTTTCGCGATTCGTCGAAGATGCCTACGCCGACGTATGAGCGGTAATTCTCGATGAGCCGAACTTCGACGCCGCGCGATCCTTACGAGGTTCTCGGGGTGCAGCGCGATGCCTCCGAGCAGCAGATCAAGAAAGCGTTTCGCGCGCTCGCGCGGGAGCTGCATCCCGATGTCAACGCCCACGACCCGCAGGCTGAGGACAAGTTCAAGGAGGCGGCGGAGGCATATGAGATCCTCTCGGACTCCGAGCGGCGCGCGACATACGACCGCTACGGCCACGAGGGCCTGAGGACGGGCGGATATCGCGCCCAACTTCGACGCGATTCGGTTCGATCGGGGATCTGTTCGACGCGTTCTTCGGAGGCTCCGGTCAGTTCGGCGGGCGAGGGGGGCGAGCGGGTCCTGTTTCCGGCGAGGATGCGGCGGTGACGGTCGAGATCGACCTGGCCCAGGCCGCGACCGGTGCGCAGGTCGAGGTCTCCTTCGAGGCGATCGAGCGCTGCGAGCACTGTCGCGGCAACGGCGCCGAGCCCGGCACCCCATGCATTCCTGCGAGCGCTGCGCAGGCAGCGGACAGTTGCAGGCCCTCACGCGGACGCCGTTTGGACAGATGGTGCGCACGGTCGTGTGCGAGACATGCGACGGGGACGGGCGCGTGGCCAAGCAGCCATGCCGCGAGTGCCGCGGACGCGGGCGCATGGCGAGACGGCGCACGCTGCAGGTGGATGTCCCGGCGGGCATCGCCGACGGGCAGCGCATCAGGCTCTCCGGGCGCGGCCACGCGGGCGAGGCGGGCGCGGGCGAGGGCGATCTTTACGTTTTGGTGAGGGTTCGCGAGGACGAGCGATTCGTGCGCGAAGGCGAGGATCTGATCACCGCGCTCGACGTGCCCGCGCCGCTGGCGGCGCTGGGCGGGACGCTGCAGGCGCCGGCGCTGCTTGAGGGGACGGTCGCGGTGGAGGTGCCCCCGGGCACCCAGCCCGGCGAGGTGATCACGCTGCGGGCGCAGGGCATGCCCGTGCTACAGGGTGCCCGCCCGCCCGGTGCCCGCCCGCCCGGGCGCAGGGGCGATCTGAAGGTCGTCATGAACGTCGTCATCCCCAGGCGATTGAGCGAGGAGCAGCGCGAGCTGATCGGGCGGCTGCAGAGCACGCTCACCGAGGAGAACATGCGCTCTGAGGAGTCGATGTTCGCCAAGCTGCGCCGCAGTCTGCGCGGGCACGCGGGGTGATACGCCTGGCGTTGCGCGTCCGCACCGAGAAGGCGGAGGCGGTGCTCGCCGAGCTGCTCGAGCTGGCTCCCTCGGGTGTCGAGGAATCGGACCTCCAGGGAGGGGTGGTCGAGTATGCGATTTACGGCGCGCCCGGCGAGCTGCCGGTGTTGCCGGATCTGCGAGCCGCGGTCGGCGATGCGCTGGTCGAGCTCTCCACAAGCGAGCTGCCGGACGACTGGTCAGAGCGCTGGCGTGACTTCCACCGACCGGTGACGATCTCCTCGCCGGCGCCCGAGCGCGTGAGCGCTCTGCGCGTGCGCACGCCTTGGGAGAGTCCGAGCGATCGCTCGGATCTCAGCGAGATCGTGATCGACCCGGGACAGGCGTTTGGCACCGGCGCACATGCGACCACGCGGCTGTGCCTGGAGCTGTTGCTGGCTCTGGTTGGCAGCGGCGCGCAGCGATCGGGGCTGCTCGATCTTGGGAGCGGCTCGGGGGTGCTGGCGATCGCCGCGGCGAAGCTCGGATACGGTCCGATCCTGGCGCTAGACCATGACCACCTGAGCGTGGCCGCCGCGGCTCAAAACGCAATCGTCAACGAAGTGCAGATCGACGTGCGGCGCTTTGACCTGCGCCACGATCCCTGGCCGATCGCAGACCAGCAGGCGATCCCGGTGGTGCTCGCCAATCTTCTCAGGCCGCTGCTGCTGGACCTGGCCGAAGTCATCGAGTATCCGCCCGTGCACATGATCCTCAGCGGGCTGCTCACCGGCGAGGTCGACGAGGTCAGCCGCGCGTTCGCGCGGCGACTGGGTATGTCAGAGCGTGAGCGCCGCCGAAGCGGCGAGTGGGGCGCGCTCTGGCTTTGCGCGAGCTGATCAAATCAGCCGCTGTCAGCCAGCTCGGTCGCGGCGCGGACGTTTGCTCGGTAGACGAGGTCGATCGCCGGGCGCACCCCCTCGGGGCTCTGAAGCAGCGCGCGTGCGGCGCCGAGGGCGGAGCCGATCGTCTCCAAAGCCTCGCCCACATCGCCGGGCTCGGGGTCGCGGCAGGCGGCGAGTGCCATGTCCAGCATCGCCAGCGCCTGCTCGGGGACGCCGGCGAACAGGGCCGGGCCGGTGAGGCTGGCGTAGTTGTAGACACGGGCCAGGCGGCCGGCCAGCTTGATCGAAGGCCCCCGCCGGGGCGGCGAGGCCGGCGGCAGGCCCCGGCCGTCGAGCAGACCGGCCATCGTTGCGCCGAGCACCCCCCTGACTGCGGTCTCATCAAGGCCGGCCTGCGCGGCGACGCGTAGCGCCAGGTAGAGGGTGGTGGCGGGCATGCCGTAAGGAGGGTCTGAGGCGAATAC
This sequence comes from uncultured Solirubrobacterales bacterium, assembly GCA_963839965.1. Lineage (GTDB taxonomy): Bacteria > Actinomycetota > Thermoleophilia > Solirubrobacterales > Solirubrobacteraceae > Palsa-744. The sequence goes on from CAWIWX010000008.1 coordinate 19,655, forward strand.
GATCCGCTCCGCGCTCGCGCGCGAGAACAGCTCGATCACGTCGAGCGGAAAGAAGCAGGAGACGTCATACAGCACGCCGGGATGGCCGGCCAGGCGCGAGGTCAGGACGCCCTGGTCGCAGATCGCGCCGTGGGCGAGGATCAAGACGACGTCCGGGTGGCTCATGGCGAGGTCCGCGAGCCCGTCGGCGAGCGGGGGCAGACCCCGACCCGCGTGGATCAGGATCGGGACGCGGGCCTGCTCCGCGAGCGTGAATATCGCCCGCATCTCCGGGCCGTCGAAGACGAAATCCTGCGCGCGCGGGTGCAGCTTGATGCCGCGCGCGCCGGCGGCCAGGCAGCGTTCGCCCTCGCCGATCGGGTCTTCGGCGGGGTCCAGGCGGCAGAACGGGGTGAGCCGTCCCTCGCTTTCTGAGGACCATGCGATGACACGGTCGTTGGGGGTGCTGTAGGCGGGTGTGCGCTCGGGGTCGTGCAGCGCAAACACGCACGCGCGCCGCGCGCCCGCGGCGTCGAGCTGGGCCAGCAACTGATCGAGCGTCAGCGAACGCCCGTCCTCGTCGAGGCCGAGGTGGGTGTGCGCGTCGATCACTTCGGCGTCCGGCGGTCGCAGGCGCTGAACCTCTGCCACGAACGGGGCGAGCGCGTCGGCGTAGAGGGGGTCGGTCACGGAACGGCACCCTAGTGGCTCTCCGTCGCATTCGCGTATCCGCCTACAGCGCCGCTCGCAATCGCGGGATCGATACATGGAGCCCGCCGCAACTGCGTATCCTGGATGCAGATGGCGATACTCGACACGGTCAAAGACGACGTCCAGGGCGCGATGCGCGCGGGCGAAAAGGAGCGTGTAGGTGCACTGCGCCTGGTGCTGTCTGAGCTGCAGAAGGCCACGAAGGAGGGCTCGCAGGACGAGCTTCAGGTGCTCAAACGCGAACGCAAGCGCCGCCTAGAGGCGGCGAAGGCCTATCGCGAGGCCGGACGCGATGATCTCGCCGACGGCGAGGAGTCCGAGGCGAAGCTGATCGGCTCCTATCTGCCGGCGGAGCTCTCAGACGAGGAGCTGCGCGAGATCGTCGCGCGCGCGGTGCGCGAGAGCGGAGCGCAGTCGCCGAAGGACATGGGTCGCGCGATGGGCTCAGCGATGGCGGCGGTCGCGGGTCGCGCGGACGGTGGGCGGGTGTCGGGCCTGGTCAAGGCGGCGCTCGGCGGATGAGACTCCAGCGCGAGCCCGCGATCTGGCGTGTGCGCCGTGCGCGCATTGCGCGCAGGGGCGGATGAGAACTCAGATCGAGCTGCCGAACGATGTCGCCGCCGAGCTGGCGGGCAGTCAGGACGCGGTGCTGCGCGCGCTGGAGTCCCACCTACGGTGCAAGGTGTTCCTGCGCGGCAACCTGATCACCTTCGACGGCGAGCAGGGCGAGACGCGGGCCGGCGAGCTCCTCGTGCGCGAGCTCTCCGATCTGATCTCGCGCGGGCACCAGATCGGGCCGGGAACGATCGCGGCGGTGACGGGCGCCCTTGACGCGCATGAGTCCCCGGCCAAAGTGCTGGAGGATGTGGTGTGGCGCCACCGCAGCCTGCAGGTGGCGCCCAAGACGGTTAACCAGAAGCGCTACGTGGACTGCATCCGCCAGAGCACCGTCACGTTCGGGATCGGCCCGGCGGGGACGGGCAAGACGTTTCTCGCGGTGGCGATGGCCGCGGCGGCGCTCTCGCGCCATGAGGTCAACCGCATCATCCTCACGCGCCCGGCCGTGGAGGCGGGTGAGCGGCTGGGGTTCCTGCCCGGGGATCTGATGGCCAAGGTCGATCCCTATCTGCGCCCGCTGTTCGATGCGCTGCACGACATGCTCGACCCCGAGCGCGTCTCCCAGCACCTGGAGCGCGGGGTGATCGAGATCGCGCCGCTGGCTTTTATGCGCGGTAGGACCTTGAACGACTCGTTCGTGATCCTCGACGAGGCGCAGAACACGACGCCCGAGCAGATGAAGATGTTCCTCACCAGGCTGGGGTTCGGCTCGCGGATGGTCGTGACCGGAGACGTCACCCAGGTCGATCTGCCGCGCGAGCAGCAGTCGGGGCTGATCGCCGTGGGCGAGGTGCTCGACGCGGTCGAGGGCATCGAGTTCGTGCGCTTCGGCGGGGAGGATGTCGTCAGGCACAAGCTCGTGCAGCGGATCGTGGAGGCCTACGACGAGCACGCTCAGCGCGACGCGCCAGAGCTGCACTCCGCCGAGCGCCGCCGCGCCTAGGGGGCCGACCGCCGTGATCGAGGTCGAGGTCTTCGGCGCCGCGCTTGCGCCTTACGCTGCGCCCTCCCAGGGCGAGGTGCAGCGCCTGTGCGCTCTGGCGGCGGCGGCGGCGGGAGTCGACGACGGCCATCTGGCGATCGAGTACGTCGACTCCGCTCGCATAGCCGCGCTGAACGGTGAGCATCGCGGCAAGCCTGAGCCCACCGATGTGCTGTCGTTCCCGATCGACGGCGTGGCTCATGAGGAGGGTGTGCCGCGCGAGCTGGGCGATGTTGTGATCTGTCCCGAGCACACGGCGGATCTGCGCGAGGCGATCGTGCACGGGGTGCTGCATCTGGTGGGGTTCGATCACGAGACCGACGAAGGCGAGATGCTCGCGCTGCAGGACCGGCTGCGGTCCGACGCGGCGGGCACGGGCACACAGTCCGCAGGACTGGGTCCGGAACGGGCGAGTCGGGCTGCGGGCCCGAGATCCCCTGGATCTTCGATCGGAGGGGAGGGCAGGTGACGCGCAGCGGCTTCGTCGCGCTGGCGGGCCGGCCGAACGTGGGCAAGTCGACGCTCGTGAACGCTGTCGTCGGGGAGAAGGTCGCGATCGTCTCCGATCGCCCCCAGACCACGCGCCGGGCGATCCGGGGCGTGTGCACGCGCGAGGACGCTCAGATCGTGCTGGTTGACTTGCCGGGCGTGCAGCGCCCACGCGACGCCCTGACCGCGCGCATGGCCCGGCGGGTGCAGCAGGAGCTCGAAGGCGCCGATGCCGCGCTTTTGATGCTCAACGGCGAGCAGGGCATTGGCCCGGGCGACCGGTTCATTGCGGGAACGATCGCACGCGCCGGCATGCCGGCGACGATCGCGGTGAACAAGATCGACAGGCTCGACTGGTCCGCGGCGGCGGCGGTACTTCGGCAGACTGGCGCGCTGGAGCTGGACGGCGAGGTGTACCCGATCTCCGCGCGCACCGGCGCGGGGGTCGGCGCGCTGGTGGAGCACCTGCTCGCTCTGATGCCCGCGGGGCCGCTCATGTTCGCCCCGGATGAGCGTTCCGATCAGCCGCGCGAGCTGCTGCTGGCCGAGCTGGTGCGCGAGGCGGTGATCAGGCGCACCTTCCAGGAGGTGCCCCACGCCGTGGAGGTCGTCGTGGAGGAGATCGAGCATCCGCGCGCGGGATTGACACGGGTGCGAGCGCTGATCTGGGTGGAGAGCGACTCGCAGAAGGGCATCGTCGTGGGCGCCGGCGGGCGCATGATCAAGGCAATCGGCACGGCCGCGCGCCGCGAGCTGGAGCGTGAGCTGGGGTCGCAGGTGCATCTGGACCTGTCAGTACGTGTGCGCCGCGACTGGCGTGCGGACGAGGGGCTGCTCGACCGGCTGGGCATAAACGTAGTTCACAGCTGCTTGGCCAGGCGCACGCCGATCGACCGGATGTCGTGGAGGCCCAGCTCGGCCGAGAACACAAACGGCACCGTATGCGTCTGGAGGCCGTGACGGCGCAGGCGCGCGATCTGGTTGTGCTGGATGCGCGCGCGCTCGTGCACGGCACGAGCGGCGAGAGCCGCGGAGCGCCTCACTGCGCCGTCGCGCCCGGTCCCGTTCAGACCCCCAATCAGCTTGAGCTCCTCGGCGTCAAAGCGGCGTGGCAGCGTCGCGTTGACGATCGCGCAGTCCAGCTCGCGTCCGAGCTTCGAGCGCAGCCCAGCCTGCAGGTCCAGGGTCTCGCCGACGGCCATGTCAGCCGCCTGGGCCACCGCGAGATAACCGCTCTGCGCGTCGTTTTGCAGCAGCTCGCGCACCTGCTCGGCCTGACCGAAGATCGGGCCCACGCGCGCGATCGCGCCGAACGTCCACGGCGAGTGCAGCAGACCAAGCGCGTGTCCGGTGGCGGGGGCGTCGAGCACCACGAGGTCATAGCGCTGCGAGCGCCGGCGCCAGCGCTCCTCGCCCCGGGTCAGCTCCCAGATCTTGATCATGCTCGACGAGCTCCCTGGCGCCGGGAGCGGCGGCGGCGAAGTACTGGAACGTGCCGCTGCCGGCGAGCACGCGCCCGGGGACCCGTCCCCCGAGCGCCTGCAGCCACTCGAGCAGCGCTCTGTCGGGGTCGATTGTGACGCTCCAAAGGTTCTGCGCGAGCGCGGTCTCGGCGCCCGCGACACCAGCCTGCGCGCCTGACCGTCTCTCAGCAGGTGCCGAGTCTAGGGAGGCGTGCGCGAACATGCTCGCCAGCCGGCGCTGGTCTGGAGCTCGACCACGATCGTGCGCAGGCCACGCTCGGCACAGGCCAGGCCGAGCGCGGCGGCGATCGTGGTCTTGCCCACGCCTCCCTTGCCGGTGACGATGAGGAGCTTGCGCGCAAGCGTCGATGCCGCCGTGCTGGTCATGGGACCTACAATTCCACAGATGAGCGCGCCCGCACACAGCTTGATCGACGAGCAGGTCGTCTATGACGAGTGCGGACTGGTGCCGTGCGTGGTGCAGGACTGGCGCACGGGCGAGGTGCTGATGCTCGCCTACATGAACGCGCAGGCGCTGCAGTGCACGCGCGCCACAGGCGAACTGCACCTGTACAGCCGCTCGCGTGATGAGGCCTGGCACAAGGGTGAATCGAGCGGCAACATCCAGATGGTCAGGGCATTGCGCCTGGACTGCGACGGCGACACGCTGCTGGCGTTGGTCGAACCCGCTGGCCCAGCCTGCCACACCGGCGAGCGCACCTGCTTTCACCGTGGCGAGCTCGAGCCGGGCGCGCCGTATGAGGTCCTGCCAATGCTCGAGCGAACGCTTGGCGAGCGAGCGGTGAAGCGCCCCGAGGGCTCCTACACCGTGACGCTGCTCGACGATCCGGCGCTGGCCGCCGCCAAGGTGCGCGAGGAGGCCGAGGAGGTCACGCGCGCCGCGCGCGAGGAGTCCGACGAGCGCGTCGACGAGGAGGCCGCGGACCTGCTGTATCACCTGCTGGTGGTTGTGCACGGCCGCGGACGGGATCTCGCCGACGCGGAGCGGGTGCTCGATGGCCGCCGTCGCTGAGGGCACGCGCTACAACCTGATCCCGGTCTGCGACACCTTCATCGCCGACTGCGAGACGCCCGTGTCGGCCTTTCTGAAGCTGCGCGCGCTCGCGCCCGAGCAGGGCGCGTTCCTGCTGGAGTCCGCCGATCAGGGTCAGCGCGTGGGCCGCTGGTCGTTCATCGGCTTTCGCCCGCGTTCGGTTCTGCGCTGGTCGCTTGCTGACGGCGGCGACCCGTACGCGCTCGCGGCCGAGCACGTAGCCCGTTATCGCCAGGCGCCGCTGCCCGGCGACGCGCCGCCGTTCACCGGCGGGGCGGTGGGCTACTTCGGCTATGACCTCGTGCGCACCGTCGAGCCGCTGGGTGAGCCTGGGCCGGATCCGCTCGGGCTGCCAGACATGGCGCTGATGCTCACAGACGCACTGGTTGCGTTCGATCATCTCAAGCACACGATCACGATCCTCGCCAACGCCGACCTGCAGGCCGAGCCCGACGCAGCGCTCGCGCACGCCAAGGCGGCCACCACGATCGGCGAGATCCGCTGCGCGCTCGCCGGTCCCGTCCCCTCAGCTCACGCCGGGCAGCCCCGGGATGCGGGCGCGACCGATGGCGCTGCGCTCGCAAGCAAGCCGGATGGCGCTCGGGCTAGCGCTGCTCCTACCCCCGCATCCGCATCCGCACCCGCGCGAGAGATGCCGAAGTTCGAGTCCAACATGTCCGGCGAGCAGTTCGAAGGCATGGTCGCGCGGATCATCGAATACATCTACGCCGGCGACGCCTTCCAGGTCGTCCCATCCCAGCGCTGGTCTGCTCAGACGCCGGTGCAGGCGTTCTCGATCTACAGGGGCCTGCGCGCGGTGAACCCCAGCCCGTACATGTATTACCTGGACTTCGGCGACTTCCAGGTCGCCGGCGCAAGCCCCGAGCCCCTGCTGACGGTCAGCTCGGCCGGCGCGCCCGAGGGCCGCACGCGGGTGAGCACGCGCCCGATCGCGGGCACGCGCCCGCGCGGGGCGAACGTCGCCGAGGACGAGCGCATCGCCGGAGAGCTGCTTTCAGACGAGAAGGAGCGCGCTGAGCACGTGATGCTCGTCGACCTCGGCCGCAACGACCTCGGCCGGGTGTGCGAGCCGGGGAGCGTCGAGGTGGAGACGTTCATGGCCGTGGAGACCTACTCGCACGTGATGCACATAGTCTCCTCGGTCACGGGTCTGCTGCGCGAGGGGATCAGCGCCACGGACGCGCTGCGCTCGGTCCTGCCTGCGGGCACGCTGTCGGGGGCGCCCAAGGTGCGGGCGATGCAGATCATCGACGAGCTCGAGCCGATCAAGCGCGGCGGTTACGGCGGCGCGATCGGCTACCTGTCCTATGCGGGCGAGATGGACACGTGCATCCACATCCGCACGGTCGTCGTCAAGGATGGGTTCGCGCACATCCAGGCGGGCGGCGGGACCGTCGCCGACGCCAAGCCGGCGTACGAGCTGGCGGAGTCGCAAGCCAAGGCCCGGGCGGTGCTGCAGGCCATCGAGCTGGCCTGCGAACAGCCGGAATGGCCTTAAAGGGGGCGATGCGGGCGATGAAGGTGCTGATGATCGACAACTACGACTCGTTCACATACAACCTCGTCCAGTATCTCGGCGAGCTGGGAGCGGACGTGCGCACGGTGCGCAACGACCGCGCGAGCGTCGATGAGCTGCTGGCGGAGGGCTATTCGCGCTGCGTGATCTCACCCGGCCCGTGCACGCCAGACGAGGCCGGCATAACGCTCGAGGTCGCCAGGCGCATGCCCGAGGTGGGCGTGCCCACGCTCGGGGTGTGTTTGGGCCACCAGGCGCTTGCCCAGGCGTTCGGCGGTCAGGTCAAGCTGAACCCGCCCGTGCACGGCAAGGCCACGACGATCGAGCACGACGGCCGCACGATCTTCACCGGCCTTCAGAGCCCGCTGACAGTCGGGCGCTACCACTCGCTCGTGGTCTCACCCGAGCTTCCCGACTGCCTGGAGGAGTCCGCGCGCGGCGGGGGCGTGCTGATGGGATTGCGCCACCGCGAGCTGCCGGCCGAGGGCGTGCAGTTTCATCCCGAGTCGGTCCTGACCGAGCAGGGTAGGGAGCTGTTGCACAATTTCCTGCACGGGCGAGGAATCGAAGATCGCCCAGCGGGCTCTGAGTCGAGCGCCATCGCGAGCGCGACGGCGGCGGAGGCGTCTTAGATGCCCAACGCGATTCTCACCCGTGCGATCGACGCGCTGGCGCAGCGGCGCGATTTGAGCGCCGATGAGACCGCCGAGGTGCTTGACCAGATCATGCACGGCGAGGCGTCCGAGACACAGATCGCGGGGTTTCTGATCGCGCTGCGCACCAAGGGCGAGACGGTCGACGAGCTCACCGGGCTGGCGCGCACGATGCGCGAGCTGGCCGTTCACGTGCCGATCGAGCGCACGGATCTGCTCGACACCGCCGGCACGGGCGGGGGCGCCAGCACATTCAACGTATCCACGACCGCCGCCCTGATCGCCGCCGGCGCCGGCTGCGCAGTGGCCAAGCACGGCAACCGCTCCGCCACCAGCCGCTCGGGCTCGGCCGACCTGCTGGAGGCGCTGGGCGCACGCATCGACCTGGCTCCCGAGGGCGTAGCCGCGTGCATCGAGGAGGCGGGGTTCGGCTTCATGTTCGCTCCAGCGCACCATCAGGCGACGCGGTTCGTGGTGCCCGTGAGGCGAGAGCTTCAGGTGCGTACGATCTTCAACTTCCTCGGCCCGCTGACCAATCCGGCTGGCGCGCGCCGCCAGCTGATCGGAGTCTCGGACCCGGCGTTCCTGCAGACGATCGCGGGAGCGCTTGCGCGGCTGGGAGTCGATCGCGCGCTGGTCGTGTGCAGCGAGGACGGTCTCGATGAGGTCTCGATCGGCGCCGCCACCAAAGTGATCGAGGTCGGGCGGCGAGGAAATGAGCAGCTACACGCTCATCCCGGGCGAGGTCGGCGTGCAGGTCGCAGCCGGCGCCGGCGCGAGCGACGCGCGCGCGCTCGCGGGCGGGAGCCCGCAGGAGAACGCCGAGGTCACGCGCGCGATCTTCGCCGGAGAACCCGGCGAGCGCGCCGAGCTGGCGAGCATCAACGCGGGCGCCGCGATCTATGCGGCCGGCGCCGTGGAGTCGATCGCCGACGGCGTCGCCGCTGCGCGCGAGGCGCTGGCCGGCGGGCAGGCCGCTGAGGTGCTCGAGCGGTTCGTTCAGGCCAGCAACAGGCACGCCTCCGTGGAGGCTGCGGCGCGATGACGATTGAACGAACGGCGGGCCCGGTGACCGAAAGATCCGCGGCCGGCGCGGGACCGACGGTCCTGCAGCGGATCCTGGAAAGCACGCGGAGTGAGATCGAGCGGCGCAAGCGCGAGCGCCCGCAACGGGAGTTGGAAGCAGAGGCCGAGGAGCGCCGTCTCGAAGAGTTGGACACAGCTCGCTCTCCCGACGGGCCCAGGCGTGGTTTTCGCGACGCGCTGATAGGGCCGCAGATCGGCGTGATCGCCGAGTTCAAGCGGCGCTCGCCCTCGGCGGGCAGGCTGCGCGAGGACGCGGACGTGGCGGAGATCGCGCGCGCGTATGAGCTCGGCGGGGCGGACGCGCTGTCGGTGCTGACCGAGGGTCCCAACTTCGCGGGATCGCTCGATGACCTGCGTGCCGCGCGCGCGGCATGCGGGCTGCCGGTGCTGCGCAAGGACTTCATCGTCGACCTCTACCAGCTGTATGAGGCGCGGTTGGCCGGCGCCGACGCGGTGCTGCTGATCGTCGCCGCGCTGAGCGCCTCGGAGCTCGGCGAGCTGCGTGCTTTCGCGCGCGGGCTGGACCTGGATGTGCTCGTTGAGGTGCACGACTCAAGCGAGTTGCATGCAGCGCTGCAGGCCGGAGCCGATCTGATCGGGATCAACAATCGCGATCTACGTGACTTCAGCGTGGACGTGCAGCGCACATTCACCCTCATGGAGGAGATCCCGGCGACAGTCACAGTCGTCTCGGAGTCGGGGATTGCCGACTCCGCTCAGCTCGCGCAGCTGCAAGCGGCCGGTGTGGCGGCGGCGCTGGTGGGGGAGTCGCTGATGCGCGCGCCCCAGCCCGAGCGGGCGCTGAGGGCGCTGAGGGCCTATCCTGCCAGCGTCGTGGACCGAGGGTGAGGGCGGCGTTGAGGTTTTAGTCGAGCGGATGTTTTGCTTTAGATGGCCTTCATAGCCGATGAGCATCCTGTGCGCAGGCTCATCACGCTGGCCTCAGAAGCCGACATTGCTCTCTCACCTGAACTTCAACGCATACCGACACCGATGAACCGCACATTCGCCATCCCCTTCGTCTCGGCCCTCCTCGGCGGCGCCGTCGTCGCGGCCGTGATCGCGGCGGCTGGTGGACTGGGCTCGTCTACCAGCACGGTCACAACCGTCCAGTCGACAGCTCCGATCGCGCCCTCGAACGCCTCACAGACGACCACTGGGCTGACGCCGCACGAGATCTATGTGCGCGACGCGCCCGGCGTGGTTTTCGTGACCTCGACGGTCGTGGAGAAGGGGGAATCCTCGCCGTTCAACCTGTTTGGCGGCGAAGACGAAGCCCAGCGTCAGGGCAAGGCGACGGGCTCGGGCATCGTGATTGACGGCAGCGGCACGATCCTCACCAACTACCACGTGATCGAGAATGCGGTGAAGGTCCAGGTGAGCCTGGAAAAGGGCGAGAACGTCGAAGCCAAGGTGGTCGGCAAGGATCCCTCCGACGACCTCGCGGTGCTGCGCATCCCCACCGACGGCCTGACGCTGCACCCGCTGACGCTGGGCGACTCCAGCAAGGCGCAGGTGGGCGATCCGGTGCTGGCGATCGGCAACCCGTTCGACCTGGAACGGACGCTCACGACCGGCGTGGTCTCCGCGCTGCACCGCGAAATCACCGCTCCCAACGGTTTCACGATCGACAACGTCCTACAGACCGACGCGCCGATCAATCCCGGCAATTCGGGCGGGCCGCTGCTCAACGCCGCGGGGGAAGTGATCGGCCTGAACTCGCAGATCGAGACCGGAGGCTCGGGCGACGGCAGCGTCGGCATCGGCTTCGCCGTGCCGATCAATACCGCCAAGGCCCAGCTCGCCCAGCTGGAGAAGGGAGGAACCATCCGCGGCGCCTATCTCGGCCTGACCTCGCTGACGATCGACGGTTCGCTGTCGGGCCTGAACCTGCCGGTGAAAAGCGGCGCGCTGGTGCAGAGCGTCCAGCACGGGACCGCCGCCGAAAGGGCCGGCATCCGCGGCGGCAACGTGACCGGCAACACAGAAGACGGGACGGTTGCGATCGGCGGGGACATCATCGTCTCCTTCGACGGCAAAGCGGTGACGAGCTCCGAAGACCTCGCCAATGACATCGATGCCAAGAAACCGGGGGACACGGTGAAGATCGGGCTGCTGCGCGCCAACGGCAAGGGCGGCTACGAACCCAAGACGGTGACGGCGAAGCTCGGCGAACGCCCCAACTCGGTGCCGAACCCGAACACGCCCGAAGGGTAGGGGCGGGCAGCCACTGGCGACCGTCTCCCGGAGGCGACCGCTACCGTTGGCGGTATGACAGAGACTCCTCCCAAGGTCAAGATCTGCGGGATCACCGACCTGCGCGACGCCGAGCTCGCCGTAGAGCTCGGCGCGTGGGCGATCGGGATGGTCTTCTACGAGCACAGTCCGCGGCAGTGCTGCGACCGAGCGGGCCCTGCGGATCACCACTGCGTTGCACCGCCGCGCGGAGCTGTGCGGGGTGTTCGTGGACGCATCGCTGGATGAGCTCGCACAGCGCACCGACGAGCTGGGACTTACGATGCTGCAACTGCACGGCGACGAGGGCCCGGCGTTCTGCGCGGAGGCCCGCCGGCGCACCGGAGCGCGCGTCGATCAAGGCGATCCAGATCGCCGGCGCGGGGGATGTCAGGGGGCTCGAGCGCTATCACGTCGACTTCCATCTCGCCGATGCCCGCGCGCGGTCGGCCACCGCCACGAGCCCGGCCGGCGCTGGCCCGCGCGGCGGGACGGGGGAGACGTTCGACTGGTCGCTGCTGAGCGGCAGGCGCTCGCGGACGCCGCTGATCCTCAGCGGCGGTCTGCGCCCCGACAACGTCGCCGGGGCGGTCGAGCGGGTGCATCCCTACGCGGTGGACACCGCCAGCGGCACCGAGCGCGCACCCGGGCACAAGGACGAGGCGAAGCTGCGAGCGTTCTTCGACGCGATCGCCTCGACGCGCGCCGAGGCGGCGCCGACGCACGCACCGGCGCCAGATGCGCTCACCGGTGCGGACACGGCCCCGGTCGACGGCGCTCCCGTGGAGGGCGCGGCGGCGTGAGCCCGACGGAGAGGACCGCGGCGGTCGAGCACCGGTTCGGAGACTACGGGGGCCAGTACGTCCCCGAGACGCTGATGCCGGCGCTCGCGGAGCTGGAGCGCGCCTGGATCGCGGCGCGCGCGGACCCGGCATATCGCAACGACCTGGACGGGTTGCTGCGCGACTTCGGCGGGCGCCCGACGCCGCTTTATCGCGCGGGGAGGCTGTCCGCGAGGGTGGGTCGCAGCGTGTATCTCAAGCGCGAGGACCTCAACCACACGGGCTCGCACAAGCTCAACAACGCGCTCGGCCAGGCGCTCTTGGCCAAGCGGATGGGCAAGCGGCGGATCATCGCCGAGACCGGCGCCGGCCAGCATGGCGTGGCGACCGCGACGGTGTGCGCGCTGCTGGACCTGCAATGCGTCATCTACATGGGCACCGAGGACACGCGCCGCCAGCATCCCAACGTCCAGCGCATGGCGCTGCTGGGCGCCACCGTCACGCCCGTGGACGCGGGCGCGAGGACGCTGAAGGAGGCGACCTCGGCGGCGATCCGCGACTGGGTGGAAAACGTGGCTGACACGCACTACGTGATCGGCTCGGCGGTCGGCCCGGCTCCCTATCCGGCGCTGGTCAGAGATCTGCAGAGCGTGATCGGCTCGGAGGCGCGAGCGCAGATCCTCGAGCATGAGGGAAGGCTGCCCGAGCGTGTGATCGCGTGCGTGGGCGGGGGCTCGAATGCGATCGGCACGTTCAGCGCGTTCCTACAGGACGAGGATGTCCAGCTGATCGGGGTGGAGGCTGGCGGTGAGGGCATCGACACGCCGAGGCATGGCGCGCCGCTGACGGTCGGCGGGCGCGCGGGTGTCCTTCACGGAGCGCTTTCCGCAGTGATGCAGGACGAGGAGGGCCAGATCGTACAGGCGCACTCGATCTCGGCCGGCCTCGACTACCCGGGCACGGGACCCCAGCACGCTCAGCTGCGCGACAGCGGCCGCGCGCGCTACGTCGCCGTCACCGACGCGCAGGCGCTCGCCGCATTCAAGGCGCTCGCGCGCCTCGAGGGCATCATCCCGGCGCTCGAGACCGCCCACGCGCTGGCCTGGACGCTCGCACAGGCAGACGGCGAACTCGACCTCGTGTGCCTATCCGGGCGGGGGGATAAGGATCTCGCGGAGGTGCTGGAGCTCGCCCCCGAGTCTTCTCCCTCCCCGAGCCTGCTCCCTTCACCGAGCCCGCCTCCTCCAGCGCATGAGCGTTGTGCAGAGCACCGGCATCGAGCGCATCGCCGGGGCGTTCGCCGGCGCCGGCAAGCGCGCGGCGCTGATGCCATACCTGATGGGCGGCTATCCGACCATGGAAGAGTCGCTCGCGATCGGCCAGGCATGCGTGGGCGCGGGCGCGGATCTGCTGGAGCTGGGGGTGCCCTACTCGGACCCGCTCGCCGACGGTCCGGTGATCCACGCCGCGGGCACGCGGGCGCTCGCCGCGGGGGTGAGTGTCGCCGGGGTGCTGGAGGTGGCGCGCACCCTCGCGGGCAGCGTGCCGGTCGTGCTGATGTGCTACGCCAACATGGTCCTCGCGCCGGGCGCCGACGCGTTCGTGGCGCGCCTGGCCCAGACGGGCGCGTGCGGGCTGATCGTGCCCGACCTGCCGCTGGAGGAGTCGGCGCAGATCGCAGCGGCTTGCGACGCGAACGGCCTGGCGCTCGTGCCGCTGGTCGCGCCCACCACGACACCGGAGCGGATGATGGCGATCGGAGCCCGGGCGCGTGGGTTTCTCTATGCGGTCTCGGTGCTCGGCACCACCGGGGAGCGCTCCGTGCTGTCCGAGTGTTATGGGGAGATGGTCGCACGGGCAAAGGCGAGCACCGAGGTCCCGGTGGCGCTCGGGTTTGGGATCGGCACGCCAGAGCAGGCCCGTATGGCCGCCGACGCCGGCGCGGAAGGTGTGATCGTGGGCACCCGGCTGGTGCGCGCCGCTGCCGAGGCGCCCGAGGATCCGGCGGGGGCGGTGGGTACGGTTGTGGGTGAGTTCGCGGCCATCCTTCAGTAGGATGCGCCCAACATGGGACTGGTCCTCACCATAACCGCCGGCCTGGTCGTCTGGATCGTGCTCTGGGCGCTCGGAGCCAAGGGCTTCGACGCGTTCATGCTCGCCACCCTGATCATCGTCGTGGGCGCGACGCTGAAGATCCTCTCCGGCTACCTGCCCGGCCGCCGCAGCTGCAGCTCCGGTGCGGACGCGCCGGTTCTGCCAGGCGGTGAGCGCGCCGGTCCTCGCGGCTGCGCTGGCCGGCGTTGTGTCCGGCTGCGGGAGCGTCTCGGGCGCGGCGAGCACGCTGGTGGGCGATCAGCTGACCGTCTACTCCAGCCTGCCGCTGCAGGGCCCTTCGGGCGCGGTCTCCCAGCAGATCGTCAACGGCGAGAAGCTCGCGCTGCACGACGCCGGAGGGCATGTCGGGCCGTTCAAGGTCAGCTATGACTCCCAGGATGACTCCAGCCCGACGAGCGGACAGTGGAGTCCGAGCGTGACCGCCGCGGATGCCAAGACGGCCGCCAACGACCCCAGCACGATCGCCTACCTCGGCGACTACAACTCCGCGGCGACCGCGATCTCGCTGCCGTTGATCAATGCCGCGGGCGTGTTGCAGATCAGTCCCTCGAGCCCCTACGGCGGCCTGACCTCCTCGCTCGACGCAGGCCAGGATGAGCCCGAACGGTTCTATCCGAGCGGCAAACGCAACTTTGCGCGCCTGCAGCCCGGCGATCAGGCGCAGGCCCGCGCACAGGTGCGGTTGATGAGGGATCTCGGCGTCAGCAGTGTGTACGTGCTCGACGATCAGGACCCGTTCGAGCTGCCGCTCGCGCAGATGGTCGTGACCGACGCAGAAGGAGCCGGGATCTCGGTGGCCGCGCACGACAGCCTCGACATGACCGCGACCACGAGCTTCGCGGGGGAGACCTCGAAGATCGCCCGCTCGGGCGCTCAGGCCGTGTTCTTCGCCGGCGGAACCTCCCCGGAAATCGTCGCGCTGTGGAAGCAGATGCACAGCGCCGATCCGAATCTGTGGCTGCTGGGGTCGAGCACAATGGTCAACGCCACCTTCATCTCCGAAGTCGGAGCTGCAGCGGACTCAAAGACGTTGCTCACAACCCCGGTGCTGCCGGTCAGCCGCTACCCCGCCTCGGCACAGCGCGTGCTCGCCGATTATCGCAGGCAGTTTCACGAACAGCCCGAAGCCTATGCCCTGTTCGGGTACGCGGCGATGAGCGCCACCCTTCAGTCCATCGGGCGCGCCGGCGCGCGCGGCAACAACCGCCAGGCCGTCATCGACGCGCTGTTCGCGATGGGTGAGCACAACTCGGTGATCGGCCGCTACGCGATCGAACCCGACGGCGAAACCACACTGTCCAGTTACGGCGTCGACCGCGTGTCGAGAGGGAGCCCCGTATTCTGGCGCCAGCTGAGCGGGGACGGCCTTCTCAGATCCGGCCGTGCCCGGCCGGATGAGAAGCCCACCCCGCTTGGCTGATGTGGTTCTCCCCGGCCTCGCCGCGGCCGCTGGCCGGGGGGCGGACGGCCAGTCTCCGCCCTTCGCTCAGCGCAGCGCCGCTGCAAGCGCCTCTTCGAGCTGCGGGTACTTGAAGCTGTAGCCGAGCACGAGCGCCTTGGCGGGCACCGCGCGCACGCCCGTGGTGACGATCTCCGCCATCTCGCCGTACAGCGCTCTCAGCGCCGCTCCCGGCACGGGCAAAAACGCCGGGCGGTGCAGGGCGTGCCCGAGCGCGCGGGAGAACTCGCGGTTGCTCACCGGTTCTGGCGCCGTCGCGTTGATCGGACCGGACCAGCGCTCGTCGCTCAGCGCCGCCAGCATCATCGCGATCAGGTCGTCGCGATGGATCCATGCCACGTACTGCTCGCCGCCCGCGACCGGCCCGCCGACGCCCAGGCGAAACGGGGGCAGCATCTTCGCGAGCGCCCCGCCGGCGCGATCGAGCGCGACCCCGGTGCGCATCTGCACGGCGCGCATTCCAAGTCGCTCTGCCGCTCGCGCTTGTGTCTCCCAGCCGGCGCACACCTGCGCGAGGAAGTCGATCCCGGCTGGCGCCTCCTCGTCGATCGGCTCGGGGCCGTGCGCGCCGTAGTAGCCGATCGCCGAGGAGCTCACGAGCACCCGCGGGCGAGCGCCGGCGCCCAGCTCGCTGAGGCCCTGCACGAGGTTGCGCGTTCCCACGATGCGGCTGTCGTGAATCGCGCGCTTGACCTGCGCGCTCCAGCGTTGTGCGATCGGCTCGCCCGCCAAGTGCACGACGGCGTCGCGCCCGGTCAGCGCTTGTGCGGGCGCCGGCTCTGACAGAGGGGCCCAGCGCAGCGTAGATACAGCCGCGCCCAGCTTTCCGCGCATACGGTCGGGGTCGCGCGAGAGCACTGTCAGCTCCTCGCCGCGGTCGCTCAAAGCGGCGATCAGGCCCCGCCCGATGAGCCCGGTCGCTCCGGTGATCGCGATCTTCACGACCGCCGCCCGCCCTCTCGGGCCGTCTCGGTCCTCGAGCATCCCCGTGGCGCCGGGGGCCGTCGGCGCGGTCGCCGCGGCCGGCCCACCGGTATCCCGTGAATCGAACGCGACATTCTCGCGTCCAGCTTACGTGCAGGTACCCGCCGGGGTGACGGGATGGGTTGCGGTCCGGGTGTCGGCCTGGGCGAACCCGACCTCGTTGCCTGCCGCCGCCGCCATTCCGCTCGCGCGCGCCTCGTTGGCCACCGCGGCCGCCACCGCGGGGGCGACGTCGCGGTTGAACACCGAGGGGATGATGTAGTCCTCGCGCAGCTCTTCGCCTGTCACGATCCCGGCGATGGCGCGCGCCGCCGCCATCTTCATGCGCTCGGTGATCGCGCTCGCGCGTACGTCCAGGGCGCCTCTGAATATCCCCGGAAACGCCAGCACGTTGTTGATCTGGTTTGGGTAGTCCGAACGGCCTGTGGCCATGATCCGCACATGCGGCGCCGCCTCCTCGGGGATGACCTCGGGGTTGGGGTTGGCCATCGCGAACACCATCGCGTCTTCCTTCATGCGCGTCAGCGCCTGCGCCGGCAGCGCTCGCGCCCCCGAGAGCCCGATCACGAGGTCCGCTCCATCGATCACGTCGGCCGGCGCCCCGTCGCGGCACTCGGGGTTCGTCGCCTGTGCGAACCAGCGCTTGTGCGCGTTCATCGTCCTGTTCAGGTAATCCGCGCGCTTTACGTGCAGCGCGCCCTGTGAGTCGGCGCCGACGATCTGCCCGACGCCGGCTTCCAGCAGGATCTTCGTCACCGCGATCCCCGCCGCGCCGAGGCCGATGATCAGCACCCGCAGATCCTCGATCCGCTTGCCGGTCAGCTTCAGCGCGTTCAGCAGCGCTGCCATCACGACCACTGCGGTGCCGTGCTGGTCGTCGTGGAAGATGGGGATGTCCAGCTCGTCCTTCAGCCGCTCCTCGATCTCAAAACAGCGCGGCGCTGAGATGTCCTCCAGGTTGACCCCACCGAACGCCGGCGCGATCGCCCTGACGGCGTCAACGATCTCATCCGTGTCCCTGGTGTCCAGGCAGATCGGGAACGCGTCGACATCCGCGAACTCCTTGAAAAGGCAGCACTTGCCCTCCATCACCGGCATCGCCGCGCGCGGCCCGATATCCCCCAGCCCAAGCACCGCGGTGCCGTCGGAGACGACCGCGACCGTGTTGCGCTTGATCGTGTACTGAAACGCCCGGTCTTCATCCTGCGCGATCGCCAGGCACACACGCGCGACGCCCGGGGTGTAGGCCATCGAGAGGTCGTCGCGCGTCTTCAGCGGGTGCTTGTTGCGCTGTTCGACCTTGCCGCCGATGTGCAGCTGGAACGTGCGATCGATGCGGTCGATCACTCGCGCTCCGGCGATCGCGTCGATCGCTGTCACGATCGTCTCCCAGTGCTCCTGCCCGGCCGCGTCCACGACGATGTCGCGCAGGCTGTGCCCGGACTCGATCTCGACCGGGTCCACGGCCGCGACCATCCCGCCCGCCCGTCCGATCGCGCTCGTCACCTGTCCGAGCAGGCCGGGGCTGTCGTCGATCTCGACGCGCACGTTCAACCGGTACTGGGCGCTCGGTGTGATGCTTGTCATGGCGGCCAGGCATCTTATGTGAGCGTCCTCGTAGAGTGACCGGTGCATGGCGAGCAAGGCGACAGCGAGCGCACAGACTGCGAGTGGCGCACAGGCCCGTGCAGACCGGCGCCTGTTCCTGATCGACGGCCCCAGCCTCGTCTATCGCGCCTTCTTCGCTCTGCCCGAGTCGATCGCCACCTCGACCGGCGAGCCGACCAACGCGATCTTTGGGTTCGCCTCGATGCTCGTCAAGATCGTCACCGAGTACGGCGTGCAGCCGACCGTCGTGGCGTGGGACGCAGGCACCTCCGGGCGTGCGGAGCTGTTCGCCGACTACAAGGCGCAGCGTCGCTCGCGCCCTGATCTGCTCAAGCAGCAGTGGCCGGCGATGGAACCGCTGGTGGAGGCGTTCGGCTACAGCAACGTCCGCGTCGAGGGCTACGAGGCCGACGACGTCATCGCCTCGCTCACCGATCGCGCGCTGAAGGCCAGCCCGCCGGTGTCTGTGATGATCGTGACCGGCGACCGCGACGTCTTCCAGTTGATCGACGATCGCGGTCTGGTCAAGGTGATGGCCACGGCGCGGGGGATCACCGACACGAAGATCTACGACCGCCAGGCGGTGATCGACCGCTACGGCATCTCTCCGGAGCTGATCCCCGACTTCTACGGCCTGAAGGGCGACACCTCGGACAACATCCCGGGCGTCCCGGGCATCGGCGATAAGACCGCCAGCGAGCTGATCCAGAGCTTCGGCTCGCTCGAGGACGTGCTCGCGCACATCGACGACATCAAAGGGGCCAAGCGCAAACAGAATCTGCTCGAGCACGTCGAGGACGCGCGGGTGTCCAAGCGCCTGGCGACGGTCCAGCGCGACGTCGTGGTCGAGTTCGACGTAGCCGCCGAGGCGGTGCGCGAGCCGGACCGCTCGCGTGTGCGCGAAGTCTTTCGCGAGTACGAGCTGCGCGACCCGTTGCGCCGCCTGGAGGAGGCGCTCGGTGAGGAGGAGCTCGCGGCGGTGGCTGGCACGCCGGCGACCGAGGTCAGGCTGCGCGCGCGCGTGCATTCCGGCGCGGGTGCGGACATCGCCGGGTTCGCCATTGGGGAGGTGCTGTGCGTGGTGGTCAGCGCGATCGAGCCGCCCGAGGGGGCGCTGTTCGCCGAGGGGTCGGGATGGCGCTTCGCCGTCGCCCCCGTGGGTGTGGATGTGGGCGCGGACTCCGCCCAGTCCCGCTCCGCCAAAGCGAAGTCCTCTTCAATCGAGGTGCTCGCTGGCGATTGCGAAGGTCCTGAGGAGATCGTCGCCGCGTGCGCCGGGCGCCCCGTCGTCGTGCACGACGCCAAAGCCCTGCGCTCGATCCCCGATCCGCTCGTCCACGACACGCTGCTCGGCGCCTATCTGCTGGAGCCCGCGCGACGCTCCTATCCATTCGCGGAGCTGTGCGAAGAGCGCGGCCTGCGCTGCGAGGCCGATGATCCGCTGGCTTGCGAGGCGGTCCTGCTCGGCGCGCTCGCCGCCTCCCAGCACGAGCAGATCGCAGAGCGCGGCCTTCAGCGGATCATGGCCGAGATAGAGCTGCCGCTCGTGCCGGTGCTGCGGGCGATGGAGTCGATCGGGGTGCGCCTGAACCTCGAGCGCCTTCAGGAGATCACCGGGCGCGTGCGCGAGGAGATACTCGAGCTCGAAGGGGAAATCTTCGCGCTCGCCGGCGAGGAGTTTTTGATCGCCTCGCCGCAGCAGCTGGGGGAGGTCCTGTTCGAGAAGCTCGGTCTGTCGCGCAAGCGCCGCGGCAAGACCGGCTACTCGACCGACGCGCGGGTGCTGCAGGCGATCCGCTCCGAGCACGCGATCGTCCCGCGGATCGAGCGCTGGCGTGAGCTGAGCACGTTGATCAAGACCTACTTCGACGTGCTCCCCGAACAGGCCGACTCCGACTCGCGCATCCACACGACCTTCCTTCAGACCGTCGCCCAGACCGGGCGGCTGTCGAGCACCAACCCGAACATGCAAAACGTCCCGATCCGGACCGAGCTCGGGCGCGAGATCCGCGGCTGCTTCGAGGCCTCCCCCGGCGGGGTTCTGATCTCCGCGGACTACTCCCAGATCGAGCTGCGCGTGCTCGCCCACGCGGCTGACGACTTGGCCTTGAAGGAGATATTCAGACACGGAGAGGACGTGCACACCGCCACCGCCTCGCAAGTGTTCGGGGTCGCCCCGGAGGACATCGATCCGGGGATGCGCTCCAAGTCGAAGATGATCAACTACGGCATCATCTACGGCCTGTCCGACTACGGTCTCGCCGACCGCTTGAACATTCCGCGCGAGGAGGCCCACGAGTTCATCGAGGCCTACCTGCAGCGGTTTCCGCAGGTCGCATCGTTCATCGAGCGCACGATCGTGCGGGCGCGTGAGGAGGGTCACGTCACGACCCTGTGGGGGCGCCGACGCCAGATCCCCGAGCTGCGCGCGCGCAACTACCAGGTGCGCACCCTCGGCGAGCGGTTGGCCGTCAACACCGTCATCCAGGGCACCGCCGCGGACATCATCAAGCTGGCGATGGTCCGCTGCCACTCAGCGCTCGCCGCGCAGGGTCTCGCAACGAGCCTGATCCTGACGATCCACGACGAGCTCCTGTTCGAGGGCCCGCCCGGCGAGGTGGACGCCGCGAAGGAGCTGATCGAGCGCGAGATGTGCAGCGTGTGGGAGCACGAGCCGGCGATGGCGGTCGACGTCGGCGTGGGTGCCAACTGGCTGGAGGCGAAGTAGGCGGGCCGGGCTGTCGTTCGCGAGCACGCTAGCTAGGCTAGCTAGAAGCTGCTAAGATCGGGCGATGGCGATCAGTGTGGGTATGCACGAGGCTAAGACGACGCTCTCGCGGCTGGTCGATGCGGCGCGGTCCGGCGAGGAGGTTGTGATCACGCGCCGGGGCGAGCCGGTCGTCAAGCTGGAGCCGGTGGCGCCGTCGTCGGGAACACGTGTCAGCCTCTACGGCTCGCTCAAAGGGAAGATCAACCTGTCGGACGACTTTGACGACCTGCCGGAGGAGATTCTGAGGGCCTTCGCCGGTGAGGACCCAGACGACCCGCTGTGCTCATAGTCGATACGCACGCCGCGCTCTGGTTTCTCGAAGGAGATCGGCGCCTGTCGGTTGCCGCTCGCACGCTGATCGAAGACGACAGGACGGAGCGCAGGCTCAGCGCAGTGTCGGTGTGGGAGGTGGCAATCAAGCACGGCCTGGGCAAGCTCGACATGCCGGCGGGGTTTTATGAGGTGCTGTATCGACAGGGAGTGCGCGGCTTGCCCGTGACCGACAAGCATGCCAGGCAGGTGGCCGATCTGCCGCTGCATCACGAAGATCCCTTCGATCGCCTGCTCGTCGCCCAAGCGCAGGTCGAGGGCATGGCGATCCTGAGCTCGGACGCGCGCCTGCGAGCTTACGACGTGCCCGTGCTGTGGTAGGTGGCTGCCGGGCGGTGGCGTCGGCGGGGCCTGCCGTGCAGATGGGCGGCCGGGGCAGTTCAGCCAGCTCCCCGAGACACCTCCGCATAGGCCTCCCCGAGCAGCCTGGTCCCCTGCTCGATCGCGGGCTCTGGCAGGTTGCCGTAGCCGAGCAGGACGCCGGGGGAGCCGCCGGGCAGAAAGCGGTGCAGGGAGAGACCCTCGACGCCGACCCCGCGCGCGGCCGCCGCCCGCACGAGCGCGTGCTCGTCCGCCTCCTCCGGCAGCATCGCCAGCTCGAACAGCCCCGCCGCGCCCCCGGCTCCGCTCGGGCGGGCATCCGGCAGCCAGCGTCCCAGCGCATCCAGCAGCGCGGCGCGGCGGTGCGCGTAGCGCAGCCGCATACGCCGCACATGGCGGTCAAGCTCGCCGCGGGCGATGAAGTCGCAGAGCGCCAACTGACCGATCGTCTCCGAGCCTCCGTCCTCGATCGCCTTCGCGGCCGACAGCTGCCACGCCAGCCAGGCCGGCATCAGCATCCAACCGAGGCGCATGCCTGGCGCCAGGCGCTTGCTGGAGGAGCCTATATAGAGGACCCGCTCCGGGGCGAGACCCTGCAGGGCGCCCACCGCCATGCGGTCGTAGCGGTACTCGGCGTCGAAGTCGTCCTCGACGATCAGTCGCTCTTCGCGCTCGGCCCACTCGATCAGCTCGGCGCGGCGGGCCGGGCTGAGCACCGCTCCTGTGGGGAACTGGTGCGCGGAGGTGACGACCACCGCGCCGGCGTCGCGGCGCACGAGCTCGTCCACGAGCAGGCCGTGGACATCGACGGGGATCGGCGTCACTTCCAGTCCTGCCTGCTCGGCGATCAGCCGATGCACGTGCCAGCCGGGGTCCTCGAGCGCGATCGCATTCACGCCGTGGCTGCGCAGCGCGCAGCACGCCAGTGAGAAGCCCTGCATGAAGCCGGTGCAGATCATCATCTGCTCGGTGTCGGCTGCCACGCCGCGCACGCGGCCCAGGTAGTCGGCGAGCGCCTCGCGCAGGCCGGGCAACCCACGTGGGTCGCCGTAGCCGAGCGCGTCGAGCGGAGACTCGCGCAGCGCCGCGCGCAGCGAGCGCAGCCAGCGGTTGCGCGGAAAGCCCGCGAGGTCGGGCAGCCCCGGGTGGAAGTGATACGGGAAGCTCGGCAGCAGCGAGCGCGCGGGCTTGCGCGGGACGGAGGTCCGCGGGGCGGTGCTGACGCGCACCGGGGCGCCCTGGCTGGTGGTCAGGTAGCCCTCCGCCGCGAGCTGTCCGTAGGCCTCCGTGACGACGCCGCGCGAGACGTTCAGCTCGGCCGCGAGGCCGCGGGTCGAGGGCATGTTCATTCCGGCGGCTAGCCGCCCTGTGCGGATCCCCTCGCGGATCGAGCGCACGATCTGCTCGTGCAGCGACAGCTCGGCCGAGTGGTCCAGCTCGACGAGCAGCTCCGGGCCCTGCTGGCCGCCCTGCGATCCCGCAACTGGCCCTCTTGAAGACATCACAACTGGAACTTTACAGAGAGCCAGTTTCGATCTACCGTTGCTGGCACATCACCCGACCTTGGAGGACACAATGAGCAGGATCAACGTTGTGGGAGGCGGCCTCGCAGGACTGACGGCCGCGATTGCCTGTGCCGAGGAGGGAGCGGAGGTGGTGCTGCTGGAGGCTCACGACACGTTGGGCGGGCGCGCGCGCAGCATGGACGGCCCCTACAGAGCCAACCTGGGACCGCATGCCCTCTACAGTGACGGCGCCATGTGGCGCTGGCTCGCCGAGCGTGGCCTGCTGCCCGAGCACGTAAGACCGCCCCTCGGCGGCGCGCGGTTTCGCTGGCAGGGCGCCGTGCAGCGCACGCCGCCGGTGGCGACCATGCCCGCGGTCCTTCGCCTGCGCGGCCGCCAGGCGCCGGTAGAGCTCGACTTCCGCGGCTGGGCCGAGAGCCACACAGACGCGCGCACCGCCGCGATGCTCTCTTCGGCCGCCGGCGTCTACACCTTCCACCACGACCCCGGCGAGCTCTCCGCGGCGTTCGTCTGGGAGCGCACGGTGCGCCTGTTCCTCTCGACCGCGCCGCCCAAGACCATGGTCCGCTACGCGAGCGGAGGCTGGAGCGCGGTGGTGGCCCCGCTGGAGCATAGGCTGGGCGAGCTCGGCGTCGAGGTTCACACCGGCATGCGCGTTGACGCCCTGCCCGAGCCGCCCGTGATCGTGGCCACCGAGCTGCAGCAGGCGAGCGAGCTCTTGGGCGGCGAGCCGCTGAACGGACTGAGCGGTCGCACCGTCTGCCTCGACGTCGGTCTTGGCCATCGCCGCGGCGATCCCTGGATCGTCTCGGACCTCGACGAATCGGGCTGGATCGGTCGCTACTCCTCCACCGACGGCAAGATCGCGCCGAAGGGCCACGAGCTGATCCAGGCCCAGATGCCGATCCGTCCCAGCGAGAGTGCCGACGAGGCGCATATGCGCCTCGAGCGGCTGATCGACCAGTCCTTCTCCGGCTGGCGCGAGCGTGAGACCTGGCGTCGCCGGCAGGTGATGGATGGACGCTCCGGCGCGCTCGATCTTCCGGGCAGCACCTGGCAGGACCGGCCCGCCGTCGATCGTGGCGACGGCGTGTTCCTCGCCGGCGACATGGTCGCCGCGCCCGGCCTCCTGGCCGAAGTCGCCTGGGCCAGCGCGCTCGAGGCCGGCAAGCTCGCGCTTCAGGCTGCCCGCACGAGTCGCCCCGCGCTGCGCCGCGTGGCATAGCCCGGGCCAGGTGAGCCGGTCTGCGCGAACGACGGTGGGGTGATGTCGAGGTAATGCGTGAACGCCCAGCGCGCGAACCGGCGCGACTCCAGAGCGTGGGAGAGCAGCGCAGGTGCGCGCGTGGGCGTGAGCTGCCCGATCGCCCGCTGCACGCGCAATAGCCACGCGTATTTGCGCGCGTGCCGGTCCGAGAACGCGCCATAGCGGGCGAGTGCCTGCCCGCGGGTGATCTGGCCCTCGTGAACCGAGCGCAGCTCGCGCGCGCACGCCAGGCCGAAGTACAGCGCCGTGCGAATGCCCTCGGCGGTCAGCGGCAGGCAGTGCCCGGCGGAGTCGCCGGCGAAGAACACGCCGTCCTCGACAGCGGCGCGCAACTCGTGGGGAATCCAGTTGCCCTGATATCCCTCGGGCGGCAATCCCTTCTCGTCCGCCAGCCTGACCGTCGGCTCCTTGACGTGGTTGGCGGGCCAGAACGAGCCCGCCCCGATCCGGACCTCGTCGCGCGCAGGAAAGCTCCAGGCGTACCCGGCGCGCACGTAGCGGTGGTCGATCCACAGCTCCAGCTCATCGCCGGCGCCGGTCGGGTGGACCTCCAGGCCTCGCGACAGCGGCGCGTTCGGGGGTTGGATCGCGGTCGCGTTGGACAGCACCCGGCGCCAGCCGAGCGCGTCGATGACGAGTGGTGCGGTCAACTCGCCGCGATCGGTGTGCACGGTCAACCCGTCGCGACCGGTGACCGTGGCCGTCTCGAACTCTGTCTCGGCGACGTCGGCCTGCTCGTAGAGCAGGGCGCACAGCTCGCGATAGTCGAACGTCGCAAACGACCACGGCAGCCGCCAGCGCGACGTTCGCGCGCGCGTATGAACGAGCAGCGAGTCGAATGTCTGGCGCAGCGCGCCCATCAGATTCATCGCTTCCATCCACACCGTTGGCATCGCGCAGGCCGAGGTCTGGCGCTCGCCGATCTCGTAGCGGTCGAGCATCAGCACGCGCATGCCCGAGCCTGCCAGCTCGCGTGTCACCGCGAGACCCGCAAACGACGCGCCGCACACCAGCACGTCGCAGTCTTGGCGCGCCTGCAGCGGGGTGCGCTCGGCCCCCCGCTTGGTCGCTCGTCGCGGCATCTGCCCAAATGATACGGCTGCGCTACGCTTCGACCGGTGCAAACCCTGATCGAGAATCCCCAGGCCCATGTGGTCGCGGGGTCCAATGGACTGCTGCTCGAGGTGGACGGGCAGATCGTCCCCAACTACGACGCCACATTCCGCGACATCGAGGAGGGCGAGGTCGTCACCGGCCACGTCGTGCGGATCGACAAGGACGAGGTGCTGGTCGACATCGGCTACAAGTCCGAGGGCGTCATCCCCGCCAACGAGCTGTCGATCCGCAAGTCGGTCGATCCCCACGATGAGGTGCATCAGGGCGAGGAGGTCGACGCGATCGTCCTGACCAAGGAGGACCAGGACGGGCGTTTGATCATGTCCAAGAAGCGCGCCCGCTTCGAGAAAGCCTGGCGGCGCATTGAAACCGCCGCGGAGTCGGGCGAGCCCGTGGAGGGTACGGTCATCGAGGTCGTCAAGGGCGGGCTGATCATCGACCTGGGTGTGCGCGGCTTTTTGCCCGCCTCGCTCGTGGACATCCGGCGCGTGCCGAACCTCGACGAGTACATGGGCACGAAGATCGAGACGAAGGTGATCGAGCTCAACCGCTCGCGCAACAACGTCGTCCTGTCGCGCCGCGCGGTGCTGGAGGAGGAGCGCAAGGAGGTCCGCCAGCTGATCCTCGACCGCCTGCAGCCCGGTCTGGTCGTGGAGGGGCAGATCTCGAACATCGTCGACTTCGGCGCGTTCGTGGACCTAGACGGGATCGACGGGCTGATCCACATCTCCGAGCTGTCGTGGTCGCACGTCAACCATCCGAGTGAGATCCTCACGATCGGCGACACCGTCAAGGTCAAGGTGCTCGACATCGACCGCGACCGCCAGCGCATCTCGCTGGGGCTCAAGCAGACCCAGGAGGATCCGTGGCAGCGGATCGTGGACACATACAACGTGGGCGACGAGCTCGAGGGCGTGGTCACGAAGGTCGTCACCTTCGGCGCGTTCGTGGAGATACTGGACGGCGTCGAGGGCCTGGTGCACATCTCCGAGCTGGCCGGCCACCACGTCGAAAGCCCGCGTGAGATCGTCCACCCGGGCGACGCGATCCGCGTGCAGATCCTCGAGATCGACTCCGAGCGCCGCCGCCTGTCGCTGTCGGCCAAGCGGATCGAGGATCAGATCCTGCCGGTCTCCCGCCCCGACGCCCCCGCGGCGGAGGTCGATGATTCCGCGGCGCAGGCGGAGGCCGACGGCGTGGCCCCCACGACGCTCACCGAGACTGTCGAGGGCGCGATGGACACCGAGGGCGAGCCCGCGGCGGAGACGGCGTCATCGGAGGGCGAGGCGGCGACAGCGCTCGCCACGGAGGCTGAGACGCCCGTGGAGGAGCCCCCCACGACCGCAGACGCGCCCGTCGCCGAGGAGATCCCGACCGAAGAGACCTCCGCCGAGCGGACCCCCGGCGAAGAGGCTGTTGCGGAGAGCTCCCCACCGACATTCCCCTTGCCGAAGACGAGCCCGCCGCCGTCGAGGACCCGCCCGCCGCCACCACCACGGATGAGTCGGTCGCAGAGGATGAGCCGGCCGCCGTGCAGGCGCCCGAGGAGACCACCGACGAGGCCGCGCCGGCTTCCGACGCGTCCGCGAACGGCGCCGACGCGGGGGAGTTGCCGGCCGATCTTCAATCGGTCGCCGGCGAGCCGGCGCAGGACTGAAGTCCGCCCGAGGGTCGCGGACGGCGCCGGGCAGTCGGGCAGGTCGGGCGGATGACCTCGAAGGTTCCGCTCGTCGGTCTGACGGGCGGCATGGGCGCTGGCAAGTCAACGGCTCTGGCCGCGCTGGAGCGCCTGGGGGCGGCGGTGCTCTCCAGTGACGCGGTAGTGCACGAGCTGTATGCGGGCGCGCGCCTGCGCGACGCGGTCGTCGAGCGCTTCGGCGAGCAGGTCGCGCCCGGCGGCGTGGTCGACCGCTCGGCGGTGGCCGCCCGCGTGTTCGCCGACGCCGAGGATCGAGCGTGGCTCGAGGGCGTGCTGTGGCCGCTGGTCGGCGAACGGGTCGCCGCGTGGCTGGCGGAGATCCGCGCGCGCTCTCCGGCGCCGCGCGCGGCGGTGGTCGAGGTGCCGCTGCTGTTCGAGGCGGGGATGGAGGGGCTCTACGACGCGACGATCGCGGTCATCACCGATGAGCACGTGCGCTCAGAGCGCGCCGCGAAGAGGGGTCATACTCTGGAAGAGGCGCGTGTGGGACGTCAGCTGTCTCAGGATGAGAAGGCGAGGAGGGCGACGTTCGTGGTGGGAAACGATGGCAGCGAGGCGGACCTTCAGGCACAGCTGTCGGATGTGGTTGAGAAGCTGAGAGGATGAACGTGGCGCGTCGCCGCCGGCGGACACTCGCCGCGCTCGCCATGTTGTTGGTGGCGATCGCCGCGCTGGCGGTCGCCGTCGGCCCGAGTCTCGACCACGACGTGCGCACGCTGGCGCTGCCGCTGGATAACGAACAGATCATCCGCGAACAGGCCGCGGACAAGCACCTGGACCCGGCGCTGATCGCCGCGGTGATCTACGCCGAGACGAAGTTCGACCCGCGTGCCTCGCCGGCGGGGGCGGAGGGTCTGATGCAGATCGAGCCGGCGACCGCGAAGTTCCTGGCGAAGCTGTCGGGGGGCTACAAATTCACGGTCGGGGACCTGGGCACGCCGTCGATCAACGTGGCGTACGGCAGCTACTACCTGCGCTATCTGCTCAACCACTACAAGGGTGACGAGACGCTGGCGGTGGCGGCATACAACGCGGGGATCACGAACGTCGACGAATGGGTGGCCAAGGCGCGCGGGGAAGGCAAGAGCTTGAGCGTCGATGAAATCCCGTTCGCCCAGACGCGCGCGTACGTGCGCAGGGTGCTGGCGGCGCAGAGGGAATACCGGGCGCTGTATGCGCGCCAGTTGGGCCTGGGATGACTTATCCATAAAGGGGGGGCTGCGCCCCCCCTGACGGCACATGTGCCGTCAGGCCGGACGGTGCATGCACCGTCCGGGGGCAAGCCGCATGCGGCTTGCCCTGCAGCTGGCGCATGCGCCAGCTGAGGAGCCGCGCATGCGCGGCTCCAGGCGGGGCCGCATGCGGCCCCGCCGACCACGGCGCATGCGCCGTGGTCAATCTCATATATATAAGGACGGGCTCCTCGCTACGGTAGATGTCTATGCCCGACTTCAAGCTCGACGCCGCGTTCACGCCCACTGCCGACCAGCCCAAGGCGATCGAGTCCCTCGCCGAGGGCGTTCGGGCCGGCGAGCGCTTTCAGACGCTGCTCGGCGCTACGGGCACCGGCAAGACGATGACGATGGCCGCGACGATCGAGGCGGTGCAGCGCCCGACGCTCGTGATCGCGCACAACAAGACGCTGGCGGCGCAGCTGTGCAACGAGTTCAGGACGTTCTTTCCCGAGAACGCGGTCGAGTACTTCGTCTCCTACTACGACTACTACCAGCCCGAGGCGTACGTTCCCAGCCGGGACCTGTACATCGAGAAGGACTCGGCGATCAACCAGGAGGTCGATCGCCTGCGGCACGCCGCGACTGCGGCGGTGTTCGCGCGCAGGGACGTGATCGTGGTCGCGTCGGTGTCGTGCATCTACGGGTTGGGCTCGCCGGAGGTGTATGAGATGAACATGCAGATACTCAAGCGCGGCGAGACGATCGACCGGGATAGGCTGCTGCGCAAACTGGTCTCGATCCAGTACACGCGCAACGACACGGTGCTCGCGCGCGGGACGTTCAGAGTGAAGGGAGAGACGCTGGAGATATGGCCGGCCTACGCCGAGACGGCGGCGTTTCGGGCGAGCATGTTCGGCGATGAGATCGAGCGGTTGCAGCAGTTCGACCCGCTGACGGGAGAGCTGATCGAGGAGGATCTCGAGCACGTGGCGATCTGGCCGGCGACGCACTACAACGTGCGCGAGGGCACGGTCGAAGCGGCCGTCGAGGCGATCGGGCGCGAGCTGAACGAGCGCTGCGCGCAACTGGAGTCAGACGGCAAGATGTTGGAGTCTCACAGGCTGCGCCAGCGCACGCAGTACGACATGGAGATGCTGCGCGAGATGGGGTTCTGCTCGGGGATCGAGAACTACTCGCGCATCCTCGATCAGCGCAGGCCGGGCGAGCGGCCGTACTGCCTGATCGACTACTTCCCCAAGGACTTTGTCTGCTTCATCGACGAGTCCCACCAGACCGTGCCGCAGATCGGGGGCATGTTCGAGGGGGACAGATCGCGCAAGCAGACGCTCGTGGACTACGGGTTCAGGTTGCCGAGCGCGCTGGACAACCGCCCGCAGACGTTCGAAGAGTTTTTGTCGATCACCCCGCAGCTGATGTTCGTCTCGGCCACCCCCGGCGAGTACGAGCGCACGCGCTCAGGCCGCGTAGTCGAGCAGATCGTGCGCCCGACGGGGATCGTCGATCCGGTGGTGGAGGTGCGCGAGACAAAGAACCAGATCGACGATCTGATGAACGAGGTCCGCGCGCGCGTGGACCGCGACGAGCGCGTGCTGGTGACGACGCTGACCAAGAAGATGTCAGAGGACCTGTCGCAGTACCTGCTGGAGATGGGCTTCAAGACGCGGTACCTGCACTCGGAGATCGACACGCTCGAGCGCATCCAGATCATCCGCGACCTGCGCCTCGGCGAGTACGACGTGCTCGTCGGCGTGAACCTGCTGCGCGAGGGCCTCGACCTGCCGGAGGTTTCGCTGGTGGCGATCCTCGACGCCGACAAGGAGGGGTTTTTGCGCGGGGAGACCTCGCTGATCCAGACGATCGGCCGGGCGGCGCGCAACGTCGAGGGGACCGTATTGATGTACGCCGACAAGGAGACCCGGGCGATGCGCGCGGCGCTCGACGAGACCGAGCGCCGGCGGGAGATCCAGCTCGCCTACAACGTCGAGCACGGGATCACGGCCGCGACGATCGTCAAGGGCATCTCCGACATAGCCGAGTTTTTGCAGGCCGACTCGAAGATTCCCCGCGGCAGCCGCCGGCGCGCGGCCGAGCGCAGGGCCAAGACCAGGGAGATGCCCACGCACGAGCTGGAGCGGATGGTCGTCGAGCTCGAGGAGGAGATGAGCGCGGCCGCCGAGGACCTGCGCTTCGAGTACGCCGCCCAGCTGCGCGACGAGCTGCGCGAGCTGCGGCGGGATCTGCGGGAGATTCGGGCCAATGAAGGCGATGAGGCGGCGGCGGAAGGTGAGCCCGCGGGCGAGGTGGCCTGAGGCTCACTCGGGCGGACGGGCAGGCAGGTGAGTGAACATGCGGTGAATGTCGGTCAGGAGGGATTGATTTGCCCAGCGGTCGGCTGTACACTCCCGAGCGACACATCAGCGGGATGGTCGAGGAGATGCCCGTCGTATGAGGACAGCACAGCGAATCGCCAGCTTGCTTGTGGGCGGGCGCGCGCTCGTTCTGGCGGCGACGACGGCCGTCGCCCTGACGTTGCTCGTGTTCTCCGGGTCAGCCCTGGCGTTGGGGCCACCCACGATCGACAGTGTCTCCGTGTCGGGCATCACCCAACACGATGCGACGCTGGAAGCGCAGATAAGCCCGAACAGGCTGGAAACGACCTACGAATTCCATCTGACCTCCCCTGCTTGTCAAAGCGAATGGCCGATCATTGGTCCTTGCTTCGCGATCAGTGTCTGGGCCTTGCCGGGCGGGAGCATCCTCGCCGGATCTGGAGAGCAGACCGTCGGCCTCGACCTCAAAAGCGCCGGTGTGACGCTGCACGCTGGCACATGGTACGAGTATTCGGTGTCCGCCTCCAACGCGGACGGCAAAGTTCCCGCCGGTGGTTGGGAAGGCACCCAGCAGAGCTTCAAGACGCTCTCGGGCAATGCGCCCGTGATCGCCGGTCTCGAACCCAACCACGGACCGACATCCGGCGGGACGCGAGTCATCATCCACGGCGAACCCCTTGAAAACGCGCGGTCGGTGCACTTCGGCACGGTCGAAGGAAAGATCATCGAAGAGGAATGTGGCGGAGAGTGCGAAATCATGCCCTACAGGACGCTGGTCGTCGAAAGTCCGCCGTATGAAGCCGGCACGGTCGATGTGACGGTGGAAACGGCACAGGGCGTGAGTGCCACAAGTCCGGGCGATGAGTTCACCTACGGCCCGTCCGGCGGACCCTCGATCGAAAGCGAGTCCGTCTCGAACATCACCCCGACCGACGCGACGCTCGAAGCACAGATCGACACCGAGGGCCTGCCGGCACTCTACCAGTTCAAGCTCTCGTCCATTTGTGGAGGTAGGGGCGAGTGTCTCGTCGTGATCAACTATCCACTGCCGAGCGGGCTGCTGCTCGGCTCCTTCATCGATCAGAGCGTGAGTCTCGACCTGAACAGCGCCGGGGTGACCCTGGAGCCAGGGGGCACCTACACCTACTCGGTGAGCGCGACGAGCTCCGCGGGCACAACAGAAAGCTCTGCTCAGACATTGACCACATTCGAAGAAGGGGTCGAACCGCTCACCGGCACCACGACTTCGACCCCCTCCGGCGCCGGCCAGCCCGGGGATTCCAGCAGCGGCGAACAGCCCGCCGGGTCGGGAGGCTCTTCGCCCGCGTCCTCGCCGACACCGGGCATCGAGATTTCGGGTGTCCAGGTCTGGAGGCCGGCCGATCTAGGGCCGCCGACCAGGGAGCAGAAGCTGGCGAAGGCGCTGAAAGCGTGCGAGAAGAAGCCGAAGAACAGGCGGGCGGCGTGTAAGGCAAAGGCCCGCCGGAAGTACGGCACGTCGGGCGAGCTGGCGCGCAGCAGGAAGTAGCAAGCGGCCCGGCGAACCGAGGCGTGGCATCCCCATCGGGTCGGGGCGATCGATTGGGTGGACCCTGTACTCGCCGGCCGGAACGTCCGCTAGGCTTCGATCGAAGTGGAGCTGGACAGCCAGAGCATCGAACGGCGGGACTTTCCGATCAGCCGGCGCGGGTACGATCCCGCCGCCGTGGACGCGCACCTGCGGGCGCTGGCCGGCGAGATCGAGGAGCTCAAGCGCGCGGCGGCGGCGCCCGGACCGGACTCGCTGGCGGCGAGCGCGGGAAGCCAGGTGCAGGCGATCGTGGCCGCCGCCGAGGTCGCCGCGGCGGAGATCGAGAGCGACGCGCAGGCCGGCGCCGAAAGCACGCGCGCCCACGCAGCTCAGGACGCCGAGAACACGCGCGCGGACGCGATCGCGCAGGCCCAGGCGCACGTCGCGGCTGTCGGCCGGGCGACCGCCACGCTGCTGGAGCGCGTGCAATCGCTGGACGTCGAGACCAGCGCGCTCGTGGACGGCCTGCGCGCGGGCGCGACCCGGCTGGCGGGCGATCTGGCGGCGGTGGAGACGAACATGGGCGAGCTGTATGACGCGGCGTCGGGGCGGGCGTCGGGGGCGGACACGGACATGGTGTCGGCGGTCGCCACCGAGCAGACGGCGCCGCCGGGGATCGACGCGCCACTACGTCCGCCGGATGTGCCCGCGCCGCCGGTCGCCGGGGTGAAGGATGCCGCGTCTTCTCCTCCTCAACCACCACCACAACCCGTTCAGACCTCACCAGCCTCATTCCCGTCAGCGCCTCCCACGGCAACACCAGCGCCGTCACTCGCACCGGTATCTCCGCCGGAGCGGTCCGCCGCCGAGAACGGCGACCTGGACGGCGCGCGGCTGGTGGCCCTGAACATGGCTCTGAACGGCGACTCGCGCGAGGAGACCGACCGCTACCTGGCCGAGAACTACGAGGTAGCCGACCGGGGGAAGCTGCTGGACGAGGTGTACGCGGCGATCGAGGGGTAGGACCCGACAGAGCCGTCGCAGGCGGTCCGTATCCTCGCCTGCCACAATGAGCTCATCATGGCTACAGAGGCGGCGCATCTCGCTCCGAGCGACTCCTCGCTCCCGCTCTACCGGATGGACGTCGGGACGTACAACCGACTGGTCGAGACGGGCGCCCTGGAAGGCGTGGAGGTCGAACTGCTCGAAGGGCTGCTCATCAACAAGTGGCCCCACCGCGAGGACGCGATTCACCGGCTCGACGTGGGGACCTATGAACGGATGGTCGCGTCGGGTGCGCTGGATGGTCGGCGGCTCGAGCTGCTGGACGGATTGCTGGTCGAGGTGAGCCCCCACAGTCCCGAGCACGCGGAGGTCATTGAGCTGCTAACCAAGCATCTTGCACATGCCTCCGCGCGGCTGCGCGTGCAGCTCCCGCTGGAAACCAGATGGGGAGCGCTACCCGAACCGGACCTTCTTCTTAGCGAGAGACAGCCACCTCGTGGTCGCCATCCGCGTATCGCGCTGCTCGCGGTAGAGGTCGCGGTGACCTCGCATAAGGTGGACCGTGGCGAGAAGGCTGACATGTACGCGGGGGCTCCGGTATCCACATACTGGCTCGTCGATGTCCCCGATCGCGCGATTGAGGTCTACAGTGACCCGGGCCGGCAAGGCTACAACCGCTGTGAGGTCTACGGGATCGGTGCCTCGGTTCCTTCCCCCGTGGAGGGCGTACCGGACCTCGATGTCGCATCGCTGTTCGCCGAGCTGCAGCGACTGAGCGGCTGCTGCCTGGCGCCGTAGCCCGGTCGCACGAACTCCATCCGACGACCTCCACCCGACGACGCTCCGAGCCCAGCTCAACCGAACGTCTGTTCGCCTCACTACAATAGCCGGCGAATGGCCTCGAGCAACCAGATCGTCGTCAGCGGCGCCAGAGAGCACAACCTCAAAGACATCTCGCTGACCCTGCCGCGCGACGCCCTGGTGGTGATCACGGGATTGTCGGGCTCGGGCAAGTCGAGCCTCGCGTTCGACACGATCTACGCCGAGGGGCAAAGACGCTACGTCGAGTCGCTGTCGGCGTACGCGAGGCAGTTCTTAGGCCAGATGGACAAGCCCGACGTCGATTCGATCGAGGGGCTGAGCCCGGCGATATCGATCGACCAGAAGACGACCTCGCGCAACCCGCGCTCGACCGTGGGGACGGTGACCGAGATCTACGACTACCTCAGACTGCTGTGGTCGCGCGTGGGCAAGCCGCACTGCCCGATCTGCGGCCGGCCGATCGTGGGGCAGTCGGCGGAGCAGATCATCGACCAGGCGATGGAGCTGGGCGAGGGCACGCGGTTCATGGTGATGGCGCCCTTGGTCCGAGGGCGCAAGGGCGAGTACGGCAAGCTGCTGGACGAGCTGCGCGCGGACGGGTTCCAGCGCGTGAAGATCGACGATCGCGTGCGCATGCTGGAGGAGTCGATCGTGCTCGACAAGCGCTACAAGCACGACATCTCGGTGGTGGTCGACCGCCTCGTGATGCGCCACGACCTGCGCAAGCGGCTGGCCGATTCGATCGAGACCGCGGTCGGACGGGCAGAGGGACTGGTCGAGATTGAGATTGTCGGGGGGGTTGGCGAGGGGGGGAAGGGTCGTGAAGCCTCGACCGAGGGAGCTGAAGAGTCACGGTCGCGGGGACGCAAACGAGCGACCGGCGCCAAGGGGGTGCGTGCCGCCTCGGCGCAGATCGTCCCGGGAGAAGTGCCGCCGGCGGGGACGGTGTACACGTTCTCCGAGCGCTTCGCCTGTCCCGAGCACGGGCCGTCGCTGATCGAGCTGGAGCCGAGGATCTTCTCGTTCAACTCGCCCCACGGGGCGTGCGAGCGCTGCACTGGGCTGGGCTCGCAGATGGAGATCGACCCCGAGCTGCTCGTGCCCGACCCGTCGCTGTCGATCGCGCAGGGGGCGATCGCGCCGTGGGCGAACAGCGTGTCCAACTACTACGAGCAGGTCGGCGAGGCGATCGCCGAGCGCTACGGCGTGAACCTGGACGCGCCCTGGGAGGAGCTGACCCAGGAGGACCAGGCCCTGTTCCTGTACGGAACCGAAGGCGAGCGGTTGCAGATCTCCTATCGCAACCGCTATGGCCGCCGGCGCTCCTATGCGACCAGGTTCGAGGGAATCGTGTCGAACCTGCAGCGCCGCTATAGGGAGACGGAGTCGGAGGGGACGAAAGAGAAGATCGAGCAGTACATGTCGCTGCGCACCTGCCCTGAGTGCGGCGGGGCGCGGTTGCGCGCGGAGTCCCGCGCGGTGCTCGTGGCGGGCACGCGAATCGAGGACTTCACCGCGCTCTCAGCCCGTCGTGCCCTGGAGTGGCTGGCGCAGGTCGAGCTCTCCGAGACCGACCGGCACGTCGCGCGATTGATCCTGCGCGAGATCTCAGAGCGGTTGCAATTCCTCGAGAACGTCGGCATCGGCTACCTGTCGATGGACCGCGCCGCCGCGACGCTGTCCGGCGGGGAGGCGCAGCGCATCCGGCTGGCGACGCAGATCGGCAGCTCGCTGGTGGGCGTGCTGTACATCCTCGACGAGCCCTCGATCGGGTTGCATCAGCGCGACAACTCCAAGCTGATCTCAACGCTGCGGCGGTTGCGCGACTTGGGCAACACGGTGATCGTGGTCGAGCACGACGAGCAGACGATGCGCGCGGCCGACCACCTCGTGGATTTGGGTCCGGGCGCGGGCGAGCACGGGGGATGGATCGTCGCGCAGGGCACCGCCGCGCGGGTCCAGCGCGTGAAGGGCTCGCTGACCGGGCAGTACCTGTCCGGCGCGCTCAGTGTCCCGACGCCGGCGCGTCGGCGCAAGCCGAACGGGTATGTGGAAATCGTCGGAGCCAGCCAGAACAACCTGCGCGACATCGACGTGCACATCCCCCTCGGGGTGCTCACGTGCGTGACGGGCGTCTCGGGCTCGGGGAAGAGCACGCTCGTCAACGAGGTGCTCTACAAGGCCGCCGCGAACCGCCTGAACCGCGCTCGTCAGCGCGCCGGCGCCCACCGCGCGATGCACGGGCTGGAGCAACTGGACAAGATCATCGCCGTCGACCAGTCCCCGATCGGGCGCACCCCGCGCTCGAACCCTGCCACCTACACCGGCCTGTTCGACGTGATCAGAGACATGTACGCCAAGACGCAGGAGGCGCGCGCGCGCGGCTACAAGCCGGGCAGGTTCTCGTTCAACGTCAAGGGCGGACGGTGCGAGGTGTGCAAGGGGGACGGGCAGATCAAGATCGAGATGCACTTTCTGCCCGATGTGTACGTGCCGTGCGAGCAGTGCCACGGCAAGCGCTACAACCGCGAGACGCTCGAAGTCAAGTTCAAGGGCCGCTCGATCGCTGACGTGCTCGACATGCCCGTCGAGGAGGCGCTCGAGTTCTTCCAGCACATCCCCAAGGTGCGCCGCCGGTTGGAGACGCTGCACGCGGTCGGCCTCGGCTACGTGCGGCTCGGCCAGCCCGCGACGACGCTCTCCGGCGGGGAGGCTCAGCGCGTGAAGCTTGCGACCGAGCTCTCGAAGGTCGCGACCGGCAGCACCCTGTACATCCTCGACGAGCCCACGACCGGATTGCACTTCGCCGACGTGCAGCGCCTGCTGGACGTGCTCGGACGGCTCGTGGACGCGGGTAACAGCGTGGTCGTGATCGAGCACAACCTCGACGTGATCAAGTGCGCGGACCGGCTGATCGACATGGGCCCGGAGGGTGGAGAGGAGGGCGGCCTGGTCATCGCCGCCGGCACCCCGGAGGAGGTGGCGGCCGAGCCGGCTTCGCACACGGGCGAGTTTCTTGCGCGGCTGCTGCCGCTCGCCGGCGCCTCGGCCAACGGCGCCGGGCCGGGCACAGGCCGGCGACGCAAGCCCCGCGCGAAGGTCGCCGCTTGAACGACAGCGACGCGGCGCGCAGGGCGCGGCTGTGGATGCAGAAGTGGCGCTGGTATGAGCGCAACTCGCTGCCGTGGAACCGGGCGCGCATCCACGCGCGGTTCATGCGCAGCGAAGCGTTCGTGCGCTGGCCGGTGCACGGCAATGTGCTGGAGGCGCTGCGCGAGGGACGCCTGCAGGTGGGGGCGGGGACGCTGCTCGAGCCCAACGTGTGGATCACCGCTCCGGGCGACGCGCGCGTGCGCATCGGCGAAGGCACATTTTTGAACATGGGCGTGATGATCGCCGCCGAGCGATTGGTGGAGATCGGCGATCACTGCATGCTCGCCAACGGCTGCTTCGTCAGCGACTCCAGCCACCGCTACGACGACCCCGGGCGGCCGGTGCCGTGGCAGGGCTTCGCGACGAAGGGCCCAACGCGGATCGGCGACAACTGCTGGCTGGGGGCGAACGTCGTCGTGACCAGCGGGGTGCAGATCGGCGAGCGCTGTGTGATCGGGGCCAACAGTGTCGTGACGCGCGACGTCGAGCCGTTCTCGGTCGCCGCCGGCGCGCCCGCGCGGGCGCTGCGGCGCATCGAATACGACCACGACAGTTGACGACCCGTGTGCCGGGCCGGCTCGGTTCGATGCGCGGCTCCCGCGTCGCGTCGCGTGAGACCTGTCAGGCCGCCAGCAGCGCGCGCAGCTGCGCCAGCTCAGCCGGGTCGATCGAGTAGGTGTGCTCGGGTGCCGGGTAGCGCCGCGCTCGCACGTCCTGCGCGTAGGCGGACACGCCGGCGTTCATCTCCTCTTGGAGGTTGGCGTAGCGCTTGACAAAGCGTGCCCCCAAGCCGTCGCGGATGCCGAGCAGGTCGTGGAACACGAGCACCTGCCCGTCGGTGGCGGGTCCGGCGCCGATGCCGATCACGGGGATCTCGATCGCTCCCATCAGCTCCTGCGCGACCGCGGCGGGGATCGCCTCGAACACGAGCGCGAAGCAGCCCGCCTCCTGCAGGGCGAGCGCCTGCGCGCCGATCTGAGCGGCGGCGGCGGCGGTGCGCCCCTGGGCCTTCCAGCCGCCGAGGGCGGTCGCGGTTTGGGGGGTCAGGCCGACGTGGCCCATCACGGGGATGCCGGTTTGAACGATCGCGCGCGCGCGGCTGACCGAGGACGGTCCGCCGCCCTCGAGCTTGACGGCCTCGCAGCTGGCCTCCTTGACCATGCGCAGGGCGCTCGTTATTGCCTGCTCGTCTGAGACCTCATAGGAGCCGAACGGCAGGTCGCCGATCAGCAGCGGTGTGCGCAGGCCGCGGCGCGCGGCGCGCGCGAGCACGAGCATGTCGTCCAGCTCGACCGGGGTGGTCGAGCTGTAACCGAGCACGGTCGTCGCGGCCGAGTCGCCCACAAGCACCAGATCGACGCCCGCGGCCTCGGCGGCGCGGGCTGACGGGTAGTCATAGGCGGTGACCATCACGATCGGTTCGCCAAGGTGCTTCTTTTCGGCGAGCAACGGTAGCGTCATCGGCAGGCGCCCGGGGTCGGATGGGGCCTGGACGGAGGCTGGAACGGAGGCTGGGACGGTGCTGTGGCTGGACATGGGTCGGGTTCCTCTCTGACGCTCGGGGTTGACGCTCGCGGGTCTGACTGAGGCTCAGGCCAGCAGGGTCGCCACCTCGTCGTCGATCGTGACGATGCGATTGCTCTGCGCCTGCACGTGGACAACGCGCGGCTCGTAGCTGGACAGCTCGGCCTGGTCGTAGGAGCCGTAGGAGATGACGATGATCGTGTCGCCGCGATGCACCAGTCGCGCCGCGGCGCCGTTGACCTTCATGTCGCCAGAGCCTCGCTGGCCGGCGATCGTGTAGGTCTCAAAGCGCGCCCCGTTGTCGATGTTGACCACATGGACCTGCTCGTGCTCGAGGATGTCGGCGGCCTCCAGTAAGTCCGGGTCGATCGTGATCGAACCCACGTAGTGCAGGTCGCAATCAGTGACGGTCGCCCGGTGGATCTTGGACTTCAGCATCACGCGCTGCATGTGATCATCGCCTTTCCTGGGTGAGGGAGGGGGGCGGAGACGGCAAGAGGGTGGAGGATCAGGTTGTCGATCAGGCGGACCTCACCGACGCGGGCAGCCAGCACGAGCAGTCCCGGCCGGTCGAGCTCTTCCAGCGGATCGAACGTGTCGGGATCGACGATCGCCACGTACTCGGGCTCCACGCCGAACCGGGACATCGCGCCGGCGGCTGACTGGAGCAGCGCCTCGGCCGAATCCTCGCCGGTGTTCGCCAGCTTGGACGCCGCGCACAACGCGGCCGGGAGCGCGAGCGCGCGCTCGCGCTCGTCAGGATCGAGCAGGGCGTTGCGGCTGGACATGGCCAGGCCGTCGGGTTCGCGCACGGTCGGGCGGACCTCGATTGCGACCGGCAGGTTCAGGTCGCTCACGAGCCGGCGTATGACCACGACCTGCTGAGCGTCCTTCTGGCCGAAGTAGGCGACATCGGGCTGGGTCATGCACAGGAGCTTCGTGACGACCGTGCTCACGCCGCGAAAATGTGCGGCGCCGCGAGCCTTGCCCTCGAACCGGTCGGTCACGTCCAGCACCTCGACGGAGGTGGCAAATCCCGGCGGGTAGACCTCCTCGATCGAGGGGGCGAACAGCAGGTCGGCGCCGGCTTGCGCGGCGAGCGCAGAGTCCTCGTGTTCCTGACGGGGATAGCGGTCGAGATCGGCGCGCTCGTCGAATTGGGAAGGGTTGACGAACAGCGACACGACGACTACCTCGCAGTGCGCGCGCGCGCGGCGGATGAGCGAGAGGTGGCCTTCATGCAGCGCGCCCATCGTGGGCACGAGCCCGATCGAACGGCCCGCACGCCGGTTCGGCGCGAGCGCGGCTCGCAGGTCGCCCACGGAGCGCAGCGTCCTCATGGGCGGATTGGGCAGGGGTAGATGTGGTGGTTCATGGCTCGGTCCAGTTCCCTTGGGATACCGGTCGCGACACGTTAAGCATAGCGCCGCTGTCGGCGTGTGGTGGGTGTGTGCGCAAGATCACAGGTGCGCTGCCCGACCACTTGCGCTCCGAGGAACGCGTACGATCTGGGCGTGCCCGACGAGGACAGCGAGCTGTCGGCCTCCGAGCGACGCGAGGCGCTCAAGGAGGTCTACGCGCAGACGCAGCAGTGCGTGCGCTGCGCCGAGCTAGCGGGGACCCGCAGAACGGTCGTGTTCGGCGCCGGGAACGCCGACGCGGAGCTGATGTTCGTGGGGGAGGCGCCGGGCGCGAGCGAGGACGAGCAGGGGGTGCCGTTCGTCGGCCAGGCCGGCAAGCTGCTCGAGACGCTGCTGGGGGAGATCGGGATGGCGCGCAGCGAAGTGTTCATTGCGAACGTCCTGAAGTGCAGACCCCCAGGCAACCGCGATCCGCAGCCGGCGGAGATCGAGAACTGCAAGGGGTATCTGTACCGCCAGGTCGAGCTGATCCAGCCGAGCGTGATCTGCACGCTGGGCAACTTCTCGACCAAGCTGCTGCGCGAGGACCCGACTGGGATCACGCGCGTGCACGGCAGGCCGGAGGTGCTGACGCTGGGCCGGCGCGCCGTGCGGCTGTATCCGATTTTCCACCCGGCCGCCGCGCTGTACACGCCGAGGATGCTGGAGACTTTGCGCGAGGACTTCGCACGGCTGCCGGCGCTGCTCGCGCAGGGGGCGCCCGACCAAAGCCGGGAGACACTCGCCTCCGACCGAAGCGGGGAGACACTCGCCTCCGGCTCGCATCCCCCGTTCGACCAGCATCCCCGTTTTGGCCAGCCGGACTGGTCACGGGTGCCAGAGCCGGAGCTGAAGGACGTCGATCTCGCCGAGGCCCGAACCAGGGCCTGGGCGGACGCACAGCCCGCGGACGATGGCGAGACGGGTGTGTCGGGGCCGGCCGAGCCGGATCAGATGGGCCTGTTCTAGACCCGTCCAGACGCTGTTCTCCACGCCGATCGCCACGTATTCAGCCAAAAAGCGGTTCACAGCAGGAAAGCCGCGAAAGGTGTCGAAAAAATGTTGTCCAGGGCCCTAAAGCTGCCGGTTGTGTATGCCGATACGGGTTCTGTCTCCATCCTCCCTAGCAGTGACGATCGGCCCGCGCTTCCCTCTCCCGCGGGTCGGTCGCGTTAAGCGCCCGTTTGCGCTGGGCTCGCGGCCCGCCGGGCGGCCTGTGAGCGACCGCCGCACACCACCGCGGGGCATGGCCGGTCGGGCCGAGGCTGTCTGAATCGCCCGGATTGGCTCTACAGTCTCGTCGTGGCCGTCAGGCGTACAGTCGAAACCTCCCACCCGAGCGAGACCGAATCGCTGGGGGCCGAGCTCGCAAGGAGCCTGAGGGACGGCGACGTGGTGTTCGTGCGTGGTGAGCTGGGCTCCGGCAAGACCACGCTGGTGCGCGGCGCGGCGCGGGCGCTCGGCGTCTGCGGTCCGGTCACCAGCCCGACGTTCAGCATCGGACACCGCTACCGGGGGGCGAGCGTGACCGTGTCGCATCTGGACCTCTACCGCATCGAGGATCTGGAGCGCGAGGATCCGGAGCTGCTGGCCGACTACTTCGGGCCGGGTCTGGTCGCGTTCGTGGAGTGGCCCGAGGCTGGGGGAGGGCAGCTGAACGACGCCGCCTGTCTCCAGGTGACGCTCTCCCACGAAGGCGGCGATCGCCGGAGCGTCGAGGTGGTGGAGCTTCCGGCAGGCTCATCGCGCGAGCTCTGCTCGATCCGAGCGCCGCGATGATCGTGCTTGGATTCGACACCGCAACGCCCGCGAGCGCGGTCGCGCTGCGCTACGACGGAGGGTGTGTGCAGGCACGTGACGATCCTCGGTCAGGCGAGCGCCCCGGGCACGCCACCCGCCTGCTGGGGCTGGCCGCGGAGCTGCTCGCGCAAGCCGGTCTGGGCTGGGCCGACATCGACCGGATCGCGGTTGGGGTGGGACCGGGCAGGTTCACGGGTCTGCGCATCGGCGTGGCGAGCGCCCGCGGCCTGGCGCAGTCGCTTGGGATTGAGCTGGTCGGCGTGTCCAGCCTGCTGGCGCTGGCCAGCGCCGCGAGCGGGTCGGCCCAGGAGGATCAGGGGATCCTCGCGGTGATCGATGCCCGCCGCGGGGAGGTGTTCGCCGCCGCCTACGCGCCCGCGGAGCGGTCGGCGACCCGCAACGGAGCGGCTGTCTCCCGTGACGGAGCGGGCTCGCGGGGCCAGGAGGGATCACAGGCCCCGCAAGAGCTGCTCGCCCCGAGGGCGCTCGCGCCCGCGGGTCTCGGCGACGTCCTGGACGAAGCCTCGGCCGTGCCAGGCGGCGAGACGGTCGCGCGATGGCTGGCGGTGGGGGACGGGGCGGTGCTGTATCCGCGAGAGCTGCAAGCGCTCGGAGTGCGCTCGCCGGATGACGGCTCGCCGCTGCACAAGGTGAGCGCGGAGGCGATCTGCGAGCTCGCGGCCTCGCGCGCCGCGCAGGCGATCGGGACGGTTCTGCCGGACTACCGCCGGCGGCCTGACGCACAGAGCGTGGCCGAGCGCGCGGGCGGGAGCGTGTACGGAGCCGGAGCCAAAGCCGGAGCCGGAGCATCGAGCTCGCCGCGCGCGGCCCAGCCCGGGCTCGACGATGCACGCGAGGTGAGGATCAGGCGGCTCTCCTATCCCGATCTGCCGGACGTGATGGCGATCGAGCGTCGGGTGTTCCCGACGCCGTGGTCGCTCGCGATGTTCGTGCTGGAGCTGTCCAAGCGGTCTGGAGTCTGCCTGGCCGCGACGATCGCGCATGGACGCGGGCGGCGGCTGATCGGGTATTTGATCTGCTCCCGATACGAGACGGTCTGGCACGTGATGAACGTCGCGGTCGCGCCCGAACACCAGCGCGAGGGCGTCGCCTCGGCGCTGCTCGCCGAGCTGTATGAGCGCGTCGGCGAAGACAGCGCTCGGTACACGCTGGA
Source organism: uncultured Solirubrobacterales bacterium (assembly GCA_963839965.1). Taxonomy (GTDB): domain Bacteria; phylum Actinomycetota; class Thermoleophilia; order Solirubrobacterales; family Solirubrobacteraceae; genus Palsa-744. The sequence continues at coordinate 62,353 of CAWIWX010000008.1, forward strand.
GGTGCGCCGTTCCAACCTGCTGGCGATCCGGTTGTATGAGCGCGAGGGCTTCCGGGCCGCCGGGCTGCGCCGCCGCTACTACCAGGACAACGGCGAGGATGCGCTCGTGATGTGGCGCACCCCGGCGACCCTGGACGGGCATCTGCAGGACGTTCCCAATCCCGGTCTCCTATGAGCGGCCTCTGCGATGAACGGCGCCCTGAGCGGCCCTCTCCCCGGGTCGGCCGGCGAGCCTTGAGAGCGAGACGATGATCCTGGCGGTGGAGACCAGCTGCGACGACACGTGCGCCGCGGTGCTGGACGCACGGGGCAGGGCGTGCTCGAACGTGATCTCCTCGCAGAGGGCGCACGAGCGCTACGGCGGGGTCGTACCCGAGATCGCTTCCCGCCAGCACCTGCAGCTCGTGAACCTCGTGGTCGAGCAGGCCCTGGACGAGGCGGAAGCGACGCTTGCGCAAATCGAGCTCATCGCGGCCACGCAGGGCCCCGGTCTGGTGGGGGCGCTGCTGGTCGGCCTCTCGACGGCCAAGGCGCTGGCCGCCGCCAGACAGCTGCCGTTCGCGGCGGTCGATCATCTGCAGGGTCACGTGGCCGCCAACTTCATCGTTCCGGCGGACGGGCCGGGCGATGGCTCGGGCCAGGATGGGCCGGGTCGGCGGATCGGACAGTCAGGACGGCCAGGACTGGCGTTCGAGCCGCCGTTCGTGTGTTTGATCGCGAGCGGCGGGCACACCCTGCTGACGCACGTGAGCGCCCACGAGGGGTTCCAGGTGCTGGGACGAACGCTCGACGACGCCGCCGGCGAGGCGTTCGACAAGGGCGCGCGGATGCTGGGCCTCGGCTATCCGGGGGGTGCCGCGCTCGAACGGTTGGCGCAGGGGGGCGATCCCGACGCGTTCGCCATGCCCGGCTCGCGCGCGCAGCGCGCCCGCGGTGGCAAGGGGACTGACAGGCAAGCGTTCGAGCAGAGCCTGGATTTCTCGTTCGCCGGGCTGAAGACCGCGCTGCTGTACCGGCTGCGCGACATGTCCGAGGCGGAGATCGAGGCCAACGCGCCCGACCTCGCCGCCTCCTACCAGGCGGCGATCGTCGAGCGCCTGATCGATCGTGCGCGGCGGGGGCTGGAGGCGACGGGGCTCGATCGCCTGGCGATTGGAGGGGGCGTGGCGGCCAACGGCGAGCTGCGCCGGCAGCTTGGGGGGCTCGGGGTGAGCTTGCACCTGCCCGCGCGCGAGCTGTGCACCGACAACGCCGCGATGATCGCGGCAGCGGCACGGTTCGCGCAGCCGCTCGAGTACCCGGCGTACCTCGGGCTCGACGCCTACGCGACGGGGGAAAGGCCGCGATGAGCCCGAGCGAGAGCGCGCGAGGAGCGAGTCAGACGACCCACGAGTCAAATCCACCGGCTCCCGTGAGGCGCGCTCTGATCACCGTGTATTCCAAGCCCGACTGCCATCTGTGCGCGCAGGCCATGGCGGTGTTGGGCGGGCTGCGGACAGAGCTTCTGCTTCGAGCTCGCCGAGCTTGACATCACCGCCGAGGAGAGCCTGCACCGCGCCTATTTCGAGCGGATCCCGGTCGTGACGGTGGACGGCGAGGAGCTGTGCGAATACGTCGTCGATGAGCGGATCGTGCGCGAACGTCTAGAGTCAGGACGATGAGCTATCGCGAGTCAACGACCCATCCGGAAGGCGTCGATCGCAATGGCGCGCTCGCCGGCGAGCGGCTCTCGCTGGGCGTCGCGGCGCGACTGTCGCGCTACCTGCAGGTGCTGACGCAGGCCAAGAAGATGGGCAAGGAGACGATCTCCTCCCAAGAACTGTCGGAGTACACGCACGTGAACTCCACCCAGATCCGCCGCGACCTGTCCGGGTTCGGGAAGTTCGGCAAGCGCGGCGTCGGCTACAACGTCGAGGCGCTCGTCTCGCAGATCCGCAAGATCCTGCGCACCGCCGGCCAGCACAACATCGCGCTGCTCGGCGCGGGCCACCTCGGCAAGGCGATCGCCTCCTCGGACATGTTCGCCGACCACGGGTTCCGTGTGGTTGCAATCTTCGACGTGGATCCCGCGAAGGTGGGCAGCGCCGTCGGCAGTCAGCTTGTGCGCCACACCGGCGAGCTGCGCCAGGTGGTGGAGGACGAGGACATCGTGGTCGGCGTCCTGGCCGTACCCACTCAAGCTGCGCAGGAGCTCGCGGACGAGCTGGTCGACGCGGGCGTGAAGATCATCTTCAACTACTCCGAGTCGCTGCTGGCGGTCCCGCCGGATGTCACGGTGCACACATCGAGCCCCGCGGTCGATCTGCTGTATGCGCTGTACTTCTATCTGACCTGAGGGCTCATGGCCCGCACTTTCTACGCTCAATCGCGGGGCGCCCGGCCCTGAACATTGGAAGTCTCGACCCGTGGATCCGACCGCAGACGGCACGCAGACTCACGTCATGGACAGCCTGGATCTCGACAAAGCGCAGGAGACGTTCGCGCAGGCGAGCGAGCGGACCGTCGGCGTGGAGGAGGAGTTCTCGATCCTGCACCCGCAGACGCTCGACCTGCAGCCGCGCTTTGAAGAGCTGCGCGCCGCCGCGCAGAGCGACGAGCTGCTGCACGAGCACATCACGGGCGAGCTGATCTGCTCGGAGATCGAGATCATCTCCGGCGTCGGCGGCGATCTGCTCGACGCGCTGGAGCGCCAGCGCGAGCGCCGCAGGCGCCTGTTCGCGCTTGCTCGGGGGCAGGGCGTGGCGCTCGGGGCGACCGGGACCCACCCGTGGGCGGATTACCGCGAGCAGCAGATCATCGACACCGAGCACTACCGCCGTGTCGAGGAGGGGCTGAAGTACGTGGCGTGGCGCAACAACACGTTCAGCCTGCACGTGCACCTGGGGGTGCGCGACATCGACCGAGCGGTGCGCGCGTGCGACCGGCTGCGGGGAGTGCTGCCGCTGCTGCTGGCGATCTCCGCCAACTCGCCGTACCTGGACGGTCAGGACACGGGGCTGCACTCGGCGCGCACGCAGAGCTTCACCAAGAGCTTTCCGCGCTGCGGGGTGCCCGACGCGTTCGGCAGCTGGAGGGCCTACCGCGAGTACATCGAGTTCCTCAAGCGGACGGGCTCGATCGTCGAGTTCACGCAGGTGTGGTGGTCGGTCAGGCCCCACTTCAGCTTCGGCACCGTGGAGGTGCGCATCTGCGACGCGCAGGCCACCGCACAGGAGTCCGACGCGCTCGCCGCGCTGATGATCGCGTGCATCGCACAGGCCGTGCGCGACGTGGACGAGGGGATCCCGTTCGCGGATCCCGCGCCGAGGCTGATCGAGGAGAACATGTGGCGGGCGACCCGTTACGGTCTGGACGGGCGGCTGATCGACCTGGAGCGCGGCGAGGAGTATCCGGCGCGCGCGGCGATCGAGCGGTTGGCGGCATGGACGGCTCCGGTCCGCGCGGAGCTGGGCGTGGAGCTCGCCTTCCCGGAGCGCAACGGCGCGCAGCGCCAGCGGCGCATGATAGAGACGGGCGCGACGCGCGAGGAGGTGTTCGCCGCCTCGGTGGCGGAGACCCGCCGGACCTATTCGACAGAGATAGAGGAAGAGGAGGTGACGGTGTGAGCGCCGATCGGACTGGAGCAGCGAGCGATGCGTCATCGGCGAGTCCGCCGGCTGGCGCGGGTGAGGCATGGGATTCGTCCACGGACGCCGGGGATGCACAGGAGCGGCCGAGCGAGGAGCAGCTGCGCGCCGCCTACGAAGCGGAGATGAGCCGTATATCGAGCGCCGACATGATCCTGCAGGCGGCCGTCTCGCTGCTGAACATCGGCGGATACCGGCTGGGATTGTCTGCTGCCACTGCCACCGACGGCGGCGGCGAGCGGCCGGCGAGCGGGGAGCGCGATCTGGAGCAGGTGCGCGACGCGATCGAGGGCGTACGTGCGCTGCTGCCGATTCTCGAGCGCACGCGAGCAGGTGAGCTGCGCCCGCTGCGCGACGCGCTCTCCCAGCTGCAGATGGCCTACGCGCGCGAGGCTCGCGCGAGCACGTCTGCCGATCAGACCGCCGCCAGGGGCGAGCAGGCTGCTTCGGCCGCCAAGCCGGATGCGCCCGCCGAGCAGGAGAGCTCGAGCGGACCGGGACCGGCGCAGGCAAGCGGCAGGCTGTGGGTGCCCGGGCGCTGAGCGCCTGCGCTCGGCTCGCGCGGGTCGATACCCGTCCCGACCGGCCAGCTCGCCAGCCGTCGCTCCGCCGCCGAGCACGATAGACTGCGCGCGCCTTTCCGCCGGGTGAACGCTCACAGGGAGCGAGCCGGGGGACATATGTACGCGCGAACATCCTCGCGCGGCACGCCAATCAGACCGCGGAGGATTTTCTGTTGAGCAGCTTTCTGACGAATCATGGGGTCGTCGTCGCCCTCGTTTGCGCCGCCTGCGCCGTGATCTACGGCCTCCTGACAACGCGCTCTCTGCTCGCGCTCTCGCCGGGCAACGAGAAGATGCAGAGCATCTCGCTGGCCGTCCAGCAGGGCGCGCGCGCCTACCTGAACCGCCAGTACACCACGATCGCCGCCGTCGGCGTGGTGCTGTTCATCGCGCTGATCTTTATCCAGAACATCGCCGTCGCGTGCGGATTCGCGATCGGCGGCATGCTGTCGGGCTCGACCGGCTACATCGGCATGAATGTCTCGGTGCGCTCCAACGCGCGCGTCGCCGAGGCCGCTCGCGACGGGGTCACCCCCGCACTGCGGGTCGCGTTCCGCGGCGGAGCGATCACGGGCCTGCTGGTCGTCGGATTGGCGCTGCTCGGCGTCTCCGGTTACTACGGCCTGCTGACGGCCGTGTTCAACGACAGCCCCAAGACGGCCGTCGACGCTCTCGTCGGCCTTGGCTTCGGCGGCTCGCTGATCTCCGTGTTCGCCAGGCTCGGTGGCGGCATATTCACCAAGGCCGCGGACGTCGGCGCGGATCTCGTGGGCAAGGTCGAGGCCGGAATCCCCGAGGACGATCCGCGCAACCCGGCGACGATCGCCGACAACGTGGGCGACAACGTGGGCGACTGCGCGGGCATGGCAGCCGACCTGTTCGAGACCTACGCGGTGACCGCCGTGGCCGTGATCCTGCTGGGCGTGCTCACCTTCCACGAGGCCACACAGGTGGCGCTCTACCCCCTGGTCATAGGCGGAGTGGCGATCATCGCCTCGATCGTCGGCACGTTCGCGGTGCGCTCGCGCTCGGGAAACGTCGAGCGCGCGCTCCTGCAGGGGCTGGTCGTCTCGGGCGTGCTCGCCGCGGCGGCGTTCGCACCCGTCACCTACTGGCTTATGCGCAACCTCACCTTCAAGTCCGTCGGCAGCACCGTGAACACCCCGAGCTGGGGGCACCTGTACCTGTGTTCGCTGATCGGCATAGCCGTCACCGCTCTGCTGTTCGGAATAACCGAATACTACACCTCGACCCGCTTCTCTCCCGTCAAGAAGACCGCGAAAGCGTCGATCACGGGCCATGCGACGAACATCATCCAGGGCTTCGGCTCGGGGCTGCAGGCCACGGCGCTGCCGGCGCTCGTGATCGTGCTCGGCATCCTCGGCGCGTGGAAGCTCGCGGGCGGAGGAGTGACGGGCATCTACGGCATCGGCGTGGCGGTCATGGGGTTGCTGTCGCTGACGGGATTGATCGTGGCACTCGACGCCTTCGGCCCGATCACCGACAACGCGGGCGGCATCGCCGAGATGGCCGACCTGCCCGAGGAGGTGCGCAAGGTCACCGACCGCCTCGACGCAGTCGGCAACACGACCAAGGCCGTCACCAAGGGCTACGCGATCGGCTCGGCGGTGCTCGCCGCGGTGGTGCTGTTCGCGGGCTTTCAGAAAGAACTCGAAAACAAGCTCAGCCACGCGATCTCTTTCGGCATCAACGAACCGCCGGTGCTCATCGGCCTGATCTTGGGCGGGCTGATGGTGTGCCTGTTCGCGTCGCTGTCGATCGAGGCCGTCGGTCGCGCCGGTGGCGCCGTCGTCGAGGAGGTGCGCCGCCAGTTCCGCGAGCACCCCGGCATCATGGACTACACCGAAGAGCCCGACTACGCGACCTGCGTGGACATCGTCACCAAGACCGCCCAGCGCGAGATGATCCTGCCCTCGCTGCTGCCGATCGGGCTTACGCTGATCGTCGGTCTGATCGACCAGCAGGCGCTGGGGGGGTTGTTGATCGGCGTGATAGTGGTCGGCTTCTTCTTCGCCGTGCTGATGACCGCGGGGGGCGGCGCGTGGGACAACGCCAAGAAGCTGATCGAGGACGGCGCGTTCGGGGGCAAGGGCTCGGAAGCCCACGCCGCATCGGTCACGGGCGACACGGTGGGAGACCCGTTCAAGGACACCGCCGGACCGGCGATCAACCCGATGATCAAGGTCGCCAACATCGTGGCGATCCTGATCATCCCGCTCATAACCTGAAAAAGCTGGGGTGTTCATCGCCAGCTCGCCCTAAGCTCAGCGAAGAGATGACCGGCCGAGGGGCTCACCGCGCGGGCACACTGGTGCTCTCCCTGCTGATGGGCGCGATCGGCGTGGCGCTGATCGCACAGGCCGTGGCCGGGCATGGGAGCGTCGTCTCGCCGCGTTTGCTGCTGGGTGCGCTCTTCATCGCGGCGGGCGCCGGCAGGCTGTATCTGGAGGCGCGGAGGGCCAAAGGCACGTGAGCACTCCGGAGGAATCCACAGTCGCACGCTCCCGAGTGATCGTCAAACGCAGCATCGGCTCGCCGCGGCTGTTCGCGATCGTCTACACCTCGCTGGCCAGCGCGATCTACTTCTCACTGGGCGTGATCTCCGGGCACGCGCTCGGGTTGACCCCGCTCGTGTTCCTGCTCGCGGCGCTGTTCTTCGCGCTGACCGCGCTGACCTACGTCGAGGGAGCGTCGCTGCACCAGGATCGCGGCGGGGCGACGGTGTTCGCGCGGTACGCGTTCAACGAGCTCGTCAGCTTCATCGCCGGTTGGGCGGTGCTGCTGGACTACACGATCCTGATCGCCGTCACCGCCTACTCCGCGACCCAGTACCTGCGTGTGTTCTGGCATCCGCTGGGTAACCGCACGGAGGCGCTGCTGCTGTCGCTCGCGTTCATCGCCTGGGTGGTGCTCGCCAACATCCGCGGGTTCGGCGGGCGGCGCGCGCGGCGAGTGGGGATGCTCGTGATCGGCGATCTGGCGCTGCAACTCTTGATCGTCGCGCTCGGGTTGGCGCTGTTCTTCGATCCGCACACGCTGCTCGCGCCGATCCATCTGGGCAGCGCGCCGACGTGGTCGTCCTTCGTGTTCGCGCTGACGATCGCCGCGATCGCGTTCACGAGCCTGGAGTCCGCCGCCGGTCTGGCCGGAGAGGTGCGGATCTCTCGCACGGGCCTGCGCCAGATGGTCGCCAGCGGAACGGCCACCGTGGTGGTCGGATATGTGGGCATCGCGATCGTGGCGGTCACGGCGCTGCCGGTGCACGACGGGCACACCGAACTGGCCACGCGCTATCTGAACGACCCCGTGATCGGGATCGTCACGCAGATGCATCCGCACTGGCTGGCGCAGAGCCTCTCCTATCTTGTCGGCGCGCTGGCGACGCTGACGCTGATCGCGGCGGCGAACTCGGCGATGCTCGGGCTCTCGCGACTGGCGTATTCGCTGTCGACCAATCGTCAGATACCCAGCGGTCTCGGGCGGTTGCACCCCCAGCGCTCCACGCCGTATGTGTTGATCGTGCTCGCTGGGGTGATCGCGGCCGGTCTGGCGGCGTCGGAGAACCTCGACTTCCTCGTTGGGCTGTATGCGTTCGGGGCCATGCTCGCATTCACGATCGCGCACCTGTCGATCTGCCGGCTGCGCTACTCCGAGCCCGACCGCGATCGCCCCTACCGGGTGCCGTTGTCGGTCAGGCTGAAAGGCGCCGAACTGCCCCTGCCCGCGGCGTTCGGTGCGCTCGCCTCGGGAGCGGGGTGGCTGGCCGTGATGATCGTGCACGCACCCGCGCGCTACGTCGGCCTGGGATGGATGGCGGTGGGGATCGCGCTGTATGTGATCTATCGCCGGGCGGATGAGACATCGCTTTTGCGACGGGTCACCGTATCGCCCCAGATCCTGCGCTCCGAGCCGGTGCTCGAACGCGATTACGGTTCGATCCTCGTGCCGCTGCTCGGCACGAGCCTCGACGATGACATCGTGCAGACCGCCGCCCTGCTCGTCTCTGGCGAACCAACCGACGACGCCGCGATCGACGCCGCGACGATCGAGGCCGTGTGGATGTTCGTGATCCCGATGTCGCTGCCGCTCGATGCGCGCCTGCCCGAGGCCCAGGTCAAGAACGCCCGCCAGGCGCTGGCCCGTGCGAAGGCGGTGGGGGAGGAGTACACCGGCGTGCAGGTGGCCACGGCCACGGTGCGAACCAGGCGCGCCGGGTTCGCGATCGTCGAGGAGGCCAGGCGTCGCGGGGTGGAGGCGATCGTGCTCGCCGCGGAGGAGCCCTCGCGTATCCGCGGCGGCGCGCGCCTGGGGGGGCGGGGCGGACCGCTGGAGGACTTCGTCGGAGACGTCACCAAGTACGTCGTGGCCAAGGCCGGCTGTCGCGTGATCGTCACCGCGCCCGCCGGCCGCCGCGGGACTCGCCGCTGGCGCCGAGCCGGCGCATCCGACCCTCGGGGCGCGCGCTGCCCACGCTAACTGCCGATGAGCGCAGATCGCGCATCGTCTAATCTCCGCGCATGTTCGTCTTGATCGTGGGCGCCGGCCGCGTCGGCTCGGCCGTCGCCAAGTCGGCTCTGGCTGCCGGGCACGAAGTGTCGGTGCTCGACGAGGATCCGCTCTCGCACGAGCGCCTGGACGCCGGTCAGGGCCGCAGCTGGGAGGATGCCGAGGGCCAGTTCACCGTAGGCACGGCCCTGGAGACCGACGCGTTGATCGGAGCCGGGATCGAACGCGCGGACGTGTTCATCGCCTCGACCGACGGCGACAACACAAACCTGATCATCGCCCAGATCGCCCAGAAGCGGTTCGGCGTGCGAGAAGGTGATCGCGCGGGTGATGGACCCGGCGCGCGCCAACTGGTACGGCGAACAGGGCCTGGACACGATCTCTCCACCAAGCACGCGATCGAGATGTTCCAGCGAGCGCTGGAACCAGAGCCGCCTAGACCTGAGGACCCACCCGCCCGTGTACGCGATCATCGTCGGAGCCGGCAAGGTCGGGCGCAACCTCGCCCGCGAGCTGATCGTCAAGGGTCACGAGGTCACGCTGATCGAGTCCTCGCGCTCTTGCTATCTGGCGATCGAGGAGGAGTTCGAGCACGCCGCCCAGTACGGTGACGCGACCGAGCTGTGGGTGCTCGAGCGCGCCGGCATTCAGCGCGCCGACCTGGTGATCGCCGTGACCGGCGACGACGAGGACAACATGCTCGTGTGCCAGGTCGCCAAGGAGAAGTACCTGTGCGAGCGCATCATCGCGCGCGTGAACAACCCCCGCAACCACGACCACTTCCGCCTCTTGGGGATCCAGCCCGCCGTGTCGGCGACGGATTTGATCCTGCGGTTGATCGAGCACGAGGTTCCCCGTTACGGCCTGGTGCACCTGCTCGCCTTGGAAGAGGAGCGCCTGGAGATCATCGAGCTCGAGGTCTCAGCCGATGCGCCCGTCGTGGGTGAGCGCGTCGCCGACATCGCGCTGCCCGAAGGCAGTTTGATCATCTCGGTGCTGCGCGAGGGTTCGGGCTTCGTGCCCAAGCCCGACACCGTGATCGAGGACGGCGATGAGGTCCTGCTCGTGCTCGACCCCGGCCTCGAGGAGTCGATCACGGCGTACTTCGCGCCGAACGGGAGCGCCGCGCAGGCGTAGTAGGCGCGTGGGATCGAAAGGGGCAGGACCGGTCGCTATTCTTGGGTGTCCGTCGGTCCGGGATGGTGTAACCGGCAACACGCCTGCCTCTGGAGCAGGAATTTGGGGTTCGAATCCCTGTCCCGGAGTACGCTTGCGCCCCGTGAACACGGGGCGTTTTGCGTTTTTCAACCCTCCTCGGGCCAGGATTTGGGCCAGTCGTGTTGACCAAGAGTGCTCGGTCCGAGGCGCTGCATAAGCTCGTTCGATGACTCCAGCGAAGCGCTCCAGGGAGAAGACCGACTCTGCTGCCGGTGGGCCGCCTCCGATTCGGCGGCGCTGGCGCGACTACAAGACCCCATCGGGTCGTAGTCCGGTCGAAGGGTTCATCGACAAGCTCTCCGACTCCGATGCGGCGGCTGTGCTTGCGGGCATGGAGGAGGTTCGCGATCGGGGCCTGCGGGCCGCCCGTCATCTTGACGGGGATATCTGGGAGGTCAGGGTGGACGGCGATCGGGTCATCTACCGCATCCTGCTTGCGGAAGAAGGCAGCCGCGGACAGATCCTGCTGGCATTGGACGGGTTCAACAAGAAGACGCAGAAGACGCCCCCGGCCACTATCGAGCTGGCGAAGAGACGTCTTGCGGATTGGCGGCGGCGTGGGGATCAGAAGCGCGTTGCGCGCGGCAGGCACCCGCTGCATCAGTGAGAGGTGCTACTCTTATCTCTCAAAAGAGATACCGCTGTAGGTATCGACGCCAATTTCAGAGAGTAGGACAAGGCAATGCCTGAGCGCGACTTCCTAGACAAGATGATCGACAAGCGCGCCGCGCGCAACCCCGAGTTTCCGCGACTGCTGGACGCCGCTCGCCGGCGGCGTGAGTTGCTGCGTGCTCTGGCCGGACAGCGTGAGGAGCAGAAGCGCTCGCAGACCGTGATCGCCGCGGCGATGCAGACTTCGCAGTCCTTTGTCGCGCGCCTTGAGAGCACAGCGGCCGATGCGAAGATCTCGACCGTCGATCGCTACGCGGAGAGCCTTGGCTTCGTCGTGCAGTACCACTTGATCCCGACGGCCGAGGCGGACAGCACCCCGCCGGTTGTGGTTCACGCAGCATAATCCGCGCCCTGTCAGGGGAGATGACGGAAGCCTCAACCCATGCGGCGACCCGAGACCACCCATCCGATCCCGAGTATCAGCACTACCGCCGCTCCTGAGACCCAGAGCACCCAGTCGGTCGGGAAATTGCCGATCAACAAGAGGATGCTGCCCGTGATGACAGAACCGGCGCCGGCAAGTTTCAGCGACCATGCGATTCGCTCGTTCGTTCTACCTTGGGCCATGCGCATCCCGTCAAGTCCACGAGGCGGCCCCGCCGCAATCAATGCTCCGATCAGCATGAGCGCACCGAGCGCCAGAAACCAAAGACCATCGCTCTGCAGGTGGGTGTGGTGCGCGGCCGCAGTGGCGACCTGTGATGCACCATGAAACGGAACCGTCAACCGATACATACCTGAAAGGTAGCTCGGCTCAACATACGGCAGCCACCCTTACTGTCCAGAATCGGAGTGCGCCCGCCCTGGCGCTCAGTGTCGAGCAAGCGTGTGAAGCTCTGGGTGTGTCCTGGGACACCTGGCGTGCGCATATCGAACCTGACGTGCCGCTTGTGCGCCTTGGGCGCCGCAAGCTGATCCCGGTCAGCGAGCTGCAGGCTTGGCTCGACCGGCACGCCGAAAGCGTCGGTGTGGGGGAGTAGCGTGTGGAGCTATCTGCAAAGCGCCCCCGCACCGTGGTCGCGGCCGGGGGCATGACACAGGAGGTTCAGCTCCCATGCAATCGGCACCGTACACCGCGGCATCGTCTGGAGGTGATTGCTGATGGCCACCGGAGTGCGTCAACGCCACGGCAACGGATGCAACGGCAAGGGTCGCTGCGACTGTCCGTGGCGTGCCGAGGTCTACTCGAAGCGCGACGACTGCAAGCTGCGCAAGACGTTCCCGACGCAGGCGGCGGCGAAGGTCTGGCGGGCGGATAAGCTCGCCGCGGCGAACAAGGGCAAGCTCCGTGCGCCCACGTCCATGACCGTCCGGCAGGCCGCCGAGGCGTTCATGGCCGGCGCCCGCGACGGCTCTATCCCGACGGCGTCGGGCACCCGCTACAAGCCCGCGACGCTCCGGGGCTACAGGGTCGGGCTCAACAAACGTCTACTGCCGACGCTGGGCGGCATGCGCCTGTCGGATGTCGAGCGCCGCGACGTGCAGGAGCTCGCCAACCGGCTGACGGCCGAAGGGCTGAGCGCGAGCACCGTCCAGAACACGCTCGACCCGCTGCGCGTCATCTATCGGCGTGCGATCCGTGACGAAGAAGTCACGGCCGACCCGACCGAGCGGCTTGAGCTACGCCGGCCCGATGGTCGGCGGGAGCGGATCGCCGACCCTACCGAGGCGGCGGCGCTCATCGCTGCTATCGCTGAGGGCGAGCGGGCGCTGTGGGCGTGCGCGTTCTACGCCGGCTTGCGGCGCGGGGAGCTGCGTGCGCTGCGCTGGGGCGACGTCAACCTGGCGGCCCGCGTGATCCACGTCTCGCGGGGCTGGGATGCGATCGAGCGCGAGCAGCCGGTGAAGAGTGCTGCGGGCAACCGGCGGGTGCCGATCCTCGAGCCGCTCGCGGGGGAGCTGGCAGCGCACAAGCTCAGCACTGAAGGCTCTAGCGACGCGCTGGTGTTCGGCAGGACCGCCGCCGAGCCCTTCAACCCGGAAACCATCCGGCGGAACGCGCTCGTGGCGTGGGGCTGGCAGGAAGTCCCGAACGAGGAAGCGGATGGTCCGAGGACGATCCTCGCCAAGGTGCGAGACGACGCACAGCAGCCGATCACGCTGCATGAGGCGCGGCACACCTGCGCGTCGCTGTTGATCGCCGCGGGCGTGAACGCGAAGGCGCTGAGCGTCATCATGGGCCACGCGACGATTGCCATGACGTTCGATACCTACGGCCACCTGATGCCGGGCGGGCTGGATGAGGCGGCGGCTGCCGCGAACGCCTACCTGGCAGGCAACGGGAAGCGTCCGGCGCTCAGGCTCGTGGGGTGAAAGCTCGGGCCAATCTTGGGCCAGTCGTGTACTGATTCGGGCGGATTCAGCCGGACTCGGCCGGATGAGCGATCAGGCGTTTCGCCTGCACTGGAGCCATATTTGGTTCTGACACAGGAATTGCGCGATCCGCTGCCCAGAGTTCGAATCCCTGTCCCGGAGCTCTATTGAGATGCCCTACGCTGCGGCCTGCTAGCCCAGTCGGCGGTAGCAACTTCGATCGGTATGTCCCGTTCGGCGGATCTCGTCGGAGTAGAAGGTGTGGGCTCAGATGACCTCGATCGGGATCTCCCCAGCGGCGTGCCGTTGCGTGAGACTCGTTATCGAGACAGGCTCGACGAGGGTGTGCATATCGACGTGCGCTTTCTGAGACGGCGGAGAATCGTCGTTGACTATGCGATCGTGCTGTTGGCGTATGAGCGAGAGGCGTTGCGAACAGTGCGCATCTATGACAACACTCACGGGGCTCACGACATGCATCGGTACAATCAAGAGGGCGTCAAGCAACCTCCCGAGAGCTTTCACCAAGGTTCCGCGGGTGAGGCTATGCGGAGCGCAATCGAGGCCGTTCAGAGCGGTTATACGGAAATGATCGAATCATGGCGACGATAAGCAGCAAGAAACGTACCCCGGGCAGTGTGCTCGCGTCAGAACGGTTTGACGCCGCAATCGATGAGGCCATCGAGGGGCGTCCCGATCGATATCCGAACGGCTCGGAGTTCGTCGGTGCGGACGTTCCCTGGCTCGGCAAGGTGATCGCGGAAAGTGCGCGCGAAGGGCGACCTGTGGTGCTCGTATATCCCGACGGCGCGGAGCGCATCATCGAGCCGCGCGAGCCGCCCAGCGCCGCCGACGCTGCGTAGCACGGTCGCGCGCGGCCCGAGTCTTACGCCGCGGCCTGCGCGGCCCAGTCCCGATACAGCCGGTAGTAGCGCCCGCCCGCGGCGACCAATTCGTCATGGGTGCCCTGCTCGACGATGCGTCCGTGCTCGAGCACAACGATGCGTCCGGCCTGGCGGATCGTGGACAGGCGGTGGGCGATCACGATCGAGGTGCGACCCGCGAGCAGGCGGCGCAGACCGGCCTCGATGCGGCCCTCGGTGTGCAGGTCCACGTTGGAGGTCGCCTCGTCCAGGATCAGGATGCGCGGGTCGGCGATCAGCGCGCGGGCGAAGGCGATCAGCTGGCGCTGGCCGGAGGACAGCTGCGCGCCGCGCTCACCGACCTCGGTGTCGTAGCCGTGGGGCAGCTCTGCGATGAAGTCCTCCGCGCCGACCGCCGCCGCGGCTTCGCGGACGTGGCTCTCCTGCGCGTCGGGGCGGCCGAAGGCGATGTTCTCTGCGATCGTGCCGGAGAACAGGAACGCCTCCTGCGGCACGATCCCCATCTGCGAGCGCAGCGAGTCGCTGGAGACCTCGCGCAGGTCGTGCCCGTCGATCAGGATCTGACCGGTGCTCGGGTCGTAAAAGCGCGCGAGGAGCTTGGCGATCGTCGACTTGCCTGCTCCGGTGGCGCCCACGAGCGCGACCGTCTGGCCGGGCGGGATCGTCAGCTCGATGTGCTCGAGCACGATCGCGTCGCTCGTGTACGCGAACGAGACGTCCTCGAAGCGGATTTCCCCGCGGATGCGCTCCAGTGCGATCGCCCCCGCTCGGTCGGTCAGGTTCGGTGTCACATCCAGCAGCTGGAAGATCTTCTCCAGCGCCGCCATCCCGGACTGGTAGGTGGTGTAGAGCTGGGAGAGCTGCTGGATCGGTTCGAACAGGTAGGAGAGAGTTCCCACGAACGCGACGACCGTGCCCGCGGTGATGTGGCCTTCCAACGCCTGGTAGCCGCCGTAGGAGACGATCAGGGCGAGCGCGATGCCGGAGAGCATTTCCACCGTCGGGAAGTACGCGGCGTTGAGTCGCACCGTGACCATGTTCGCGTCGCAGTTATCCGTGTTGAGCTCCGCGAACCGCGCCTCGTGGTGGGGCTCCTGCCCGAAGCTGCGCACCACGCGGATGCCGGACAGGGTCTCCTGCAGGTAGGCGGTGATCGCGCCGATCGTCTCCCGCGTGCGCCGGAACGCGCCGGCCGAGACGAGCCGAAACCAGATGCTGGCGGCCGCCACGAACGGGACGACGCAGAACGTCAGCAGCGCCAGCTTGACGTCCAGGAACAACAGCACCACGACCGCCCCGACGAGCGTGAGGCCGGCCTGGAACAGCGTCACGACCGAGTCCGTCACGAGTGATTCCAGCGCCTCGACGTCATTGGTCATGCGCGAGATCAGCACCCCGGCGGGGCGGCTCTCGTAAAAGCCGATCGGCTGGTGTTGCAGGTGGGTGAAGATGCGGATGCGCAGGTCCGCGAGCGCGCGCTGCCCGACCCAGCCGACGAGGTAGGTCTGGGCATAGGTCATCGCCCATACGATCAACGCTGAGGCCAGGAATGCGATCACGACCAGCACGAGCGTGCGGGTGTCGTGACGGTCGATGCCTTCGTCGATCGCGACCTTGGCCAGCAGCGGCGGCGCCAGCGAGGCGGCTGTACCGAGCACGAGCGCCACCAGCATCGCACTCACGCGCAGGCGGTAGGGGCCTAGCAACGCCAGCAGGCCGCGCAGGTTGCGCCCGCGCGTGCCCCGCTCGGCGCGCGCGCCGTCCCAGTGCGCTCCGCCCCGCGCAAAGCCCGGGCCCAGGCCGCGCCCGCCGCCGCCGCGACCCATGCCCCCGCCGCCGCCGCCGCCGCCGAATCCGCCGGGAGGGCTCATATCCCGCTCACCTCGCGTTCGCGGGGCAGCTCGCGCGTCAGGAACACCTGGTCCGGCAAACCCTTCTCGACTATCTCGCGATACAGCTCGGAAGCCTCCAGCAGCTCCTCGTGGTTGCCGTGGGCGGTGATCCGGCCGTGGTCGAGCACGACGATCTCATCGGCCAGTGCGATCGTGGAGAGACGGTGGGCGACGATGAACGTGGTCCTCCCTGCCATCGCCTCGTCGAGTGCGAGCTTGATCTGGCGCTCGGTGGAGGCATCGACTGAGGAGGTGGCGTCATCGAGGATCAGCACGCGCGGGTTTGCGAGCAGCGCCCGCGCGATCGCCAGGCGCTGACGCTGCCCGCCGGACAGGGTCAAGCCGCGCTCGCCGACACGGGTGTCGTAGCCGTCGGGCAGGCGCTCGATGAACTCGTGGGCCTGGGCGCGGCGGGCGGCCTGTTCGATGTCCTGGAGCGTGGCGTCGGGTTGAGCGTAGGCGATGTTCTCGGCGACCGTCTGCGAGAACAGGAACGGGTCGTCGCTGACGACCGCGACGGCCTGGCGCAGCGAGCGCAGGTCCACCTCGCGCACATCGCTGCCGTCCAGCAGTACGCGCCCGGCGCTGACGTCATACAGCCGGGAGATCAACGAGACGAGACTGGTCTTGCCCGAGCCGGTGGCGCCGACGAGGGCGATCGTGCGCCCGGCGGGAACGTCCAGATCGATGTGGCTCAGCACCGCACGTGCGGGGTGGTCTGACATGGCGCTGTTCGCGCCGACATCGGCCGGTGTCGCGCCGTTTGCAGTAGTGACCTGGGCCTGTGTGGCGCCATTAGTCGCCCCGGCAACCGGTGTGGCGCCATCGACCGCGACCGCGACGCCGCGCGCGCGGGTAGCCGAGTAGGCCGCGCCGAACTCGTCGGATTCGTCGTAACGCAGGGTGACGTCCTGCAGCTGCACATGTCCGCTGCCGGGTGGCAGCGGTGGGGCGCCGGGCGGTGCGGTCAGGCGCGGGGGGCGGTCGAGGACCTGGAACAGGCGCGCGCCCGAGGCGGTGGCGCGCTGGGCGAGGTTGAGGATCACGCCGAGCGTGCGCATCGGGGCGATCAGCATGTTCAGATACAGGTAGAAAGCGGTGAACTGGCCGAGCGTCAGGTGGGCGTGGATTACGGCGTTGCCGCCGATCAGCAGGACGGCGGCGAGACCGAGCTGGGGCAGGAAGCCGATCATCGGGTTGAACTTCGCTTCCAGGCGGGTGGCGACCATCGCCTGGCTGAACACGCGCCCGACGCTGTGCTGAAAGCGCCCCAGTTGGCGGGGCTCGCGGGCGAATGCCTTGACGACGCGCACCCCGGAGATGTTCTCCTCGGCGTCAGCGGTCAGCTCGGCGATGCGCTGCTGGGTCTCCTGGATCGCCGGACGCGAGCGGCGACCGTAGCGGTAGGAGATCAAGACCACGAACGGCACCGGCGCGAGCGAGATCAGGCCCAGGCGCGGTTCCGTCACGATCATGACGATCCCGGCCAGCACGATCGTGAGGATCGACTGCAGGATGAACACCAGGCCGTAGCCGAGGAAGAAGCGCACGGCCTGCAGGTCGACGGTCGCGCGCGACATCAGCTGGCCGGTCTGCTGGCGGTCGAAGAAGCCGAGCTCGAGCTGTTGCAGGTGGCCGTAGAGCAGCTCGCGCAGGTCGTATTCGACCCCGAGCGAGAGCCGCCCGGCGATCATCCGCCGCCAGTACATAAAACCCCAGCGCATCAGCACGATCAGCGCGATCGCGACAGCGATCACCGTGAGTTCGTGGCGGGCGCTCGTCTGCGCGGCGGCCTGGTGGTGAGGGCCCGTGCTGATGATCTGCACCGCACGCCCCGTCAGCGCAGGCAGCGCGACCGTCACCACCATCGCGAGGCTGGCGAGGGTCCAGGAGATGATCATGCCTCGCCGGTAGGGGCGCAGAAATCCGAGCAGTCGGTAGAAGGTCGTCATAGTTGTGTGGTCAACGATTATTGCAGGGGGGCGGCGTGCGGTCGGAGCGGCGCTGTGGCATTACGCTGCGGCCATGTCCTCCGAGCCGCCGGGCCATACGCCGACCGCTCAGCGTCCCCGCCCGGGCGGGGGGTTGTGCGACACATGCGAGCACCAGGTGCAGGTGCGAAACACGCGCGGGTCGGTGTTCTCGCTGTGCGCGCGCTCGCGCACGGACCCAGCCTATCCGCGCTATCCACGGCTGCCAGTGCTCGCGTGCGACGGGTATGAGCCCGCGACAGAGCCTGCCGCCTGAGCTCATCAAGTTCCGAGGTGGCGGTTGAAGAACGGCACGATCCGCTCCCACAAAAGCGCCGCGGGCTCGGGCCGGTAGGAGGGGCGGTAGTCGGCGAAGAACGCATGCCCGGCGCCCTCGTAGACGTCGACGGTGACCTCCTCCTGCCCGCTGGCCTGCGCGCGCTCGCGCAGCTGCTCGCCGATCTCCGGCGAGGGGTTCTGGTCTTCGGCGCCGATCGCCGCCATCAACGGACAGCTCAGGCGCTCGGCCAGCTCCAGCGGCGGCGTGGGGCGTAGCGGGGTGGAGCGCTCCTTGGGGGTGGCGGCGTGGATGAACCCGCCCCAGCAGTCCACGGCCGCGTCCAGGCGGTTTGAGGAGCAGGCGAACAGAAGGGCGTAGCGCCCGCCCATGCAGAATCCGATGCAGCCGATCTTGCCGCTGCAGTGTTCGTGCGCGCGCAGCAGATCGACGGCGCCCTGCAGGTCGCCGAGGACCCTCGCATCGGGTATCGAGAACAGACGCTCCATCAGCGCCTGCATGTCGCCGGGCGGCGGCGGGCCGCCTTCGCGCGTGTACAGGTTGACGCCGAGCGCCACATAGCCGGCGTTGGCGAAGCGGTTGGTCACGTCGCGGATGTGCTCGCCCAGGCCACCGGCCTCGTGGATGACGACGACCCCGGGACGGCCCTGCTCGCCGGCGGGCTCGGCGGGGACGGCGAGGTAGCCGTTGACCTGATCGCCGGAGGCGCCGGGGTAGGTGAGATCTTCGCCTAGTACGCGCGAGGGGTCGGTGACCGCGCCAGGCACGCCCTCGGGGCTGGGTGACACCGGGACTGCTGGGGACATCGGTTGCTCTCCTTTCGTCTGTCGTGGGGTCGGTCAGGCGGTGAGGCTGACCGCGGGGGCCTCGTCCAGCTCGCGGATCTTGCGGCGCACGCGCTTGCGGGTCGCGCACAGCTCCGATTTGAGCTTGGCCAGCTCGCCCGCCCGGTGCTCGACGAGCTCGAGCTGGCGGTCGATGTGCCCGAGCGCCTGATCCAGCAGCTCGCGCCGGCGCGCGGGGTCGACGTCCTCGCGGCGCAGTTGCGCGCGCACGATCGCGCGTGACTCCTCGGCGGCGAGCAGCGTCTTGAGCTCCTCGAGCGTGACCCCGAGCAGGCTCTTCAGGCGCATCACCTCGCGCAGCCGCTCGACCTCGGCGTCGGTGTAGACGCGATGCCCGCCCGAGGGGCGCGTGGGCGCCTGCGGCAGCAGGCCGATCTCCTCGTAGTAGCGGATCGTCCGCGGCGTCGTGCCGGTGAGCTTGGCGACGTCGCCGATCCGCAGACTGGGTGTGGATTCGTTCATCAGGACCCCACGTGATGGACGGGGACGGGGTTCGGGGTGGAACCGTTGTTCGGGTTGGCTGGGGCCGCATCCGCGCGGGTGTGTTCTATCCCGAGGTGGGGGGTGCGGGGCGTCCGGCCCCGCTCACCAGCGAACGGGGCAGACCGGGCGGGCGTGGAGGCCTGGACATGGCTGGGGCGCAGCAGGCAGACCACAGCCCCGATCAGCGAGGTGGCCGCGAGCACCCACAGGGCAACATGCATGTTGTCGATGAACGGGGCGAGCTTGGCCGCCGAGAGCCCGTGGGCCAGGCCGGAGAACACCGCGAACAGAGTTGATTTCGGCACCGAGGAGGTGACGATCGCCAATACGAACGCGATCGACAGGACCGCGCCGGTGTTCTGCACGAGCGTGCGCGCGCCCGCGGCGATCCCGCGCCGCTGGGCGGGAACGGCGCCCATCATCGCGGCGGTGTTGGGGGAGTTGAACATGCCCGAGCCGACGCCCACGAGCGCGAGCCAGAGCGCGCTCTGCCAGTAGGAGGTGTGCACGCCGAGCGTGGTCATCGCGGCCAGGCCGGCGGCCGAGACGAGCATGCCCAGGGCGGCCAGCGTGCGCGAGCCGTGGCGGTCGGCGTAGGCGCCGGCCAGGGGCGAGGCGATCAGCATGCCCAGGGCGAGCGGGATCAGCTTGATGCCGGCTTCGATCGGCGAGTTCGACTGCGCGCCCTGGTAGTAGAACACGAACAGGAACATCAGCGCGAACCGGGCGAGCCCGTTGATGAACGCCGCCGCGGTGGCCGCGGCGAACAGGCGGTTGTTGAACAGCGCCAGGTCGAGCATCGGCGCGCGCGAGCGGCGCTCGATCACGACCCATGCGGGCAGCAGCACCGCCGCCGCGAGAAGGCCTGAGATCACGAGCGGATCGTTCCACCCGCTCAAGCCGCCCTTGGAGACGCCGAGCACAAGTCCGGTCAGGCCGAGCACGAACGTGGTTGTGCCGAGCACGTCGTAGCTGCGTACGTGTTCGCGCTTGGCCAGCTCGCGCAGGATCAGCGCGCCCCAGGCGGCGCCGGCTAGCGCGAGCGGGACGTTGAACCAGAACACCCAGTGCCAGGAGATCGCGACGAGCACGCCGCCGAGCACCGGCCCGAGCACGAGCCCGATCGCGGCGACCATCGTGTTCGCGCCCATCGCCAGACCCAGTTCCTCCTTGGGAAACGCGTCGGTCACGAGGGCAGCGGCGTTGGCGAACAGGAAGGCCGAGCCGATGCCCTGCAGGATGCGCCAGCCGATCAATACGGTCGCGTCGGGCGAGAACCCCGCGCCGAGGGAGGCCGCGGCGAACACGACGAACCCGCCGACATACGCGCGCTTGCGCCCGAACAGGTCCGACAGCCGGCCCGCCATCAATACGAGCACGGTGGCGGCGATCAGGTAGGCGAGGATGACCCACACGAGCGCGAGCAGGCTCGCGTGCAGCGAGCGCTCGAGGTCCGGCAGGGCGATGATCAGCGTGCCCGAGTTGGTGGCCGCCAGCAGCATGCCGAGGCTCGTGCACGACAGCGCCCACCACTTGTAGTTGACGTGGCCTTCGCTGACGCCGATGATGCGCCGGCCGGGTGTTGATGAAGAGGATGGGGAACTTGACGTGAACGTAAACATCAGGATAGCAGCGCGGCGCAGGATCCGGAGCTTCGCCCCGGCCGTGCCCGGCCGGCCCGAAGCCCTCCGGACCTGCTTGACCGAGAAGATGGATTTGATTGGTCCGGTCGGCCGGACCTGCGTGGGAGCCGTCCGATCACCGTTATTCGCTTTGATGGTATATACTTCCTGATAATGCGAATGTCGATCCCTTCGATCCTGCCGCTGTTCCGCTCGGAGATGCAACTGCGCCTGCTTGCGCTGCTGCTCCTTCAACCCGAGCGCGACTGGACCCTGCAAGAGCTCGCGCAAGCACTGGGCGCACCATCATCCTCTGTGCACCGCGAACTGAGTCGAGCACACGACGCCGGCATCGTCCACCGCGACGCTACCGCCCGACCTCACCACTTCCGGGCCGCCACCGAGGACCCACTCAACGAGCCCCTGACGCAACTGCTGCGCCTGACAGTCGGCGTGGAAGAACAGCTGCGCAGCGCCCTGCAACGCCCGGACGTGCTCGCAGCGGCGATCCACGGCTCCTGGGCGAACGGTACGCGCCGCCCCGACAGCGACATCGACGTGCTCGTCATCGGCGACGCCGACCTGCGCGAGCTGCGCAGACTCCTACGGCCGATCGGCAAAGCAGCGGGGCGCACGATCGATCTGACGGTGCTGAGCGTCGAGGAATACCAGCGCCTGCGCGCAGAGAGCTCGAGCTTCCTGCGCGGCGTGCTCGACCACTCCGCAACACCGCTCGTCGGCGACCTGAACAACATCGCCCAGCCATGACCGACGCACGCACCGAAAGAGTGCATGCCGACCGTGTGCGCGCCCGCGAGTTCCTCGACCAGGCCGACCGGTTTCGCAGCGACGCCGACAGCACCGGCCTCAGCGCCGAGTCCCAGTCGGTGCTCCTGCACAACGCCACGATCTGCGCCTGCGATGCGATCCTGCAAACCGCCGGCCTGCGCATAACCTCGGGCGACCGCGCGCACGCCCTGCGACTGCAAACCGCGCTCGACCAGCTCGACGAGGACACCGAAGAGCTGCTCGAAAGCCTCGACGCCTCCCGCGAGCGACGCAATGAAGCCTCCTACGCCGCCTCGTTCGTTCCCCAGGCAAGCCTCGCCGACGCACGCGAGGCGACCACAGAGCTGCTCGAACTGACACGCGCGCTCCTCGGCCGCTGAGTCAGAACCGCCGACGAGTCGAAGTCGCGGGCCCTACGCCGCTTTGGGCGTCGTGTCGATCGCGTCCTCGTCGCGCGCCAGCGAGGCGATGAACCCGTCGAGCTGGTCCTTGGAGAACCGTCGCTGACCGCCGGGTGTGCGGTAGCAGGAGATGTGGCCGGCGTCCGACCAGCGGCGGATCGTCGCCAATGAGACGCCGAGATAGCGGGCGGCCTGCGAGCTCGTGAACACGAGCTGGCGCTTGTCACCGGTGGCGGGGGAGGGAATGGTGCGCATGGCTGTCATTGCGGATTGACTTCTCGGCCGTGGGCGGCGCCCACATGCCTGGGCCATCATCTATCGCCGGAATGGGCCGGAACGGCGAGCGAGATGCACGTTTGTGGACGTTTGGCTGGAAGAACCTGCGTCGAAGCTGCGGCGCGATTGTCCTGCTCATGCAATCGGCCGTGCAAATACTCGAGCAAACTGGACATTTCGTCCCATCGCGCTACTATCCTGCGCAAACCTACTCACGAGTAGTCGAGGGTAGTGGCAAGTCCTGTGGATGGAGACAGACAGGGCCGCCTCGCAAAAGGCCCAGTGTGGGCCCTGGCGAAGGAGACCGATAGTGGTTTGGAAAAGCTAAAGACTGCAGGAGAGGTCGCCAAGGCGGCCAGACTTGAAGCAGGAGGCGTCGCACTGCCGATTTAGGATGGGTCGGTGTGGCGCCTTCTGTCCGTTAAGGCCTTCAGTCGTTCCGCTGAGGGCCGGCACATCGCTGAGGCCGCACCGACCGTAGTGCGGGCCCGTTGGCGATGCGAATGTATATGAGGCGCGCGTCAGCTGAGCGCGGGCTGGGCGATCTTGCGGGCGCGGCGCTCGAAGGCGAGCTCGGCCTCGAAGTCGGCGTCGTCGCCATGGGCGAACACGACCGGGCCCTCGCGCTCGAGCATCGTGACGAAGCTCTCGACGAGCTCGCCGTCGAGCTGGCGCCCGGCCACGCGGCGCAGCTCGGCGATCGCGTCCTGCGGGGTCATCGGCGAGCGGTAGGTTTCACGCGCGGTCAGCGTGTCGTATGTCGAGCAGACCGCGATGATGCGCGAGGGCAGCGGGATCTCGTTGCCGATCAGCCCAGCCGGGTAGCCGCTGCCGTCGACGTGCTCGTGGTGGTAGAGGATCGCGTCCGCCACAGGCCCGTAACCGTCGAGCCGGCCCACGAGCGTGGCGCCGTCCTGGGGGTGGCGGCGGATCGTCGCCCAGTCCTCGTCGGAGAGCAGCTCGGCTTTGAGGATCCGGTCGGGCAGCGCGAACTTGCCGATGTCGTGCAGCAGCCCGGCCGTGTGCACGAGGTCCTGGTCGGCCTCCGAGCAGCCGACTCTCCTGCGCCAGCGCCCGCGCGTAGCGGGCGACCGCGGCGGCGTGGCGCGCGGTCATGCGGTCGCGCAGCGCGAGCGTCTCGACGAGCGTCGTCAGCACGCCGAGCTGCAGCGAGGCCAGGTGCACCGAGCGCGCTTCCAGCTGGTCGGCGCGATCCTCCGAGCGCAGCAGCGCGAGCGATCAGGTACTGGAAGAGCACCAGCACCAGGATCAGGCCGAACAGCGCCGGTAGGCCGAGGTTCGTGTAGGCGATGGCGAGCACCGCCGTCAGGGCGCCCAGTGCCATCTGGCCGGGCTGCATCGGGATGAACAGCTCGCGAACCTGGCGGGTGAACGACCGTCCGCCGATGACGCACGCCTCGTCGATCGATCAGGACGAAGTTGAGCGCATTCGTGACCATGAACACACCGAACACCACCAGCGCGAACGTCACACCCTGGGTGAGCTGGTGGACGTGCGGGTCGTGCACGTTGCCGATAAGTGCGCGCACCATCAGGCCGCCGATCAGCGGAAAAGTCGCGAACGCGGACAAGTTGTTCAGCCACAGCAGCCGGCGAGAGCCGCCGCGCAATCGAGTTCGGCAGCGTCACGGCGACCCCGAACGCGACTGCGGGAGCCGGACCGAGCAGACACATCGCCAGCACCAGCACGACCAGCGATGCGGACAGGTGCGTCCGCGGATCTCGAACTCGATTCGCTCTCCCACCAAGCCCACCGCGAGCAGCAGCGCGAGCAGCGAAAGCGGATGCCATTCCTGGGCGCGCGAGATCCACGCCGCTGCGCCGATCGCGCCGGCGAACAGCAGCGCCTGGGCGAGCCAGAAGAGTCGTCTCGTGAGTTTCGAGTGAGTCATGTCGTTTTTGCGGTCCTGTCGTACTTAACGACCGAATCTGGAGTGGTCCTTAAGGTGCGTTCGCCATGCTGGACGGAGACTCGGGCGCCCACTCGGCCTCAGTCGTCCGTTGCGCCGGCGAGGGCTCGCGCCGGCCAGCTCTCCCAGCGGAAGGCGCACGAACGCGACGGTGCTCAGGGCCGCGCCGAGCCCCACCACCAGGAACGCACCCCGCGGCGAGCTGAGCGCGACCAGGGCGCCGCCCAGCGACAGGCCGATCGCGGGACACGATCGCGTTGAGCGATTCGACCGCGCCCATCATCTGGCCGTGCAGGTTCTGCGGCGTGAGCCGCTGCACGGCTGCTGATGAACGCTGCCCACTGCACGCCGTTGCCGATCCCGCCGAGCAGTCCCGCCGCGCAGGCCACGGCCAGGGATGGCGCGGCGGCCCAGCCCGAGATAGGCGAGACCGACCGCGAGCGTGCCCTGCACTCAGCATCGCTCCCAGCGAGCGTCGGATCATCGCGCGCGAACACGAGGCTCCCCACGACCATGCCAAGTCCCCATACGGTCAGCAGCAGGCCATAGCCACCGTCGCCGGCCTGCAGGGTCACCTTCGCGTAGGGAACCTCGATCGACCCGTCGGCCGCGAAGAAGATGAGCGCGACGCCCTCCACGAGCAGCAGCGTTCGCAGCGGCGGCGACGTTGTTGACGTGCTCCCACGCCGCGCGCAGGCGGGCGCGCACCGACGCTCCTCCTCCGACCCCCTCGACGTGGGGACGCAGGTCGATCAGCATCGCGCCGCAGATCAGGAAGGAGGCGGCGTCGATCAGCAGCGCGACAGGTCCTCCGGCGACGGCTACCACCACGCCGGCGAGCGCCGGCCCCATCACGAACGTGGCGGAGAAGCCGACGTTCAGCGCCGCGTTGGCCCTGCGCTCGGCCTCGTGCGCGCTCGCCTCGCGCTCGTCGCCCGCGCTCGAGCCGATCTGACTGTCCTCGACCGCCTGCTCGCCAAGCGCCATACCCAGCTGGCCGGCATAGGTTTGGGCGGGGGGACTCGGCGGCGCCGGCTCGAGCCGAGCGTGATGATCGTAGGCCCACTCGCGCGCGCAGCGCGCGGCCGCGGCGCGCAGCAGCGCGCTGGCCGCCAGCGCGGCGGTGCCGTCGAGCGCTACCAGCAGCAGGATGGCGGGCAGCGAGAACTGCCGCCACACGATCGCCGCCAGCGCGACGGTCGTGAGTCCCTCGAAGAAGTACAGGGCGCTGAGCTGGGCGTTGCGGGAAGAGGCCTCGATCCGGGCGACGAGGGCCGGGGCGAGGAAGGCGGGCAACGCCTGTCCGACGACGAGCAGCGCGGCGACGGCAAGCGCGCTGTGGGTGTGCTGGAAGACGACCAGCGACAATGCGACGTAGCCGAACCAGGTGCCGAGCCGGTTGACGGTGTAGGCGGCGAGGATCCGCCGCAGCCGCGGCGAGCGCAGGGGCGTGGTCGCGGTCGCTTGGGTTCTCATCGACATGCGGACGCCACGCTACAGCTCGCTTGAGATGGCAACGAGCACTGCAACGCCGGTCCCGCTCGGTGGAGCGGCTGCAGTCGTGGGGGCGAGGTGCGAGGGTTGGCGCGATCAGCCGTGCCTGCCCGCGGCCACCAGCGGGGGCTCCTCGACACAGACCACCGGCAGCTGCGGGTGGCGCTGGCCGAGCAGGCGCATCAGCGAGTCCGCGTCGGCGTCGTCGAGGTCGCCCGCGAGGACCACCATGCTGCTGAGCGCGCGCGCTCCAGCACCTCGGCGACGTCATGTGCCTGCGCAAACAGGGTGCGCGGCGGCAGCGTCGCACGAAGCTCTGAGCGCAGGGCCTCGCGCCGCCAAGCGTTCGCGCCCACGAGCAACACCGACGCGGTCTCCCGCTCCGCCGCGCCCGCGAGCAGCCTGAGCGCCGGCCGGTGGGCGCGCTCGCCCGAACGGCGCGGTGAGACGATCGGACTCATTGCAGCAGCGCCTCGGGGATCGGGATGCGGGCGTCGATGAGCGCCGCGGAGGGGTCGGGTATCGACCAGCTCTCGCGTGAGGTCAGGTCCGCCTCGATGCTTTCGCGCTCTCCGGCGTGGCCGAGAGCAGACAGTCCCGCGAAGCCGGCGGCCGTCAGGGACAGCCAGGTTGCGAGGATGCCTAGGGCGATCATGTCGTTGACTCCTTTGCGGTTGCGCCGCGTGGGCTGGGAGAGGGGATGCGCGTCATGACCGACATGATGAGCCCTCGCGGGCCGTTTGTCTGTCGGGCGGATGGTGCCGATCGTGTCGTCCTTTAGGTGACGATCTGTGTCGTCCCGCCGAGGCGGTCCGTGTCGTCCCTCCAAGGCGGGCACGTCGTCCTTCCAGGTCCCAGGCCCAACGGCGACGGCGCGCAAACCGGCGCCCGGACGTGCGGATCGGCGGCATCGAGAGGTCCGCCCGACGCGATACGGTGTGCGCGATGGAGGCGAGCATGCCAGGACTGGAGAGGCCGATCACGGTGATCATCGCCGACGATCACGCGGTCGTGCGCGACGGCATCAGGACCGTGCTCGAGCGCGAGGACGGCGAGTTCGACGTCGTCGCCGAAGCGGCCGACGTGCCGGCGACGATCAGGGAGGTGCGCGAGCACAAGCCGGACCTGCTCACGCTCGATTTGACGATGCCGGGCGGATCGAGCCTCGCGGCGCTGCCCCAGTGCTTCGTCGCTCACCCGACCCTGGCCGTGGCGATCCTGACGATGCGCGAGGATCCCGAGTACGCCAGGCAGGCATTGCGCGCGGGGGCGCGCAGCTACGTGCTCAAGGAGGCCGAGCCGGCCGAGCTGCTGCAGGCCTTCCGCCTCGCGGTCGCCGGCGGCAACTACCTGCACCCGCGCCTCGGCGCGCTGATGGCCGCCGGCGAGGAATCGCCCTCCGACGGCGTCGCTCTCTCAGAGCGCGAGCGGGAGGTCGTGCGATTGATCGCCAACGGCTACACCAACCCGCAGATCGCCGAGCAGCTGCACGTCGCCGAGCGCACCGTCAAGACCTACCGCGCCCGCGCGATCGAGAAGCTCGGGTTCAGCTCGCGTTCGGAGATCACCGCCTACGCGCGCAAGCTCGGGCTGGTGGAGTAGGCGGCCGGGCGGCGACGCGGGTCTGCTCTACGCGGCCTCGCTTCGTGCAGCCTCGCTCGCCATGCCGTCGCCGGCACTCTTCGCCGCCTCGCCTCCCGGGCGATCGCCGGCCGGGGGCGGTACGGCCGGACGTCCGGCCAGTGGCACGATCAGGCGCATCGTCGTCCCCTTTTCGGGCGCCGGCAGAAGTTCGAGCTCGCCGCCAACGAGCTCCGCGCGCTCGCGCATGCCGGACATGCCGAAGCCGCCCTCAAGGCCGTCGCCGCGCGGGCCGAGCCGGTCGGCTTCCGGCAGCCCAACGCCGTCGTCGGTGACCGAAGCCCGGACCACACCGTCGCGCTCGCTCACACTGACTAGCGCTCGCGTGGCCTGTGCGTGGCGGCTGACGTTCGTGAGCGCCTCCTGCACGACCCGGTAGATCGTGCTCTCGAGCTCGGGGTCAAGCCGCTGGGGGTCGTGCTCGGGGCCGAGGTCGATCTCGGTCTGCACGTCCAGCCCGTCGATAGCCTGCATGCGCCGCGCGAGCGCCTGCAGGGCGGCCTCCAGGCCGAGATCGTCAAGGGCCGCGGGGCGCAGCTCGGTGATCAGATGGCGCAGGCCGTCGATCTCCTCGCCCAAACCATCGAGCACAGCGTCCACGGCGGAGCTCAGCGCCTCGCTGGCCGATCTTCGATCGGTATCGAGGTCGCGCGCATTGGCGAGCTTCAACCGCAGCGCGCCCAGGCCCTGCACCGTCTCATCGTGGATCTCTCGCGCCCAGCGCGTGCGCTCGCGCTCGCGTGCCTGCATGCCGTAGCGCAGCCGCTCGATCTCCACCGAGCGCTCGGCCGCCAGCCGCTGGGAGACGCTCGCCGCGAACGCGCTCAGCGCCTGCCTGTCCGGATCCTTGAAGCCGCCGTCGCTCCGCAGCGCGATCACCAACCCGCCGCCCTGGCCTTCCATGCTCAGCGGCTCGACCAGCACCGCGCGCGCCTCGATCCCCAGTTCGTGCAGCAGCGCCGCGTCCTGCCCACGGGGACGATCCAGCGCCACCGGCTCGCCCGCGAGATAGAGCGCGCCGAGCGCGCTGCCTTCGACCGGCACGATCCGCAGCCGCGGCTTGCTCTCGCCGCTGGCGGCCGCGACGCGCAGCTCGCCCCGCTCCTCGATCACCATCAGCAGCGAGCTCGCGTCGAGCAGCGCCAAGCCGCGATCGGCCATCAGACGCAGCAGCCACAACTCAGATCCGCTCAGCATGCGGGCGGGATTATGGACTATGAGTCCGTCGTCGCGAGCCCCTCGCGTTCGCGCTGTGCCGCCGCGCGTGTCTGGGCCAGCAGCTGCGCGCCGCTGAGATCCTCGCGCCATGCGGCCAGCCCGACCGAGACGCGCAGGGGCCGGCGGATGCCGCCGGCTTCGATCTTGATCGCCCGCAGCCTGTCGATCACGCGCCGCGCGACGATCTCCCCGCGCGGGCCATCCGCGCCCGGCAGCACGACCAGCAGCTCGGTGTCGCTCGGCCGTCCGACGCGATCGAAGCGGCGCAGCTCTCGCAAGAGCGCCGGACCGGCGTAGGCCAGCGCCTGCTCGGGCAGCTCGCGCCCGTGGCGCGAGGCGAGCTCTGAGAGATCCTCGATCGCCACCAGCAGGCAGCTCAGCGGCGTGCCGTGCCGCCCTGCCCGGTTGATCTCCTCATCGAGTCGATCTTCCAGGGCGGCGGCCGAGAGGCAGTCGATCCGCTCGCGCAGCTCCTGACGGCCCTCTCGGGAGGGCGGCTCGCCGCGTCGATGAGGGTCGTTGGCAGCCATGCCGTTGGGGTCGAGGGGTCTACGTGCGAGCCGCTCCTGGAGCAGGGTCCGTCCCGCCGCCTGTCACTGTCGATTATGCCTGCCCCGAGCGGTCCCGTCACTCGTGCAGGCGCGCCTTCATTCTCGCACACGCCCGTGGATGGGGATGCCCGCCCGCCCCCCACCCACCCACTCACCCGTCCGTCCGTCCGCCCGTCCGTCCGCTCCGCGCGTGCGCGCTCCGCGCACGCGCGATCCATCCCCGGCGACTGCTAGACATGCGCGAAGAATGCTCTGCGAGCTGAACGTCGAGAACCTGCTCCTGATCGAGCGTGCCCAGCTGCGGCTGGCTCCGGGGCTGAACGTGCTCACGGGCGAGACCGGCGCCGGCAAGACCGTGCTCGCGCACGCGCTCGATCTGCTGCTGGGAGGCCGTGCTCGCCCCGGAATCGTGCGCCCGGGAGCGAGCGAGGCCTACGTGGAGGGCGTGTTCGAGCTCTCAGAGGCGCTGCGCCTACAGCTCGGCGAGCAACTGAGGACCGGCCCTGCCGGCGGTGCCCCGGACACTCAGGAGATCGTCCTCGCCCGTCGCATCGACGCCGACGGACGTCGCACGCGCGCCTATCTGAACGGTCGCACCGCGACCGTCGCCGACCTGCGCGATATCGGTGCCCGACTCGTTTCGTTCTATGGCCAGCACGAGCACCGCAAGCTGACGCTGGCGCAAGCCCAGCTGCAGATCCTCGACGAGCTTTGCGGGTGTGAGCAGCAAGCGCGTCTGCGCGCGTGCGCCGAGGCCTACGAAGCGAGCAGGCGTCTGCAGAGCGAGCTCGAGCAGTTGCGCGAGCTCGGTCAGGCGCGCGAGCGCGAGATCGACCTGCTCGATCACGAGCTCGCCGAGATCGAGGACGCCGCGCCCGATGCATCCGAGTACGAGCGCCTGCTCGCTGCGCGCGAGCGGCTGCGGCGCCTGGACGCGCTGTGCTCCGCCGCCGGCTATGGGGCGCAGGAGCTCGCGCCGGACTCGGCGCAGGATCCGGGCGCCGTGGCGCTGCTCGCGGCCGCCGCGAGACGATTGGACGCCGTCGCAGGCGTCGATTCAGCTCTGGATGCGCTCGCCGAGCGCCTGGGCACGATCGTCGTGGAGTCCGGGGACCTCGCGACGGAGCTGCGCGACTACGGCGAACGCCTCGCCGGCGAGGGCGGCTCGCTGGAGGAAGTCGAACAGCGTCTGACCGCGACCGAGCGGCTCGTGCGCAAGCACGGCGGCTCGATCGCGTCCGTGCTCGCATACGCCGAGCAGGCCGGCGCGCGCCGCGAGGAGCTCGACGGCGTGGAGGTTGCGCTCGCAGAGACCGGCCAACGCTTGGCGCAGGCACACGCGGAGCTCGACCGGCAGGTCAAGGCGCTGCGGGGCGCGCGCGAGCTGGCGGCCCCGCGCCTGGCGCGCGCCGTCGCAGAGCAGCTCGCCGCGCTGGCGATGGCCGGAGCGAAGTTCGACGTCGTGCTCAGCCACAGCCCGCCCGGGCCCAGCGGCGGAGACTCGGTCGAGCTGACGATCGCCCCCAACCCGGGGGTTCCCGCCGGTCCCCTGCGCGAGATCGCCTCGGGCGGGGAGCTTTCGCGAGTGATGCTCGCCGTGATAACCGCTTCGGTTTGGGGGGAGGAGGCGAAGTCAAGGAGCGGGCCCGAGCTCGGCGGGAACGCGCGGGGCGCCGGCGCCGGCGAGGTGCAAAGCGCCGGCCTCGTCCGGGGAGCTGCATCGCCCGAGCAGGCAACGCTCGTGTTCGACGAGATCGACGCCGGCATCGGCGGTCACACCGCACGCGCGGTCGGGGAGCGTCTGCGGGCGCTGGGAGAGAGCAGGCAGGTCCTGTGCATCACTCACCTGCCCCAGATCGCCTCGCTGGGGGCACGGCACTTCTCGATCGTCAAGGACACCTCCGCCGACCCCACCCTCGCCACGGTCGTGCAGCTGGGCGAGGGCGAGGTCGTCTCCGAGCTCGTACGGATGCTCGGCGCGCAGGACGCCGACAGGACCGCTCGCCGTCACGCCAGGGATCTGCGCAGGGCCGCCTGAACGGCCGGCGCGAGCTCCGCGCCCGCACATGCGACCGCGTCCTCGCCCGCGCAGCCACGCGCGCTCGCCCCGTTGCCATTACCCTCATCAACGATGGCCGCCGCCGAGCAGCCGCCGAGCAGCGCGTCCCAGCCGCGGACCTTCGCCCCTGCTCCCGAGTCTCTCGCCGGGATCGCGCCCTGGCGCACGGTCACCGGCCCGGCGCGTCTGGGCCGGCGTACGAAGCTGCTGGTCAGGCGGATGGCGCGCGGGGACGTGGCGGTGATCGACCATCTCGACATCGACCGCGTCTCGGCCGAGGAGCTGATCGCCGCCGGCGCCGCGGCCGTGCTCAACTGCGGCGCCTCCAGCAGCGGCGCCTACCCGAACCTCGGCCCCCAGCTGCTCGTCGAAGCCGGCGTCCACCTGGTGGACCTGTCGGGCGACTCGCTGTTCGAGCGCATATCCGACGGCGAGGCGATCACCGTGCGCGACGGGCAGGTGCTGCGCGACGGAGAGGTTCTGGATGAGGGGGTAGTGCTCGACCTCGCCAGTGTGCGCGCCGAGACAGAGGCCCGCCGGCGCGAGGTCGGCGAGGCGCTGGAGCGGTTTGCGCGCAACACGATCGAGCACATGCGCGAGGAGCGCGAACTGCTCGCCGGGCGCATCGACATGCCTCGGTTTGCGACCGACTTCCGCGACCGCTGCGCGCTCGTGGTCGTGCGCGGCGTCGGCTGCCGGCGGGACCTGCGCGCGTTGCGACCGTTCATCCGCGACATGCGCCCCGTGCTCGTCGCCGTGGACGGGGGGGCCGAGGCGCTGCTGGAAGCGGGACTGCGCCCGGACATGATCGTCGGCGACATGGACTCGGCCGGCGAAGGAGCGCTGCGGGCCACCTGGGGCAGAGGGGCGGAGCTGGTGGTGCACTCCTATCCCGACGGTCGCGCCCCCGGTCGCGCGAGACTGGATGAGCTGGGGCTCCCCTACAAGCTGGTCCCGGCGCCGGGGACCAGCCAGGACGTGGCGATGCTGATCGCGGCCGAGAAGGGCGCCCGGTTGATCGTCTCGGTCGGCTCGCCCTTCAACCTGCTCGAGTTCTTGGACCGCAACCGCGAGGGCATGTCCTCAACGTTCCTGACGCGCCTGCGCATCGGCGAGATCCTCGTCGACGCCAAGGGTGTCAGCCGCCTCTACCGTCCGCGCCCCGGGTTGACCCCCCTGCTGGTAGTGATCGCCGCGGGGCTGATCGCGGTGATCGCCGTGGTGGCGCTGACGCCGGCGCTGCGGGACGTTGCCGAACTGCTGTGGCTAAAGCTGCAGCTGCTCTGAGGCGGCCGTTCCGCGGCGTCAGCCGCTGGCCGATCTTCGATCGGTCGTGATGCTCGACGTACAACCAGTACGCCTACCGATCGGAGATCGACGTCGATCTCCGATCGGCCAACGTTCGGCGTCTGCCGTCCACGGCCCGACCCCCTCAACTACCGTCAACTTCAATCCTGCAAGAGTCCCGACCCAGAAATGTTCGACTACCGCTACCACGCGCTCTCCCTGGCGGCCGTGCTGCTGGCGCTGGCGGTGGGGGTGCTGATCGGCGTTGCGATCGGCGACTCGAACCTCGTGTCCTCCGCGAAGAGCGGCATCGTCGCGAACCTCAACTCCGAAGTCAACGGCGCGCGCCGGCAGGTGGGTCAGCTGCAGGACAAGCTGGCCGAGGAGGAAGCGTTTGCGCAGGGCCTGTATCCGCTCGCTGTCCACGACCTGCTGGGCGGGCGCAGCATCGGCCTGGTGTTCCTCGGCTCCTCATCGAACGAGATCGACGGGCTGGTGCGCTCGGCGGTGACGCAGGCGGGCGGGAACCTGTCGATCGTGGTGGCGGTGCGCGAGCCTCTGAACCTGCGGGGGATCGCCGGCGAGGCGGCCGGCACGCACTACGCGGCGCTGGCCGGTTCACCGGCGCTGGTACGGCGCTTTGGCGAACTCGCCGGCAAGCAGTTCGTCCGCGGGGGAGCGCTGGTCAACCGCGAGCTGCTCAGCCGCGTGCGCTCCAGCCTGCTGAGCGCCTTCGACGGACAGCTCGGACGCCTGGACGGGCTCGTCGTGGTGCGCGCCGACCCGACCGGCATGACTCCCGAACAGAGCGAGACCTCAGCCGCGTTCGAGACGGGCCTGCTGGATGGGTTCGCGACGGTGGGGGTGCCCACGGTCGGCGTCGAGCTGACCAGCACCGAACCCTCGCAGGTGCCGTGGTATGAGAGCAAGAACCTCTCGAGCGTGGACGATCTCGACGCGTCCGCTGGACAGGCCGCGCTCGTGTATGCGCTCGCGGGGGCGCACGGCGCGTTCGGAGTCAAGCCAACGGCCGACTCCCTGCTGCCCGGCGCGGTGCCGTAGGTGAATAGGAGGCCTCCCCGCATGCGGGGAGGCCCGACCCCGCACATGTGCGGGGTCGCCGGTGGGCACATGTGCCCACCGCCGCTCGGCACATGTGCCGAGCGGAACAACAGACATCCGCGGACAGCGCTAGCTTGCCTCGCCATGCGCGCCCTGCCGTTCGTGATCGCCCTCGCTGCTCGCGGCGATCCTGGCACAGCCGATGCTGCGCGCGCTGCGTGTCGGGCGGACATACGCGGCCCAACTACCGCGCGCGCGCGCTGCCGTTCCCGTTCGGTGTGCTCATCCCCGCCGCCGCCCTGCTCGCGCTCGTGCCGCTGTTGCTGGTGCAACGGCTCGCTCACACGGCGATCCTCTACCCGCGGCTGATACCGGTCGCCGTGTACACGCTCGGGGTCGCCTACCTCGGCCTGATCGACGACACGCTCAGCGGTGAGCGTGCGGGCGCTCCTGGCCCGCGGGGCTGGCGCGGTCATGGCGCGGCCGCGCTGCGCGGCGATCTGTCCACCGGCGCGCTGAAGGCAGCCGGCTCGCTCGGGCTGGCGCTGCTGGCAGTAGATGTGGGCTTCGTGGACCTGCCTGTCTGGCGCTGGCTGCTGGCCAGCGCCGTGCTCGTGCTTGCAACGAACGCATTCAATCTTCTCGACCTGCGTCCTGGCCGCACGATCAAGGCGTTCGTGGCGCTCGGGGTGGGCCTGACGATCGGCGTGCGCGAGCTGCGCCCTCTTATGACGCTCGGGCTGTTCGTCGGACCGGCGCTCGTGGCCGGCGTGTATGACCTGCGCGAACAGGCGATGCTCGGCGACACCGGCGCCAATCTGCTCGGCGCGCTCGCGGGGTTGTGGCTGGTGCTGAGCCTGTCCCAGACCGGCCAGCTGATCGCACTCGTGTTGTTGGTCATGCTCACCCTCTACGGCGAGCTGCGTTCAATCTCAGAGTTCGTGCAACGAGTGCCGCTGCTGCGCGGGCTAGACTCTCTGGGGCAGGCCTTCCTAGCCCGTTCAAATGACACTGCACCCCTCCGACCGCCGCGCGGACACCCCAGCGAAGACCCGGTTCATATTCGTCACCGGCGGCGTCGTGTCCTCGCTCGGCAAGGGCATCGCGGCGGCCTCGATCGGGCGACTGCTGGTCGCGCGCGGGTTGAGCGTGGCGATGCAGAAGTTCGATCCCTACATCAACGTCGATCCGGGCACGATGTCGCCGTATCAGCACGGCGAGGTGTTCGTGACCGAGGACGGCGCCGAGACCGATCTGGACCTCGGCCACTACGAGCGCTTCACCGACGCCAACACCAGCCGCGCATCGAACGTGACCGCCGGCGGCGTATATGACACGGTCATCCGCCGCGAGCGCCGCGGGGACTATCTCGGCGGCACGGTGCAGGTGGTGCCGCACATCACCGACGAGATCAAGCAGCGCGTCGCGCTGATCGCCGAGTCAAGCGACGTCGATTTTGTGATCACCGAGATCGGGGGGACCGTCGGGGACATCGAGTCGCTGCCGTTTCTGGAGGCGATCCGCCAGTTCCCCGTCGATGTCGGGCGCCGGCGCTGCATGTACATCCACCTGACGCTCGTCCCCTACATCGGCCACGCGGGCGAGCTGAAGACCAAGCCCACGCAGCACTCGGTCAACGAGCTGCGGCGCATCGGGATCGCGCCGGACATGCTGATGTGCCGCTCAGAGGGCGCGCTCTCTGCGTGAGATCCGCAAGAAGATCGCCCTGTTCGCCAGCCTGCCGCCCGGACGCGATCGTGTCCGCCTGCGACGTGGACAACATCTACAAGGTGCCTCTCACCTTTCACGATCAGGGCGTCAACGACTTCATCCTCGATCACTTCGGCTCAGAGGACGCGCCCGCGCCCGATCTGTCGGGCTGGCGCGAGCCGATCGAACGCGCGCAGCGGGCGAGCGAGACGGTCACGATCGCCCTCGTCGGCAAGTACGTTCAGCTCGCGGACGCCTATCTGTCGGTGTCGCGAGGCGCTGCGCCACGCGGGCGCGCAGCGGGACTGCAGGGTGCAGATCGAGTGGATCGACTCCGAGCGCCTGGAGGACCCCGCCTCGGGCGCGCGAACGGCAGCTCATCGGCGCTGACGGCATCCTCATCCCCGGCGGCTTCGGCGGGCGCGGGATCGAGGGCAAGATCGCGGCGGCTCAGATCGCGCGCGAGCGGCGCATCCCCTACCTGGGCATCTGCCTGGGGATGCAGGTCGCCGTCGCGGAGTTCGCCCGGCACGTCGCCGGCATGGAGGGGGCCAACTCGACCGAGTTCGATCTCGAGACGCCCTACCCGGTGATCGACCTGCTGCCCGAGCAGAAGGAGGTCGCCGACCTCGGCGGCACGATGCGTCTCGGCGCCGACCCGATCAAGCTCCACGACGGCACTCGCGCGCGCGCGAGATCTGCGGCGAAGCGGTCATCTACGAGCGCCATCGCCATCGCTATGAGGTCAACAACCTGCTGCGCAAGCGCCTGACCAACCCCGCCGGGGTCGGTGCCGGCGCCGGTCTGACGGTGTCCGGGACCTCGCCAGACGATCGGCTCGTGGAGACGATCGAGCTTCGAGATCATCCGTTCTTCGTCGCCTCGCAGTTTCATCCCGAGTTCAAGTCTCGCCCCGAGCGCCCGGCGCCGCTGTTTCGCGGGTTCGTCGCGGCGGCGCTGCTGCATGCGCCGACCGGCGCCGGCTGCAGGACCGGGGCCGGGGAAGCCGGACGACGCTCGACCCGAGAGGCGAGCGACTCGGCCGTCGTCGCAGCCCGATGCCACGGTCGCCCGCCGTCTCCTCGTGAGCCGCAGACCGGTCCGGCGCGTGCAGCTCCGGCGGGCCCCGCGACCTGCGCGTCGAGGCCGCATTCGCGCGACGTGGACGAGCGGCACGCGCAGGCGATCGCGGCCGAGATGATCGGCCGCGCGCACGAGCTCGCCAACCTGCCGGAGTCGCGAGTGCGACGTCGACGTCAGCGTGCAACGGTCCTCAGGGCTGATGGCGCTGCCAGCAGGACGTGTCCGGCGCCGGCCTCGGCGAGAGAGCGGTCCCAGCGCGCCCGGTAGCTTGCAGCCCTCCGACCATGCTGAAGCTGCGCCGAGCCACGGTCACTCGACGCCGGGCCGACCGAACGGCCCCGAGCAGGATCTCGTGGTCGAGCTGGACGGCCAGGGATCGGGAGGGGCACAACGGCCGCGACCGGCGATCGTCGACGTCGCGCTGCTCGGGGCCGCGCAGGCGGGGGACGAGGTGATCGTCAACACGCAGGCGCTGGACCTCGGTCTCGGCTCGGGCGGGTTTGACATCGTGCACGTCAACCTCACCCTGGGCCTCCGCGGCGACGGGGCGCCGGACGGCGAACGCGATGAAGCTCAACTACACGAGCCTGCAGCACACCGTGCGACCCGTCGAGGGCGAGCGCGCTGAGTCTGCCGCTGCGCCGGCCGGTGGCGGTGCTCGCGCTGCACGGCCAGCTCGCCCCGGTCGCGTGGGCGTTCGCGCAGGCGGCGCCCGGCGCGCGCCTGGGTACGTGCAGACCGAGGGCGGCGCGCTGCCCGGTGGGCACTCGCGCACCGTGCGCGCGCTGCGTGAACGGGGGCTGCTCGCCGGTCACATCACGGCGGGCGCGGCGTTCGGCGGCGAGGGCGAGGCGATCACCACCGCCGGCGCGCTGCACCACGGCGCTGCGCGCGCTCGGCTGGGACGCCGCGGTGTGCGGGCCGGGGCCGGGGATCGTGGGCTCGCGGCTCGCCGCTCGGCCACGGCGGCCTGTCGGCGCTGGACAGCGCCCACGCGGCGCTCGCGCTCGGCTGTGCAGACGCTGCTCGTCGCGCGGATGTCATCCGGCGATCCGCGCGCGCGCCACCGCGGCATCTCCCATCACACGCTCACCGTGCTGGACCTGCTGCTGGCGCCCGTGACCGTCGCGCTGCCCGCGGGGATGCGCTCGCCCGTGGGCGCGGAGCTGCGCGGCTGGCGCTGGGGGCGGTGTTCGGCGGGGCCGAGCGCGCAGCCGGCCGGGGCTGGGCTCGACGTCGAGCGTCCCGGCGCGGCATAACCCGCCACGACTGGCGTCGCGCCGCGCGTCGACCTGCCCGCGTACGCGCGCCGTCGGGCCTGCCCGGCGCAGACGATGGGCCGCGGCCTGACCGCAGGATCCGCTGTTCTTCGGCGCCGCGCTGGCGGGCGGCGCGGCGCTGGCCGAGCTCGCGCGCGCAGGCCCCCGGCGAGCGATGGCACCGCGGACCGAGCCGGCGAGCGACGGCCAGGACGCCTCGCAGCGCGACGAAGAGAGCCCGCGGTGGCTCGCACCGCGGCGAAGACCGCAGCGGCGTGCAGCGACCGGCGGGCGAGCGCGGCGCCGAGCGGAGCGACGCTCCGCGACGGCGAGCGCCGACGGCGATCACGATCGAGCCGCTCGTGCTCGACTTCCTGGCGTACCTGGAGCTCGAGCGCGGGCTGTCGCGCAACACGCTGGAGGCCTATCGCTGGGATCTGCTGCAGTTCGGCGAGTTCCTGCGCCGCCGCGGCGCTGAGCCGCTGCGAGGCCGCGCACGGCGATCTGGCGGCGTTCCTGTCCGAGCGGCCGCGCGGAGCGGTGCCGGAGCCGCGCCGCCGGCGCCGAGCGACTCTGCGGCGCAAGGCGGCGTGCCTGCGCTCGTTCTACCGCTACCTGCGCCGCGAGGGCGCGATCGCGCACGACCCCACCGCGGAGCTGCGCGGACCGCGGCGCACGCAGCGCCTGCCGAGGGCGCTCACGCGTGGCGAGGTGACCAAGCTGCTGCAGCAGCCGCGCGGGAGCGAGCCGCTGGCGCTGCGCGACCGGGCGCTGCTGGAGTTGATGTACGCGTGCGGGCTGCGCGCTTCGGAGGCGATCGGCATGCAGCTCGGGGACATCGATCTGCGAGGAGGGCGTTCTGCGCGCCCGCGGCAAGGGCTCGAAGGAGCGGATCGTGCCGGTCGGCCGCCGGCGCGGTCGTCGCGCTGCGCGCCTACCTGCGAGCGGGGCGCCCGGCGCTGGTCGGGGTGCAGGTCGAGCGCGCAGCTGTTCGTCAACCGCAGCGGCGGCGGGCTCACGCGCCAGGGGCTGTACAAGATCATCCAGGGCCACGCGCGCCGGCGCCGGGCTCGAGCGCAAGATGAGCCCGCACACGCTGCGCCATACCTTCGCCACCCATCTGCTCGCCGGCGGCTGCGACCTGCGCTCGCTGCAGGAGATGCTCGGGCACGCCGATCTCGCGACGACGCAGGTCTACACCCATCTCTCCGCCGAGCGCTTGAAGGACGTCTACTTCGAGCGCCCATCCCGCGCGAGCGCCGCCGGTGAGGCGCCGGATGTGAGCCGATCGGCATCCACGCCGAGGGAGCGCCGCGAGGGCCGGCGGGCGTTCGTGCTGGTGATCGACGCGTGCGGCGTTGGAGCGCTGCCGGACGCGGGCGAGTACGGCGACGAGGGGACGAACACGCTCGCGCACGTCGCGCGAGGCCGTCGGCGGCCTGGAGCTGCCGACGCTCGCCGCGCTCGGGCTCGGGCTCGATCCTCGCCGCTGCGGGGCGTGCGCCGGCGGCGGACCCCGTGATACACGGACGTCTGCACGCGCTGGGCCCGGCAAGGACTCCACCACCGGTCACTGGGAGCTGATGGGCGTGGTGCTGCGAGCGCCGCTGCCGACCTATCCCGAGGGCTTCCCACGGGAGGTCGTCGCCCAGCCTGGAAGCGGCGATGGGCCACGAGATGATCTGCAACCGCCCCTACAACGGCCTCGCCGCGATCGAGGACTTCGGCGCCGAGCACCTGCGCACGCGGCGCGCTGATCCTCTACACCTCCCAGGACTCGGTGCTGCAGCTCGCCGCGCACGTGCAGCGGCTGCCGCCGCAGAGCTTTATCGCGGCGTGCGCGGCGGCGCGCGAGCGTGATGAGCGGCGAGCACGCCGTCGGGCGCGTGATCGCGCGTCCGTTCAGCGGTGCGCCAGGGCGCATTCGAGCGCACCGAGGGCGGCGCGACTTCGCGCTGGCTCCGCCGTCGCGCAGCTACCTGCAGGAGCTCGCGGCGCAGGCGTGCCCATGCACGCGGTCGGCAAGATCGCCGACCTGTTCGCGGGCGTCGGGGATCGAGAGCTCGCATCCCGGCGCGACCAACGAGCTGGCGCTCGCAAGCGCGCGCGAGCTGCTCGGCGAGCTCGACGCGGGCTGATGTTCGTCAACCTGATCGAGACCGACCAGGTCTACGGCCATCGCAAGGACTGCGCGGGTTTCACGCGCGCTGCGCGCGATCGACGCCGAGCGTCGGGCGCTGGCTGCCGCGCCTGCGCGTCAGCGACTTGCTGATGGTGACCGCCGATCACGGCGTCGACCCGGCGCATCCGGGCACAGATCACACGCGCGAGTACGCGCCGCTGCTCGGCGCTCACCGGGGAGATGGCGCGCGGCGCGCGCGGCGGGTGCGCGCTGCGGGCGGCGCGCGCCACGACGGTCCGCTCGCGGACGTGGGCGCGAGCGGCCCTGCGGTGGCTGACGGGTCGCGATGCGCCGGCCTGCCGGGCGAGTCGTTTTCGGGCGAGCTCGACACGCGATGCGCGGCGAGACCGGCGCGCGGTCGCGGCCATCGTAAGCTGAGTCACGATGCCCGAGCTGCCCGAGGTGGAGACGATCAGACGCCAGCTCGCGCCGCTCGTGGAGGGTCGCCGGCTGGCCCGCGTCGAGATACTCGATCCACGCTGGTCGCGCCCGCTCGCGCCGGCGGAGCTCGCCGATGCTCTCGTCGGACGGCGCGTGCAGCGCGCTGGGCCGCCGTGGCAAGTACCTGGTGTGGCATCTGTCCGGCGACGCGCATCTCGCCCAGCACCTGCGCATGACCGGGTCGATCCTGTGCGAGCCCGATCCTGAGCCGGCCCACACCCGCGTGCGCATCGAACTGGGCCCGCTGCGGGCGCAGCGGCGCACGCGCGCAGGCGCGCGGGGGCGGGGAGCGGAGCGGAGTGGGAGCCGACTGGTGATCGTCGACCCGCGGCGCTTCGGCACGGGCGAGCTGCTGCTGGGCTCGCAGGCGCTGGAGGCGTTCTTCGCCGCTCGCCTGGGCGTCGAGCCGTTCGACGAGCGTTTCACGCCCGAGCACCTGCGCGCGCTCGCGCGCGGCGCAACGCGCCGATCAAGGCGCTGCTGCTCGACCAGCGCCGGATCGCGGGCATCGGCAACATCTACGCCGACGAGGCGCTGTTCGGAGCCGGTGTTCACCCGCTGCGTCCGGCCGGGCGGCTACTCGCGCGAGCAGTACGCCCGCCTGCGCGAGGCGATCGTGCGGGTGCTCGGCGAGGGCATCGACGCGCGCGGGGCCACGATCGACGACTTCCGTCACGTCAACGGCGTGCGCGGCTCCTTTCAGGACCGCTTGCTCGTGCACCGGCGAGCCGGTGAGCCGTGCCTGCGCTGCGCAAGCACGATCGTCAAGATGCTCGTCGCCGGACGCGGCACATACGTGTGCGAGACCTGTCAGCCGCGCCCGCGGCGGCGCGTAGTGCGGCCGCGGTAGGCGCTCAGTGGCAGCGCTCAGGAGGCCATGCAGCTCCTGCAGGCGCCCGCTCTGAAGAGCTGCCTGTACCTCGTTGAAGCCGCCCAGCAGCTCGCCGTCGATCACAACCTGGGGGAACGTCATCATCCCGGTCTTGGCGGCCAGGGCGAGACGGCCCTCGGGGTCCCTGGACAGGTTGACCTCGGTGAACTCGACGTCGCGAGCCTGCAGCAGTCCCTTGACGCGGGCGCAGAACGAGCACGGCTCGGTGCTGTATACGACGATCTTGTTCATCATTACTTCACTAAGTATAGGATTGGGTTTGGCGGTTGCAGGGGTCCCTGACGGTGTGGCGCGGACGGCGAAGATGGTACGCCGGAGGCGAGCCTAGACTCGACAGAGAATGCC
Organism: uncultured Solirubrobacterales bacterium; assembly: GCA_963839965.1. GTDB lineage: Bacteria > Actinomycetota > Thermoleophilia > Solirubrobacterales > Solirubrobacteraceae > Palsa-744. The sequence goes on from CAWIWX010000008.1 coordinate 103,887, forward strand.
CGGACCCGTCAAGACCGAGGGGATAGTGCTGCGCTCGCTGCGCTACGGCGAGGCCGATCGCATCCTGCACCTGTATACGCCCGAGCTCGGACGGGTGAGCGCGATCGCCAAGGGGGTGCGCCGCGCGCGCAGCCGCTTCGGAGGGCGCCTGGAGCCGTTCTTCCGGCTGGCGCTGGACCTGCACGAAGGCCGGGGCGAGCTGCTCACCGTCACCGGCGCGCAGACCGTCGAGGCGTACGCGCGCCTGCGCTCAGACGCCCGCGCGCTGGACGCGGCCGCGCGTGCGTGCGACGCTGTCGGGCGGCTGTTCGAGACGGGCGAGCCTCATCCGAACGTGTTCAACCTGCTCTGCCGCCGCCTGTCGCTGCTGGACGCGGACGCCGCCGGCGCGAGTCGATCCGCGGGCGCTCGCCGGGCCGATCGAGTATTCGCCGGGCGCTCGGGAGCGCTCGCGTTCCGGCTGAAGCTGATGCTCGCCGCCGGTCTCGCGCCGCAGCTCGGCGCGTGCACGGGGTGCGGCGAGCGCGAGCGCCTCGTCGGCTTCTCTGGCGCCTCCGGCGGCGTCGTCTGCGGGACTTGCTGGCCGGATGAGTCCGGCGAGGAGACGTGTTCGGTGGTGTCGTTCGCGCTCGATCCCGACGCGTACAGCTTCATGACCGGCGCGCTCGGCCTGCCGCTGGCCGAGGCTCCGGACGCGGGCGAGCGGGCGCTCGGTCAGGTGGAGCGCGCGATCTGTGAAACGCTCGAGCACCATGCTCACGTCCGGCTGATGCCGGCCGCGGCCGCCGGCGTCCCATAATCGTCTTGATGGGCATCGCCACAGACACCGACTCGATCGCCGCCGGGTTCGCGGCGCGCATCGCCGCGCAGGAAGACGCCTCGCTGTCGCCGCTGGCGGCGCGCTCCTATCCCGCGCGCCGCGCGCGCGCCGAGGAGGACTGCGCGCTGCGCACCCCGTTTCAGCGCGATCGCGACAGGATCGTGCACAGCAAGGCGTTTCGCCGGCTGATGCACAAGACGCAGGTGTTCGTGTCGCCCGAGGGCGATCACTACCGCACGCGGTTGACGCACACGCTCGAGGTCACGATGATCTCGCGCACGGCCGCCCGGGCGCTTGAGCTGAACGAGGACTTGACCGAGGCGATCGGTCTCGGGCACGATCTCGGGCATCCGCCGTTCGGGCACATCGGCGAGGAGGTGCTCGACCGCTGCCTGCGCGAGCGCTTCGGCGGGGGGTTTCGCCACTACGAGCACTCGCTGCGTGTGGTCAACGTGCTCGAGCGAGATGGCGCCGGGCTGAACCTGACGGAGCAGGTCCGCGACGGGATCGCGCGCCACTCCGGGCGCGCCGAGGCACCGAGCACGCTGGAGGGCAGGATCGTGCGCCTGCTCGACCGCGTGGCGTACATCAACCACGACATCGACGACGCGCTGCGCGCCGGGCTGCTGCGTGAGAATGAGCTGCCGGCGGGCCCGATCGCTGTGCTCGGAGACAGCGGCTCTGAGCGGATCGACGCGCTCGTGCACGATCTGGTCGAGGAATCTGCCCGCGCGGGAGACATCGTCCAGGGACCCGAGGCCGGCCCGGCGATGGCGAAGCTGCGCAAGTTCATGTTCGAGCGCGTGTATCTCGGTCCCGCCGTGCGCGCCGAGCACGAGCGTATCGCCGGCGTCGTGAGCGCTCTGTTCGAGCATTACGTCGCTCATCCCGAACTGCTGCCCGACCCACGATCGGCCGTTGCGAGCGCCCCTTCGGCGGGAGGCGATGACGAACTCGCCGTGCGCGTGACCGACTATCTGGCTGGCATGACCGATCGGTACTGCATACGCGAGTACACCGAGCTTCAGGTGCCCAAGGCGTTCGCCCGCTAGCGTTGGCGGGCGATGGCCCTGTACACCAGCGAGTCCAAGGATCGGGTGCGCGACGCGGTCGACTTCGTCGAGCTGGTCTCCGCGCGTACCGACCTGCGCCGCTCGGGCCAGAACAGCTACGAGGGGCTGTGCCCGTTTCACGAGGAGCGCACGCCGTCGTTCGGGATCGATCCCGTGCAGAAGGTGTACTACTGCTTTGGGTGTCAGGCCGCGGGAGACGTGTTCACGTTCGTGCAGGAGACCGAGTCGGTCGACTTCAAAGGCGCCCTGGAGCTGCTGGCCGATCGCTGCGGGATCGAGCTCGAGCGCGAGCAGGAGGACGAGCGCGAGTCCCAGCGCCGCCGCGAGCGCGAACGGCTGCTCGAGCTGCTGGCGCGCACGAGCGCCTACTACGAGCGCTGTTTGTGGGACAGCGAGGAGGCCGCGCGCGCGCGGGAGTATCTGCTGGGCAGGGGATTGGGCGAGGAGATCCTCAAGGAGTTCCACGTCGGGTTTGCCCCCAGCGCGTGGGATCGGGTGCTGAGCGCCTCGCTGCGCGGCGGGTACTCCGAGGCGGAGCTGTACGCGACGGGTCTCGCCCAGCGCTCGCAGCAGGGAGGGCAGCTGTATGACCGGTTTCGCGCGCGCATCATGTTTCCGCTGGCCGACATGCGTGGGCGGGTGCTCGGGTTCGGGGCGCGGGCGATGCACGAGGAACAGCGCCCGAAGTACCTGAACACGTCCGACAACAGCGTCTATCACAAGGGGCAGCAGCTCTACGGCGCGGACCTCGCGCGCACACACGCCGCGCGGGCGAACGAGGTGATCCTGTGCGAGGGCTACACCGACGTGATCGCCCTGCATCAAGCGGGCTTGCGCAACTCGGTCGGCTTGATGGGGACGGCTCTGACGAGCGATCAGGTCACAGCGCTGGCGAGAATGGCCCACACCGTGCTGATCGCGCTGGACTCCGACACGGCGGGTCAGGAGGCGATGTTGAAGGCTTCGAGCCTGGCAAGGAAACGAGAAACCGAGCTGCGGATCGTCGCGCTGCCGGACGGTCGCGATCCGGCGGATCTGATCCAGCACGACGAACGGGATGCGATCGTCCTCGCGCTGGAGACAGCGGTTCCGTTCGAGCGTTTTCAGGTCGAACGCGTGCTGGCAGGCGGCGACGATTCCAGTCCTGAAGGCCAAGACCTGATCCTCGACAAGCTGAGACCGGTGTTCAGGACCATCCCCCAGAGCGCGATGAGGATGGAGCTGATGCGGATGGTCTCGAGTCGGCTGGCGCGTCCGGACAGCCTGGTCGAGCAGCTGCTGACCTCTGCGGGCGGGCGCCGGCCGGGGCTGAGAGAAGATCGGAGGACCGCGGGACGGGCCGGGGCCGCGCCGGTTGGGGATGGGGCTGCGGAGGCCGCACGCCCTCGCGGAGGAGGCATATCGCGTGGCGAGAGCACCGAGCGGGCGTTTCTGGCCCAGTGCATCGCCGAGCCGGAGGCTGGCGCCAGGGCGCTCGGGGAGCTGGATCTGTCGGCGCACTTCACGAGCGAGGCGCTGCGCCGCGCGGCCGGACATCTGCGTGCGCATCTGACCGATCCCGTCGCCCGGCTGCCCGAGGACGACTCCGAGCTGTCCGGGCTGCTGGCCGAGCTGGTCGTGCAGGGCGGCCGCGAGTCGCCCGCGCCGGCGATGCTCGAGTCCCAGCGCATGCAGCTGGAGCTGGCCCGCATCGATCGCGAGATCCTGCGCGCGCGCGGACGGGAGTCCGGCGAGGTCAGCGAGCTGGCCCAGCGCCGCGCCGAGGTCAAGCGCGAGTTCGACCGGGCTTACGAGCGGGCGTTGGAGGAGACGGGGGCGGGGGGCTGGATGAGTCCCGGGTTCTTTCGTTGAAGTCACGAAGTTGACACAGAGTCGGCACAGAATGGAACGTATGTTCGTGCCGTAACGTCCGATGAGTAGAAGACAATACGGTGCATGGATTGCGCTTCGTTGGAGCAGTTGCTGGGCCAGGGTCTCTCGTTGGCGGAGATCGGGCAACGGTTTGACCTGCATGAATCGACCGTCGGTTATTGGGTTGAGAAGCATGGGCTGCGGGCTGTCAACCGCGACAAGTACGCGGCGCGTGGTGGGCTTGCACGCGATGAGTTGGAGCCGATGATCGAGCGGGGCGCCACGATCGCCGAGATCGCCGAGGCGGTCGGGCGCAGCAAGGCGACGGTACGGCACTGGTTGATCAGATATGGGCTGAAAACGCATGGTGGCCGGGGGAGGAGACCGGCCAGTGAGGCAAAGGCCGCCAAGGATGCGGGACTCGCGACGGTGACGATGCATTGCAGGCACCACGGCGAGACCGAGTTCTGGCTCACTGGGCGGGGCTACTACCGCTGCAAGCTGCCGCTCGGCTGCGGTCGCGCGTCGGCGAAGAAAGGTCAAGGAGATCCTTGTCGAGGAGGCTGGCGGGTGCTGCTGCATCTGCGGCTACAGCCGCAACATGCGTGCGCTGCACTTCCATCACCTCGAGCCGTCGCAGAAGCGACACGAGATCAACGCCAAGGGCGTAGCGATCGCCCTCGACAAGCTGCGGGTCGAGGCACGCAAGTGCGTGCTTCTGTGCTCTAATTGTCACGCGGAGGTCGAGGACGGCATGGCGTCGATTCCGAGCGACCTGGTTAATGCCTCCGAGGTAGCACAAGTAGACGATCCGGGGTAACTCAATTGGCAGAGTGCGGCGCTGTTAACGCCGAGGTTGTGGGTTCGAGTCCCACCCCCAGAGCTGTTTTTGAGTGTTTCCTGGGTAGTTCGGTGCGCTGGTTATCTACTCCTCGCGCGCTGTAGAAACTGACGTTGATGAGGCTGGCTCGGCTGACTCGAACGGCCTACGCCCAGCCAGCCGCTCCACCAGCGAGGCGGCGGCGTCCGCCGGATCATGAGCAGCGGCCCACACGGCGAACTCGCCCGCCCGCGCGCGGATCGAAGGCTCGCTCAAAGCACGTTCGACCGCCAGGCGCAGCGGCCGCGGCGAGACGAAGCGCCGTGGCAGGCGCACCCCCGCGCCGGCCCAGTCCAGGCGGGCGGCGTTCTCGTTCATGTCGCCGACGTGCGGGCACGCGACGACCGCGCAACCGGACGCCAGCGCGCGCACGAGCGTGCCGTGGCCGGCGTGGCAGACGACGACGTCGCAAAGCGGCATGGTGCGCGCGTAGGAGATCCACTCGACGACTCGTGCGTTGGCGGGCACGGGCAGCGGGCGCGAGGGCAGGCGGCGGTTCCAGGTCGCCAGCACGCGCACCGGCGCGTCGGCGAGACCGCGCAGCGCTGCGTGTAGCAGCCGATGGTCGGGGTCCTGGGCGGTCGAGGGGGCGACCAGGACGAGCGGATCGTCGAAGGCGCCGCGGCCCACCCAGCCCTTTGGGCTGTGTGCTCCGTGGCCGGAAGCTCGACGTCGCGCGCCGGCGGCTCCCACATCAGAGGTCCGACGACGTGCGCCCACGGTGGCCACTCCCGCGGGTACTCCAGCTGCGGGAACGTCGCCACCAGCGCCAGCTCGCGGCTGATCCCGCCGTGGCCGTAGTCGAGCGGGGGCAGACCAAGGCGCGCGCGGGTCCGGTTCAGCTCGACCCGCCCAAGCTCCACGCCGCGGCGGATCGGCCCCTGCGCGCGGCGCCACAATGCGCGGCCCGCGGCCGTGCGCGGCAGGCGCGCGCCGAACGAGTAGATTGGGAAGTTCGGCTCGTTCTCTGGGTAGACGTGGGGGATCAGCGTCGCGCGCGGGATGCCGCACAGCTCCGCGGCGAGCGATGGGGCGAGCGTGAGGATGTCGGCGACGACAGCGTCCGGGCGCAGCTCGCGCACGAGCGGCAGCGTGTCTTGGGTGGCGTGGACGACCGCCTCGTAGAAGTCCAGCGGCTCCCCGCCGGGACCGCCGCTGGGGAACACGTCGTACTCGGGCGCGGGCGCGAAGCGCAGGCCCTCGGCCTCGACATGCGCCTGCCAGCGCCGCCAGGTCTGCAGCGTGACCTCGTGACCGCGCGCGCGCAGAGCCCGGCCGAGAGCGATCATCGGGAACGCGTGCCCGGGGTCGCCGAACGCGCCGAGCAGCAGCACGCGCATGCGTCAGCTCGCAGGCGGCGAGCTCGGCCACGAGGCGCAGCTGCGCCAGGCGATCCTCCGCCGTGAACGCGATCGGCGTGACGCCGAGCGTGCCGACGCCGGCGTCGCGGTAGACGGCCAGGCGCTCGCGCACGACGTCGGGAGGGCCGCACAGCGAGACCGCGTCGATCAGGGCGTCGGGAACGGCGGCCATCGCCTCCTCGCGCTTGCCGTCGAGGTAGAGGTCCTGGATCTGCTTTGCCTCGGCCTCGAAGCCATAGCGGCAGACGAGCTGGTTGTAGAAGTTCTGCTTGCGCGAGCCCATGCCGCCGACGTACAGCGCGATGAACGGGCGCATCGCGTCGCGCGCGGCGCTGCAGGTCGTCGGTGACGAACACCTGGACGGTCGGCGCGATGTCGAAGGAGTCAAGCGATTGCCAGACCGCGCGGCACCCTCCTGTAAGAGCGGGCGCAGCTCCGAGACGTGCTCGGGCGAGAACAGCGTCGGGATCCAGCCGTCGGCGATCTCTCCCGCGAGCGCGGTGTTCTTCGGCCCGATCGCGGCCAGGTAGATCGGGATCTGCTCCTGGACCGGCGCGATCGTGAGCTTCAGCGCCTTGCCCGGCCCGTCTGGCAGCGGAAGCTGGAGCGTCTCGCCGTGGAACTCGACGCGCTCGCGCGCGAGCGCCATGCGCACGACTGCCACGTACTCGCGCGTGCGCTGCAGCTGCTTGGCGAAACGCTGCCCGTGCCAGCCCTCGGCCACCTGTGGCCCGGATGAGCCGATCCCGAGGATCATGCGCCCGTTCGAGAGCTGGTCGATCGTTGCGGCGGTCATCGCGGTCATCGCCGCCGAGCGCCCGGGCATCTGAAAGATCCCCGAACCCAGGCGAATCTTGGTCGTTTGCCCCGCCAGCCACCCGAGCACGGTCGCCGCGTCCGAGCCGTAGGCCTCGGCCGTCCACACCGAGTCATAGCCCAGCCGCTCGGCCTCCTGGACGATCGCACAGCTGGTCCTCCGAGCTGAGGCCGAGACCCCAGTAGCCGATATGCACGCCAAGCTTCATGTGCAAGCTTCCTTTCAGGAGCAGGGCGATTGTTGTGAGTGTGGACGGCAGGCCCTACTGTTGGTCACACTGCCGCCGACCCAGGGCCGTGCGGCGGCATACAGCCTATGCGAAAGCGTCGCCGCCAATCAACGAGCTCGGTCGAGGGTCTGCGCCTGGCGATCGACTGCATGCCGCTCGCCACGCGCGAGGCGATGCTCGAGGGCGTGCAGCGTCACGAGCGGATCCTGGTCGGCGCCTACACCGATGAGCTGGGCGGCGTGTGCCCGATGCTCGCGGCCCACCGCTGTGGCGGGCGGACGAAATTTTTGTCGTTCGCGAAGTCCTGGGACCGCTTCGCGCGGGCGGGCGCTCGCAACAAGCGCGTGGCGACTCCGCGCGAGCTACGCATCCTGGTGACACAGCTGCGGGACAGCCTGGCGAGCGCGTCCGGCCTCGAGCTCGATCGCGCGATCGCCGAACACCACGCGCTGGCCGCGCGCGGCATGCGTCGCGGCGGCCCTCGCGGCGCTCACAATGCCGGCAACAAGCTCGTAGATGAAGCGGATCCACGCGGGGAGATTCGCGCGCGCAGGCTGCATGGCCGTGTGGGCCGTCCAGCCCGGAATCCGGCGCGGGAAGCGGCCGGCTTCAGAGCATCTCGCCTGGGCGCAGGAATATGATCTCCGGAACCATGCACATGGGGGAGAGCTTGAGCAGGTAGCGCACCGACTCGGCGATGTCCTCGGGCTGAATCATCTGCTCGGAGGGGACGTGGCCCTTGATGAAGTCGGTCATCGGCGTGTCCACGAACGCGGGGCACAGCGCGGTGGACTTGATGCCCTCGCCGCTGAGCTCGCTGTTCATTGCCTCGGTGAAGCCGACGACGCCGTGCTTGGTGGCCGAGTACACGGAGTTCCAGCCCACGCCGCGCTTGCCCGCGATCGAGGCGGTGTTGAGCACCAGCGCGCCGCGGTGCTCGGCCGCGGCTGCCCGGAGCATCTCCACGGATTCGCGGTAGAAGATGGGGATCGAACGCAGGTTGATGTCGAGCTGCAGGTCCAACCGCTTGGTCTGGATCTCCCCGACCGGCGCGCCGATGCCCACGCCGGCGTTGTTGACGAGCACGTCCAGTCGCCCGTAGCGCTCACGATGGCCGGAGACCACGCGCTGGATGTCTGCCTCCTCGGAGACGTTCGCGGCGATCGCCTGCACGTCATACCCGTCCCGCGCGAGCTCATCCGCGGCCGCCTGCAGCTTCTCCGCCCGGCGGGCGGCAAGCGTCATCGCATGCCCCTCCTGCCCGAGCACGCGCGCGATCGCCAGTCCGATCCCGCTCGAAGCTCCTGTCACGATCGCCGCACGGTCTGCCATCTGCCCGCTCCTGTTCGTAGTTGCTCATCCCACGCGATCGTGGTCGCGTTGCCCACTCGCGGCGGTCCGCCCCGTGTGCGGGGTGGCGAGCGGGAGCTCCCATATCTCGCTGCTAGCGTCTGCTGGCCGATCTCTGATCGGTCGCGGCCGGGTCCGAGAGTCTGGGCGCGAGGAGGGCCCGTAGCTCAGTTGGTTAGAGCTGCCGACTCATAATCGGTAGGTCCCAGGTTCGAGTCCTGGCGGGCCCATTACTGAACTATGAGTCTCTGAGCCATTTTCTGCGTAGACGGCCTGGACTTCTGACCGGCAGAAAGAGCGTCGGGGCAACGTTTGGGGCAACACGATGTCTAAGGGTGCGCCGAGTGCCCAGCCCGCTATCACTGTCGCGGAGATTGTTGGCGTTGAAACGGCTGCCGGCTACTCGCCGTGTCCGGCGTCGCGCAGTGCGTCGAGCAGGTCGCCGGTCGTGAAGACCTCGATGCGCGCGTCGGTGTGGTCCTTGTCCTGCGTCCAGACCGGGAGGTCCAGCTTGAGCGCGAGCGCGACCGTCGGCCAGTCGTCTGGGTCGCGGTCTGCGATGCGCTGCTCGGCCTCCTCGCGGTGGTCGGTGTACTCGCCTGCGGCTTGCCAGTCGATCGGCATGACCTGCAGTGCCGCGAACAGCAGTGCGGGGTCCAGGTCGCGCTTTGATGCGAGGCGGGGGATGTGTAGGGCGATCTCGGCGGCGACGGCCTCGGGTGCGACGCATCGTGGTCCGTGCGGGGAGGCGATCACCAAGCGGGCGCGGCCGCCGATGAGGGCCGAGAGAACGACGTTCGCGTCAGCTACGACTGCGGGAGGCAGCGAAATCGCCGAGTACCTCTTGCTCGCTGACGCCCTTCGCCTCAAGCGCCGTGCCGATCTGCTCGGATAGACGCAGGAACACCTCGCGGCGAACCTCGACCGGCAGCTCGGGCGTATCCCAGGGGAGGAAGAACCCGGCGGGGGTCCCTTCGCGTGTTACGAGGACCACGTCGTCGGAGCGGAACATCTCCGATGCGTGATCGCGGAAGTCGCGGACCGTCACAACCTTCATGTGGGCACCCTAGTGGTCACAATTCTATGGTAGCGCTTTTGGAGCAGGCAGCCCGCGCACTACAGCCCCCAGCTGGTGGCCATGTGTCCTCGGGATGTCAGCCGCGGAGTGCGGGAGCCGGCTGGCCCGGCCATTTTCGCATCCCCTGGTGGGGATGCGGCCGGGGCTGCGACCGGCTCCGCACCGGGCGGGGCCACCTCATCAAAGGAGGGCGATATGCCCGCTGGAATCATAGACTCATAATCGGTAGGTCCCAGGTTCGAGTCCTGGCGGGCCCATGATGGGATCGGGGAGTTGCGGCCGGTGGCCAGGTTCGTCATCCGCGAGCGCACAGCGCATCTTCGAAGTCACAAAGAAGACACAGAGTGGTCAGCCAATTTTATAGCTGGGGCAGACAATTGTATGCATTAGTGCATATCACCTGTAGTCATGTCCATGTGGAGCAGCGACCGTCCAGGGGTGTCCGCGTCCACCGCCGCAGCAGCCGTTCCAACCAACGCCGAGCTGGGCCGCGCGATCCGCCGGCTGCGGCGTGCGCGGCGCATGACGATCGAAGGCCTCGCCCACGCCGCCGACATGCACCCGACGTACCTGTCGGGCATCGAGCGGGGACTGCGCAACCCGACCTGGAGCAAGCTCGCAGGTTTGGCCGGCGCGCTGGCGGTTCCCGTCGCCGAGATCGCGCGCGACGCGGAAACCGAGGCACAGCTGGCGGCGCGGATGCGCATCGCCAGGGCCGAGCTCGGCCTGTCTGAGCGCTTTGCCTGAGTGTTTGGCCAAGCCGCCCGCCTGACCCACGTCCGCTCGCGCGAGCGCAGCGGCTCGGCGCGCCATTGCTCAGATCTACCTCGGGGGCTTGCAGACGTGGCGCCGGGGAGCGTTCCGGTGCGCTGCGGAGCCTTCCGGTGCGGTGAATACGCTCAGGGTATGACGCGACGAAGGCCCTACGCGCAACCTAGCGGCGAGCGCCTGGCGGTAATCGACCTGGGGTCCAACTCCTTCCGGCTGGTCGTGTTCATGTCCGCGGGCGGCTGGTGGCGGCGCACCGACGAGATCTACGAGCCCGTGCGTATCGGCGAGGGACTGGCTGCGAGCGGCAGGCTGGGGGAGGAGCCGATGCGCCGCGCGCTGGCCACGCTGGACGTGTTCGACCACTTCTGCCGGGCGGCCGACCTGCGCGAGGACTCGGTCGACGCCGTCGCCACCAGCGCGATCCGCGACGCCGAGAACGCCGATGGTTTCCTGGCGCTGGCGCGTGAGCGCACCAGCCTGCCGATCCGCGTGCTCAGTCGCGAGCAGGAGGCCCGTTACGGATACCTGGCGGCTGTCAACTCCACGACCCTGACCGACGGCTGTGTGCTGGACCTCGGCGGCGGATCGCTGCAGCTGGTGCGTGTGTTGGACCGGTGTGCGCAGAGCTGGGCTCGTGGCGGCTGGGCGCGGTGCGCATGACCGAGCGGTTTTTGCCCGCGAACGGTCCCGCCAAGCGCGGGCAGATCGACGGGCTGCGCGAGCACGTCGCGGGCGAGCTGGAGCAGGCGCAGTGGCTGGCCCGCGCCGGTCCGCGCCTGGTGGGCATCGGCGGGACGGTGCGCAACCTCGCCGCTGCCGTCCAGCGAGCGGCGGGGCTGCCCTCGGATGGCGTGCAGGCGATGGTCGTCTCCGGTGAGGCGCTGAGGAGCTCGTGGAGCGCCTCGCGGCGCTGCCGGCCTCCGAGCGCAGTTCGGTCGCAGGCATCAAGCCGGCGCGCGCGGACCTGGTTCTCGCCGGCGCGATCGTCGTGCAGGGCGCGCTGCTCGCCGGCGGCTTCGACGGCCTGGAAGTCACCGAAGCAGGGCTGCGCGAGGGCGTCTTCTTCGAGCGTTTGCTGTCCGATCGCGATCCTCCGCTGTTCGCCGACATACGCCGCACGAGCGTGCTGAACCTGGCCGCTCAGTACCGGCCAGACGCCGCCCACACCGAGCATGTCGCCACGCTCGCCCTGACCATGTTCGACGAGCTCGCGCGCCTGGGACTGCACGAGGGCGAGCGGGTCGAGCGCGAACTGCTGTGGGCGGCGTGCATGCTGCACGACATCGGCATGTCTGTCGACTACGACGATCACCACAAGCACTCGCGCTATCTGATCCTCAACGCGGGGCTGCCCGGGTACTCGCCGATCGAGGTGGCGATCGTCGCTCAAGCCGCCCGCTACCACCGCAAGGGCATGCCTGACCCCGGTCCGCTGGCGGCGCTGTTCGGCCCCGGAGACGCGGCGCGCCTGGACCGCTGCGCCGTCCTGCTGCGCCTGGCCGAGGATCTGGAGCGCTCGCGCGACCAGCTCGTGCGCGGCGCCCGCTTCACGCTCGCCGGTGCGACCAACGGGGACGCATCTGCAGCGCAGACAGATCCCGCCGGCGCGCGATCGGCCGGCAAGCCCGCGGTGAGTCCGAACGTCAGTCCGTCCGCGCGTGCGGGCCGCGGGGAGGTCGAGTTGCGTCTGATCGCCGATGGCGAGCCGACGGTGCCACGCTGGGCCGCGCGGCGCGAGAGCGAGCTGTTCGCCCGCGCTTTCCACCGCGAGCTGCTCGTCGCCGCCTGACGGCCGCTGGGCGGCGCGATACTGCGTCCTCCCTCGCTCGTGTGCCGAGCACACTTCGCTCGGTGCGTCCTGTCTCGCTTGCCCAGCACCCGTCAGGTACTGCGTCCTACGGATCGACGGGATCGCCGATCGGCCAGCATGCCCAGCACTCGTCAGGTGAGCTAGCGTCAGCCCGCTGCCGCGAGCGACTTTTCGCGCCCGGCGCAGTCGTACAGCAGCAACGCGTTGGGGTTGACCGGCCGCGGCTGCCACGCGCCCGCCGGGACGACCGCGCATGATCTGATTACGGCGTTCGTGGCCGCGTTGCCGCCGCGTTCGGCGTATGCCCCGCCGAGCACGACGTAGCGAGCCTCGCCACGCTGGACCAGCCGCGCGAGGCTCGGTCCGTCAAGAGCCGGGTCGTTGCCGCTGTAGCCGCCCATCGCGCCCGCGTCGTAGCCGAGCAGGATCGCCGGGGCGGCGGTGTCCGAGGCCTCGGTCAGCACGTCCCAGCGCGTGCCCGGATGGTGGGTTGAGACGTAGGCGATCAGTGCCTTGGTGACGCGCAGGCCGGGGGGGTCGATGCCGAGCGGGCCGACCGAGCCGGCGGCGCGCGGGCCGGCGGCCGGGAACGTGCCCTCGACCGGGAATTCCCAGGTTGTCGCGGCGTAGGCACCGGGGGCGATCAGCAGCAGGCAGAGTGTGAGCGCCATCGCCGGTCGGGCAAAGCGGCGCAGCGCCAGTAGCGCCAGCACCCCCGCGCCGGCCCCGAGGATCAGCACCGGCTCGAACCAGTGCATGTAGTGTTCGTCGTTCAGCAGCTCGAGCTGGGCCGCGACGGTTGCGCCAACCGCGAGCGGGACCAGCGCCAGGCGCACTCCGCGCAGCCGTGCCGGCGCGAGGAACGCCACCGTGCCGCCGCCGATCATCGCCGCTGCCCCGGGTCCGAGCGCCGAGACGTAGTAGGGATGCATGATGCCCTTGCCGAAGCTCAGCACGGCCGCCTCGACGAGGAACCATCCGCCGAGCACGATCACCGCCGCCAGGCGTGGGCGATCGAAGATCGGCCGCCGTCCCCGCCCCCTTCGCCGCCCGCCGTCGCGGCGGTCGCCATCCCGCCCGATCGGCGCCGTGTCGCCGTGCTCCTTCGCTCCCGCGCCAGCGCGATCCCGCCGGCCGCTCGCGTCCGAGCTGCTCGGCGCGGCGGTCGTCGAGTGACCACAGCGCGAGCGCGATCAGACCGAACAGCGCGAACGGCAGCATCCAGCCGGCCTGCCCGCCGAGCTCGACTTTGAGCAGCCGCAACGGCCCGGTCGCCCCGCCAAACGCCGTCGGCTCTCGCGCCCGGCCGTTGGGCAGATACACGGGCGGTGGTTTCGGCTTGGGCGCGGGTCGGGTGCGGTTCCGGCGGGAGCCGGCGGCGGAGGTGCAGGAGCGGGAGCGGGACTGGCGGTGAAGTCGACCCCGGGACGCGACCCAGCGGAGGGAATGTCGGCGCGCCGGGCGCGCAGCGCTTCCCGTTCGATATGCGCGAGCGAGCCGAACTTGACGAGGACCGGGATGCGCCCCGGACCGCCGACCTGTCCTTCCACGCGCCCGAATCCGTTGTAGTCGAATGTCAGGTTGCGCTCGGTGTTGTTCGTCGAGCCGCCCACGAACGGCCGCTGGGAGGCGGGCGTCAGTTCCACGACCGCCGACCAGGAGGCCGATACGGCGAGCAGCACGGCGCCCGCCGCCAGCAGCTGAGCGGCCCGGCGGGGGACGGACCCGGGCGCGCACGCCAGATAGCCGAGGGCGAGCCCGGGGACGACGAGGTACGCAGCCAGGGTCTTCGTGTTGAACGCGAGCCCGACGAGCAGTGCGCAGCCCAGCAGCGTTCGCAGCCTGCCCGTTTCGCATGCGCGCAGGCCGGCGCCGCAGGCGAGGATCATCAGCAGGATCAAAAGCGAGTCGACACCGTTCTCGCGGGAGACCGCGACGAACGACGGGTACACCGCCAGCGCCAGCGCGCTGGCGACGCCCGCGGCGGGGCCGAACCGTGGCGTCACTACCCAGTAGAGCGCGGCGACCGCCAGCACGCCGATGATCGCCTCGGGCAGCAGCAGGCTGAGCGGATGAAACCCGAACAGCTCCGCGCTCAGCCCCTGCACCCACAGGGCCAGCGGCGGCTTGTCGACGGTGATCAGCCCGCCGGGGTCGAAGGAGATGAAGAAGAAGTTGTGCAGCGATTTCAACATCGACCGCACGGCGGCCGAGTAGAACGTGTTCCCGTATTCGTTCTGCGCGAGCCGGTTGACGTTCAGCACGGCTGACAGCGCCAGCACGGCATGTCAGCGCAAGGTGATGGGGTCCCACCCGCCCACGCACGCGCGCGCGCCGCCACGGGGCCGCCCGGGCCTCCGGTTCGGAGGCGAGCGGCGGCGACGCCGGGAGGGTGGTGGTCTGCTGCGCTGAGCTCATGTGGCGGACGTCACCGGCGGGGGCGCCTGGAGTGATGTGGTCTGCTGAGCGGGTTCATGTGCGGGGCGGAGCGTCGCGTGCATGGGCGTCATGTGCAGAGCGCGGCCAGCAGCCGGTCGAGGTCGTCCTCGTCGTTCCACGCCCCGACGGACGCTCGCAGCCATGGCGCGCCGGGAATGTTACGCAGGATCACCCCGCTGCGCGCAGCCGTCGCGCTCGCGCTCGGGGTCGGGGCTCACGAACGAGACGAGCGTGCTGTCCCCGCGCGGCGCGACCGTCCTGCCGCGCTCGCCCAGCAGCGCGACCAACCTCTCGGCCAGCTCCCGCGCACGCTCGTGCACGGCCTGCCAGCCGGCCGACTCCAGTACGCGCACGGCCGCCAGCGCGCACGCGACCGCCTCGGCGCTCAGCGACATCGAGTCCAGGGCACGCGCGTCCTCGTGCACGCCCGGCGTCCAGTCCGGCGTCGGGCTCGGCGAGGTTCGCATAGCCGCGCCGATCGATCCGCAACCGCTCGCGCAGCCCGGGACTGACGTACAGCATGCCCGTGCCGTCGGGGCCGCACAGCCACTTCTGACCCGCGCCCGCGTACGCGTCGCAGCCCAGCGCGCGCACGTCCACCGCGATCGCCCCGACGCCCTGGGCGCCGTCGAGCAGCGACCGGCACGTCCAGGCGCGCCAGTCCCTCGGGCGCGATGCGTCCGCTCATCCAGCCCACGTGCGAGCACGCCACCAGGCGCGTGCGCGGACCGACCGCGTCGGCGATCTCGGCCAGCGGCGACCATGCGCACGCTCACGCCGCGCAGCTCCCGCGCCGCCGCCAGCGCGCCCAGCAGCCCGGGGTGCTCCTCGTCGCTTGTGAGGATCTCATCGCCCGCGCCGAGCTCCAGCCCGCCGATGACCTGCGCGAGACCCTCGCTCGTGCAGGTGGTCAGCGCCAGCTCGCGCGGCTCGCACCCGAGCGCGGCGGCGTAGGCGGCGCGCAGCTGCCCGTTCAGCTCGACGCGCCGTTCGAAGTGCGCCGCGCGCGCCCTCCGCGGCCTCGCGCGCGAGCTCCTGCGCGCCGCGCCGCGACCGCCGCCGCGGGCAGCGGCCCGTCGGTGCCCGCGTTCAGGTACGCGAGTCGCTCAGGACGGGAAACTCATCGCGCAACCCGGGGAGGACCACAAACCGCGAGAATACCCGCATGCCCGGCGCCGCTCAGCAGATGCCCCTGTGGGAACCGACCGCGCAGGATCGCGAGCGGGCGGAGATGACCCGGTTCATGCGCTGGGCGGGCGAGCGCCACGGGCGCCGTTCGCCGACTACGGCGAGCTGTGGCGCTGGTCGGTGCGAGCGAGATCGAGGAGTTCTGGGCGGACATCTGGGAGTACTGCGGGGTGCGCGCGTCCAAGCCTTACGAGCGGGTGCTGGACTCCCGGCGGATGCCCGGCGCGCGCTGGTTTGCGGGCGCGGAGCTCAACTATGCGGAGAACATGCTCGCTCGGCGATCGAGCGGGTGGGCGGCGAGCCGGCGGGCGGGACCCGAGGCGGTGGCGGTGCTCCACGCCTCGGAGCTGCGCGAGCTGGACACGCTCACGCTGGGGCGAGCTCACCGAGCAGGTCGCGGCCGTCGCCGCCGGCCTGCGCGCGCTCGGCGTGCGGCGCGGCGATCGCGTCGTCGCCTACATGCCCAACATCCCCGAGACGCTCGTCGCGTTGCTGGCGCGCGTCAGCATCGGCGCGATCTGGTCCAGCGCCGCCCCGGAGTTCGGTGCGCGCAGCGTGATCGACCGCTTCGCGCAGATCGAGCCGACCGTGCTGCTCGCGGTCGACGGGTACCGCCACGGCGGCAAGGACTTCGACCGCACGCCGGTGCGTCGAGAGATCCTCGCGGAGCTGCCCACGGTGAGCACACGTGCTGCTGCCCTACTCTGACGCGCGGGACGCGCGCCGGCCGACGGCATCGCCCGGCGGTCGGCTGATGCTGGGACGAAGCTGCTGGGCGAGTGGCGACGGGCGTCCGAGCCGCACTTCGAGCAGGTGCCGTTCGAGCATCCGCTGTGGGTGCTCTACTCCTCGGGGACGACCGGACTGCCCAAGGCGATCGTGCACGGCCACGGCGGGATCCTGCTCGAGCAGCTCAAGAAGCGCCTGCACCTGGACCTGCGCGCCGGGGACCGCATGTTCTGGTTCACGACGACCGGCTGGATGATGTGGAACTTCCTCGTCGGCTGCCTGCTCTCGGACGCCGCGATCGTGCTGTACGACGGCAGCCCCGGTCACCCCGATCTCGGCGCGCTGTGGGATCTGGCGGAGCGGGTCGGCATGACCTGCATGGGCGTCAGCGCCGGGCTGCTGTCGGCTGCGAAAAGGCGGGCATCGAGCCCGGCCGCGACCACGATCTGAAGGCTCTGCGCGCGATCGGCTCGACCGGCTCGCCGCTGGCGCCCGGAGAGCTTCCGGTGGGTGTACGAGCATGTCAGGCCAGACGTGTGGCTGTTCTCGGCCAGCGGCGGCACGGACGTGTGCACGGCGTTCGTGGCGGGCTGCCCGCTGCTGGCGGTGTACGAGGGGGAACTGCAGTGTCGCGCGCTCGGCTTCGCCGTGGAGGCCTGGGACGAGCGGGGCAACAGCCTGATCGACGAGGTCGGCGAGCTCGTGATCACCGAGCCGCTGCCCTCGATGCCGCTGTTCTTGTGGGGAGATACGGTCCCCGCCCACCCACACGGCCCGACCCAGCCATCGGGCGATCGCCGGGTCGGCGAGCGCCTCAGGGAGAGCTACTTCTCGATGTACCCCGGCGTGTGGCGCCACGGCGACTGGATCGGATCACCCCCGCGGCGGAGCGGTCATCTACGGGCGCTCGGATTCGACGATCAACCGCCAGGGCGTGCGCATGGGCACGAGCGAGATCTACCGCGCGGCGGGCGCGGTCGCGGAGGTGCTCGACGCGCTGGTCGTGGACGTTCCGCCAGCGCCCGGGGAGCGACGCCGGCGAGGCCGCGTCGGGAGCTGTGGATGATCCTGTTCGTGGTGCTCGCCGACGGCGTCTCACTGGACGAGGAGCTGACGGCGCAGATCAAGCGGCGCATCCGCGAGGACTGCTCGCCGCGGCACGTTCCCAACGAGGTGCTGCAGATCGAGCAGGTCCCGCGCACGCTGTCGGGCAAGGTTCTGGAGGTGCCGGTCAAGAAGATCCTGATGGGCGCCCCGCCGCACGAGGCCGCGAGCGCGACTCGCTGGTCGGACCCGCGCTCGCTGGACTACTTCGTGGAGCTGGCAGCCGCGCGTGGGTCCCCCGGCGCGGGCTGACCCGGTCGCCCTACAGGCCCATAGAGCGCCCGACGATCTCCAGCATGATCTCGTTCGCGCCGCCGTAGATCCGCGTGACGCGCGCGTCGGCGTAGGCGCGCGCGATCGGGTACTCGAGCATGTAGCCGTACCCGCCGTGCAGCTGCAGGCAGCGGTCGACGACGCGGCCCTGCAGGTCGGTGCACCACTACTTGGCCGTCGCCGCGTCCTCGGCGCGTCAGCTCGCCCGCGTTCAGCGCCCGCACGCAGCGGTCGACGTAGACGCGCGCGATCTCGCACTTCGCGTGCGGATCTCCGCGAGCGTGAAGCGCGAGTTCTGAAACGAGCCGATCGGCTGCCCGAACGCCTGGCGCTCGCGCACGTAGTCGAGCGTCCAGCCGAGCGCCGCCTCGCCGCGGCCACCGCGGAGGCGGCGATCGACAGGCGCTCCTGGGGCAGGTTGGAGACGAGGTGGCGAAAGCCCTCGCCCTCCTCGCCGAGCAGGTTCTCGACCGGCACGCGCACGTCGGCGAACGACAGCTCGGCGGTGTCCTGGGCGTGCTGGCCGATCTTCTCGCAGGTTGCGCCCGCGCTCGAAGCCCTCCATGCCGCGCTCGACGACCAGCAGCAGATGCCGCGGTGGCGCTCGGACGGATCGGTCTTGGCGGCGACGATCACGAGGTCGGCGTTGATGCCGTTGGTGATGAACGTCTTGGAGCCGTTGACGACGTAGTGCTCGCCCTCGCGCCGCGCGCGCGTGGACATCGCCGCGAGGTCCGATCCGATCCCCGGCTCGGTCATCGCCAGCGCCGTGATCAGCTCGCCGGAGGCGATGCCCGGCGAGCCAGCGCTCGCGCTGGGACTCGGTGCAGTAGCTCAGGAAGTAGGGCAGGCAGATGTCGTTGTGCAGCGTGATCCCCAGGCCGAAGCTGCCGACGCCCGCGCGCTGGGTCTCCTCGCCGATGACGAGGTTGAAGCGGAAGTCCTCGGCGCCCGCGCCGCCGTAGCGCTCCGGGCACGGCCATGCCGAGGAACCCGCCGCGGCCGGCGAGCGCGAACACCTCGCGCGGCACGATCCCGGCGCGCTCCCACTCGCCGTAGCGGCCCTCCTCGCCGAGCACCTCGCGCTCGAGGAACGTGCGAAAGCTCGCGCGGAAGTCTTCGTGCACGTCCTCGAACAGGGTGCGTCGCATCGATCGGACCCTACCGCGCGACGCCGTGTAGCGCAGAGCGCGTCCGGCGCGACGCCGTCGGAGCCGCGGATCGCGGACCAGGTGACGGGCGGTGCGGCAGGAGTGCGAGGCGATGGCGTCGAACAGAGCGCCGATGAAGCGTGTCGCGACCGCAACCGCCCCGCGCCGCGCCGGTGAACGGCACGAGCGAGCACCAGAGCCTGTCCAAGTACATCCGCGCGCGCTTCGACGAGTGCTCGCGCTCGCAGAAGGACGTCGCCCAGTACATCGTCGACCATCTCGACGAGGCCGCGTTCCAGACCGCCGAGGAGCTGGCGCGCCGCGCGAACACCTCCAGCTCGACCGTCGTGCGCTTCTCCCAGGCGCTCGGGTTCGAGGGGTTCCCCGAGCTGCAGGCCGCCGCGCGCGAGGAATACCGGCGCGTGCACGCCAAGGCGCCGGCGCGGCGCGCGAGCGAGCGGCCGGCTCCACGCCGCTGTTCTCGCTGGACCAGAACGAGTTCGAGGCCTCGCTCACAGCCGACTACCTGAACGTCGAGGAGACCGCGCGCAAGGTCTCGCGCAGCTCCGTGGAGGCGCTCGTGGAGGCGATCGTGGACGCCGAGAAGGTGCTCGTCGCGGGCACCGACCAGATGGCGTTCTTCGCCAGCTACCTGCGCCATCTGCTGATGTTGCTGGACCTGCGCGTCGACGTCGTCGCGAGTCCCTCCCAGGAGGCGCTCAGCCGGCTGGGGCGCATCGACCAGGGCACGCTCGTGATCGGCCTCTCGGCGGGCCGTCCCCATCCGCTGGTCGTGCGCGCGATGAAGCTCGCGCGCCACCGCAAGGCGCGCACGGCCGCGGTCACCGACGCGACGCTCTCGGAGGTCGCCAAGCTCGCCCAGATCAAGCTCTACTACTCGTCCAACAGTCCCGCCTACGTGCGCTCGCACACGGCGCTCTTGAGCGTGATCCAGGCGCTCGCCTACGGGGTGTACTCGCAGGACACCGCGCAGTACGACGACCGCATCAAGGCTTTCCGGCTGAAGTAGCGCTCGGGACGCGCATGGGTGCACGTCCTCCGCCGACCGCGCTGTATGCGCCAATGCGGTGAGCCATCGCCAAGCGATCCTTACGCTGCGGTCGCTCTCGGGTGACGCGCCCTCGCCGCCGGATGCGGACTCTGGATTCACGAACTGGGGCTGGCGGGTTCGACTCCCGCCGGGGGCGCTACACTTCAAACACGTGAATCCGGTAGGAGTCGTTGCGGCGGCAGCTCCAGTTCGTAAGCGACCCGCCTATGTGCGGGTCGTTTGCGTGTTCACCCGCAAGCTATCCTCCCAGGTATGCGTGACGAGGCGACGTTCCGGGTCAAGACCGGCCTGGCGGAGATGCTCAAGGGCGGCGTGATCATGGACGTGGTCACGCCCGAGCAGGCGACGATCGCCGAGGAGGCGGGCGCCGCCGCGGTGATGGCGCTGGAGCGCGTGCCCGCCGACATCCGCCGCGACGGCGGCGTGGCGCGGATGTCCGACCCGGAGATGATCGCGGGCATTCAGGAGGCGGTCAGCATTCCGGTGATGGCCAAGGCGCGCATCGGGCACTTCATGGAGGCGCGCGTGCTGCAGGCGCTGGAGGTCGATTACGTGGACGAGTCCGAGGTGCTGACGCCCGCGGACGAGGCCAACCACATCGACAAGTGGCCGCTTCAAGGTGCCGTTCGTGTGCGGCGCGACGAACCTCGGCGAGGCGCTGCGGCGGATCGGCGAGGGCGCGGCGATGATCCGCTCCAAGGGCGAGGCCGGCACGGGGGACATCGTCGAGGCGGTCCGGCACATGCGCGCGATCACGGGGAGATCCGCCGGCTGACGACGCTCGGCGAGGACGAGCTGGCGAGCGCCGCCAAGGAGCTCGGCGCGCCGCCGGATCTCGTGCGCGCTGTGGCCGCCGACGGGCGCCTGCCGGTCGTGCTGTTCTGCGCCGGCGGGATCGCCACGCCGGCGGACGCGGCGCTGATGATGGCGCTCGGCGCCGAGGGCGTGTTCGTGGGCTCGGGCATCTTCAAGTCCGAGGACCCGCCCGCCCGCGCGCGCGCGATCGTCGAGGCGACCACGCACTGGCAGGACCCCGAGCGCGTCGCGGCGCGCCTCGCGCGGGCTGGGGCCGGCGATGGTCAGCCTGGAGAGCTCGAAGCTGGAGAGCGAGCAGCTGTTGGCCCAGCGCGGCTGGTAGGCGTGCCGCCGGCATCGACGGGGACCCGCTTGGTGGGCGTGCTCGCCCTGCAGGGCGGGTTCGCGGCGCACGAGCGGATGCTGGCGAAAGCGGGTCTGGCCAGCATCGCGCCGAGGTGCGCGAGGTGCGCACGGTCGCCGACCTGGACGGGCTCGACGGGCTCGTGATGCCGGGTGGCGAGTCGACCACGATGACGCTCGGGATCGAGCGCGAGGGACTGGCCGAGCCGTTGCGCGAGCTGGTGCGGGGCGGCCTGGCCGTGCTCGGCTCGTGCGCGGGGCTGATCATGCTCGATCGTGACCATCTCGGGCTGATGGACATGCGTGCTGAGCGCAACGCGTTCGGGCGCCAGCTGCAGAGCTTCGAGACCGATCTCGACGTTCGCGGGCTGGACGGAGGCCCGCTGCGGGCGGTGTTCATCCGCGCGCCGTGGATCGCCGAGCACGGCCCGAAGGTGGAGATTCTCGCCGAGGTGGACGGCCACCCGGTGGCGGCGCGCCAGGGGGACATGCTGGCGGTGGCTTTCCACGCCGAGCTGACGGCGACGATCGCGTGCACTGTATGTTCCTCGACACGGCTGCCGCGCGGGGCTGACCCCGGCGCCGAGGTCAAAGCACGCACCGGGGCTCAGGCGGCCTCGAACCGCACGACGCCCTCGGCGGTGTCCTCGCGTTCGACGACACGCCGCTCGTCGAGCAGCAGATCGACGTGCCCGAGCACCTCGGAGATCGTCAGAAACGCCTGCGTGACGGCGACGTTGCCCCATAGCTCGAGCGCGATCTCGTGCGCGGTGCGTGGCTGGGCGGCGATCAGGCCGTGGATCTTCTCCGCGCGGCGTCGGTGCATGCGAAAGCGCTCGTCGATCAGCGCCGCGTGGTCTGAGATCGGCGCCCCGTGGCCGGGCAGGACGAGCGAGAGCTCCATCGCGCGAGTCAGCTTCAGCGAGGCGATGTAGTCAACCAGCGCACGTGGGCGCTGTCGGACCGCTGATCGGTCAGAGAAGTCGGGCTCGGCGCCGAGGGGCCGTGTGAGCAGCGGGTTGGAGGAGATGTGTGCGATGAGATGATCGGCGGCGAGCAGGATCGCGCGTGACTCGTCGTAGAACACCGTGTCCGAGGGGCTGTGCCCGGGACGGTGCAGCACGCGCAGGGTGCGATCCCGCAGGCGCAGCTCCTCGCCGTCGCGCAGCGGACGCGTGACCTCCACGGCCGCGCCCCACGCACGAAAGCTCGCGGACACCGCCCGCAGCGCGGTGACGACCTCGGCGGGGATGCCATGCCGCAGCATGATCTCCTGGGCGAACCGATCATCCAGGTCGGCCTCTTCGCGGAAGCTCGCGAGGTAGGGGGCCAGCCCCTGAAGCGCCGCGACCTGCGCTCCCGAGCGCCGCGCGAGGATGGAGGCCAGGCCGAAATGATCGATGTGCTGGTGGGTGACGATCAACAGCTCGATGTCCTCGATCGCGTGCCCGCGCGCGTGAAGCGCCTGTTCGAGCTCGTCCAGCGCCGTAGCCGAGTTCGGCCCCGAGTCGATCAGCGTCAGCGGCTCGTCCTCGATCAGGTAGGCGTTCACGCGCCCGACCTGAAACGGCGTGGGAATCGCCAGCCGGTGGATGCCGGCCTCGGCGGCCTGGGCGAGCAGCTCCTCCTCGCTCGGCTTGTCGGCCCGGCCCTCGTCGCTCACGACCGGATCAGTCTGAGAACCTCGTCGCGGCGGCGCTCCATGTCCTCGTGGGAGACCAGCGACTCCAGGCACAGACGCAGCAGCGGCTCGGTGTTCGACGGGCGCACGTTGAAGTGCCAGTCGTCATAGTCGATCGAGATGCCGTCCAGGCGATCCTGGCGCGCGTCTGCGTAGCGCTCTGCGATCTGCGCCATCTTCGCCTGCTGGTCGGAGACCTCGGAGTTGATCTCGCCGGAGATGAAGTACTTCGCGCGCAGGGGCGCAAGCAGTTGCGAGAGCGAGTGGCCTTCGCGCGCGAGCAGCTCGAGGATCAACAGCGCCGGCAGCGTGCCGGAGTCCGCGCAGTAGAAGTCGCGGAAGTAGTAGTGCCCCGAGACCTCCCCGCCGAACAGCGAGCCCTCCGCGCGCATCCGCGTCTTGAAGAACGCGTGCCCCACGCGGTTGACGTACGGGACGCCGCCTGAGGCGCGCACCGTGTCGGGGACGGCGCGTGAGGCGCGTACGTCATACAGCACGGCTTCGCCCGGCTCTGCCGCCTTGCTCAGCAGCGATCGCGCCAGCATGGCGGTGAGGAAGTCGCCGTCGACGAACCGGCCGGAGTCGTCGATGAAGAAGCAGCGATCGGCGTCCCCGTCCCAGGCGATGCCGAGGTCCGCCTCGCTCTCCCTCACCCTGCGGATGACCGCCTCCCGGTTCTCCTCAAGCAGCGGGTTGGGCTCGTGATCGGGGAACGTGCCGTCGGGGGTCCAGTAGGTCTCGACCAGCGCCAATCCCAATCGCTCCAGCAGCGGGCCGACCATCGGCCCGGCCATCCCGTTGCCGCCGTCCGCGACCACCTTCAGCGGCCTGCCCTCGCGTCCCGCCGGCGAGCGCACGACCTCGGGGTCGATGAATCGCAGCGCGAACTGTTGAAACTCCCCGTAGAGATCGACCTCCTCGGCGCTGCCCGGGGCGGGCGGGCTCCGGTCCGTCGAGTCCAGACCCGATTCGATCAGGCGGCGGATGTCCTGGATACCGGAGTCGCCGGATAGCGCGATCGCGCCGTCGCGCACGAGCTTGGCGCCGGTGTAGGCGGGCGGGTTGTGCGAGGCGGTGCACATCAGCCCTCCGTCCAGCGAGCGCGAGCCGACCAGGTAGTAGAGCATCTCGGTGCCGACCTGGCCCGCGTCGATCACGTGCGCGCCCTCGGCCAGCAGGCCGGTCCGGTAGCGAGTGCAAAGCTCGGGCGCGGTCAGGCGCATGTCGCGGCCGAGACCCACGCGCAGCTCTGAGGCGGGCTTGCCGGCGAGCTCGCCCAGCACACGCGCGAAGGCGCGGCCGATCAGCTCGGCCGCGTCGCCGTCGAGCTGCGAGCCGTACAGCCCGCGGATGTCGTACGCCTTGAAGATGCCGGGGTCAAGGGATGCCATCGTGCGGCGCCCATCCTATGCGCTGGGGTGATACGCCCGTAGGTGATCGTGAGTGAGGCGGCCCACATCTGGGGAGGCGGTCCATCATCGACGATCGGTCCAATTGCAGGCGGTCGGGTCCTGCGCGCAAGTATCCTGTCGTGTATGTCAGGACACTCCAAGTGGGCGAGCATCAAGCACAAGAAGGCGATCGTGGACTCACGGCGCGGTCAGCAGTTCACGAAGCTCGCCCGCGCGATCACGGTAGCCGCGCGCGACGGCGGCGGCGATCCGGACGCCAACGCGACGCTTGAGAACGCGATCCGCAAGGCCAAAGAATCCTCGATGCCCAAGGACAACATCGAACGCGCGATCGCCAAGGGCACGGGCGCCGGCTCAGACGGCGAGGCGGCGCTGGAGAGCGTGCTCTACGAGGGTTACGGCCCGGGCGGGGTGGCGATCCTGGTGCAGGCCGTCACCGACAATCGCAACCGCACGAGCGCGGACGTCAGGCACGCGTTCTCCAAGCACGGCGGCAACCTCGGCGAGCCGGGCTCGGTGGCGTATCTGTTCGAGAAGAAGGGCACGATCGCGATCGACGCCACGGCGCACGACGAAGACGAGCTGATGGTCGCGGTGGAGGCCGGCGCGCAGGACATCACCGCGGACGATGGCCTGTGGGAGGTGATCGCCGAGCCGGCCGACTACGCCCGAGTGCTCACGGCGCTGGAGCAGGCGGGCGTAGAGATCGAGAGCGCCGAGATGGGCTATCGCCCCTCGAGCCTCGTGCCGGTTGACGAGGCCAAGGCGGCCCAGCTGATGCGGCTGATCGAGGCCTTGGAAGAGAGCGATGACGTCGGCGAGGTGCACGCCAACTTCGACGTTCCTGCGGAGGTGCTGGAGCGCGTTGCCGGGTAATGAACGCGGCGCGAGTGGCGGGGTCGATGAGGGGACGCGCCGTCCGCCGGTCGTGATCCTGTGCGGCGGGCGCGGGACGCGGCTGCAGGAGCACACCCGCGAGATTCCCAAGCCGCTCGTGGAGATCGGCGGCGAGCCGATCGTGGGGCACGTGATAAGGCTCTACGCCGCGCAGGGGTTCACCCGCTTTTTGCTGGCGACCGGCTACCGGGGCGAGCTGATCCGGTCCTACGCGCGCGCGACGCGCTGGCCGGGCGGCGTTACCGTGGAGTGCGTGGACACGGGCGTGGAAACCATGACAGGCGGGCGGATCAAGCTGCTTGAGTCGCGCCTGGCGCCGACGGAGACGTTCTGCGCGACCTACGCCGACGGGGTCGCGGACATCGACCTGGACGCGCTGCTGTCCTTCCACGCGGGGCACGGGCGCCTGGCGAGCATGACGGTCGTCCAGCCCGAGCTGCAGTTCGGCGTGGCCGAGCTCGATGGCGACGGCACGGTCACGGGCTTTCGCGAGAGGCCGCGCTCCGAGCACTGGGTCAACGGTGGGTTCTTCTGCTTTCAAGCCGGCGCGCTGGATCACATGACACGTGACAGCGTGCTCGAGCGCGAGCCGCTGCGCGAGCTGGCCGCGGCGGGCGAGCTGCGCGCCTACCGGCACGAGGGCTTCTGGGAGTGCATGGACACCTACAAGGATGCGGTCGCGCTGAACGACCTGTGGACCGCGGGCCGGGCCGCTTGGCGCGTGTGGGAGTAGGTTCCGGGGATGCGCGTCTCGGTGGCGGCAGACGAACGGGTCGGGATCGCCGAGCAGCTGATCGTGAGTCTGCGCGAGCGCGGGCACGAGGTGGTGGCTCACGGCGCGCTGGCCGGCGAGGACTCGGGCGAAGGGTCAGGCGTAGACGAGCGCGAGGACTGGGCGTGGGCCTCGGAGGCGGCCGCGCGCGACGTCGCCGGCGGGCATGCCGAGCAGGCGATCGTGTGCTGCTGGACGGGCACGGGCGCGTCGATCGCGGCGAACAAGGTCCGGGGCGTGCGCGCGGCGCTGTGCGTCGACGCGGCGAGCGCCGCGGGGGCGCGGCGCTGGAACGACGCGAACGTGCTCGCGCTGAGTCTGCGCTCCACCTCGCAGGCGGAGCTTGCGGAGATCCTCGACGCTTGGTTTGCGAGCGAGCCAAGCGGCGAGGCGGGCGACCGGGCGAACTTCGAACATGTTCGGGAGATCGAGGGGGGCTGAGTCGGCGGGTGCTCGGCCGGGCGCTGTGTGCGACCGCGAGCAGAATCGACAGCCGGACTGGTCTATGCGGAGCAGGCGTCCGACGCGGAACGCAGAATCAACGAGGTGATGATCGTTCTCGGCATCGATCCGGGCCTGGCCAGCACGGGCTACGGCGTGGTCACGCGGCGCAAGGGGCGTCTGGTGGCGCTCGACGGCGGCGTGATCGAGACCGCGGCCGGTCCGGCGCTCGAGCGCCGGCTCGCCGACATCCATGCGGCGGTCGCGGCGCTGCTGGTCGAGCACGAGCCCGACGGGGTGGCTCTGGAGCAGTTGTACTTCGGCCAGAATGTGCGCACCGCCTTCGCCGTCGGCCAGGCGCGAGGCGCGGTGCTGCTCGCCGCGGGACAGCGCGGCGTCGCGTGCGCCAGCTACACCCCCCAGGCGGTCAAGTCCGCGGTCTGCGGGAGCGGGCGCGCGGAGAAGGAGCAGGTCGGGCGCATGGTCGGAGCGCTGCTCGGGTTGGATGCGCCCCCGCGGCCCGACCACGCCGCCGATGCGCTGGCGGTCGCCATCTGCCACGTCAACCGCGCGCCGCTGACCCGGGCGCTCGCGGGGGCGGGAGCGTTCGATACGCCGGCCGCCGCGGGGGCGCCGGCATGATCGGCGTGCTCAAGGGCGAGGTGCTCGTGCGCCGGGCCGATCACGTCGTGCTGCTGTGCGCCGGCGTCGGCTACCGCGCGGCCGTGTCGGCGCAGACCCTGCACCACGTGCCCGCGGCGGGCGAGACGGCGATGCTGCACACCCATCTGATCGTGCGCGACGACGCGCTGACCCTGTACGGGTTTCACTCGGAGTCCGAGCGCGATCTGTTCCTGATGCTCCTGTCCGTGCAGGCGGTCGGCCCGAAGGTCGCACTGGCGGTGCTCTCGGGCGGCCCATCGCGCGAGCTGATCGGCGCGATCGCCGCCGGCGACGCGGCGCGGTTTCAGGCTGTGCCCGGGATCGGCAAGCGCACCGCCGAGCGGATCATCGTCGAGCTGCGCGAGAAGGTCGTCGGCGTGCAGGGGCCCGCGGGCGACGGGCAGACCATTACGGCCCGGCGCGGCGATGGGGGTCCGCGCGGGCTGGCGCGCGACGGGCTGCTTGAGCTCGGATACGGGCCAGGCGAGGTCGAGGAGCTGTTGCGCGATGCTGAGGGCGAGAGCGCCGAGGAGCTGATCGCGCATGCGCTGCGCACGGCGAGGACAGGGTGATCGGGCGATGAGCGAAACGACGACTACCGATACGACGATCGCCACCGCCACCGCCACCGCAGCCGCAACGGAGCGCATCCAGACTCCGTATCTAGTGCCCGAGGACGAGCTCGACCGCTCGCTGCGCCCCGGCGCCTGCAGGAGTTCGTTGGGCAACAGACGCTGCGCGAGCAGCTGGCGGTCGCGATCGAGGCGGCCGCGGCGCGGGGCGAGGCGCTCGACCACGTGCTGCTCGCGGGGCCGCCGGGGCTGGGCAAGACCTCGCTCGCGCAGATCGTCGCGGCGGAGCTCGGGGCCCCGTTCGTGCAGACCGCTGGGCCGGCCTTGGAGCGCAAGGGAGACATCGCGGCGTTCCTCACGGCGCTCGAGCCGCGCAGCGTGTTCTTCGTCGATGAGATCCACCGCCTGCCGCGGGCGCTGGAGGAGACGTTCTACCCGGCGATGGAGGACCACCGGCTGCCGATCACCGTCGGGCAGGGCGCGGGCGCGCGCGTGGTCACGCTCGATCTGCCCGCGTTCACGCTCGTCGGCGCGACGACGCGCACGGGCCTCTTGACCACGCCGCTGCGCGACCGCTTCGGCATCCAGGCGCGCCTGGAGCCCTACGCCACCGAGGAGCTGGCGGCGATCGTTCGCCGCTCGGCCGGCATCCTCGACATCGACCTCGACGAGGATGGTGCGCTCGCGATCGCGGCTCGCAGCCGGGGGACCCCGCGCGTGGCCAACCGGCTGCTCAAGCGCGTGCGCGACTACGCCGAGGTGCGCATGCAGGGGGTGGTCACGGCGGACGCGGCGCAGGGCGCGCTGCAGCTGCTTGAGGTCGACGAGCTGGGATTGGACCGGCTGGATCGGGAGATATTGCGCGCGATCTGCGCGAAGTTCGACGGCGGACCGGTCGGGCTCTCGACACTGGCGGTGGCGGTGGGTGAGGAGCAGGACACGATCGAGGACGTGTATGAGCCGTATCTCTTGATGCAGGGCCTGATCAAGCGCACCCCCCGCGGGCGCGCGGCGACGCCCGCGGCGTTTGACCATCTGGGGCTTCAGGCGCCCGAGCGGCCTTCAGCGGGCGCCGGGCAACCGCTGTTCTAGGGACACCGACTGGCGACACGGGTCTCGGCACGCTGCCCTAGTCTGTGTGAGCTATGGCCCATCCCTTCATCTGCCCCAACTGCGGGCACCGCACCTCAGAGCTCGACCGCAACATCGGCTTCACGCGCCAGCGCAAGGGCTGCGAGAAGTGCGGGTTCGCGTTCCTGTTCGAGCTGCTCGACGACTACTACCCGGCGCCGGATGCCGCGTTCTTCGTGTGCGACCGCGAGGGTCGCGTGATCGGCTGCGGCAAGAACTCGTTCGCATTCACGGGCCTGGAGGAGGAGGAGGTGATCGGCCAGCGCGTGGAGCGGGTGCTCGGATTGAGCTTTCAGAACGGCGACGATCCCGTCGCGACGGTGCTGGAGTGGGGCGTGCGCGCGCTGGAGGTGCCTGTCGTGGTCAGCGGCGAACGCGACGTGGCGGCGAGCGCGAAGGCCGACATGTTTCCCGCCTATGACGATGACGGCGGGCTGTTGCTCGTGTTGACCCCGGAGAAGTAGTCTCTATGAGGCGATGATCCACTGCGAGCCCCACCCGCAGACCGACCCTCGACAACCATGACCGATCGCACAGCCCACACGCAGGCCGCGCGCCAGACGCCATGACCGATCGCCGCCGCAACGGGTTCATCCTGCTGCTCGTCGCCGGGCTGTTCGCGGCCTCGGTCGCGGTGATCGCGCTGAAGCCGACGCTGCTCGGGCTGGAACTGAAGGGTGGGGTCCAGCTCGTCTATCAGGGCAAGCCGACCGCCCAGTCGAAGGTCACCCCCGAATCGATCGAACGCTCGATCAACATCATGCGCAAGCGCGTGGACCAGCTGGGCGTCGCCCAGCCGGAAATCCAGCGCTCGGGAGCGAGCGAAATCACCGTCGCGCTGCCGAACGTCAGCAACGCGCAGCGCGCCGAAGCCGAGGTTGGCAAGACCGCGCAGCTGCAGTTCTATGACTGGGAGCCGAACGTGATCGGACCCACCGGCAAGCCGGCGGGGGCGACCGAATCGACCGTCACCGGTGGGGCGGCCGCGGGCTCCAGCGCCTCCGGTCTACCCCAGTACCAGGCGGTGCTGCGCGCCGCCAAACGGCCGCCGATACTGCGCAAGACAGACACGACCTGGGAAAAAGGCTGCACGCCCGCGCAGGTGAATGACTGCATATACGGCAGTTGGTATCTGATCGACACCGCGCACGAAAAGATGCTGTGTGCGGGCGGCAAGTCGATCTGCCAGCCCCAGGAAACCGAACAGAATCTGTACGCCGACGGCTACCGCCCACCCAAGGGCTCAAAGCCCAAGGCGGTCCGCGTTAACCCGGGCACCGTGCTCGTGCAGGCGCGACCGGTCGAATCCTCGGCTGGCAAAGTCACCCAGCAAAGCCCGAACAGCTTCTACGTGCTCAACGACGAACCGGTGCTCAACGGGGAAGACGTCAAGAATCCCCAGCAGAGCTTCGACGAAGGCGCCGGCGGAACGGGCGCCCCGAACGTGACGTTCGAATTCACCTCGCACGGACAGAGCGTGTTCCAGCGCGTGACCAAGGAAATCGCCCACCGCGGCCAGGAAGCGCAACTGCCCGGCGTCAGCCACGAAGCCGCTCTACAGCACTTCGCGATCGTGCTCGACGGGCAGCTGATCACGGTCCCCTCGATCGACTTCAGCCAGTACCCGGAAGGCATCGACGCCTCCACCGGCTCGCAGATCTCCGGCGGGTTCACGCTCTCCTCCGCCCAGGAACTGGCCCAGGAGCTGCAGTCCGGCGCGCTGCCGATCAAGCTCGAACTGATCTCAAACTCCCAGGTCTCGGCGACGCTGGGTAAAACCGCGCTCGAACAGAGCCTCGTTGCCGGGATCATCGGGTTCGCGGTCGTGTGCCTGTTCCTGCTGGCGTTCTACCGCGTGCTCGGCGCGATCGCCGTCGGTGGGCTGGTCGTGTACGGGACCTACCTGTTCGCGCTGATCAAGCTGATCCCGATCACGCTGACGCTGCCCGGAGTCGCCGGTCTGATCCTGACGATCGGCGTATGCGCGGACGCGAAC
Source organism: uncultured Solirubrobacterales bacterium (assembly GCA_963839965.1). Classification (GTDB taxonomy): domain Bacteria; phylum Actinomycetota; class Thermoleophilia; order Solirubrobacterales; family Solirubrobacteraceae; genus Palsa-744. The sequence continues at coordinate 134,606 of CAWIWX010000008.1, forward strand.
ATCGTGATCTTCGAGCGCGTCAAGGAGGAGATCCGGGGCGGGCGATCGATCGTCTCGGGGATCGCGACGGGATACACGCGCGGGTTCGCGGCGATCGTCGACGCCAACGTCGTCACGTTCATGACCGCGTTCATCCTGTTCGCGCTGGCCACCGCGGAAGTCAAGGGGTTCGCGTTCATGCTCGGCATCGGCACGCTCGTGTCGCTGTTCACGGCGGTGCTCGCCACGCGCGCCGCGCTGGGCGCGATGGGGCGCTCGCGGCTTGTGAGCCACCCCTCGGCGCTCGGCGCGGGCAAGCCCAAGCGGGCGTGGACGTTCGACTTCATGGGCCAATCCAGGTGGTTCTTTACGCTGTCAGGCACGATCCTCTTGATCGGCGCGCTGGCGATCGGCGGCAAGGGATTGAACTTCGGCATCGACTTCAAGTCGGGCACCCGCATCCAGACCGCGTTCATCAGGTCGGTGACCGCCGCCGAAGTGAGCTCGGTGATGAGCGCCGAGGGCTATCCCAACGCGCAGGTCCAGAAGTACTCCAACAAGGGCATCGGCGGCAGCGGCTATCAGATCTCGACCGAGAAACTGAAGCCTCAGGCTGTGCACGAAGTCAAGGACGCGCTCGACAAGAAGTTCGGCGACGGACCGAGCGTGCCCGGGACGAAGGACTTCTCGAGCACCTCGATCGGGCCGACGTTCGGCAAAACGATCGCCGACAGCGCGATCATCGCGATCATCGCCTCGCTGCTGGTGATCTCCGCATACATCGCGCTGCGATTCGAGTGGAAGTACGCGATTCCCGTGCTGATCGCGCTGATGCACGACCTGCTGATCACTTCAGGTATCTATGCGCTGACGGGCCGGGAAGTGACCTCGGCGACGGTCGCGGCGCTGCTCACGATCCTCGGGTATTCGCTGTACGACACGATCATCGTGTTCGACCGCGTGCGCGAGAACGTGCCGCGCATGCCGCGCGCGGCGTTCTCCCAGATCGTCAACCGCTCGATGTCCGAGGTGCTGACCAGATCGCTGGCGACGAGCTTCTGCACGCTGCTGCCGGTGCTCGCGCTGCTGCTGTTCGGTGGCCCGACGCTGAAGGACTTCGCTTTCGCGCTGATGGTCGGGATCGCCTCGGGCGCGTACTCCTCGATCTTCATCGCCTCGCCGGTGCTCACGCACTGGAAGGAGCGCGAGGGCGCCTACCGCTCCAGGCGCGCGCGGATCGTGCGCGAACTGGGCGCCGTGCCTGCGTACGCGACCGCGGTCGGGGGCGCGCCCGTCGACGTGGAGCCCGAGCGCAAGCGTCAGCGCACGCGCCGCGGCAGCCTGATCGCCCCGGAGGAGCCCGGCGAGCAGATCTCGCGCGATGAGTTCCAGGAACTGGTGCGCGACCTGGATGTCGAGGGAGAGCCCCAGGCCGGTAAGCGCAGCCGCGCCGGTGTGGCCCAGCGCGCCAGCAGGACGAGCACGGTGGACGCACCCCCGCCGAACGGCGAGGTCGCCGATGAGCCGACCGAGCGTACCGCGGCGCCCCAGCGCGACCCGGCGGCCGATCTTACCCCCGAGGATCTGGTTCTCAAGGACACTCCGAAGCCGCGCGAGAAACGCCGCCGGGCGGGCGGGCGTCGCAACAAACGGCACGGGAGGTCTCGATGATGATCTACATCGGCCCGGGCAAGGCGAGAAAAACAAAAGACTTTTTTTACGGATCCGTAAAAAAAGGCTTTTCTTTTTCTCGCTCAGCCACTCGCGTTCGACACGAGAATCTCAGGAGGTCGCGCTGATGGGCATGCTCGGCTGGGTGATCATGGGTCTTGCGATCTGGCACTTCACGATCTTTTTGCCCGACCGCTTCTGGGGCGGGATCGTGGGCGCGTTCGTGGGCTCGCTGATCGGGGCGATCGCGATCGGACTGATCATCTACGGCGCGAAAGTCGGGGCGCTGAAGGTGCCAGGCCAGAAGGCGACCGACATCGCCGTGGTGCTCTACGCGGTTCCGGGGGCGCTGATCGGCATCGCCGCGGTCTATTTAGAGGGCATGCGCCGCGAACGCCACGCTCCGCGCGGTTCCGTCTAGTCCTGCCCGTAGGTTTGGGGGGTGGGGGAGCCCCGTTTCGAGATTTCCGAGTGCGATCCGGCTGTGGTGCGCCGGCTGCAGACGCAGCTGGGCGTGAGCGGGGCGCTGGCGCAGGTGCTGGTGCGCCGCGGCCTGTCCGACCCGGCACGCGCCAGGACGTTTATTGCGGGCGATGTGGAGCATCCCTGGAGCGAGTTTGCGGGCATCGAGAAGGCGATCGCGACGATCCGCGCGCACGTCGACGCCGGGAGCAGGATCACGGTGCACGGGGATTACGACGTCGACGGTGTGTGCTCCACCGCGGTGCTCCTGCGCGCGCTGCGGCGCCTGGGGGCGAACGCCGACTCCTACCTGCCCGATCGCGCCGGCGACGGGTACGGATTGAACATGGACACCGTCAGCCGCCTGGCGGCGCGGGGAACGAGGCTGCTCGTGACCGCGGACTGCGCGATCACCGCCGTGGCGGAGGTCGCTGCCGCGCGAGCGCTGGGCATGGACGTCGTGGTCAGCGATCACCACAGCGTGCGCGCGGATGGCGCGCTGCCGGACGCCGCGATCGTGCACCCGGCGGTGTGCGGGTATCCGTGCGCCGAGCTGTGCGCGACCGCGGTCGCCTACAAGCTGGCAGAGGGCCTTCAGGGGCGCGCCCCGGTGGAGGACCTCGATCTGGTGGCGCTCGCCACGATCGCGGACGTCGTGCCGCTGCTGGGCGAGAACCGCACGCTCGTGCGAGCAGGGTTGCGGGCGCTGGCCGGGACTGTCAAGCCGGGACTGCGGGCGCTGATGGAGGTGGCGCGCGTGGATCCCGCGCGCGTGAACGAGCGCTCGGTCGCGTTCGCCCTGGCCCCGCGGCTGAACGCCGCCGGGCGGCTGTACCGCGCCGACGCTGGGCTGGAGCTGATTCTGACCGAGGACCCCGCCCGCGCGGTCGCGGTCGCGCGGGAGCTCGACCGCATCAACCATGAGCGCCGTGTCGTCGAGCGGACGATCAGATCGCAGGCGCAAGCGCTGATCGCCGAATCGACCGCCGACGGCGCCGAGCCGCGCGCGCTCGTGCTCGCGGGCGAGGGCTGGCACGTCGGGGTGATCGGCATCGTCGCCGCACGTCTGGCCGAGACCCACCATCGCCCGGTCGTGCTGATCGCGCTGGAGGGCGAGCGCGGCCGTGGCTCGGGGCGCAGCGGCTGTGAGTCCTTTGACCTCCTGGCCGGGCTGACCGCGTGCTCCGAGCACCTGAGCAGCTATGGCGGCCATCGCGCCGCGGCGGGCCTCGAGATCGAGAGCGAGCGCGTGGCGGGGTTCGCAGCGGCGCTGGACGCATATGCGGGCACAATGCTCTCCGCCGAGGACGCCGCGCCCGTCGAGCGGGTGGACGCGGTGCTGGACGGCTCGGAGCTGGGGATGGCGCTGGCGGAGGAGCTGGGGGGACTGGCCCCGTTCGGTCAGGGCAACCCGCCGGTGTCGCTGATGCTCACGGACGCCGCCTTCGCCGATGTGCGGCCGATGGGCGAAGGCAAGCACGCGCGCTTCACCGTGTGCTCGCGCGAGGGACGCGCGCGCGCGGTCGCGTTCAACACGGGCGGGAAGCTGGGAGTCGCCGAGGGCGAGCCGGCGCGGGCGACGTTCACGCTGGAGGTCAATGAGTGGCAGGGCGTCAGCGAACCGCGACTGGTCCTTCGCCGTGCCGGGCCGTGTGTGCCCGAGCCGGCGAAGGCCCCGGACCCCACCGCGGACCCGCAGGAGGAGCTCGTGCTGTTCGCTTGAGATGCAACGCTTCAATCCGGGAGGGCAGTCCCCTAACCTGTACGTATGGCGACGTCGGCGGATCAGCACAGCAGTGCGGCCGTAAAGGTCGATGAGACAGGGACGGGAGTCCCAGCCGCCGGGCTGGCCTCCTCGGCTCCATCTGCCCCGCCTGCTCCACCCGCCCGGCCCGCGTCGAGCGCCCCGCCGGCTCCGCCCGCTAAGTGGGCGCCGCCCACCTCCTCGGCTCCGCCTGCCCGGCCTGTTACGCCCGCCCCGCCGGCGCCGGCTCCGCCCGCGCGGCTCGACCTGAACGAGCTGGAGCGCCGGCTGCTCGGCGACCTGTTCGCGATCGTCTCCGAGCACGCCGCGGACTCGGCGGTGGAGATCGACCGCGAGCGCGTGCGGGACGCGTTCGTGTTCGCCTGCGAGCACCACGCCGACCAGCGGCGCAAGTCCGGCGAGGACTTCATCGTGCACCCGGTCGGCGTGGCTCGCATCTGCGCGGGCATGCGCCTGGACACCGAGACCCTGTGCGCGGCGCTCTTGCACGACACCGTGGAGGACACCTCGGCCTCGATCGAGGAGGTCTCAGAGCGCTTCGGGCAGGAGATAGGGCAGATCGTCGACGGCGTCACGAAGCTGACGGGCATCACCTTCCAGTCACGCGACGAGGCACAGGCGGAGAACTACCGCAAGATGATGGTCGCGATGGCCACCGACGTGCGGGTCATCCTGATCAAGCTCGCCGACCGTCTGCACAACATGCGCACGATCGACGCGATGGGCAAGCAGAAGCAGATGGAGAAGGCGCGCGAGACCCTGGAGATCTACGCGCCGCTGGCGCATCGACTGGGCATCCACGCGATCAAGTGGGAGCTCGAGGATCTCGCGTTCGCGACGCTGCACCCGCGCAAGTACCAGGAGATCAAGGGCCTGGTGGCACAGCAGCGCGACGAGCGCGAGCGCTACGTCGGGCAGGCGGGGGAGTATCTGGCGCAGGAGCTGACGCAGCTGGGCATCGAGGCGCAGATCGCCGGGCGGGCCAAGCACTTCTATTCGATCTACTCGAAGATGACCAAAAAGGGCCGCGAGTTCAACGAGATCTACGACCTCACCGCGATGCGAGTGATCGTGGAGTCGGTCAAGGACTGCTACGGGACGGTCGGGGCGATCCACTCGCTGTGGAAGCCGCTGCCCGGCCGCTTCAAGGACTTCATCGCGATGCCCAAGTTCAACATGTACCAGTCGCTGCACACGACGGTGATCGGGCCTGAGGGCAGGCCCCTGGAGATCCAGATCCGCACGCAGGAGATGCACGAGATGGCGGAGTTCGGGGTGGCGGCGCACTGGATGTACAAGAACCTGCCCGGCTCCGAGCGCGCGGCTGGTCACGACGGCCGCGGGGGCTCGCCCGAGGACGCGAAGCTGCAGTGGCTGCGCTCGATGCTCGACTGGCAGAAGGAGCTCTCAGATCCTCAGGAGTTCATGGACACGCTGCGCACCGACCTGTTCGAGGACGAGGTGTACGTGTTCACGCCCAAGGGCGAAGTCAAGTCGCTGGCCGCGGGCGCGACGCCGCTGGACTTCGCCTATGAGGTCCACACCGAGATCGGCCACCGCTGCGTTGGTGCGCGCGTGAACGGCAAGATCGTGCCGCTGCACTGCGAGCTGCGGTCCGGAGACATCGTCGAGATCCTCACGGCCAAGCGCGAGCGTGGACCCTCGCGCGACTGGCTGGCGATGGTCAAGACCACGCGCGCGCGCAACAAGATAAAGGCATGGTTCAAGGCGGAGTCCCGTCAGGACACCGAGCACACCGGGCGCGACCTCTTGCAGGAGCACCTGCGCAAGCAGGGGCTGCCGGCGCAGAAGATCACCGGCTCGGCGCTATTGGCGGATGTGATCCGCGAGGTCGGCTATCGCAAGGCCGATGACTTCTACATCGCCCTGGGAGCCGCGAAGGTCTCGCCGAAGGTCGTCGTGGGCAAGGTGATGCAGCGCCTCAAGCAGGGCGAGGCCGCCGACGGCGACGCCACCGGGGCGGAGCTTTTGCGGGTCGGGCGCCCGCGCCGGCGCCCGACCAAGTCATCCGGGCAGTACGGGATCAAGGTGGAGGGCGTACAGGACGTGATGTTGCGGCTGGCAAAGTGCTGCCGGCCGGTGCCGGGCGATGAGATCGTGGGCTACATCTCGCTGGGGCGGGGCATCACGATCCACCGCGAGGACTGCCCGAACGCCGTGATCCTCGGGCGCGACCCCGAGCGCTTCACCAGCGTCTCCTGGGAAGGAGAGCGCAGCACCGCGTTCGTGGTCGAGATCCAGATCGACGCGTGGGACCGCCATCGACTGCTCGAGGACCTGTCGCGGGTGTTCTCAGAGTCGGGGGCGAACATTCTGGAGGCGCGCTGTTTGTCGAGCCCGCCGATGGTCAAGAACCGGTTCGTGGTGGAGGTTGCGGACACGCACACGCTGAAGGGCGCGATCACGCGCCTGCGCAACATCGAGTCCGTCTTCGACGCCTACCGGGTCACTCCGGGCGGCGCGGCGGCGTAGCGGCGTTCACGCCACGACGTTCAACGCGCCCGGCAGGATCGAGTAGCGCGCCTGTATCGCCTCACCGAGGTAATCGCCATCCACCTGCAGCGGCAGCGGACGCCCGTCGGCGGAGCGCACGGTCAACTCGGTCAGCTCGGAGAAGCCCGTGACCTGGCGATGGCGAGTGACGCGAGCGTTTGCGGAGAAGGCGCGCAGGCCGATCGAGGGGATCGACAGCGGCGTGGCGCGGCGCAGCGCGCAGCCGCACAGCGTGCCCGAGTCGAGCGCCGTGCCGTCGGCGATCTCGATCGGGCGGTTCTGGAAGTAGGTGAACGGCGAGCCGTTCTGGACGATCGTCGTGACCGCCGGCAATGCCCGCCCGCCGGCGAGCACCTCCATGCGGGGAGGCCTGAGCAGATAACGGCGGGCGAACGTCGCAAGCGCGACCCACGTGAAGTAGTAGGCGCCGAGGCGAGCCTTCAGGCGGGGGTTTGCGTCAACCCGCTGCACCACGCTTGCGTCGACGCCCAGGCCGGAGGCGAACGTGAAGCGGCGCTCCTCCGCCAGGACGCCCTCGGCGCCCTCGGCGCTGAGCACGCCGAGATCCACGCGACGTGGGCGCCAGTCGTCGGCGAGCGCGAGCAGGTGCTCGGTGGCGTCAACGAGCTCACCGGGGATGCCGAGCATCTTGGCGAACACGTTCGCCGAGCCGCCGGGCAGGCAACTCAGCGGGGTGGGCGAGGGGTGGGCGGGATTTCCAATCAATCCGTTGGCGGCTTCGTTGACGGTGCCGTCGCCGCCGAAGGCGACGACCACGTCATAGCCCTCGTGCGCGGCCTCGCGGCAGAGCTCGGTCGCATGTCCTCGCTCCTGCGTGTCGATGGCATCGACCTCGAACCGGCCCTGCAGGGCGTAGACGACGAGATGGCGCAGCCGGTCGGAGACCGTTGTCGCGTAAGGGTTGACGATGATCAGCATGCGCCGCTTGATCGCGGGAACGTCGGGCTCGAAGCCGGCGGGCGCGTCGCTCGGGCGCTCTGTCGGCTGGACCTGCTCGCTGAGGGGTGTGCTCATCTGAAAGCGCCCTACACCGGTCGCGTCTGGGCGTTACCCGCGAGCGCTCCCCCGGTCGCGGCGCATCCGCCGCATGCTTGCTAAACTTCCGCGCTACATAGCAGGACACATCAAGAGGGGTGGAGGGACTGGCCCGATGAAGCCCCGGCAACCACCGTCTTACGACGGGAAGGTGCCAATTCCAGAAGATGTGTGGCGGGCTTCTTGCTCTTCGCCACACCGTTTGAAACTGGCGAAGGTCTTCAAAAGGAGCTCAATATGGCTGTGAGGAGTCTGCAGTGCAAGGAGTGCAAGTCCGAGTATCCGCTACAGGCGCTGTACGTGTGCGAGCGCTGCTTCGGCCCGCTGGAGGTCGTCTACGACCACAGTCGCCTGGCCGGTGGCGACACCGATGAGCTGCGCCGGCGCATCCAGGCCGGACCGCAGAACATCTGGCGCTACGCCGACTTCCTGCCGCTCCCGGACGGCCCTCCCGGGCCCTCGGGCCGGCTGGCCTCACGCGTGGGGCTGCCGGCGGGGTGCACACCGCTGATCCGCGCTGACCGGTTGGCGCAGCGGCTGGGATTGCGCGAGGTGTGGGTCAAGAACGACGCGGCCAACCCGACTCACTCGTTCAAGGATCGCGTCGTGTCCGTGGCCTGCGCGCGCGCGCGGGAGCTTGGCTTTCAAACGATCGCGTGCGCGTCTACGGGCAATCTGGCCAACTCGGTGGCGGCGCACGGAGCGGCGCTGGGCCTCGATTCCTACGTGTTCATCCCGGCTGACCTGGAGGAGCAGAAGGTGCTCGCCACGGGCGTGTACGGAACGAAACTGGTCGCGGTGGAAGGCAACTACGACGACGTCAACCGTCTATGCACCGAGCTGTGCGCCGAGCGCGAGTGGGCGTTCGTGAACGTCAACCTACGCCCCTACTACGCGGAGGGCTCAAAGACGCTGGCCTTCGAGATCGCCGAGCAGCTCGGCTTTGAGCTGCCCGATCGCGTCGTCGCACCGGTCGCCTCGGGGTCGCTGTTCACGAAGATCGGCAGGGGCTTCGCCGAGTGGCTGCAGGTCGGCCTGCTGGACGGCGAGCCGCCGAAGATGAACGGCGCCCAGGCCGAGGGCTGCGCGCCCGTGGCAGACGCGTTTGCCTCAGGGCAGGACGTGTGCCGGCCGGTCAAGCCGCGACACGATCGCCAAGTCGCTTGCGATCGGCAACCCTGCGGACGGCCCGTACGCGCTGGAGCTGGCGCGCTGCAGCGGCGGCGCGGTGGACTCCGTCAGCGACGAGGAGATCAGGCAGGGCATCGCCCTGCTCGCCCAAACCACGGGAGTATTCACCGAGACCGCCGGCGGCGTGAGCACCGCGGTGCTCGCAAAGCTCGCCCAGCGCGGAGACATCGATCCCGACGAGCGCGTCGTGCTGGCGATCACAGGCGACGGTCTGAAGACGCTGGACGCGGTGCGGGACACGTTTGAGAGTTCACACGATCGCTCCGACCGTCGAGTCCTTTGAGTGCGAACGTGCGCGAGGCGGTCGCGGTCTGATGGCGGTTACCGTCAAGATCCCGACGCAGCTGCGATCCGCGGCCGGGGGCGAGGCCGAGGCCGAGGTGGACGGTGCGACCGTAAAGGATGTGCTGGACGGGTTGTATGCGCAACACGGCGAGCTGCGCGAGCGCCTCAGCGACGAGGACGGGTCGTTGCGGCGGTTCGTGAACGTGTACGTCGCCGGCGAAGACATCCGCTTCCTGGACGGTCTGCAGACGCCTGTCGCCGACGGTTCGGAGCTGACGATCCTGCCCGCGGTCGCCGGCGGCTAGGACGCCGCAGGCGCGGCGCGAGGCTCGTCCTCGGTCGCTCAGCTTGGCCTGCGACGCCCTGGGCAGTGCGGGAGATTCTCAGCGATGTGCCGATACTGCAGCAGTACGTGCCTGTGGTGCTACCGGTGAGCTGGGGTGGCCGGCATCGGCCGGTGCGGCAGCAGCGTGCGTCGCCGGGGTCGCTCCGCTGAAGCCGATAGTCGAGAAGATCGCCGCCCCGGACATGACCGCGATTGTCAGACGCGCGCATGCGGCGCGGGGTGAGCCACTCGAAATGGTGGGTCTGCATCCAGGTCCGGAAACCGGTCGCCGCGGAGGCCGCGCACATCACACAACCAGCGCACATATGCGCAGGATATCGCTCCTCAAGCTCCCTGACGTTCCGGTGCGCCTGCGCTGCTCTCCAGGCGCCTGAGCGGCTCCCCGCTTCGTCCGGCCATCACTGCCCCGCGCGCGGCGTGGGCGTCGGTCTGCTCGCCCTCGCCGAGCCTGGGCGAAGACCAGCGGATCCCGGCGCTCCTTGGTTTCGCGCGCGGTACATGCGAACAGCCAGCAGAACAGGCCGATGGTGAGGATCGACTCCTGGACCATCACGACCGCCCCGGCCAGGTTCTGATCGGCGAGCGGCGAGATGTGGCGCAGGGCGTCGCTGTGGACGTAGTACGGGTAGAAGACTGCGCCGGACCACAGAAAGACGTTGCCGAGGGCCATGCCTGTGAGACCCACGGCCAAGATGTAGATCGAGCTTGGCGGGGCTGGAAAACCAGCCGGGCATCTGCAGCGGGCCGAACAGGCACATCCACATGTTGATCCCCAATCCCAACAGCATCGCGCTCTGAAGCGCCTGCACGCCGGCGTGGCGCAGCGCCGCTTCGTAGAAGATCGGCAGGTGCCACATGCACAGGTCGATCGCCCACAGCGGAAAGGCGATCAGCGGGTTGGCCAGCACGCACAGGCGCTCGAAGACGCGGACCGAAGGAGCTCGACTCGCAGGATCGGAGAGATCAGCGGACCGGTCAGCCCGAGCACAATCAACAGCCCCGCGACGTCGTCGAGCAGCAGGTGCTCGATCATGCCCACGAACAGCAAGCCCCGGTCGGCGCCGCCAAACGCGGTGAGCGCGAGGGCGATGAGGAGAAGCCCCGCATAGAAGCACGCCTGGCGCCAGCCGGGCACGGGCGCATGGCCCTCGCGAGCCAGGACGCGCACACGCCGGGCATAGGGCAGCCCGAAGATCGCCAGCGGCCAGACCGATCGGAGATCGGCCGGCAGGGTGGCCTGAATGCCGGTAAAGACGGCGATGGGAGGCACGGTCATCTCGCCCTGGAGGGTACGGGTTTGCCCTGCGCTTGGCTCGGGGTCCACCCGTAGACTGCGCCTTGAATGAGAACCGGATGCGCCCGCAAGCTGCCGTTTCTGCTCGGCGGCTTGATCCTCGCGGCGCTGGCGATCCCGGCGAGCGCGCAGGCGCACGGAATCGTCGGGCGGGCTGACCTGCCGATCCCGGTGTGGCTGTTCAGCTGGACGGCGGCGATCGTCCTGGTCGTATCGTTCGTCGCTCTCTCGACGCTGTGGAGGACGCCGCAGCTGCAGCAACAGCGCCGGCGGACGCTCGTGAGGCTCCCAACGGCGCTCGAATGGCTGGCCTGCCTGATCGGGATCGGACTGTTCGCGCTGGTCGTGTACAGCGGGTTCGCCGGCGCGCAGGTGACGCAGGCGAACTTCTCGGTGACGTTCATCTACGTCGTCTTCTGGGTGGGCACACCGCTCTTGAGCGTGCTGTTCGGCGACGTCTTTCGTGCGCTCAGCCCGTGGCGGACGTGCGCGCGCGTGCTGAGCGCGCTCGTGCGCGCGATCCGCCGGGGCGCAGATGGGCGGCGTGGGCCGCCGCTGCACTATCCGAAGTGGCTGGGGATGTGGCCGTCGGTGGCGACGATCGTCGCTTTTGCGTGGCTCGAGCTGATCTACGTCCCCGCCGACCGCGACCATCCGCAGACGCTGGCGGTGCTGTCGCTGGCCTACTTCCTGATTGCGCTCGCCGGAATGATGCTGTTCGGGATCGAGCAGTGGGGCGGCTGCGCCGACGGGTTCGCCACCTACTTCAACCTGTTCTCGCGGCTGTCGGCCGTGTTCCGCGACGAGAACGGCGCGATCTGCCTGCGCCGCCCGCTGAGCGGGATCACCGGTCTGCAGATCCGCCCGGGCACGGTCGCGCTGATCTGCGCGATCATCGGCACGACGACGTTCGACGGGTTCAGCAACGGCGGCGTCTGGCGCAACCTCGAGCCCAGCCTGCAGAGCCTGTTCGCCGACCTCGGCCTGCACCAGACACCGGCGCTTGAGCTGGCCTACTCCGTGGGGATGCTGTTCTGCCTGGGGCTGATCGCGGGCGTCTATCGGCTCGGGATCGCCGGCGTGCACAGCGTCAGCACGCGCTACACCACCCAGCAGCTGACCAGTGCTTTCGCGCACACGCTCGTGCCGATCGCGTTCGCCTACGTCCTGGCGCACTACTTCTCGCTTTTGATCTGGCAGGGCCAGGCGGTCGGCTATCTCGCCTCGGACCCGCTCGGCAACGGCGCGAACCTGTTCGGCACGAGCAGCTATCAGATCGACTACAGGATCATCTCCTTCGCCGCTATCTGGTACGTGCAGGTCGCGGCGCTTTTGACCGGCCACGTGGGTGGCCTGGCGCTCGCCCACGATCGGGCGCTGGCCATGTATGACACCGTCGAAGAGGCCGTGCGCTCGCAGTACTGGATGCTCTCGGTGATGGTCGCGTTCACGAGCTTCGGGCTGTGGCTGCTGTCGGCCGTGGGAACGTAGGGATGTAGGGTTGGTCGATGCGCGTTGGACTCGACTGGAGGCCGTCGCACCGTGCCCGCCATCGGCTCCTGGCGGCGCTCGCGCCAGGATCTGCGCTCTCGGTGGCGCTCGCGACGGTCGGTGCGCTGCTGGCCCCGGGCGCCGCCCACGCCCAGAGCGCCGGTCAGCCCACCCTCAACCAGATCACCCATGAGAGCGGCAGCCCGATCGAAGACCAGGGCAGCAACTACGACTACCGCTCGAACATCACGAGCGTCACGCCGAACGTGCCCGGGCTCAGCCTGGAAGTGCTCGAGTTCGCCGATCGCCTGGTGCTCACCAACCACACCGGCAAGACGGTCACGGTGTACGGCTATGAAGGCGAGCCCTACGCCCGCGTGCAGGCCGACGGCACGGTCGAAGTCAACACCCACTCGCCCGCCTACTACCTGAACCAGAGCTTCTACGGCCAGGTGACCGTGCCCGCCTTCGCGAGCTCGGAGGCGACGCCGCACTGGGTCGTGGCCGATCGCACCGACAGCTTCGAATGGCACGATCATCGCATCCACTGGATGTCCCCGATCCCGCCGGCGCGGGTCAACGGCACGGGCAGGCGCACGCTGATCTTCGACTGGCAGGTGCCGATCCGGGTGGGCGCCCAGATGGGCCACATCGACGGGCAGCTGTTCTGGGCGCCGGAGAGGCTCCAAGGCGCCCACGGCCGTGATCGCGCTCGGGGTGGCGATCGCTCTGCTCGGCCTGGCGCTCGTGCTGTTTGTGCGCCGCCGCCGCGCGCGTCTATCCGCGCGCCCGGCCACCGGCGCGGGCGCCGGGGACGGCGATCGCGGCGCCGGCGAACCGCAGGAGCCGGCGCGGGAAGCGTGGTGAGGGCGTGATAGGTTTTTCGGCGATGGCTTCGCTCGCCTGCCTGATGCACTGGTACATCTCGATGCTCTACGTCGTGCCCGTCGTGGCCGTAGGCGGCTGGTGCTGGTGGAGCTCAAAGCGCATGTCTCGCCGCTCCGGCGAGCCGCCGAAGAGCACGCGCGCGGCGTAGACCGGAGCCCGTAAGGCGAGGTTTTCACTATTTCTTAGCGAGCCTTGAGCTGTGCGTGAGTACGCTCAGGTTGGCTGTAAGCATGCCCGCCCAAGCGCCCCCCGCCGTCGAGATCGGAGCGACCGAACGGATCGACGCGATCGCGTGCCTGGATGAGCGCAACCGCCGCCGCGCGAGCGAGCCCCAGACCGCCGAGCCGGGTTGCTACCTGGAGGTCCAGGGCGCGGGGGAGACGCTGCTGGTCCCGGTCGGACGAGACGTCGTCCACATCGGCCGGGGGTTGTCTGCGGATGTGCACCTTGACGAGGGCTCGGTCTCGCGCCGGCACGCGATCCTCGTGCACCGCGGCTCGGGCGCACGGATCCTCGACGATCGCAGCGCCAACGGCACGCTCGTGAACGGCCGCCGCGTGACTCAGGCCGACCTGCGCAGCGGCGACGTGATCGTGCTCGGCCGGGTCGTGCTGCGCTACCTGGAGCTATAGGGTGCCAGGTAGTAGAGCGTTGCGCAAGAGGCCTGTGCTCGTCTCATACGGCTCTGGACGCGACCGCCGCCTGCTCGTGCTGTCCGGCCCCGAGGCGGCGCTCGGACTCCAGACGGGCGGGGCGCGCTCGCGGGGCGCGCGCGATGACGCGACTCAGCGCCGGCGGCCGGTCGATGAGCGCCGGGTTAACGGGCGTGGGGGATAGCGCTTGCGCTCCTCGGCCGTCATTTTGCGAATCGTGAGCGATCCGTCCGCGACCTGCTGGCGGATATCCTCCAATTTTGCGCGCCGGCGCTCGGCGGCACGATCTGCCTGCGTGAGCATATATCCAGGGTAGCGCGCCGACCGGCGCGCTACCGCGGCGCTGAGGCTAGGCTCCTCGCGGGTTGTGAGTCGAGTCATATGTGATCGTGCTTGTGTGCCGTCGGCGCGCGCGTCGGCGCGCGCCCTGCTGGTCGGCGCGCTCGCGCTGCTGGCGCCGACGCTCGCTCCGGGGCGCGCGAACGCCGCTGGCGCTGCGCCGGCGCCCAGCTGCGTGCCCCGGTCGCTGAACGTCTCCCAGGCGCTCGCCGGCGGCGCCGTCACCGTCTCGCCGGCGCCCGACTCGATGGACGCCTCTCACCTGACTCAGATCAGCTTCCTCGGCGTCCCCGCCGCAGACATCGCCGATGTCACAGTGCTCGGGTCGCGCAGCGGCGCCCATGCCGGTCGACTCGCCGCCTACTCGCAGGGCGACGGAGCGAGCTTCCTTCCCGGCAGGCCGTTCTCCGAAGGCGAGGTCGTGACAGTGCGCGCCGTTCTGCGCCGGGGCGCCGGCAAGATCCCGTTGGCCTGGCGTTTCACCGTCGCCGAGGTCGACTCCACGAGCCGCTCGCTGGAGACGCCCCCGCCCCCGCCGCCACCGCCCAAGCAAAGCGAACTGCAGCACTTCCTCTCGCGTCCGAACCTGCAGCCGCCGACCGTCACGCTCAGCGCCGACTCGGGTGGCTCGCACGCGCCCGGCGACATCTTCTTGGCGCCCTACGCCGGACCGGGCCAGTACGGGCCGATGATCCTCGACGGCGCCGGCGGGCTGGCCTGGTTCAAGCCGATCCCCTCCGGAGAGCGCGCGGCTGACCTGCGGGTGCAGGAGTACGAAGGCAGGCCGGTGCTGACGTGGTGGCAGGACCCGCTCATCGCGGGCGGCCGGCGCGACGCCGGGGTCGTGATAGCCGACAGCTCCTACCAGGACATCGCGATCGTGCGCGCCGCCAACGGCTACCAGCCCGACCTGCACGCCTTTGAAATCACGCCGCGGGGCACGGCGCTGTTCACCGTCTATGACGCCGTCCGGTGTGACCTCAGCGCATACGGTGGCCCGGCCGACGGCGCCGTCGCCGACACGTTGTTTCAGGAGATCGACCTGAAGACGGGGCTCGTCCGCTATGAGTGGCACGCGCTCGACCACGTCGCTCTCAGCGACTCCTACATGCCGGTCGGCCACGGCGGCACCGCGGTCTCGCCTTGGGACTACTTCCACATCAACGCGGTCTCCGAACACAGCGAAGACCTGCTCGTGGACTCGCGCAACACTTGGGCCGCCTATGACATCGACGCCCGCACCGGCCAGATCGTTTGGCGCCTGGGCGGCAAGCAGTCGAGCTTTAGAATGGGGCCGGGCGCGAGTCCCGCCTGGCAGCACGACGCCCGCGAAGAGCCCGACGGGACGATCTCCTTCTTCGACAACGGGGGCACGCCGAAGGTGCACTCGCAGTCACGCGCGATCGTGCTCGCGCTCGACAAGCAGACCATGACGGCCACGCTCGTCTCGAGCTTTGCGCATCCGACCAGGCTGCTGGCGGCCAGCCAGGGAGACTTCCAGCCGTTGCCTGGCGGCGACTGGTTCGTCGGCTGGGGTCAGGAACCGTTCTTCTCGGAATTCTCCCCCTCCGGACAGGTCCTGTTCGACGCCCACCTGCCCGCTCAATACCAGTCCTATACGGTGCTCAAGTTCCCGTGGGCCGGCACACCTGAGCAGCCGCCGGCGGTGGCGGTGCGGCGCGAGGAATCGAAGATCGGCCAGCACGGCGGGGTCGTTGTGTATGCGAGCTGGAACGGCGCCACGCAGGTGACCGGGTGGAGGGTGCTGGAGGGCGCGAGCGCCGCGAGATTGAAGCCGGTCGCCGAAGCGTCCCGCACGGGCTTTGAGACCGCCATCCCGAGCCCGGGCTCCGGCGCTCGTCTCGCCGTGCAGGCGCTCGGCGCCAGCGGGCAGGTGCTGGGGGTCTCCGTTCCAGTCCTGCTCAGACGACTGAGTTGACCTCGACCTTTTCTTCTGAGGTCTGGGTCATCGCGAGGGCCAGCCCGGTCTGTTCGAAGGGGGCTGCGTCAACGGACTCTTCGAGGATGGCCTGCGGGCCTTCCACGAAGCTTTCCGGTTTCTGTTTGCCTTTAGACGCTTTGAATGTCAGAGCTTGCGTCAGCGACATCCTGTTCGCTGTGACCGGCACGATCACCGAGCCCCGTACCGATACGGTTGCGCCGGCGCAGCTGAACTCCATCAGCGGCCCAGTTTTACCGACGGGGTACAGCTCGAGTCCGAGCTTGTCGGCGGCGCTCGTGGCTCCGAGTTCCACGACACCCAGCACGCCTTCGAGCGCGTTGGTGATTATTTCTCTTTCCGCCGCGCCGGAGCTCGAGCATGCCGCGGCGCCTCGCGTGCAGCCTGTGAGCGTGAGGACCACGCCGGTTACGGTTGTTCGCCCGGCGTATTCGCCCACGCTCGTCTCACCCGTGCATGTCACCGTCGCTGTTTTGACCGCCGATTCCAGCTTGACCGATTTTGAAGTGAGCGCGGTTTTGAAGGAGGCGCTCAGGACGCCGGGGTACCATTCATAGTGGCCCGTGTGCGTTTCGCTTGCCACCAGGCAGGTGGCGGTGGTGAACCCACCGTGGTAAACCGTTTTTTTGCCTTCTTTTTCGGCCGGGACTTTGACGCAGCGCCCGAATTCCGGGGGAACCTGCGCCGGGGCGGCCTGCGTGGTGAATGTCTGGTCTTCGCCTTTGCTCGTGCCGGCGGCGTTCGTCGCCGAGACCCTGAAGTCGTAGGCCGTGCTCGCGGTCAGGCCCATGACCGGCGCGGACACTTCGACCGGCGTGTCCCCCGAGAGGGGCAGCGAAGAGCACGGCACGCTTGATTCATAGGATTTCGTCAATTCGTAGAGCGCCGCGGCGCCGTATTCGAACTTGCATTCGCTGATTTCTGCGCCGTTGGGGTTCACTGTCGCGTTCAGGGTTGCTGTGGTTTGGGTGATCGATGAGGCTGTTTCTGTGGTGACTGTCGGTGGGTTGGGTGGTGTTTTGAATGTTTCGTCTGTGCCTTTGCTGGTGCCGCCCGGGTTGGTCGCGACGATCCGGAAGTGGTAGGTGGTGTTCGACGTCAGACCGGTGAGCGACGCTGACACCGCCACCGGGCTGTGGCCAGACCCTGGCGAGGGGCTGCACGGTGCACTGTGTCCATAGGAAACGGTGGTCCCGTATTCGAGCTCGCATTCGCTGACCTCCGCGCCGTTGGGGTTCACCGTCGCGTTCAGGGTCGCCGAGGTCTGCGACACCCCTGATGCAGCGCCCGTCACGACCGTCGGCGGGTTCGGAAGCGTCGTGAAGCTCTCCGGGGAACCAGTGCTCGTGCCACCGGCATTCGTCGCGACCACCCGATACTCATAGGTCGTGTCAGCCGACAGGCCACCCGCCAGCGCAGACACCGACACCGCGCTCGTCCCCCCACCCGGCGAAGGACTGCACGACACACTCGTCACCGATGGCAACGACGTCCCATATTCGATCACACAACTCGAGACACTCCCACCATTCGGGTTCACCGACCCCGCCAACGTCGCCCCCGACTGCGACACCCCAGAAACCGAACCCGTCACCACCGACGGCGGACTCTGGATCGTCGGGGTCGCCGAGAAGTCGGCGGCCCCGTCGGGTGTTCCGACCCCTGTGGGCCCGTCGTAGCCCGTGCTCGCCAGGCAGATGGCCTTGGAGGAGCAGCTCGCGGCCTCTTCGGCCGTGGTGCAGTTCGACACCCCTCCTTCGAACAGCTTGCCGTTGACGAAGCCCTTCTTGCATTCTCCGTTGGATCCGAGCGTGATGTCGTGCAGCGATCCGGGCGATTTGACGGCGTCTTCGTAGAGCGACTGGGTGGGATAGGCGACGCCGTCGGCTCCGCCGGCGAGCGCGAACACCGATGCGATCAGCGGCGAGGAGAGGCTTGTGCCGCCGATTGTGCACCAGTGTACTTTTGCTTCTTCGCATTCCGAGCTCGTGTAGTGGACGGCCAGACCGGTGTAGGGGTCGGCGTCGGCGGCGACGTCGGCGACCGCGCGTTTGGTGGAACAACCGACCGACGCCCAGTCGGAGACGGCCTGCTGCCAGGACTGGGCGGTGAACTCGACGCTGCAGCCGCCGCCGGTTGCGTGGTCGCCGTTCCAGACCACCTCACCGGTCCATTCGCCGTTGACCCCCAGGCTGAGGCGAGTGCCGCCGACGGCAACCACGTGTGGCGAGGAGGCAGGGAAGTTGACGTGGCCCTTTTCCGAGCTGTCCCAGTTCAGATAGCCGTCGTCGCCGGCGGCGGCGGTGATGACGGTCCCGGGATGGTTGAAGGGGCTCGCGTTCTCGAGGGTGGGAGTCTCGCCGGCCTCCGACCCAGCCCACGAGTTCGAGATCTCGGTTGCGCCGAGCGTCTCGGCGCTTTTCTCGCCCTTTTCGAGGTCTTCATAGGTCGGGATGGTCGCCTCGACGAGGAGGATGCTGCAGCTCTGACAGGTCGCGTGGGCCGTCTCGATGTCGAGCGAGATCTCGACCCCCCAGCCGTTCGCTTCTTCGGCTTCTTCCTTTTGTGTTCTGGAGCCTTTTTTCGCCGATTCCAGTTCTTTGGTGGTTTTTGGGAACGGCAGGTTCGCCGTTTCGCCGTTCTGGTTGACCTGCTTGAAGCAGCCGTTAGCACTAGTGCATTCGGGCAGACCGAATTCTTCGTCGTAGGCTTTCAGATCCGATTCGGCGGTCGGGTCGTTGTAGGCGTTGACGAGCGCGACCGTCTGCGCGGAGGAGGCGGAGGTCGGGAGCTTGTAGACGGAGTGCAGATCCTGCGGTCGCAGGCCGAAGGCACCTTCGGCGGGCGAGGCCGCCCTCAGGGACGTGCGGCGGGTGATGCCGAGCGGATGCCGGCGAGCCCGAGCTTCTGCGCTCAGCGGCACCAGCTGGAAGGCCTGGCACGCCGCGCGCCTTAGCCCGGGCGTGCCACATACTTCGCGGACCCCGTAGTCCGCCCGGGGCAGCGGGTAGACGAAGCTCGCCGCGGCGGCCTGCGCGCAGAGCAGAGCCAGCAGGGCGACCACGATCGGCCCCGGGACCAGTGCCGGGATTCGCCAGGGCCTCAGCTCGGCACCGGCGCCGGTCGCCAACGCATCACCGTCATCAGAAAGATTCACCACTCTGGCCTGTCCAGGCGTCCTTGACATCGTGTCTCGCCTTGCTCGTTTGGACGGGTCCTTACGCTCATCCGGTCCTCCGTCTGCGACAGGGCCACCGACTTTCTCGACCATTATCGGCGATTGTAGCTGGGTCGCTGCCTGAGAGGTGGCATCGGCGTAGACTCCTCGTGAATATTCGCGACGCTCGTGCTGCTTCGGGCATCATCGCAAACGGGAGACGCGCTCGCCCGCGCCATCCGGCAAACCGAGAAAAAATCGAGGACGGGAGTGCAGCGATGAGCGACAGACCGGTTTTTATCTACGCCGCGACCTACGTCAACCGTGCGGACGCGTTCGACGATTACGAGGGCCTGCTCGACCTCCACGCGGCGAAGCTCCTCGGCACGTATGACGTCGCGCTGATCACCAAGGACGCCGAGGGCAAGGTGCACGTAGAGAAGCACGAGAAGCCGACCCAGCACGGGGCCTGGGGCGGCATCGCCGTTGGGGCGGTCGTCGGGATTCTATTCCCGCCGTCGATCATCGGCGCGGCGGCGGTCGGTGGCGTCGTCGGTGGCGTCGGAGGACACCTCCGCAAGGGCATCTCGCGCGGTGACGCAAAGGAGCTCGGGGAGCTCTTGGAGAGCGGCGAGGCGGCACTGATCGTGATCGGCGAGTCGCGCGTGGAAGAGCAGCTCGACAAGATCCTCACCCGCGCAGAGAAGACGCTCGAGAAGGAGATCGACGCCGACAGCAAGGAGTTCAAGCGAGAGCTGGAGCAGGCAGAGAAGGAAGCCTCCGTGAACTGACGGCTACCGACTACTGGTGTAGACTTCGCCGAGTGCGTAAAGCCTCCGCGATCGTCGCTCTGCTGCTCGGTGTGCTGGTGCTCGCGGGCTGTGGCGAATCCTCTCAGGAAAAGGCCAAGGCGCAGGTCTGCACGGCGCGGTCGGACATCTCAAAGCAGGTGCGGATGCTGAGCGAACTGACCCTCTCCACCAGCATCATCACCCAGGCGAAAACCGGGCTGGAAGCGATCGGAAGCGACCTCATGAAGATCAAGGATGCACAGCCCAACCTCGAACCTGCGCGCAAGGAACAGATCGAAGTGGCGACTCACACCTTCGAAACCCAGGTCACCTCGATCATCACCGGCCTGGCCTCCAACCCATCGCTCAGTAACGTCGAAAAGCAGCTCAAATCCTCGCTGTCTCAATACGCAAAGAGCTTCGAACAGGCGCTCGCTCCGGTCGACTGTTCCTAGCACCGCCTCGCGGCTTGATGAAATGCGACCCGACGTCGTGGTGGCAAACCGTCGAAAAGCGGGCCTTAGCTCACAGTTTGGCCCACCCAAATCTCCGGTGGGTCAAACTCCTGCCTGCACACACCATCCTGAAACCCGCCGATTTGCAAGCAATTCCAAAGCGCGCCCGGCAAGATTCGAACTTGCGACCTCTCGCTCCGGAGGCGAGCGCTCTATCCACTGAGCTACGGGCGCCGGTGTCGCTACCGTAGCGAACCATGGATCTCTCCCTGTTCTTCGCCGGCACCGGCGGCTCGGTGCCCAGCGCCCGGCGCGGGCTGCCCGCGGTGCTGATCAGCCGCGGGGGCGAGCAGATACTCATCGACTGCGGGGAGGGCACCCAGCGCCAGCTGATCCGCTCGGTCGGGCTGGCGGACGTCGATGCCGTTTTCATCACCCACTTCCACGCCGACCACTGGCTGGGGCTGCCGGGGATGCTGAAGTCGTTTGCGCTGCGCGAGCGCACGCGGCCGCTGAGCGTGTATGGGCCGAGCGGGCTGGAAGAGCTGATGGAGCGGATGCGCTTCGTCTACGGCCGGCGTCTGCCGTATGAGCTGAGTGTGGTCGAGCTCGCGCCCGCGGAGACTGTCGCGCGCGAGGGGTATCTGATCGGGGCGATACCGGTTCGTCACACGGGCGAGGCCTGTTACGGGTACGCGCTCGTGGAGGAGGCGCGGCCCGGGCATCTCGATCCCGAGCTTGCGCAGCAGCTCGGGATCGAGCCGGGCCCGGACTTCGGCCGGCTGCAGCGCGGCGAGACGGTCGCGGGAGTCACGCCCGAGCAGGTGCTGGGGCCGGTGCGGCCAGGGCGCAAGGTCGTCGTGTCCGGCGATACCGCTCCGTGTGAGTCGCTGATCGTCGCCGCGCACGAGTCGGATGTGCTCGTGCACGAGGCCACGTTCGCCGAGGAGGAGTCAGAGCGTGCGCGCCAGACATGCCACAGCACCGCGCGTCAGGCGGCCGAGGTTGCCCGCGAGGCGCAGGTGGGAATGCTTGCGTTGACGCACACCTCAAGCCGCTATCCCGGCGGCGAGTTGCGCGAGCAGGCGCGAGCTGTGTTCGCCCAGACCGAGGCGCCCCGCGACTGCGACACGATCGAGATCCCGTTCCCCGAGCGCAGCGCACCCCGGCTGGTGCGCTGGTCTGAGCGCCGCGCCCGTGAGCAGGCGCCAGCGCAGGCCGCCGAGCCCGCCGAGCCTGCGGAGTCGGTCGCGGTGCGGTAGGCGGACCGCCGGCAGAACCGGTCTCGTCCCGGCGCGCTGACTGATACAGTCTGGAGCGGTCCCTTAACCCGGTCCTGAGAGGCCAGGAAGGTAGCCGAACGTGGATAGCAGCGAGAAGGACGTCCTGCGCGAGGACGATCTGCGGCGAGCGCTGACGCGCATCGCCCACGAGATCGTCGAGCGCAATCCCGGCGGAGCATCCGACGGTAGTGCGGGCGCATCGGCCGACCCGGGCGATGTCGAGTCCTCGGACTCGCTCGTACCGGCGCTCATCGGGATACACCGCCGCGGCGCGATTCTGGCGCGGCGGCTGCAAAGCCAGCTCGAACAGCTGCTCGAAACGGAGGTGCCGCTGGGGGACCTTGACATCGGCTTCTACCGCGACGACGTTTCGCGCCGGCCCGACGCCCCGGTCGTGCACGCTTCGCACATCGACTTCGACGTCGCGGCGCGTACGGTGGTGATCGTCGACGACGTGCTCTACACCGGGCGGACGGTGCGGGCCGCGATCGAGGCGCTGTTCGACTACGGTCGTCCCGCGCGCGTGCAGCTCGCCGTGCTCGTCGACCGCGGCCATCGCGAGCTGCCGATCAGGCCCGACTACGTCGGCAAGAACCTGCCGACCGCGCGCGCCGAGCACGTCTACGTCCGCGTGCGCGAGCTCGACGGCATAGACGAGGTCGCGATCTCCCCGGCGCGGGTCCAGGAGCCGGCATGAGGGCCACCTCCTGGAGACGCGACCGGGGCGCCACCGAGGGCGCACGTCTCCATCAAAGGGCCGACCGGATGGAGGCTCCATGAACCATCTGCTCTCGATCGAGGACCTCGACCGTGAGGCGATCGAGCGGATCGTCAGTCAGGCGGCGCGGTTCGCCGAGGTGTCAGACCGTGAGATCAAGAAGGTGCCCGCGCTGCGCGGACGGATGGTGCTGAACCTGTTCTACGAGGCCTCGACGCGCACGCGCAGCTCCTTCGAGCTGGCCGCCAAGCGACTGTCCGCCGACGTCGTCAACTTCGCCGCGAGCGGATCGAGCGTCGAGAAGGGCGAGTCGCTGAAGGACACCGTGCTGACACTCAGCGCGCACAAGCCCGACGCGATCGTGCTGCGCACGCCGTGGGCGGGCGCCTCAGAGCTGGTCTCCAGATGGTGCAGCGCGGCGATCGTCAACGCCGGCGACGGCAAGCACGAGCACCCGACGCAGGCGCTGCTGGACGTGTACACGCTGCGCGAGCGCCTCGGTCCGATCGACGGGGCGTCGATCTGGATCGTCGGCGACGTGGCCCACTCGCGCGTGGCGCGGTCGAACATCATCGCGTTCCAGCGCATGGGCGCGCGCGTCACGCTCGCGGGCCCGCCGACGCTGATCCCGCGCGGGATCCAGGAGCTCGGCTGCGAGGTGCGTTACACACTCGACGATCTGAGCTCGGCCGACGTCGTGTACGCGCTGCGCATGCAGCGCGAGCGCATGAGCGAGACGTGGGTGCCCTCGCTGCGCGAGTACGCGGCCACCTATCAGATCAACGGCCGCCGCCTGAGCCCGCGTCAGGTGCTGATGCACCCTGGCCCGGTGAACCGCGGCGTCGAGCTCTCCGGCGAGGTGGTCGACTCTCCGCAGGCGCTTATCACCGCCCAGGTCGAGGCCGGCGTGGTCGTGCGCATGGCCGTGCTGTACGAGCTGCTGGCCGGTCCGGGGATGCCGGCCGGTTCGGGGACGCTGGCCGGTTCGGGGACGCGACCGAAGGGAGTGTCTCCCGGTCCGGCGGAGGGAGTGTCTACCGGTTCGGCGGGGCGCGTTCCGAGGCCCGTCCCCGAATCCCAGCCGGCGTGATGGGCTCGAACCCACTTGTCCACGGGCCGAGCGCACCGGCCGAGCTGCTGCTGGCGGACGTGCACGTTCTGGACCCCCGCGCGGGGATCGACTCGCGCCACGACGTGCTCGTGCGCGACGGGCGCATTGCGGAGATCGCGCAGGTCGGCGGCATCGACTGCCCGGAGGGGATCGAGACGGTGCAGGGTCAGGGGCGGCACCTGCTGCCGGCGTTCGTCGATCCGCACGTGCACCTGCGCGCGCCCGGGCAGGAGCACAAGGAGGATCTCGAGACCGGCACTCGCGCCGCGGCGGCGGGAGGGTTCGGCGCGGTGATCGCGATGCCGAACACCGACCCGGTCATCGACTCCGCCCCGCTGCTCAGATCCCTGCGCGACGCCGCCGCCCGCGAGGCGCGCGTGCCGGTGGGCTTTCTCGCGGCGATCACGCGCGGCCTTGCGGGCGAGGAGCTGACCGAGATGGCCGAGCTGCGCGAGCAGGGCGCGCTCGGGTTCACCGACGACGGCCGGCCGGTGTCCAGCGCCGGGACGCTGCGCAAGGCGTTGCAGTACCAGCGGCTGTGCGGCGGCGTGATCAGCCTGCACGAGGAGGATGAGACGCTCTCGCACGGCGGCTCGATGCGCGAGGGCGCGCTCAGCGCGGCGCTCGGCATCGGCGGGATACCGACCGTCAGCGAGTTGACGATGGTCGCGCGCGACGCCGAGCTTGCGATGTACGAGTCCGCGCGCGTGCATTTCCAGCATTTGAGCTGCGCGGCGTCGGTGCAGGCCCTCGCGCATGCCAAGTCCGCTGCGGCCAACGTCAGCGCCGAGGTCACGCCTCACCATCTGCTGCTCACCGACGAGTCTTTGCGCGGGTTGGACACGCGCATGAAGATGAACCCGCCGCTGGCGGGCGAGTCCGACCGCCGGGCGCTGATCGTCGGGTTGCGCGACGGAACGATCGACTGCGTCGCCACCGATCACGCTCCGCATGCGCGCGAGGAGAAGGAAGTCCCGTTCGAGCAGGCTCCGATGGGCACGACGGGCCTCGAGACCGCCTTTGCCGCGCTCTACACCGGCCTGGTGCTGACGGGCGAGCTGGAGCTGGATGTGCTCGTGCGGCGAATGACCGCGGGCGCGGCGCTGTTTGGACTGCCGACCCCCACGATCGCGACGGGCGAGCCGGCCAACCTGACGCTCGTGGACCTCGACGGGGAGTGGGTCGCCGGCGAGCGCGGCTGGGAGAGCCGCTCGGAGAACTGCTGCTTCGCCGGGCGGCCCCTGCGCGGGCGCGTGTTGATGACGGTGGCGGCCGGGGCGGTCGCATACAGGGAGCGCGTGTTCTCCGTGGTGGTGGCGGCGTGAGCGGAGTTTTTTGGGGGGGCGCGTCCGCGCGGGCCGTGGCGCTGACGAGCGCCGGGGTGCGGGGCATCCGGCCCCGCTCACAGGCGCAGGGGAGGGAACACTCGCGACGCTGGACAGGAGGTCCAGCGCCAACCACTTTCTGTGTTGCCGGCGCACACGCGCGGATGCGGCCCAAAGGAGAAATCGCCCGTGAGCCTGCTCGATCGTGACAGGACGGCGCTGGTCGTGGTGGACGTGCAGGAGGGGTTCCGCTCCTACGACTCGTTCGCGGGCGTCGCCGATGCTTGCAACAAGCTCGTGCAGGCCGCGCACATCCTGCAGCTGCCGAGCGTCGTCAGCGAGCAGTACCCGAGAGGCCTGGGCCACACCGCTCCCGAGGTCGGGCTGCGGGACGAGCGGCCGATCGAGAAGAGCGTGTTCTCTGCAGCGCGCGCCGAGGGGTTCGACCTTGCGGGGCGCTCGCAGGCGATCGTGTGCGGGATCGAGACCCACGTGTGCGTCAGCCAGACCGTGCACGACCTGCTCGAGCGGGGCGTGGAGGTGCACGTGCCCGCGGATGCCGTCGGCTCCCGCCACCAGATCGACTACGAGCGAGGGCTCGAGCGCATGGAGCGCGTGGGCGCGGTCGTCAGCACGGTGGAGGCCGCCCTGTTCGAGCTGCTGCGGCGTGCCGGCACACCCGAGTTCAAGACCGTCCAGAAGCTCATCCTCTGAGATGACCGATACGACCGCCTACGTGCTGCTCCAGGACGGTACGCGCTTTGACGGCGAGGCGTGCGGCGCCGGGGGGCAC
Source organism: uncultured Solirubrobacterales bacterium (assembly GCA_963839965.1). Classification (GTDB taxonomy): domain Bacteria; phylum Actinomycetota; class Thermoleophilia; order Solirubrobacterales; family Solirubrobacteraceae; genus Palsa-744. The sequence continues at coordinate 160,133 of CAWIWX010000008.1, forward strand.
GCCGTCGGTGAGATCGTGTTCACGACCGGCATGTCCGGCTATCAGGAGTCCATGACCGATCCCTCCTTCGCGGGTCAGCTGATCGCGTTCACCTATCCGCACATCGGCAATTATGGGGTCAGCGCGCAGGCGATGGAGTCAGACCGGCCGTGGGCGCGCTCGGCGATCATGCGCGAGGCGTGCGACCGCGAGGACGCTCCGGGAGCGGAGGGCGGTTGGCTGCAATGGCTCGCCGACTGTGGCGTGGTGGCGATCACCGGCATCGACACCCGTGCGCTGGTCATCCACATCCGCGAACAGGGTGCCATGCGCGCGGGGGTGTTTCCGAGCGCTATGCCCGAGCCCCGGGCGCGCGAGCTGGTCGAGTCAGAGCCGCCGATGTCAGGTCAGGATCTCGCCGCACAGGTCACCCCGCCGGAAGCGACCCGCCACGGCGAGGGCCCGGGCCCGCACATCGCGGTCATCGACACCGGCATCAAGGCCTCGATGGTCCGCGGGCTGCTCGAGCGCGGCGCCCGCGTGACGCTGCACCCGTGCACGAGCCCGGCCTCGGAGCTGCTGGCCGGCGACCCCGACGCGGTGTTTCTGTCAAACGGGCCGGGCGACCCGGCAGCGCTCGACTACGTGGTGGACACCGTCCGCGAGTTCGTCGGCGTAAAGCCCGTGTGGGGCATCTGCCTGGGCCACCAGCTTCTGTGCCGCGCCGTCGGCTTGGACACGTTCAAGCTCCCGTTCGGCCACCACGGCGCCAACCATCCCGTCAAGGATCTGCAGACGGGACGCATCGAGATCACCTCCCAGAACCACGGCTTCGCGGCGCTCGGTCCGGGCGGCGCGCGCACGATCGAGGCCGACGAGCCCGTGCGCTGGCAGACCGACTACGGCGAGGCCCGGCTCTCGCACGTGAACCTGTATGACCGCACGGTCGAGGGCTTGGAGCTGCTCGACGTTCCCGGCGGGGCGGTGCAGTATCACCCCGAGGCCGGTCCGGGACCACACGACAGCCTGTACCTGTTCGACCGCTTCCTTGCGCGGATCGCCGAGGAGGGCCGGCGAAGCCGTCCCGGTCGAGGATGGCAGGAGGTCGTCCCTGCAAATAATCGAGACGACGGGCCGGATGCCCGGCGTGGCTGATCCCTTGCCAAGGCGCGAGGACATCCACAAGATCCTGATCCTCGGATCGGGCCCGATCGTGATCGGGCAGGCCGCCGAGTTCGACTACTCCGGGGTGCAGGCCTGCAAGGTGCTGCGCGAGGAGGGGTTCCAGGTCGTGCTCGTCAACTCCAACCCGGCGACGATCATGACCGACCCCGAGCTGGCGGACGCCACCTACGTCGAGCCGCTGCTTCCGGGCCCGGTGGCGCAGGTGATCGCACGCGAGCGCCCCGACGCGCTGCTGCCGACGCTGGGCGGGCAGACCGCGCTGAACCTGGCCAAGGCGCTACACGACGACGGCACGCTCGCCGGGTACGGCGTCGAGCTGATCGGCGCGAACTACGAGGCGATCGCCTGCGCGGAGGACCGCGAGCTGTTCGGGGCGGCGATGGCCGCCGCCGGGCTGCGTATGCCCAAGAGCGCGATCGTCAGCGGCTGGCTCATCGAACCAGGCGCAGAGGCGGCGGGCGCTGGTAAGACGAGGGGCCGAATCGATGTTCAGCTGGGGCTGACAAACGCCCGGGCTGTGCTCCCCGAAGTCGGCCTTCCGTGCATCGTGCGGCCCGCCTACACCCTGGGTGGCCGCGGTGGTGGCATTGCGCGCACGCCGGAGGAGTTCGAGCGGATCGTCGCACGAGGGCTGGAGGTCTCACCGATCGGGCAGGTCCTGCTCGACCAGTCCGTTCTCGGCTGGGGAGAGTTCGAGCTGGAGGTGATGCGCGACACAGCCGACAACGTCGTGATCGTGTGCTCGATCGAGAACGTCGACCCGATGGGCGTGCACACCGGCGACTCGGTCACGGTCGCCCCCCAGCAGACGCTCAGCGACCGCTTGTACCAGCGCCTGCGCGACCAGGCGATCGCGGTGATCCGGGCGGTGGGCGTGGAGACGGGTGGCTCGAACGTGCAGTTCGCCGTGAACCCGCACACCGAGGAGATACTCGTGATCGAGATGAACCCGCGCGTGTCGCGCTCCTCGGCGCTGGCCTCCAAGGCGACCGGGTTTCCGATCGCCAAGATCGCCGCGCGGTTGGCGGTCGGGTATCGCTTGGAGGAGATCTCAAACGACATCACCGGCGTCACCCCGGCCTGCTATGAGCCGACGATCGACTACGTCGTCGTGAAGTGGCCGCGCTTTGCGTTCGAGAAGTTCCCGGGCTCGAGTTCGACCCTGACCACGCACATGAAGTCGGTCGGCGAGGCGATGGCGATCGGGCGCACGTTTGGGCAGGCGTTTGCCAAGGCGCTGCGCTCGCGCGAGCTGGACAAGCCGCCGTGCCTGGCCGGCGTCTCCGACGAGGAACTGCTGGACGGGCTGGATATCCCGGGCCCCGATCGATACGAGGCGATCCTCGAGCTGCTGACTCGCGGCTGTGACGTGGAGAGGATCCACGCGCGCACGTCGATCGACCTGTGGTTTTTGCGCGAGCTGCTGGCCTTGGCCACCGATCCCGAAGGTCCGTTCCACGGCGAGCGCACGTTTCGCTCGGTCGACACCTGCGCCGCGGAGTTCCCGGCGCGCACCCCCTACTACTACTCGGGTTGGGAGCGCCCGCCCGCCGCCGGCGGGCGGGCGGCGCACGAGGTCGTGGGCGGCGAGCGCCCGTCGGTCGTGATCTTGGGCTCGGGTCCCAACCGGATCGGGCAGGGGATCGAGTTCGACTACTGCTGCGTGCACGCCGCCATGACCGTGCGCGAGTCGGGCCGCGACGCGGTCATGATCAACTGCAACCCCGAGACGGTCTCCACCGACTACGACACCTCCGATCGGCTCTACTTCGAGCCGCTGACCTTGCCGGATGTGCTCGCGGTCGTCGAGGCCGAGCAAGCCGCCGGCGAGTTGGCCGGAGTGATCGTGCAGTTCGGCGGACAGACCCCGCTCAAGCTGGCCGCCGGACTCGCGCAGGCCGGTGTGCCGCTGCTCGGCACGAGCGTCGAGGCGATCGACCTGGCCGAGGACCGCGCCCGCTTCGGCGCGCTGCTGGCCGAGCTCGGCTACAAAGCGCCTCCATACGCGACCGCCGGCTCGGTCGCGCAGGCGCTGGAGCAGGGCGAGCAGGTCGGCTATCCGCTGCTCGTGCGCCCCTCCTACGTGCTCGGGGGCAGGGCTATGGAGATCGTCTACTCGCACGAGGGTCTCGCCGACTACCTCAGCCGCGAGCCGCCTCCCGGCGGTGACGGGGAGATCTTCTTGGACCGCTTCCTGGAGAACGCCACCGAGGTGGACGTGGACGCGCTGTGCGACGGCAGCGAGGTGTGGATCGGCGGGATCATGCAGCACGTCGAGGAGGCCGGGGTGCACTCCGGGGACAGCGCGTGCGTGCTGCCGCCGCACTCGCTCGGTGAGGAGATGCTCGAGCAGCTCCGCTCGGCCACGCGCGAGCTGGCGCTTGCGATCGGCGTCGTCGGGCTGCTGAACGTGCAGTACGCGGTGCACTCGGGCGAGCTGTACGTGATCGAGGCCAATCCACGGGCCTCGCGGACCGTGCCGTTCGTCTCCAAGGCGGTCGGCGTGCCGCTGGCCAAGCTCGCATGCCGGATCATGCTGGGCGAGCGGATCGTCAACTTCGAGCTGCCGCCGGGAAGGCAGGGGATCGGCTTCGGCGAGCACATCTCCGTCAAGGAGGCCGTGCTGCCGTTCGACCGCTTCGAGGGCGCCGACGCGCTGCTGGGCCCGGAGATGCGCTCCACTGGCGAGGTGATGGGCATCGCGCGCGACTTTCCCACCGCGTTCGCCAAGGCCCAGGCCGCCGCCGGCGTGCCGCTGCCGGCGCAGGGAACCGTGTTCATCACCGTCACCGACTCCGACAAGGCGGGCGCGATCGGGGTTGCGCAGAGCCTGCACGAATGCGGCTTTGCCATCGTCGCCACCCGCGGCACCGCCGAGGCGATCGCGCGCATGGGCGTGCCCGCGCAGGCGATCAACAAGATCGCCGAGGGCTCCCCGCACGTTCTCGACTGGATCGAGCGCGGAGACGTCAACCTCGTGGTCAACACGCCCACCGGGGTGGGCGCGCGCAGCGACGGATACGAGATCCGCCGCGCCGCCGTGGCCCACGGCATCCCCTGCCTGACCACGCTCGCCGCCGGCCTCTCCGCCGCGCGCGCCATCTCAAGCGCGCGGCGCGAGGGCCAGCCCGAGGTGCTGTGTCTGCAGGAGCTGCACGGTGGGTCGCGACCCGGGGCGGGCACGCCCGACGGAACCGGGGTCGCGTAGGTGGGCGTATCGGGCGAGCGCACCCTGGCATCGCCGCACCGGCGGCTGCTGAGAGTCAGTGCCAACGAGCCGCTGGGGTCCTATCGCGTGCTGCGGGTGTCAGATCCGGATGGGCCGAGACCGGCTCCGGGGCAGTTCGCGATGCTCGCCGCCGCCGAGCGCTGGGGCGGGGGGCGCGACGAGCGCCCGTATCTGGCTCGCGCGTTCTCGCTCGCGCGCGTCCAAGACGGCGAGGCGCACTACCTGCTGGAGGACATCGGCCCGGGTACTCGCCGGCTGTGCGAGCTGCGGGCGGGAGATGGACTGTGGGCGCTCGGGCCGCTCGGTCGGGGATTCGCGGCCCCGCACGAGGACCGTCGCACGCTGCTCGTCGGCGGCGGCGTGGGAATCGCGCCCTTGGCGATCCTGCAGGACACGCTGACCGGCGGGGGCGTGGCGAGCACCGTGCTGCTCG
>CAWIWX010000009.1:0-492519 GCA_963839965.1 uncultured Solirubrobacterales bacterium
CCCAAGACCCCGGACCTTGTTCGGGTCGACCTTGTACTGATGCTGCACCCTTGCCGAGCCCTCCGCCGAGGGCTTCTACGAGGAGGTGCTGGACGCCGTCGAGCGGCTGCACGCGGGGCCATGTGAGGCAACACGCGAGCTGCCGACCGCATCCAGAGCTGCTCAAGGGTGAGTGGATCGGCGGGTATGATGAGCCTATGGCCAGCAAGGTTGACGGTCTTCGTGCTTCTGCGAATGGGCGGCCTTCTGGGGCCGAGTCGTGGCGTGCGCGGGTGCATCCCCCGCGTATCGCGGATGTCGATGAGCGGATCGCGAACATCGAGCGCGCGACCAAACGGATCAAGACCGATGTGCAGGTGGACTTCGTGCGTGCGCGCCGCGGTCGGCGGCGGTAACCGGTGGCCCGAAGGGGCCGTCCACCCGTAGATCAGGGCGTCCTTTCCTTCCAAGCTCGACTGGTCCCCGCCCCAGGCGCTGCTGCTCTACACCGGCTGCGTCATCACAAACTGCCCCGTTTCCATCCGCTCTGGATCGTAAGTTGAGTCTCGATGGGAGCACCTTCGCGTAACGCTCCGTGTCCCTGTGGCAGCGGGTTGAAGTATAAGCGCTGCTGCCTCGCGGCCGAGAGCCGCGAGCGCGAGACGGCGCGCTTCGAGGACGCCGTCGGCAAACGCATCTCAACATGGGCAGCGGCGCAGTTCCCGGATGATCTGAAGGCGGCCCTGGAGCGCTTCGGGGGTCCCGAGCCCGAGTTGGATGACCGCGACCTGACGATCTTCGCCACCTGGTTCTGCTCGGATAGAGAGCTTGCCTGCGGAGAAACCCCGGCGGCGCGCTATGCGGCTCGCAGCGACATCGATGCGCGCGAGCGGGACGTGTCTGCGCGGATCGCCGCGGCGCGCTTGAGCTTGCAGCGCGTGCGTAGCGTGGAGGCGGGCCGCTGGATCGAGCTCGAGGATGTGCTGAGCGGAGCGGTTGTGCGTGTGCGCAGCGGCGATGTCTCGCGCGAGGCGACACGTTGGGACATCCTGCTCTGCCGCGTGATGGATGACGACTGGATCCCTTCGCTGTGGGGCCCCGCGCTGTTCTACAAGCCCGACGAGGAGCCCGAACTGCTCGCTGAGCTCGACCGCCTCGCAGGCGCGCACCGGATATCCGCCGGCAGTGATCGCGTATTCCGAACGGCCGCGCTCGAGCTGATGCGCTTCGTGCCCCCCGCCCGTCGTGTCGAGCCGAGCTTCTTCACTGCGGAGGGCGACCCGCTCGTCAACGGCCGGGCGAGTTGGCGGATCACCGACGCTATGGCTGCGCTCGAACTGCTGGACGACCCACCGGAGCTGGCATGGGTGGGTGAAAGCGAAGACGGATCGGGGGAGACGATTCAGTGGACCGTGCCCCGCGAGCAACTGCGCATGTCAGACACGCCGCTGCCACCGGGGGCGCTGCGTTTTGAGAGCAGCCTCACCGAGCTGCCTGGGCGGGTATGCCTGGCGACGTTCGAGCTGACCGACGAGGAGCTGCGGTGCACGGCGGTGTCCCAGGCGAGGCTTGACGCGGCGATCAAGCTCATCGAGCGGCGCCTCGGGACGCTCGCCGAGTTGTACGAGCGAAACGTTCTGCCGCTCGAATCGGACCTCTCCTCACGCAGGCGCGACCGTGCGCCCCGCCGACGCGAGCCACCGCCCGGACTGTCGGCGGCGGAAGCCGCCGACCTCGAGCGCCGGCTCCTCAACGACCACTACCGCCGCTGGCTGGACGAGCCACTCAAGTTGCTCGGAGGCCACACGCCGCGCGAGGCCGCGCGCAATGAGCGACGCGGCGAGCTCGAGCTGCTGCTGCGCGGGATCGAGAACCGCGCCGAGCGCTCCCGCCGGGATGGCGCTCCCTGGCCCGACATCAGCTGGCTGCGAGACGAGCTTGGGCTGAACGCTGGCCAGCTCGCCGCGTAGCGGGCCACAGATACGGGACTTCACGTCACGTCCGGTCCCGGCCGAGGACGCCGACGAGCCGCGAGCGCCACTCGGCCGCCCAAACACCACACCCAATAGACTATGTCGATTCATGGGCGTCACGGGCCAGGTCCTCAAGCTCCACGAGCAGCTCTACCGACTGACCGGCGGGCACATCGGGCATCGCATGATCGGCGTCCCGACGCTGCTGCTCGACACCACCGGCGCCCGCTCGGGCAAGACCCGCACGAACGCCCTCGTCTACGCCCGTGACGGCGATGACTACCTGCTTGTCGCCTCCAACGGAGGCTCCGATCGTCCCCCGGCGTGGCTGCACAACCTCCGCGCGCACCCGGACGTCGAAATTCAGATCGCTCGTGAACGCCGGACCGGCGCCGCCAAGATCGTCGGCTCGACCGACCCCGGCTACGACCGTCTGTGGAAGATCGTCAACGACAACAACCACGACCGCTACACCGCCTACCAGAAGCAGACAACCCGGGCAATCCCCATCGTCGTCGTCACGCCCAGCTGAGCTGGCCGCCCTCGCCGACCGCAACTTTCGGAACCTCGCATACTCCATGGAGTGCAAGTCACCACACCGGTGACGCAGACTCCACATATAAGTCGTCAAACCGCCTGGGAGAGCGAGGTCAAGCGCTGCGGGCGGCACGGATACTCGACTACCGGATCGTGAGCACTTCGAGGTCCCGGGGCTTCGGGGCGTGATAGGCGTGGCGGCCTCGCTCGCGGGCACTGTCGCGTGTGCGACTCACGGCGCCGGTCTCGAGTAGCGCCTGCAGCCTCTGATGCAGCGCCGGGAGCTTGATCTGAAGGCGCTCCGCCAGATCGGGGGCACTGAACTCGCCCATGCGCTGCGCCTCGCGCAGCGTTTCCCGCAGCTGCCGGCTGCCGCCCAGGAGCTTGATCTGGTCGTTCTCGAGGTTCGCAAGCGCGAGCTTGCGACGTTCCAGGACGAGCAGCAGGCTCTCCCTGACATCCTCGTTGAGGCCGTCGAGGACGATCAGCTTGTTGGCGTCTGCACCGTGCAGAGATGCATGGATGCTCGAGAGCAGCTCATCCAGGAACGGCGGCGAGGCGACCTCGACACCCGCGAAGCTGAGAACGACTCCGGGAAGCTCCGGCCAGGGCGTCCTGCAGCTTGCGCCCGGCCGCACGTCCGAACTCGCGGGTTGCGAGCACACCGCCATACTCGCTCAGCGCATATGCTTCCAGCTTCAGTGACATCACTGAATACTATAGGATGCGCTGGTGGCAACTGGTCCGCTGCACGTGGCAGCACCACTCAAGAGCTCACGGGGTCTCACGGCGATCTTCAGCCGGGCGACTCCCCTGAGCATCCGCTCGTCAACCGTCACCAGCCGGCACTTCAGCAGCTGCGCGAGCGCAACATAATGGGCGTCGTATGTCTTCGCCCACCCAAGTTCGTCAGCGACTTTCCACGCAGCCCGCACCACGTCCCGGCGGTCACCACCGAGCGGGTGCTGCAAACCGCTCCGGCGCGCTACGTGACCGGCCTTACCGCCACCCCCTACCGGCGTGGCGGGCACCACCCGATTATCGCGATGCAGTGCGGCCCGATACGCCACGAGATCGACCGGCACACAGCGCGCTCGGGAGCGCAGCTGAGCCTGCGAATCGTCCGCCGCGACACGACTTTCGACCCGGCCGTGCTCCCAACCGATGCCGGCATCCAGGAGATCTACGCTACGGTGCGCTCGCCACAGACGAGCAGCGCACCAAGCTGATCGCCCGGGACACGATTCAGCTGACCGGCGAAGGACGTTCGCCGATCGTCCTCACCGAGCGGCGCGAGCACCTGCAGCAGCTTGCCGATCACTCGTCTACGACTACGTCAACACCGAGTTGCCCGTGCTGCGCCGCATGTTCGCCAAGCGCCTGAAGACCTACCACGCCCTCGGCTACACACTCGCCGAGATAGAGGCCATCACCCCTTAAGCCATTCAACCACACCCGGATCCCACGTCCCCGAGGTCAGCTCGTGCTCGAGAATGGGATCAAGGAACGATGCGGCCGTCGCGTGCCCGATGCGGACATCTTCGTCGGCCGGGACGTTCGCGACGAGCCTGCGCCAACCCGGACCCCAATCGCCGGGCGGAGATGGCACTGCGTGGGGCACAGGATGGGTGCCGCGCCGCTGGAAGATCTCCTTGATCGCGCGTGTGAGTCGGCCGGCGTCGATCGTAGTGGTGTGGGCGATCACGACGATGTCGACAAGGTCCTTGACTCGCGAGCTGGGCATATCTGCGGCATAGGTCCGGGTGTAGGCATGGAGCTTCTCGGCGACGTGCTGCTCGATCGCGACCATGGGGATGCGGACAGGCGCTATGTCCGCAAAGTCCAGCAGATGGGAGGAGACGATGGTCTCCGGTTCGAACACGGGTTCTGTGACGAACCCGATGTCGATGGCTACGCGCTCGAACTCGCGCCCGGCGAGCGTCGCGGCGACCGTCCAGCGCTGGCCGCCTCCCGGCAGGTCGTCATCCACCTGCGCCCGCTCGATGGCGAACTCGAAGCGGTCATCGAGCGTCACGGCCGCGGCGTCCAGGAGCAATCCGACCGCCTCGTCCTCGCCGATTGCCCAGTCAACGTCGATGTCCTTGGTGGTGCGGGCCTGAGCGCCGAGCCGCAACTCGAGCGCGAACCCTCCCTTGAGCACCCAGGCGTCCGGCGCCACGGCATGCAGGCGCGCGAGCAGGCGCTCGAACACCACGCGCTTGCGGAGTCGCGCCAAGCCGACTCCATCGTGTTGCGCCGCCTTGAGCCGGGCCTCGAGCGCCGTGCGGAACGCCGCAGACGTACGGTACTTCACGTTGCGTCCCGCTCGATAGCGCCGTCGAGTCGCGAGCGCCACTTGGCCGGCAGTTCCGCCTCCAGCCGCCGGCGTGTCGTGAGGCCGCGCCGGATGGCCTGGCGGATGGCGAGGTCGGTCTGCTCGGTCCATCCACCGCTGCGCAGCATGTCGGTCACGGTACGCTCGACGCTGGTCACCGGGATACCGAGCACAAGGCGCCGAGCTCGGCGATCGATCAGCCGGTCGGAGAAGTGGATGTACACACCGGGCGGGGTGCGCAGCCCTCGCTTTGCGCGTGGCAGGGTGATGTGGACCTCGTCGGCGATCAAGTCGGTGAGATCGAGAAGCTCCAGCGCGCTCTCGTGGGAGACCACACCGTCGGCGCGCGCGAGCGCAAGCCATCCGGCGATCACATGACCGTGCGGTGGTGCTGGAAACCGTCGCATTCGATAGACGCCATGCCCGACGCGCTCCAGCGCGTCGCCCTCCGTGGCGTGGTAGGACAGCGTGGATCGTGGAATGCCGGCGGCCACGGCCTGGTGCGCGGCAAGGAACCCGCCTTGGGCCTCGGCGATCTCGTACAGCCGGTCGATCACCGAACTGTCACTAGAATCTACGACTTCTCCGGACATATTCGTGACAATAACAGGGCTCCAGGATGCCAGGATTCGTCGATGCGATAGGCAGTCGAGGGCAGGTGTTTCAGCCCACCTCGCCGACCGCGGCTTTCGGCGACCTCATCCAGATCTCCCGTCAAGGGCTATGAACGTTTGGGCCAGTGGACCCGCTCACTGGCCCAAACTCCGCCGAATTGGACCCAAATCAGCCAGTTTCCACAGTCCGGCCAGCGACCAAAACCACACGGATTTGCAGGAAAAACTGCCCCAACCCACCAAACCGCACTCCTGCTTCACACGCGAGAGGTCGCAGGTTCGAAACCCGCCGCGCCCATCGATCTTCGGGCGTCCACTTTCCGGCCCCGCCAGGGTTTGGTGGTGGTGACCACGCCTGCACGCTCTGGGGAGTAAGCGTCCTTCTCGCCGGACCATGCGGACGACGAGCAGATTGCCTGCCTCGCTACACTCCGTCGCGATACCGCCGATGAGCCAACCCATGGCCGGCATCCCTCGGAGAACGGCAGACCAACCAGAGGAGGAGCCTTGAGCAGCGAGGAGTTGGAGCTGGGCCCAGTTGACATCGTCGTGATTGGCTTCCCTCCGGACGCGCCGCGAACGGGCGAGGCGATCCCGATGTTCGTGGATCTCGTGGACCGGGGGATCATCCGGGTCATAGATGTGCTCGTGGTCCAAAAGGACGCTGAGGGTGTGGTCTCGGGCCTTGAGATCGCCGACCTCGACGGTGACGGCGCGGGCGACCTGGTCGTGTTCGAAGGGGCGCGGACGGGCATGCTCGGCGACGAGGACGCCGCCCTGGCGGGCGAGGCGCTCGAACCCGGCGAGGCGGCCGTGCTGATCTGCTTCGAGAACACCTGGGCCGGGCCCTTCGCCGCCGCGGTGCGCCGCAACGGGGGCCGGCTGCTGGACTTCCAGCGAGTCCCGACGCAGGAGGTCATCGCCGCCATCCAATCCCTCGACGCCGCCTAGTCGGCCTCCCAGAAGAGAAAGAGAGACGAGCATGCCACTACTACGTCGCGTCGCCCGTGTAGCCGCCGTCGGCGCCGTCGCCGGCGGCGCAGCCGGGGCCGTGCAGCATCGCCAGCAGGGCCGCTGGGCCCGTCAGGAAGAAGAGCAGATGGCCGGGCAGCAACCGCAGCAGATGGCCGCTGCGCCGCCCCCGCCGGAAGAGAACTCGATGGAGAAGCTCAAGGAACTCGGTCAGCTGCACGAGTCGGGCGTCCTCACCGACGAGGAGTTCGCAGCCGCGAAGGCAAAGATCCTCAACGCCTAGACCGGCACGGGCCTTGCGCTATGGGCCTCCGTTCAAGTTAGGCCTATGGCCTTTTGTTATCGCAGAGCGTGTCAGGCGTCGAGCTCGAGCTTGAGCTCGCACATGTCTACGGAGGCGCGGGCGCCTGGGGTCTCGGAGGCGTCCATCGCGCTGAACGCCTGGGCGCCTGCGCTCATGTCCTCGGCCGTTGCGAAGTGCTGGAGCACCACCGCCGTGCTTTGCGCCTGGTCGAACAGCATCGTCACCCCCGTTGCGGGCACGCCGGGGGGTGGCCCGCCGGACTCCTTGATGCGCGCCAGCAGCCCCTCCATCCGCTCGGCGTTCACGTCGGTGAATCTCACGACACGTACGTAGGACATGGGAACCTCCTCCTCCTCCTCCTCCTCCTCGCGTTTGGTAGGCAAAACATACACCGACACCGAAGCAGCGCGCAGCCGGATGGATCGTGCGCCCGCCCCGCCCCGCCCAGGGAGGGGTGACCGTCGGGGTCGATGAGCAGCGAGCGGCGCAGGCCGGCTTCAAGCAGGCGATCCGCGAGCGCGACGCGCCCTTCGGGGAGTAGGGGTCTATCTTGCTCTCGCCTACCTACGCCTGCAGCTGGGCCTGCATCGCCTCGGCCAGCGCAAGCATGCCCGACAGCGGCCTGACCATCACGCAGAACTCGTCGATCAGACCGTGCGCGTCGGTGTGAATGAAGTCGCACCCGTCGAGCTCGCGATCGCCTACGCGCGCGTGGAACACGAGGGCATGGTCGCGAGCGTCGGGCGCGCCGATCTCGGTCACATAGCGGAAGTCCTCGAACACGCGTGAGACGGCCAGCAGCAGCGTCGCGACGGCGTCGCGTCCGTGGTAGGGCTTGAACACGACCGGGCTGCGGAACACGACGTCCTCCGCCAGCAGCGCGAGGGCTGCCTCGAAATCGCGCGCCTCGATCGCGGTACGAAAGGGATGCACAGGCTCGACCTCCTCGGCGCATCGTTCGTTGAACGGGTATCGATCCTACCGCCCCGAGGCCCGCACAACCAACTCGCATAAAGAGAGCGCTGTCCCGGTCGCGCCTGGAGCGCCTGGGAGGACGATGGCCCGGACCTGCCCCCCGGCGGGAGGCGCGGCAAGCGCGATGGGTCTACGCTGACGGGATCTACAGAAATAGGGGTGTTCGCCATGGCAGTTGGAATACGCATCAAGTTCGCCGGCCTGCAGCAGGAGCAGTTCGATGAGGTCAACAGGCAGGTCGATCCTGCCGGCGATCCGCCGATTGGCCTGCTGTTCCACGCCTCGGGTCCGATCGACGGCGGTTGGGGCGTGATCGACTTCTGGGAGTCGCGCGAGGCCTTCGACGCGTTCGCGCCGCGGATTCAGACATCTATGGCAGCCGCCGGCGTCGAGTTGCAGGGTGCGCCGGACATCAAGCAGTTTCCCGTGCACGAGACCTTCGCGCCCTGACACGACGACGACCAGTTTTGAAACAAGAGGTCACGCACCGCGTGGCTGCCCAAGCGCTGTCGCCGGAGCACCGGCGCGAATCTGACTAACCTTCTGTGACATGAGCGATCAATCGCAGCTGCGAGTCGGTGACGCTGATCGCGAGCGCCTGATCGAGGTATCACGGGCTGCCGTGGGCGTGATGATCTAAAGCGCCGCGCCGGCCGCGGAGGTGCGGTCAGCGATGTCTCACGTTCGACCGCGTGGCGAGTCCGCTCGGCGGGCGTGTCGCGGCGGGCTCTCATCTGGCTCTGCAGGCCCTTGCGCCGGTTGCGTTCCTGCTGGGCGATCCAGAGCCGAATGGTGCGCTCGACGCTGCGTTCGTGTCCATGGGTCATGGGCATCATATTCGACGGTGCGGGCCGCCGGCACACTGGACAGCGGTCCCAAATCATCCAACCCCGTCTCGACAGCAGGCAGGTCCATGGCGGATACCCACGGCGGATGGCTCCCCTCCCAAAAGAAGCACCCCTCCCATAACTCTCACCCCACTCCCATCAACAAAAAGAGAGAGTCGCCCGATGAAGGATTGCGCGCCCCCTCGGCGCGATTTCATCTGCCCGCGCGTGCCCGCCGCAAAATGCGGGCAGGACAACTAACAAAGCACCGGCGAGTATGGCGAGTATGGTCTGAGCATGGCGACGGTCAGCGACGCACTCCCGGCGGTACCGCACCTGAGCGTCGCCGAGCGCGTGGCTCGCGGCAGGGCGGCGCGGGCCGAGGTGCCGCGCTCCAGCCATGCCTCCTTTGAGCCGGCGGCCCACCGCCCCGATCCGATCGAGCTGCTCGAGCGCCAGGCGCAGACACGAGTTCCGGAGCTCGTGCCGATCCGCTACGGGCGCATGCTCGTCTCGCCGTTCACGTTCTACCGGGGCGCGGCGCTGATCATGGCAAGCGACCTGGCGCTCACACCGCGCTCGGGCCTCACCGTTCAGTGCTGCGGGGACGCGCACCTGTCGAACTTCGGCGTGTTCGCCTCGCCCGAGCGGCGGTTGATGTTCGACCTCAACGACTTCGACGAGACGCTTCCCGGGCCGTGGGAGTGGGACGTCAAGCGCCTGGCCGCGAGCATGCTGATCGCCGCGCGCGACAACGACTTCGCGCCCTCAAGGACCGAGGACCAGATCGTGCTGGACACGGTCGAGTCCTACCGCACCGCGATGGCCGGCTTCGCGGCGATGAACAACCTCGACGTCTGGTACTCCCACCTGGACATCGAGAACGAGCTCAAGAAACTGGGCCCGCAACTCAAGCCCACACAGGTCAAGCGAACCGAAAAAGCGCTCGCCAAGGCGCGTACCAAGGACAGCATGTCGGCCTTCTCGAAACTGACGCACACGGTGGACGGCGAGGCGCGCATCGTCGCCGAACCGCCGCTGATCGTGCCAATGCACGACCTCGTGGAGGGCCTCGAACGCGATGAAATGTTCGACGCCCTGCACGAGCTGCTGCGCTCCTACCGCCAGACGCTAGAGCACGACCGGCGCGTGCTGCTCGAGGAGTTCCGCTTGGCCGACTTCGCGCGCAAAGTCGTCGGCGTTGGGAGCGTCGGCGCGCGCGCCTGGATCGCGCTGATGCTGGGCCGGGACGGCCAGGATCCGCTGTTCCTGCAGTTGAAGGAGGCCGAGGCCTCCGTGTTCGAGGAGTTCCTTCCACCCAGCGAGTTCTCAAACCACGGCGAGCGCGTCGTCGCCGGACAGCGCCTGATGCAGGCCTCGAGCGACATCTTCCTCGGCTGGCTCCACGTCGAGTCCGGGATCGACGGCCAGGCCCGGGACTTCTACGGCCGCCAGCTGCGCGACTGGAAGGGCTCGGCGGAAATCGAGCAGATGCTCCCCGATGGCCTGGCCCAGTACGGCCGGCTGTGTGGCTGGACGCTCGCCCGCGCGCACGCCCGCAGCGGCGACCGCGTCGCGGTCGCGGCCTACCTCGGCAAGGGCAGCGTCTTCGACCGCGCGATCGTCGAGTTCTCCAACGCTTACGCCGAGCAGAACGAGCGCGACTACAGAGCGCTGACCGAGGCGGTCAAGTCCGGGCGGATCGTCGCCGAGACGGGCCTGTAGGCGCCGAGACCCCCGACAGGCGCCCGGACGGCTACGCCACGGCACGCAGAGCCCGGTAGGGCTCGCCCGCCAGCTCGCGCACGAGCGCGTCCACGACGCCCTCCTCGTCCCGCTCGCGCCCGTCGGTCACCGCGCCGATCACCGCCCGCTTGCGCTCCAAGAGCGTGGCGATCGTCTCGTCGATTGTGCCGGCGGCGAGCAGATAGGTGGCGTTGACCGCGTCCTGCTGGCCGATGCGATGGCAGCGGTCCTCGGCCTGGTCGTGCTTGGCCGGCGTCCAGTCGAGCTCCAGGAACGCTACGTTCGATGAGCGCGTCAGCGTCAGGCCCTGGCCGGCGACCTCGATCGAGCAGACGATCAGCTGGTTCTCCGATCCCTCGTCGGGCGACTGGAACTCGCGCAGCGACGCGTCTCTCACCGCGTGGCTGTCCTCGCCGAGGATGTGCAGCGCCCGCGGGAACCGCTCGAGCACCGCGCGCTGGATCTCGCGGTGCTTGGCGAACACGACCAACCGCTCGCCCGAAGAGCAGAAGTCGTGGATCCAACCCAGCGCCGCTGGAAGCTTGCCCCGGGCGGCGAGCAGCTTGAGCGCGTTCAGCCGCACGAGCCGCTCGGCGCGCAGCGCCGCCGCGACCTTCGCGTCGAGCGTGCGCAGGTCCAGCGGCTGGCTCTGCAGCCACGCGATCACGTCACGCTCGGCGAACCGGTACTCGGCCTCGTTGCCGAGCTCGACCGGCACCACGCTGCGCGTCTTCGCCGGCAGTTGCGGCAGCACGTCGGCCTTCAACCGGCGCACGAAGCAGCGTGCGCGCAGATGCCAGTGCAGGCGCATGTGCGCGTCGGGCCCGCGAAAGCGCCTGCCGAACTGGGCGCCCGAGCCGAAGTCCGCGATCCGCCCGACGATCCGCAACTGCGAGATCAGCTCGGGCGGGCGGTTCATGACGGGCGTGCCCGTCAGCGCGAGCACGAGCCCGTCCTGCGGCACGACCGCCGCGAGCCGCTGCACGGCCTGGGTGCGCTTGGCCGTCGCGTTCTTGCAGTAGTGCGACTCGTCCAGCACGAGCGCCCGCGGCTCGAGTCCGCGCAGCTCATCCAGGCGCGCGCCCACGATGTCGTAGTTGACGACCGTGATGTCGGCCTCGGCACCCGAACCCGCGGCGCCGAGTCCCGCGGCGCCCCGTCGCGCGGCCCCAGTGGCCGCGACCCCGGTCCCGACCAGCGCCCGCGCGCTGCGCCCCGGCAGCCAGCGCTCGATCTCGCGCAGCCAGTTGAGCTTGAGGCTCGCCGGACACACCACGACCGCCGGGAACGCGTCGTCGGCCTGCAGCGTGGCGAGCGCCTCGATCGTCTTGCCCAATCCCTGCTCGTCGGCCAGGAACGCGCGCCGCTGGGCGAGCAGATAGCTCACGCCGGCACGCTGGAACGGCTTGAGCTCGCCGCCCAGACCGGCCACGTCGAGCTCGGCGTCGGTCGCGGCCGACAGCGCGACCAGCCCCTGCGCGCGGGAGTGCTGCTCGCGTACCTCCTGCAGCAACGCGAGCGCCTCCGGGTCCACCCAGGTCCCGTGTGAGGAGAGAAAGCGGTCGAGCTCCGGCACGCAATACGGGTCGGCGCGGATCGGCGCAAGCCGCGCGTGCTCGTGCCCGGCGCCACCACGCGCGGGCGAACGGACGGACGCCGACGCACCCGCCAGCCCGGCGAACTCCTCGCATTGCGCCAAGTCGTGCCCGGGCGCGAGCACGAACGTCGGATCCTCGTGCACGCTCGATATCTCGAGCACCGCCCCGGGCGCCGGCCGGCCCTCGCGCAGCGCCGCCACGCAGCGCCTCGCGGCCCTGCTGATCCAGCCGTGAAGCTCTCCGTCCATCAGCTGCCAGGAGTCCAGCGTGAGCGGTACGGTCGCGCCACCCGGCGCGCTCACCGCGCGCTCGCGCAGCGCCCGCGGCAGGCGCCGGGCATCGCCGAGGAGCAGAAATACCGGCTCGCCCCGATCGTAGGCCACCTCGACCGTGCCGTGCCAGGGAACAGCGCGCTCCTGCGGTTCGGCGTAGGCGTCCGTGTCAACCCGCCGCGCAGCGGGCGCCCGCTGCAGGCCGCGCGCGCGCGCGGCGATCTCGGTGAGAGCGTGCTCGGCGTCTTCGGTCAGCCGCAACCGCCTCTCCACGCCCGCGCCGGCACTCCCGCGCAGCTCGCGGACGATGCGCTCGGAACGCTCGTCGAGCGGGATCAGCGCCCGGCCGATCCCCGGCAGGCTGTAGGCGTCCGGGTGCTCCAGCAGCGCTTGCACGAGCTCCGCGTCGGCGTCGGCCGGAAAGCTCAGCCACCAGTTCTCGTCAGGGCGTGCGACGTCGATGACGCACTCTCCCTCACGGCGCCTTGCGCGCCGGCGCGCCATCGCGCGCGCCAGCGCGTCGCTCACGTGGGGCCTGCCCGGCAGGCCGGCGAGCAGCCTCGCCAGCGCCTCCGCCCGCTCGGGATCGAGCGGGATCCGCCACACCCTCTCACTCGGGTCCCAGCGCCGCCCGGGAATCGCGCGCAGCAGCATGCGCAGACGCTCGTCGTATGCAAACCGCAGCACGGCTTCGCCGCTGTCCAGGGAGGCGATAAAGGGGGTAGGCACGAACATCGCACGATAGACATGGCAGTGGATAGGACCGACCGTCAGGCCGACCCGCACGACTCGGCCCGCCAACCCCATCTCGACTCCCCGATCGCCCGACTTCCCCCAATCTTGACGATGCCCGCCCAACCACCAAGCTCACATCTCAACCCCGCGACATCCGCCGGACCGCGCCCGCACCTCAGCCCGCGCGCGAGTCCCCGGCGCAGGCGACCCTTCCCCGGTCCTCGAGTCCGCGCGCGTGCTCGCGCCCGCGCTCGGCGCAGGCGGCGGATCGCCCTCGGAGCGGTCGAGCTGCTCGCCCTGACCGCGCTCGCCGCCCTGTCGCCGGCCGGTGTGCAGTCCGAGGGCGGGCCCTGGTCGCAGCCGGCGGCCCTCAGCTCGTGCTCTGCGGCCGGGACGCCCGCGATCCTGTTTCCGAGCGACAGCCCCCGGCAGGCGACCGGCCCCGGTGCGATCGTGTGGGGCTCCGCCTCCCGCTGTCCCGGCGGCGGCGGCCCGCGTCTCTCGGCGGTCGTGCCCGGCGCGGACGCGCCGAGTCCGTCCTCGATCCCGCGCACCGCGGCCGGTCGGGCGCTCGGGCTCGCGGCGCCGATCGCCGCGGCGGCGGCGCCCCGCGGGCGAATCCTGCTCGCTGGGATCGCCGGACCCACGGCAGGAGCGAGGGACAGCCTGCTGCTCAGCGAAGGCCCGGCCGACGGACCCTTCACCGCGCCCCAGCCCACCGGCGGCGCGCCCATCCCGCTCGCCGTGACGACCGCCTACCTCGGCGACGTCGCGCTAGCCTCGCCGTCGGGCTCCGCGCAAGGCGCCGGCGCCGGCGCCTTGCGCGCGATCGAGTTGCGCGTCCACCGCCACTACATGGGCTCATTCCTTGCGCCGATCCCCGTGACCGAAAGCCGCTCGGTGCAGGGACTGACGCTGGCGATGGACTACCGCTCCGACGCGCTCGCGGTGTGGGAGCGGGACGAAGCGATCTACGCCCGCGACCTGCCAGGCTCGGGGCGGTCCTCCCGTTCTCTCCAGCGCGTGGCCTCGGTGGCGCCCGGCGCGCGGATCGCCGCGCTCCTGAGCGACGATGACCGCGCGATCATCGCCTGGAGCGAAACCCGCGCCGGGATCACGCGCGTCTACGGCGAGCTGTCCTCGTCGGGCGTCCGCTTCGGCATCCCGCGGCTTTTGGAACGTTTCGCCGATCCCCATGGCGTGGCCCCGCCGGGCGGTCCGCCACGCCTGGTGCGTCTGGCGTCCGAGTCGGTGATGCTCGCCTGGACCGGCGCGCGGGCCGGCCACTGGGTCGTGCGCGCCGCCGCGGTGGATCTGCGCGGCGTGCGCTCGATTCAGACGATCTCACCGCCCGGCCACGACGCCCTGCTCGCCGACCTGGCCCCGGGACCGGCGGACGAGGCCTATGCGCTGTGGAGCGAACCGCGATCGACCCCCTCGGGCCCGGATCTGAACGACCAGACGGTGTACGCCGCGCGCGGGATCGACGCCTATCCGGACCGCACGATCTTCACCTCTCCCCACCAGATCTCCGCGCCGGGCGCCTCGGGCTCCACAGGCGAAGCCGCGATCGCGATCGACCCCGACTCTGATCGCGCGATCGCGGCCTGGCGAACTCCGGGTGGCGCGATCGACTACTCGCTGCAATCCATTGGCGGCGCCTGAGCGACCCGATGGCGCACGCGGCCGGCCGGCTCGGGGCCGGGCTGAGAGCCGGCCCGGGCGGAACCCTCGCGCGAGGCGCACCGCGCGAAGGGGGTCTTTAGGAAAAGATGGGAGCAGATGGACCGCGACTACGAGCTGCAGACCCACCGCGCCGAGGACCGCCACTGGTGGTACCGGGGCCGCCGTCAGGTGCTCGAGCGGGTGATCGAGCACCTGCGCCTGCCTGCGCGCGCGCGCATCCTCGACGCCGGCTGCGGCAGCGGGCGCAACATGGTCGAGCTCGCGCGCCACGGCGGTACGGTCACCGGGGTCGAGCTGTCGGCCACCAGCGTCTCGCTCGCGCGCGCGCGGGGCGTCGGCGAGGTGATCGAAGGCTCGGTGTTGAGCATGCCGTTCGATTCGGCGAGCTTCGACCTCGCCGTGTCGCTGGACGTGATCGAGCACCTCCAGGACGACCTCGGCGCCCTGCGCGAGCTGCGCCGCGTCATCGCTCCGGGCGGAGCGCTGCTGATCACCGTCCCGGCCTACGGGTGGCTGTGGAGCGGTCACGACGAGGTCAACCACCACCACCGCCGCTACACCCGCCGAACGCTTGAGCGGGCCGCCGAGCAGGCCGGCTGGGAGACCGTGCGCACCACCTACTTCAACTCGCTGCTCCTGCCGGTCGCGATCGTCCTGCGCGTGCTGGACCGGTTCACCTCCGCCGCCACGACCGAGTCGAGCCTCGACCTGTGGGTCCCTCCGGCCCCCGTCAACTGGCTGCTGGAGCGCCCGATGCGGTTGGAGGCCGCGATCGTCGGGCGGGGGGGGCGCATCCCCGCGGGGCTGTCGCTGCTCACGCTGTTCCGGTAGCGCTCGCTCGCCGGTGGCGGTCGCTCGCGGGGTCACCCGCCGCGAGTCACCCGTCGCCGTCGGCCAGCGCCACGGCCGCGGGGGGAGTCCGGAACGTCCACGCTCGGTTCGCCGCGAACGTCAGCACGGTGACGATCGCCGTCGTCGGGATCTGCCCGACGAGTTCGTCCATGCCGAGACCGTGCACGAACATGTACACCAGGCCGAGGTTCAACCCCAGCCCGCAGCTCTGCACAACCGCCCAGCGCACGGGGGTCAGCGCGTCGCCGACGTGCTCTCTGAACGTCCACCGCCGGTTCAGGAGAAACCCGTTGACGGCGCCCACCGCGAACCCGATCCCCGACGCCGCGACGTACCAGACGCCGAACACCTTCAGCAGGATCGTGTACACGGCGAACGCGATCAGCGTGTTGGAGACGCCGACGATGCCGAACTTCAGGAACTGCACGACGAGCTTCAGATTTAGCGCGCGCATATGCCGTCCCGTAAGCTTTTCATCCTCACCGTACTTAACCACCCCGCCCGCCCAAGCTGTGACGAGCTTCGCAAGCCTGCCCAGCCAACCAGCCATGCCCCCCGCCGCCGATCCCCAGCAACGAACGTTCGGACGAAGAGCCCCCAAGCTGCTCAGCGTCGTGGCGCCGGTCTATGACGAGCAGGAGCTGATCGAGAAGTTCGTCGCGCGCACGATCGCCGCCGTCGGCGGCCACCCGTTCGAGCTGGTGCTCGTCAACGACGGCTCGTCCGACCGCACGCCCGAGCTGCTGGACCGCATCGCCGACGCCGACCCGCGCGTGCGCGTGGTGCACCTGTCGCGCAACTTCGGCCACCAGGCGGCGCTGACCGCCGGGTTGGAGCACGCCCGCGGCGACGTCGTGGCGATGATCGACGCCGACCTGCAGGACCCGCCCGAGCTGATCTCAGAGATGGTCGAGCGCTGGAGCGCGGGCGCGGACGTCGTGTATGCCGTGCGCCGCGCGCGCGAGGGTGAGACCGCGTTCAAGCTGGCGACCGCCTCGTGGTTCTACAAGCTGTTCGACCGCCTCGCCCAGGTCGATCTGGAGCCCAACTCCGGGGACTTTCGCCTGCTCGACCGCCGCGCGCTTGACGCGCTGCTGAGCATGACCGAGCGCTCGCGGTTTCTGCGCGGCATGACCGTCTGGGTCGGCTTCTCCCAGACCGCCGTCTCCTACGAGCGCGACGCCCGCCACGCCGGGGAGACCAAGTACACGGTGCGCAAGATGCTGCGCTTCTCGCTGGACGCGATCGCCTCGTTCTCGCATTTGCCGCTGCAGCTGGCCACATACGTCGGGCTGCTCTCCGCCGGCGTCGCGTTCGTCGCGATCCCCGTCGTCATCGGGCTGCACTTCGCCGGCTCCTACCTGCCGGGGTTCGGCTCGATCACGATCGCGATCCTGCTGCTCGGCGGGATCCAGCTGATCGCGCTGGGCGTGATCGGCGAGTACGTCGGGCGCATCTACGACGAGGTCAAGCACCGCCCGCTGTACATCGTGCGCGAGGAGCGCAACCGGCCGGCGGGTGGCCATCCCGAGGCGGCGAACGTGGCGCCGGCGACGCCCTTCGCACGGGCGGGTCTGCAGGCGCGTCCCCCCGAGCGCGTGGGTTGACCGTTGGATGACCATGTCCCCGGTGGGCACATGTGCCCACCGGGCGGGACCGCACATGTGCGGTCCCGAGACGGGCCACGTGGCCCGTCTGCCGAGGGCGCATGCGCCCTCGGCGAACCCGCGCATGCGCGGGTTCGGGCAGGGCCGCATGCGGCCCTGCCCGATGTAACGATCCTGCAAACAAACGCTCCGCTGCGCTCCGGCGAGACCGATCGTGTGTTGTCATCTGGCGATGATGCATCC
Source organism: uncultured Solirubrobacterales bacterium (assembly GCA_963839965.1). Classification (GTDB taxonomy): domain Bacteria; phylum Actinomycetota; class Thermoleophilia; order Solirubrobacterales; family Solirubrobacteraceae; genus Palsa-744. The sequence continues at coordinate 17,256 of CAWIWX010000009.1, forward strand.
CCGGCGCCGTCGCCTCGCCCATCTGGCACCGGTCGTGCCGATGCTCGTGCTCGCCCTCGCACGCGGCCTCGCCCTGCCGGCGCCGGCCCACGCCGAAGCCTGCCCCGGCTCGGGCTCGGCGCCCGCCTGCCCGTACGTCTCCGCGGCGATCGTCGGCCAGCGCGCCGAATCGGTGCTGCGGTTTCCCGAGGCCGTCGCGGTGGACAGCGCCGGCGACGTGTACGTGGCTGACCAGCTCAGCTACGTCGTGCAGAAGTTCAGCTCCTCCGGCCAGTTCCTCGGCGAATGGGGCTCCTACGGCGGGGGACACGGCCAGTTCGGCCCGATCGGCGGCCTGGCGACCGACGCCGCGGGGAACCTGTACGTGGTCAACTCGGCCCACGACCGCATCGAGAAGTTCAACTCCGAAGGCCAGTTCATCAAGGACTGGGGCCACAAAGGCAGCGAACCCGGGGACTTCGACTTCGGCTCCTCGCAGAACTACACCCAGCCCCCCGGCGGCGGGATCGCGGTCGCGGGCGAATACGTGTACGTCGCCGACTCCGGCAACAACCGCATCGAGCGCTTTGACCTCAACGGCGAAGAACCGATCGAATGGGGCGAATATGGCAACGGGCCCGGTGACTTCTCATACCCGCGCGGGATCGCGGCCAACGCGAACGAGGTGCTGGTCGCCGACGACGACAACCATCGCATCGAGAAGTTCAGTCCCGGCGGGCAATACGAGGAGTCGGTCGGCTCCGGCGGCACGGGTCCCGGACATTTCGGCTATCCCTACGGCATCGCCCTGGACGCCGCCGGCGACGTGTACATCGCCGACGACATCAACCATCGCATCGTCAAGCTCGACCCCGAGCTCGGCCCCGCGGGCGAATGGGGCAGCTTCGGCACGAAGCCGGGGCAGCTGGCGTTCCCGCGCGCGCTGGCCAGCGATCCGGCGGGAGACACCTACGTCGCCGACACGGCCGATGACAGGGTCAACGTGTTCGCTCCGAACGGCGCGTTCCTGCGCACGATCGGCACACCCGCGCGCGACGTGCCGGGGGCTTTCATCGCGCCCCGCGGAGTGGCGGTCGACCCCACCGGCAGGCTGTACGTGGCCGACACCGACGACAACCGCATCCTGTCGTTCTCTCAGGGCGGCGGGACCTTCCTCGGCGCCTGGACGAGCACGGGCGGATACAAGCATGGCTACCTGGCGCCCGAGGGCATCGCGTTCGACCCCAACGGGTCGGTGTATGTCGCCGACACGGGCTTCGCGCGCGTGACACGGTTGTGGGGCGAAGGCACATACCTGTCCGAACTCGGCGGCCCCGCGGACATCGGCGGCGCCGAACTGAGCGGCGTGAGCTCGGTCGCCGCCGCGGCCACGGGCGACGTGTACGTGGCCGACACGAACCACAACCGCATCCTCATCTACTCCCCGGCGGGTGCGCTGCTGGCGAAGGTCGGCGCCGACGAAGCGGATGGATCGCCCGGAGACGGGCCCGGCGAGTTCAACCATCCGCAGTCCGTCACCCTCGCCCCCTCGGGCAACGTGTTCGTCGCCGACACCGACAACAACCGCATCGTCGAGCTCGCGCCGAGCGGAGCGTTCGTCGGTGAGTTCGGTCAGCTCGGCTCGGGCGATGGGCGGCTGCACAACCCGACCGGGGTCGCGGTGGACGCCGCCGGGCGCGTGTACGTGGTGGACGCCACCAACAACCGCGTCGAGGTGTTCGACGAATCCGGCCAGTACATCGCCAAGTGGGGCCTGCGCGGGACAGGCCTCGGCGAGTTCTCTCAGCCGAGCGCAATCGCCGTCGGCTGCGAAGGCAGCGTGTTTGTGGCGGACACCAACAACAACCGCGTCGAGCGCTTCGACCCGGCCTCCCCCGCCGGGGTGGGCTGCGTGGCGCCGGGCGCGTGGCCGCCGCCGCTGGACGTCGCGCCGGTGCTGCACGTCAGCCTGCCGCGCAGCTACGGCGTGCTGGCGCGGCGCGGGCTGGCGCTGTCGGTGAGCTGCGAACGCGGCTGCAAGATCCTGGTGACCGCCACGCTCGCGCCCGCCACGATCTCCGGGCGGGCGAGCGCGCACAGGCCGGTAGCCCTGCTCGCCCTCGCCCGTGCGCTGCCGCCGGCGCGCCCCGGACACGTGCGCCTGCGCATGGAGGACTCAGCGCTGAGCCGCCTGCGCCGAGAGCTGGGAGGCCGCCGGAGAATGGTGGCGAGCGTGCACATCGTCGCGGTCGGTCCGACCGGGCGGCGCACGACGCTCACCCGTACATACGCGGTCACGCGATAATGCGAGTGTGAAGAGCGAAGATCCGACCGCGCCCGAGTCGTGGACGAGCCCCGAGGTGCAGGAGCCGGGGGGCATGGACCACCGCCGCGAGCGCATCCGCGTCGAGACCGAGCGCCACCGCATCGTCGGCGAGCTGACGCTCGCCCGCGATGGCTACCGCAGCCGCGTCTCCGACGTGCTCAACGCGCCGGAGCGGGAGTTCATAACGCTCACCGAAGCGTCGGTGGAGCCGCTCTCGGGCGGGCCCAAGGAGCTGCACCCGTATTTGACGATCGCCAGGCGTCACATCGTGTTCGCGGTCGCCGCCGGCGACGATTGATCGAACGGGAGGGGGGGCAGGTCCCCGGCGGGCGGGCACCCCGGTCCGATACCCTCACACCTGGTTCCCCCGCGCGATCTTGCGCAAATCGATCCATGAACGGGAGGGGGTCAGGCCCCCCTCCCGACCACCCCCCGGTCCGATACCCTCACACCTGATTCCCCCGGGCGATCTTGCGCAAATCGATCGTCTGGTCATACAGCTTCGGATCGACGCCCTCCTCCAGCGCGACCTCGCGCAAAGGACGCCCCGTGACGGTGGCCTTCTGGACGATCGCGGTCCCCTTGTCGTAGCCGATCGCGCCGTTCAGGGCCGCTGCGACGGCCAGCGTCGCGCCCGCGCTGGCGTCCGTGCCCGCCCGGTTGACCTTGATCCCATCGACGCACTTCTCCGCGAACGCGCGCGAGGCGCTCGACAGCAGGTGCAGCGACTGCAGCAGGTTGCGGGCGATCAACGGGATGCGCACGTTCAGCTCGAACTGGCCCTGCATCCCGCCGACGGTGATCGCGGTGTCGTTGCCGATCACCTGCGCTGAGACCTGCAGCACGACCTCGCAGATCACCGGGTTGACCTTGCCCGGCATGATCGAGCTGCCCTTCTGCAACTCGGGCAGCAGGATCTCGCCGATGCCCGCGCGCGGGCCCGAGCCCATCAGCGCGAGGTCGCCGGCGATCTTGCTCAGCGAAACGGCCACGACCTTCAGCGCGCCCGAGAGCTCGACGAGCGCGTCGCGGTTGGCCTGCGCCTCGAACGGGTCGGCCGGCGGGGCGATCTGCTTCAGCCCGGACTCCTTCTTCAGCCGCGCGCGCACCATCTGCGCGAAGCGCTTGTGGGTGTTCAACCCCGTGCCGGTCGCGGTGCCCCCGAGCGGGATCTGACCGACGTGCACGAGCGCCGCCTGCACCCGCTCCTGGCCAAGCCTCATCTGCGCGGCGTAACCCGCGAACTCCTGGCCCAGAGTCACAGGCACCGCGTCCATCAGGTGCGTGCGCCCGGACTTGACGACGTTCTGGAAGCTCTTGCTCTTGCGCGCGAACGAGCGCTCCAGCTGTTTCAGCGCGGGCAGCAGTTCGTTCTGGGCGACGTCCAGCGCGGCCAGGTGCACGGCTGAGGGAAACACGTCGTTCGAGCTCTGACCCATATTCACGTGGTCGTTGGCATGCACCTTCTCTCCCGCGAGTCTTGCGATCACCTCGTTGGCGTTCATGTTCGTCGAGGTCCCCGACCCCGTCTGGAACACGTCGATCGGGAACTGCGCGTCGTGCTTGCCGGCCGCGATCTCGCGCGCGGCCTGCTCGATGCGCGAGGCGCTCCGCTTGGGCAGCAGGCCCAGCTCGCCGTTGACGGCCGCCGCCGCGCCCTTCACGCGCGCGAGCCAGCGCACCACCGACACGGGCACGGTCTCGCCCGAGATCGGAAAGTTCTCGACGGCCTTGGCGGTCTCTTTGCCCCAGAGCTGTTGCTTGTCCGGCATATGTGCGGGTCTCCTTGGTTGGGGGACATTCGCGGGAATTATCGGTCGTTCGGGCCGGGAGGTCGGCTCGGCAGGCGTGGCAGGCGTGCGGGATGGTTGGGTCCTTCGTGCAAACACTATTCGCCGGCCGCCTCAACCGCAGAACGCCACGAGCTCGCGCGCCAACCCCACCGGATCGTCGTAGGCCATCAGAAACCCCGTGCTCTGAAGCACCCGCAGCTGGGCGTTCGGCAGCGCTCGCAGCGCCTCTTCGGCCGGCCCGAGCGGGTGCAGGCGGTCCTGGTCGGCCCACAGCAGCAGCACCGGCATCTGCAGGCGCGGGTACAGCTCCAGCAAATCCGCGCGCGCGCCCGTGGGCCAGGCCCGCGCGCACTTCGCCCACGATCGGGCCAGGGCGGCGTTCCCGGGCACGTCCGCGAACGCGTGCCTGAGAAGATCGCGCGCCTGCGGATTGGCGCGCGCGGACAGTCGCGCTCCGTGCTCGGGGCTGAACAGCGCGCGCGCGCCGTACCCGGTGAGGCGGTCGAGCCCCGGGATCGCGCCCGCCATCGTCGCCGCGCGCCACGCCGCGCGCGCGCGTGCGCGCTGCGGCGGAGCGTGCAACCGGTTTGACATCAGCACCAGCCGGCGCGGACGCACGCGCCCGGTGGCGATCGCGTGCAGCGCCACCTCCGCACCCGCCCCGTGGCCGCCGATCAGCGGGCTGGGCCCGAGCACGTCGGAGGCGAACCCGCCCAGCACGTCGGCGAACCAGTCGAGGGTGTACGGGTGCTTGGGGCTGTCCTCGGAGTCCCCGTGCAGCGGCAGGTCGGGCAGCACCACGCGGAAGTGGGCTGAGAGCTGCTCGACCGAGGGCTCCCACTCCATATGCGAGAGCATCGCCGAGTGGATCAGCGCCAAGGGCGGGCCGGCCCCGCGCTCGCGGTAGGCGACGCGCGTGCCGTCCGGATGGTGGTATAGGCGCAGGCGCATGGCTTGATCGTAGGCCCGTCTTCGCGCGCGGCGGCGTTCCTGCGCCTGCAACGCGTCTGCCGGAATGCATCCCCCCTTGCGGGGGTTGCCGGAAACGTGCGCAAAGCCGAGCATCTCTATACATGAGCGCTGTCCGCACCAATGGCTCGATCCGCACAAACGCCGCCGCCGCGATGCTGGGCGTGAGCCCCAACACCCTGCGCAGCTGGGAGCGGCGCTTCGGCTACCCGATGCCCCGGCGCACCGAGGGCGGTCACCGCCAGTTCGAGCTGAGCGAGATCGAGACCCTGCGCCAGGCGTTCTCAGAGACGCACGACATCGCCTCGGCCGTGTCGATCGCGCGCGAGCGCGGCGAGGGGCCCTCCTCCCCCACGCGCCTGCGGTCCGCTCTTCAGGCGTTCAACGAGAACGCCGCCGACCGCCTGCTCGAGGAGAGTCTCGCGGTGCGCTCGGTCGAGCGCACGGTCAACTCCGTGCTGCTGGCAGCCGTGGAGCTTTTGGGAGAGGGTTCGTCCGAGCGCGCGTTCGCGTGGCGATATGCGACCGGCTGGCTGGCCGCGGCTACGCGCGTGGCCCCGCCGGCCTCACGCGATGAGAGCGCGCTGATCTTCGACGCCTCGCGCCAGGGCGCCCTGGACGCACTGCACGTGCAGGCGCTCGAGCTGTTCCTGCGCCGCTCCGGCCTGCGCGTGCTGACGCTTGGAGTGGAGCTCGACTCAGACCGCGTCGGTTCGGCGCTGCGCGCGCTACGGCCCGGCGCGATCGTGCTCGCGGGCGGGGGCTCCTGCGCTGACGCGCTTCACCGGCTCGTCTACGCATCCCGCCAAGCCGAGCCCGGCGTGGACGTGTTTGACTACCGCTGCGCTCTGCCCGAGACCGGCGCCTCGACGGTCAAGCGCATCGGCCCCGGGCCGGCGGCGGCAGCCGAGCAGCTGCGCGAGCGGCTCACCGGCGTGGTGCTGATGCGCACTGCGACGACGACGACTGCGGTCGTCTCCGCCTCCTGACTGACGGCCAGGTTCGGCGCAGCGGGGGCGCGCCGGAACGCAGCGGGGGCGCGCCGGAAGAGAGATGGCGGGTTGAGAGAGCCGGCCGCAACCTAGAATGGGCCGCCCGATGACGGCCGAGCCTTCCCAGAATCCGCTGATCCCCACGCGCGAGATCGATCCCAAGCAGGATCTGCCGGCACTGGAGCTGGAGGTGCTGGAGCGCTGGCGCGAGCGCGACGTCTTTGCGCAGTCGCTTCGCGCGCGCGAGGGCGCGCCGCGGTGGGTCTTCTACGAGGGTCCCCCCACCGCGAACGGCCCGCCGGGATCCCATCATGTTCTCTCGCGCGTGTTCAAGGACGTCTACCCGCGCTACCAGACGATGCGCGGCCATCTGGTGGAGCGCAAGGGCGGCTGGGACTGCCACGGGCTGCCGGTCGAGATCGCGGTCGAAGAGAAGCTCGGCATCCGCCACAAGTCCGAGATCGAGCAGTACGGGATCGCGCGGTTCAACGCGCAGTGCCGCGAGTCGGTGTTCGCCTACCTTCAGGACTGGAACCGGCTGACCGAGCGCATCGGGTTCTGGATCGACCTCGACGACGCGTATCGCACGCTCGATGAGACCTACATCGAGTCGGTCTGGTGGGCGCTCGCGGAGATTCATCGACGAGGACTTTTGTATGAGGGGCACAAGGTCGTGCCCTACTGCCCGCGGTGTGAGACGACACTGTCCTCGCACGAGGTCGCGCTCGGGTATCAGGACGTGGTCGATCGGTCGGTTTACGTGCGCCTGCCGGTGCACCTCTCCACCCGGAAGGGACTGGCAACCCTAGTGCAGCAACCCGGTGGTCCGGCTCTGATGCCCGCCCAGCCTCCCGATCCAACGTCTCCCCTGCGGGAAGGCGACGCACTGCTGATCTGGACAACCACGCCGTGGACGCTGCCGGGCAACGTGGCGGTGGCTGTCAGGCCGGACATCGAGTACGTGCGGGCACAGGTGGGCGAGAGAATCCTGATCCTGGCGGCGGCGCTGGTCGAGAAGGTTCTGGGTGAGGACGCGGAGATCCTCGATCGTTTCCCCGGCGTCCAGCTCATCGGCCGCCACTACCTGGGCCCGATCTTCAACACCGGACAGCCGGGGGGGTTTCCAATCATCGCGGGGGACTTCGTCACGACCGAGGACGGCACCGGGATCGTGCACATCGCGCCGGCCTTCGGCGAGGACGACTTCCGCGTGGCGGCTGCCAACGGGATCTTCAGGACCGATGTGCCCGGCAGCCTGTACAACCCGGTCAGGCCCGACGGCGCCTTTGACCGACGCGTTCGCAGTTACGACGGGCGCAAGTACGAGGGACGTGTGGTCAAGGACCCTGACGTGACGAACGATCTGATCGATGATCTGGACAAACACGGACTTCTGTTCAAGGAGGAGGCATACGAGCACTCCTATCCACACTGCTGGCGGTGCGGAACACCGCTGATCTACTACGCCAAGACCTCCTGGTACATCCGCACGACGTCGCTACGTGACGAGCTGCTGGCGGCCAACGAGACCGTCGGCTGGCATCCGCCGCGTGTCAAGCACGGCCGGTTCGGAGAGTGGTTGAAGGGCAACGTCGACTGGGCGCTCTCGCGCGAGCGCTACTGGGGCACGCCCCTGCCGGTGTGGCGCTGCCCACGGGGTCACACACACGTCGTCGGTTCCTTTCAGGAGCTCGAGTCCCTCTCCGGCGGCACTCTGCTGGAGGACCACCACCGTCCGTATGTGGACGGTGTGGAGTTCTCGTGCCCGGAGTGTTCAGAGCCCATGAAGCGCGTGCCGGAGGTGATCGACGTGTGGTTCGACTCCGGCGCGATGCCCTTCGCCCAGCACCACCACCCGTTCGAGCACGACACGGAGTTCGAGCAGGGCTACCCGGCGGACTTCATCTGCGAGGCCCAAGACCAGACGCGCGGCTGGTTCTACTCGCTGCTGGCGATCGCGACGTTGCTGCAGCGGGAGGCGCCATACAAGAACGTGGTCTGCCTCGGCCTGATCCTCGACGCCGATGGGCAGAAGATGTCCAAGTCCAAGGGCAACACGGTCGAGCCCTGGCAGGTGCTCGACGCATACGGCGCGGACGCGTTCAGATGGTACTTCTTCACCTCCAAACAGCCCTGGGACGGATACCGCTTCTCGCAGGAGGCGATCGCCGAGGGCGTGCGGCTGTTTTTGAAGCAATTGTGGTCGACCTACTACTTCTACGTGCTCTACGCGCGCGCGGGCGCGTCCGCGCTGGCGGCGACGACGCACGCGGCGGACGGTGACGGCTCCCCGGGGACCGCGGACGGAGCCGTTAGCGCGGATGCAGGTGCAGGACCCGACGGCGATCTGGACCGCTGGGCGCTGTCGCGGACCGCCGCCACAGCCGAGCTGGTGGCGCAGCGGTTGGACGCCTATGACGTGACGAGCGCCGGGCGGGCGATCTCAGAGCTCGTGGACGAGCTCTCCAACTGGTACGTGCGCCGCTCGCGGCGCCGGTTCTGGGACGGCGAGCCCCGGGCGTTCGCCACGTTGCGCGAGTGCCTGCTGACGATCGCCAAGCTGCTGGCGCCGCTGTGCCCGTTCGTGGCGGACGAGATCTATGACAACCTCGACGGCGCGCTTGCGAGCGTGCACCTGTGCGACTTTCCCGTCGAGGAGGCGCTGCCCGCGCGCGACCCCGAGCTGGAAGAGGCGATGGCGCGCTGCCGCGAGACGGTCAGGCTGGGGCTGGGCGCGCGCGGCAAGGCCAAGCTGAAGGTGCGCCAGCCCCTGCGCGAGGCGGTCGTGGTGGCCGACGGGCGCGAGCGCGCGGCGATCGAACGGCTGGTCGAGGTCGTGCGCGAGGAGCTGAACGTCGGGCAGGTCAGGTTCGTGGCCGCCGCCGAGGAGCTCGGCCGCTACGAGGTCAAGGCCAACTACCGCACTCTGGGGCCGCTGTTCGGCAAGAACATGCCCGGCGCGGCCGAGGCGATCGCGGCTCTGGACCCAGCGCACGTGGCGGCGGCGGTCCGCGACAGAGGCGCGTCTGGCGACGGCGGCGATGATGGCGAGATCGGGATCGGGATCGCGGTGGCCGGGCGCGAGCACACGCTCTCAGCGCAGGACGTGATCCTGACGATGCGCGCCCCGGAGGGCTACTCGGTCGAGCGCGAGGGCGCCCATGCGGTCGCGCTGGACCTCGCCCTGGACGAGGACCTGCTCCGCGAGGGCCGCGCGCGGGAGATCGTGCACGCCGTCCAGAACGCCCGCAAGAACGCCGGCCTCGCGGTCGAGGATCGGATCGAGCTGTGGCTGGCAGGCGCCCCGGCTCTGATCGAGGCCGCCGGGGCCCGCCGCGACTACCTCACCGGCGAGACGCTGGCAATCAAGCTTGGCCTGGACGGAGACTGCCCCAACGACAGCTATTCAGAGCAGACCGAGATCGACGGCCTGGCGCTGAGTATCGCCCTACGCCGCGGCTAGCGCCGGCTCCAGCTCTGCCTCTAGCTTCTTCTTTGGGTAGGCCCCGATGATCGTCTTGGCCGGCGAGCCGCCCTTGAACAGGATCATCGTGGGGATCGAAAGCACCTGGTAGCGCGCGGCGGTCTGCTGGTTGTCGTCGACGTTGAGCTTGACGATGCGCAGGTCCGGGCGCTCTGAGGCGATCTCCTCGAGCACGGGGGCGACGACGCGGCAGGGGCCGCACCACGGCGCCCAGAAGTCGACGAGCACGGGTTTTTCCGACTCGATGACCTCCGCGTCGAAGTTGGTGTCGGTGACTTCGCTGAGGGTGCCTGCCATGGTGGTCTCCTTCGTCTCGCGGGCTGTGACGTTCTGGGGTCTACCCTCACTATACAAAGTAAAGGAAGGGGAGTCAGGCAGATTTACCCTGAACGATATAAAGGATGTTGATATCAGCATGGATAACTGATATTATCATTAGCTGCTAGGGAATCTATACATATATCAATAGTCGAGGCACGCTCATGATCTTTGCCGTTCCAGACCCAACATTTGAGGAAGAGCTGGCGCTCGCTCGCATCGAAGAGCTACGACGAGAGCTGCGACACTACGTCGCCGAACCAAAGCGTTGGGTCGGTCAGATCCGCCGCGTGCTCGCGGCCCGCGCGATCCAGGGCTCGAACAGCATCGAGGGATACGACGTATCCGTGGACGACGCGGTTGCTGCGATCCAGGGCAACGAACCCACGACCGCGAGCGAGGAAGACTGGCAGGCGGCGCAGGGCTACAGGCGCGCGATGACTTATGTGCTTCAGCTCGCCCACAACGAGCACTTCGCCTACACACCACAGCTGATCGGCAGCCTGCACTTCATGATCACGGAGTACGCCCTGAGAGCGAGTCCCGGCCTCTGGCGAGGAGGTCCGATATGGGTGCGCAACGAAGCCACGGGCGCGATCGTGTATGCGGGCCCGGACGCGGAGCAGATTCCAGGACTGATCGATGAGCTGGTCGTCCAGCTTTCAGAAGAGCGGGAGATCCACGTCCTCGTCAGAGGCGCGATGGCACACCTGAACCTGGTCATGATCCATCCATTCAAAGACGGGAACGGTCGCATGGCGCGGTGTCTGCAAGCCCTCGTCCTAGCGCGGGACCGCATTCTCGAGGCGCCGTTCTCCAGCATCGAGGAGTACCTCGGTCGCAACACCGCGGCGTACTACCAGGTGCTGGCAGAGGTGGGCGGCGGCAGATGGAACCCGCCCGCGGATGCACACCCTTGGGTGCGCTACTGCCTGCAGGCGCACTACGTGCAAGCCGCCAGCGTCCTGCGACGCGTCCAGGAGGCAGAGCTGATGTGGAGCAGGCTGAACGCGCTGCGAGAAAAGCACGGCCTGCCGGAACGCACGATCCCCGCCCTATTCGATGCCGCAATCGGCATGAAAGTCCGCAATTCATCCTATCGGCTCACATTGAAGGGATGGGATGAAGCGATATCCAACCAGCTGGCGACCGGCGACTTGCGCGCGATGGTCAAGGCGGGACTGCTGCAGCGACTAGGAGCCAAGCGCGGCACTCACTACCAGGCCGCGCGCCCTCTTATAGAGATCGCCGACGATGTGCGGCGCAACAGAGAACCCATTGACGCAAGCTCGCTCTTCGCTGCTTGACCAGAGTAGACCTTGTACACCGGTCCGCGAGCGAGGCAACCTGAGCGGTAGGGCGTGCGTCAGGCCGTGCGCGTGGCGTGCTCGTCCTGAGTGGGCTCCACTCCCGCGTCCACAGCGGCCGGCTCGGGCGGCGGCAGCGCCGGCGGCTGGCGGCCGACGCGCAGCAGCGGCACGAGCCACATCGCCTCGGCGGCGATGCGCCAGGACATCTTGCTCTGGCCGCGCTCGCGGTCGCGAAAGACGATCGGGACCTCGACCACGCGATACCCGGCGCGGACGGCGCGGTAGGTCAGCTCGACCTGGAATGCGTATCCCTGGGAGCGAACCGAGTCGAAGTGGATCGCTTCGAGAACCTCGCGGCGAAAGCACTTGAACCCACCGGTGAGATCGCGCACATGCAGGCCCAGCACCAGGCGCGCGTAGGTGGAGCCGCCCTCGGAGATGAACCGCCGCAGCAGGCCCCAGTCGCTGACGCCGCCACCGGGGACGTAGCGCGAGCCGAGCGCGAGGTCGGCGCCGCCACGGACTGCTCCCAGCAGGCGCGCGAGGTCGGCGGGGTCGTGTGAGAAGTCGGAGTCCATCTCGAACACGCACCCCGCGCCGTGGTCAAGCGCGTAGCGAAAGCCGGCGAGATAGGCGGGGCCGATGCCGTTCTTCTCGGTGCGGTGCAAGACCCGCACCCATTCGTGCTCGCCGGCGAGGCGGTCGGCGAGCTCGCCGGTGCCATCCGGCGAGCCGTCGTCGACGACGAGGATGCGAAATCCCTCCGGGGAAGCCCCCGCCAGCACCTCACCGGCGGTGGCGAGGATCGCGGCGATGTTCTCGGCCTCGTTGTAGGTGGGCAGGATCAGCCAGGGAAGCCGCGGCGCCGGGTCGGAGACGGACTCGCGGGGGATGGCGGTGCTGGTGTCGGTCGTGGGCATGGCTCGGAGACGAGAGACCCGTACCCTAGAGCAGTGGACCTGCCCAACGGCGCGATCGCCGACGCGCTCGAAGAACTGGGGGATCTGTACGAGCTCGACGGGGCGATCGTGCACCGCGTGCTGGCCTACCGCACCGCCGCCAGGACGGTGCGCGAAGCGACGGTGTCGGTGGGGGCGCTCGCGCGTGAAGGACGCGCGGTGGCGCTGCCGGGGATCGGCGCGACGCTGCAGGAGAAGATCCGAGCGCTGGGGGAGACCGGGACGATTCCAGCGGCGCAGAAGCTGCGCGCGAAGTTCCCCGCGGGGCTGATCGAGATCACGCGGCTGCCGGGGATCGGCGCCAAGCGCGCGCGACTGCTGCACTCAGAGCTTGGAATCGACTCGCCGCGGGCGCTGCGCGAGGCGGCGCTGGCGCAACAGGTGCGGGACGTGCGCGGGCTGGGGCCGAAGTTCGAGGCAAGCGTGCTGGAGGCGCTGGAGCGGGCGCAGAACCATCCCGACGAGCGCGGCCAGACGAGGCTCTTGCTGCCGCAGGCGCTCGAGCTGGGCGAAACGCTGGCACGCGGCCTCAGCGAAGGCAAGGCGGGCAAGGGCGCGACCGTGATCGTGGCGGGGTCGGCGCGCAGGATGACCGACAGCGTGAAGGACATCGACCTGATCGCCCTCACCACGCGACCGGTCGCGCTCGCGAAGAGTCTTGCGAAGCTGGCGGAGATCGAGCGCGTGTCCTCGGCGAGCGCCGCCGGCGCGAGAGCGCGCGCACATTCGGGCGTGGGAGTCGATCTGCGGATCGCCAAGCACAAGCAGCTGGGCAACCTGCTGCAGCACTTCACCGGCTCCGGGCGGCACAATGCGGCGCTGCGCGAGCTGGCGGTGCGCAGGGGGCTGCACGTCTCCGAGCACGGCGTGCTCGACGACCGGGATGGGCGCACGCGGACGTGTGAGACAGAGCGGGAGGTGTATGGGCTGCTGGGGCTCGCCTACATCGAGCCGGAGCTGCGCGAGGACCGGGGCGAGCTGCAGGCCGCCGCGCTCGACTCCGAGCCCGTCGGATCGGAGCCCGCCCACCCACACCTGCCGAAGTTGATCGAGCAGACGGACATACGCGGAGATCTGCACTGCCACACGATCGCCTCCGACGGCAAGAACACGATCGCGGAGATGGCAGCCGCGGCGCGGGATCTCGGGTACGAGTACGTGGCGATCACCGACCACTCGGCGACGCACGGATTCGGCAACGACGTCTCGCCGGATGAGCTGCACCGGCAGATCGAGCGAGTCCACGAGGTGGACGCGACGCTCCAGGGGATTGAGGTGCTGGCGGGCAGCGAGGTGAACATCCTGCCGGACGGAACGCTCGACTACGAGGACGAGCTGCTGGCGGAGCTCGACTGGGTGGTGGCGAGCGTGCACACGGCGTTCGGCATGGACGAACAGGCGATGACCAGGCGGATGGTGAGGGCGATCGAGCACGAGCTGGTCGATGCGATCGGGCATCCGACGGGCAGGATGATCGAGCGGCGCGAGCCGTACGCGATCGATCTGGAGGCCGTGTTCGAGGCGGCGGCGCGCACGGGGACGCTGATCGAGATCAACGCCAACCCGGACCGGCGCGACCTGTCGGACGTCCACGCGCGCAATGCCGTGCGCGCGGGCGTGACGATCGTGATCGACTCCGACGCGCACAAAACCGTGACGTTGCAGAACATGCGCTGGGGCATCGCCACAGCCAGGCGGGGGTGGTTGACACAGCAGGACGTGGCGAACACGCGGCCGTGGGCTGAGCTTCAGAGCATGCGCAAACGCACCGTCAGCCTGAGGGCGTATCCCGATAGGAACGTGCGGTTGGGGCGTTCTAGGGTCGAGCGGGGCGCGGACGCAAGGGCAAGGCATGGTGGGCCCATGTCGAGCCCGAGGACAAGCCCCGAAATCGGGCGCATCCACCCTCGCCCTTGGAGCAGGCGCGGCAGCAGCTCCTCCGCCACGATGCGATCGCCGGCGGCGCGGGTGAAGGACGAGAGCGCGGACGCGGCGCGAGCGCCGTAGTCGGGCCTGGGATCCTCCAGGGCGGTGCGCAACGCCGCGGCGAGATCCTCGTCGACCAGGCGCGGGTCCAGCGAGCGGGCGATTGGAAGCGCGGCGTAGGGCCCCGGCGCGGGAGTGGTGACCAGCTCACAGCCGTCGGCGAGGGCCTCGAGCTGAGCGAGGCCATAGTCCTCGCGGCGGGGGGCGCAGAGAAAGACGCGGGCGCGGCGCAACAGCGCGCGGTACTCCTCGGGCGGGAGCGGGCCGGTGACACATACGCGCTCGTCCGCAGGCACGGGGATGCCGGCGCGGGTCAGCTCGCCGGCATCGGCGCCCGCGACAAAGAGACGCTCGTCCGGGCGGCGAACGCGCCGCCAGGCCGCAAGGATGCGGTCCAGGCCCTTCTTGAGCGGGTTGGCGGCGTAGGCGATCGCCGCGATGTCGCGGACGCCGGCCGGCGGGCCGGAGGGCTCGACCGGGACGGGCACCACCAGCGCGCGCTCGCCGGCGCGCGCGGCGGCGGGAACCTCCTGTAGAGCGCCGGCGCTCCAGGGCAACAGCAGCGGCGCCCCGGAGAGGCGGCGGCGCTCCAGCGGTCGCTGCCAGAGACCATGGCGCCCGGGACGGTTGCCGGCGGAGGGCGCGTCGAAGCGGATCGCGCCAGAACGGGGCCAGCACAGCGATGAGGTGGTCGAGGAGTAGACGATCGCGCGCGGGCGGTGCTCGGCCAGGCCGCGGGCGGCGGCGCGGCGCGCGGCCAGGGCCCAGGACAGGTCGGTGAGGGCGAGCGTGCGCAGCGGGCGGGGCGGCGCGGCGGCAACGAGCGCGACGGACGCGCCGGCGCGGCGCAGCGAGCCGGCGAGCTCGGCGTCGGCGGCGCGCAACCCCGCGGTCGAGCCGAGTGAGACGATCAGGACGTCCACCGAGCCGGCACCCGCGGGCTCCATCAGGTGACGGCGCCGTTGGTGGGCTCGGGGCGCAGCGCTTTGAAGCCGGGCGTGCGCTGCAGGACGATCGGCTGAAATGGGGAGGTGCGCAGCACGTAGAAGCAGACGCCGTCGCGCTCCTCGATGGCGGCCACCGCTGCGTGCTGGCGGCGCCAGGCGAGCGCCCAGATGATCGCGAAGCCGACGGCGATGCCGGGGATCTGAGGAGCCAGGAACGCGAGACCGCCGGCGATCAGCGTGAACGCGAGCAGTGGCCATAGGCGGTTGAGCAGGATCGCGCCGGGGTTATGCTCGGGCAGGACGGTGCTGGCCCGCGCCCCGGCGAGCAGGTGGGCGATCGGCGGGTTGGTCTCCGCTCGGCGGCCGAGGCGCAGGCCGATCAGGGCGGCGATGACCCACCAGCCGAGGGCGACGGCGATGAGGCGCTCCTGAGAGCTCGAGCTCGCCTGCGAGCCCGCGATCGCGAGCACGGTGACGGCGGCCAGCGCGGTCGCGGCCCCCGCGCTGAGCAGGACGGTCGTCTTGAGGAATTCGACGAAGCGCACGTCCTACGGGCCCAGCAGCGCCTCGAGCAGGCCCCGTACCCCGGACGCGCCGTCGACGAGCAGGTCGGCCTCGGCGGCCAGCTCGGGAGGCGTTTCGTCGGAGTCGACGGCTACGCAGACAGCGTGGGAGAGCTCGCTCGCTCTGCACCAGCGAGCGCAGGCCGCGAAAGGCATCGAGATCGGTGTTGTCGTCGCCCACGTAGACCGCCGCCGAGACGTCCTGGCCGCGCAGCAGCGCGGCGATGCCGAGACCCTTGTGCAGTTCGACCGGGGGGCGCACCTCCAGGACCTTGCGTCCCCAGTGCACGGCGAAGCCCTGCTCGGCGGCGTCGCGAGCGATGTCCGCTGCCGCGGACGCCGCGGCTGCAGCCTCGTCGGGAGCGCCGCGCCAGTGAAAGGCGGCGATCGTGTCCTTGTCCTCGCTGCGCACACGCAGCCGCTGGCGCTCGGGTGTGTATGCGGCGGCGGCGAAAGCGCGCACGCGCGGAGCCCACGCGGCGAGCTCCGGGTCGAGCTCGGGGAAGTGGCGCCGGGCAGCAGCAGCTCGCCGCCGTGATTGCCGATGTAGGCGATCGTCCCGATCGCGACGATCTGGCGGGCGGTGCCGGCGCGTCGGCCGCTGATGCAGCCGACGATGCGATAGCGCTTGGCGATCTCGATCAAAAGCGTGCGCGTGGCCTCGGGCACGTGCGCATCGGCGGCGTGGCGCACGATCGGCGCCAGCGTGCCGTCGATGTCGAGCAGGACCGCGGCGTGGGACGGGTCGGAGCGAAGCGGCTCGAGCGCCGTGGCGAGCGTCGCGGCGGATGACACGACACTAGTATGGCGCTCGGCGTGGCCGAATCGCATCGAACCCTGAAGCTCGTGGCGATCGGCAGCGCCGCGGGCCTCTTCAGCGGGCTGTTCGGCGTCGGCGGAGGGACCGTGATCGTGCCGCTGCTGGTTCTCTGGCTGGGCTACGGCGAGCGCGAGGCGACGGGGACCTCGCTGGCGGCGATCGTGTTCATCGCCGCGTTCGCCGCCGCGGTGCAGGGCGCCTACGGCAATGTGCACGTGCTCGACGCCCTGCTGGTCGGAATCCCCGCCGTGGGCGGCGTGCTGCTCGGCACGTGGCTGCAACAGCGCATGCACGTGCGGGTCATAGCGCTGCTGTTCGCGGCGGTGCTGGTGGCCTCGGCGGTCGAGCTGGTGCTGCAATGATCCGCGCCCGCACCATGCCGATCGGCGCGCCTGTAGACGGGGTCGTGGGAGCTGCGCGATGATCTGGCTGATCCTGATCGGCGTGGCCGCCGGCGTGCTCGGGGGGCTGCTGGGCGTGGGCGGGGGCGTGCTGTTCGTGCCGGGCCTCGTGATCGTCGTCGGGTTGACCCAGCACGAGGCCGAGGCGACCTCGCTGCTGGCGATCGTGCCCGTGGCGGTGGTGGGGGCCCTGAGCCAGGACCGCTATGGCAACGTGCGCCGCGGCGACGCGGTGCTCGTGGGCGTGCTGTCGATCGCGGGGGTCGCGGGCGGGGTCGTTGTGGCCAACGCGCTGTCGGGGGCGGTTCTGCGCATGGCGTTCGCGGCGCTGATCCTGCTGATCGCCGCGCAGCTGGTGCGCAAGGCGCTGCGCGACGGCCGCGACACAGCGGTCGCCGCGGAAGGTAGCCAGGCGGCGAGGGATGACGGATCGGGCTGATCCGCGATGGCGAGGCATTCGACGGCAAGGCGTTCGTGACAAACGCGGGACCGGTCATAAAGCAGGAATCTGTGGAGGAGCCCTGAGAATGGTCTAGACTGGAAAGAGCGATGGGACTCGACAATCCACTGCACATCGCATTTCTGGTGGTGATCCTGCTGCTCGTGTTCGGGGCCAGACGCCTGCCGGAGATCGGCCGCTCTCTCGGCAGCGGGATGCGCGAATTCAAGACGTCGATCACGGGCGAGATGCACAACTCGCAGCCGACTCTTCCCGCAAGCCAACAGCAGCCTGAGTCGGTCCAGACCCCCGCACAACCGCCTGCCGCACAGGCTCCGGTCGCGGTCGCCGAGCCCGTCGCGACGCCCTCGGCGCCCGCCGAGCAGCCCCCAGCCTGATCCTTACCCCGCCGCCGGCCTGCCCGGAGCCGAATCCGAATCCTCGACCGGCACGGCAGCGGGGCGCGCCTCGGACAGCAGTTGGGCGCCGCAGTGCCAGCAGTAGGCGGCGCCGCGGCTGTGGACGGCGCCGCAGGAGCGGCACTGGCCGTGCACGCCCGCCTCGGCGCTGGCGAGCAGCCGCTGGATCTCGCCGAGCTCGGCGTCGGCCTGTTGCAGCTCGGCGGAACGACGGGCCAGAACGTCCAGGCGGTAGTGGTCGCGGACGGCCATTTCATAGGTGAGCCCGCCCAGATCCCAGGTCAGCGCCGCAACGCGCTGGGCCAGCTCGTAGCGACGGCGGCGCAGCTCGGCCATCGACCCGGCGGGGACGATCGGCCCGCCGGCGGGGGTCAGCGAAAGGGTGCTCATCAGCCGCCCGTTTCGATCGGCTGGTTGCCGAGCTTGTTGATTTCTTCCTCGTGCTTGCGACCGTGCGTGGACTGCAGTTTCTTCAGTTTGGTGGAGGTCTGTTTGACCGCTTTCGGGGGCGGCGCTTTTTCGATCGCCTTGGCTTCCTGAGCTTCGTGCGCTTCGGTCTTGGCGGTTTCCCTGCTCGATGTCGCGGCACTCGCGGCGGGTTTCGTCGGGGTCGTGGTTGCCGCTGTCGTCCCGGTCGCGGTCGTGCCACTCGCCGCGGCGAGTGGCGTGGCGGCGGCGCTGGGAAGACCCTCGACTCGCAGCACCTGCTGGCTGGGCGCTTTGCTCTGCGTGACCCAGTGGCCGACGAGCAGGCCGACGACGATCGCCAGCAGCAGCACCGAGAGCAGGCCGAACAGACCCGAGTAGCGGCGCATCCACGCGTAGGACCCGGAGGCGGGCTCGATCACTGAGGCGTACCCGGGCGGGAGCGAGCCGACCGGACTCGCCGCCGCGCCATAGGGCTGGGCCTCGGCCTGGAGCACGTCCAGGAACGCGAGCCGCACGGGCGAGACGGGCTGTCCGCACGCCAGGCAGTAGCGCTGGTCGGGCGCGAGCGGGGCGGAGCAGTTCGCGCAGCTCGCGCCGGCGTCCGGCTCGGAAGGTACGGGCGCGAGGCTCACGGCCGCCACGCCCTCGTCTGGCGACGGGCGCCACCCAGGCGGCGAACCGCCCCGGCCGAGGCCGTCGGACGATCCGGCGGGACCATCATCGTCATCCGAACGCGCCTCGAACGTAGTCGCGCGTGCGCGCGGCTCGCGGCTTGGAGAACACCTCGTCGGTGCTGCCGTACTCGACGAGGTCGCCGAGGTACATGAACGCGACCCTGTCGGCGACCCGGCGCGCCTGGGCGAGGTTGTGGGTGACGATCACGACGGCGAGCTCGCGTCGCAGCTCGCCGATCAGCTCCTCGATCACCCCTGTCGAGATCGGGTCGAGCGCACTGCACGGCTCGTCCATCAAGAGCACCTCCGGGCGGGGGGCGATCGCGCGGGCGATGCACAGCCGCTGCTGCTGGCCGCCGGACAGGCGCAGCGCGGGGCGGTCGAGATCGTCGCGCGACCTCCTCGTAGAGCCCGGCCCGGCGCAGCGCATCGATCACCAGCGGCTCCAGCTCGCGCCGGCGCGGGCGCTTGCGCGACTGCTCGCGCAGGGCGAAGGCGACGTTGTCGAAGATCGACATCGGGAAGGGATTGGGCTGCTGGAAGACCATCGCCACGCGCGCGCGCAGCGTCGTGTCCGGCAGCTCGTGGATGTCCTCGCCGTCGAGCAGCACCCGCCCGGCGCGCGCGGCGCTGGGGGTCAGCTCGGTCAGGCGGTTGAGCGTGCGCAGCAGCGTCGTCTTGCCACAGCCCGAAGGGCCGATCAGCGCGAGCACCTCGCCCTGGTGGATCGACAGCGACACCTCCTTGACCGCGGGCTTGCCACCGTAGGCGATGCTGACCTCGCTCAGGCGCAGCCGCTCGGGACCGGTAGTGGAAGGCAGGGGCCCGCGCAGCGGGTTGCGCTCGCGTACTCCTGGCGCGACGGGTACGGGCGGACGGTCGAGCACGATCGTGCGCACCGGCGGCACCGCGGCCTCGGGAGATGCGTCCAGCTCCGGATCACGCGGCATCCGCGGGTCTTCCATGAGCAGCAGCTCCTCAGGGCTCATGCTCGCACATTCTCGATCAAGCTAATCTTGTGCATCAGACCTATGAGGTTAGCGAGATTTTTGGTCGTTGTGGGGAAAGATGGACGAACCGCACCTGCTCATACGATCCCCTCCGCCACAGACAAGCCGGTGGCCTGCGCACGGGAACGACCGATGCGGTCGACGAGCAGGTTCAGGACTAGCACGAACACCAGCAGCACGAACGCCGCCGCGTAGGCCTTCTGCGGGGCCGCGCCTTCGCCGGCGGGCGAGTTTTCGTACACGTAGCTCGTCAGCGCCGAGCCCGTCCCCCTCAGCACGTTCAGGCCGGGGACCGAGCCCTGGGCTTCGATCCGAAGCGTGCTGCCGAGCAGGAGCAGCACGATGGCTGTGTCGCCGATGATGCGGCTGATGCCGAGGGTCATGCCCGTGGCGATGTTCGACCGCACGCTCGGGAGCAGGACCCGGCGGATCGTCGCGATCCGAGTCTTGCCCAGGGCGAACGCCGCCTCGCGCATGTGCGCGGGCACGGCTTTCAGCCCGTCCCGGGTGGCGACGAACAGGGGTGGCAGCGCGATCAGCGACATCATCGCCCCGGCCGCGATGAACGATCTGCCGTACACCCCTCCGCCTTCGGCGCGAAACGACAGCGGCGCGAACAAGCTCAGCTGGAAGATCGCCAGCCCGAACAGCGCGAGCACGATGTCCGGAGTGCCCGGCGACGATCTCGATGCTCGACTCGACCACGCGCGCCAGCCAGCTCGGCCGCCCGTACTCGGCGATCCAGATTGCGCTGCACACAGCCAATGGAAACGCGAGAGCGATGCCGATCGCGGTCAGCAGCAGGGTGCCGATCAGGGGGTCGAGAATGCCCCCGGTATGGGTCTGCGAGGTGCTGGTCGCGGGTCGTGTGAACAGCAGTCCCGGGCGCAGGTACTCGATCCCGCGACAGCCCATGTAGATGACGATCGCCGCGGCGATCAGGCACAGCCCAAGGCCCGCCGTCCACGCGCAGGCCAGCACGAGGCGATCGCCCCAGCGCCAGGTCCACAGCGAGGAGCGCCGCCCGCGCTTGGAGCTCGGCCGGGGACCGGACTGCAGGTCTGGGGCGAACACGCTCATCGCCAACGCCCTTCTATCTCGCCACAACGCCGGCATGGACGCGCAGGGCAAGCTGGTCCAGGACGCACCGAGCGAAGTGTGCTTTGCACATGTGCTGGCCGATCGGTGATCCCTCCGATCACCGATCGGTAGGACGCCGATCCAGCGCCGCCATGCGCGTTCATGCCTGCGCCTGGTACTTGCGGAGCGGCAGCTTGATCAGGTAGCCCGCGATCGACAGCACGAACGCGGAGAACAGCAGCAGCGCGGCGAACGCATACAGCGTCGCGCTCAGGGCCGGGGCGCCGACGCCTTCATGGAAGTCGACGATCGTCGATGCCAGCGTGCGCAGCGGCTCATACAGGAAGATCGGCAGCCCGTGGGACAGGTTCGGCTCAAAGAAGCTCCCGCCGGAGACCATCTGGATCATCACCGCCTCGCCCAGCGCGCGCGCGGTCGCCAGCACGGCCGCGGCGACGATCGCCGGGCGAATCGCGCGCAGCGTCACGGCTAGCACCGCGCGCAGCGGGTTCAATCCGAGCGCCACCGCCCCCTCGCGCCAGGACTTCGGCGTGGCCACGAGCGCCTCGCAGATCAGCGCAATCATGATCGGCGTGATCATCACGGTCAGGATCACGGCGGTGACCCCCAGGCCGGCGCCGGTGAGCTCGACGGTGTTCTGCACCGAGGCCTTCTGCGAAGCGCCGATCAGGTCGTTGCCGACGAACGGCACGAGCACGAGGATCCCGATCAGGCCGTAGATGACCGACGGCACGGATGCCAGCAGCCTGATCACCGGGATCGCGGTCTTACGCAGCCGCGCCGGCGCCAGCTCGACGATGAAGATCGACGAGAGCACCGCGATCGCCACGCCCAGCAGGACCGCGATGCCCGTGGTCAAGAGCGTCCCGTAGACGAGCGGCCAGGCGTTCAGATGAAAGGCCGAGGCGGGCGGGTTCACGCCCGTGGCCTGCATGTTCGCGAACTCCGTCTTCAGTTCCCCTCCCGGCCCCAGCCAGGACAGGCCGTCGTGCTCGAAGATCGGCCACGCGCGGACGCCCACGAACGCGATCATCACGATCACGCACACGCCCACGAGCAGCGACACCGCGCCGAGCGTACGCTCGGCGCGGTGATCAGGCCAGGGGTTGCGCAACCGTTCGATCACAGCTCAGGTCCCATTCGGGATTGCCTGGCGGCGAGTGCCCAGATCGGGGATCTCAGATCGGGGATCTCCATACCACGTCGCCAAGGGCATCCGGACTCACGAGGTGAGCGGCACCCACTGGCTTTCGATGATTTTGCGCGCAGCCTGCGATTTCGCGATCCAGCTGATGAACGACGCGACGAAGCTGGTCGCCTGACCGCGTGTCACCTCGTAGAACCGCGCGATGCCGGCATAGGACCCGAGGCCACGGTCGACTTGTTGCAGGCGACCCCGTTGTAGCTGACCTGGTTGAGCGAGCCCAGCGCCGCCTGGTAGTTGGACAGGAAGCCGATCGAGTTCGGATCGCTTTCGACCGCCTGGCGCAGCAGGCCCTCGGAGGATTGTTCGGAGGCGAGTTTCGAGACCGTTTTGCCTTCCAGCAGCAGCGTCTGGAAGCTCGTCAGCACGCCGGCGACCGAGGTGCGGCTGATCAGGTCGATCGTCCCGCTGGCGCTCGCGCCGGGAACCTGGCTCCAGCTGCGGGTCTTGCCGGTGAAGATCGAGATCACCTGCGCAGGAGTCAGGTTGCTGAGCGTGTTGGCCTTGTTGGTGACCACGCAGATCCCGTACTTGGCGATCGGGTAGAAGACCAGGCCCGGAGGGTCGGTCGGCAGCGGATCGCGCGAGACGTCGGCGATCGACACGCGGCTGTTCGCAACGTCGTTGATCCCGACGGTCGTCCCGCCCTGGGCGATCTTGAACTTGACCGTGCGTGGTTTGAGCTTGACGTACTTCTGGGCGAGCAGCGACACGAGCGGGTACGACGCGGTGGCGCCGCTGATTGAGATCGTCGGGGCCGCCAGTGCGGTCGCGGGCGCCGCGGCGATCACCAGTGCACCTGCCGCCACCACGGCGAGGGACAGGCGTCTCAGGGCGTATCTCGATAGGAACGTGCGGCTGGGGCGTTCTAGGGTCGAGCGGGGCGCGGACGCAAGGGCGAAGGCATGGTGGGCCCATGTCGAGCCCGAGGACAAAGCCCCGCGAAGGCCATCGGGCGCATCCAGACGTGCGGGCCTAACGGGATACGCCCTCAGTTGTCTTGGGCGGCGATTTCGGTTCATGAACAGGGACTCCGTTTCAAGTGGTTGACAGTGCCTGGGCAAAGAACGTACCATATTCCTCATTACTTCGATCTAAATAGGCTAGTTTATGCAGAAGGACGCCCCGTGCGCCGGTTCTCGATCGCCAAACCAACCCAACCCGAGCAGATGCCACCCACACCCGACGACCCCATACCAGAGGTTCCAGCGACAGAGGTCCCTGCATCCGAGATCCCGGCACCCCCGCCGAGCGACGTGCCGCGCCTGCCCTCGCTGCGCGTCACCGCCGCGCTGGCGGCGGGGATGCTCGCCATCGGCGTGGCGGTCGGCGCGGCGATCGGCCCCACCCCGGAAACCTCGCTCGCGGGTGAGCGAATCCCGCTGCTGCTGCCGTCGATAGCCGCCCTCGCGGTCGCCGGCGCAGGCCACGCGAGCCCGCGGGCGCAGACGCAGACCGTCAATCCGCCGCCGGTCACACCCGCGGCGACGCCGGCAACGGCGCCCGCGAGCACCGGCGCGAGCGCGACGACCCGGACGAAAGCACCGGCAAGCGCCATCACGCCCGCGACCTCGGCTCCGAAGACGTCCAAAACGCCCACCGGCACGACCGGCGAAGGAAACGCCAAGCAGACGACGCTGCCGCCGGTCACGCACGTGTGGCTGATCACGCTCACCGGCGGTACGTTCGCGCAGGCGCTGGCCCAGCCGAGCGCCGCCCCCTACATCGACTCCCAGCTCGTACCCGCCGGGGCGCTGTTGAGCGGCTACTCATCGCTGGACGCCAGCGCGCTGGCGAGCGAGGCGGGGCTGCTCTCGGGCGAACCGCCGCAGACGCTGGACTCGATCGTGGAGCCTCCTTGTCCGGAAGGCGTGGCCGGGGCGCAGTGCGCGCCGGAAACCGCGGGCGCGCTGAGCGCGGCCGACGAATTCCTCAAAGCGACGGTCCCGTCGCTCACATCGAGCGCCGCCTACCGCGAACACGGCCTGATCGTGATCACGTTCGGCGCAATCGGCAACGCCACCGCGTCCAGCCTGCCCGCCGGCGCGGCGACCGCGACGCTGAGCAGCGAGCCCCCCGTGGGCGTCCTGCTGCTCTCGCCGTTCGCCCGCGCCGGCTCGCGGCCGAGCACAAAGTACGACCCGACTTCACCCAAGCAGAGCCTGTCCGGGCTGCTGCATTGACACGACCGCAGTCGCAGTCATCCCAACCCGACGAAGGAGACCCACGTTGCACGCACTAGGACACCCCGCCCACCGCAAAGCCACGTGGTGGCTCCTCGCGCTCGTGGGCTGCTCGCTCGCCCTGCTGCTCGCCACCCCGGCGATCAGCCGTGCCGAAGAAGCCAACCCCAACAACTACTCCTGCTTCGGCGCCGTCGCCGCCGGAACGCCCGAAGTGGGCAGCGAAGAACAGCAGGTGGCGTACTCGTTCCACTGCAACGGCCCGATCACCGGCTACCAGCTGCAGGCGCAGATTCCCGTGACGGGCGTAGAGGCGGCACCGCTGGTGAGCAACATCCCGTCGGGCAAGCCGCTGACCGACACGTTCTCCTGCTCCAGCGAAGTCCCCGGTTATGCGGACAACTGCGTCGGTGCGACCAAGTTTTGGTATGAGACGATCGCCGGGCAGTTCGCGATCGGCACCAAGATCTGCGCCGAACCGCGCGTGGATCCGCTGCTGACGGTGACCTACGCGTATCTCGAAAAAGGCGTCGTCACGCAGGCGATCTCCGGGCCGTTCGACCTGGGCCGCCCGACGGGCTGCCCGCACACCGCCAACTCGGGCTTCACGCGCCTGAACCCCAAGCTGGTCACGGTGGGCGCGAAGGGCGAGAAGAAAGGCAAGAAGGGCAAGGAGACAAACGGCAAAAAGAAAACCTCCAAAAAGGGGTCCAAGAAGAAGAAGGAGAAGAAGAAGAAGTAGCGCACCGCTCGGCGGGGGCCTCGCCAAGCACGCGCGAGGCCCTGCTCACCCGCCGGCGAGAGCCCATCTGTCCGTCGGGAACGCCTCGCCGGCGAAACCACACCGACCGCGCCACGAGCGGTTTACGATCTGAGGAGTGAACCCAACGCCCAGCGACCGCGGCGCCCAGCAGCGTCGCGGCCACCGACTGCGAGGAGTCCTCGCGGTCCTCATAATCTTTGGCCTGCTCGCCGGCTGTGGCTCGGCGAACGCCACGCACAGCACCGCGACCGCCGCGGGGCTGCCCGTGAGCGGAGCGTCCTCGGGGAGCGTCGCCTCAACGACAACGCCCGCGCCCGCGCCCGCGCCCGCGACTGCAACCTGCGCGGCAACGGTCGCGGGCACGCTCGGCACGGTCGCAGGGCGCATCTACCACGAGGCCGCCACCGGCGGGGACGTCGCCCAGGCCGTGCACCGCATGCAGAGCTCCAGCGCGCTCGCCGCGGCCATCAACGCCGGCAACGCGACCGCCGCCCGGGCCGCGCTGCGGGAACTGCTGTTGGGCCAGATCGTCCGCGTCGAGGTGTTGCGCGGTGGGCGCGTATTCGCCCAGGCCGGCTCCGGCGCGGCGATCGCCCCCGTCCGCGGCGCGATCCCGGGCACGTCCGCCACGTATGTGCTGTCGACCCAAGCGGATCGCACCTACCTGCAGGTCGTCCACCAGGTCACCGGCGCGCAGGTGCTGCTGAGGACCGGCTCCGCCAGCGTTGCCCCCGGCGCTGCCGGCGGTGCCCCCGGAGCCCGCCGGCTCGCCGGCACGATCGGCGGCTCGCTTCCCGCGAACGCGCCAACCGCGGGACCGGTCACGCTCGCCGGCAAGAGCTATCAGACGGTCACGCTGACCGGCGCCGTCTACCCGTCAGGGGCGCTGCGCATCGTGCTGCTCGTCCCGGCGACGGCGATCGCGTGCCCGGGCTCAGCCGCGCAGGCGCGCGTGGAAACACTCGGACACGTCGGCGAACTGATCTATGAGGAGGAGCTGCACAGCCCGGACGTGCAGGCGACGCTGCGCCACCTCGAAAGCTCATCCGCCTTCCGGCGCGCCGTCGCGGCCGGCGACGAGGCGGCCACGCGCGCCGCGATCATCGGATTCTTCAGAGAACACATCCACGTGGTCCGCGTGCGCGTGACGACGGTCGGCGGACGCCTGCTCGTGGACGTCGGCGGGCCGTACGTGCTGGCCCCCGTCCACGGCGTCGTGCGCAGCGGCGGGCGGGTGGTCGGCCACTTCGAGATGGCGATTCAGGACGACGCCGGCTACCTCAAGCTCGCGCACCTGTTCACGGGGGCCGAAGTGCTGATGCGCGTCGGGAGCCGGCAGGTGCAGGGCACGCTCAGCCCCGGTCCCGCGGCCGTGCCCGATCGAGGGACCGTCTCCTACGGCGGGCGCTCGTATGAGGCGTACTCATTCGCCGGTGTTGCGTTCCCGAACGGAACGCTGCGCATCTCATTGCTGCTGGGGTCGTAGCAGCTAGATTGAGAAAAACAGTGATTATTCTCAATATGATGTAGCATACTCCCATGAGACGTCGTCCATGAGCGCCATTGCCGAGAAAGAGCGCCTGATCGGCAACGTGGTCAGGCTGCGCCGGGCTGAACGGGCCGAAGGCGAAGGAGTGGCGTCGCCCGAGCGCGAGGACATCGCGGCGGCGCGAGCCGACCTGGAGCAGATGGCCGGCCCGACGGTCACGCGTGCCGCGGCCGCGCGCCTGCTGGGTGTCAGTCAAACAGCGCTCGACCGCTGGGTCGCCACCGGCGACGTCGCGGCCCTCGTAACGCGCTCCGGACGCCGCGAGATCTCATTGCACGCGGTCGTGGACCTGATCGAGGCGGTACGTGAGCGCCGCCTGGCGAACCCCCGCGACCGTCACCCACTCGGTTCGGTCCTGCGCCAGCGCCGGTCCGAGGCGAAGCGCCTGAGCACCTCCGAGCTGCTGACAGACTCAGAGCGCCGTCACGGTGACCATGCGGAGGGGCATCGCGGCGCCGAGCTGCGCAGTCTGGCCTACCACCGCGCGGTGGCGAAACGCCTGGACGCAAAGACCGTCCGGGACGCCCAAAACCGGCTGGCGCGATGGCGCTCACAGGCCAGGATCGACCCGCGCTACGCCCAGCAGTGGGAGCAGATCCTCAGCAAACCGCCAGCTCAGATCGCGCGCCTGATAGGCGCGGACACCGCTCGCATGCGCGGCCTGCGCCAAAGCTCACCGTTCGCCGGAACCCTCAGCGAACCGGAGCGCCGATGCGTGCTCGCCGCGGTAGGAGCAATGTCCACATGAAGCGCGACGAGCTCGAGCATGTCATCAGGGCGGCCGCTACCGTGGCGGGCGAGAACGAGATCGTCGTCGTCGGCAGCCAGGCGATCCTCGGCCAATTCCCACAAGCGCCGGATGCCCTTCTGTTCTCCCAGGAGGCCGACGTATACCCGCGCGAACGACCCGAGAAGGCGATCGAGATCGACGGCGCCATGGGCGACGGATCACAGTTCCACGAGACCTTTGGATACTACGCGCACGGAGTCGGTCCCGAGACGGCCAAGGCGCCCGCCCGATGGGAGCAACGACTCGTACCCGTGCGTGTCCCCCTGCTGGCGGGCCACGACGCGCAAGCCACCGGCTGGTGCATGGAAGCCCACGATCTCGTGCTGGCGAAGCTCACAGCCGGCAGAGAGCGCGACATGCAGTTTGCCGAGGATGCGATACGCCACGACGTGGTGCAGCCGCAGGAGCTGTTACGCCGCGTAGGAGACCTGCCGGTGGAGAGCGGGCGCCAGAAGCATGTTCGGTCTCTGGTGGAGAGCGTCGTCGCTAAAGTCGAACGTTCGAGCCCTGGCTGACGCCGCCGACCTGGCCCTACGACAGCAAACTGCTGGTCATGCGCTCGATCTCGGCGATCGAGGTCTGCCCGGCGCGCACCTTGGCGATGCCGTCGTCGCGCAGCCGCGCCATGCCCGTCGGCCTCGGCGGCCGCGGCGATGTCGTCGACCGAGCCGTGTGCGAGCACCAGCGAGCGGATGCGTTCGCTCACGGTCATCACCTCATACAGCCCGACCCGCCCCCGATAGCCGCTGCCCCCGCAGCGCGAGCAGCCCACCGCCTCATACGGCTGCGCCCCCGTCAGGCCGTGCTCGGCCAGCACCTCCTCCGAGAGCTGCTGGGGGCGGCGGCAGTGCGTGCAGAGCATCCGCACGAGCCGCTGGGCGACGATGCAGTCGATCGCCGAGGAGATGAGAAACGGCTCGATGCTCATGTCCAGCAGCCGGCCCAACGCGCTGGGCGCGTCGCGGGTGTGAAGCGTCGAGAGCACGAGGTGCCCGGTCAGCGCCGCCTCCACGGCGATGTGGGCGGTCTCGCGGTCGCGGATCTCCCCGACCATGATCACGTCGGGGTCGGCGCGCAGCATCGAGCGCAGGCCGACGTCGAAGGTGACCCCGGCCTTGGGGGCGATCTGCATCTGCTTGACCCCCGCCATTCGCTGCTCGACCGGGTCCTCGATCGTGAGGATCGAGCGCTCGCCGTCGTTGAGCACATTCAGGGCCCCGTACAGCGTCGTGGACTTGCCCGACCCCGTCGGCCCCGTCACGAGGATCGCGCCGTTGGGTTTGGAGATCGCGTGTTCGAAGCGTCTCAGCTCGTCCGGGCCCATGCCGAGCGACTGCAGCGACTCGACCGTCACTCCCTTGTCGAGGATCCTCAGCACGACGGCCTCGCCGTGCACCAGCGGCAGCGAGACCACCCTGATGTCCACGCGCCGGCCCTCGACGGTCAGCGCGAAGCGGCCGTCCTGGGGGACGCGCTTCTCGGCGATGTCCAGGTCGCCCATGATCTTGATCCGCGAGATCACGCCCGCGACCATCCGCCGGCGGACCGTCGCCGCTGGAGCCAGCACCCCGTCGACGCGGAACAGCACCTTCGCGTCGCCTTCCTCGGGGCTGATGTGGATGTCCGAGGCGCCGTGCTGGACCGCCTGGGCGATGATCGAGTGGACCAGCTTGATGATCGGCGCGTCCTGGTCGGCCTCCTCGGCCAGCGTGCCCGGCTCGAGCTCGGCCTGAGCGTCGGGCTCCTCGTCGACGATGTCCTCGATCGAGCCTTCCATGCCCGGTAAGCTTGTCAGCAGCAGGCGCGAGATCCTCGACCGAGGCGACCGCCACGCGCACCCGCCGGCCGGTGATCATCGCGATATCGTCGATCGTCAGCACGTTCGTGGGGTCGGCCATCGCCAGCAGCAGCGCGCCGTCCTCGGTGAACCCGACCGGCACGGCCTTGTAGCGCTTGGCGGCCTCGGCGCCGATCAGGTGCACGGCGCCCATGTCCAGGTCGTAGACCGAAAGATCGACGTAGTCGAGCCCAAATCGCTCGGCCACCACCCGGGCCAGCTGGTCGTGGCGCAGGACGCCCTGCCCGACGAGCACCTCCCCGGTGGGCTTGCCCTGCTCGCGCGCGAGCAGCACCGCCTCCTCGACAGTGTCGCGGTCGGCGAACCCGAGATCGACGACCACTTCGCCGATCATCCGGCTCGAGCGCCCGCTCTTGCGCGCCGGGTAGACGCCTTTGCCCGTGCGCTCGCCGGCGCGCCGCTCGCCCAGCGGCAGAGAGCGCTCATCCGCAGCGGAGGCAGAGCGCTCATCCGCGGCGGAGACCTCGCGGTCAGCCGCCGGCGCGTCGAGCTGCTCGACGGGGACTGGCGTGATGCTGTTGCTCATCACCGATCTATCGGCATCGCGCATTCACGCCTTGACCGGCGCCGGAGCCCGCGTGCGCGGGAGCCTGCGGGAGCGGTCTACCGCTCCGCCGCCGGGCAGACGATCCGAAAGTCGCAGATCGAGCAGGCGGCTCGCGACGGGGTGGGCTCGAACCGCTGGCCCATGATGCCCTCGCCGACCTCGAGCACGGTGGCGCTCACGCGATCCTCGTCGGTGTCGTCGGGCAGGCGTACGACGAGATCGTCGAGCACGTAGTAGTAGGCCCGGCTTGCCGCGTCCAGATGCCAGGACTCGCGCGCCGCGAGCGCGTAGAGCGACAGCTGGACGTCGTCGCGCAGCTGCTCGGCGGTGCGGGGGCGGGAGGTCTTGTAGTCGATCAGCTCATACCGTTCGCTCGCGCCGCCCGCCTGGCCCGCCGCGGCGACGCCCGCCGCAGCGACGCCGTGCCCGCGGGGCCGGCGTCCGGAGCCGAAACCGGGTGGCAGCCGATCGACGCGGTCGACGCGCCCGCGCAGATGGTGGGGACCGATGCGCAGCGAGAATTGGCGCTCGAACCACACGGGCTCGGTGTCCTGGCCGTGCAGCCGCGCGTGGTAGCGCTCCAGCGCTGTGCGCGCCTTCATGCGCAGCTCGCGCTCTGACTCGGAGTCGCGGAACCCACCCCGCCGCCAGCAGGCGTCGAACAGGTCGAGCAGCTGGGAGAGCGTGTCTCCGCCCGCGGCGTGATAGCGCTCGAGCACCTGGTGCACGACGATCCCGAAGCGCTGATCCGAGGGTCGGCTCGGTCGGGATGCGCAGGACGCGGGCGAACTTGTAGCGCAGGGGGCAGCTCCGGTAGGTCTCGACGTCTGAGGCCGACAGCGCCAGGCCCCCGCCCCGGCGCGGCAGGAACGGCACGAGCGAGGGCTCTCCGCGCGGGGAGGAGGCCTGCACGCGCGCCGCCTGCATGCGCGCCGTCTGCTCGTCATAGCCGCCGGTCCGCGCCTCGCTGCGACCACCGGCGACGCCGCTCGCATCGCCGTCGTGGGCATCCGGCGCCGGGGCGTAGTCGTCGTCGAACGCGGCGGTCAGCGTTCCGTCCAGGGGCGAGCTCTGCAGGATCTCGCGCTGCAGCGCGGTCACCGCCGCGAGCAGCCGCGCGTTCACGTCCGCGAGAGCGTCGTGAATGCCCTGCTCGGGCGGGCGCTGGGAGAGCGCGGAGAGCTTGAGCAGCTCCAGGTAGCGAGCGACGCCGTGTGAGATGTCGAGGTCGGTGTCCAGCCGCAGCTCGCTCAGGCGCGCGCCGATCCGCGCGATGTCCGCCAGCACCTGATCGCGCACGATCCGCTGCATGTCGCGCAGGGCCTCCTCGGGACCGTCGCGGCGCGTCGCGGACGACTCCCCGCGGCGTGGCTCGTCGCGCTCGGCGCCCAGCGCGGCGCGGGCGAGCAGGTCCGGGCGGCCCGCGTCGAGCGCGTCCGTCGCGGCGCGGTGCAGCTCCATGAACCGCTGGATCCGCGCGCGCGCCTCGGGGGGCACTTGCGGGGACTCGAGCGCCGCTGCGAGCGCCGCCACCATGTCCAGCTTGCGCCGCCTGGCGATCTGGATCACGCGCGCGAGGTCGACCTGGCGCAGCTCGATCGGCGGTCGGGCCAGCGCGCGCACGACCGCCGAGGCGTCGGTGGGATCGGCGAGCAGGCGCGTCCAGGCGACGACGTCGCGGACCTCCGCGCGCTCCATGTCTGGCAGCGCCTCGGCGGGTGGGGCTTGCGAGGGTGCGTCCGGTCGCGCGTTCGCCGGCGCGTCCGGTGCCGCATTCACGGGTGCCTCCGGTCGCGCGTTCGGGAGTGCCTTCGGGGGCCCCTCTGGCGCCGCGCTTGAGGGCCCGGCCGGCGGCGTGTGCGGGGGCGCGTCCGATATCGCGTTCGGGGGTGCGTCGGGCGGCGGGGACAAACCTTTATCTGGCGATGCCGGCACGCACCTAGGATATGTCTATGGCCTCGACGCGCGCGATCGACTGGGACACGGCTCAGCGAGTCGGCGAGCTGATCGCCGGATCGCCTCCTTACGGCGGACTGGCCGGTCGGTCGGTGCAGCCGCTCGCACACGAGTTCGCGCGGCGCGTCGGCGACTACACCGGCCTCGAGCTTCCCGCCGAGCTGCCG
Source organism: uncultured Solirubrobacterales bacterium (assembly GCA_963839965.1). Classification (GTDB taxonomy): domain Bacteria; phylum Actinomycetota; class Thermoleophilia; order Solirubrobacterales; family Solirubrobacteraceae; genus Palsa-744. Next base: position 49,192 of record CAWIWX010000009.1, read on the forward strand.
CCCCTGGAGATGGTCGACCGGTCGAGCTGGATCGCCGCGAACCTGCTCACGATGCGACCCCTGCTCGATCCGCTCGCTGGAGCGCCTCGGTGAGGACGAACGCGACGAGCCCGACGAGCGCACCGCCGGCGCCGGTCTGCTGTCGGGTCCGCGGCGCGGCGTCGGGCCCGTTGCGCACCGCCTCCGGCCATGTGCTCGGCGCCCAGCTGGGCGCTGTGACGGGGATGCTCTCCCAGCGCGTGCTCGGCCAGTACGACCTGTCGCTGCTCGACTCCTCGGTGCCACGCCGCGCCTGCTGCTGCTCGCGCCGAACCTCGCGGCGGCCGCGCGCAACCTGGGGGTCGATCGCGACGAGCTGATCGCCTGGGTGGCGATCCACGAGATCACCCATGCCGTGCAGTTCTCGGGCGCGCCGTGGCTGCGCGAGCACCTCGGGGGGATGCTGCGCGAGCTGCTCGACGGGCTGCGGATCGCTCCGGCCGGGGACTCCTCGACCGAAGAGGGCTCGACCGGGGAGGACTCGTGGTCCTGGCTGGCGGATCCCCGTGCGCTGCTCGACCGCGCGCGCGGCGAGGAGCTGCGGACGTTGATCGACCGCGCGCGCCACGGCGAACTGCTGCGGATCGGGCTCGGCGACGAGCGCTGGGCGCTGGTCGAGCGGATGCAGTCGACGATGTCGCTGATCGAGGGGCACGCCGAGCACACGATGGATGCGGTCGGCGCCGAGTTCCTGCCCTCGCTGCCGCGCCTGCGCGCCGCGATGACCCGCCGGCGGGGGAGAGGCCCGGGGGCTGCCCTGGCGCGTGCTCGAGCGGCTGCTCGGCCTGGAGTTGAAGATGCGTCAGTACGAGGTCGGCCGGCGCTTCTGCGACGCGGTCGTCGCTGCCGGCGGCGCCGAGACGCTGGCGATCGCCTGGCGCTCGCCTCGGGAGTTGCCGAGCGCGGCGGAGCTCTCCGAACCCGACTTGTGGCTCAATCGCGTGCGCGTCCCCGCCTGAGAGACACGCGCGGACTTGACGCGCCAGCGTCCCGGCCTGGAGGACATCCGGGGCCACACCCGGGCATGCGCGGGCGAGCGCCCGAGAGCCGCTTGAGGGAGCATTTGCTCGGGTCGATTCAGGGCCCGAACACATGTTCTGATGTTACAAGCCTTCGATCGCGGACTCGGCTGTTCACAGGGATTCACCGGAGCCGGCGGCCGCGTGTAACAATCTCCTCGGGCCGGGTTACAAACAGGTGTTCGGTGCTAAGCTCGTTGACGAGTCCCCGGACGAGAGCAATGTAACCGCCTCTTCGCATGAGGAACTCACGACAAGGAGACGTCCCGTACATGGCATCAGCCAGACACAACATCCCCCCGCGCCGCGAAACTGCGAAAATCGACGGCCGCGGCCAAACGCGCAACCACCGCCAGCGGTCGGCGACATCCGCCACCAAGAATCCGCCGCCAAGAGCCTCCTACGTCGAGCGCGCGGTCCTGATCCCCGTCGGCGCGGCTCTGATCGCCCGCGAACGGGTCGTTCGGGCGTAAACGACACGATCACGAGCTACTCGAGCGACTTCCAAGACACAGGCGCAGCTGCGTAAATTCGAGCGCCGCGGCGCCACCGCCCGCAAGCGCGTCGAGCGCGAAGTGCGCAAAGCGCGGACGAGCGTCGAGCGCGAGCTGCGCAAGCGCCGTCAGGACAGCTCCGAGCTCGCGGACCGCCTCCAGGGGCACATCCAGAGCTTGGTCTGATCCGACCAGAGCTTACCCCGCCCCGGATTCAGGAGAGCCGGGCCGCGGGAGAGTCTGCCGGCCTCATAACCCGCCGGCGGAAGTAGGACCCTCTCCTCCCTGACCCGCGGGCGGCCCCCACCGTCCGCGGGTCTTTTAAGGCGGCGCGGCTCGCGTTTGCCACAATGGAGCCGTGACCGACGAACAGCAGATCCGTAAGGCCCTGGAGAGCGTGATCGACCCCGAGCTCAGGCGGTCGATCGTCGAGCTCGACATGGTGCGCTCGATCGACATGTCCGCCAACGGCGTCGTCGACGTGACCGTCTCGCTGACCACGCCGGGATGTCCGATCAAGGGTCATTTCCAGACCTCCGTTACGAATGCCGTCGCCGCGCTCGGCGGGGTCACGCATGTGAACGTCTACTTCGATGTGCTTGACGACGCTCAGAAGGCCGCCCTGCAGCAGAAGCTCGGGCGCGGCAGCCTCCCCGACGGAGCGCTCGCGCGGGTCGCCAACGTGCTGTGCGTCGGCTCGGGCAAGGGGGGCGTCGGCAAGTCCACGCTGACCGCCAACCTGGCGGCTGCGCTGGCCGGCGAAGGCAAGCGCGTGGGCGTGCTCGACGCGGATGTGTGGGGGTACTCGATCCCGCGCATGTACGGCCTGGGCTCCACGCGCCCACCGGTATCGGCTGAGCGCAAAATCCTGCCCTTGGAGGCCCACGGCGTGAAGGTCATGTCGATCGGGTTCTTCGTCGCCGAGGACGCCGCCGTGGTCTGGCGCGGGCCGATGCTGCACAAGGCGCTGACCCAGTTTTTGCAGGACGTCGACTGGGGCGTGCTCGATCACCTGCTGATCGACCTGCCGCCCGGGACCGGCGACGTCTCGATGACGCTCGCCCAGCTGCTGCCACAGGCACAGTTCGCGATCGTGACGACCCCCCAGCCGGCGGCGCAGCGCGTCGCGCGGCGCTCGGCCGAGATGGCGCACAAGGTCAATCTGGAGATCTGCGGGGTGATCGAGAACATGTCCGGCTTCACCACCCCGAGCGGCGAGCGCTACCAGATCTTCGGCGAGGGCGGCGGTCAGGAGCTGGCCGACGAGCTGGACGTGCCCCTGCTCGGCAAGGTGCCGCTGACGATGCCCCTGCGCGAGCACGCCGACAGCGGCGTTCCGCTCGTGATCGAGAACCCCGACGACCCGGCCGCCCAGGCGATCCGCCACGCGGCCCGCGGCCTGATCGCGATGGCGGCGCCGGCGCCGCTTCAGGCGCTGCCTACGCTGCCGCTGGTGCAGGTTCCCGGCGGGGCGACCAATGGGGCGAACGGGGTTCCCGCCGTCACGCCCGCCGCACCCGTGCCCGACCCAGAGCGAAAACCGGCGGGCATGTCGCTGCCGATGGCCTAGGGCGCGCCTTCCCGGCGTGCCCCGGGCGCGCGATCGCGGGGTCCGGTTGCCTAGAGATCCCGCTCGATCGCTTGACAAGCGCAACCCAGTTGAGAGGATCGTCTGTATGCCTGTACGGGACCCGGATCAGAAGGACAAGGAACAAGAGAGCAAGCAGGACTCGGCCACTGACGGAGTGGCGTCATCAGAGGGCGTGACGTCTCCGGACGGGCCTGTCGAATTCGACGAACGCCGCGCCAAGCTGGAGCGTCTGCGCGCGGAAGGGATCGACCCGTACCCGCCGGTCACGCTGTGGTCAACGCGGGAGCGGATCGCGGACGTGCTCTCAGCGCACGACCCGGCGACGCTCGAGCACGGCGAGCACCCCGAGCTCAGCCACCAGGTCGCCGGCCGGCTGATCTCCCGCCGCGAGCACCCCAACACCTCCTTTCTGGACCTGCGCGACCTGTCCGGTCAGATCCAGATCGTCGTGCGCCTGGACGACCTCGGCGAGGAGACCTACGGGCGCATCATGAGCCTCGACATCGGCGACATCGTCGGCGTGGAGGGCTTCATCTACAAGACCAAGCGCGGGCAGTTGGTGCTGGCGGTCGGCGCGCTCACATTGCTGACCAAGACGCTGCGCCCGCCACCGGACAAGCACCACGGCCTCGCGGACACGGGCACCCGCTACCGCTACCGCGAGCTCGACCTGCTCGCCAACGAGGACACGCGCGAGCTGTTCATCACCCGCCACAAGATCGTGTTCGAGATCCGCCGCTGGCTGAACGAACGCAACTTCATCGAGGTCGAAACCCCGGCGCTGCAGTCGCTCGCGGGCGGCGCCGGCTCGCGGCCGTTCACCACCCATCACAACGCCCTGGATCGCGACCTGTACCTACGCATCTCCGTCGAGCTGTTCCTGAACCGCTGCATCGTCGGCGGCATGGAGAACGTGTACGACATGGGCAAGGTGTTCCGCAACGAGGGCATCTCACCCAAGCACAGCCCCGAGTTCACGATCATCGAGTTCATGTGCGCGTACTCCGACTACAACGACGTGGCCACGGTCACCGAAGAGATGTTCCGCGACGTCGCGCAGGCGGCGATCGGACGCACGGTCATCAAACGGGGCGGCGAGGAGATCGACCTGGGGAAGCCGTGGCGGCGGGTGACGATGCGCGAGCTGATCTCCGAGCGGTTTGGCGTCGATTTCATGGAGTCCACGCGCGAGCAGCTCGCCGAGCTGCTGGACGAGCCCCTCGATCCGGCCGCCAGCTGGGCGGACGTGGTGGCGGACATCTACGCCGAGAAAATCGAGTCGACGATCAACCAGCCCACGCACGTGTTCGACTTCCCGCTGGAGCCGTTCCCGATCACCAAGCGCCACTCTGAGTACCCGGAGCTGGCGGAGCACTTCGACGCGGTCATCGGCGGCGTCGAGCTCGTCTCCGGCGACACCGAGCTCAACGACCCGGTGGATGAGTGGCAGCGCTTCGTCGACCAGCGCAAGCGCCGCGCGGTGGACGACGGCGACGTGCCCCATCCCAACGACGAGGAGTACACCCGCGCGCTCGAGTACGGCTACTCCCCCACGGCCGGCGGCGGGATGGGGGTGGACCGGCTGGTCATGATCCTGACCGAACGCGACACCCTGCGCGAGGTGATCCCGTTCCCGATCGTCAGAGACATCTCATGAGCGCGCCCCGAACCTCACCCCACCCCTCTGTCTCACCCCTTCCTCCTGTCTCACTCCATCTACCAGTCTCCCCCCACCCGCCTGTCCCCGGAGCACCGTCATGACCTCCAAGCTCGACCTCGACCCGGGCATCATCGCCGACTGCCGGGAGGCCGCCGCGCAGATCGCCGGGCAGGTCGGCGCGGAGATCGACGGCAAGACCACGGTCTCGGTCGAGCGCACGGTCGCGCGGCTGCTGGGCGTGGACGGCGCCAACGAGCTCGACGCGCCACTGCCGAACGTGCTCGTCGACCACGTGCGCGACCGCGGCGAGCTGGGCAGGGGCATCGCCTACTGGCTTGGCAACGCGCTGCTGGGAGACGACGAGTCGCCCGGCACGCCGCAGCTGATCGCCGAGGCGGTGGACGCGGGCAGGCTGGATCTGTGCGCGCTGCCCCGCGCGCAGGACGGGGCGATCCACGAGCGCATAACGCGCGAGTGCGAGGGGCGCCTGAGTGAGATCGCCGCCGGCATGGCGCAGCGCCGCGAGCTGCGCGAGCGTCTGGGCGAGCATCCGCCGCCGCTGCGTTACGTGCTGACGGCGACGGGCAACGTGTATGAGGACATCGTGCACTCGCTCGCGGTCGCCGAGGCCGGGGGGGACATCGTCGCGGTGATCAGATCGACCGCGCAGAGCCTGCTCGACTACGTGCCCTACGGCCCCACGACCGAGGGCTATGGCGGCACATTCGCCACGCAGGCCAACTTCGCCATCATGCGCGCGGCGCTGGACGAGTGGTCGGCCGCCAACGGCCGCTACGTGCGGCTGTCGAGCTTCTGCTCTGGCCTGTGCATGCCCGAGATCGCGGCGATGGGCGCGATCGAGGGGTTCGACAACATGGTCAACGACGCGCTGTACGGGATCCTCTACCGCGACATCAACCCCGTGCGCGGCCTGATCGACCAGCGCGTCTCGCGCATGGTCAACGGCTTCTTCGGCGTCGTGATCAACACCGGCGAGGACAACTACCTGCGCACCGCGGACGCCATCGAGGCGGCGTCGTCGGTGACCGCCTCGCAGTTCATCAACCGCCAGCTCGCCCTGGACTCGGGCGTGCCCGACGAGCAGATCGCGCTGGGGGACGCGTTCGAGATCGACACGCCCGTCGTCAACGGGCTGCTGTTGCAGTGGGCCCAGGCCCAGCTCACGCGGGAGCTGTTTCCGGAGTGTCCTGTCAAGTACATGCCCCCGACCAGGCACATGGACGGCAACCTGTACCGCACGCACGCCGCCGACTCGCTGTTCAACCTCGTCACGATCGCCACTCATCAGGGCATCCAGACGATCGGCGCGCCGACCGAGGGGATCTTCACGCCGCACGTGCACGACCGCGTGATCGGAATGGAAAACTCGAACTACGTGTTCGACGCCGCGCGCGACCTCGGCGATGAGATCGAGTTCAAGCCCGGCGGCATCATCCAGACGCGGGCTCGGGAGGTGCTGGCCGGAGCGCACGAGCTGCTGGCGCGGATCGCGCAGGACGGTCTGTTCGCGGCGCTGGGGGAGGGCGTGTTCGGCGACGTGCACCGCCGGGTCGACGACGGCCGCGGGATCGAGGGGATCGTGCAGACCGACGCCGGTTACATCAACCCTGTGACCGAGCTGATGCGGGGAGCGCCGAGCCGTGTCTAGCGCGCGGTCCGCATCCTCCACCCCACCTTCGCCGCAAACCTCGCCCTCGCCAGACGCGCTGCCGGCGAACGCCCGCCGCGGGATCGACCTCGCGCAGGTCAAGCCCTACGCCGACCATCTCGGCGACGGGATCGTGCAGTTCAGCTTTACGCTGCCCGTCCCCTACGGCCTGGCCGCGCGCAGGGCCGCGCAGGAGCTGGCCCGGAAGATGGGGTTCGAGCACCCCGAGGTCGTGCACTACCAGGGCCTGACCGAGGGGTACACGTACTTCGTGATGTTCGGCGAGTGCACCGCGACGGTCAACTACGCCTCGCTCAGCGAGGAGGGGTTCGAGATCGAGTACATGTCAGAGGATCAGATCGAAGCGTTCGCGCGCGAGCACATCGGCCGTCCGGTCGTGGTCGTCGGCGCGGCCACGGGCACCGACACGCACAGCGTGGGCATCGACGCGATGCTCAACCTCAAGGGCTTCCACGGCCACCACGGCCTGGAGGGGTATAAGTCGTTTGAGACGCACAACCTCGGCAGCCAGGTGCCCAACAGCGTGCTCGTCTCCCGCGCGATCGACCTGGGCGCCGACGCGATCCTCGTCTCGCAGACCGTGACCCAGCAGAACCTGCACGTCCAGAACCTGACCGAGCTCGTCGAGATGGTCGAGGCGGAGGGGCGCCGGCGGCAGCTGATCCTCACCTGCGGCGGCCCGCGGGTGTCGAACGAGCTGGCCAAGGAGCTCGGCTATGACGCCGGGTTCTCGAAGGGCACCTACCCGCACCACGTCGCGAGCTTCATCGTGCGCGAGCTGGCCGCGCGGATGGCCGACGCGCAGGCCGCCGGGCAGCCGGCCACCGCCACACCCGACACTGCCCCCGGCGCGCCCAGCGCATCCGACAGGGCGAACGCCTCGGCCACGAATGGCTGAGGTCGCGACCGCTCGGCTGAGCGAGCGGCTGGCGGGCACGCGCCGGGTGGCGCTCGTGGGTCTCGCCAAGAACACCGGTAAGACCGAGACGCTGGCCGCGCTGCTGCGGGAGCTCGCGCAGCAGGACCGGCGCGTCGGGGTGACCTCGGTGGGGCGCGACGGCGAGCAGCACGACGTGATCGACGCGCGGATCGACAAGCCGCGCATCCTCCTGGCGGCCGGCAACCTCGTGGCGAGCACCGGCGCGCTGCTGCGCTCGAGCGGCGTCGCGCACGAGCGGCTGGCGCAGACGGGCGTGAGGACACCGCTCGGGGAAGTCGTGATCGCGAGGCTCTCAGAGCAGGGCGCCGTCGAAGTCGCTGGTCCCAGCGCGGCCGCGGACGTGCGCGAGGTGAGCGAGGCGATGATCGGGTTCGGCGCCAAGCAGGTGCTGATCGACGGCGCGATCGACCGCCGCGCAGCCTCTTCTCCGGCGATCTCCGACGGGCTGGTCATGGCTACAGGCGCGGTCCTCGGCGAGGAGATCGAGCAGGTCGTCGCGGCCACCAAGAACGCGGTAGAGCTGGTCAAGCTGCCTCTGGCCGGCGACGACCCTCCCAAGAGCTCGTCAGCCGACGGAGCCGGCGAGCGAGTCGTCCTGGGGCGGCGGCTGGTCCTGAATGGCGAGCCGAGCGAGGTGGCGGCGCTGCTGGGCGAACATCCCCAGACAAGCACGTTCACCGTCGAGGGAGCCCTGAGCGAGCGCTTCTTGGAGAGCCTGCTCGCAGCTGGTCGCCAGCGGACAGGGCGCGAGCTTCAGATCGTCGCCACAGACCCCACGTCGGTGTTCGTCTCGCGCCGCGCCCCCAGCTGGTACCGCCGCCAGGGCATCTCGATCGAGGTGGCTCAGACGATCGCCCTGCGCGCGATCACGGTCAACCCGGTGGCGCCGCAGTCGCATCGCTTCGATTCGCGGCGACTGCGCGAGCTGATCGAAGCGGCCGTCCCCGACGTGCCCGTGCTGGACGTGCTCGACCCGAACTACTTGGCGTTGGCGAAGTAGTCGGCGTTGATCTGCGAGTACTTCAGCCACTCCTCCGGGAGCTGGTCCTCGGCGAAGCACGCGTCGACCGGGCAGGCCTCGACGCAGGCGTCGCAGTCGATGCACTCCTCGGGATCGATGTAGAGCATCTCGGCCTCGGCGTGGCCGGGCTCGTCGGGCGTCGGGTGGATGCAGTCGACGGGACAGACCTCGACGCAGGAGTTGTCCTTGGTGCCGATGCACGGCTCGGCGATCACGTAGGCCATTCGCTTCTTTCTCGGGTCGGTTTGCGGGGGTTTCCTTCGGGAGACGCATATTGTACGAAGCATGCTGCTCCTAACCGGTGCGACCGGCCAGGTGGGCTCGGCGCTGCTGCGCCGGCTCGTGGACGACGACGTGCAGGTGCGCTGCCTGGTGCGCGATCCGCGCCGGCTCGGAACGATGCGCGTGCGCGTGCAGATCGCGCTCGGCGACCTGACCGACCCGCCCTCGTTTCGCAATGCGCTGCGGGGCGTGGACACGGTCGTGCACCTGGCCGCGGCGATCCGCGACCAGCCGGGCGGCTCGATCGAGGAGCTCAACGGGATCGCGACCTGGCGCATCGTGCGAGCCGCGCAGCGCGCCGGGGCGCAGCGGTTCGTGTTCTTCTCCGCGCTCGACGCCTCGCCTCATCACCGCACCCGCTTTCACCGCGCGAAGGCCCTCGCCGAGCAGGCGGTGCGCGAGTCCGAGCTGGACTGGACCGTGTTCGCCCCCTCGATCGTCTACGCGCCCGGCGACGCGTGGCTGACGCTGCTGGAACGCCTGGCACTGGCGCCCGTGATGCCGATGCCGGGAATGGGCCGGGCGCGCTATCAGCCGATCTGGGCGCAGGACGCCGCCGCGTGCGTGATGGCGGCGCTGCGGGCGCCGGCCGGCGGCGAGCGACGGCGATACGAGCTCGCGGGTCCGGACACGCTGACGCACACCGAGATCGTCAGGCTCGTGCTCGACTCGATCGACCGCCCGCGGCCGCTACTGAAGGTGCCCACCCCGATCGTCTCGCGCGCGCTGGGACTGCTGGAGGCCGCGCTCGGCCCGCGCGCGTTCGCGACCTGGGACGAGGCCGAGCTGATGGAGTGCTCGATGCTCGCCGCCTCGGGCGCCGCCGACGCCGAAGGGCTCGGGGTCTTGCCCAAGGCGATGCGGGTCGTGCTGGACTGCGACGACATCGGGTGAGCCGCGACCGTGCCGCTGTCTCCCCTGCCGTTTCCAGCGGCTATCCTTGTGCAATGCCCACGCTGGTGATGGACCCTGCTCCGGCCGAGATCGACAGGCTGATCGAGCGCCGACGCCGCCTCGGGCTCGACCACCGCGACGAGATATGGGAGGGTGTCTACCGGATGAATCCGCCGCCGTCCCTCGAGCACCAGATCATTCTGCAACAGTTGGCCGAGCTGCTCGGCCCGTTGGCGCGTCAGGCCGGTTTCGTACCGGTCATTAATGAGTTCGGGCTGGGCGATGGCAGGGACAACTACCGCGTGCCCGACGGAGGACTGCACCGTCCTGGCGCCACCGGCGTCTGGCACCCCACCGCCGCGCTCGTCATCGAGATCGTCTCCCCCGGCGACGACACGTGGAAGAAGCTCCCGTTCTACGCCGCCCACAACGTTGGCGAGGTGGTGATCGTCGAGCCCGAAAAGCGCGCGATCCACTGGCTCGGACTCGACGACGGCGACTACAGCTCGATCGAGCGCAGCGGCCTGATCGACCTCGGCCCCGATCGGCTGGCCGAGCGGATCGACTGGCCGCCCGTGGCGAGCGACTAGACGGGGGGCGGCGCCGGCCCGTAGGGTCGGCCTTCCAACCTGTCGCGCATCCCACACGTCCCTGGGGACTCCACGTGCTCGCATACGGGCACATCGTCATCCTGAAAGTGGGCGCCGCGGCCGTTTGGGGAGCGGCCACGGCGCCCTGGGAGTAGGGAGCCTGGCGGGAGAGGGTCCGCCTTATGTGGTTCCCCTTGAACGCCGCCCGCGAGGGACACGGGCGACGCCCAAATTTTGAAAAGTCTCGCTACTTCTTTCCCTTTTTCCCCTTTTTCTTCCCCTTCTTGCCTTTCTTGTGCTTCGCGGGCTTGGCGGCCTTGCAGCCGGTCACGCTGATCTTTGTGTCCTGTTTGATGACCGCGCCGCTCTGCGCGACGAATTCGTTGGGCATGATGAGGGTCGTGGGCTTTGACTCCTTGACCTTGCGCGTGACGGTCTTCTTGTGGCCGTGGACCTTGACTTTGACCTTCTTCTCGACCGTCTCGGTCTTGACGGGCTTGCACAGGTTGCCGTTGGCCGCCAGGGCGGAGTACGGCTTCTCGGGGAGCGTCAGTTCGAAGCTGTTGAAGGGCTGGTCGGGGACCGTCTTGAATGTCGTCGAGGTGATGCCCGCCGGGCTGATGTAGGTGGCGCCGACGAGGTCCACCGTGACGCCGTAGCCCTGCAGCACCATCGTCAGCGACGGGAACGCTTCGTTGCCGTGACTGACGAAGATCGCCGGGCCTTCCAGGGGGACCGGCAAGAGGGGGGTGTGCACGACCGCGCGGCCGATCATCGATTCCGGCGGGCAGGCCGCCGGGTTGGCTTCGAACACGCGCGCCAGGCACGCCTTCTGCAGCGTCCTCAGCCGCGACGGGAGTTGCAGTGGGAGTTCGACTTTGACCTTCGTGATGTTCGCCTGGCTGCCCTGGGGTTCGTTGGGCTCGGTGACCTTCGAGATGAGGCTCGCGCCGTCGGCTTTCGAGGTTTTACCCGACGTGGAGACCGTGAATTTGGGGGTGAACTTCAGGCTCGCGCAGTTGGTCACCTGGAAGCGGTCTTCCACGGGAACGCTCGCGTTTTCGCTGCTCTTGATTTCGCCCGTGACCTTCGTCGGGGTGCAGTCGGTCGGGTTGAACGTGAAGTGTTCGCGGTTGACGAGCACGTTGACGTGCTCGATCTGCAGCGGGAAGCCTTCGATGATCGTGGGGATCGCGTGCGCGCCCGCTTCGTCGGTCGTGATGGTCAGCGCCGCGGTGATCGGGTTGACTTCGATCTTTGCCCGCACGATCACCGGGCGGCCTTCCTGCAAGTCGAACGGGCCGGCCTTCGCGGGATTGACGACCGATAGGCCGAACGGCGCGCAGCCATTGCTGCCCGGGGTGTTGCAGCTGCCGGTCCCATTGAACGGCCCGGTGATGTAGGCCTTGCCGCCGACGACGGTGAACGGCTCGCCGCCGACGCCGACCGAGACGATCGTTTCCCCGATCTGGCTGTTCGGACCGCACATTCCCTGGTTGGCCTGCGGTTCGGGGCAGAGTTCGACGCCCGAGAGCAGACCCGACAGGCCCGGCGGGTAGTGCAAGGTGACCGACTGGATGTCCTGATCGCCGGAGGGGCGCGAGAGCGTCGTCGAGAGGTTCGAGAACGAGCCCGCGTTGATGTTGGTCGTCGAGGAGCGCAGTTCGGGGCTGAACGGCAGCGAGGAGCCCGGGCAGGGCCCGCCGCCGGGGCCGCTTGAGATCTGGAAGCTCGATTGGCTGCTCACGGGCGTGCCGCCGTCCCACGGGGTGTAGATCGCGGTCGTGGTGTAGGTCCCGCAATGATCGGGGGTCGCCAGGGGGGCGCGTTCCCCGCCGAAGAAGTGCACTTCGGCGTCTTCGAACGGTAGTTGGGGGTTGTCTTCGAAGTAGCTGCGGATCTGGCCCGGCGCCAGTTCAGGGCTCGCGCCCGGTTCGCCGCCGAGTTCCACGCGGCCCGGGAGCTTCACGAGCGAGCCCGACACGGGATCTTCGGCGACGATGTACATCGCGACGTGCGCCGCGAACGGGTTTTCCGCCGGGAAGACGTTGAAGTTCTGCGGCGAGGCCAAGTACACCGCGCCCACCACCGGGTTCGGCAACAAGGGGGTCTTGATCGTCACGGTCGCGACCTTCGCGGAGTCCGGGCAGAAGTTCGTGCCCGGTTCCAAGGATTCTGAGTAACCGTTCGCTTTCGCGTCCGTGCTTTCCGGTTTGTAATGAGTGAACAGCGGCGTCTTGTTGCCCGGTTCGGATTCCCGGTTGAATTCCTCAGAGCCTTCATAACCGATCTGGTTCCCCGGCACACCCAGCCGCCCATCCAGCGGACTGCCGGTGTTGGCGGTGCACGCCTGCAGCCCGTCCGCGGCGGAGGGGTCGAGCGTCACACCGTCGGGGAGCGTGACCTCGATCCCCTTGATGTTCGACTGCGCCAACCCTTCCCCGTTGAGCTGCCCTTCCTGGGGAACATGCACATCAACGTCCAGTCCCGTCGGCGTGCTGGCCTGCGTACCATCGGGGGTAACCTTGATATCCGGGACGAACTGCAGGTGGTTGCAACCTTTCATCGCCGGCACCGGTTCGCTTGCGAAGGAGACGAAGTGGCCGGGATCCTGCCAGGAGTCGCCTTCGCCGCTGGTGAGCAGCGAGCCGGTGCAGGAGGTCGGCATGTCCAGGAACGCCGGCGGGTGGCTGCCTTCAAATGCGGGGCAGGCCGATACCTCAAGCGCGCTGGCTTGCAGGCATTCCCAGCCGCGCTGGGCGTCATGGCGCGGGTCGCCGGGGACACCCCAGAGGGTGACTTTCGCGTACGCTGTGGCGCCGGCCTGGGTGAGATTGGAGCTGGTCGAGGTGACGCCATAGTCTTCACCGCTGCGAACCGCGGCATCGATGAACACACCTGCCTGGATTGGGCCGATGTAGAAGCCGAAGCGTGCGGGCTCGCCGGGCTGCGGTTCGAGGTTGAACACGGGCAACGATTCGACTTTGTAGCCGGTAACGGGAAGACCGTAGCCGAGGGTGACGACCCCCACCGCCGAGTCGGCGGGACATTCGTCTCGATCCTGGGGCACGCGGACGATCTTCAGAAACTTGGATATGGAGCACTGGGGGATCGCGCTTGGGTCACCGACGAAGCCGGGGGGCAGCTTGAAACGCAGATCCTTCGGCAGCGCGACAACGCGAACGACCGGCCGGGGCGGGGTGTCTTCTTCGCCTTCTTCGAGATACTGGTCGAACACGACGTCGAAAGCGGCCTGGAAGGGGTGCGAGCCGGCCTGCGTCTGCGGCGTACCGCCTTCTTCTTCAGGGTCGAACTCGTAATCAGCGACGCCGAAGGCGGGCGCGAGGGAGCTGACGACGACCGGCCGCGAGAGCGACGCGGGCGGCGCGCCGGCACCGGAGACGCTGACGAGGTTGCGTTCGCAGGCAAGCGAGTGCGGTTCACAGACCGCGGCGCCTTCACTGACGTCAACCGGTATGCGCAGTTCGATGCCCTGAAACGCGGGCAGGCCGCCGAGCTTCGCCTGGGCCTGGACCAGTTCGGAGGCGGCGCCCGAGAACGTGCACACGACGCCCGCACCCGCCTGGCGCGTTTCGCACGGCACCGCGCCCGCTTCATTCTCGAACGGCGTGATCGCGTGCGCTTCGCCGGTAGCCGTCAGCCCGTGCGGGAGCGTGTCGTCGATCGTGACCGGTTCGCCGGCGGCGTCGGCGAGCGCGTCACCGACGTTTTCGACAATGACGACGAGCACACCGCTCGTGCCCGGCTGCAGCATCGAGGGGCGCGAGGTGGAGTTGATGCGCCACCATGGTTTGAGCGCTTGCGCGGACGCCGGCGCGGCGCCGAGGCACGCGAGCGCACCGGCGAGCAGGAGCGCGGCAGAGATCAGAATTGTTGTGGGGAGCAGTCGTCTCATCGCCGTGTCCTTTGGTCGCGGCCGGCCTTCTTTGCTTTGTTTGCCTTCTTCAGCGACCCGTAAGTGCTCCTGGCCTGCTTTTCGCACTTCGCCCGCTTCTTGCCCTTCTTCTTACGGCACGCCTTCAGCGCCCTGGCGAGCTTCTGCGCGCGGGTCAACTGTTTCACCACCGGTTTCGCCAGCGGCGAGGACGATGGCGCCAGGTCGCCGGGACCGCTGAACGTTTCGCTCGGGCCGACGCCGTAGATCGAGGGCTGCGGTTCGGGCGAGGGTTTGCACGACGCTTCGTTGTCGCATTCCGGCGGGGAGACCGGCTGGCTGAGGCATGGCGAGGCGCTCGTGCATTCGCGTGCGACATACACATCCGGGGCGGTGTCAACGTCCTGGGGCGCGAGCTTGGCGCTGGTGAGGAAGAACACTTCCGAGCCGTCTTCTGAGGCATCCAGGAAGGTCGAGGGTTCCCCAGAATCGCCGGGGGAGATCAGCGCCACGCAGCCCGCGCCCGTATCCCCGCTGACAGTGCGGCCTTCCACCTGCTCTGTGAAGGAAGCGCCAGGCTCATAGACCTCCGAGCCGGAGGCCAGGCCTTCGCGGCAGTCACCGACGCCGGCCGGCTCGTACTCGTAGACATCGGTGCTCCCGTCGCCGTCGAGCGGCACAAGCGCGTCGGCGCTGTCGAAGAACAGGCGCCCTTCATCAGAGAGATAACGCGACTGGTAGGGCTGGCGGTTCGCGAAGAGCTTGATCCCCTCCCATCCCGGGACATCCGCGCCCGCGGTCGGGCGTTCGCCGGTCGGATCGCACGACGCGCACGTCAGCGTCCCCGCCTTCCCGTCAACGGGGGCGTGATACAGGTACACCTCGGGAACTCCGCGATTATCATAGGCGGTCAGCCGCGCCCCGGAGGAGAACACAAGCCACTGCCCGTTCGGTGAGACACGCGTCGGTTGGCGCTCGAGCACGGGCGATTCTCCCGCTTGCCAGTTCGCTTCGAGCCAATCGGGAGAATCGTTGGAGCTCAGGGTCGCGATGAACATCGGCTGCCAAGCTTTCGCTTCGGCGTCGTAGCGGTCCAGGTAGAGATTGTCGGCGCCGGGCAGCGCGCCGTGTTCGGCGCCGTCACCAAGAAGGCCACCGGACACGAAATAAATGGAGGACCCATCTTCGCTTGCGCCGAACACGCTCCCGCGCACACCCGCGCCGCGCGTCAGATCAGATATTTCGCATTGCAGCTCGCCGGACGCGTTCGTGACGGTTTCACAGACCTTCAGGTCGCCGTCTTCGGTGAAAAAGATGCGCGACTGCGTCGCGCTGGCGGTCTGGAAGATAGCCTTTTCACCGAGGAGAACGGATTCTTCGGTCACGGTGTCGCGCATCAACAGGCCTTCAATGGGTTCGTGCATGGCGTTCTGCGATTTGCCGGTGAAGATGACACGCGAACCGTCCGTGGAGATCCCATAGGCGCCGCGGGCCGCATCGGCCCCCTCACCTTGTTCGGCGTATCTGCCTTCCTCGCCTTTGCCGATGAACGTGAGCTTGCCGGCAGACCACTCGTAGAGGTTGCCGGCGGCGCCTTCGCCTTCGGTGAGACCCGTTTCGGCGAGGAGCACGACATGGGTGAGGTCGGGGGTCGCCGCGACGAACAACGGCCCACAATAATGGTCCTCCAAGTCGCAGGAGGAGCCCACCGGTGATTCGGCTTCTGCTTCTTGGTGGCCGCCGAAGACGGTGCCTGGTGGAACGTCGGCGTTTTCGGCGACGGCGGGCGCACACGGTTCTCCCGCCTGGGGGCAACCCGTGACCAGCGGCGTGTAGGAACCACTCTGCAACTCAGCCAGGAATGCGGTCTGTTCGGAGGCCGCCGGGGAGATGCACGGCTGCGGCCCGCCCTCGAGGGAAACGCAGGGGGTGAAGAGGCCGTAGGGCTGCACGATCGCTTTCGAGAGGTCGCTCGAGAAACGGCGATATTCGGACCCTTCAGAGAGGGGGATCAGCGTGGCGCGTTGTTCGTGGGGGACCGACAGGTCGTGGGTGTGCCAGCCCTGCGCCGTGCGGGTCGAGAGCAGCTGCGTCTCTTCGACATACCCCGACACTTCCGATTCGGTCGGGCTGGCCGACGCATACGTGAAGACGCCGCCTGAGGCCGCGGCCTCGAACAGCCAACCACTTTCGTTGACGTGTGCGGCGTCGGCGACGATCAACGCGCCCTGCTTCTGGGGTGGTGAGACCATTTCGTAGGCGCGTGCATCGGGGAGGGCGAACTGGGTGCTCGTGGTCTGGGTGGTTAAGGTCTGCTGCGGGCCGTCGAAGACGACGGCCTGTGTTGTGGCGCCGACTTTCAGCTGGCTGACGGCGACGACGCGGTAGAAGTACTGGGTACTCGGTTGAAGGCCCTGCGCTTCTTGGCTGACCGCGAGCGGAGCGGTGCCCGAGCCGAGCGCGCCTTCCGGCGCGGGGACGCTCGTGCCGTGGGCGCCTTCCCCTTCGGCGTATTCACGCGTATCGTATTCGAAATGGTAGCTCGTGGAGGCACCATCAGGGTCAACCGAGGTGTCCAAGATCGCGGAGTTGTCGCTCACCTTCGACACGAACGTTTCCCCTTCCTCGATCCCGGGACCAGGTGTCGAGAACGACAGGTCGGCGCCCGGGACACCTTCACCATTACCGTTGGCCGCGCGCAAACGAAAATGATACATCATACCCGGCAACAACCCCGACACGCTCGCCGAAACCACCGGTTCCGGTTCGCCGGTCGTCGGGATATCTGCGGCAGCCGGCACACACGGCACGGTCTGCCCGTAAGCCGTGCTCGTACCATATTCAAACACGCACGACGTGACTTCCAGACCACCAGGCGCGACCTTCCCATTCAACGTCGCGCGCACCACACCGTGCCCGGCTTCCTGCACGACTTCGACACCGGAGGCCGGCTCGGTCGTAACGAGCGGAACATACTTCGTCGCGGACGGCTTGAATTCCGCGGTCACACTCTTCGCCGCGGTCATCGTGACCACACACACTTCTTTGCCCGCTCCGCTTTCGCTATCGCAACCTTCCCACTTCACGAATTCAGCGTCCGCTACCGGTGTCTCTTTCAATTCGGCCCTCTGGCCCGTTTCGTATTCATGCGAACATTCGCTTTTAGCCGGTTCGCAGTCGATCCCCGGGGGAGACGATTCAACCGTGCCCGTACCCGCACCGGTCTTGTGCACTGTCAACGGGTATTTGGTGCCCGACCCACTGAAGTTCGCGACGAGCTTGGTGGGCCCCTCGATTTCAGTAGGGTTGTGCCCATACCTAACTACGCAGGGTTCGGTCGTGCCGTTGCACGTCGTCGGGCCTTCCAGGACAGTCCACCCTTCAAACGTCGACCCCGCACCCGCCACCGCCGTGACACGCACCCGCCCGATGGTTTTATAGTATTCTGTCGCGCACGGTTCCGGCGCCTTGAAATGGCCCGGTTCCGTTTCAGAGTAGACTTCGCACTGCACCGTCCCCGCGCCCGCACCAGCACTGGTCACTTCAAACCTGAACGGCGTTTCAAACGACCGCAACTGCTGCGCATAACTCACACCATTCGCATTGGTCACAGACAACCGCCCCTCCCCGTATTGCGTGCCTTCCGCCAAACCGCTCAACGACGCCGACACTTTTCCATACATGCTCCCCGACCCCGGAGTCGGCGAGCACGACTGCGCCTTCGCGTACCCACCCGTCGTTCGTTCGTATTCGAACTCGCAGCCGCTCACCGCGACGCCTTCAGGATCCACTTCGCCATTCACCACCGCCGAGGAGGGTGTGATGTCACTCACAGCTTCCTGATCCGCGCTGGCGAGCGTCACCGGCGCATACACATCCACCCGGTGCTCCGCGGAATCCGCGACATACACATCATGCGCATCCGCGCCCCCGCCCATCACGGCGATACCCACACCCGCACTCAACTCACCAGAACCAGACACCCCAAAACCATCAGTACGGTTCAATTCATGAGACTGCGGTGAGGGGAAGTGCGCCACTTCAAACCCACGATCCACATACGCGCCCCCAGTAACCGGATCGAACGCCAACCCTTTCGTGTGCGTCGCTTCACCCCCCTCCACCTGTTCCCCGAAACCAAAACCTGCCCCTTCCACTGTTTCGCCGTCCGGGCCTTCCACGGTCACACCTGCACCATTCCCCCACAAAAGATCGCCCGCAGCCGAGACGGCCAAGCCACCATTGGACCCAAAGGTTACCGTCCTAAACGCCCACCGCAGCGTACCGCCTTCCGTACGCTCAAACACTTCATTACTATCGTTTTTGAGGACCATCATCCAGAGATCGCCACTGCCATCAAACGCGACAGCTTCAATCTTTTGAAGGTCTTCCTTTTCCCCACCGTAGGCAGGCACTTTGTTCAGTTCAGCCGCGGTCACTTCCGCCGCCCATTCATGATTGGTGTTGGGCTTGAAGATCTCCACACGTTTATCGACACTATCGATCACCGCCACATCACCAGCCAACAAACCACCCACACCATTTTCGACCGCCACTTCAGTCGGTTCCTTGAATTCGCTCTTCCCCGAACCTTTTTTCCCGAACGACGCAAGCCATTCCCCCGACCCGCTGAAAACCTCCACATCGTTGTTTTTCTTATCGGCGACGTACACTTCACCCGTACTCTGCTCGATACCCAAACCCACCGGTTCAGAGAGCGCGTGTTCCGAGCCCCCCGTGATCTCTTCCGAAAACACATGACCTTCCACCGCCAGGGCCGGGGAAGCGGCGAAGGCGAGGACACCCAAGGCGAGAAGCGAGGCGAGAGCTATGCGTGTTTTTATCATGTGGGTGTCTCTGTCTCCGTGTGTGGTTTAAACGAACGCTTCTCGAGCTTGAACACTCTGGGACTACGGGAGTTGCGGTGAGATCATCGACCGCCTAGCTTGTTAGCTATGGTGCCGGCCGGAGGGCTTGGTGTGGGGGCCCCAGGGCCCCCACACACTTTCGCCTTTATGTGTGCTGCTCGACTCTGCTGCCAGTTATCAGCTTTCTTCGCTGGCGTTGCGGATGCTTATGCCCTTCGCTTCGGTTTTCAGCGCCGTTATGCCCGCGACCGTCGTTTCGCCTTCTTCGTTGCCTTCTTCCGGACCGGTGTACCAGCGGGTGTAGTAGAAGTTTTCCACGAGGCTTTCTTCGCTGTAATAGGAAGCGGGCGTCTGCACGTGATGTTCGCCGCCGACCGTCCAGCTGACGTCAATGCCCTTGGAGGTGTTTTCCAGCGCGCCTACCAGAATGCCGTGCATTTCGACAGTTTCGCCTCCACATTCGAAACTGGGAGCACCACCAATCGTTGCCAGGACCGGCTTTTCTTCTCCCGGTTCGTCCCAGAGCGTTTCGCCGTAGCCCGCTTCGTATTTGATCAACGGCTTTTTCGCTTCCGGTTCTTCGTTCTTGCACACGGCTTCTTT
This sequence comes from uncultured Solirubrobacterales bacterium, assembly GCA_963839965.1. GTDB lineage: Bacteria > Actinomycetota > Thermoleophilia > Solirubrobacterales > Solirubrobacteraceae > Palsa-744. The sequence continues at coordinate 68,778 of CAWIWX010000009.1, forward strand.
ACCGTTGCTCTGACCCTCGCACTTTTCGAAGATGATCACCTCGGGGCTCACTTTCCCCGAACCGAAGGTGTCGTAAACCTTGCCCGAGATTGTACTCTTCCCGCACACAATGACCTGCCAATTGCCACCCTCACCCTTAGTGGTGATGACAACCGACTTGCTCTTGCCCGTGAACGGGATCGCTTCTGCCAATTGTTCGGGTTCCGTCGGTGATGGCGTTATCGCCTTCAGTTCATACTTGTTTTCTTTGCCTTCCGATATCTGCGTCGGAGTCGCCGCTGTTTTGCATTCCTTTTCGGTATACGTGCCCGTGTACTTCGGGGGAGTACCCGTCTTCGCGGCCGTCTTGCACTGCATGAACTTCGAGCTTGTTTCGTGCGCGAAAGCGCTCCCCGCCGCGATCGCGCTGAACGCGAACACCGCAACCAGGGCGAGCCCCACGATCTTGATGCGTTTCATGTTCTCCACTGCTCCTTTTCCTTGCTTGGATCCGATAGACCGGCCCGGAGAACCCCCCGCGGCCCGCCCGCCACCACACCCGAAACCAACAGCCCCCGGCGCGATGCACGCTTATAAAATCTGCTCACGCTTCTCATTTCCCTTCGCCTTCGCTTTCGCTGCGAACGCTTATCCCCTTCACTTCAGTCTTCAACATCTCGATACCTGAGATGACCGTTTCGACCTCTGCTCCCGTGTACCAGTGAGTCGCTGGAAACGCCGTGATCTCCGTTCCACCAATCCAGTAGGAATCATCCGCCTGCGAACGGGCGGGACCACCGATCGACCAGACGAGACTCATGCCCTTCGTGGTGTTCACGAGCGTACCGATCAGAGCGCCATTCACCGCCACCTGTTCAGTCCCGCAGGTAAAGCCCTCCAAACCGGAAGGCGCCACCACACCGGGCCTGGTTTCCCCTGCCCCAAGCCACCGCGTCACCGCTTCGCGTTCCCCAAATTCGGTATCAATCACAGGCTTCCCGAGCGCGTTCACGGCGTTTTCGCATGGTGCTTCTTTCCCGTTGCTTTTACCCACACACCTTTCGAACGTGAGCGTTCCCCTCACCCGCCCCTCGTGACCACTGTTTTCGAGCGTGCCGTTGAGCGTGCTCTTCCCGCACACCACGACCTGCGAACCGCCTCCTTCGCCCGTGGTGACGATCACGACCGACCTGCTCTTACCGGTGAGAACACTCGAGACTCCTTCCAGCGCCACCGGTACCCGCAGTTCGTACTTGCCTTCGCTCCCCACATCGCCAGCCACTTCTGAGGATTCACAGTACTTGCCACTGTACTTGCCTTCATATTCACTGTGTGTATTCTTGGACAGTTTCACGCACTGCTTGAACACAGGCTGATCTTCCGCGACGACCTCTTCGTTGAACGTCGCGGTGACGGACTTCGCTTTGCTCAGCGTCACTTCGCACCTGCCCGCCGTTTCCGTGTCGCAACCGGACCAGCCCGCGAATTCAGAGCCCGTTTCAGGCGACTCTTCGAGCGTCACTTGTTCGCTTTCAGTGAAGCTGTGCGAACATTCCGTTTCGCCGGGTTCGCATTTGATCCCGGCCGGCGTCGAGATCACCGTCCCTTTGCCAGTACCCGCCTTTTTGACTTTGAGAGCATATTCCTTCGGAATGGCTTTAAAGATCGCGGTGACGGACCTTGCTTCGCTCATCGTCACTTCACACGTCCCCATGCCCGAACATTCCCCGGACCACCCTTCGAAAGTATAACCCGTATTTTCCTTCTCGGTCAGATTAACGACTTCGTTTTCGGTGTATTCACCAGCACACGATCCCGGACCGCTGCCCACATTACATTCAACCGTCCCACCACCCACAGGCGCGACCGTCACCGACAGGGGAAATGTTTTTACGCTGCTGCCGCCAAAGTTCGCGACGAGCTTCGTGGGCCCCTCGATTTCAGTAGGGTTGTGCCCATACCTAACTACGCAGGGTTCGGTCGTGCCGTTGCACGTAGTCGGGCCTTCCAGGACAGTCCACCCTTCAAACGTCGACCCCGCACCCGCCACCGCCGTGACACGCACCAGACCGATGGTTTTATAGTATTCTGTCGCGCACGGTTCCGGCGCCTTGAAATCGTCCGGTTCCGTTGCAGAGAAGACTTCGCACTGCACCGTCCCCGCGCCCGCACCAGCACTGGTCACTTCAAACCTGAACGGCGTTTCAAACGACCGCAACTGCTGCGCATAACTCACACCATTCGCATTGGTCACAGACAACCGCCCCTCCCCGTATTGCGTGCCTTCCGCCAAACCGCTCAACGACGCCGACACTTTTTCATACGTGCTCCCCGACCCCGGAGTCGACGAGCACGACTGCGCCTTCGCGTACCCGCCCGTCGTTAGTTCGTATTCGAACTCGCAGCCGCTCACCGCGACGCCTTCAGGGTCCACTTCGCCATTCACCACCGCCGAGGAGGGTGTGATGTCACTCACAGCTTCCTGATCCGCGCTGGCGAGCGTCACCGGCGCATACACATCCACCCGGTGCTCCGCGGAATCCGCGACATACACATCATGCGCATCCGCGCCCCCGCCCATCACCGCGATACCCACACCCGCACTCAACTCACCAGAACCAGACATCCCAAAACCATCAGTACGGTTCAATTCATGAGACTGCGGTGAGGGGAAGTGCGCCACTTCAAACCCACGATCCACATACGCGCCCCCAGTAACCGGATCGAACGCCAACCCTTTCGTGTGCGTCGCTTCACCCCCCTCCACCTGTTCCCCGAAACCAAAACCTGCCCCTTCCACTGTTTCGCCGTCCGGGCCTTCCACGGTCACACCTGCACCATTCCCCCACAAAAGATCGCCCGCAGCCGAGACGGCCAAGCCACCATTGGACCCAAAGGTTACCGTCCTAAACGCCCACCGCAGCGTACCGCTTTCCGTACGCTCAAACACTTGATAATTACTGCTTTTGAGGGTCATCATCCAGAGATCGCCTTTACCATCAAACGCGACAGCTTCGATTTTTTGAAGGTCTTCCTTTTCCCCATTGTAGGCAGGCACTTTGTTCAGTTCAGCCGCGGTCACTTCCGCCGCCCATTCATGATTGGTGTTGGGCTTGAAGATCTCCACACGTTTATCGACACTATCGATCACCGCCACGTCACCAGCCAACAAACCACCCACACCATTTTCGACCGCCACTTCAGTCGGTTCCTTGAATTCGCTCTTCCCCGAACCTTTTTTCCCGAACGACGCAAGCCACGAACCCGACCCGCTGAAAACCTCCACATCGTTGTTTTTCTTATCGGCCACATACACTTCACCCGTACTCTGCTCGATACCCAAACCCACCGGTTCAGACAGCGCGTGTTCTGTGCCCCCCGTGATTTCTTTCGAGAAGACATGACCTTCCACCGCCAACGCCGGGGCGGCGCCCCACAACGCCAGCGCGCCCACAAGCGCGCACATAGACGCCGCGAGCGCCGCGAACCGGCGGCGGGCGAACATCCAGACGCCCGGCCAGCGCCCCTTCACAGAGGCCGCGGCAGGGGTGCGCCACGGCCCCCGTGGAGGGGCAGGGAGCAGAGAAGCCCCACGAGATCCTCTGCGAGCTCCACCAGAGAGGAGGGAGCGGTGGAGGCTCGGACAGAACCGCGGGGCGGCGCATCTCTGCGTCCTCCCTCGCTTGTGTGCTGGCCGATCGTCGATCCCATCGATCGACGATCGGTACACCACGCTCGGTGCGTCCTTGACCTGCTTGCCCATCGGCCCTGTCGGACCCGGACAAGATCCCGCGAGTTTGTGACCCAAAAGCCGGCTGTGCTCCCATTGCCCTCTCCTCCTTCTCCTCACTTCGATCTCGTCCCCGCTCCGCGCCGACCCGGCGCGGGCGAGCGAACATCTCTCTCTCCTGATTGACGCCTGCGCTCCGATGCTGCCGGGCGCTCGGCGACGGACTCCACTATGCACCGAATCCCCGCCGCTGGTAACGCATGGCGTGAGGATTCAAGGCTTGTAGTAGTGCGGGATCGCCCTCTCAGATCCGACCGTGTCCGGTCGGATGAGAGTCCGACCCGCTTGGCTGATGGGGTCCTCCCCGGCCGGCCGCGCTCGGTGGCGGGGACGCTAAGCTGTCGTCATGGCTGTGACACAGAGACCAAAACCGATCCACACCGACTTCTCTCCCTACGAAGGCCAGTGGGTCGCGATCGACTGGCGTACGGGCGAGATCGTGATCGCCGATGAGGATCCACATGTGGTCCTGCGCAAGGCCAAGGGCCGCAACCACGTCGTCGTGTATGGCCGCGTCCCGTACGCGGATGAGCCGTTTCGCGATCACTTCGGCTTTGCCTGAGACACCCCCGCTGCCCTGGCTCTACTCCTACCGGGAGGAGGCGCAGTCCATCCGGCTCGGTCAACCGATCCTGCGACCGTTCGTGCCGGTCTCGCTCGTGCATGGGGATCAGAGCGTGTGGCAGCTCATTGGCCTGATCGACACCGGCGCCGACGCGATCCTCGACGCCTCCGCCGATCTGGACTTGGGTATCCCACAAGGCTTGCGGTAGTTTCACCTCAAACCCCCCAAGGCTTGTAGTAGTTTACTCAAGTCTTGTAACAGTAGTTTCCCCCGCCGGGCGGGGCAACAAGCTCTGGACAGCTCGGGGATGGAGTAGTATTTTGTGTACATGAGTGGGCAGGGAGGGCGAAGCGCTGGGGAGGCGGTGGCCTTGAGGCCGATGACCTCACAGGTCAACTGGGCGCTGCTGGGTCTCCTGCTGGAGCGAGCCGGCTACGGCTACCAGCTGGTCAAGCGCTTCGAAGAGGCCTACGGCGACGTGCTCGTGCTGAGCAGCGAGTCGCACGTCTACACCGCGCTGAACGAGCTGAACCGCCGCAGCCTGATCGAGGAGGTCACCGACGCGCCGGCCGCGCGGACGGGCACCCACCGCCAGCCCAAGGTTCGCTACCAGGCCACGGCCGCGGGAGCGCAGGCCTACCGCGAGCGCATGTTCGAACAGGCCGGCGCCGACCGCCGCCAGTCGCAGCTGTTCGTGCGCCAGCTCGCGGCGATGGAGAGCGAACCGGAGGTGGCGCTCGAGATCCTCGAACGCTACGAACAGGCATGTCTGGCGGAGACCCGCCGCGAGCCGGCCTCCTCGGAGAGGCTGATCGACCGGCTGCTGGCGGTGGAGACCCGCCTGGCGATGGAGTCAAGGCTTCCGTGGGTGGAGTACGCGCGCAGCCAGTTCAGCGCCCTTCAGAGAGAGTCCAAAGATGGCCCTGCTCGAGCTTGAGCGTGTGAGCAAGCGCTTCGGCCGCGGAGCGGCGGAGCGGATCGCGCTGCACGACGTGACGCTCGAGCTGGAGGAGGGCGAACTGGTGGGCGTGTGGGGCAGGCGACGCTCCGGACGCTCCACGCTGCTGCGCGTGGCGGCCGGCATCGAGCGCCCCGACGAGGGCGTCGTGCGCGTGCAGGGCCGCGCCCTGGACGGCTCCCGCTCCGAGGAGCCGCGGGCGGCGGTCCGCTTCTGCCGCAGAACCTTCCGAGCCGCGGAAGGCAACACCGTGCTCGAGCAGCTGATGACCGGCCAGCTCACACGCGGCTGCACGGTGGATCAGGCGCGCGCGCACGCACGCCACGCGCTCGCGCGCGTCGGCGCGGAGCACTCGGCGTCGATGCGCCCCGCCGACACTGGACGGCGCGGAAGCCACCCGCGTGGCGATCGCCCGCGCGATCGTGCGCGAGCCGAAGCTGCTCGTGATCGACGAGCCCACGCTCGGCGTCGATCTGCCCGTGCGCGATGAGATCCTTGCGCTGCTGCGCGGTCTCGCAAGCGATGGCATCGCCGTCCTCTACAGCGCCACCGACACCACCGGCCTGACCGGCTCAGACCGCGCGCTGTCGCTCGCGAAAGGAAGCCTGAACGGCGAGTGCAGCGCCCCGGAGCTGGCGCCGGTCCTCCCGCTGCGCCGCGCGGGCGCCGGCTCCGCCGGCGCGTGAGCCGCCCCACGCAAAAGCCGGCGGTCGATGGCGCCTGCATGCTGGAGCTCGAGGAAGTCGCAAAGAGCTACCACGGCGCGGGCGAGGACGTGCGCGCCGTCGACCGCGTCAACCTGCGCCTTGCGCCCGGCGAAATGGTGGCGCTGCACGGACCCAGCGGCTCGGGCAAGACCACGCTGCTGTTGCTCGCGGCCGCGCTGCTGGACCCGGAGCGGGGCGCGATCCGCTTCCAGGGACGCGACCTCGCCTCGTTCTCCGAGGCGCAGAGCAGCGAGTATCTGCTGCGCCACGTGGGGTTCGTCTACCAGCACTTCCGCCTGATGCCCCGCGTCTCGGCGGTGGAGAACGCCTCCAGAAAGCTCTTGATGAGCGGTGTCGGAATGCGCGAGGCCCAGGCGCGCGCCACGCCCTGGCTGCAGCGGGTGGGACTCGGCGAGCGCCTGGACCGTCCGCCCGAGAAGCTGTCCGGCGGCGAGCGCCAGCGCGTGGCGATCGCGCGCGTGCTCGCCGCCGAGCCCACGCTGATCCTCGCCGACGAGCCCACCGGCAACCTCGACAGCACCCGCAGCCGCGAGATCGTGCAGCTGCTGAGATCGATCGCGCGCGAGCGCCAGGCGGCGGTGCTGCTGGCCACGCACGACCTCGACGCCGCGGCGCTCGCCGATCGAAGCTTTACGTTGCGCGACGGCAAGCTCAGCTGATGGCGCGCGCTGGGCTGATGCGCCCGTACATCCTGGTCTATCTCTACCGCAACCGGCTGCGCGTGCACACCGACGCAGGAGCTGCTGGCCGGCCTGGGGGTGGCGGTGGCGGTGGCGCTCGTGTTCGCCACGCTCGTGGCCAACGGGAGCATCGCCGGCTCTGCCGGCGATGTGGTGCGCGCGGCGGCCGGCTCGGCGACGCTTCAGCTGCAGGCCCGCGGTCCCGGCGGCATGCCGGGGCAGCTGCTCGAAGCGGTCGAGGAACTCCCCGGAGTCAAGCGCGCCGCGCCGCTTTTGGAACAGACGGCGACCGTGGTCGCACGGGGCGGGCAGAGCGTGACCGTCACGATCACGGGCACGACGGTCGGGCTCGCCACGATCGACGGCCTGGCGCGCACGCTGCCGATCTCGACGCTCGCGCCGGGCGGCATCGGTCTCAGCGCCACGACCGCGCACGCGATCGGCCTGAGCGCGGGCAGCCGAGGCTCTGAACGGAACGTGACGGTGAAGCTGCGCGGCATCTCGAACAGGCTGAACGTGTCGGCCGTGCTCGGCCCGGAAACGTTCGGCGCGCTCTCGCACGCCACCGTGGCGGTGATGCCGCTGCCCCGCCTGCAACGGCTGGCGGGCCTGCACGACCGGGTCTCGCGCGTGCTCGTGGAGGTCGACCGCGGACACGAAGCGGAAGTCCGCAGAGGCCTGCAGCGACTGGCAGGCGGCGTTCTGGACGTGACGCCGGCCGATCGGGATCTCGCGCTGCTGCGCCAGGCGCTGCGGCCGAGCGCCCAGGCGAGCGACCTGTTCGCGGCGATCAGCGCACTGCTGGGGTTTCTGTTCGCGTTCAACGCGCTGCTCTTGACCGTGCCCGAGCGGCGCCAGGCGATCGCGGACCTGCGCGTGGACGGCACCGGTCGAGCCGCGATCTTCCAGATGGTCATATCGCAGGGCCTTTTGCTGGGGTTCGCCGCCTCGCTCATCGGCCTGATCGGCGGCTACGCGCTGTCCAGTGCCTTTCACCAATCGCCCGGCTACCTGTCGCGGTCGTTCACGCTCGGCACCGGCACCGTGATCGGCCTGGAGCCGGTGCTGCTGGCGCTCGCCTGCGGCCTCTTGGCGGCGTGCTCGGCGTCGATCGTGCCGTTGCTCGACCTGCGCGCGGGACGGGCGCTCGACGCCGCCTACGGAGAGGAAGGCGCTCCCGGCAACGGCCTGAGCGGGACGGTGCAGCGGCGGGCCGCGCTCGGCGGGGGGCTGCTGCTCCTGCTGGCCAGCGCGCTGTTCGTGCTCGCGCCCTCCGCCGCGATCGAGGTGTGCGTGCTGCTGGCGCTCGTGACGATGCTGACGGTGCCGCTGGCGTTGGCGGGCGTGCTGGGAGCCGCCGGCGCCGCCGCCGTGCGCTACCCCGGGCTCGCTCTCACCTCGGCGGCGATCACGTCCCTGCGCGCCACCACGGTCAGCTCGCTGGCGCTGGCCGCCACGGGCGCGGTGGCGCTGTTCGGCAGCGTGGCGCTGGGAGGCTCGCGCGCGGATCTGCTGCGCGGCATCGACGGCTACAGCACCCACTACGTGGCCGGCGCGAACATATGGGTGCTCAACCCGCACGACAACCAGGCGATCGACGATTTCATCGCCGACGGCCAGGCGGCCGCGATCGCGCGACTGCCGGGCGTGAGCGGCGTGAGCGTCTTCCAGGGCAGCTTCCTGAATTTCGGATCCCACCCGCCCCGGCGCCTGTGGGTGATCGCCTGGCCGCGCGGCACGCCGCTGACGCTGCTCAGCGGGCAGATCGTCTCAGGCCAAGCGGCCACCGCGCGCGCGCGAATCGCCCGGGGCGGCTGGATCGCGGTCTCGGCGCAGCTGGCCTCAGAACACCACACCGGAGTGGGAGGCGCCCTTACGCTCGCCACCCCCACGGGCTACATTCCATTCAGGATCGCAGCCACGACCACCAACTTCGGCTGGACCCCGGGAGCGATCGTGATGAACACCGCAGACTACAGCCGGGCATGGGGCACGAGCGCCCCGAGCGCGCTCGGCGTCCAGCTGCACGACGGCGGCGGCGGGACGGGCGCGGCAGGCACGGCACGCGGCGAGATCGTCCGAGCGCTGGGCCCGTCCAGCGGCCTGGAAGTGCTGTCCGCGGGCGAACGGGAAAGCCAGATCGACGCCTCCGCCAGCGAAGGGCTCAGTCAACTCGGGGACATCGCCACACTGCTCGTAGTGGCCGCGATCCTCGCGCTGACCGCGGCGATGGCGTCGAGCATCTGGCAGCGGCGCGCGGCCCTGGCGGGGCTGCGCCTGGAAGGCACGACGCCCGAGCGATTGCGCAGGATGCTGGCGATCGAAGTTGCGCTGATGCTGGGCGCCGGCTGCTTGACCGGCGCGATTCTCGGGATGTATGGTCAGCTCGTCATCGACAGCTATTTGAAGCACGTGACCGGTTTTCCCGTCGCCGGCTTCGCCACCGGCGCCCGGCCGCTTTTGATCTTTGTGGGCGTGATCGCAAGCGTGCTCGCGATCACGGCGATCCCCGCATGGTTTGCCTCGCGCGTGTCCCCCACCTTTGCGCTCGATGAGTAGCGCCGTCCTTACCCTGGCGGTGGCGAACGCCCGCTACTGGACCGGCGTGGCGCCGGTGGCGCGCGCGCAGCTGGCGCGCTGGGAGCGCCGCGCGCGGGCGATCCCCGACCCCGCCCTGCGCGCGACCGCGCTTGCGAAGCTGCAGACCGAGCGCTTCAACGCGGAGGCGGCCGCCACGCTCGCCACACTCGCCCCCCGCGCGCAGCGCGCCCGCACGGCGGAGGCGATCGTGGCGCTGCAGGTCGCCTACGACTACCTCGACGGTCTGACCGAGCAGCCCGCGGCGGACCCGCTGCGCGACGGCCGGCGGCTGTCGCTGGCGTTCACCGACGCGCTCGCCGGCGCGGGCGGCAGGACGCCCGGCGGGGAGCTGGCGGCAAGCCTGCACACGGCGGCGCGGGCGGCGGCGAGCCCGCACACGACGGCACACGCGCGCCCGGCGGCAAGCCCGCGTCAGGCGGGGAGCCCGCGCAGAGGGGCGACTACTTCCGCCACCACCCCTCAGACGACGGCGGCTACCTGGCCGCGCTGAGCGCCGCGACGAGCGCGGCGATCGCGGGGTTGCCGGCGTGGGGCGCGGTGTCAGAGGTCGCGCTTGGGAGCGCCGAGCGTTGCGCGGAGGCGCAGGTGCGGGTGCACGCGGCGCCGCGAACCGGAGCCGTGCGGTTGGAGCAGTGGGCCAGGGCACAGGCGGAGGGCACGGCGCTGCAGTGGCGCGAGTTCCTGGCCGGGGCGGTCTCCTCGGTGCTGGCGGTGCACGCGCTGATCGCCGCGGCGGCGAACGAGCGCACCACCCCCGCGCAGGCGGCGGCGATCGACTCCGCCTACCTGTCGATCAGCGCGCTCAGCACGATGCTGGACAGCGCGATCGATTACGAAGAGGACTGCCGCGGCGGCGAGCCGTGGAACGTGCGCCTCTACGACAGCCCAGCGCTCCTGGCCGATGCGGTCGCGACGGTGATCGGGGACGCGAGAGCGCGGGTTCAGACGCTGCCGGACGCCGCCCACCACGCGCTGATGCTGGTGGGCGTGGCGGCCTACTACGCGAGCGCGCCGCGGGCCGAGCAGGGCATCGCGCCAGCGCCGATTGGGCGCGTCCACGACGAGCTGGGGCCGTCGCTTGAGCCGGCCCTCGCCATGATGCGCGCGTGGCGCGGGGCGAAGAGGCTGCGGCACGGAGCGGAGAGGCTGCGGCACGGGACGACGGTGCTGGGGCACGGAGCCAAGAGACCGCGGCTGCCGGCCACGGGCAACCGTCGCACGACGCTGCCGGCAGGCGTTAGCGTTGATGAGGAAACAGCCCGCTGGACCGGCGGTTGACCGCCGGCGCGGGACCCACATGGAGAGGGAGCCATATGAGAACAGCGATCGCACACTCCCTCGCCGCGCTCGCCGGCGCGGCGACGGTCTCAGCGGTGGTGGCGGTGACGAGCGCACTCGCCACCGGCCCCGCGCGAGCGGCGCGGGGCGGACGAGCCCACACGGCCCGAGCGCTGAACATCACAGACACGGCGCACCTGCACTTCGTGCGCGAAACCGCCAGCTCGCTGCTCGTCGACGAAGGCAAGGCGACGGGCGGGCTGCCGGGAACGATCAAGGTGGTCTTCGAAGTCGCCGCCACGGTGAAGGCCTCGTTCACCCTCTCCAGCCGCTACGGCGAGCTGATCGGCAGCGGTGTCGCCAAGCCGCACTCCTCCGGCCAGAATTCGAGCTTCGCCGGCACACTGACCATCACCCACGGCACGGGCCGCTACGCCCGCGCGCACGGCAAGGGCGGTTTCTACGGCACGTTCGACCGCACCAACGACGCGGCGACGGTGCAGACCACCGGCACGCTTCAATATTGAGAACGTGGAGCGGGTGAGACGGTGTGCTCGAGGGCAACTGCGCCTGACGCTCGGATGCACCGCGTGGAGGCGCTGCCGGGGATCCGCAACCGCGTGGCGGTGCTGCTGGGGATCTGCGCGCTCGCGTGCGCGGGCGGGGCGGGCGGCGGCGGGGCCGGCGGGCTCGGCTTGACCAACGCCTTTGGCGTCGGTGCCCGCACGGCCTCGGCGGCGCAGAGGGTCAAGCTTTCAGTGCACCTCTCGCCGGAGCGTCTGGGAAAGGGCACGACGATCGAATTCTCGATCCAGATATCGGCGCCGGGCAAGCTCGTGCCCTCGCCGCTGCGCGAGCTGGACCTCCAATACCCGCAGAAAATCGGGCTGCTCCAAAGCGGCTTGGGGCGCGCGAGTTGCACCGCGGCGGCGCTCGAAAACCTCGGGAAAGGGGGCTGCCCGGCAAACGCGCTGATGGGCTTCGGCAGCGCGCTGGTCGAGATCCAGGTAGGTCAGGAGGTCGTGCACGAGGCCGGCGCGATCTCGATCTGGATGGGGCCGGTGCTGAACGAAGAGTTTCAGCTGCTGTTCTACGCGAACGCGGTGACGCCCGCGAGCGAATATCTGGTGTTCGGAGGGCTGCTCGAAGAAGCCGATCCGCCGTTCGGCGGCTCTCTGGACACTCACATCCCGTCGATCCCGTGGAGTCCCGAAGCGCCCCCGCGTCGATCGCGCGCTTCACCGCGCGCATCGGACCGCGGAACGTCACCTACTACCGGCGCGCCGGTAACCGCGAGATCCCCTACCGCCCCGAAGGGCTGCGCCTGCCGCACGCCTGTCCGCGCGGCGGCTTTCCGTTCGCGGGCGCTTTCACGTTCATGGACGGCACGACCACCACCGCCCGGACGTCCGTTCCGTGCCCCCGGGGCTAGGCATAGGGTCGGCTCGCCGTTGTTATGATCAGTTGTGGTGTCAGCCGTTTGGGGTTGCTCCCCATCACCCCGACCCGCCAAGCGGCGGGTCGGATCGTTTAACGGTCACACCTCTCAGGAGACGGGCGCCCGGCGCCCGGCCCAGGGCAGCGCCTGCTCCAGCTGTGCCGCGAGCGCCAGCAGCGCGGCCTCGCCCGCCGGGCGCCCGACGAGCTGCACGGCCAGCGGCAACCCGTCCTGCCCCTGATACAGCGGCAGTGAGATACCGGGTTGGCCGCTGGCGTTGAACACGGGCGTGAACGGGGTGAACAGGCCCGAGCGGGTGAACGTCGACATCGGGTCGGGGGCGGCGGTGTCGAGCGTGCCCAGCGCCAGCGGGCGCTCGGCCAGCGCGGGCGTGAGCAGCATGTCGTAGGGCTCCAAGAAGGAGATCAGACGCCGGGAGAACCGCTGCAGCCGTGCGGTTGCCCCGGCTCCCTGCGCCGCGTTGAGCTGCGTGACCATCGAGTAGATCGCCCAGCTCATCGGCTCCATGTCCTGCGCGGTCGGCTCGTGCCCGGCCACGATGCCGGAGTGGCTGATCGAGAGCGAGATCTGAGCCGAGAACACCACGCCGAACAGCTCTTTCAGGCCCTCCACCCGCCACGGTGGGTCGACCTCCTGCACGTCGTGCCCTAGCGAACGCAGCAGCTCGGCCGTGTCGTCCACCGCGCGCGCGCAGAGCGGATCGACCGCCGCCTCAGCGGCCGGGGACTGCGTCGTGGCTGCGATCCGCAGCGCTCCCAACCGGTCCTGCGCGCGCGCGGCGAGCGCGAACGGCTCGGCCGGCGGCGGCGCCCAGGTCGCGTCTCCGACCTCATAGCCGGCCAGCACGTCGAGAATCGCCGCCGTATCGCCGACGGTGCGGGTGAGCACGCCGTCGATGCTCAGCGGGTAGTCGCCCAGGTCCGGGGCCGCCGAGATCCGTCCACGCGCGGGCTTGAGCCCCACAAGCCCGCAGCAGGCGGCGGGGATGCGGATCGAGCCGCCGCCGTCGTTGCCGTGCGCCACCGGCACCATCCCCGCCGCAACCGCCGCCGCCGAGCCGCCCGAGGAGCCGCCGGGGGTACGCTGCAGGTCCCACGGATTGCGGGTGGGCCCGAAGATGTGGGCCTCGCTGACAGGCAGGATCCCGTACTCCGGCAGCGTCGTCGTGCCGACGATCACGAACCCGGCCCCGCGCAGGCGCCGCGTGACGTTGTGGTCATAGCCGGCCACGTGCTCGGCCATCAGCGAGCAGCCCTCGGTGAACCGCAGGCCGCTGACCGCGCGGTTGTTCTTGATCGCGATCGGCACCCCGGCGAACGGGCGCTCATCGCCGGCGCGGATCTCCCCAGCCGTGGCGAGCGCGCGCTCGCCGTCGACCTGCACGAACGCGTTGAGCTCTGGGTTGAGCTCCTCGATGCGCCCCAGCGAGATCTCGACCAGCTCGCGCGCGGACACATCTCCGCGGCGGACCATGCCGGCGAGCTCGGTGGCGGGTGCGAACATCAGGTCGCTGTCGGGCAAGGCTCCTCCTCCTCTAGGACGGCTGGGGGCTGGGCGCTCTGGCGAGCGAACGACGGGCGCGTCCGCTGCACCGGGAGCCTACTTGCACGGCGATTCCTGCGACGATATGGCCTGCCCAAAAGGCGCCCGGGCCGGCTTCGCTTTAACCAGCGCGCGGCCGACCCTCCCCCCGTCGAGCATCAAGCCCAGAAAGCGAGTGCCATGAGCGCGGTTCAGACAGCATCACCAGGAGAGGTCCAGTCGGGCCTTGAAGGCGTCGTCGCCTTCGCCACCGAGATCGCAGAGCCGGACAAAGAGGGCGGCGCGCTGCGCTACCGCGGCGTCGATATCGAAGAGCTGGTCGGCAAGGTCCCCTACGAGCAGGTCTGGGGCCTCTTGGTCGACGGGCGCCTGAAACCCGGACTGCCCCCGGCCGAACCGCACGCGCTGACCGTGCGCTCGGGCGACCACCGCGTCGACGTGCAGTCGGCGCTGGCGATGCTCGCGCCGGAGTGGGGATTCGGACAGCTGATCGACATCACCGACGAGGAGGCCCGCGATAACCTCGCCCGCGCCTCGGTGATGGCCCTCTCCTTCGTGGCGCAGTCCGCGCGCGAGGCCGGTCAGCCGCCTGTGCCTCAGGAGGAGATCAATCAGGGTGCCACGATTCCCGAGCGCTTCTTGATCCGCTGGCGCGGGGAGGCGAACCCCGATCACGTCAAAGCGATCGACGCGTACTGGATCTCCGCGGCCGAGCACGGCATGAACGCCTCGACGTTCACCGCGCGCGTGGTGGCCTCCACGGGCGCCGACTGCGCGGCCGCGCTGTCCGCCGCCGTGGGCGCCCTGTCGGGGCCGCTGCACGGCGGTGCGCCCTCGCGCGTGCTGAAGATGCTCGAGGAAGTCGAAGCGACCGGCGACGCCGAGCGCTGGGTCTCAGACGCGCTGGACCGCGGCGATCGCCTGATGGGCTTCGGACACCGCATCTACCGCGCCGAAGACCCCCGCGCGCGGGTGCTGCGCCGGACCTGCCGGGAGCTCGGCTCGCCGCGCTTTCAGGCCGCGGAGGCGCTCGAGCAGGCGGCGCTCGCCGAGCTGCACGCGCGCCGGCCCGACCGCGTGCTCGCCACCAACGTCGAGTTCTGGTCGGCCGTGATTCTCGACCTGGCGGAAGTCCCGCCGGATCTGTTCACGCCGATGTTCACCTGCGCGCGCGTGGCGGGATGGTCGGCGCACATCCTCGAGCAGAAGCGCGAGGCCAAGCTGATCCGCCCGACGGCGAAGTACGTGGGCGAGCCGCCACGGCCGCTCAGCGCGGTGTCATAGCGCGGTGAGCGCGGTGCCACAGCGACGGTCCCGGAGGGCAAGACGAGAGAACCGCGGAAATTGAAACAAGGACGCGCGGGAGCGGGTACAGGAAGCTAAGAGGGTTCGGCATCCGTGCCGAACCCTGCCAGCCCTATCGGCCAAAGGCGCGCCCCGCCCAAGCGGGTGGCGGGACGCTCGGCGAATTGTTCGCGGCGCTCAGCCGAGCCCCGCGGCAGCTCGCCCAGCCGCGAACCGTCCGCCTACATCATCCCGCCCATGTCCGGCATGCCGCCGCCGGGCATGCCGCCGGCGCCTTCCTTCTCCGGGACCTCGGCGACGATCGCCTCGGTCGTGAGGATGTTCTTGGCGATCGACGCCGCGTTCTGCAGGGCAGAACGGGTGACCATCGCCGGGTCGATCACGCCTTCGGCCACGAGATCGCCGATCTCGTTGGTGGCGGCGTTCAGGCCCTGACCGGCCTTGGCCTTGCGCACGTCGTTGACGACGACAGAGCCCTCCAGGCCCGCGTTCTCGGCGAGCTGGCGCAGCGGCTCCTCCAGGGCGCGCAGGACGATGCGCGCGCCCGTCTGCTCGTCCTCGTCGCCGGCGCCGTTGGTCGAGACCGCCTTGGAGGCCTGCAGCAGCGCGACGCCGCCGCCCGGAACGATGCCCTCCTCCAGCGCCGCCCGCGTGGCCTGCAGGGCGTCCTCGACGCGGTGCTTCTTCTCCTTCATCTCCGTCTCGGTCGCGGCGCCGACCTTGACGACGGCGACGCCGCCGGAGAGCTTGGCCAGGCGTTCCTGGAGCTTCTCGCGGTCGAAGTCGGAGTCGGTGTTCTCGATCTCGCCTTTGATCTGGTTGATGCGGCCCTTGATCGCCTCCGCGTCGCCCGCGCCGTCGACGATCGTGGTGTTGTCCTTGGCCACGACCACGCGACGAGCGCGCCCGAGCTGGGAGAGCTGGGTGTTCTCCAGCTTCAGCCCCAGCTCCTCGGTGATCACCTCGGCGGCGGTGAGGACAGCGATGTCCTCGAGCATCCGCTTGCGACGGTCGCCGAAGCCGGGTGCCTTGACGGCCACGCCGGTGAACGTCCCGCGCAGCTTGTTGACGACCAGCGTCGCCAGCGACTCGCCCTCGACGTCCTCGGCGATGATCAGGATCGGCTTGCCGCTCTGGATCACGGCCTCGAGCACCGGCAGCACGTCGCGCACCGAGCCGATCTTCTGGTTGGCGATCAGGATGTAGGGGTCCTCCAGAGTCGCCTCCATGCGGTCCTGGTCGGTGACCATGTAGGGGGAGATGTAGCCCTTGTCGAACTGCATCCCCTCGGTGAACTCGAGGTCCATGCCGAACGTCTGGCCCTCCTCGACGTTGACCACGCCGTCCTTGCCGACCTTCTCGATCGCGTCGGCGATCACGTCGCCGATCTCCTCGTCGCCGGCGGAGATCGTCGCCACGCGGGCGATCTGGTCCTTGCCGGAAACCTCCTTGGACTGCGTGGCGATGTTGGCCACGACCTCGTCCACGGCCTTCTCGATGCCGCGCTTGAGCGCCAGGGGATTGGCGCCGGCCGCGACGTTCTTCAGGCCCTGGCGGACGATCGCCTGGGCCAGCACGGTCGCCGTGGTGGTACCGTCGCCGGCCACGTCGTTGGTGGCCGTGGCCACCTCGCGCACCAGCTGGGCGCCCTGGTTTTCGAACACGTCCTCGACCTCGATCTCACGCGCGATCGTGACGCCGTCGTTGGTGATCGTGGGCGCGCCGAACTTCTTGTCGAGCACGACGTAGCGGCCCTTGGGGCCGAGCGTCACCTTGACCGCGTTGGCGACCGCGTCCACGCCAGCCTCCAGCGCCTTGCGCGCCTCGGCGTCGTACTTGATCTCCTTGTGTGCCATGTTGAATGTTCTCCTCTGCGAGACCTGACGATCTCGCTGCTTGAAGTTTTGTCTGTCGATCCGGCCGGCTTGGCCCTACAGGACCTTGGCGAGCACGTCTGACTCGCGCAGCACGAGCAGGTCCTCGCCGTCGGCCTTGATCTCGGTGCCGCCGTACTTGCTGTAGAGGACCTCGTCGCCCTCGGAGACGTCGAGCGCGATGCGCTTGCCGTCGTCGTCGATGCGGCCATCGCCGACCGCGAGAACCTTGCCCTTCTGCGGCTTCTCCTTGGCGGTGTCGGGCAGGACGAGGCCGCTGGCCGTGGTCTCCTCCTCCTCGATCGCTCGCACGATCAGCCGATCGCCCAGGGGCTTAAGCTTCATATCGTAAAAACCTCCACTAGTTGGGGACTTGCAACGTCTTTCTGGCACTCTAGCAAGCAGAGTGCCAAGGGCCAACCCCGCCCTAGTTCTGCGCGCCGCCGATGCCTTTCATCGCCTCGGTCATGCCGGCGGGCTTGTCCAGGATCTGGGAGAAGCGCACAACCGTCACGGTGTCGTCCAGCGACACCGAGCGGCCGTAGATCTGTTCGAGGAAGTGGATCAGCTCTTCGTGGCGGCGGAACTCGGGGTTGTCGTGCTTGATGTCGCGCGGAGATAGGTCGGCGAGCGCCATCACCTCGACCTGGTCGATCACGGCTTCGAAGATCCGTTCGCGGGGGGAGTACTGGTAGCCGATCGTGACGAGGACGGCCTGGTTCTTGCGGTACTTGCCGGACTTGTCGCCGAGACGGATGGTCGCCGTCTTGCGTCCCCGCAGGAGCTCGTCGGCGAAGATGGTCGAGTAGAAGTTGAGTACCTGCATTTACGAACGGCAGGCTACCGTTATTTGCGGCTCTAGCGAGGGTCGTCCCGCGGCGCGCCGGCACGCGGGCCTTCCGTCAGGCGCCCGCGGGCGCGGAGTCCTCCTCCAGCTGCGCGATCGCGCGCGCGATCATGCCCCGCTCGCCCTCGTAGGTGAGCTCGGTGAGGGCATGGCGCAGGTCGATCCAGCGGGCTTCCTGCACCTCGTCGTCGTGGTCGGCGGTATCGCCTGAGACGTAGGAGAAGAGATAGAAGGTCACGGTCTTGCCGATCGTGCGTCCGTCGCGCCGGTACCAGTAGCGCGACTCGCCCAGCTCTCCGACGGGCTCGGCCACGACGCCGGTCTCCTCGCGCACCTCCCGCGTGGCCGCCTCGATCGGGCTCTCGCCGGGGTCCACGTGGCCCTTGGGCAGCGCGAGCACGCGTGAGCCGTCGGCCGCGCGGCGGGTGGGGACGATCACCACCACCCGATCGCCGCGCACGACGACCCCGCCGGCGGAGAGCTCGCGCGCCCCGGGGGCGGACCGGCGCCCGGACGAGCGCCCGGAGGACTCAGAAGACATAGCGCTCCAGCGCGCGCACGTCGTGGACCACGAGGCGCCCGCGCCCCTGCGAGATGACCCCGGCGCGCTCGAGCACGGCCAGGAAGCGGCTGGCAGACTCGCGCGAGGAGCCGGCCAGCTGCGCGAGGTCGGTCTGGGTGGCGGTGACGAGCACGTCCTCGCCGGCCGCACTGCCGGGGCGCTCCTGGACGACGAGCTCCGAGAGGACGGCCGCGACCCGGCTCTGGACGGTCTGAAAGGACTGGCGGGCGAGGCGCTCGTTGGTTTCGCGCAGACGGCGGCCGAGAGCGATGACCAGCCGGGTGGAGATCTCCGGATGCTCGGTCATCAGGCGGCGCATGTCGGGGCCGAGCACCGCCACCACGGCGGTCGGCTCGATCGCTTCCACGGTCGCGGAGCGGCGCTCGTCCTCGAACATCGCGAGCTCGCCGAAGATGTCGCCGGGGCCGAAGGTGGCCAGCGTGATGACGCGCCCGTCGGAGTGCTCGCGCACCGCGCGGGCGCGCCCGGAGCGCACGATGTAACAGGTGTCGCTCGAGTCTCCTTCGCGGAACACAACCTGCCCGGAGTCGAACTCGCGGGGGACCGCCAGTTCTGAGATGCGCTCCAGGTCGCCGGGGACAAGCGTCGAGAACACCGGCACGCGCGCCAAGAGCTCGACGACCTCGGCTGAGCGCATGGGAGCCACGGGGCAGGCATATCACACCGCGCCGCCTCGCCTGACTGGCCCCGGCAGATGCGCGCGGCGCTATCTTCAGGTTGGGAATGGCGAGGCCTGGGACATACATGCGGGGATTCGCGCTCGCAGCGCTGCTGGCGTGCGCGTGGGCGCTGTGGACGGCGCCTCTGTCGGCGAGGGCGTCGAGCGCCCCGGCCGGAACCGCCCCGAAAGACCACTCGCTGCTGGCCTCGCGCGAACTGTGGGCCACGGTCGACGTGTGCGACCCCGCCAATCAGCCGAACACGGTCGGCATCCGCGGCTCGATGCCCGCCGACGGCCACCCCAAGGACACGATGTACATGCGCTTTCAGCTGCAATACCTGGAAGCCAAGACCGGCACCTGGACCGATCTCGCGCACGGCGGCGACTCGGGCTTCATCGACGTCGGCGCCGCCAAGACGGTGCGCCAGGGCGGCACGAGCTTCCAGCTGATGCCCGTGACGGGCAAGCCCGCGTACACGATCAGGGGACTCGTGACCTTCCAGTGGCGCCACGGCACGAGCATCCTCCACGAGACCACACGCACGACCTCCGCCGGCCACCAGGGCGTCGGGGACGCCGACCCTCCGGGATATAGCGCGGCGCAGTGCGTGATCGCGTAGGACGGCGCTGAGCGGCGCTGGCCGATCCCGGACGATCGGTCTGCGTCCTCCCTCCCTCATGTACCGAAGCCGGGAGACACTCGCTGCGCTCGCATCCCCGTTTCGGCCAGCACACTTCGGTCGGTGCGTCCTTGCCGATCGTGATCGAAGGGATCTCCGATCGGCCAGCATGCTCAGCGCCGCCCTACGACCGACCGCCGACCGTTTTCCGCTCACGCGCTGAGCGTCAGCCGATCTTCGATCGGTCGGTCTCGGGGCTTATCGCGAGGATCTAAACAGTGCTGTTCCATGGTGCTACACTGGCTGAGTGCCCACTCGTCATGCCCGCCATTCGGTCACCGAGACGCCCCCCGTGCGCGAGGCGCTCGACGCGCTGCGGGTGCGCGGGGAGCGGGTGCGGATGGGTGACCTGGTGATCCGCGGGGCCCGCGAGCGGTTACGAGAGCTGGAAGCCGAGCGCGACGACGAGGCCCACAAAGCGGAGCTTCGCCGCCAGCTGGTCGAGCAGTTGCATACGGGAGAGGGGATCGACGTGGACGCGGCCTACGAAGTCCGCGAGCACGGCTGGATCCATCGGTGAGCGGCTACGGCCGGGCACTGCTGGTTGACCACTCGGTATGGGCGCGAGCGACCGACGGGCGCCTGACTGGCCGTCCACGCGAGCGATTCGATACGGCGCTCGCCGCCAGCGAGCTGTGGACGTGCCCGCCGGCCCTGCTGGAGATGCGCTACAGCGCCCGCGACGACAAATCATTTGCGCTCACGGCGAAACGGCTCGGCGCGCTGCGCCACGCGCCGCTCACCACCGAGGCCGCCGCGTCCGCCGTCGCCGCGCAGGCAGAGCTCGCCGCGGCGCCTGGCGTCTCGCATCGTGTCAAGCCGGTGGACCTGCTGATCGCCGCGATCGCCGCAGCCACGGGCATCGGGGTGCTGCACTACGACCACGACTACGACACGATCGCCGAGCACACCTCGTTGTCGTTCACAAGCGCGTGGGTCGCCCCGCGCGGGAGCATGGACTGAGGCAGAGTCCCAGCGGCCGCTCACGCGCTGAGCGTCAGCCGCCGTGGCCCGGAGCGAAAGCCGTGCTCGATGAGCGCGCTCTCCCAGCGCGATCCGACGGCCGGCTCGCCGTCGATCCGCTCCAGGGCGAGCCGGCCGATGCGCCCGGCGTGGACGGCTTCGGCGAGCGCGCGCAGCGCTGCCTGCACCGGCTCCTCGGCAGGCGCGGCGCCGGTGACGAGCGTGAGCAGGCCGCGACCGCCGCGCTCGACGTAGAGCACCGGCTCATAGGCGACAAGCACGACATACGCGCCGGCGACGCGGGCGGGGCGGCGGCCGTGCTCGGAGTCCTCACGCGCCGGCCAGGGCAGCGCGGCGCCGTAGGGTTGCGCGGGGTCGGCGGCGGCGAGCACGAGCGTGTGCGCGCCCGTATCCGCGGCCGGGTCCGGGCGCCCTGAGCGCAACCGCTCGACCGCGCCGGGGAGCGCGAACTGGGCGCCGCCGAGGCCCTCGACGAAGTAGCCGCGGCGGCAGACGCCGAGGGTCTCCAGCTGCGAGAAGGCGTCGTAGAGCAGCGCAAAGCCGCCGCGAATCCCCTCGGCGAGGACCTGCTCGCGGGTGACGATCGCGTAGCGCTCGAGCAGCAGCTCGGCGAGCGCGCGGCGGCGCTCGGGCGAGGGCAGCGTCGAGACGTCATCGCCCTCACCGAACAGTGACGCGGTCAGCGACCAGCGGCCCTGGACCTGTGCCTGAGCCCCGGGACGGCGCGCGCCGAAGCGCGAGCGACCCACCATCGCGCGCCCGGCACGCAAGCCCGCCGTTGCGGTCTCAGCGCGCATGGAGCGTCCCCCGCGGGCGAGCGTCAGGTGAGGCGCGCGCAGCGGCGCCCACGCGTCGTTGGTCGCCTCGCCCGCCCACACCAGATCCCACAGAGCCTCGCGCAGCGCCTCGCCCGCGACGTCGAGCTCGGCGAGCAGGTCGGTGAAGAAGCACGGCCCCCGCGCGAGCCGCTCACGCAGGAGCTTGTGCTCGGGGGCGCTCGGCGGGGAGCCGCTCGCGCCGCTGCCGCCCCGCGACACGGAGGGCGGCCCGATCAGGGGAGCATCCTCGCGGAAGTACAGCGCCACCCGACCCGAGCTTCGCCCGAGTGAGCCCGCGCCAACCCACACGACCTCGCCGCTCGCGCACAGGCTGTCCAGCCACGCCGGCGAGTAAGCCCCGAGCCGGCGCGCCAGCACGTCGCGCTCCCAGATCTCCGCGGGCAGCGCCAGCCCCTGCAGCGGCACGAGCGCTTCGCGCAACCGGTCGATCCCCGCGCCTGCGCTCGGATGGCGGTCGACGCCCTGCCACGAGGGCAGAAAGGCGGCCAGCGCGCGGGCGTCGGCCGGCTCGATCTCTTTGCGCAGGGCAGCCAGCGAGGCGCGGCGCAGGCGGCGCAGCACCTCCACGTCGCACCACTCGCGCCCGCTGCCGCCGGGTCTCAGCTCGCCGCGCACGATCTCGCCGTCGCGCTCCAGCTCGCGCAGGACGGCGCTCGCGTCGACGCCGTAACGGGCCTGGAGCTCCTCGCTCGTGAACGGTCCGTGCGTGCGGGCGTAGCGCGCGACGAGCACTCCCAGCGCGCCGTCCACGTCTGTAAGAAACGCGTCGGGCAGGCCCCCGGGAGACACGGCGCCGAGCGCGTCCCGGTACAGCCCCGCCTCGTCGGCCGCCACATAGCGCTCCTCGCCGCCGACGCGCAGTCCGATCGCGCGCCGTTCGCGCTCCAGCTCGCGCAGCAGCCCGTCGGGATCGATCCCGTCGAACACGCGCTCTGCAACCTCCTCGGCGCGAAGGTCCCCGACGCGCCGCAGCACGTCGTGCAGCCCGTCGCGTCCGGTCGCGCGCATGATCTCCGAGCGACACTGCAGGTCATCCTCGACACGTAAAAGCGCGCCGGGGTCGATCAGCTCGCGCAGCTCCTCGGAGCCGAGCAGCTCACGCAGCAGATCGCGGTCGAGCGACAGCGCGGCGGCGCGGCGCTCGGCGTTGGGCGTGTCGCCCTCGTACATGTACGTCGCGACGTAGTCGAACAGCAGCGAGGAGGCAAACGGTGAGGCGGTCGGGGTCTCGACCTCCACGAGCGCGATCTCGCGGCTGTGCAGGGCGCGCAGCAGCCCTTCCAGGCCCGGCACGTCGAGCACGTCGCGCAGGCACTCGCGGTAGGTCTCCAGCACGATCGGGAAGTCCGCGTAGCGCTCGGCGACCTCGAGCAGGCTCTGCGCCTTCAAGCGCTGCTGCCACAGCGGCGTGCGCCGGCCGGGGTAGGCGCGCGGGATCAGCAGCGCCCGCCCGGCGGCCTCGCGAAAGCGCGCCCCGAACAGCGCCGAGCCGCCGAGCTCGGCCGTGACGGCCTGCTCGAGTTCGTCGGGCTCGACCAGCACCAGCTCGGCGGCGGATGGCAGCGAGGCGACGTCGTCGGCGTCGAGGTCGGGCAGATGCAGCACGATCCCGTCGTCTGAGAAGATGGCGTCGGCCTCCAGATGCAAGCGCTCGCGCACGCGCGCGGACAGGGCCAGCGCCCAGGCCGCGTGCACGCGCCCGCCGTAGGGGGAGAGCACGCACAGCCGCCAGTCGCCGATCTCATCGCGAAAGCGCTCGACCACGATCGTGCGCTCGCTCGGCAGCACGCGCGTAGCCGCCTGCTGCTCGCGCAGGTAGTCGATCAGGTTGCGCGCCGCGCGCGCGTCGAGGTCATACTCGCGCTCCAGCGTCTGTGGCTCCTGCTCGACGGCCCAGCGCGAGAATGCGCCGATCGCCTCGCCGAGCTCCTTCGGGCGCCCGACCGAGTCGCCCTTCCAGAACGGCACCGCCCCGGGCGCGCCGGGCGCGGGGGTGACGATCACGCGGTCGCGGCCGATCTCCTCGATCCGCCACGTCGAGGCGCCGAGCAGGAACGCCTGGCCGGGACGCGCCTCATAGACCATCTCCTCGTCGAGCTCGCCCACGCGCCGCCCGTCGGGCAGCGTGACCGCGTACAGCCCGCGGTCGGGAATCGTGCCGGCGTTCGCGATCGCCAGCTGGCGCGAGCCCCGGCGCGCGCGGATCGTGCCGGCGACGCGGTCCCACACGATGCGCGCGCGCAACTCCCCGAACTCCTTGGACGGGTAGCGCCCGTCGAGCATGTCGAGCACGTTCTCCAGCAGCTCGCGCGAGAGCTCGGCGTAGGAGTGGGTGCGCCGGACGAGCGCGTGCAGCTCGTCCACCGAGACGCCCGCGGCGGCGGACTCTTCGTCGCCCCCATCCCCGGGCGGCGCCGAGGACGGCTCGGCCGCGACGGCGATCGCGACGATCTGCTGGGCCAGGACGTCCAGGGCGTTGCGTGGCACGACCGTCGGCTCGATCTCGCCTTCGTGCATGCGGCGAGCGACGACGGCGCACTCGAGCAGGTCGCCGCGGAACTTGGGGAAGATGCGCCCGCGGCTGACCTCGCCGACGCCGTGACCGGCGCGCCCGATGCGCTGCAGGCCACGGGCGACGGACTTGGGCGACTCGATCTGCACCACCAGGTCGACCGCGCCCATGTCGATCCCCAGCTCCAGCGATGACGTGGCGACGAGGCACGGCAGCTCGCCGGCCTTGAGCAGCTCCTCGACCTTGGTGCGCTCCTCGCGGGCCAGCGACCCGTGATGGGCGCGCGCGATCTCGCGCGGCGCCGGCGCCGGCGCCGGGTGGGCGGGTTGCCCAGCATCCGCGCCCTCCTGCTGCGCGGACGCGAGCTCATTCAGGCGCAGCGCGACGCGCTCGGCCGAACGGCGGTTGTTGACGAACAGGATCGTCGAACGGTGCTCGCGCACGAGGCGAAGCAGCTCGGGGTAGATCGCCGGCCAGATCGACGCGCGCGTGGACTCTCCTCCGGCGACCGGCTCCAGGGGATCCCGCTGCTCACCGCCTGGAAGCGCGCCGGGTTCGGCCATCGACTCGACCGGAACCTCGATGCGCAGGTCGAGCTGCTTGCGCGCGCCCGCGTCGATGACCGTGACCTCACGGTGCGGGCCGACGAGGAAGCGGCCGATCTCCTCCAGCGGTCGCTGCGTGGCGCTGAGACCTATTCGCTGCAGCTCGTTAACGCGCGCGCGCACACGCGCGCGCGCGCCGTCCGTTGAGGATGAGTTATCACCCGGCGAGCCGTCCCCGACACCCGCACGCAATCCGGACTGGAGCGCCTGTAACCGCTCCAACGTCAGCGCCAGGTGGGCGCCGCGCTTGGAGTGCGCGACCGCGTGGATCTCATCGACGATCACCGCCTCCACCCCGCCGAACATCTCCTGCGCGCGCGAGGTGAGCATCATGTACAGCGACTCGGGCGTCGTGATCAGGATGTCCGGGGGGTTGCGCAGCATCGCCGCGCGCTCGCGCTGAGGCGTGTCGCCCGTTCTTATCCCCACGCGCACGTCCTGCGCCGCGCCGATCCCGCGCAACGGAGTCCGCAGGTTGCGCTCGATGTCGTAGGCCAGCGCCTTCAGCGGGCTCACATACACAACACGCACCCCGCCCGCGGGCGCGCCCGCGCGGGCGATGTCCTCAGCCACGGCCGGCACGCCCCTCGACTTGGCCTCGCCCGCGACGCCGTTCGCGGCCCCGCCCGCGCCGGCCGTTCTCTGGTCGGTCAGCCGGTCGAGCGCCCACAGGAACGCGGCCAGCGTCTTGCCCGAGCCGGTGGGCGCCGAGAGCAGCACGTTCTCCCCGCGCGCGATCGCCGGCCACGCCTGCGCCTGGGCGGGCGTGGGGGCGGCGAAGGCCGCCTGGAACCAGTCGCGCACCGCGGGGGAGAAGCTGGACAGCGGCATTCGGCCAGGCTAGCGCGGGGCTCCGTCAAGCACCGCCATCGAGCGGACTGGCCGCCGAGCTCGCAGTGTGCCTTTACCGCCGGCGCGTTGGCCTCCTGCAGCGTGCCGTCGAGGATCGCGGTGTTGTGTCCCGCCGGCGCCGGCAGGTGCAGCGCCCCGTCCACGGCCCGGTCGAGCAGTCCCTCGCGCGCGCGGCCACAGCCCTCGGCGCCCGGAGCCGCGAACGAGTTGTTCACGAGCGAGCTGCCTTTCAGGACGGTCAGGTTGTAGTCGTCTTTGAGCTTCGCTTTGCCGGTCTTTCCCTCGATCGGCCGGTTGGGGGCGGGGGGGTCCGTGCGGCCGGTGCTCAGCCGCAGCGACACGGGGCGCCGGCTTGAGCCGAGCCGGCAGCCGGCTCCGAGGAGCGCGCCCGAGAGCCTGACCTTCACCGGCAGGACCAGCGCCGTGCCCTCGCCTTCGATCAGGTTCTGCACGTCGATGGCGATCGAGCTCGGGGGCGCCGCCAGTTCGATCGTGGCCGTGACTTCAGTGGCCCCGCCGGCAACAAGCTGGTCGTAGCTCTTTCGCAGCGCCGGCGGCAGCAGCCCCGGGTCCACGACCGCGGGCAGTCCCCCGGGAACAGGCTGTGGCGTCCTGGACACCGTTTCGCCGCCGGCCGCGGCGATGAACTGGTCCTCGACGATTTCCCTTTCCCTGTTCTGCACGACGTGGACTCCGCCCTGCAGCGTGATCGCTCTGCTCAGCGGCACCGTCTTTTCGCCGACGACGAACTCTCCTCCCGCGGTCTGCGTGTACAGGCAGAGATCGGTCCGCGGGTCGCCCAGCGGGCAGCGCTCGAACGAGGCATAGTCGCCCCCGCCATCGCCTGAGGTCAGCTCGGACACGGCCCACCCGAGCGCCGCCAACGACGCGAGCGCCGCCAGGGCGAGCGCCACTCGCCGCCGCCGCCTCATCTGTGCCGGCGCCGCTGCTCGCCGGTCTTTCTGTCGCCCACTCCCTTCGCCGTTGCCCTCCGTCGCTTGTGCGCCCGCCTCCTGGCCTTCGCGGGACAGCCGCTGACGGCGATCTTCGCGGTCTGCGCCTGGAGCGCGCCGTTCTGAGCGGTGATCGCGGTCGGCATCTGAAGTCTCTGCCCGCACATGCTCCCCCTCGCCCTGGCGGGGAGGTCCGCCGCCAGGATCGAATGCGGACCCTCTCCCAGCACGAGCGTGAACCTGACGATCGGCAGGTCGGGGATCGAGTTGAACGTCGCGCTGGTCAACCCCCTCTTGATGTCCAGATTGCCGTCGAGGTACACCACGATCCCTTCGCCTTCCAACACGGGCACGAGGTCCGGGAACCTCGAGCCATGGGAGACCAGGTAGACCGATCCGGCGAGCGGGTGCGCGAGCACCGGCGTCACGGCGCGCGCGACGCCGACGATCGACGCGGCCGGGCACGACGCGGGGTCGGCGTCGAAGGTCGTGTCGGGGCAGGCCTTCTGCAGCGTGCTCAGCCGCGCCGGGAGCTGTCTGGGCAGGATCACCCGGACTTTGCCGACGTTCGCCTGGCCGGCGCC
Organism: uncultured Solirubrobacterales bacterium; assembly: GCA_963839965.1. Classification (GTDB taxonomy): domain Bacteria; phylum Actinomycetota; class Thermoleophilia; order Solirubrobacterales; family Solirubrobacteraceae; genus Palsa-744. The sequence continues at coordinate 95,637 of CAWIWX010000009.1, forward strand.
CGAGACGATCTGCGCGCTCAGGCTCGCGCCGCGCGCTTTGCTCGTCTTCGCCTGCGTGGACACCGTGAACTTCGGCTTGAAAGGGAGGCTCGCGCAGTTAACCGCCGCGAACGGACTCGAGACCGCCGCGCCCACGCCGCTCGTCGACGACAGCGTCCCGGTCACCGCAAGCGGGGCGCAATCGGTCGGGTTGAACATGAACCCGGGACGGCCGATCGTCAGGTTGACCGTGCGGATGTCCAGCGGCACTCCCCTGACGATCGTGGGCAGCGGATCGCTTTCGATCTGCATCTGCGCGGTGTGGGAGTCGACTCCCACACGCGCACGCACGACCTCGGTGCCGAGGTTAAACGGTCCGGCGAGGGCCGGTATCGCGATCGCGAGGCCAAACGGCGCGCCCGCATAGGGTCCGGTCAGGTAGATCTTGGCGCCCGTGATCCAGAAGGGATCTTCGCCCGGGCCGGCGGCGATAGTCGCTTCGCCGATTTCGCTGGCCGCGCTGCATGCTCCGCTCGCCGCCTGCGGTTCCGGGCATTGGGCCGCGTCGGTGAGCATGCCCAAAAGCCCTGGAGGCCCCACGACGCGCAGGCGACCCAGGCGCTGTTCGCCGTCCCGGCGCGAGACGGTGACGGTGAACGGACTGAACGCCCCCGCCTGGTTGTTCAGCGTGCCGGCGGTGAACGACGGGGCAAAGCCCTGGGCGCAGTTCGCGCGGACGGCGAATTCGCTCGACGGTTGCACCGGCGCTCCGGCGCTCCATGGGGTCAGCCGCGAAGTCGTCGTGTACGAGCCGCAACCGGACGGAGTCAGGAGCGGGGCGCGCGGCCCGCCGAACAGGCTCAGCCTGAGTTCCCCGATCGGCAGCTGGGGAAGTTCGTCGAACGCGATCGTGACCTTGCCGGTGGCGGGGTCGAGCTTCGCCTTTCCGCCCACCTTGACAACGACGCCTTCTCCTTCGACGACCACGTAGAGCCCGATCAGCGAGCCTTCGAACGTTTCCTGCTGCGCGAGGTAAACCGCGCCCTTCAGCGGGGTTGCCAGCAGTGGCGTGGTGACTTCGGCTTCGCCGAGGGTGGAGGATTCCGGGCACGTCGGCGGGTTTTCGTCGTGCAGCCCGATCTCACTCGGGGTGCACGATCCCAGGCCGTTCGCCGCCGACAGCGAGATCGCCACGCCCGGGGGCAGGGCCACGGTCAGCTGCTTGAGGTCCGCCTCGGCGAGACCTTCCATGCTTTCTTCGTGCGGGATCTTGAGGTCTACGTTCAGGCCGGTCGGGGATTCCGCGTTTGCGGCTTCCGGTCCGTTCGGGCTCACCGTCAGTCTCGGGCTGAAGTCGAGCTTTTCGCAGCCTGTGACGGGTGGGGAGATCGCGGGTGGCGGTTCGATGTCATCGGGTTCCTGCCACGAGTTGACGGTCAGCGTCGTTTCCAGCGGCTTGCCGGTGCAGGCGCCCGGCATGGTCAGGAATGGAGTGTTGGTCCTTTCGGTCGGGCAGCTGAAACGGTATTCTCTCGTGCTTTTACCATATTTCAGGTTTTCATTTTCAAAAAGTTCTTCTTCGATCGTTTTTTGGACTTTCCCTCTCGACGCACATATACCTCGCTGAGTGTCGTGACTCGCAACCGATGGATCGCCCCACAGGGTGAGCCCAAGGCCATAGATCGGAACCGTCTGGGCGATTTCTGAGATATGGGCGGAGAATCCGTAGTCCCCACCAGTGCGGATCTGACCCACAATGTGGATGACAAGGCCCACTTCACCGAGATCTACTCCGAGCTCGGCCGGCACCTCCGGCGGGGGAGTCATGTTGTACACCGCCCCTTTTATTTTCTCGCCCAAGCCGTCGATATAGACGGTTGCTATCCCCACTGCGGATGCGGCCGGACAAGAACCGCCAGCACCCGGATTCGCCTCGAGTTGCGCCTCCGAACACTCCATACTTGTGGCGGCGGGATTTACTACCAGGCCTGTGGGAAGGCTCAATTCGAGAAGTCTGGGATTCCCATCAACGCTGGCGAATACTGCCGGTTCCCCCAAGGGGATCTTTTCTTTTTTCCCATTTATTTTGAAGCTTTCTTCCTCTCCCGTCACTTCGTGGCTGAACATGATCATGGTTGCCATCGCATATGGATGTGAACCAGCCTGCGTCGCAGGAGCGCCTTCCTGGCTACTCACAATCGAGTTTTCGAACGCTTCGACTCCAAAGGCTTCGCCCGCCCAAGCGGGGCTCGCGAGCGCACACATGACCCCTGCCGCAAGCAAGAGCGCGATGAACTCGGCCACAACCCCTCTCCGTGCAGTCATCGCCCGTCGCGCTTCTGTACAGATCTACGCGTATGTACAAGCTTCGTCGTCTTTTTGCCATACCGCTTTCTGGCCCGTGCTTCGCATCCGCGTCGCTTCTCCCGCAGTTGCTTCCTGCACGCCTTCAGCGCCCTGGCGAGTTTCTGTGCTCGAGTCGCCGGCTTGGGCTTGGCTACCGGTGGCGGAATGGGGTTGCCTGAGCCCGTGATGGTTGAGCTGGACGGCACACCGAGCACTGGCGGCGCATCCGTGGCCAGGCGACAGGCTTCCTCCGCACATGGCTCGGGCGGAGGCGGAGGGTTCTGCGTGGCGATACCTCCGTCGACGCGCGCGTCGTAGACGTCTACGTTGAGATCCAAATCCTGGCTGACGAGCGATTGACGCGTGAAGAAGAACACGTCATTGCCATCGGCGCTTGCGTCTCCGAAATAGGAGGGCTGAGCACTCTGACCCGTGGAGATCAAGTAAAGACAGCCGCCGTCGCTTTCGCTGAAACTTGCGTCAGATCGTTCGCATGAGCCCTCGCCTTTATGCTCCCACTCGTACACGTCCATTTGGCCGTTTGCGTCTTCCGGCACGAGGGCTTCTTCAGTCTGGAAGAAGACGCGACTGCCGTCGTTGGAGAGGTTGTGCGTCCAAAAGGCGTTGCGCGAGGCGGGGGACGCGGTCAGGTCACCGTTGGCATCGGTGAGATACGCGTTGCTGACCGCGGGAGCTCCACTCGGATCGCACGACACGCACACTGGATTGGCAGCGGACAGGGGGCGTTCCGCGTCGTAGAGATAGAGCTCGACCTTGCCGTCGTTGTCATAGCTGGTCAGTTGCGCGACGGAACTGAACAGGACGGCCTTGCCATCGGGGGTTACGCGCGAGCTCTCTCCCCCCCGGAGGGACCACCCCCTTCGGACGCGCCTTCGTCGTAGCTGCGCCAGTCAGGTTCGTCTTGATTTTCACCAACATTTGGTCCCAGCAACCTCGCGATGAACGTCGTGGCTATCCTATGGGTATTGGTTTCTTCGTGCCACTCATAGAGATTGTCGGCGCCGCTTTCCGCTTCTTCCCCATTGCCATTTCTGTCGTCCGCGAGCTCGGCAGTGGCCACGAAGTAGACGTATGAGCCGTCATCCGATATCCCAAGTGTCCCCAGCACACCTGCCGCGCCACTCGTCAGCGCTTCTCGCTGCTGGGCCGCTACGTCATACCGATAGAGATCTTCGCCTTCTGTATAGAAGACAAACGACCCGCTCGGGGTGGCGGCGCGCCAGTAGGCGGGTTCAGCGCCGGCTGAGACCTGAACCGTCCTTGCCACTTCGGGTTCGCGCATGTAGACGATGCCTGTTTCGAGTTCGGTGAAGAAGATGCGCGCGCCATCTTCGGAGATCGTGTTCTGCGTATAGAATTCGCTTACTGACCCTCCTGGCCCCTTAGGTTCGACCGCGGGGCCACCGGGCCCGGCGACCGACCCGCCGCTGGGCGTTGTATTGTTGGGCAGTACCCCGGCGAGGCTGACCCGCTCCCCTAGCGGCTTTGCTTCGTTCCATTCGTACAGATTTGTAGCCCCGGGCGTGGGCGCCACGTTAGCAGTGGGCAACTGCGCTTTGGTTTCGAACAGGATACGCGAGCCGCCAGGAGTCGCATCCGCGAAGCTGAGCTTTTCAAACCCTATGTTGGGGGCCAGCAACTGATAGGAGCCGGCCGCATTGTACTCAACATAAGCGTAGGGCGTTTCGAATCCATGCGGAGCTTCTTCCGGCGCCAATGGGGGTTCTTCCGCAAGCACGACCGACTTGGCGAGGTCTTCGGTCAAGCCGACCACCTGATCGTCCGAGCCGGGGGCGGCTTCGGGCAACAAGCCCTCGGTCAGCCATTCGTTGCTGGAGGAACGAGCACTGAGATATGTGGGAACCTGTCCACCCGAGCCCGCCGTCCCAGGGAACGGCGCGACGGCGAAGAAGCTCACCCCGTCGCCGGATGGCGATGCTTGCACGATCCCCGGCTCTCCGGCGGCGTCCGTGAGGTTCTTATCGACGGGCGAGACCTGCTCGTACGCACGACAGTCCGGGAGCCGCGACCCGTAGACCTGCTCCATACGGACCTGCTCGTTGGGGCACCCTTCCGCCCGAGCCGTCGCCGCAGGCAACCCAGCGGCGACGCTAAGCATCGCCACCGTCAGCAGCACTTGACGAGCCCTAGCCCCGCCAGACACGGCTCCCCTGATCCCCACAGACCCATTCTACTCTCTCAGTCTGTGTTTGTGTGCGTCCAGCGACTACTTGGCGTCTGTTCGCAAACCCAGTCGTCAGAGACGGCCGGAGGGCTGGATGTCCCAGCCCTCCGTGCACCATGCTCAGCCGCTACAAGCTAGGTGCCTAATCCGATAAACCAAGCCGATGAACCTTCGTGTGAAGATGACATTTTTACTTTAGCCGTGCCGCTCAACGAGGCTTCGTTACCGCCAACGTAGAGATAGCTACCAGATTTTTCGACGACAACTTCATGTTCTGAAAGTGATTCCGCCGCTTTGGGAAGTTCGGCATCCTGTTTGCCAATTACTTTATATCCTCCGGCAGGAATCGTGCATCCGCTCGATTCATGTTCTATCTCCAGATTATAAAATTCTTCTTCTGGTCCTGTACCGACAAACTGTGCCTGGGGTTTTCCAGTCCCGATCAAAGACTCAGTAAAATGGAGTTTTATTTCTTTTTCCTCCGCAGCTGTCAGTCGGCAATGCAAAGGTTTGATCTCTTTACATTTCAGGAGGGTCAGCGTGCCTTTACCCTTGCCTGACGATTCCAGTTCTGCCGCTAAACTATCTTCTTTGCATTCGATTTCGGCTTCCGCGGCACCGATAGTGGCCGCGAGTATAGATACGCCCCCTGTACCTGATACATCCTGGGCAGCAGGAGTCCCCATTTCTTCTTTATTGTTGTAACAAAACACCCAGGCGGTGTCGCCCGGTTCCCCGCATTTTGGCGATCCTCCCGCCAGCGCCGGCGCCAGCACGACCGCGCTCAGCGCAAGCACTCCCAGCCCCGCCAACAAACTCAGTGAAATCAGTCTAGAACGTGACATTCCCGGACCATACCACATGCTGCGGCGTCTCGCACCATACGGTATCTAGCACCCTATGTACTTGCCCGTGCCGACCAGCGTCAGCGGTGCGAGATGCGCGAACGGCTGGGCTTCTGTGGGGCCGGCGACCGGGCCCATCGCGATCGGCGTCGCCAGCTCGTGGTCGCAGCGGCTGACCCTGACGGGTCCCTGCACGGTCTGCACCGTCGCCCCCGCGAGCGCGTCGCGGACCCTGGTCGGATCGACCGAGCCGGCTTTCTCGATCCCCTGCGCGATCACCTCGATCTGGTTGAACCCGTCGCCCGCCGCGCCCCCGTTGGCGACGGCCGTGCCCAGGGATTCGAGCTCTCGCGCGAACGGCGTGCGATAGATCGCCGCCGACGGGTAGTACGTATAGCCCTCGACGCCGACCGGCGGCCGGGCCATCGCGGCGAGCGTGCCGTAGTCCATCGTCCCGAAGAACCTGGTCTTGGCGAACAGCCCCAGCGGCAGAGCCTGCCTGACGAGCGTGACCGCGTCGCCGGTGATCACCGTGGAGTACACGGCGTCGGGACGCTCAGCCAGCAGCCGCTCGATGTACGGGACGTAGTCCGACCCGCCGCTCGGCACGTAGATCGGCTCGAGGACCGTCTGGCCGGACGACGATGGGCGGCGCATCTCTGCGTCCTCAGTCGCTCGCGTACGTAGTACGCCACGCTCCCTGCGTCCTTGATCTGCTTGCCCCTCGTCGCCCGGCTGATCGCTCGCCAGCGCCCGCCTGAACGCGGCCGTGACTTCGTACCCATAGCTGTAGTCCTCGGCGATCACCGCGATCCGCTTCCACCGCGGGTGCGCGCGCGCGTACGCGGCGGCGCCCAGCGCCTCGATCGTCGCGGTCGGGATCGTGTCGAACGCGTAGCCCTGCGGTCCTCCCGCGACCACGCCCGGGTCGGCTGCGCCCGTCACGTAGAGCACGTGGTTGGGGTCGGCCACGAGCCGCGCGACGCTCTTGGCGACTTCGCCGCTGCACGTCCCCGCGAGGTATTCGACGTGGTCGCTGAACACCAGCTGCTGCGCGCGCACGATGCCAAAGTGCACGTCGTCGCGGTCGTCGCGCACCACGAGCTCGAGCCTGTGCCCGAGCACGCCCCCACGCGCGTCGATCGTCCTGACGGCCAGCCGCGCCCCCTGGACGTACTGCCGCGCGTAGGCGGCGCAGTAGCCGGTGAGCGAGGACAGGTAGCCGATCCGAAGCGGCGCCCCCGGGTAAAGGCCGCGGCTCGTGGACCCGCAGCCCGCGGCGCCCAGCGCCAGCGCACAGGCAACCGCAACTGCAACCGACCGGTCGCGCATCGCTTGAAGTATGATCGCCGCCGCGATGCCGAGAACCAGTACCACCCCGATTCAAGACCCCGCCTGGTCGATTCCCGGCCTGCGCGAACCGCGCTACTCGCAGTCGCTGGAGCGCGGTCTGGCGATCTTGAGATGCTTCACCCCGACACGCCCGGTGATGGGCATCGCCGATATCGCCGACGAGCTGGACATGAGCCGCTCGACGACGCACCGCTACGTGATCACGCTCCTCGCGCTCGGCTATCTCGAGCAGGGCGCCTCGCGCAAGTATCGCCTCGGGACGCGAGTGATCGACCTGGGGATGTCCGCGCTGGACTCGGGCGGTCTGCGCGCGCACTCCCATCCCCACCTCCTCGAGCTGCGCGAAGGAACGGGCTACACGGCCAACCTGGCGGTGCTGGACGAGTCCGACATCGTCTACATCGACCGCGCCCGCAGCTTCCGCCGCGGGCAGAGCAAGATCGACCTCGGCCTGCACCCCGGGTCGCGGCTGCCGGCCTACTGCACCGCGATGGGCAAGATCCTGCTCGCCAACCTGGGCGAGGACGAGCAGCGCGAGCTGCTCGCCGAGCTGAAGCCGACCAAGCGCGGCCCGAACACGATCACGAGCAAGAAGGCGCTGCGCGAGGCGCTGGAGGAGGTGCGCGAGGCGAACCTCGCGGTCAACGACCGGGGAGCTCGCGCCCGAGCTGTACTCGATCGCCGCGCCCGTGCGTTACCAGACGGGCGTGGTCATCGCCGCCGTGAACCTGGCCGCGCATGCCTCGATGATCTCGCTGCGGGACCTCCTCGCGCTGCGCCCGCAGCTTCTCTCCACGGCCGACCGGATCTCAGCGCAACTTGGATACAGGTAGAGGAGTCCCAGGCTGTGCCCCCCTCTGCGGGCGGCGGTTGGCCGGATCGATCGACGATGAACGCCCGTAGATACCTCACCCTGCTGTGCGCGCCGGCGCTCGCGACCGGCCTCGCCGCGTGCGCCACCACGGTTTCGACGAGCAGCTTCAAAGGCGAACAGCAGAAGGTCGCGCAGACCATCTCGAACCTGCAGAGCGACGCGACGGCGCTGGAAGCCAAGAAGATCTGTGGCCAAGACCTCGCCGCCGCCAACGTCGCCTCGCTGAACAGGGCGGGGGGCTGCAAGAAGGCGATCGAAGAGCAGCTAAAACAGATCGACAACTTCGACGCGACGGTGGAGTCGGTCAAGATCTCAGGCGATCACGCCACCGCGCAGGTCAAGAGCGTCCACGCCGGCAAGAAAGCCGTCCAGACGCTCACGCTCATCAAGGAAGACGGCAAGTGGCGAATCTCGGGCGTGGTCAGCTGAGGTGGCTCAGCTGAGGGCCTTGCCGTACTGGCGTTCGTAGTAGGACCGATAGTCGCCCGAGCGGATCGGCTCCCACCACCACGCGTTCTCGCGGTACCACGCGACGGTCTCGGCGAGGCCGTCATCGAAGCGCACCTTCGGCGTCCAGCCCAGCCCGCGCACCTTCTCCGACGAGAGCGAGTAGCGGCGGTCGTGGCCCGGGCGGTCTGAGACGTGCTCGATCTGAGTTTCGGAGGCTCCGGTCAGGGCGATGACGCGCTTGACCACGTCGATGTTCGCCTGCTCGTCCGGCCCGCCCGCGTTGTAGATCTCGCCGGGCCCCCCGTTCTCGAGCACACGGCCGATCGCGGCGGCGAAATCGGTGGAGTGGATCCAGTTGCGCACCTGGAACCCGTCCCCGTACACCGGCAGGGAGTCGCCGTGCATGGCGTTCAGCACCATCAGCGGGATCAGCTTCTCGGGATATTGATAGGGCCCGTAGTTGTTCGAGCCGCGCACGATCGTGGCGGGCAGCCCGTAGGTGTGGAAGTAGCTCTGCACGAGCAGGTCCGCGCCCGTCTTGGTGGCGGAGTAGGGCGAGGAGGGCGCCAGCGGCGAGTCCTCGGTGAATGTGCCCCGCTCGATCGACCCGTACACCTCGTCGGTGGACACCTGCACGTAGCGCAGCTCGCGCTCGCGCGCGGCCTCCAGCAGCACGTAGGTGCCGAGCGCGTGCGTGCGCACGAACGCATCCGGTTCGGCGATCGAGCGATCGACGTGCGTCTCGGCGGCGAAGTTGACGACCGCCTCAGGCGAGCTCGACTCGATCGCCCCGGCCACCGCCTCAGGGTCCTCGATCGCTCCACGTATGAACTGGAATCGCGCGTCCTGCGCGATGTCGTGGAAGTTCTCCTCGCGCCCGGCGTACGTCAGCTTGTCGAGCACCGTCACCTCGTCGCCGTGCTCTGACAGGCGCTGGCGCACGAACGTGGACCCGATGAACCCGGCCCCTCCACAGACGAGCAGTTTCATGCTCTCATCATCTCATGAGCACGCATGCCGGCGCTGGATCGGCGTCCTTACCGATCGTCGATCAGATGCGATCGACGATCGGCCAGCACGTGTGCACAGCACACCACGCGGGGGTGGGTGGGCCATCAATTCCTTGCCCAGCTTGGCCTGCGCACTCATGAGCGCCGCATTCCATTCCTGGCCGCCAAATATCCCGCCAGGCCGTCCTGCCAGGGCGGCATCGGCAGCACGTCCTCGCGTTCTGACTCCAGCGCCGACCACGCCGGACGCGGCGCCGGGCGGGCCATCTGCTCGCTGGTGGCCTCCTCGACGCGACAGCTGACCTCGGCCTGGCGAAAGATCTCCTGCGCGAACCCGTTCCACGACACCTGCCCGGCGCCGGTGAGGTGGACCAGCCCGCTTACCTGGCGCTCGAGCAGTCCCAGCAGCGCCGGGGCGAGGTGACCCGACCACGTAGGCGAGCCGATCTGATCTGTCACCACCTGCACCGCCTCGCGCTCCCCCGCCAAGCGCAGCATCGTCTCGACGAAGTTCTTCCCGTCCACGCCGTACAGCCAGGCGGTGCGCACGATCGTATGCCTGGGCGAGGCGGCGCGCACCTGTTCCTCCCCTTCGAGCTTCGTCGACCCATACACGGACCTCGGGCCGGTCGGGTCGGACTCGCGGTAGGGACACGGCCGCCCATCGCCGTCCAGCGGCGCGACGCCGTCGAACACGTAGTCCGTGGAGATGTGCACCAGCGGCATCTCGGCCTGCGCGCACGCGCGCGCGAGGTTGCCCGCGCCCTGCGCGTTCACGGCCCTGGCAGCCGCCTCGCTGCTCTCGGCGCCGTCCACGTCCGTCCAGGCCGCGCAGTTGACCACGCCGTCCAGCCCGCCAGCTTCGCCGCGTACGTATCCAAGCAGCGCTTGCACCGCTGCCTGGTCGGTGATGTCGATCTCGGGCAGGTCCACACCCACGAGCTCGTGCCCCGCCCGTTCGCCCGCGCGCAGCACGTCGTGACCCAGCATCCCCTGCGCGCCTGTTATGAGCAGCCTCACAGGATCGAGATGTCGGAGTTGTCCCCCACCATAAACCGGTACGCGCGCGGCTGGCGCTCGCCACGCCGGACGGTGACGTTGCGCCCCAGCAGCGAGGACTCCATGCGCCCGTCCAGGTCGCACACCGAGGAGCCGGCGAGCAGGATCGAGTGCTCGACCTCGGCGCCGGAGATCGCGCAGTTCTCGCCAATCGCCGTGTACGGGCCGACGTAGCAGTCGCGCAGCTGGGCGCCTGAGCCGATCACCGCGGGGCCGCGCACGGTCGTGCGCTCCAGGCGCGCGCCGGGCTCGATCACCACGCGCCCGTCCACCTGGGAGTCGACCAGCTCGCCCTCGATGCGCTCGGTCAGGTTGTCGAGGATCAGGCGGTTGGCCTCCAGCATGTCCTCCAGCCGCCCCGTGTCCTTCCACCAGCCGCGCACGATGTGCGGCTCCACGCGCAGGCCGCTGTCGAGCAGGTGCTGGATCGCGTCTGTGATCTCGAGCTCCCCGCGCGCGGAGGGCGCGATCGCGCGCGCCGCCTCGTGGACGGCGGCCGTGAACATGTACACGCCCACGAGCGCGAGATCGGTCGCCGGCTCGGCGGGCTTCTCGATCAGCGCCAGCACGCGGCCGACGTCTCCCGGGACGTTCGGGTCGGGCGGGGAGAGCTCGGCGACGCCGAAGTTCTCGGGGTCGGGCACGGGCGTGAGCAGGATCAGCGCATCCGGGGAGTGCTCGCGAAACGCGGCCACGAGATCGGAGATCCCGCCCTGCAGCAGATTGTCGCCGAGATACATCACGAACGGGCTCTCGCCGAGGAACGGCTCGGCCGTGAGCACGGCGTGGGCGAGACCCAGCGGCTCCTCCTGGACGATGTAGGAGATCTCAACGCCGAACCGCGACCCGTCGCCGGCGGCGGCTTCGATCTCCGGGCCGGTCTCCGGCGCGATGATGATGCCGACCCGCTCGATCCCCGCGGCGGCCATCGCCTCGATCCCGTAGAACAGAACCGGCTTGTTGGCGACCGGCACGAGCTGCTTGGCGCTCGTGTGCGTTATCGGCCGCAGGCGCGTGCCCTTGCCGCCGGAGAGGATCAGGCCCTTGAGGTCGGTCATGTCGCGAGGAGGCTAGTAGATGCCGCCGAGCTTGCGGTGGTCCCAGGTGGCTCGCCGTCGCTCGACGAACTCCAGGCCGACGCGCTTGACGGCCTGCCTGTCCACGGCCGCGCGCGCCTCGGGGGCGAGCTCGGCGGGGGGAGCGGTGCCGCGTGGGACGGAGTTGCGCAGCAGGATCGTCGCCCCCAGGGGCGCGACCGTGTCGAGGTCGCGGTGGATGGCGACCTCGCACTCGAGCATCACCCCGCGCAGCTCTGCATACGTCTCGGCCGCCTCGACCTGCAGCGTCGCGCGGGGGTCGCGCTCCAGGTTGCGGACCTTCTGCGAGGAGCCGTATGTCCACGCCCACACACGCGGGCCGGGCTCGCCCGGCAGGGCATCGCGCAGGACGTACCACAGCGGCATCAGGTGCGGCCACCCGCGCGGGCCGACGCTCGCGCACGTGACCGTGCGCTCTTGCGCCAGGAACGCCGCGACCTCCGAGGCGGTCATCTTGATCTGCTCGCGGCGGCTCACCGCGGGAAAGAGTACCCGCCGACGCCTGCCGTCCGGAGTGGGGATTAACGTCAATGCCGTGTTCGTGAACGAACTACAAGACGGCATGGAGATCGACCAGGTGCTGCTGGTGCGCGAGTCCGAGCGCCGCCAGCGCCGCGACGGCGGGGACTACCTGCGCCTGCACCTGGGCGACAGGACCGGCGCGGTCGTGTGCATGGTCTGGGAGGAGCTCGGCGAAATGCAGGAGCTGACGCATCCCGGCGCCCCGGTGCACGTGCGCGGCCGCTACACCGTCCACCCCCGCTTCGGACCGCAGATCAACCTGCGCGGCCTGGCGGAGCCCGCGCCCGGCAGCTACGCGCGCGAGGACCTGTGCGACGGCCCGGCGCGCACGGTGGAGCAATTGGAGGCGGACCTGCGCGAGCTGCTCGACACGATCCGCCAGCCATACCTGCGCGAGCTGCTGGAGCGGATCATGGGCGAGGGCTCGGCGCTGTGGCCCGCCTACAGAAGCGCTCCCGCCGCCAAGCACTATCACCAGGCCTACCGGCACGGGCTGCTCGAGCACTGCCTGAGCGTCGCCCAGGCGGTCAGCGCGACCAGCGCCACATTCCCAGGCATCGACCGCGACGTCGCGGTGAGCGGCGCGCTGCTGCACGACATCGGCAAGCTGGAGGCCTACTCCGAGGACTCGAGCGCGATCGAGCTGACCGACGCCGGCCGGCTGCAGGGCGAGATCGCCCTGGGCTACTACAGGGTCAGGCGGGCGACCGAGGAGATCGAGGGCTTCCCCGCCGAGCTGGCGCAGGCGGTGACCCACATCGTCCTCTCCCACCACGGCACGCTCGAGCACGGCAGCCCAGTGGTGCCATGCACGCGCGAGGCCACGCTCGTGCACATGATCGACAACCTCGGCGGGCGGCTGGGAAGCTTCGACCGCCTCGAGAAGCAGCTCGCGCCCGGTGCGCGCTGGTCGAGCTTTGACCGCGCGCTGCAGACCAGCGCGTTCTTCGCGGGGGCGACCGACCCCGCGGTCGTCGAAGCGCCCGCCGCGGCGGCGGCCGAGCCCGCGCGCGAAGCGGCCTGAGAAAGTCCTGCTCGATGCGCCCCCGCAGCGGGGCGAAACCGGCGCCGGCGAGCGTCTTGAAAGCCCGCAAATAGCGATCCGCGCAACGGCCCGCGTGAGCCTTCCCACCGTCGGGCTCTAAGGTTCTACGGGATGGCCAAGGACACCGAGAAGCTGATCCGCCAGCTGTCGCTGATCTCCTACCTGATGGCCGAGCGCCGGCCCGTCACGGCCCTGGAGATCCGGCGCGACGTGGAGGGCTACAGCGGCATGAACGAGGACGCGTTCGCGCGGCGCTTCTACGCCGACCGCTCAGAGCTCGAGTCGCTGCGCATCGCGCTGACCGTCGATCGCCCCACCGATGGAGCGGCCGAGCAGGAGAACTACTCGCTGCGCCCGGAGAACTTCCACCTGCCGGCGATCGCCTTCTCCGACGAGGAGCTCGCGGCGCTGCAGACGGCACTGAGCCTGCTCGACGGCGAATTCGCCTACGCCGAGCCGCTGCGGCTGGCGCTGCAGCAGATCACCTGGGGCCGTCCCAGCCCGCTGCGCGCGCCCGAGCAGCGCTCGGTCGCGCTCGGCATCACGGCCTCCGCCGGCGGCCACGAGCTGTCCGCGCGCCTGGCGAAGGTCGAGACGGCGATCTTTCGCAACAAGACGATCACGTTCGACTACTACACGATGGCGCGCGACGAGATCGGCCCGCGCCGCGTGGACCCCTATCACCTGCTGTTCCAGGGCGGGCAGTTCTACCTGCTCGGCTACGCGCACGAGCGCAAGGCGATCCGCGTGTTCAGGCTGTCGCGCATCCGCGGCAAGGTCTCCTACGCGACCAAGGCCGAGCACGACTTCCGCCGCCCCGAGGACTTCGACCCCCGCGCCTACGCCCGCCGCGCGGACTGGCAGCTCGGCGAGCAGGCCGGGGTGGCCGAGATCCTCGTCTCCGAGCGGATCGCGTGGCAGGTGCAGCGCCACTTCGGCCGCTACGGGGAGATCCGACGCGGTCGAAGGGCGAGGGCGAGGGCGCCATCGTGTTCGCCACCGGCTACTCCAGCCCGCGCACGATCGTCGCATGGGTGCTCGGCCTGGGCGCCAACGCGCGGCTGCTGCGGCCCGCAGGAGCTGACGCGAGCGAGCTCGCCGGCGCCTGGAGCTGCTGCCGGAGCGCCACGGCGAGGGCTTCCGACGACGCCTGCGCGAGGCGCAGACCGGCGCCGGCGAGCGGGCGTCGGCGGTGGCGGCGAGCGCTCGCTCGAACGTCCGGCCGCGAGCGCAGGCCCTCCGCGCCCGCGGCGCACGACGCGCGCAGGCGGCGCGGCGACGGGCGGGGGACGGCGAGGACAGCCGGCGAGCGCGAGGACGAGGCCGCGATCAGGCCCGAGCGCTTCGCCCGGCTGGTGACGCTCGCGAGCATCCTGATCCGACGCCGGCCGCGCCGGCGAGCCGGTGTCGATCGCGGACGTGTGCGAGCAACTGCAGCTCAGCGAGGAGGAGCTGCGCGAGGACGTCAACGTGCTGAACGTCGTCAACTTCGGCGGCGGCTCCTACGTGCTGTATGCGGAGATCGTCGACACTGAGGACGGCGCGAGCGTCATCGAGGTCGACCCCGAGCCCTACAGCGACAACTTCGACCGCCCCGCGCGGCTGCTGCCGGTCGAGGGCAAGGCGCTCGTCGCGGCGATCGATCTGATCGGCGAGCACATCCCCGAGGGCTCGCTCGCCGAGCGCGCGCGAGAAGATCGTCGCGGCGCTCGGCGAGGACCCGATGGAGCACGGGCCTGCAGGTCGCCCACGTCACGCGGCGACGACACCGACCTCGCGCGCCTGATCTCCACCGCGATCGTCGAGCACCGGCTGATCGAGCTCGAGTACTACAAGGAGAACGAGGACGAGATCTCGCTGCGCACGGTCGAGCCCTACGCGCTGACCAACGGGCGCGAGGGCTGGTACGTCGCCTGCTTCGACCCCGAGCGCGACGGCGTGCGCCACTTCCGCCTGGACCGGATCAAGCGCGCGCAGATCTCAGAGACGCACGTTCGAGCCGCGCCCCGAGGTCGATCCGGCCGCCGAGGTCGACGGCTGGCTGCGCACCGGCGAGGTGCAGGCCTCGCGCACCGCGCGCGTGTGGGTCTCCCCCGAGCGCGCGCGCTGGGCGCGCGAGGCCCGCCGCGTCGTGCGCCGAGCGCGCCGACGGCTCGGTCGTCGTCGAGCTGAGCTTCGCCGGGGTCGACTGGCTCGTGCGCGAGATCCTCAAGGAAGCCGGCGACGCGGCAGTGCTGGAGCCCGCCGACGCGCGCGAGGCGGTCCGTGTCGCGGTCGGGCGGCTGACCCAGCTCTATGAGCTGTGTGCCCGCGGTCGGGGGTCGCGGCGATCTCCGATCGGTGGCGCGGCCGTGGTCGCCGGGGTGTAGCCCGTCGTCCGAGACGCACGCCGCAACGGGGTTTCCGAGGCGTCACCGCGGGGGACGATTGCAGAGGTTAGGGCCCACGAATCAATATCTGACGGTCCGGATGCACTCGCCTGGCGGCGCCAGCCGCCACCCACGATGCTCGACGTACTACCGGTACGCCTGTGCACGCGTGCGTCGTCTGGCATCCACCATTCGAGCACCCCGATCCCGCCATTATTGGTCGCGGGCCCTTATTTGAGTGGCGGGGACATGTCCTCGAGGGCTCGCCATCCCCTCGGAGCGCCAGCTGCGCGACGCCGGCCGTCTGCTCGGCGAAGTGCTTTGAGAGCATCGTCTCCTGGCCCTGATAGTTGGAGCCGACGTCCTGGCCGTAGAGCACGTCCGGCGCGCCCGCCATTCGCTCGAACGCGAGCTTGCACACCGGCTGACGGTGCTCGACCATGAAGGACACGTCGCGCGCGCGAACCTCCAGGGCCGCCCGGCTGCCGTGTTTGCGCTTGCCCTCGGAGTAGCCGAAGCCCGGGTCGAAGAACCCGGCGTAGTGGGTGCGCAGCTCGCCGGCGGTCGGGTCATAGGCGAGCATCTCGGCCGCATATGACGGGCGGGATGCTGACCCCCTCGGCGGAGAGCAGCAGGTAGAACACCTCGGGCTCGAGCACGATCCGCCCGCCGTGCTCCGGATGCACGGGATCCCAGTAATCCTGCCACTTCAGCTTGCCTATGTGCTGCAGAGGTCGACGGGCAGGCTGTTGCGCTTGGCGCGGTAGCCGACGATGTTCTCGGGCGGGCCGGAGATGTTGAGGCTGAGGAACAGACCGCCGGCCAGCGAAAGCTCTGTGGCGCGAAGCGCGTGCCTGTCCAGATACAGAAGCGGGAACTCTTCGTGCACGTTCACCAGCTCCTCATCGCTCAGCCGCGCATGCCCGTGCAGCGAGACGGACCTGGTTGAGGGACAGCCCATGCCTGACCCGGATCGCGAACGAGCGCGGAACGACCTCCAGGTAGAGCTTGCCGCGGTAGCCCGCCGCGATCTCGTCGAAGCGGTGGTTGCGGTCGGTGATCACCCGCGTGAACACGTCCAGGCGTCCCGTCGAGCTCTTGGGATTGGTCTTCGCGCGAATCTCCGCCGGCAGGCGCAGCTCCTCGATCAGGGGAACAAGGTAGGGACGATCGCGCTCGAGCGTGGCCCCGTCGCGAAGGTCGATCCGGTCGAACTTCAGATCCTCGATCTTCTCCTCGACGGTCGAGCCCGACGTCGGGCAGGAAGCTGCAGCGCAGCGCCCAGGCGAATTCGCCCAGGCGCAGGTCCACGCTGGCGGGCTGGATCGACTCCGGCGGGATGCGCCAGTCGCCAGCGGTGATCCACCCGCTCGTGACGGCTTCGCGCAGCTGCTGGGAGGGCAGCACGCCTGTCGCGCGGGGGCCGGCGTCCGCGGGCTCAGTTGTTGGTTCTGGACGGGGCGCCACGGTCACGGCGCGCTTGGAAGCGCTCATCGTGCGCAGGATATCGGCCGCAACGGCGCAGGGAACGAGATGTTTTGGCCCGACCGTTTCCGGCCTTAGCATCGAGCGCAAACCTACCTGTGCGACATAAGTGCTACAATCGTCGCATGACAACTGAAGTCCCATCCAGAGAGCTGCGCAACAACACGGCCGACCTGCTGCGTCGAGTCAGGTCCGGCGAGCGGATCGTGGTCACCACTCGGGGGAGGCCCGTAGCCTCGCTCGTGCCTTTCGAGCGCGGGCGCAGGCGTTGGATCCCCCGCGAGGAGCTCGTGCGACGCCTGGCCGTCGTGCAGGCGGACCCGGGTATGCGCACCGATCTCGCTCGGCTGGCCGGCGAAATGACAGACGAGCTCGGACCGATTGAGTGACGACGGAGACCGCCGATGCCGGTCAGGCAGAGACGGCCGGCCAGACGCAGAGAGCGAAACGTGGTCTGCTCGACACGAGCGTGTTCGTCGCGCGCGAGTCGGAGCGTCCTCTCAGAAGCGAGCTCCTGCCCGAAGAATCGGCCATCTCCGCTGTGACCGTCGGTGAGCTGCAGGCGAGCGTGCTGGTGGCGAGCGACACCGAGGTGCGCGCCCGCAGGCTGGCGACGCTGGAGGCGCTCGGCGATGTGGAGGTTCTCGTAGTCGACGAGGCCGTGGCGGCGTCCTGGGCCATGTTGCGCGTATATCTAGCCGAGTCCGGGCGCAGGCTGAACGTGAACGATCTCTGGATCGCGGCGACGGCGCTTGCGCACCGAATACCTGTTGTCACTCAGGACGACGACTTCGACCCGGTCGAGGGAGCTGGCGGCCTTCAGGTCATCCGGGTTTGACCCAACGCCCGGACTTGCGACCCCGACCCCCTACGGCATCAACCGGTGTGGCCCGCGATACAGGAACGTCACCTCACGGACGTTGTCCTGCCCCAGCAGCTGCATCAACAGCCGCGTGAGCCCGAACCCGAAGCCGCCGTGCGGCGGGGCGCCGTAGCGGAAGAAGTCCAGGTAGTAGCCGATCGGGCCGGGGTCCACGTGCTTGTCCTTCGCCTGGGCCAGCAGGATGTCGTGGCGGTGCTCGCGCTGGGCGCCGGTCGTCAGCTCGAGGCCCCGCCACAGCAGGTCGAAGCTGCGGGTCAGAAGTCGGATCGTCGGGGTGGCGCATGTGGTAGAAGGGCCGAACCGAACTCGGATAGTCGGTCACGAACGCGAACTCGTGGCCGTGCTCTGAGGCGAGCAGCGCCGACAGCGCCCGCTCGCTCGCGGGATCGAGATCGTCGTCTGGACCAGGAACGGAGTCGTGGCCTGACTCGCGCAGCAGCTCCTTGGCGCGCGCGAGCGCGATCCGGGGGAAGGGAACGGTCGGGACGATGAGCTCGGCGCCGAACGTCTGCTCGATCTGCTCGCCGTGCGTGTCCTTCACCACCGCCGAGCACGTGCGCCAGCCAGCGCTCCTCGAAGGACATCACGTCCTCGTGGGAGTCGATCCACGCGATCTCCACGTCCACGCTCGTGAACTCGGTGTCGTGGCGTGAGGTGAACGACGGGTTGGCGCGGAACACCGGGCCGATCTCGAACACTCGTTCAAAGCCGCCGGCGATCGCCATCTGCTTGTAGAACTGCGGAGACTGCGCCAGGTAGGCGGTCGTGTCGAAGTACTCGACCTTGAACAGCTCGGCGCCCGACTCGCTGGCCGAGCCCATCAGCTTGGGGGTGTGGATCTCGACGAACCGCTCACGACGCCAGAACTCGCGCATCGCGTGCTCGACCGTGCTCTGCACCTCGAAGATCAACCTCCGGTCGGGACGGCGCAGGTCCAGGTAGCGCCAGTCGATGCGCTTGTCCAACGCGGAGTCGGGCGCGATCGGCAGCTCGGGCTCGGCCGGGGAGTCGACGACCACCCCGTCGAGCCGCAGCTCCAACCCACCCAGCTTCACTCGCTCGTCGGCGACGACGCTCCCGGTGACTGTCACGGCCGACTCGGGGGTGAGCGCGGATACGACCTCGTTGAGCGCGCTCGGCGGATCGTCCTTGCCGAGCACGGCCTGCACCGCGCCGGCCTCGTCGCGGACGATCACGAACTGCACGCGCTTCTGGTCGCGCACCGCCTGCACCCAGCCGCGCACGGTCGCGCTCCTCCCCACCTTGCCCGCCAGATCGGCTGTCAGCGTCCTGTCCACCGACGGGACCTTATCTGGGGTCGCGCTTCTTCGGGATGCGATCCGGTGATGCGCCCGATCGGGCTGCTCCCTCGCTTCCTCCCCCGGTTCCCGCCCCCGACTCCTCACCCAGGCGGACTCAGCTCGGAACGTCCTCGGCCAGCTCGACCTCGACCGCGAACTCGTCGGCCTCGACCATCTCGACGCCCTCGATCGAGCCCGCCTGCAACAGATCGCCAAGGCCGAGCGCCAGCCCGCTGAGGCGCTCCGGAGCGTCGTGCACGCGCAGCAGACGCACGGGCGCGCGCATCGGGCGCTGCGCCTGGGACTTGGCTCGGCGCACCTCGCGCAGCACATCCGCCGTCACGGCCAGCGCATCGTCCTCGCCACGTCCGTCCCGTCCACGGGCTCCTCCCTGCTCGCCATCCCCCTCGCCGCCGTCGCCGTCGCCCCGCGCAAGCTCGGCCAGCAGCTCTGGCGCATCCGGCCAAGGGGCGAGATGGATCGAGCCGGTCTGCCACCACGACCAGACCTCCTCGGCGACGAACGGCAGGAACGGGGCGAACAGCCTCTGCAAGACCGACATCGACAGGCGCAGCGCGCGGCAGACCGAGGCCGCCCCGCCGGGATCTCCGGCGGAGTCGTAGCGCCGGCCCTTGACGAGCTCGAGGTAGTAGTCGCAATACCACCAGAAGAATCTCTCCACGCGTTCAAGGACGCGCGCGTAGTCGTAAGCCTCGAAGCTCTCGCTCGCCTCCGCCACCACGCCGGCCAGCCGTGCGATCAGGGCGCGGTCCAGCGGATTGGTCAGCGCCTCACCGGCCGGGGGCAGATCGGCGAGCGCGAACTTGGACGCGTTCAGCAGCTTGACCGCCAGGCGCCGACCGTCCTTCATCTGCTTGGCATCGAACGCGGTGTCGGTGCCCGGGCGCCCGTTGGCCGCCCAGTAGCGCACGGCGTCCGCCCCGTACTGCTCCAGCAGGTGCATCGGTGTGACGACGTTGCCCCGGGACTTGGACATCTTCTTGCGGTCCGGGTCGAGCACCCAGCCGGAGATCGCGGCGTTGCGCCACGGCAGCTCGTCGTAGTCGAGGTGCGAGCGCAGGATCGTCGTGAACAGCCACGTCCTGATGATGTCGTGCGCCTGCGGGCGCATGTCCATCGGAAACACCTCCCCGAACAGCTCCCGATCCTCGCCGGCGCGTGCCACCCGCGATCTGCGGCGTCAGCGAGGAGGTCGCCCACGTGTCCATCACGTCCGGATCGCCCGCGAACCCGCCCGGCTGGCCGCGCTGCTCGGGCGTATAGCCGTCGGGCACGTCGGTCGAGGGATCGATCGGCAGCCGGTCCTCGCGCGCGAGCAGCGGCCGCTCGTGCACGATCGCTCCGATGTCGTCGATCGGATACCAAACCGGGAACGGCACGCCGAAAAACCTCTGCCGGCTGACACACCAATCGCCGGTGAGGCCGTTGATCCAATCTTCGTAGCGCGCGCGCATGTACGGGGGATGCCAGTTAAGCTCACGGCCGCGCTCGATCAGCTCCTCGCGATGCTCGACGGTCTTGAAAAACCACTGGCGGCTCGTGAGGATCTCGACGGGACGCTCGCCCTTCTCGAAGAACTTGACCGCGCGCGTTGACCGGCTCGGGCTCGCCGATCAGATCGCCGGATGACCGCAGCAGCTCGACGATGCGCCGGCGCGCCTGGTTGACGCTGCGCCCGCGCAGCTCCTCGTAGCTTGCGCGCGCGCGAGCTACGTCGTCGCTCTCCCACCCCGGCTCGCCCCAGGGCACGTCCACCAGGCGACCGTCCTCGCCCAGGACCGCGCGCACGGGCAGGCTGAGCTCGCGCCACCAGGTCACGTCGGTGAGATCGCCGAACGTGCACACCATCACCAGACCAGTGCCCTTGTCGGGCTCGACCAGCGGATGGGCGAGCACCGGCACGCGCGTGGAGAACAGCGGCGTGCGCGCCTCGCCGCCGACGAGCCCGCTCCAGCGTGAGTCCTCGGGGTGGGCCAGCAGCGCCACGCACGCCGGGATCAGCTCGGGACGGGTCGTCTCGATCAGGATGTCCGCGACGGCGGGCTCGCCGGCCGCCCGCACCCCAACTCTCACCGCCTCTCTCCCATCCTCGCTCGGTGAGGGTCCATCTGCCGCCCAATCGTTGTCGCCACGCGCACGGCCAAAGCGCACCCGGTGCATCGCCCCGGGGCGCTCGCGGTCCTCGAGCTCGGCCTGCGCCACGGCCGTGCGGAAGTCCACGTCCCACAGCGTCGGCGCCTGCAGCTGGTAGGCCTGACCACGGGCGAGCAGCCCCAGGAACGAGCGCTGGGAGATCCGCTGGGCGGGAACGCCGATCGTCGCGTAGGTCATCGACCAGTCCACCGACAGCCCGAGCGCGCGCCACAGCTCCTCAAACGCCCGCTCGTCGGACTCGGTCAGCTGCAAACACAGCTCGACGAAGTTCGGGCGCGAGATCGAGACGGGCTCCTTCGCCTGCCCGGCCCGGCCGGCGGCGATGAAGTCGGGGTCGTAGCCGATCGACGGGTCGCAGCGCACGCCGTAGTGGTTCTGCACGCGGCGCTCGGTCGGCAGGCCGTTGTCGTCCCAGCCCATCGGATAGAACACGACTTTCCCGCGCATCCGCCGGTAGCGGGCAATCGCGTCGGTGTGGGTGTAGGAGAACACGTGCCCGACGTGCAGCGCTCCGCTGACGGTCGGCGGGGGCGTGTCGATCGCGAACACGCGCTCACGCGGCGCGGAGCGGTCGAAGCTGTAGACGCCGTCGCGCTCCCACGTCTCGCTCCACTTCGCCTCGAGCCCGTCCAGGGTCGGGCGCTCGGGGACCCTCGGAGAGGAGCTACCCGACGACGAGTTGGGATGCTGCCGCTGTGGGGGCTGCTGGCGCTGCTGTGAGGACAAGCTTCGGATCGTATCCGAGCCGCTGCTCGCGTTGGGCGCGATGAGCGGGACAGTAGACGCCGCGCACCTCGCCGTCGGGCAGGCCGTAGGCCAGCCACTGCTTCGCCGCGCCAGGCGAAGTGGAAGAAGCCGGCGCGCATCCGGCCCAGATCCAGCTCGCGCGCCCAGGCGGCGGTCACCACCCGCACGGGAATCCGCGACCGGCAGCTGTGCTCGTGGTCGGGGTGGCTGGTCCACACGCACCGCAGCGGAAACTCCACGGTGGTGATCCTATTTTCTGCCCTGTTGGGACGTTTCATGTCGTCCTTTTCGGCCGACACGCCTACCTCGATCAAGACCGCCCAGGTATTTGGACATTCGTCCTACTCACTCAACCGCCGCTTTGGGGGCAAATGCAGGCGACCACGGGCGGGTCCGGGGCTCTCGCGAGCGCGAACGGGCGCCCGGCAAACTACGGACGGCACGGGGCGTACGGACCGACGGGCGGCTCGACGTATGCGCCGCGCCTGCTGTGTCACGCCGCCAAGCTGAACCGAACCGGCAGCCGGGCCAAACCGTAGATGCCCATGATCGTCTCGTAGGAGACCTCCCCGTCGAGCTCGATCTCGCGCACGCGCTCGGCCAGGAAGCTCAGCGCCTCGCGCAGCTCCAACCGGGCGAGGTTCGCGCCCAGGCAGTAGTGCACGCCCGCGCCGAACGTGAGCTCCCGCGCGCGCCCGCGGTCGGCGGCGATGTCGAACTCGTCCGGGCCGTCCGCTCCGCCGGCGTCCGCGTCGAGGTCGCGGTTGCCCGTAAACGCGCACACCATCACAACCGTCCCCGCCGGGAACGTCACGTCGCGGAACGTCACGTCCGCCGTGGTGATCCGCGCCGTGAACGGGGTGATCGGCTCGTACCGCAGCGACTCCTGCACCGCCTGCTCGGCAAGCTCAGGCCGCGCTCTGAGCAGCTCCCACTGTTCGGGGTGCTCGGCCAGCAGCCTGATCGTGTGCGCGAGCTGGCTCTGACTGGTGTCCACCCCGCCCACCAGCACGTTGAACACGAGGTTGATGCACTCCACGTCGTCGAGTCGATCGCCGGCCTCTTCGGCGGCGATCAGCTTGGAGATCAGATCGTCGCGCGGGTCCTCGCGCCGCGCCGCCACGAGCGCGGCCGCGTACTCGTAGAACTCCCGCACGGCCAGCTCGATGCCCTCTCGCTCGCCGGCCATGCCCGCCGCGTCGAACTGGCGCTGGATCCAGTTCGACCAGTGATGCAGCTTCGGCGCGTCCTGCAGCGGCGCTCCCATCACATCGGCGATCACCAGCGACGGGTACGGCTTGGCGAACGCCTCCACGAACTCGCACCGCACGACCCCGTCGCCGTCCTCGCCGACCTCACCCGCCGCGCGCGCGTCCGCCAGCAGCCCCTCCAGGAAGCCTCGCATCGCCGGGCGGTAGCGCTCGACCGCCCGCGCGCTGAGCGCCGGGTTGACGAGGCTGCGCAAGCGCGTGTGGTCGGGACCGTTGACGTGCAGGATGTTGCGCCGCATCTGCTCATACAGCGCTCCCTCGCGCACGTCGAAGATCTCGGCGATCGTCATCCCGGGGAAGATCGCCTCGCGCGTGCGCAGAAAGAACTCGCCCGCCTCGCGGTCGAGCACGATCACCCCGTAGGGCCCGGAGGCGAGCCAGCCCTGGGCGCGCAGCTCGCGCATGGCCTCGTGAAAGCGCTCTCCCCTCAGCGACGGGTCGGTGTAGTCGAACCCGGGAAGCTCGAGCTCGCTCACGAGCGCCATCACGGCACCTCTCAGCGCTTACTTCTTTGGGCTGATGGCCTGCTTCAGCGACGCGCCCGCGCTGAACTTCGGCGCCTTGGAGGCCTTGATTTTCACGCGCTCGCCGGTGCGCGGGTTCACGCCCTGGCGCGCGGCGCGTTTGACCACCGAGAACTTGCCGAACCCGGTGATGCCGACCTCGTCGCCTTTCTTGAGCGTCTTGGTGACGGTGTCGATCACAGACTCGATCGCGACGCCCGCGTCGACTTTGGTGAAGCCCGTGTCTGCGGCGACCGCGTCGATGAGCTCAGACTTGTTCATGCGATTGATCCTTTCGGGTCTCTGTGTGGATGAAGGTGGTTGGTGGCACCTTTACTGCGGCAAGCGCGCAGCCTAGCGCGCCGGGGCGCGGCGGCGCTGGTCGCCCGCCTCAACCGGCCTGCAGGAACCGGTTGGTGCCATAGCGCGCCGGCGCGACCGGGGTGTGGATCAGGCCCGTGGACAGCATCCAGTCCGACATCGCCGCGACGTTGCGCCGCTGCAGCGTGCCAAACGGGACGGCTCCGCTGTCGCCGAACAGCGGCAGGTAGGCGTTCAGCGACGCGCGCGTGAGCGCCGGCGGCAGCGTCGGGTTGGCGGCCAGCAGCTCGTCCAGGCTGCGCCGCGGATCGGCCAGCGTGTCCTCGTAGCCGTGCACCGTCGCGGCCACGAACCCCCGCACGAGCCCCGGGTCGGAGGCGATCAGCCGACCCGTCGTGAACGCTACGAGGCCGGGATAGGCCGGCCCGCCGTAGCGGTCGAGCGCGAACGCGGTGATCGGGTGGCCGCTGGCTGCAAGCGTGACGCCTTCGTCGGGTATGAAGCCGGTGAACGCCGAGATCCGCCCCGCCACCAGCGCCTGCGGGCCGTTGAAGCCCACCGTGACCACGTGCACTCTCCCGGGGCTCACGCCCGCATGGCGCAGCTCGGTGTCGAGCACCGCCAGATCGGAGGGCACACCGGTGATCCCGACCGTCTTGCCGGCCAGGCTCGCGGGTGAGCGCAGGTGCTCGGAGGCCAACGCGATCAGCCCCCCGAGCGGGCGCTGCACGAGCGCCATCACCGCCCGCGCGTCCCCGCCGCGCGCGACCAGCCCGGCCACATCGCTGCCGTCCGCGAGTCCGAACTGGGCGCTGCCGGCGTCGATCAGCTTCAGCGTGTCCGTCGTCGCGCTCGGCGTCACCACGCGCAGGTCGATCCCCTGCCGGCGGTAGTACCCGGCGGCCAGCGCGCGGTAGATGCCGGCGTGGATCGCGTTGGGGACGAAGTCGAGGATCAGCGTCGCCTGTCGCGGTCGCGCCGGTGAAGCGGATGAATTGGAGGATCCCGACGAGCCTCCGCACCCCGCCAGCAGGGCGGCCACGAGGCAGGCCGCCGCGAGCGCGAGCGCGAGCGCACGGACGCGGAGCCCGGACGGCGTGCCCGCTGTAGGCGCAGCCGGTCGGGTTGAAATCCCTTCCGGTGTCGAGGGCGAATGGTGTCGGCCGGTACGATCTGGGGACATGGCGATAGACGCGAGCACCCGCCACGAGGCGGACGGCGGGGCGAGGAGGAATCGGGAGCGCGCGGCCCGGACGGGTGGGTCGGTCGGCAGAACCCTATCCGGAGAGCCGGTCCGAGAGCTCTACACCGAGGCTGACCTCCCGCAGGGAATTGGCGCCCGCCCACCTGCATACGACCCGATCGGTAGGCCGGGCGCCTACCCGTACACGCGCGGGATCTACGAGTCGATGTACCGGGGACGGCTGTGGACGATGCGCCAGTTCGCCGGCTTCGGCACCAGCGAGGAGACCAACGAGCGCTTCCACTACCTGCTCGAGCACGGCCAGACGGGGCTCTCGACGGCGTTTGACATGCCCTCGCTGATGGGTCACGACTCCGACCACTCGCGAGCGCTGGGAGAGGTCGGCCGCGAGGGCGTGGCGATCGACACGCTCGATGACATGCAGATGCTGTTCGCCGGGATCGACCTGGGCGAGGTGAGCGTGTCGATGACGATCAACGCGCCCGCGGCGATCATGCTCGCGTTCTACGTGGTGGCCGCCGGAGCCTCGACGGCTGACGGAGCCGGTGGAGCGATTGCGGCCGAGCGCCTGTCGGGCACGATCCAGGCGGACATCCTCAAGGAGTACATCGCCCAGAAGGAGTGGTGTTTCCCGATCGACCCGGCGATGCGGCTGTGCGGGGACATGATCGAGTGGTGCACGCACCACATGCCGCGCTGGCACCCGATCTCGATCTCGCGGGTATCACATCCGCGAGGCGGGGGCGACAGCCCAGCAGGAGCTCGCGTTCACGCTCGCGGACGGACTCACGTATGTTCGCCAGGCGGTCGACGCGGGGTCTGGACGTCGACGAGTTCGCGCCCAGGCTGTCGTTCTTCTTCAACGCCCAGATCGACTTCTTCGAGGAGATCGCCAAGTACCGTGCGGCGCGGCGGATCTGGGCGCGCGAGCTGCGCGAGACCTTCGGCGCGCAAGAACGAGCGTTCGTGGCTGATGCGGTTTCACTCCCAGACCGCCGGGGTCAGCCTCACCGCGCAGCAGCCGCTGAACAACATCGTGCGCACGACCGTCGAGGCGCTCGCCGGCGTGCTGGGGGGGACGCAGTCGCTGCACACCAACAGCTACGACGAGGCGCTCGCGCTGCCGACCGAGGACGCGGTCCGGGTCGCGCTGCGCACCCAGCAGGTGATCGCCCACGAGACGGGGGTCGCGGCGACCGCCGATCCACTGGGGGGCTCCTACTACGTGGAGGCGCTGACCGACGAGATGGAGCGGCGAAGCTATGAGTACTTCGCCAAGATCGACGAGCTCGGCGGGATGGTGCAGGCCGTCAAGCAGAACTACCCTCAGCGCGAGATCGCCGACGCCGCGTTCGAGTCTGCAGCGCGCGATCGACGCGGGTGAGCGAATCGTCGTTGGCGTCAACCGCTACGTCCAGGAGGACGAGGAGCCGATCCCGATCCTGCGCGTGGACCCGGCGCTGGAACGCAAGCAGCTCGACCGCCTGCGCTCGGCGCGCGCCCGGCGCGACGGAGCGCAGGTGGAGCGCACGCTGCAGGCGCTGCGCGAGGCCGCGGCGCACCGGAGCGCAACCTGATGGACCCGCTGCTGGACTGCGCGCGCTCGCGCGCGAGCGAGGGGGAGATCGTCGAGTCCTTGCAGCAGGTGTTCGGCGACTACCGCGAGACGCCGGTGTTCTGAGGACCGCTGAGCGGTGCGGATGCTTTGTCCTCAGTCGCTCACCGAAGCCGGGAGACATTCGCCTTCGGCTCACATCCCCGTTTCGGCCAGCCAAGCACACCACGCTCCTTGCGTCCTCGCCCGCTTGCTAACCGGCCCTCAGAACAAGCGCAATGAAGAAACTCGGTCGCGGTGTTCTGAAGGCGGGAGTCGCAAGTTCTTACGGAGTTCAGGCGCAGGAGGCAGCAACTTGTGCGTGAACATCGTGTCGTACGGCTAGGATCGATCGATCGGCCGGCCGGCAGGGGTCGCGGTCGCAACAATACGTGAGCTCAAGAACACGAAAACACTCACCGGCGCCTGCGCCAAGCCCTGATCGCCGGCGCCGTGCTGGTGGTGCTCTCCAGCGCGGGCGTGCTCACTCTGGGCTCCAAGCGGATCGCCGCCGAGAACGCCGCCTACGCCGCGTCGCCGGCGCCGCCGTGCGTGCCGGCGCAGCTCAACCGCTCGGCGGTGCTGGCCGGGACGAGCATCGCGGTCTCGCCTCTGCCTGACTCCTACGACGCCTCGCCATGCACCCAGATCAGCCTGCTGGGAGCGCCGGCGAGCGAGCTGAGCGTATCAGCGTGAGCGGCTCGCAGAGCGGCTCGCACTCCGGGAGGCTGCTGGCCTACTCGCAGGGAGACGGGGCGAGCTTCGTCCCCTCGCGGCCGTTTGAGCAGGACGAGACGGTGACGGTGCACGGTCGGGTGAAGACGGGCAGGGGAGCGACGCCCTTCGCCTACAAGTTCGTGGTCGCCCGCCAGGACACGCTGCCGTACAAGCCGACCGATCACGACCACGCACGACTACGGCGAGGAGCAGCACTTCCACTCCGACCCCGAGCCTGCAGCCGCCGGTGCTCGACGTGACGGCGAACTCGGCGCAGAGCGGCCCCCGGGGACATCCTCGCGGCCCCCTACAACGGTCCGGGGCCGAGCGGGCCGGAGATCTTCAGCCAGAGCGGCGAACTGGTGTGGTTCGACCCGCTTCCAGGAGCAACGGAGGCGACGAACCTGCAGGTGCAGCAGCTGGGCGGCAAGCCGGTGCTGACCTGGTGGCAGGGATACATCCCGCCGCAGGGGTTCGGCGAAGGCGAAGAGATCATCGACAACACCTCCTATGAGCAGATCGGGCGCGTGCACGCGGGCAACGGACTACAAGGCGGACCTGCACGACTTCCACATCACCCCGCAGGGCACGGCGCTGCTGACGGTGTTCACCCGATCGACTGCAACCTGTCCGCCATCGGCGGGCCGAGCGGCGGCGCGGTGACCGACAGCAGGTTTCAGGAAATCGACCTGAAGACGGGGCTCGTGCGGCGCGAATGGATAGCCTCGACCACGTCGGGCTGAGCGAATCCTACAGCTCGCCGGTGGAGCTCGAGCACGGAATGGCCGTTCGACTACTTCCACATCAACACGATCGACCAGCTGGCGGAGAACACGACGCTGATCAGCGCGCGCAACACGTGGACGCTGTATGAACTGAACACGACGACCGGGCAGGTGACGCTGCGGGTCGGCGGCAAGCACGACGAAGTCAAACAGAGCAGCGGCGCGGTGACCGCCTTCCAGCACGACGCGACGATGCAGGCAAACGGCACGATCACGCGTGTTCGACAATGGGGCGGTGCCGAAGGTCCATCCCCAGTCGCGGGCGATCGTGCTGGCCATCAATCCGCAGGCCAAGACCGACACACTGCTGGCCGACTACGAGCACTCCTCCCCGGAGCTGTCTTCCGGCAGCCAGGGCAGCGTCGCAGACGCTCCCGGGCGGCGACACGTTCGTCGGCTGGGGCGCGGAGCCGTACTTCTCGGAATTCGGCGCCGGTGGGCAGCTGCTGTTCGACGCGCACTGGCACGGCTCCTACCAGTCATACCGCGCGTATCGATTCCCCTGGACGGGGACACCCGCGAGCCCCCCGCAGGTCGCGGCGAGCGCGCCGACGCGAAGGCGCCGGTGACGGTGTACGCGAGCTGGAACGGCGCCACCGAAGTGACGAGCTGGCGCGTGCTCGCCGGGCCGACGCCGACTCGGCTGACGCCGGCCGCGAGCGCGGCGAAGAACGGGTTCGAGACCGCGCTGCTCACGCCCGGCCCCGAGTCCTACGTGGCCGTGCAGGCGTTGAACAGCGCCGGGGCGGTGCTCGGAACCTCCAAGACGATCCGCGGCTGATCCGGACCTGAGACGTGCTGTGACCTGGAGGCCTGACCTGACCGGTCCCGGATGAGCGAGCCTGCCGGGAGACTGGACAGAAGAGTCTTGATACTCTTTCTGACCCGATGTCAACTGTAGGTTTTTGATTCAAGATGGCCAACTTACCCGGTAGGTTTTGATCCAAGATGGCCACCCGCGAGCCAAAATCCAAACCGGCGAAGCGGAGAGGCGCATCGGCTAACGGCACATCCTCGGCGAAAGCGAAGGCGTCTTCGGCAAAGGCCACGAACTCGGCATCCAAGCCGTTGACGTGGAGAGGCGTATCGAGCAACGGCGCATCTTCGGCGAAAGCCGAGCGCGCGCAGGAGCCGGAAGATGAGACCGGCGCAGACGACGCCGCAAGGCGCGACCGCTACCGGCGGCTGCCTGCGGGCGTGCACGGGCTGGACCCCGAGGAGGTGCGGCGCGACCAGCGCGAGCGCCTGCAGACGGCGCTGGTCGAGCTGATCGCCGAGCGCGGGTGCCAGGCGGTGAGGATCCTCGACCTGACCAAGCTCGCGCGCGTCTCGCGTCCGACCTTCTACAGCCTGTACGCAGACAAGGAGGAGCTGTTCCTGGCTACCTACGACGAGATCGCGATGCGCATGGGGAACGCGATCATGAAGGCTTACGGCGAGCACCGCTCGCCGGGAGAGGGCCTGCGCGCAGCGATGCACGCCTGGGCGGGAATGGCCGCCGCCGAACCGGAGGGGGTGTCGCTGCTGGTGCTCGGCTCTCTCGGCGCCGGGCCGAGGGCGCTCGAGCGCCGCAACCGCACGGTGCAAGCGCTCGAGCAGGGCATCGGGGCCGCCCGATCAGCAGGCGGTCGCGATGGTCGAGCGACGGGCCGCGAGAGTACCGCGGCAAAGACCGACCTGACCGTCAAGGTCATCCTCGGCGGCATCCGTGAGGTGACCGCCGCGCGCCTGCGCAGGGGTCAGGCGGCGGCGCTGCCAGGGCTGGCAGACGAGCTGGCAACGTGGGCGGACTCCTACCCCGCGAAGCTGCCGGCCGGCCTGGAGTCCAAGAGCGCGGACGATCGACAAAGGGACACGAGGAACGCCGAAGACGCCGAGGAAGTCCGAGCCACGCCGGCGGCCTCCGAGCGCGCTCGCCAGGCCGAGGGACGTCTACCGAGCGGCCGCCACGACCTGCCACGGCAGTTCATCGTCAAAAACCAGCGCGAGCGGATCGTCGACGCGACCGCCGCGATCGTCGCCGAGAAGGGGTTGTCTGGTCTGACGATCCCCGAGATCGCGCGGCGCGCGAACGTGTCCCATCAGACCTTCTACGAGATGTACCCGACCAAGCACGACGCGTTCATGGGGGCGCAGAAGGTCGGCCTGCACCAGGCACTCGGCATCACCGTCCAAGCCTACGAGGCCCAGGGCGGGGACTGGCCGATGGGGGTCGCGGCGGGGCTGAGCGCGCTGCTCGACTATCTGGCCTCCGAGCCCGCGCACGCACACCTGACCATCGTGGACACGTTCGCCGCGAGCCCGCTGGCGATCGAAATCCGCGACACCGGCCTGCATGCGTTCGCCTCATATCTGCAGCCCGGCTACCACCATGCGCCCCCGGGGCGCTCGGTTGCTCCGATCGCACCGGAGGCGATCGCCGGCGGGATATGGCAGGTGCTGCACAATCACATCCAACACGAGCGTGTCGAGGACATCGCCGGCCTGGCGCCGCAGCTGGTGTTTCTCGCGCTGGCGCCGTTCCTCGGATCCAAGGAGGCCGCGCGCGTCGCGCGCAAGCGGACCGTCGCGGCGCCCCGCGCCCGCGCCGGGCGCTAGACGTCTACTCAGGCGGGGGCGGAGGCAGGCAGCGCGTAGGCGGTCCTGCCGTCACGCTCTGTCTTGACGACCGCCTGCAGCGCCAGCAGCGGCCGCAGGTCGTTGCGAATGTCCGGCGCGGGCAGCGCAGTCACAACAGCAAGCTCGGCGACGGTGTGCGAGCCGTGCTCGAGCGCCGCGAGTATCGCCTGTTCGGCGGGAGCAATCGAGCGACGTCCGCGACCAGCGGGCGGGCGGCCGCGGAGCAGCGTACGGACCTTTCTGGCAGGGGTGCTGCTGCTATGCGTGGTCGCCGCACTACGCCCGGGCGGCGCGGGCGTAGTGCGCGCTTGGCGTTCAGCGTCCGCCGCGAGCGCCTCGGCGACGGACAGCAGCTCCTCGTACTCCGCGAGCAGCGGCCGCAGCTCGCGCATGCGCGCGTCGATCTCGGCACGAATGGTCGTGAGCAGGTCGGCTGCCATGTGGAACGGTCCTATAAAGAGCTCCAGCGACTGCGGGGGGTGAGAATCGCCCCGATGATCCTCATCTGGGCTGGGTTTCTATCAGGTCCGGTGCGAACCTTAACCTGGGCGGATGCCTGAGCAGTTGTCGGCCAGAAGGCTCGTCGGAACTGAAGGGCAGCTACCGCTACGGGCTGGTGCTGACGCTCGCGCTGCTGTCGACCGGCATCCAGATGCTCCTGCCGGACACTCCCGCGGCGTGGCTCGTACAGGCGCTGCTGATGGCCGCGACGGTCGTCACGGCGCTGTTCGCCGAGGACGCGACGCGCTCGCAGTGGCGGCGGGTGGGCGTGCTGGTGGGCGTGTCAGTCGTGGGTCTGATCGCGGCGACGATCGCCGGGCAGCGGGCAGGCAGAGCGGGCGATCATGTTCGGCTTGAGCGGGATTCTGGCGGTCGGCCGGGGCGGTGATCGTCGTGCGCGGCGTCGTCGGGGGCATCCGCTCTGAGCGTCGCGTGACCCTGCACTCGGTGATGGGGGCGCTGACCGTGTACCTGCTGGCGGGTCTGATATTCGCGTTCGGCTACAGCGTGATGGACGCGGTCGATGGCTCACCGGTGCTGAGCCATATCGGTTCGGACAAACACGCCGAAGAGGTGTACTTCAGCTTTATCACGCTCACCACCGTCGGCTACGGCGACATCGCTCCGGTGTCGCGCGGGGCGCGCATGACCTCGGTGCTGGAGGCGCTGTTCGGGCAGCTCTACCTGGTGACGATCGTGGCGGTGATCGTCAGCAACGTCGGCCCCAGGCGGGTGGCGGCTCGACCCCACCCACTTGGCGCGGGCGGGGCGATCGATGCCGGCGGGGCGGTCGATGATCCGGCGAGCCCAGGGTAGGCGACCAGCCCAGGAACCTCCTACCCGAGACGCGACCCGAAGCCCGCTCCGACACGGGATTCCGAACGTGGTCCTATGGAATGTCTCCAGAGGACCCACTGGACGAGGTTGGGGGGTCCACGACCGTGGGTCAGCGATCGGCCGTTCTCAGTCCGGGCGCATGTCGAGCACCACCTTGCCGATCGCGCGGCGCTCGTCGATCTCGCGCAGCGCCTCGGCGGCGCGGTGAAGCGGAAAGCGCGCACCAACGAGCGGCGCCACAGCGCCTGACTCGATCAGAGGTCTGAGCGCGCGGTCGATGTCCCGGCAGAGCTCGGGACGGGTCATCGCATAGCCGCCCCAGCCGGCGCCGATGACCTCCGTGTTTGAAAGCAGCAGCCTGTTGACCTTGACCTCGGGGATCGCCCCGCCGGTGAAGCCGACGACGACGAGACGACCGCCCTCGCGCAGCGAGCGCAGGCTGTCGGTGAAGCGATCGCCGCCGACGGGATCGAGCACGAGGTGGACGCCGCCGCCGGAGATCTCCCTGGCTTCGTCCTTCCAGGGACCATCCGAGCGCAGCACCGTCTCCGCGCCGGCCTGTTCGGCGGTGCGCTGCTTGGGCTCACTCGAGACGACCGCGATCGTGTGTGCGCCGAGACCTCGTGCAACCTGCAGGGCGGCGGTGCCCACGCCGCCCGCGGCGCCATGGACGAGCACGGTCTCCCCCGCGGCGAAGCGCCCGCGCGTGATCAGGGCGAAGTAAGCGGTGTGGTAGTTGAGGATCAGCCCAGCGCCCTGGGCGAAGTCGAGCTGGGACGGCAGCCGAAAGGTGAGGAACTCGGGCGCGACCGCCAACTCGGCGAAGCCGCCGAGGGCGCAGAACGCGGCTACGTGATCGCCGGGCTCGACTGCGCGCCGTCCGGCGCCTCGCGGACGATGCCGGCGATCTCGCTGCCGGGCACGAACGGGAGCGGCGGTTTGATCTGGTACTCGCCGCGGGTCTGGAGCACCTCCGGGAACGCCACCCCGGCGGCGTGCACCTCGATCAGGACACCGGAGCCGGGGGTGAGCGGGTGCGTGGCGGGGAGTCGGGCTCGGGCACGTCGCTGAGCGCGAGCGCGGTATCGGGCCGGAGAGGTCGACGATCTGGACGGCGCGCACGGCGGTGATTATGTCCGATGAGAATGCAAGCGCGGGCGGCGGTCGATCGATCTGCTGCGGCACGGCGGCTGTAGGAGAGGCAGGCAGCTCGAGATTGCGGCCCGGGGCGACGCGGCGGCCGCCCGGCGGCTCAGGGCGAAAGGGCTTCAGGGCGCGAGGAGGCGGCGAGGTAGAGGACCGCCTGGGTGCGCGCGACGGCTCCGACCGCGGCGTCGGGGATGAGCAGCTCGGGATGGTGAACGGACGGGCGACGAACCCGCTCGGCGCCGTCAGGCCGACGAAGCCCATCGCGATCCGAACGCCCCCAGCGTGCCGAAGAAGGCGAAGTCGTCCGAGCCGGCCGAGCGCCATTCCGGTGCGGGGGTCAGGGCGGCGCCGGCGAGCAGCTCGCGCGCGCGCGCGACGATACCCGGGTCGTTGGCGAGCGCGGGCTCGCCCGGCGTCAGCTCGACGGTGGCGCGGCAGCCGTGGGCGGAGGCGACTCCGGAGGCGACCTCCTCGACCATCCCGCGCAGCGCCGGCGATCCTCGGGGCGGTAGGCGCGCAGGGCGCCGCGCGCGCGGGCCGCGCGGGGATCACGTTCTCCGCGCTGCCAGCCTGAGCACGCCGACAGTCAGCGTGGCCGGGTGCATCGGATCGATTCGCCGGCCGAGCTGGGCGTGCAGCGCGAGCACGACTTGAGCGATCGCGAGGATCGGGTCGCGCCCGCGGTGCGGGTAGGCGCCGTGCGTGGGCTCGCCCTCGACCGTGATTTCGACCGCGTCGCAGGAGGCGTTGACCGTGCCCGGATCGAGCGCGACCGTGCCCCAGGGCAGTTCGGGGTGCACATGGGCCGCCACGCATCGCCGCCGGCGCGAGCGCGCTCAGCGGTCGCAGCAGCTGCTCGGCACCAGAGGGGTACGCCTCCTCGCTCGGCTTGAAGATCGCCAGCAGCGGCACCGGGAGCGCATCCCGCCGAGCGCATGCGCGGCCCGCGCGAGCGCGACGAGCGCCGCCATGTGGACATCGTGACCACAGGCGTGCATCGCGGCGCCGCCGGCGCGAAACGGAGCATCGGTGCGCTCGACGATCGGCAGGCCGTCGAGCTCCGCGCGCACCGCCACGACGGGCCATCGGCCGGGCCGACACGGGCGATCAGCCCGGTGTCGGCGACAGCGGCGCACGCGACCGGCAGCTCCTCGCTCACGGCCGCGGCCGTCTGGCGCTCCTCGTGGGCCAGCTCGGGGTGGGCGTGCAGCCGGTGGCGCAACTCGACGGCGCGCGGCAGCTCGCGCTCGATCCCGGCGAGCAGTCGCGCGAGGACGCCGTCAGTATCATGGCATAGCGGCGGCACACCTCTTTGACGTCCCAGTCGGCGGTCGCCTCGATCTCAGCGCGCTTGAGGCTCGATATACGCGTCATACAGCAGCGGTGTCATCCACGCGCGCGCGGTGCCGTCCTCGTCGAGCGCCCGCAACGCCTCCTGCAGCGACGCGGGCAGCACGCCGACTCCGTAGCGCACGGCCTCGACGGGGTCCAGCAGCGCCGGGTCGCGGTCGAGGATCGGCGGCGCAGGCAGTCCTGTGCGTACGCCGTCGAGTCCCGCGCGCACGATCGCCCCGAGGGCCAGGTAGGGGTTGGCGCTCGCGTCGGCGCCGCGATACTCCAGACGCAGCTGGCCGGCCTCCTCGGCGCCCGCAAGCGATACGAGCGGCGGCAGGCGCAGCAGCGTTTCGCGGTTGCGCTGTCCCAGGCAGACCGCGCCCGCACTCCAGTGGTGGGGCGCAAGGCGCCCGGCCGAGACGGGGCTGGGGGCGGTCAGCGCGCTCAGGGCTCGGGCGTGCAGCAGGATGCCGGCGGCGAAGCGCTCGCCGAGCTCGCTCAGACACCCGGGACGCGTCGCGTCGTACAGGACCGGACGCCCGGCCTGGTCGTGCAGCGTGAGATGTATGTGCACGCCGTTGCCCGCTTCGGCGGGGTCCAGCAGCGGCGTGAAGGTCGCGCGCGACCCGTGCCGGCGGGCGAGCTCGCGCACGACCTCCCTGAGCACCACGCCGCGATCCGCCGCCGCCATGCCCTCGGCGGGGGCTACGGGGATCTCGAACTGGTGCGCGGCGAACTCGGCGAACACACGCTCGGGCTGCACGCCGGCTTGCGTCAGCGCGTCCATGACCTCGCCGGCGAACGGCTCGGCTCCTCGCAGCGCCTGCAGCGAGAACGGCAGCCCGGGGGAACGTCCGCCGGAGCATCGCCGGGGGCGCAGCGGCCGAGCGCTCGTGCGCGACTCCGGCGAACGTGTCGGGCACGTCGGGCACGGAGGGCAGCAGCTGAAACTCGTGCTCGAAGCTCGCCACGACGCGCATGCCGAGCTCGTCCCGCAGCTCGCTCAGAGCGTCGCGCAGGAAGCGCCGTGGACAGCACTCCCACGGCGTGCCGTCGGTCTGCACGATGTCGCACAGCACGAGCTCCAGCGGTCCGGCGCCGCCGGCCGCCTCGACGCGCACGCGCGTGGAGACGTCCGGGAGCAGGCGCAGGTCGCCGGTGCAGCCGAACGGGTTGGGCTCGGCGAGCGGACCGAGCGGGGTGAGCGCGTGGTTGGCGGGCACCCAACCGACGCCGGCGGCGAGATGCGCGTCGAGCTCGGAGGCGGGCAGCGCGCGGGCGCGCACGATCGCGCCGAGGTCGCAGCACACGAGCGCGACCAGGTCAGTCGGGCTCACGCGAGCGTCTCCGCGCTGCGGGTGGTGCGGCGAGGGACACGGTGCCGTTGTCCCAGACGCCCTCGACCAGGCCGAGCGCCGCGGCGCCCGCGCGCACCGCGGGGGCGTCCTCGGCACGAGCGATCGCGAGCACGCCGCCCGCGGGCTGGCCGAAACGGGGATGCTCGCCGGAGGCGAGTGTCTCCCGGCTTCGGTCCCGTCGCTCGATCGCGGCGGCCAGACGCTCGGCCGGCTGCAGGTGCACGCCCCGGGCGCCGAGCGACGGATAGGTGTCGGCCACCCCATACAGGCTGCCGCCCGGACCGCGCACGCGGCCGAACACGCAGACGAAGTGCCCCACCTGCCAATCGGGCGGCGGACTACCGGCCTGCTCGCCGTTAAGGAGATACGCGAGGAGCTGCTCCGCGCGCGGGTGCGAGCCCCACAGGTGGTGGGTGGCGAGGTTCGCCAGGAGCGTGACCGGATGCTCGAGCGCGGCGAGGAGGTCGAACAGGCCGGCGAGCGTCGCGGCGGTCCAGGGGCCTGTGCAGGGGATCGCGGCCAGCCGCTCGCCGGAGAGCTCCCGCACGGCGGCGACCAGTCCCCCGGCGGTCGTCCCGAGACCCGCCGGGTCCTCGACGAGCGGGAGCGAGAGCCGGTAGTCGCGCCGGCCGGGCTCGCCGTGGGGCAGGATCGAGAGGTCCGCCATCTCGACACGACCCTTCCGGCGGCCAGCGCCACGGCGTCCTGATCGAGCGGTCCGCCGGCGCGCTCCTCGATGCCGGCGGCGCCCAGCGCGAGGGCGCCGCAGAACGCCCCGCACAGATCGTCGCGCTGGGGCAGCTCGCGGGCGTGGATCGCGAGCAGCTCGCGCGCCCCCGGCAGGAGGGTCAGGGTCAGTCCGGTGACGCGTGCGACATCAGTGAAGCCAATATACGCGCGGTGTGCCGCCGCGCCCGGCGACTCATCTCCGCGACAGATCGCCCCCGCGACCGCTCAGCGGACGCCCGGTGAACGCCCGATGAACGCCCGATGAACGCCCGGGGCGATTATGGTGTCGCTCACGATGAGCGCGACGGACACGATCGACGAGCTGCTCGCCAACAACCAGGCCTTGGCGGACTCGCTGCCGGCTCGCCCCCACCATCTGGACGTCAAGCCCAGCCGGCGCGCTGGCGATCGTGACGTGCATGGACTCGCGCCTGGACGTGTTCGCGGCGCTCGGCCTGCGCGACGGGCAGGCGCACGTGCTGCGCAACGCCGGCGGAGTGATCACCGACGATGTGATCCGCTCGCTGGCGGTCTCCCAGCGGCGGCTCGGCACACGCGCGGTGATGCTGATCCACCACACCGACTGCGGCATGCAGACCCTCACGCGACGACGGGTTCCGCGCCGAGCTGCAGCAGGCCAGCGGCGTCGCGCCGGCGTTCGCGATCGAGTCCTTCAGCGACCTGGACGCAGACGTGCGCCAGTCGATCCTGCGCGTGCGCCGCTGCGCGTTCCTGCCCCACCGCGAGCGACTGTGCGCGGGTTCGTCTACGACGTCGACACCCACCGGCTGCGCGAGGTGCACGTGCAGGAGGGATGACCGGAGCCCGAGACGGCCTCCCCGGCGTGGCTACGCCGCCTGGACGCGGATCATCCAGAGGTTCTCCTCAAGGTCCGCGACCACGCCGTGCAACAGATCGGCCGTGACCGCATCGACGTCCTCCAGGCGATCCATGCGCGTGCGAATCGCCCCGATCGCGTCCGTCAGCAGCGCCGTGAACGCGGCGACCACGTCGCGGTCGAGCAGTTGGCCCTCGGGCAGCGGCTCGAGCTCGCTGCGCTCTGAGACCGTGCCGCTGCGCCCGTCGGGCTGATACCCGAGCGCAACCGCCCGCTCGGCGACCGCGTCGGAGGCCAGGCGCCAGGCGTCGATCAGCTCGTCCAGCTGCAGGTGCAGCGAGCGGAAGTTCGGGCCGACGATGTTCCAGTGCGCCTGCTTGCCCAGCAATGACAGGTCGATCAGGACGACAAGCACGCCCTGCAGCTCGGCACCGATCGCCTCGCGGTCCTCATGGCGCAGCGTCGGATGATGGTCTTGGCTGATGATGATCGGGTTGGACATATCGACCTCCTGGAGGGTGGACGGCATCGTCGGTGGCGGACCCTTCACGATATCCATGATGTCTCTGTCAGCGCGGCGGCGAGCACGGCGTCGAGCAGGCCGGGGAAGCGCTCGTCGAGGTCCTCGCGGCGCAGGCTGTTCAGGCGCGCGGTGCCTTCCTCGCGCTGCTCGATCACGCCGGCCTCGCGCAGCACGCGGAAGTGGTGGGTGAGCGTCGACTTGGTCACGTCCAGGTCGAACGATCCGCAGCGCCTGGGCGCCGGGTCCTCGGCCAGGCAGCGCACGATGCTCAGACGCTGCGGGTCGCTGAGCGCATGCAGCACGTCGGCGATCTGCAGCTCTCGCGGGTGGGATGCATCAGACCCATGATCTCGATTGTACGACGATCGGCGTCCAATGTGGTACGATGCTCGTCGTACTAGCGAACACAGGAGCTTAGCGCACATGCCAGCCCATCTCAGCCCCGGCCCAGCAGCTCAGCCACTCACCGCAGACGATCGTCGGGCCAGTGGAGCGGCGCGCGCCTGCGCGCGGTCGTCGAGGCCGCCTACATCGTGCAGGCGGTGCGCCCGTGACCGCCGCCGCCATGCCCCGCCTCGGACGCGCGCCGGCGCGCGTGAGCGTCGAACGTGCTGCTCGTGCTGATCTGCCTGGCGCAGTTCATGGTGATCCTCGACGTCTCGATCGTCAACGTCGCGCTGCCGTCGATCCGCGGCGGGTCTGCACTTCAGCACCACCGGCCTGCAGTGGGTGGTCAACGCCTACACGATCACCTTCGGCGGCTTTCTGCTGCTCGGCGGGCGGGCCGCCGACCTGCTGGGGCGCCGGCGCGTGTTCCTCGCCGGCACCGCCCTGTTCAGCCTCGCGTCGCTGCTGTGCGCGCTCGCCAGCTCGCGCGGCGTGCTTGATCGGGGCGCGCGCGCTGCAGGGCATCGGCGGCGCGGTGCTCTCGCCGGCCAGCCTCGCGATCATCACGACCTCGTTCGCCGAGGGCTCGGAGCGCAACCGCGCGCTCGGCGTGTGGGGCGCGATCGGCGGGCTCGGCGGCGCCTCGGGCGCGCTGCTCGGGCGGACGTGCTGACGCAGGGGCTCGGCTGGCCGGCGATCTTCCTGATCAACGTCCCGATCGGCGCCGGCGGTGATCCTCGCCGGGCGGCGGATCATCCCCGAGAGCCGGCGCGAGGACATCCACCGCCACTTCGACGTCGCCGGCGCGATGCTCGTCACGCTCGGGCTGGTCGTCGCCGTGTACGGGATCGTCCGCAGCGAGAGCCTCGGCTGGGGCTCTGCCGGCGTGCTCGGCCCGCTCGCGCTCGCGGCCGCGCTGCTGGGCGCGTTCGCGCTCGTCGAGGGGCGCTTCGCGCCGGCGCCGCTGCTGCCGCTGAACGTCTTGCGGATGCCGCGCCTGCGGGCCGCCAACCTCGTGATCGCGCTGCTGTACTCGGGCGTGTTCTCGATGTGGTTCTTCCTGACGCTGTACATGCAGCAGGTGCTGGGCTACAGCGCGCTGCGCGCCGGCCTGGCGTTCATGCCGCATGACGCTGAGCGTCGCGCTGGCCGCGACGCTCGCGCCGCGACTCGTGGCCCGCTTCGGCGTGCGCCCGGTGCTCACCGCCGGGATGCTGAGCGCCGCCGCCGGCCTCGGGCTGCTGACCGGCGTGCGGCCCGGCGGCAGCTACCTCGACCGTGCTGCCGGGCGGCGTGCTCGGCGCGCGGCGGCCTCGGCCTCGCGCTCGTCCCCGCGACGATCGCCGCCGTGCAGGGCGTCTCCGCGGCGCAGAGCGGGCTCGCGTCGGGCCTGCTGAACACCTCGCGCCTGGTCGGCGGCGCGCTCGGGCTGGCCGTGCTCAGCACGATCGCCGACTCGCACACCCAGAGCCAGCTCGCGCATGGCGTCTCCAGCCTCGGCGCGCTGACCAGCGGCTACCAGCTCGCGCTCGGCGTCGGCGCGCTGATCTGTCTGCTCGGCGCTTTCGCGGCGGTGGTGCTGCTGCGAGCGCGCCCAACCGAGCCCGTCGTGGCCGAACCCGTCGTGGCCGAACCGGCGTGCGGCGAGCCGGCGTCCGAGGGCGGGCGGGCGACGGCGGGATAGTGTCGGGCCCTGGCCTCTATTAGCTCGCAAGATCCAGCCCTCGCAGCCGTCACGGCGTCCGCGCCCGCTCGCACCGGCCGGTGCGAGTTTCAATCGCCCGAGCTGGATCGGGACCGTGGAGGAGCAGCCCGCCGATACAGTCGTCGCCTCGTCGTCCTACGATCTATGGATGGCGTTCGTGTCGGCTGACGGTGAGGCTGTGTCGGCGGGACGCGGTCACGGGCGCGCACTGCTCGGCGTGGGAGTGATCGCGCTCGCTGTGATCGCGGTGCTGGTCGTGGTGGTGCTGCTGTTATCGGGTGCGACGCTGGCGAGCGACGCCACCGCGCTCGCGCGCGTGAACGTTGGCCCGTTGGGCGGAACGATCGAGCATATTCAGGCGTTTGGCCCGGCCGGCCGGCCGGTGCCCCTGGAGATCAGCGGCGGGCGATTGACCCCGCTGAAGCGACTGCATCCCGGCGAGCAGGTGTCGGTGGACGTGACGGTTCGCCGGCCGGGATGGCTCGGCTGGGCGCTCGGAGATACGCGCACCGATCACCTGACGCTGCGGGCACCGGTCGCGCAGGTGAGCGAACAATGGATGACCGTCTCACCCGGCGCGCCGGTGCGCGTGAGCTTCGATCAGCCGGTCAGCGCCATCGCCTACGGGAGCACGGGCAGCCTGGCCCAGCACCACACGCTGAGCGGCTCCCAGAGCTCGAGTTTCGCTCGGGACCCAGCCGGCGACCGGCGCCGTGGCGATCGCCGCCGCGCCGCGCCCCTGGGAGACGCTCGGCGCGCCCACGCAGGTGAGCTGGTTCCCGCCCTCACGCGCACCGGTGATGGTCAGCCTGCCCGCCGCGGGCGCGCGGATCGGTCCGGCCACGCCGCTCTATCTGACGTTCTCCAAGCCCGTCAACGAAGTGCTCGGCTCGGCGCGCCCGCGGATCGTGCCGAGCACGCAGGGCCAGTGGCGAGAAGCGAACAGCCACACGCTCGTGTTCATCCCCTCGGGCTTCGGGGCGGCGCTCGGCTCGCAGCTGCGCGTGCAGCTCCCCCATCCGGTCGCGGTGACCGCCGGGTCGGGGAGCGGGCTGCGCGACAGGAGCCAGATCGAATGGACGGTGCCGCCGGGCTCGACGCTGCGCCTGCAGCAGCTGCTCGCCGAGACCGGCTACCTCCCGGTCGACTGGCATCCATCCGGCGCCCCGGTGGCGCACACGCCAAGCGCGCAGGCGCAGGCGGCGGCCGACCCGCCGAGCGGCAGCTTCAGCTGGCGCTACTCGAACACGCCCCGGCAGCTGCAGGCGCTGTGGAGCCCGGGACAGTGGAGCGTGGTCATGAAGGGCGCGGTGATGAAGTTCGAGAACGCCAACGAAATGACCGTCGACGGCGAAGCCGGCCCGGCTGTATGGCGTGCGCTGCTCGGCTACGTGCTCGCCGGCAAGCGGTTGAGCGAACCGTACAGCTACGTCTATGTCCACCGCGAAGTTCCGGAGACCATGACGTTGTGGAGCGCCGGGCGCACCGTCGTCACCTCCCCCGCGAACACGGGCATCTCCGGGGCGGAAACCGAACTCGGGACGTTCCCGGTGTTCGAGCACATCCCCGAAGGCACGATGAGCGGCACCAACCCCGACGGCTCGCATTACGAAGACCCCGGGATCAAGTGGATCAGCTATTTCAACGGGGGCGACGCGCTGCACAACTTCGACCGTGCCTCATTCGGCACGCCGCAGAGCCTCGGCTGCGTCGAGCTCCCGCTCGCGGCCTCCGCCGAGATCTGGCCCTACACGCCGATCGGCACGCTCGTCACGGTCGAAACCTGAGCTACGCCGCGTCGGGCCAGACGGCAGCACCCCTGACACCGTCGCCGTCGGCGGGCTTGGGGCCGCCCACTGCGATGACGTCCAGCCCGTCGGGCCCCGCCTCGAAGGCGCGCACGACCTCGGGCGCCACGCGCACGACGTCCCACTGGCTCAGCTCGTGGACCTCAT
Organism: uncultured Solirubrobacterales bacterium; assembly: GCA_963839965.1. Classification (GTDB taxonomy): domain Bacteria; phylum Actinomycetota; class Thermoleophilia; order Solirubrobacterales; family Solirubrobacteraceae; genus Palsa-744. Next base: position 137,714 of record CAWIWX010000009.1, read on the forward strand.
CGTCGAGCAGCACTCGCCCTGATCCGGCGACGACGATATAGGCCTCCTCCTGCTCGCGGTGGCTGTGGGCCATCGGGCTGCGCACGTTAGCCGCGTAGCGAAACAGGCTGATCCCGAGATCGCGCGAGTCCAGGTGCTTGCGGGCGAATCGACCCTCGATCCCGGGGGCCCGATCGCCGACTGAGTCTTCGACCTCCAACAGATTGACGGTGGCGAAGCTGGACATGTGACGGTCTCCTTTGCTGTTGGCCGAGCGGATTGGTGATCTTCCATCCCAACCTTAGCCGTGTGCGCGTGCGCCAGAATGTCGCGTGGCATCCCGTGGGTGGGCAGCTCGTATCGCTGCCGCTGGCCGTCTCGATCGACGCGCCAATCCTGCCTGCTGCGCGTGGAAGCCGAGGATGGCGTTACCAGGCCCTCTCGAGACGGGAGCGACGGGGGTCGGGTCCGGTGTTTACACACCGAGGGATTGAGATCCGTTAGGCCTGCTCACCACAGGAGCGTGTCCGGCTCACTCGGCGGAGAGGAGCCCCGTGGCACGCGCGCGGATCGCGTTGGCGAAGGCCGTGAAGCTCAGGTCGGGAGCCGGCTCGTGGATTGCGGAGGCCGGATCGGCAGCGGCGGTGACGAAGCATGCCGCGTCGTAGAGTCGCTCGAGGATGAGGCGGCGGCAGAGGATCTCGTAGCGCTGCTTGTAGGACGCGTCGATGAAGATGGGGTCGACCTCGAAGAACGGCTGCTTGACGCGCACGGGCTTGATGGAGCCGGGCGTCTCCTCGAGCAGGAATAGGTATCCCAGCCACGGGCGGACGGTTCCGAACCGGCCTTCGCGGTACGCCGTCCAGACATCGATGGCGTTGCCGATTGCCTCCTCGCTGCGGTTGTTGTAGTTGTTGCCGAACGAGGGGCCGACTTGGCTCTTGAACTCGATTGCCGCCGCGAGCGCGTCGCCGTGGACTACGACGAGATCCCATTTCTTCTCCGGGCGGAAGTAGCCGGGGAGCTCGACGGCCGAGCGACGGCTGATGCTGGAGGGTGCGAAGCCAGCGTCGATGAAGATCGACTCCCATCAGCTCGGCCATTGCGTCCATGTGAGCGCCGCCGGTGACGGCTCCGCGCAGACCGGCATCGGAGCGTCCTGACTCGCGCTGCTTGTCGGCCTGCCCCTCGCGAACGGTCCAGTACTGCCGGACCGCCGCTTCAAATGCCTCCTGATCCATGCCGCAGAGTAGGTTCGCGGTGCCAGATCAAGCTCCTACCTTGGGAGCTCATCCAGGCCATAGGCATCGAGGGCCGCCGCGGTCGCCCGTTCGACGTCTCGGGCGGCAAAGGCCCGCTCCAGCTCTCGCGCGGTGCGACTTCCGAGCAGGTCGAGACGAGGAACGCGGATTCGGCGCAGGTACTGCGCCTGAAAGCGCAGGTATCCACCGCGCATCTTCACGGCATAGCATTCGATGAACATCTGGGCGACGCCGGAGAGAAGCAGGCCGCCGAGGACCTCGGGGCTCCAGCGCTCGCTGGCTACCCAGTAGAGATTGTGGTGCGGATAGAGCCCGCCCGGGTCAAGGACGGGATGGATCTCCGCCTTGATGTCGGGGATCAGCAGCTTCGGCTTATCTGTGAGCGAGTGGTCCACCCGGTCGATCGTGCGATACCACTGCTGCGGTCGCCGGCCCGCGACATTGCGCTTGTTCAGCGCGGAAGCGTTCGCTTCGAAGTACGCCCGCAACCGTGGATGGGCATCGAGGGATACGAGTGCTCCCGTGTCGCCGTCCCACGGATCGACCAGATAGTGCCCGGACCAGCTCAGCTGCCCGCTCAGGGTGTCTCGCGCCATCGCCAGAGGCAACATCCGATCCCCCTCGACAAGTGCCGGGTCTTTGACCACGAACACACGATCCGCGCCGCTCGCAACCCCGATGCCGACGCGGGTTCCGGTCCGGCCGTCCTCCAGGGCGGGCAGGCTTCGCTCCAAGCGAGCCACCAGCGCGAGCCGCTCCGGCGAGCCCGTCGGCCACGACGAAACGCCGTCGAACCACGTCGACAGCCGGGCGGCCTCGAACGTCGGGTCGCTCAGCCTGAGATCGTCCTTGCAGCTTGCCCATATGCGAACACGACGCGCAGCCGCCTCGTCAAAGCTCTTGTGCGCCGTGGCGACTATGGCCGATCCCTGAGGTTGGCGTCGGAGCACCGTCACCGACGGGTAGGCGCTGACCTCCTCGTCGAACGCATCGACGTCGTGCATCTCGATCACCGCCTCGACGGAGAACCGAGCGGCGCCCATGCTGCGCAGGCGCTGCCCGTACTGGTTGCGCATCCAACGGTCCGCGCAGATGAAGCCGAGCGCCCCGCCCGGGCGCAGGGCGTTCAAACCAACCTCGAAGAACCCGACATAGACGTCCGAGCGTCCGCCCATCGTGGAGCAGGCACGGCGGTACGCCTCGCTGCGCGGCGCCGGGACCGCCTCAAGCCGGATGTACGGGGGGTTGCCGATCACGAAGTCCGTCGTCCCGACCTCGTGATGACCCAGGAGAAAGTCGTCGTGCACAACCCAGCGCTTGGCAAGCGCCCGGGCGTCATCGTCCGTCCAACCGTCCGCGGCAAGACGCTCCTCAACCACAACGCGGCTCTCCTTGACGTTGGCCGGCTGCAGGTCACACGCGCGGATCGCGTCAGCCGCGTCGGAGATCTGCCTCCCATGAAGCCGGCAGGAACGCGAGAGCCGCTCGACCATCGGACCGAGGAAAGCTCCCGAACCGCACGCGGGCTCAATCGCCCGGAGGGTCGCCAGATCGCGCTCGCTGGTATAGCCGATCAAGTCGAGGATCAGCTTGACCACCCAGCGCCGCGTGAACACGGCGCCGTACTCGTGCCCCCCATCGAGGGCAGAGGCCGCCAGCGAGGCGGCGTGGGCTTCATCGCCAAGCAGTTGCTGTTGGGCATAGGCCATGCGCCGAGACTACAGACGACCTACGACAGCTCTCGCGATTGCGGCAACAGTAGAGCTCGTGCCGAGCAGGCGAGATAGATCGCCGAGACCATTTTGCCACTACCCGACACCCACAAAAAACAGGCCCGGGAAGCGGGGTGACAAGAGCGGGAGCGACGGGGGTCGAGCACGCGATTGACACCCCGCCGATTGAGATCCGGCCGTGAGTGCCGTCTACCCTGCGCCTTTGACGGATCAAAGCGCCCATTCGAGATCGGTCTTCACAGCCGCATGATTCGGTAGTACAGCAGGCGAGAAGGCTATCGCCGCACGCGCGTCACGCCGCCAGCGGCTCTGCGTCCAGCCCGAGCTCGCGGCGAAGCCGCGTGACCTGGGACCCTGGGCGCCTGTCGCCGCGCTCGCGCGCGTCGTGGTGCTCCAGGCTGCGCAGCTGGCGCTCGATCTCCTCGCGGTGCTCGCCCCGGGCGGCCGCCTCGCGTGGGCTGGCACCACCGAGACGCTCGTTGGGGTCATCGATCCAACGCCCGTATGTCAGCTCTCGGATGCGCGCTTCGGGTGCGGTCGACACCTCGTCTGGCGCAGGAGCCTCCTCCAACGGCGGCCCCGATATCCCCCGCGCCAACGGGGAGTCCCTTTCCGCGCGCGTGGCGGCGATCGCATCCTGCACCGACCGCGTGCGCAGCTTGGGAGCACCTGCAGTTCCCCCGAGATGCCGCTCGATCAGGGCGACGGCGCCCTCCAGGCGCGCCTCGGAGAGCCCGAAGAACTCCAGGCGATCGCCCCGTAGCGTGAACGTGCCCAGAGAGGTGACGTCGTCGAGCTCGAGCTCGCCGTGCTCGTTAACGCCGACGGGGCCACCCTCCATGCAGATCGCCCCAAGAGGCAATGCTAGCCGGTTAGCGAGCAACCCACGGCGCGAGACCAGCCAGTCGAACGTCACATCCTCCGGGCCATCCTCGGCCTCTCCGCCAAACGCGAGCTCGGGCACGCCGCGCAGGGCGCCGAACGCGACGCCGGGCTCACGCAGCCGCCAGGTCGCCTCGACTACGGTCACGGGATCTCCCTCCAGCGTGTACGGCACCCGCTCGGCTCGGCGGCTGGGCGGGATGAAGCAAACGAGCTCGCCCGCGCCCTCACGCAGGGCAGCTTGGAGCCCGGCCGTACCGGCGCCAAGCTCATGCACATCGGCGATACGGCGCAGCTCGTCCACCAGCTCGGCCTCCTCGGCCGGTTCGTAGAACCCGGCCGCGCCCCACAGAGAGAGCATCGGGCCACCCTCCATCACCCGGCACAGAAGGACATGCCAGCGCACGGTCTCGCACGAGACGTTTGGACTGGCCACGCGGACATTCGAGCCGGTGAGCACATTCTCCAGCTCGATCCAGGAGCCCGGCTCGGCATCCCTGACCCTGTAAAGCCCAAGCCGGCTGGCCGCGATGCGGACAGCCATCTCGCGCTCCCCCGCACTCAGTTCGGGCAGCTCCGCGTACAGCGATGCCGAGGTGCCGCCGGCCTCGACCTCGCGGTCGATCAGCAGCCAGCACAACGCCAGCGACAGATCCTCGTCGTTCGCCGGACGCTCGTCACTACCCAAGCCGCGCACATCCATGTGCTCCTTGAGCGCCGCGCCGAGCTCATCCCCGAACCGGCCAAGCGCCCAGCTCTGCATCCGATCCCAAACCTGCTCGGCCTCAAGCGCGTCGAGGGCGATATCGGCCGCTCGGCGAAGGCAGCAGCGCTTGTACTTCATCCCGCTGCCACAGGGGCAAGGCGCGTTGCGTGGAGTTCCGGCCATGACACATCTCTCCTGTTCGAGGACCGCTCGTGACGGCCCGCACCAGGGACCGCCCACTGGACACACCTGAAGATACGAGCGCTGGCAGACAGATCGCGCTCCACCGCACCACAAGAGTCCGAGCCGCGACCATCGGCGAGGGCTCGGATCAGCGCAACAAGGCGCCGATCCACGGGCAGACGAGAGAGACCTTCTTGATGATTCTCGCGTACCCGCGTGCCGATCGGTCTGTCAGGGCCACAGCCGCTTGATGTAGCCATCGTAAACCCCGTAGATGTAGGGGCCGGGCTTCTCGGCCTGGCGCAGGATGCGCTCGATGTTGCCCACGAAGCGGGCCGACTGCTCGGCGGCGCGTAGCTGGGCGTTGGTCAGGCAGAAGGCTCGCACCTTGGCTTCTGCCAGCGCGTCGCGCTCAGCGGGCCGGCAGCGGATCGCGTCGTCCTTCATCAGCACGACCCAGTCGTGCTGTCCGGCATCGGCGAGCCAGCGCTCATCGTCAAGTTCCTGGGCTGCTCGCTCGCCGTAGACCGACGCCATCGTGTGGATCGTGAAGCCGAGGTCCCCGAGCGCCTGAGCAAGATGCTTGCGGCCCAGGCTGCGGTCAATGAAGAACTCGACGGCCGGGCGATCATCTTCGCCCGCGCTGTCCGGGCGTGCGTCAGGCCGCCGCTCGGGTGGCGACACGGACTACGTCCTCGACTTCGGGCTCGGGAACACCGAAGTCCTCGGCGATGTCCGCCAACGTGTCGCCCGCCACAAAACGATCTACTAGATCCTCAACCCGCGCGCCGCCGTGAACGACCAACGGCATCCCAAACGCCCGCCGTGGATCGACGACGACATCCGCGTGCCGGTAGGCCGGCAGGCGGACCCGGGAGGCCCAGCCGTCTTCTCCGTAGGTGATGCGCCTCAGGTAGTCGCGCACGATCTCCGCGAACTGCCGCTGGCCGGTGCGGACGACCGTCAGGCCGCGCAGCTCCTCGTCGTGCTCGCTGGCGGCATAGTCGTAGAGCACCTCCGCGCCATCGGTGTACAGACGCTTGGACGCCAGCGCATGCTCAACCCCGATACCGGAGGAGAGCACACCGACCGCCGGGCGAATGCGCTGCATCGGCACGCCCGCACGCCGGAACGCAGACAGGACATACGCCTCCGCGAAGCCGATGAACGGCACCGTCGCCTCCCGCCCATGAGTGGGAAAGCACGTGATGATCGGCTTGGCCGCGCCGCCGGGACGCGCCCAGCTGTGCAGCGTGGAGTTCGGCAGCCCGAGATAGGTCGCCGCCTCCCGCAGCGTGAACACCGCCCGCGCGACCCGCAGGTCGCCCTCGCCAATCGTCGTGCCATTTCGCCGTCTGCTCGTCGCCATCACCGCCAGAGTTCGTGTTTGCCTGCGTTGATCCTACCTGTGCCCCCGGCCACAACGGCCGCCCTTCGATGAGCTGGAGACGAGCTTGTCCGCTCTCAGCTACAGAAGGCGAGCGCATGACGACGCAGCCGGTCAGCCGTCGCGTCGTGGGCGAACACCGGCGGGGTACTTCGACGAGAAGCGCGCGACCGTGCGGATGGCGGAGCTGATCGCCGAGCACGAGGAGCATGAGCGCGCGGTCGAGGCGGGGGAGCGCGAGCGGCGTGCGCGAGGGCCGAGCTTTCGCGAGGTAGCGTCGGAGTGGCTCGAGCATCTGCAGCGCGAGCGCGGAGCCAAGCCCTCGACACTGAGCGACTACCGCTACATGCTCGCCGAGCCGGGAACGCCGCACCGCCGCGGACGCGGCAAGAGCCCGGGGCTCGTCATGGCTGCGCTCGGGAACAGTCCGATGGCGAAGGTCACGACGAAGGAGGTCTCGGCGCTGCTACGCGAGCTGAACGACTCGGGCATGTCGCCGCGCACGGTGAACAAGCACCGCCAACTGCTGTCGGCGATCTTCAACTACGCCCGGCGCGGGGACACGTACGGTCTGCCGTCCAACCCGGTCGAAGGCACAACCAAGCGCCGCGAGCCTCCCCCGCGGTGCTCGACTTCTACGAGCCCGAGGAGATCGAGTTGCTGGCTCAGGCCGCCGCTGATGGGCGCCACCGTGGCTCCCAGCCGAACGGATTGGGCGCCGATGAGATCGAGTGGCGAGCGCGCGAGGATGCGCAAGACGCCGAGCTGTTCCGCCTCGCCGCCTACACCGGGCTGCGCCTGGGAGAGCTGATCGCGCTGCGTTGGGAGGATGTCGACCTCAACACGCGGCGAATGGTCGTCCACCGCGCTGTCTCCGCAGGGCTTGAGGGACCGACCAAGAGCTGGCAAGCACGGTTCATCCCGCTCGCCGATCCGGCAGCCGAAGCCCTGGAACGCCTGCGGGCACGTGGCGACTACACCTCACGCGGGGACTACATCTTCTGCTCGCGCCTCGGCCGGCGCCTGGACCCATCCGCCGTGCGTCGCCGCTTCAAGGCCGCCCGCGACGCCGCCGGACTGCGGCCCTTGCGCTTTCATGCGCTGCGTCATGCCGCTGGGAGCCTCATCGCCCGACACGCGGACGCCCGGTTCGTGCAGGAGTTCTTGGGGCACTCACGGATCACGACGACGGAGCGGTATATGCATGCGAAGGCTCGGCCTGAGGATGTGGAGCGGGTCAATCTGGCGTTCCGTGCGAAGGCGAGCAACGGCGGAACGCATACATCACAGGCGCGCAAATAACGTGGCCAAGCACCTGGCCAAACGCCCGACTTTCCGCTAACATGTAGACAGGCCGCGAACAAGCAAAGGATCTCATGCCAAAGCTCCGTTCAGCACCACAGGAAGCCCACCGCAAGGCTGTCGAGTCGAGCATCGTTGATGTCGTCGGCTATCTGCAGGAGGTGTTGGGGCAGAAGCTAGTTGCCCACATCGCCGGCGTGGCGGACCCCAGGACGGTCGCGCGGTGGGCAGCCGGCGAGCGCAGCCCACGACCTGAGCATGAGCAGCGCCTGCGCTGCGCCTACCAGACCTTCCAGCTACTGCTCGCCGAGGAGTCCCCCCATACGGTGCGTGCGTGGTTCCTCGGACTGAACCCTCAGCTCGACGATCAGTCTCCGGCACAGAGCATCCGCGAGGGCAACTTCCGTGACGTGCTCGTGGCGGCCAGGGCGTTTCTCGCGGGGGGATAGATGGCGCCCGAGAGGCCGAAGATCGTCCCGCCTCCGACGGGCGGTTTGTGGCGAGTCGGTCGCTCTCCCGATCCCCTCCGCTTCGGCGAGCCGCTGGAGCCCGGTCTGCTCGAAAGCCGCACGACCGGCAACCGCTTCGACAGCCCAACTGGCGACTACCGCGTCTGCTACTTCGCGACCACGCTGGAAGCTTGCTTCGGCGAGACGCTCTCCCGCTTCCGGCCCGACCCGGGCCTGAGCGCGACCGCCGACGAAGAGGGCTTCATGGCGCTCGGAGAGGTGCCGGCCGACTGGCGCCACCGGCGCCTCGCGGTGCGCGCCATCGCCACGCCAAACGACAGCGTCCCCACGATTCGATTCCTCGATGTCGAGGCCGCAGAGACCCGCGCGCTGCTGCGTGACGAGCTCGGCGAGCTGCTCGCCTACCACGGATACAGCGACCTCGACGTGCCCACCATCCGCGGCGCAGACCGTCGCATCACGCGCTGGATCGGCCGCTGGGCCTACGAGCAACGCGACTCCGAGAACCGCCTGCGGTTCGCCGGCATCCGCTACCTGTCGCGGCTCTCCTCCGAATGGGAGTGCTGGGCACTGTTCGACGATGTCTCACTCGACGAGCTCCAGCGGCGACCCATCGCCCGCGACGAGAGCACCCTCACACGCGTCGCCGAGCTGTACGGGCTGACCATCTTCTGAGCTGCCGTCCGGCAGCCCTTCCGAGCTCGTCGGTGAGACACTACGAGTATGCCATTCTCGGCGCCAAAGACTGATGCGTATCGGCGGTTCGTCGTCCTCGACGGGCCTGCAATCCCACCTGGCCGCACTGTCCGCGCTGGATGGCGGTGCGGTCGATGAGATCTTCACAAAGCGCAGTGGAGACTCTGGCCATGAGGTGGGTGGAGAGGTTGGGATAGAACCGGTCAAGGTGCGGGGTAAGCGCGGCAAGACTCAACGCATAGAAGAAGAGATGCGTCGCGTCCACACGGAGCATTCTTCCGCGTCCGCTCTGATCGATCGGCTGAACGAGCGCGAGGCGGTGGGAGTACTCAAAGGCGTGCTCGACGAGGACGCCCTGTCGGCGATCCAGCCCGGGATGGTCGTACAGCTGCGAGCAGCCGTCTCGCTGCACCCGATCTTCCAGATCGATGCCGTGTTGGCAAGCTATATCAAGAATGCGCCTGCGCTCGGGCAAGGAGAGCAGGCAAAGGAGCTTCGCAAAGTGCTACCGCTAATGCGAGCGCTTATGGGTACCGGTGACCGGGACGGGAGGATTCTGCTCGACATGGAAACTGGCGCTGACCAAGCGGCCCGCGTTGTCGCCTTCGTTGAGCGTGCCGCAATCCAGGTCCCCATCGAGGATTTGACAGGACACTTTTCCGCGCTTGTGCAGGTCAACGAGGTGCTTCAAGGGCAGGACGAGGAGCTGCTGACGCTGAGAGCGATCCGAGGCGCACGCCCTGGCAAAGCAGAACGCGAGGGAATCGCTGAGGGAGCACAGGCACTGATCGAGCCGGCGAAGGAGTTGGGAGTGCCGCTAACCCGCGAGGATTTGGTGATGCCGGCACCACTGATGCTTCTACGCCCGATAGCAATCTGGCGTTGAATCAGGTGCCTGGGCGCCGCCCGTCCGCCTTCGTCGGTGCGGCCCCGCTCGCATCCCCCTCCCGCAGCCGCTCATACACCTTCCGCAGATAGAACTCCCCAAGCGTCGCACGAAAGTCCTCGTCGTCGAGAATCTTCTTGTAGATCTCGTCGTTGGCGTCAACCCGGGTGACGATCGTCTGGAGGAACTTGCGGTCGAAGACTAGGCGGAAGTTGTCGAGGCTGTTGTTGCGAGCCTGATCTGAGAGCTCGCCGTCTGCCACCCAGCTCTCCTCGAACTGGTCGAGCAGCAGCTTGTCCACGTCGGTCAGGTCTGTGCCGAAGCGCTCGTTGAGGGTCTCGATGATGCTCGACAGGTGCTCCAGTTCGAGTTCCTGCTGGCTACCCTTGCCCTCCCCGAAGAACGACCGGAGGTTGCCCGGTTCGTCGTGGAACTTCGACGGCGATCCCACGGGGATTGTGATGGTCAGACGGTAGCGAGTTGAGCGGCGTCGTCGGTCTCGATAGTCACCTCCAAGCGTTGCGGTGTGTTCGGGCTTTCGAGGGTGAGCTGGCGGCGTTCGATCGCGATCACGAGCTTGGAGAGATCGGTGTAGCCGATCACGCGCCGGAACTGCTGCTCGGCTTGGAGCATCCCGGCGGCCGTCCATCGCTTGCGCATGTCGCCGTCCTGCCAGCGCTTGACGTTGCGCTGGGTGTGCCGGACGATCTCGATCATCGACTCGATCGCGTTCGTCGAGGACAGCGTCTTTGCGAGTCGAACCGGTGATCCCGAGCCCCATCAGCGTGAGCGTCTCAGGCATCCCCTCCCGCAGCGACGTGGCCGCGTCCGGCCAGCTGCGCTGGAGCTCTGAGGCCAGGAGCTCGAGTTGCTGCTCGGCCTCCTCCGGGTCCTTTAGCGCCCACGCCCCACGGATCCGGGCGAGGATGGCAGGGCGGTCGCGCTCGGGCAGCAGATCGCACACATTGCGCTCCTTGTGACGATGGCAGCGATGCACGAGCGCGTACTCGCCGAACACGTCCTTGATCGCCCGGCGCAGCGCCTTGCCGCCATCGAGGACGAACAGGATCGCCTGCCCGGGATCAAGGCCCCGGTCGACGAGATCGGCCAGCAGCGAGCGCGCGAGCGTCGCGTTCTCTGTGCTGCCCTCCCACAACCCGAGCGGGACCTTCACCCCCTCGGTCGTGATCCCCAAAGCGACGACGTGGACACGCCCGGCGATCTCCAGGCCGTCGAGCATCATCACCGCCAGGCGCGCGTCGTCCAGCCGACGGGCCATCAGCTCGCAAAGCGCGGTGCGGGTCTTCTCGATGAACAGCTCCGATACCGTGCTCTTCCTGGTCGATGTGGCGGTCCGCTGGACCTGCTCGCCTACGGGCTCGCCGACCCTCGCGAACTTCCGGGTCGAGACCCCGGCGAGCATCCGGTCCATCACCGCCCGTGTGAGCGGATCGCGATCAGCGAAGTACTCATAGCTCGCGACCGGCAGCTCCCGCTCGTCATCGGCTGTGCGGACACGCGGGCGACTAACCGCAACACGCCGGCCACCCAACGTCATCGACCCATCCTCATGGCCGTGACGCTTCGCGGTCCGACCCGGGATGTGCTTGCCCTTCGCGCCGACAACCTCGCTCACCTCGAGCTCCATCAGCTCATGCACCACGCCGAGCCCAACACCGACGCTCAACGCGAGCAGTCCCTCCCTCGCCGCGCCCACGAGCTCACCGAGCGCCTCCTGAATCTGCGGTGGGAGCGAACTCTCGACGGCCTCCACGGCCGTTACGACCTGCGGTCCGGATACCTTCTTCATGGCGGTTCCTCCTGTCCTCTCGGACTTGGTTAGCGCCCCGAACGCTCCCAGCCGGAGCGGACGAGGCGGGAGGGACCGCCATTCAAAGTTCTACGAGGTTTCGGACAACCTCAACGACCGAACCTCGCCGACCTCCGAGGTCAGCGACAGCGTGCCGCTGAAAGTCATCTGGTGGCGCAGGTGGGTGAGCTCGACCTCGGCCCCGAGGTCGAGCCGCTCTACCGTGCCGGTGTCGCGCAGATAGAGCGAGAGGGCGCGGCAGTAGACGTAGTCGCGCTCGAGCGAGGGGTCGGTGAAGGCCGCGATCTGGGAGACGAACGAGTAGGTCCGCACGAAGCGGGTCAGGGCGTCGCGGAACTCAAGCCGCTCGCTCGTCGTCCAACGCCTCAAAGCGCGCCTTGCGCCGGCCCGAGCGCCGCGTAGGTCTCGGCCGAGCGCTTCTCCTCCGAGGCGCCCGCGCCGAGCAGCGCGGGCATCGCCGCCTCGATCTCCTCGTCTCGCAGCACGTCGAAGTCGTCGAGACGGCGGCGCGTGTCCCAAAGGATGTTGGGGTCGGTCGGCGGGGCGACGGTGCACCCGTGGAACTCCTCGAACGCCGCGACGATGTCCTCGGTGTCGTTGCGGAAGTCCAGGACGAAGGTGCTCTCCTTCAGCGGATGGATTCGGTTGAGGCGCGAGAGGGTCTGGACGGCCGCCAGCCCGACGAGCGTCTTGTCCACGTACATGGTGTGGAGCAGCGGCTGGTCGAACCCGGTCTGAAACTTCTCGGCGACGATCAGCACGCCGTACTCGGGGGTGGCGAACTCCTCGGCGGTGCGGCTCTCGGGAAACCCGTTCATGTTGGTCTCGGTCAGCGGCAGGCCAGTGCCGTCGTCGATCTTTCCTGAGAAGGCGACCAGCGTCTTGATGTCGGTGTAGCCCTTGGCGTCGATGTACTTGTCGATGTTCTGCTTGTAGCGGACGGCGTGCAGCCGGGAGGAGGTGACGACCATCGCCTTGGCCAGTCCACCCATCTCCTTCGCGGTGTGCGCCCGGAAGTGCTCGACGATGATCTCGGCCTTCTGGGCGAGATGGTGGGGGTGCAGGCTGACGAACCGCGCGATCGCCCCGCGTGCCTTCTTGGCGTCGTACTCGGGGTCTTCCTCGCTCTTTCTCTCGATTTTCCAGAAGGTCTGATACGTCGTGTAGCTTTCGAGCACGTCCATGATGAAACCCTCCTCGATCGCCTGCCGCATCGAGTAAAGGTGAAACGGTTCGTGCTTCTCGGTCTGAGGGTTCAGACGCCCGAACATCTCCAGCGTCCGTCCCTTCGGCGTGGCGGTGAAGGCAAAGTACGACAGGTTCGACTGTCGGCCGCTGCGAGCTCCGACGGATTTGGCGAGCGCCTCCTCGACCGGGTCGATGGCGGTTGCGAGCAGACCGGCGTCCTCGGCCTCGGCCGCAGTCAGCTCCTGTTCCTCTCCCGCGCCCAGCGCGAGCCGCAGATCCTTGGCCGCCTCCCCCGTCTGCGACGAGTGCGCCTCGTCGATCACCACGGCGTAGTTCCGCGCCGGCAGATCGCCGACCTTGCCGATCACGAACGGGAACTTCTGCAGCGTCGTGATGATGATCCGCGCCTGCTCGCCGGCAAGCGCCTCGGCGAGCTGGCCTGAGTCCTCGTCGATCTTCACGACCACGCCGCGGGCGTGCTCGAACTGGTAGATCGTGTCCTGGAGCTGGCGGTCGAGGATCACGCGGTCGGTGATGACCACGACCTTGTCGAATACCTTGCGATCCTCAGCGGTGTGCAGCGTCGAGAGACGGTGCGCGGTCCAGGCGATCGTGTTTGACTTGCCCGACCCGGCCGAGTGCTGGATCAGATAGGAGCGCCCTGCGCCGTTCGCGGCTGCGTCGGCCTCCAGCTTCTTGACTGCATCCCACTGGTGGTAGCGGGGGAAGATGACCGTCTCAGCCGCTCGTCGCGCCGCGACCGAGCCCTTCTCGGGACGCTCGACGTGGATGAAGCGGTGGAGGATGTCCAGCCAGGCGTCCTTAGCCAGACGCGCTCCCACAGGTAGGAGGTCTTGTGGCCGTCGGGGTTCGGTGGATTGCCCTTGCCGAGGTTGTGGCCCAGGTTGAACGGGAGGAAGCGTGTCGACTTGCCCTCCAGCTTGGTCGTCATCGCGACCGCATCGGGGTCTACGGCGAAATGGACGAGCGCGCGTCGCCCGAGCGTGACGTTCTTCGGGTCGCGGTCGTTGCGGTACTGCTCGATCGCGTGCTCGATGTTCTGGCCGGTGAGGTGGTTCTTGAGCTCCGCCGTTGCGACCGGGATGCCGTTGAGGAACAGGCACAGGTCGAGCGTCTTGTTCGAGTCGGGGTCGAATGGCAGCTGGCGCGTGACCGTCAGGCGGTTGGCGTCGTAATCGGCCACCAGCTCAGGAGCGACACCGAATGCGGGCTTGCGGTAGGAGAGCTGGATCTCGACGTTCTGATCGCGAACGCCATGCCGCAGGACATCGACGGTCCCGCGCTCGTCGATCTGCTGGGCGAGTCGGTGAACGAACCTCTGTCGGGCGAGCGCGTCCTCACCGCCGTGAGCCGTGACCAGCTTTTCCCACTCCGGCCGCTGTGTCTCTTCGATGAAGGCGAACAGCTCAAGGGCGTCGAGACCGAGCGTGGCGTCGAACTCCTCTCGCGGCTCTGGCTCGGTTCCGATCTTGCAGGTGCGATAGCCGCCGTGCGCAACGAGATGGGCGGTGATCTCGTCCTCGAGCAGTTTCTCGCTGACCGAGCTCATGACGGCCTCCTGGATATCGAGTTGGCCGGTGACGGCTGCGGTGATGAGAGCTTGGCGGCGCTCTTGGAGGAGCGCCAGCTGGCGGTCGAGTGCGAGACGCATTCCCCGGAGATACTGCTCCTCGCGACGGAGTTCGTCGAGGTCTCTGTCATGACGCTCTGCAGATGCGAGTGGCACGGCTACACGATCGAGCGGCCAGATGTTGAGTCCCGAAATGGTCGCGCCAGTTATACGACGGCAAACATCGTGCTGAGTCGTCGGTGCTTCAAGTGCATACATAAGCCATTCCGAGCTGATGCCCTTACGAGGGGCGACCCTCGCGACATCTTGCGTTATGTTGGCACCCGTTAACTCACCAGGGACGATCGCAACATCCCCGATTCCGCCGCGGATCGCGAACACCAGATCTCCACCGCGCAACCTTGCACGGGCGTATGGTTTCTCTATCTCCGGTGATTGTCTTACAAAGCGCGTCACCATGACAGACGCCGTTGCGCGACGTCTCGCGCCCTTCACAATCGCGATCCCGTCGGCACTGACATCGGGGCCAGGCAGGACAATTCCATACATGACCGGCCGGCGCGGATCGACCAGGTGCATGACTTGTGATACTCCTGTCAACATCGCCCCAAATCACCACATCGAGAAACTCGCGCCACCGTTCATCTAGCAAATCGACCATACGTTCTTCGCGCAATCAGAGCGTCGATCCACGCTGTCTCGCGGTCGAGGTAGTCGGCGATAGCTCGTTGCTCATGGCGGACGAGGACGACAAAGCGAAGTCTCGCTGAGCTTCTCCCGACTCGTTCGTGGCATCTTGGTATCCGTCGGACGTCAAACTGGCCAGAAGATAGGCGACGAAACGCGCATCGTCTGTGCGTTAACGCGAATCGCGCAGCGAAGTTTGTGGGCATCACGAGGCCATCCCCATCCCACAGGACAGCTCTACCGACCGGTTGTGCTCCCCTCAAGACTTCTCGTGTCAGTCGATCGCGGCCAGACAATATCTTGCCGAGCCATCGCGAATCGATATCGCAGAGCTGACGTCCCCCCGGTGGACAGAGCAGGCGGACGAAAGATTAAGGCTTCACTCTTCATCTGACTCGCAACAATCGCTGAACTCGGCCTCCAACGCTTGATCTCGGCGTCGATCTCCTCCAGCGACCGCGGTGGAATGTATTTGTAAAAGCGCCGCGACAACGGAATCTCGTATCCGAACTTGGTCTGTCGTGATCCACCCACGCGTCGGGCATATACGGCAACACCTCGTCCCGCATGCAGTCCTCGACCGCGGTTCGATACTCCAGCGTCGAGAAGTTGGTCGGATCCTCGATGAATTCAACGGCACGGGAGGCAGCGGGACGTTCTCGTTGTCGCGCAGCTCTGGATCGGGCTCGGGGTTGCCCTTGCGGTCTGTGATGATCCGAGCCTGCTCGTCGCGGACGGCCAGCGCGGACCACAGGGCCTTCTGGGCTGGCACTCCGAGCTCGAGAACGCCGACCGCGGCCTTGAACGTCTCGACCAGTTCTCGTTCCGTCGCAAAGCCTGTACCCCGCTCATCCTCGAGCAGCTCCCTGAGCGCCATCTGCGTATCCGCCGGCAGCTTCTGGATCGCCTTGGCCGCGAGCGCGGCCGTGATCGTCTCGTCGGTGACCTCCCAGCGCAGCTGCAGCGGCCGCTCGACCGTGATTCGCAGGAAGCCGAACGCCTCGTTGGGAAAGATCTTGACCTTCTCGCCTTCAGCGAAGTCGCCATACAGCCGAGTGATCTCCTCGATCTGCGAGTCGGATAGTCCTTGCGCTTCTCACCCAGCGACTTGCGCATTTTCTCGAAGTACTCGCGGGCGTCGACGAGCTGAACCTTGCCGCGACGCTCGGGCGCCTTGCGATTGGTCACGACCCAGAAATAGGTGAAGATGCCGGTGTTGTAGAAGAGCTGGTCGGGCAGCGCGACGACCGCCTCGAGCCAGTCATTCTCGATGATCCAGCGGCGGATCTCCGACTCGCCCGAGCCGGCGGCGCCGGTGAACAGCGGCGAGCCGTTGAACACGATCGCTACGCGCGAGCCGCCTTCCTCGGGCCGCTTCATCTTCGAGATCATGTGCTGCAGGAACAGGAACGAGCCGTCGTTAATGCGCGGCAGCCCGGCGCCGAAGCGTCCGTTGAAGCCCTGCGTTTCGGCCTCCCTGCGGACCTCGTCGGCGACCTTCTTCCACTCAACACCAAACGGCGGATTGGCGAGCAGGTAGTCGAAGCGCTCGCCCTCGAAGTGGTCTTCGGAGAAAGAGTTGCCATAGGCGATGTGCGAGGCGTCCTGGCCCTTGAGCATCATGTCTGAGCGACAGATGGCGTAGGTCTCGGCGTTCAGCTCCTGCCCAAAGACCTCAAGGCGCGCCTTGAGGGTTCAGCGCGCGCAGATGATCCTCGGCCACGGACAGCATCCCGCCCGTGCCGCACGCCGGATCGCACAGGGTCTTGACGATCCCTGGCTTGGTGAGGATGTCGTCGGCGTCGTCGATGAACAGCAGGTTGACCATCAGCCGGATCACCTCGCGCGGGGTGAAGTGCTCGCCGGCGGTCTCGTTCGACAGCTCCGAGAATTTGCGGATTAGCTCCTCATACAGGTAGCCCATCTCGATGTTCGACACGACCTCTGGGTGCAGGTCGATGTCGGCGAACCGGCCGACCACCTGGTAGAGGATGTTCGCCCTGCGCAGACGGTCGATCTGGACGGCGAAGTCGAACTTGTCGATGATGTCCTTGGCGGCCTGCGAGAAGCCACCGATGTAAAGGCGCAGCGATTCGGCGATCCGGTCCGGGTCGTCCAGCAGCTTCGTGAACGTCAGCGGGCTCGTGTTGAAGAATTGCTGGCCGGCGGCGACCTGGAGCGGCGTCTCGATGTTCTCGATCTTGCTCGCGACAAGCTCCTTGTGCTTCTTCAGAACGTCCTGCTTGGTCGGCTCCAGCACGCAGTCCAAGCGCCGGATCACGGTCAGCGGCAGAATCACCTTGCCGTACTCGGACTGCTTGTAGTCCCCGCGCAGGAGGTCGGCCATGCCCCAGATGAAGGCGGCGTGGTTGCGGATGCTCTCGTTCTGGGACGCCGGGGGCTACAGGTGTCGCCGCTGCCATCGGCGTTTAGCGTAGCCCGTAGCGACGACCTCTTGAGGTCGCACCGCGCTCTCAATCGTCGGCTGGCTCGTCGTCCGCCAGCTCGCCAAAAACCGGCTTGATGATGCTCCGCGCCCACTCTACTGCGGAAGCCGCCCATAGCAACGCCTGGTCGCGGTCAAGACCAGTCGAAGGAGTTGCGTCGTAACGCAACCGAACAGCGAAAGGCGACAACCGATCGACCTCGGCCAGATCCTCAGGCACGTTTATGCCGTTCTTCTGGCAGAGCCGAAGTAGTCCGTCGAGATCGTGCGTGTACGGAAACTCGACGCCCCGAAGAGCCAGCACCGCCTTCAACGACTTCTCGACCGCCTGCTGAGTGTGGAATCCAAGTCCGGCATCGGTGACACCCTCGATCGGCAGCAGGGATCTGGCCATGAACTCATCGTCGGCCGCCAAACCCAGCAAGACTCCCGCCATGTCGGCCGAACTGGCCATCACGCGGCCAGAGGACGGCCCTCTGACAGCGCCGCGTGGATCACCGTCCCGTACACATCCTGCCAAGCCTCGGCTTCGGCCTCGCTCACGACCACGACATCGGCAAACACGTCCAGCCCCCTCAGCGTTCTGCGCAACCGCACAGACTCGTCGATCGCGTCCTCGACTGACGGCTCGATCACCAGGAAGTCGAGGTCGCTGTGCTTCCCGGCCTCGCCCCTGGCATGCGATCCAAACAGGACCACCCGCGTTCGTGGCGGCGCAGCCCGCAGCAGTCGCCGGCCAGCCTCCGCGATAAGCGCCTCGTCAAACACGGGATCACAGTAGCGCGAGAAGGGACATCACGCGGCTGGAACAGGAAGTCTCGTTGAGACGGGGAGATGCCAACGTCCGCCAGCAAGACCGCAAAGATGCCGACACGCCATCGACACTATGTCCCTAAAGTCCGCGCTCGAACGGGTTGGTAGCGAGCGTAGACGGAGCCTGATCCGCTCATCAGCCGCCGCATATGCAATCGTGAGCACCGGGCCGGCGTCTTGCTCCTAAACCAACTCCATGAGGTCTGTCGCGCAAAGAAACACTACCTCAATGCCACTCTCAACAAAGTCGCGACTCCTAGCCCACCACTCGCTCTGCAAAACAAGGGCCAGTGTGGTACTCGCAAGCGGTACTCTCTCCAGCCCGCCGGTAGCACCCAAGTACCACAACACAGCAAAAGGCCATAGTTACCAGAGCCTTTTGAAGCGGGAGCGACGGGACTCGAACCCGCGACCTCCGGCGTGACAGGCCGGCGCTCTAACCAGCTGAGCTACGCCCCCGCGTTTTGCGCGGGCCGTTTCCGCACTCGTGCAAACCTGCGCGCCTTTCCAGTATGCCAACCCGCCGCCTTTGCCGCCTGCGTCCCTCGTGGCCGGGGCGCTCGCCGTCCACCCCGCCTGCCAAACTGGCCAGCCAGCCAATTTTTAGTAGGCTTCCGCCAGACCCGCCATACCGCTCGCCAGCCCCCCACCTCTGCGCTCCTACAACCCGTTCGTCACCCTCGTCCAGGATCTCCTCGACGAGCGCTCCGCCACCGTGCCGTTCCCGCCCGGGGAAACCTCGCCCTCGCTTTCCCGCACCAAGCGCTTCGCCGACGACCCCCTGCCGCTGCTGCTCGAGTCCTACGAGCGCTTCGGGCCCGTCTTCACGCTCAGGCTCTTCCACGCCAACGCCGTGTTCGCGCTCGGGCCCGAGGCCAACCACTACATCACCGTCTCCCACGCCTCCAACTTCCTCTGGCGCACCTCCTACTTCCGCGACCTGATCGGCTTCGCCGGCGACGGCCTGCTCACGACCGACGGCGACTTTCACCGCGCCTCCCGCCAGATCATGCTCCCCGCCTTCCACCGCGAGCGCATCCTCGCCTCGCTCGACACGATGATCGAGGAGACCACCTCCGCGCTGGACCGCGCCTTCGTTCCCGGCGAGACCATCGACCTCTACGCCTGGACGCGCCGGCTGGCCCTGCGCATCGCCATGCGCGCGCTGTTCGGCCTGGATCCCGACGGCCCCGCCGCGCGCTCGATCGACGCCGCCGCCCTGTTCGAGCAGACCCTGTCCTTCTACGCCCGCGACTACGCCCTGCGCATGCTCCGCGGACCGCTCACGCCCTGGGATCGTCAGCAAAAAGCCCAGCGCGCGCTCACCGGCCTGATCTGCTCGGAGATCGCCCGCCGGCGCTCCAGCGGCGCGCGCGGCGAGGACGTGCTCTCGCTGCTCATGGACGCCACCGACGAGCATGGCGCCGCCCTCACCGACCGCCAGATCCGCGACGAGGTCATGACGCTGCTGTTCGCCGGCCACGACACGACCACCTCGACCGTGGCGTTCATGTTCCACGAGCTCGCCCGCCACCCCGACGTCGTTGCGCGCCTGCTCGACGAGCAGCACGCCGCAGCTCGCCGGCTCACTCCCCACCCCCGAGCAGCTGACGGGCGAAGGGCTGCCCTAGCTGGAGATGGTCCTCGACGAGACGCTGCGCCTATACCCGCCCGCCTGGATCGGCCCGCGCCGCTCGATCGAGCCCTTCGAGCTCGCACGGCCAAACCGTCCCCGGCGGAGCCTTCGTCAACTACTGCTCCTGGGCCTGCCACCGCCTGCCCGAAGTCTTCCCCGAACCCGACCGCTTCCGTCCCGAGCGCTTCTGCACCGGGGCCAAGGCCGCCCTGCCCCGCGGCGCCTACATCCCCTTCGGCGGCGGCTCGCGCACGTGCATCGGCATGCGCTTCGGCCAGCTGGAGATCCGCACGATCGCCACGCTGCTGCTCTCCCGCTTCTCGCTCTCGCTGCCCGACTCCTTCCGCCTCGCGCATCCGCCAGATGCCCACGATCGGCCCCGCGCCAGGGGCTCCAGCCGTTCGTGGCTGCTCCCCCACCGAACCTCAGTCGCTAGCGCTCGCCCACATCTGGGGACTCGGTGATCCCTCGCCCCTTCGCGGCTCCACCTCGACAACCATAGCCGCACGGGCCCTGCACTCCTCTCCACATATACACTCGGGCTTTCGAACAGCGTCAGCTTCAGCGCGCCCAGCAGCCCAGTCGGCCTCGCCACGAGCTTGCCTTCTTCGGCCTGAGCCACCGCGTCAACGCTCGCTCCGACCCCGAACAGCCCCCCGCTCACCCTGACCTCGACCGTACCCGCTTCGCTCCCCAACAGACGCCACTTCGACCCCTTCCGGCAGCGCCCTCCTGACGTCTGCTGCGCTCACCTCTCCCTGCGCCCGCAGCGCGCTCCCATGCTTTTCGAATTTCGTATCGGTCAGCCTCAGCCCTCCCTCTTCCACGCTTTCCGCCGTCGCGCTCACCCGCTCGCGTCCCCTTCGCTTCCTCCAGCAGCGCCGCCGTCTGCTCGGGGCTCACCCGCAAGTGTCCCGCCTGCACCCGCACTTCGTCGGCCTGCCTCCACAGCAGCTTCACCGCCGGCCACGCCTTGACCGTCACGCTCTTCACCGTCCCGTAGCGCTGCACCTTCCCCCTCACCACCCGCGCCGCGATCCCCGGTCCCAGCAGCTGCGCGAGCGCCAGCACCGCCACAACCACGACTACCGCTCCGATCGCGATCCGCACCGGCCGCCTCCTTCGTCTCGCCGCGCTCACCGGCGCAGCTTCGCAGTTCCGCCGATTCGCGGCGCGCGTTCGCTTCGCTAGCCTTGGACTCCCGACCTGCGGGCGCGTAGCTCAGCTGGCCAGAGCACCTCGTTTACACCGAGAAGGTCGCCCGTTCGAGTCGGGCCGCGCCCATCCCCGCATTCGCCGATGACCGACTCGCCAACCTCCGACCACGCCCCCGCGCCCCTGCGCATCGCCGTGATCGGCGCCGGCCCCGCCGGCTTCTACGCAGCCGGCCACCTGCTCGCCGACTCCTCCGAACGCTACGACGTCGACATGTTCGAGCGCCTGCCCACACCCTGGGGATTGGTCCGCTCGGGCGTCGCCCCCGATCACCCCAAGATCAAGTCCGTCACGCGCATCTACGAGCGCACCGCCGCCCACCCGCGGTTTCGCTTCTTTGGCAACGTCACCTTCGGCGAGCACGTCTCGCGCGCGGATCTGCTCGCCCACTACCACGCGATCGTCTATGCGACCGGATCGCCCTCTGACCGTCCCCTCGAACATCCCTGGCGAAGACCTCCCCGGCTCGCACGCCGCGACCGAGTTCGTCGGCTGGTACAACGGCCACCCCGACCACACAGACCTCGAGGTCGATCTTCTCTCGGCAGACGCGCGCGCTGGTCATCGGCAACGGCAACGTCGCGCTCGACCTCGCCCGCATGCTCGTGCTCGCCCCCTCTGAGCTGGCGCCTACCGACACGGCCGATCATGCGCTGGAGGTGCTCGCGCGCTCGCGCGTGCGCGAGGTGATCGTCGCCGGCCGCCGCGGCCCCGCCCAGGCGGCCTTCACCAACCCCGAGCTGCGGGAGCTCGGCCGAGCTCGCCGACGCCGACGTGATCGTCGATCCCGGCGAGCTCGACCTGGCGCTGGCCGTCCCCGACTCCGCCGCGGCCGAAAGCGCGACCTCGCGGCGCAACGTCGAGATCCTGCGCGCCTACGCCTCCCGGCCCCCCGCCGGCCATGCCAAGCGCATCGTCCTGCGCTTTTTGCTCTCGCCCACCGCGCTGCTCCCCGGCGCCGACGGCCGGCTCGGCGCGGTCGAACTGGTCCGCAACCGCCTCGTCCCGGCCCCCGACCTCGGCGGTGGTCTGCGCGCGCAGGCCACCGACGAGCGCGAGACGATCCTCGCCGGACTCGTCTTCCGAGCGATCGGCTACCGCGGCATCCCCCTCCCCGACGTCCCCTTCGACGAGCGCGCCGGCACGATCCCGCACGACGGCGGTCGCGTGCTCGACCCTGTGTCCGGCGCGCCGCTGCCCGGCGAGTACGTCGTCGGCTGGATCAAGCGCGGGCCCTCCGGCGTGATCGGGACCAACAAGAAGGACGCTCAGGAGACGGTCGACGCGATCTTCGCCGACCTCCCCTCCGGCACAGACCGCCGGCCCGAGCGACACCATCGCGCACATCCCCGACACCCCCAACCCCGCCGCCGTCGAGGCGCTCCTGCATGAGCGCCAGCCCGACCTCGTCACCTACGCCGGCTGGGAATCGATCGACCGCCACGAGCGCGCTCTGGGCGAGGCCGCCAACCGGCCGCGCGTGAAGCTCACGAGCATCGAGGAGCTCCTTCGCGTCGCGGCCTCCGAACAGCCATCCTCGTAGGACCCGTTCCGCGAGGTCCCGGCGCCGCGCGCCGCCCGCACATCAGGGCGGCCCCGGCCGCCGTGCCCCCGAGCGCGCCGCCATCTGCCAGACTGACCGCCGCAGGCCCCGTTAGCTCATCTGGTAGAGCGCCGGGCTTTAATCCGGTGGGGCGGGTTCGAGTCCCGCACGGGGCATTTCCGGCGACGGCACAGCTCAGGCCGCCGCGACCTCGACCTGCGGCGGCGGAAGCATGCGCAGGAACTCCGCGGGCAGCCGACGGCTCGCCTGCCAAAACTCCAAGCCCACGATCTCCCCCGTCACAGGATCGAGTTCCCGCAGCCCAGAATCCGACTCTTCGCCCACAGCCGTGCTCGCATCATAGCCCTCGAAGCGAACCCACGCGATGTCCGCGTCGGCGTCGTAATGCCCTTCGATCCGCATGACCATAGGCTAGCGCCGACGCCAGACCGTGACAACACAAGCGATCAGGGGATCATCGCCGTCTGGATACTCGTAGACAACCACGATACGCCCAGCCACGACCTTCCAGCCCGCCTCGCCGACATTACGACGCCGCTGCCGGTGCCCATCGAGCACCGCCGCCTCCACATCGGCACGAGCGAACCCAAGCTGCCGTGCCTTGTCGAGGGCATGGAGCGTCCAGCTCACGGAGACTGGATCGGTTGGCACGGCCCCGCAGGCTACCGACGACCTCAGTCCTCTCGGCCCGACACACGTCGCGTCGTCCGCACCCCTGCAAGCCTGCATCGGCCCAAGCGCTTCCCGCCGCGCCCGCCTTCCGTCGGTCGAAGCAATCTACCCGAGGAGCTTGGCCTTCGCCTGCGCCAACTCCTCCTCGCTCAGGGTGCCGGACTGTCTAAGCCCGGCGAGTCGGTCTATCTCCGCAGCAATCCCCGATGGCTGCTGCGCGACCGGCGGTTGGGATGGAGCAGGCGCAAACCGAGGCAACCGCTCCGCTCTCCTCGCGTTCTTGCTGAACCACATTCGCAGCCCACCGGCCCGCGACGGAAGTATCGCCGCGTTCCGCCATCTTGATGCGGCTCCTCCTCATGTAGTCATCCCACGCCATTCCCCACCTGTCGCACAGACGACTGCGATAAAAGACGATCGCGGCTGCGGTAGAGACCACAATCGCCAGCGACCCCCACCCAGCACCAGCATGGCGCGGGAGCACCCCGACGGCAGCAAAAACCACCACAAACCAGAGAATGCCTGTCAGGATGATCCGCGCGCTCAGGGGACGCGCATTGACGATCGGGCGCGTCATCATCTCACGCCGTTCGACTTTTTTGCCCAGCGGTACTCCTTGCGGGTCCTGTAATCAGATCGTCTCGGGCTCACGACTCCCCTCCCACCTCGCCTCTCCTACGCTCGCCACCGTACCTGATCTCATTCGCCATGCCGTCGAGCACGACCTCGTAAAGCCTTGGGACAGCCGATCGGACCTGATTAGCATGTAGCGTCAGGCGTTCGTATGGCTTCCCGTCGGCGATATGGGCCGCGAGGTTGGCGACGATCTCGATGCGGAAGTTGTCGTCTTGTCGTGCAGCAGTCATCTGGCTGTCCCTCACGTCTTGCGCGTAGAGGAACTTTCCGGACGGACCCCTGAAGCGCTCTCCCCAGCCCTTGACCTCCACCGGATGTGGCTTGTCACCGCTCGGCGGCGTGCTCAGGATGTCGCACCCGTGCGCCTTCTCACGCTTGGAAGCCCCAATGACGTAGGGCGACCATCCGTTCCGCCGCTCATCACAGATCACGATGTCCATTGCCACCTTGCGAATCTCCTCAGACATACGACTGCATGCTACGTCAAACAGACGGGGCCGAAGCGAGCTACATAGATACCGAACGAGCCCTGCGGGATCGACGGCAAGGTCCAGTCTCGGCCTTGGTGCTCGCACTTGACAAATGCCTTGCGTACTGCCATCGTGTGTACATGACCGCAGTAAAGGAAAGTCGCCTTCAGATCAGGGTCCAGCCCTCCGACAAGCACCTGCTCGAGCGGGCCGCAGCCGCCGCGCACCTGAACGTCTCGGCGTTCGTGCTGCAGGCCGCCGCATCACGGGCCGAGGAGGTTCTCGCCGCACGCCAGAGCATCCGCCTGAGCCCACCGGCGGCAGCGGCGTTCAGCGAAGCGCTGGAGCGCCCCGCCCAGGTCAACGAGCGACTCGCCCAAGCCCTGCGTCGCCCTCGCGAGTTCAGCTGGATTGACTGAGCTCAGTCGCCCCACCCCGCTCGACACCAAGCGACACGACCGCGCCGGCTTCGAGTCCGGCGACCCGACGCTTGACGAGTGGCTGCGCCGTTACGCGGGACAGAACCGCCGCCATGACACCGCCGCCACCTGGGCGATCCTCGACACGCAGGACACCGTCGTCGCCTACGCGAGCATCGCCATGACCGGCATCGACCGCTCCGCCGCACCGCCGACCATCGCCCGACACGCGCCGGACCCAGCGCCGGCCCTCCTGCTCGGCCGGCTCGCGGTGGATCGCCGCCACAGCGGGCTCGGCGTAGGCACGGCACTCGCAGCCCACGCTCTTGCGACCGCCGTCGAGCTCAACGCCAAGGCGGCCTGCCGCGCGGTCGTCGTCACCACACTGGACGTCGATGCCCGGCGCTGGTGGGAACGCCTGGGCTTCCGCGCCCTCGACCCCACCGACGAAACCTGCCTGGACCTCCACCTGCTCACAAGCGAAATCGAGGCCACCCTCACCGATGAGCTGGCCGAAGACTCCCACGAGGACTGAAGATTCGGTGCCCGCACGGGGCATACCGGTGTCCGCGCTAACGCCAGCTTCAGGAGCTGCGCACGACGACGGGCAGAGCCTGTTTACTCACGGATATGGCTCCCGCACGGCGGTCGACACGCTCCACCTGCCTGTGGACCATGCTCGTGCCACTGATTGCCTCGGCTGGGGTTGCTCTGATTCTCGCCTCACCCGTCGTGGCACAGTCCGCACCCGAACCCACCAAGACCGCGCTTCCGGTCACCCTGACGATCGACCCGTTCGCCCCGGGCGCGGCCGTGCCGGCGCGGTTTCTCGGGCTCTCCTTCGAGATGGCCGCGCTCGATCAGCTCTCGCGGTACGCACGCCGCGGCGACCTGGTGACGCTGCTTCGCTCGCTCGGCCCCGGCGTGTTGCGCTTCGGGGGCATCACCGCCGATGAGAACGTCGCCTTCACCGACGCCTTCGCCCCGCGCCCGGCGTGGGCGTCGAGCACGTTCGGCCCCGAACAGCTGCGCGACCTCGGCGTGCTCGCCCGCCGCAGCGGCTGGCAGGTCCTGCTGACCGTCGGCTTGGCCCACGACGAACCGGCCGTCGCAGCCCAGGAGGTGGCCGCCGCCCACCACGCGCTCGGGCCCTACCTCGCCGCCGTCGAGATCGGCAACGAGCCCAACTCCTACGGCTCGCATGGCTTCCGATCGCTGCCCTGGATCGCCCAGGGCTATGAGGAAGAGGTCAGCGAATACCGCACTGCAATCGCCGCGCTGACCCCGAACGTGCCGATCGCCGGCCCCGACGTCTCCGGATCGGGTGTCTTCGGAGAATGGGGCGAGGAGGAGGCCCTCTCCCAGCACCCGGTCCTGTTGACCGGCCACCACTACCCGCTCGGCTGCGCCCAGACGCCTGCGCCCTCGATCGAATCGCTGCTCAGCGCCGCGACCCGCGGACTGGCGGCGCAGTCGCTGGAAACCTACATGCACGTCGCCTCCACCTACCGCATCCCGATGCGGATCGACGAGACCAACACCGTCTCCTGCGGCGGCGTACCTGGTATCAGCGACACATTCGCCTCGGCCTTGTGGGCCGTCGGCTACATCACGCAGGCGATGACCGCCGGCACAGCGGGCATCAACCTGCAGGGCAACCCCATCAACTGCGCCGGCTACACCCCCCTGTGCACGCCCGATCCGGCGGCCATCACGGCCGGAGCGCTGCGCGCCCAGCCGGAGTGGTACGCGCTGCTTTTGAGCAGATCGCTCATTGGCTGCCGGCCGCTGCCCACCACCGTCGCCCCTGCCGCCGTCGCCCCCGCCACCGGCGCCCCTGTTACCGGCGCCCCCGCCCCCCCGCCGGTCGCCACCGCGGCGACGCCCAACCTCGTGGACGCCTCGTTCTCGTGTCCCGGCCACGCGATGCGAGTGGTGCTCGTAGACAACGAACCGCCCGACTCGAGCCCGCTCGCGCTGAGCCTGAACGTCGGCGCCGAACTGACCAGCGCGCGCATCATGCGTCTCACCGCGCCCGCGCCGAGCGCCACGTCCGGCGTGCTGCTCGCCGGCAGCGCGGTCGCGGTCGACGGCTCCTGGTCGGCCCCGGCCTCGACGGAAAGCGTTCCCATGCACGCGGGCACGCTCGCGCTCGAACTGGCCCCGAGCAGCGCCGTGCTCGTGACAGTGAGCCCACCCGTCAAGCGGCGATCGGCCGCCACGCACTCGCGATCCGGCATCCGCCGGCCGGGGAACCGCCGATCGTCGTGACGGCTACTCAGCCTGAGAGAACTCCCAGATCGCCACCGACAGCATGATCAGCCCGAGGATCGCGATCACCGCGGCCTCGAGCAGGGTCGGCACGCGCCAGCCAAACCAGGTGATGCCCGGGTCGAGCGCCTGACGGGCGGCGGGCGAGACGTTTATGTGCGAGAAGATCGCGCGGCGCATCGGTTCGACCGCGTAGGTGAGCGGGTCCAGGCGGTTGAGCACCGCCAGCCACTGCGGCAGGTTCGCGACCGAGAACATCGCGCCGGAGAGAAAGAACATCGGCATGACGACCATCTGCATCAGCGCCATGAACGACTGCATCTGGTTGATCCGCGCGGCGAACATGACGCCGAAGGCGGTGATCGCGAACGCCACCAGCAGCGACAACCCGAACAGCTCGAGGATCAGGCCGAGGTTGTAGGGGATGTCGACCAGGCCGGCGATCGCGATCACGATCAGGCCCTGAAACGCGGCGACCGTGGCGCCGCCGGCGACCTTGCCGAGCACGATCGAGCTGCGCCGCACGGGCGCGACCATCATCTCGCGCAGGAACCCGAACTCGCGGTCCCACACGATCGAGGCGGCCGAGAACATCGCGGTGAACATCACCGCCATGCACAGCACGCCCGGATAGATGAACGTTTTGAAGTTGACCCCGTGCGTTCCGGCCGCGGCCAGCGTGGCGATGCCCGTGCCCAGCACGAACAAAAACAGGAACGGCTGGATCAGCGAGGTCAGGATCCGCAGACGGTCGCGGCTGAAGCGGATCAGCTCGCGCTTCCAGACGACGCGTATCGCCCGCAGCTCGCTGCGCAGGCTGCGCGCCGGCACGCGTACGCGGGCGACGTGCCTCGCCGGGGAGCCGCCGGGTGTCGTGGGCTGTCCGGTTTGTGCGGGGGGAGTGGTGGTGGTTTCGGTGGCCATTATCTGTTCAGCGCCTCACAATAGGGCCCTCAGCGGCCCATCATCCGCGCCATGGCGCGGCGCCTGTCGGTGTCGCCAGACTCCTCGGCGTCGCGGATGGTCGTGCCCGTGTAGGACATGAACACGTCATCCAGCGATGGCCGGGAGACGTTGACCGAGCGGATCGGCTGGCCGAGCTCGGCGAACAGGCGCGGGACAAACTCCTCGCCGGCCGGCACGCCGAACGTGACCGCCCCTTCGGCTACGACGGCCTCGATGTCAAAGCGCTCTGACAGCGCGGCGATCGCGGCCTCGTCGTCCTCGGTCTGGATCTGCACGCGGTCGACGCCGACGCTCGCCTTCAGCGCCTGCGGCGTGTCGAGCGCGACGATCGTGCCCCGGTCCATGATCGCGATGCGGTCGCAGTACTCGGCCTCGTCCATATAGTGCGTGGTGAGGAAGATCGTGATGTCCTCGTCGCGCTTGAGCTCGGAGATGTAGTTCCAGATCGAGCTGCGCGTCTGCGGGTCGAGACCCACCGTGGGCTCGTCGAGGAACAGCACCCGCGGGGAGTGCAACAGCCCGCGAGCGATCTCCAAGCGGCGCTTCATCCCCCCGGAGAACGTCATCACGAGGCTCGAGCGCCGCTCCCACAGGCCGACCATCTCCATCACCTGCTGCATGCGCTCGGCCACGGCCCCGCGCGGCATCCCGTACAGCTCGGCGTGCAACCGCAGGTTCTGCTCGGCGCTCAGGTACCCGTCGAGCGTCGTGTCCTGGAACACCAGCCCGATGTTGCGCCGCACCTCGTCGCGTTCGCCCACGACGTCGTGACCGGCCACGCGCGCGGAGCCGCCGCTCGGCTGCACGAGAGTGCACAACATGTTGATAGTCGTCGACTTGCCCGCGCCGTTGGGCCCGAGAAACCCGAACGTCTCGCCGGTCTGCACGGCGAAGTCGATGCCGCGCACCGCTTCCAGCTCGCCGTAGCGCTTGACGAGACCCTCCACCGCCACGGCGGGGACCACCGCGCCGTCGGGTGTCGCAGTGCCCTTGGGTATCGCCGCGCCGTCGGGTAGCGCCGGGGCGTCGAATGGCGCAGCGCCATTGGAGCTGGGTTCGGTGGTCACGTGGCGAGGGTGTTCGGCATTTCGAGGGTTCCGGCTCAGGAGTCCTCGCCCACGATAGTGGCCTCGGAATCGCCCTCGTCGGGGTCGCCGTCGGCGAGGATCCTGTACAGGTCTTTCCTTGTCCTCGTAAGAACCTTGCGAGCCTCGCCCAGCTGCGCCTCGCTGCCGGTCTTGACCACCTGCCTGAAGGCGGACGCGACCTCGCGTATCAACCTGCCCAGCTCGTGCGCCTGGTCTGAGACGTCGCCGCTCATCTGCTCCCACGGCGCCGGCTGGTCCTCAGCGCGCTCCCTCACGTACTCGCGTCCCGTCTCGGTCAGCGCGAACAGCTTGCGTCCGTCTGACTCCTGCGAGCGAATCAACCCCTCGTCCTCGAGCTGCTGGAGCGCGGGATAGACCGAGCCCGGGCTTGGGCGCCAGACGCCGTCCGAGCGCTCCTCGACCTCCTGCATGATCTGGTAGCCGTTGCGCGGCTCCTCGGCCAGCAGCAGCAGCGCGGCGGTGCGGATGTCGCCACGGCGCGCCTTGCGCCCGCGGCCGAACGGACCGCCGCCGCCAGAGCCGAACCCGCCGAAAGGGCCTCCTGCGAATGAGCCGCCGCGCGGACCCCCGCGGTGGCGATGTCCGGCGTGGCGTCCGCCACGCCCGCCGCGAGGGGCGCCCTCGCCGGAGCCTTCCTCCGAGCGGCCGCGGCCGCCCCGCTCACCACTCATGGCGTGCAGAAACACGCGCAGGTGGTGGTCAAAGTCGTGTCTGTGACCGTGACCGCAGGGACGGTCCTGGCCTGATGGGTAGATCGCATCAGCGAACATATCTAACTCCTATCGTGAACTATCTAAGTAAGGTCACGATATATCGTTATAGGCCTCCTGTCAAGGCCTGGTATGCGAAAAAATTTCGCCGCACACGGGTAGAGCGTGAGCAACGAGAATCTAATGCCGGAAGTGGCGTACGCCGGTCGCCACCATCGCGACACCGGCGGCGTCTGCCGCCTGCACCGACAGCTCGTCGCGTACCGACCCACCCGGCTGGATGATCGCGGCGACGCCAGCATCGATCCCCAACTGGGGGGCGTCGGGGAAGGGAAAGAACGCGTCGGAGGCAAGCGCCGAGCCGGGGAGCCGATCGGGCCGGAACCTGCGCGCCTTCTCCACGGCGATGCGCACGGCGTCTACGCGGCTCATCTGGCCGGCGCCGATCCCGATCGTGGCGCCGCCGGACGCGAGGACGATCGCGTTAGAGCGCACGTGCCGGCAGACGATCCACGCGAACAGCATGTCCCGCCACTCCGACTCGCTCGGCTCGCGCGCGCTCATCGTGCTCATCTGCTCGCGGGTCTCGGAGACGACGTCGTGGGTCTGGACCAGCTGGCCGCCGATCACCGGCTTGGCTTCGACCTCGTGGCCTGGTGCCGGCCAGTCGCCGAGCTCGAGCAGGCGCACGTTCTTCTTGCTCTGCAACGCCTCCAGCGCGGCCGGGTCATAGCCGGGCGCGAGCAGGACCTCGATGAACTGCTCGTTCAGCTTCTGCGCGAACGCCTTGTCGATCGGTCGATTGACAGCGATCACCCCGCCGTAGGCGCTTTCCGGATCGCACGCAAACGCGCTTTCGTAGGCGATCTGGCAGTCCTCGCCGATGGCGCAGCCGCACGGGTTGTTGTGCTTGACGATCGCGCACGCCGGACCCTCGAACTCCTCGACCAGCTCGCGCGCGGAGCTGAGGTCGAGCAGATTGTTGAACGACAGCTCCTTGCCATGCAGTTGCGTAACCCCGTCGAGCAGGTGGGTGGGGGCGCCGGCGCGCGCGTAGAAGGCGGCCTGCTGGTGGGGGTTCTCGCCGTAGCGCAGGTCTGAGACCTTCTCGTAGGCGTCGCGCCAGGTGGGCGGGAACCCGTGGGTGGGTGGGCCTCCATACACGCGGCGTGCGAACCAGGTCGAGATCGCGGCGTCATAGCGCGCGGTGAGCGCGAACGCCTTCGTGGCCAGCAGGGTTCGGGTCTCAAGCGAGATCATCCGGCCGGGGGCAGACCCGCGGCCGGGGTCAGAGTCGGTCGAGCCGGCACCGGAAGCAGGGCTGCGCAACTCCGCCAACACCGGCCCGTAGTCCTCGGGGTCGACGAGCACTGCCGCGAACGCGCTGTTCTTGGCGGCCGCGCGAATCATCGTGGGTCCGCCGATGTCGATGTTCTCGACCATCTCCGCCTCGGACGCGTCCCCACGGGCGAGCGTCTGCTCGAACGGGTACAGGTTTACGCACACGAGGTCTACGGGTTCGATCGAGTGCTCGGACGCCGCCTGCAGGTGTGAGTCGTTGTCGCGCAGCGCGAGCAGCCCCGCGTACAACCGCGGGTGCAGCGTCTTCACGCGCCCGTCCATCATCTCGGGAAACCCCGTGAATTCCTCGATCGCCTGGACGGAGATGCCCGCCTCTCTCAGCGCGCGCGCAGTGCCCCCGGTGGAGACTAGCTCGACGCCCAGCTCAGACAGGCCGCGTGCGAACTCGACCACGCCGGTCTTCTCAGACACCGACAGCAGCGCGCGGCGAACGCGCACCTCGCCGGGTGCGGCGCGCTCGATGCCCCCGCCCGACCCCACGCCCGTGTCGGAGGCGGTGCTCGAATCGGTCATGGTGTCATTTTCATTCACAGCCATGGGAATGGAGGCAGCCTACCCATCGACGACAATCCGGCGCGGGTGCTCGGAGTCGATGCGCAGCGCGCCGCGCGCGAACAGGTGGACAGCCTCTCCCAACAACTGGTGCTCCAAGGGACGCAGCGCCGCCAATACTCCGTCGGGGTCTCGCGCGTCGGGCAGCTCCACGGCGCGCTGGGAGATCACCGGGCCTGAATCCGTGCCGGCGTCGACGAAATGCACCGTCACGCCGAACACCTTCACCCCATACGCCAGCGCCTGCTCGATCGCGTGCAGGCCGGGAAACGCGGGCAATAGAGAGGGGTGCACGTTGATGACCGCCCCGGGGAAGCGCGACAAGAAGCCCTCGCCGAGCAGCTCCATGTAGCCGGCGAGCACAACCAGACGCACGGAGCGCTCGTGCAGCCAGTCGGCGATGGCCTCGTCGCGGGTGGCGCGATCGGAGTAGTCGGCGCGTGCGAACACCGCCGTGGGCACGCCGCGCGCCGCGGCGCGCTCGAGCGCCGGGGCGCCGGCGAGCGAGGAGGCGACCGCCACGACCTGCGCCTCGCGCCCGTGCACGGTGTCGAGCAGCGCCTGCAGGTTGGTGCCGGCGCCGGACACGAGCACGGCGATGGGCAGCGGCTCATCGGGCATCTGACATCGGGCGCACGATAGCTGTGACTCACATCACAGAGAGCGGAGGGGACACGTCATTCAATGAAAACGAGGGACAGAAGAACATATCCCCCACCAACCAGGACTGAAGAAAATGATCACAGCCATCATCGTCACAGTCGTCATAGCCGGCGCGCTCGGCTACGCGCTCAGACCGGGCAGGCACGGCGAACTGATCGTCAAACGGCCATACAACAACCGCCACAGCGACGCGTCAGGCGCGCGCGACTACGGCCTGCTCGAGTAAGCGGGCGCTATGCGCGGACGAGAGGGAGGGGCGGCACCTTCTCGGGTTGTCCCTCCTCCTCGAGGGCATACTTGCCGTTCGCCTCACCGGTTCCGTCAAGCGGGTAGCGCCCGCTGAAGCAGGCGTCGCAGTGGGTGCTGCGATCGGCGCCGATCGCCTCGTAGACGCCGTCCATTGAGAGGTAGTGCAAGGAGTCGCAGCCCAGCTCAGCGGCGATCTCTTCGGTGCTGCGCCCGTGGGCGATCATCTCCTCGCGCGTACTCATGTCGATGCCGTAGTGGCAGGGGTGCACGATCGGCGGCGCGGAGATGCGCATGTGGACCTCTGTGGCGCCGGCGTCACGCAGCATCTGCACGATCTGGCGCGTCGTGTTGCCGCGCACGATCGAGTCGTCGACGACCACCAGGCGCTTGCCGGCGATGACCTCGGGGAGGGGGTTGAACTTCAGGCGCAGGCCGTGCTTGCGCAGCTCCTGACCGGGCTGGATGAATGTGCGCGCGACGTAGCGGTTCTTGACGAAGCCGTCGTCCTGGGGCAGTCCCGCCGCGCGGGCCAGACCGCGGGCCGCGGCGTTGCCGGAGTCGGGGACGGCGATCACGAGATCCGCGTCGACGGGCGCCTCGCGCCAGAGGATCTCGCCCATGCGCCCGCGCGAAACCTGCAGCACGCCCCCGTTCATGCGCGAGTCCGGGCGGGCGAAGTAGATGTACTCGAACACGCACAGCGCGCGTCTGCCGCCGGTGGCGACCTCGCGGCTCTGTAGACCCTCCTCGCCGAGGGTGACGAGCTCGCCGGGCGCCACGTCGCGTAGGAACTTCGCCCCGATGATGTCAAACGCGCAGGACTCGCTGGCGACGCAGTAGTGATTATCCCCCGCCTCGCCACCGTCCCGGGGACCGGCCGGCAGCGTTCCGATCGCCAGCGGTCGCAGGCCCTGGGGGTCGCGAAAGGCGACTACGCGGTCCTTGGTCATCGCGACGATCGAGAACGCGCCGCGCAGACGCGGAAGCACGTCCGCGATCGCGTCCTCGACGTGCTCGGCCGGGTGGGTGGCGATCATCGCGGCGATGATCTCCGAGTCGGAGGTCGAGCTGAACGTGACGCCGCGCGCGAGCAGCTCCTCGTGCAGCTCCAGCGCATTGATCAGGTTGCCGTTGTGCGCGAGCGCGACCTCGCGGCGGGAGCCGCCCATGCCCTGCGAGCGCTGCACGGGCTGGGAGTTCTCCCAGGCGTTGGACCCGGTCGTCGAGTAGCGGACGTGGCCGATCGCCAGCTCGCCGGCGAGCGTGCGCAGGTCGTTCTCTGAGAACACCTGGCTGACGAGCCCGAGCTCGCGGCGCGTGACGATGTGCCCCCCGCGATCGGCCGCGGCGATGCCGGCGGACTCCTGCCCGCGGTGCTGGAGCGCGAACAGCGCGAAGTATGAGAGCCGCGAAACCTCGTGGCCAGGCGCGTAAAGGCCGAAGACACCGCACTCGTCGCGGGGACCGTCACGTATCTCCAGTTCTGACTCAGGCCCTGTGGGGCGGGCGGGCCCTCCTCTACAAGCCATCGCTGTCTCCACGCTAGCAGGCCCCTCAGCCAAACAGCCCTTCGAGCGCGCCGTGGGCCTCGGACAGCTCGGCAAGCGTTGCGCGAACGGTCGTGTCGCCGAGGTCGATCTGAAGCGCATCGCCGCGGACGGCGCCGAGGAGTGCCACCGCGAAGGGTCGGGTCGGGTCGGGGGCGCTGAGCGCGCGCAGGGCGTCTGGCGCTCCGCTGAGCAGGAACCCGCCGGGAGACTCGCCGAACAGCGCCCCGAGCGCAGCCACGTCGGGGAAGACGTCGTCGATGGTGACATGGGCGCCGAGTCCACCGGCCAGGCAGCACTCGGCGAGGGCGACCGCGATGCCGCCCTCGGCTATGTCGTGCGCGGATGAGATCGAGCCGGAGCGCACGGCGTCGCGAACAAATGCCTGAGCGGAGCGGATCGCGGCGAGGTCGAACGCGGGCAGCCCATCGGGGAGCAGCTCGCCGTGCAGCTTGGCCAGCTCGCTCGCGGCCAGGCGGGGGACAAACGGGCCTGCGAGCGCGATCGCATCGCCCTCACCGCGGAAGCCGAGACGTCCGGCGCGGCGCGCGTCGGGCAGACGCCCGACCATGCCGATGACGGGGGTGGGGTAGATCGGGCCGGAGGAGGTCTCGTTGTAGAGAGACACGTTGCCGCCGACGATCGGGGCTCCCAGCGCGCGGCAGGCGTCGCCGAGGCCGCGCACCGACTCGGTCAGCTGCCAGGCGACGTGAGAGCGCTCGGGGTTGCCGAAGTTGAGGTTGTTGGTCGTCCCGAGCGGCTCGGCGCCGACGCAGGCGAGGTTCGCGGCGCACTCGAGCACGGCTTCGACCGTCCCGCGATAGGGGTCGGCGGCGACGCGGCGGCCGTTGCAGTCGATGCTGGCGGCGAGGGCAGGTATCGGGCCGTCGGAGGCCGGTTTCACAGCGCCTGCGGCCCGGGCGCCTGTCTCATCCACAGCCGCAGGCGCGGCTGCTCCCTCACGGGCAACGCGCACGCCCGTCCCGGACGAGATCGCCAGCACCGCCGCGTCGGCCTGCTCGGGGCGGCGGATCGTGCGGGACTGGACGATCGAGTCGTACTGCTCGAACAGGGGCCGGCGCGAGGCTATGTTCGGGCAGGACAGGAGTGCGAGCATGGTCTCGCGCGGAGAGGCGTCGTGGGCGAGCGTGGCGGAAGGCGGGTCATAGATCGGCGTCGCGGGGCGGGTCGGCGCGAGGTCATACAGCGGGCAGTCATCCACCAGGGCGCTGACGGGCATGTCGCCCACGAGCTCGGGACCGTCGAAGACGCGCATGCGGTGAGTGTCGGTGACCGTGCCAATCGCCGTGCCGTTCACCTCCCACTTCTCGCACAGAGCAAGCACGTCCTGCACCTGTCCCGGCGCCACCACGCAGAGCATGCGCTCCTGGGACTCGGAGACCATGATCTCGAACGGCTCCATGTCCGCCTCGCGCAAGGGAACCTTGGCCACATCGATGTCGATCCCGACCTCACCCTTGGAGGCCATCTCGGCAGCCGATGAGGTGAGCCCCGCCGCGCCCAGGTCCTGTAGGGAGACCAGCAGACCCAGCTCCAGCAGCTGTAGCGAGCACTCCAGGAGCTTCTTCTCCTCAAACGGGTCGCCGACCTGAACGGTGGGACGCTTGCCCTCCTCACCCTCTCCCAGCTCCGCCGAGGCCAGCACCGAAGCGCCCCCGATCCCGTCGCGGCCCGTGGAGGCTCCGAACAGGATCACGACGTTGCCCGGCCCAGCGGCCGCGCTGCGCACGAGCCGCTCGCGCGGGGCGAGGCCGAGGGCCATCGCGTTGACCAGACAGTTCTGGTCATAAGGCGCCTCGAAGTAGACCTCGCCGCCGACGGTGGGAACGCCGATCGAGTTGCCGTAGTGGCCGATGCCCGCCACCGCTCCGTCGAGCAGGAACCGCGCGCGCGCGCCTGCGCGCGTACCCGCGCGCGCGGTCAACGTGTTTTGCGCATCCTCTACACCGGCGTCTTTATCTCCGCCGGCGGCTTGGACCGCGCCTTCGCCGGCGGGCTGCCCGGGCTCGCCGAAGCGCAGCGAGTCGAGCACCGCGATCGGGCGGGCGCCGATCGCGAAGATGTCGCGCAGGATGCCTCCGACGCCGGTGGCAGCGCCCTGGAACGGCTCGACCGCAGAGGGGTGGTTGTGCGACTCGACCTTGAATGCGCACACCAGGCCGCCGCCGACGTCCACCGCGCCGGCGTTCTCGCCCGGGCCCATGACCACGTGCGGGCCCTCGGTGGGCAGCGTGCGTAGCAGCTTCTTGGAGTGCTTGTAGGCGCAGTGCTCGCTCCACAGCAGCGAGTACATCGCCAACTCCACCTGGTTCGGCGGCCTGGACTGGTGCTCGCAGACGAGCTCGTACTCCGCGCGCGTGAGGCCGAGCGCGAGCGCATCCTGCACGCTTGGCAAGGTCGCGCTGTCAGACATGGGCGCCTCAGACATGGGCGCCTCGTTCGAAGATGCCCGTGGATGTTCGATCGTGGGGGCGCGAAGTCCGATTCGCCACGCGCTCAGACACGCGCGCCCTCCACCGTCAGGCGCATCGACTCAAAGATCGCAAGGCCGTCGGTCGAGCCGCCGGTGAGCGCATCGACGGCGTGCTCGGGGTGGGGCATCATGCCGAACACGTTGCCGGCCTCGTTGGACACGCCCGCGATGTCACGCGAGGAGCCGTTGAAGTTCTCGCCGGGCGCGTAACGCAGCACGGCCTGGCCGCCGCGCTCCAGCTCGTCCAGGGAGGGCTCGTCGGCGTAGTAGCGCCCCCAGGAGTGCTTGGCGGGAATGCTCAGCCGCAGCGGATGCCCGCCGGCCCCGCACGCGCGCGTGAACGCGGTTCCGGATGCGACGACGTCGAGCTCGACCTGGCGGGAGGTGAAGCGCAGGTTGGCGTTTCCCAGCAGCGCGCCCGGCAGCAGGTGGGCCTCGCAGAGCACCTGAAAACCGTTGCAGATCCCGAGCACGAGCCCGCCGGCATGGGCGAACTCGATCACCGACTCCATCGCCGGCGCGAAGCGCGCGATCGCACCGGCGCGCAGGTAGTCGCCGTAGGAGAACCCGCCGGGCACGACGATCGCGTCGGCGCCATGCAGGTCGCGCTCGGTGTGCCAGATCAGCTCGGCGTCGCCCACGCGGCGGGCAGCATTCAGCGCATCGACCTCATCGCAACTGCCCGGGAATTGAAGTACGCCGAACCGCACCGTGCGCGTCAGGCGGAGGCCCCGTCGAGGAGCTGGATCTCGTAGTCCTCGACCAGCGGGTTGGCGAGCAGACGCTCGCACATCGAGTCAAGCTGCACAGGATCCTCGACGTCGAGCTCGATGAGCCGGCCGACGTGCACGTTGCCTACGCCCGCGAACCCGAGCGCCGGCAGCGCGCGCGCCACGGCAGCGCCCTGGGGATCGAGGATGCCGGCCTTCGGGCGGATCAGCACACGGGCTCTCACGAAGCTGCGCCCGTCCGGTCAAGCCAGTCCTGAAACGGCTCGCCGGCAATCCGCTCATAGGCCTCGACATAGCGCGCGTGTGTGCCCGCGACGACATCGTCGGGGATCGCCGGAGCCGGCGGGCGCTTGTCCCAGCCGCTGGAGGATGCCCAGTCGCGCACGTACTGCTTGTCGAAGCTCGGCTGCCCGCGACCCGGCTCATACGTGTCGGCCGGCCAGTAGCGCGAGGAGTCGGGGGTCAGAACCTCATCGCCCACGACCAGCTCGCCGGCGGGATCGAGTCCGAGCTCGAACTTGGTGTCGGCGAGGATCACCCCCCGCTCGCGCGCGTGCTCAGCGGCGAACGAGTACAGCTCGATCGAGACCTCGCGCACGCGCTCCATCAGCGCGCTGTCGCCGATGAGCTCGGCGGCGCGATCGAAGTCGATGGCCTCGTCGTGGCCGACGTTGGCCTTTGTGGAGGGCGTGAAGATCGGCTCGGGCAGAAGCTCTGACTCGCGCAGCCCGGTCGGCAGCTCGATCCCCGAGACGGCGCCCGTCGCCCGATAGTCCTTCCAGCCCGAACCGGTGATGTAGCCGCGCACGACGCACTCCACCGGCAGCATGTCCAGCTTGCGCACGACCAGCGCGCGCCCGCGGGCCTCCTCGGGAACATCGTCGATCGCGGAGATCAGGTGGTTGGCGATGATGTGCTCGGTCTGGGCGAACCAGAACACCGACAGCCCGGTCAGCACCCGTCCCTTGTCCGGGATCGGAGTGGGGTGGACGGCGTCGTAGGTCGAGATGCGATCACTGGCGACCATCAGCAGGCGCTCACCATCGGGACCGCCGTCGCCGGGGCCGCCCAGGTCGTACATCTCGCGCACCTTCCCACTGGCAATCAGAGGCAGGTCGGCGAGCGCAGCGGTCATCGTAGCCCGACTCTATCGATGGCCGCGGCCGCACCGGACATGCCGGGGCTCGGCGGTCGATTGAGGACAGGCCGGGTTCACGCGATCCCGTCCAGCCGCTCAACGATCTCCTGCGCATACCGCACGTAGTGCTCGTAGTCAAAGATCGTGTCGAGGTCCAACCCCGCCACGCGTTCGTCGCCGGCGAGCAGCTCGCGCAACGGCACGCCCTCGTCCCACGCGCGTTGGGCCAGCTCCTGGGCGATGCGGTAGGCGTCGTCGCGGGTCATCCCCGCCGATACGAGCGCGAGCAGGACGCGCTGGGAGAACAGCGCGCCGTGGGTGAGCTCGAGGTTCGCGCGCATCCGCTCGGCATCGACGGTCATGTCGCGCACGAGCGCGATCGTGCGCTGCTGGGAGTAGTCGAGCAGGATCGTGCAGTCGGGCAGGACGATACGCTCGACCGAGGAGTGGGAGATGTCGCGCTCGTGCCACAGCGCGACGTTCTCCAGCGCGGCCTGCACGTTGCCGCGCAGCACCCGCGCGAGCCCGGAGATCTGCTCGCTCTTGATCGGATTGCGCTTGTGGGGCATCGCCGAGCTGCCCTTCTGGCCGTCACGGAAGGGCTCCTGGACCTCGCGCACCTCCGTGCGCGCCAGGTTGCGGACCTCGGTTGCCAGCCGCTCCAGCCCGGCGCCGGCCAGGGCGATCGCCTGCACGAGCTCGGCGTGGCGGTCGCGCGCCACGACCTGCGTGGAGACGTCCTCGCGCGCCAGCCCCAGCCGCTCGAGCACGCGCGCCTCAAACTCGGGGCTCGTCGCCGCGTAGGTTCCGACCGCGCCTGAGATCGCACCGACGGCCACCTGCGCGAACGCGCGCTGCAGACGCACGGCGTTGCGATGGGCCTCGAACGCGAAGCCGGCGAGCTTGACTCCGAACGTCGTGGGCTCGGCGTGCACGCCATGGGTCCTGCCCACGCACAGTGTGCCCGTGTGCTCGCGCGCGCGCGCGGCCAGCGCCCCGACGAGCTCATACGCCCCCGGGACGAGTGTCTCGCCCACCGCGCGCAG
Organism: uncultured Solirubrobacterales bacterium; assembly: GCA_963839965.1. Lineage (GTDB taxonomy): Bacteria > Actinomycetota > Thermoleophilia > Solirubrobacterales > Solirubrobacteraceae > Palsa-744. The sequence continues at coordinate 177,206 of CAWIWX010000009.1, forward strand.
CTGCAGCGCCAAGGCGGTGTCGAGCACGTCCGAGGAGGTCAAGCCGAAGTGGATCCAGCGCCCCGCCTCGCCCGCGGAGGCGGCGAGCACGTCCACGAACGCGGCCATGTCGTGGTCGGTCAGGAGCTCGCGCGCGTTGACCGCCTCCACCGTGAACTTAGCCCCCCGGATCGCCTCCAGGTCCGCGGGCGTGGGCCCGTTCCCCTCCCCCAGCAGCGCCGGCAGCTCCTCGCAGGCGGCAACCTCTACCCGGCGCCAGGTCTCCATACGCGCCTCATCCGTCCACAGACGGCCGAGCTCGGGGCGGGTGTAGCGGTCGATCATGTCCTCATTATCCCTGTCGGCACATGTGCCGACAGGCCGGACGGTGCATGCACCGTCCGGAGAAGCCGCACATGTGCGGCTTCTGGGGGCGCCGCATGCGGCGCCCCCGCCATGCCGCATGCGGCATGGCCCCCCTAAGCCCCCAGGATCTGCGCCGCCAGGATCGCGGCGTTGCGCGGGTTGTCCAGACCGACGCAGGCTACGGGCACGCCCGGGGGCATCTGCACGATCGAGAGGATCGCGTCCAGGCCACCCGCGGCGGTCAGGCGCCCGGACAGCGGCACGCCGATCACGGGCAGGTCGGTGTGCGCGGCGATCGCGCCGGGCAGGGCCGCGGAGATGCCGGCGCCGGCGATGATCACGCCCAGCCCCCGCATGCGCGCGCTCTTGGCGTAGTCGGCCACGACGTCGGGCTCGCGGTGGGCGGACATCACCCGCAGCTCGTGCAGGATGCCGCGATCATCGAGCTCGCGCGCGGCCTTCTCCATCGCCTCCATGTCGCTCGCCGAGCCCATCACGATGCCCACGCGCGGGCCGTCGACGTCGAACTCCTCCAGCTGCGCCCGCGTCTCGACCTCGGTCAGGGGGGTCGCGATCGGCGACACCTCACCCATCGGGAGCTCTCCGGCCAGATCATCTCGGCGCCAGCATACGCCGGACTGGAGGCGTTCATCAGAGCGAGGCGATGAAGTCGTCGATCGGTATCGCCGCCAGCGTCTCGTAGCGACCGGTGCCGCGCGAGCCCAGCTCAAGCGACACGCGCGCCATCGTCGCCTCGTCGGGCGCCTCCACCACGGAGATGAAGTCGACGTGGCCGAGCGTCGCCCACTGCGCCTTGACGCTCGCGCCCAGCTGCTCCACCTCCTTGTTGACCTCCCTGATCCGCTGCGGATTGTTCTTGACCGTCTGCACGCCCTCGGGGGTGAGCGTGGAGAGCATGATGTAGGTGGGCATGGCGGTTGGGCTCCTCCCGTCTTGTTTTGTGCCGTCGCACGCCGCGCTCGTGCGCGCAGGGTTGTTTGTAGCGGATCGGTGGAGCGGGCGTCAGGACAGCAGTCAGATCCAATGCTCGGCGCCGGGAATCCCCTTGGGGTGGGCGCGCATCACGGTTTCGATCGCGTCTGCCAGCGCGCCGGTGGAGTCGCGGCCGCGATCGCGCCTTGCCGGCACGAGGATAAGGCCCGCATGACCTTGGCCGCTGGTAAGACGTTCGGCGGCGATCGGACGGAAGTCCTTGAGGTCGTTGGTCACGACCGCGCGCTGCTCGTGTACGGCAACCTCCATTACCTCGCTGTCCGAGGACTCCGGCAGGTCGCTCCGCTCGACTATTGCCTCGACGTCCAATCCACGCTCGCGCAGGAGACGCGCTATCTGGGGGGAGAACTGCTCATCGAGCAGCGCCTTCACGAAGCCAGCGCCTGCTGGCTGGCCATCCAGGCGGCGTATCCGCGCTCCGACTCGGCCTCGTTGAGCGCGATCTCGGCATCGATCTCCTCGCGATACTCGCCGTAGTAGGCCACAGCCGCCTGAACGAGTCTGGGCGCGATCTCGAGGTACGCGGCAGCCTCTTCGGGATCGTTGTCGTTATGGCGAACCGTGTCGATCACCTGCCACACATCCAGCCCGCTGCCCACCAGCGCAGCTCGCCTGCCACTCGGCCCATCGGCGAAGCGGATGAGCGGATGATCTTCCCGGCGCAGCCCCTCGTCGATCAGGCGCTGGGCCAGCGTCCGCGGGGCGAGGCCGATGCGACGCGCGTGCGCTGCCAACCGCTCGCTCACGCCTGGTTGGAACCGCAGGGTGAAGTGATCGCTCATACAAAGACTGTATCACAGTGTGACACCAGGTGGTGCCCAGCGATCGTCCGTCTGTCCAGAGCCCGGGGCATCCGCCGTCGAGGCGCCGGCGCAGCTGTGTTGCGGGATGGCGTCTCGGTGAGTAGGGTCCGCGCATCCCTTTTGTCAGACCGAGGAGACGGAGCGCATGCGCAGACATTTCAACTATGCAAACGTAGTGGCCACGTTCGCGCTCGTCTTCGCGATGAGCGGCGGGGCACTGGCAGCCAAGCACTACCTGATCAGCTCCACGAAGCAGATCAAGCCCAGCGTGCTCAAGCAGCTCAAGGGCAACACCGGTAAGGCCGGTCCAGCTGGGCCCGCCGGGAGCACTGGGCCAGCCGGGCACACAGGGGCGACCGGGCTCACGGGGCCCCCGGGCAAGGAAGGGCCTGCCGGTCCGACCAATCTGAGCCCGTTGAAAGAGGTCTACGGAGAAGTCGGCGAACCGGAAGAAGTCGAAATCGAAGAAGGCGCCAGAAAAGGCCAAACTGCCTGGGAAGCGCTCTCATTCGCGGCGTGCCCCAAGGGTGAGAACGTGATCAGCGGCGGCGCCTACATCAAAGGAGAAGGCGCGCCGGTCTTGGAACAGGCGAACGAAGGGTTCGAATACGAAGGACTGAGGTACTGGGTGGCCTATAGTCTTTTCAAAGAAGAACCAGCGGAAGAAGCCGCCGTGCAAGCCAGCGCATTCTGCGCCGGCTCGGGCAGTGCGGTGCAGGCGATACAACCCCTCTCGACGGCACAGAAGCACAGCCGCGCGGAGTCGTTCGTCAAACAGCTTGTGACGCGACGGACCCAGCGCGGGCGCTAGCGTAGCGCTCAGGCCGAGGGGCCCTCGGCGGTCGTAAAAGGCCAGCGAGGGTCCCTATATGCGCGGCGGCGGCCTCGCAGGGCCGCACGCATGGGCGATCGTCCGTTCGTCCAGAGCCCGATGCGTCCGCCGCCGGAGGGCGTAGGGTGATGGCTTCCATTCCTATACGCACAACTTACGGGGGCAACCAACCCATGCGCAGACGTCTCAGCTATGCCAACGTCACCGCCACGCTCGCGCTCGTGTTCGCGATGAGCGGCGGGGCGCTGGCGGCGAACCACTATCTGATCAACTCGACCAAGCAGATCAACCCGAAGGTGCTGAAGAAGCTGAAGGGCAGTACCGGCAAGACCGGGGCGGCAGGCGCGACTGGCGCGACCGGGCCCAAGGGCCAACGGGTAAAGAAGGACCGCATGGTAAAGAAGGAAACGTCGGAAAAGAAGGCAAAGAAGGGCCGGCCGGTCCATATCCGGTTGTTCTGGCCAGTGGCGAAACCGAGACCGGTGTTTGGGGCGGGGGCTTTACAGCTGCCTCGGCGGGCAATGCATATGAGATCACGGGATCGTTTCCAATTCCACTGCCGGGGGCACTCACGGCGGGGAACGCAATCTACGTCTCGGGAACCTCGAGCACTCATTGCAGTGGGGCCGGTCACGCAGAATCCGGCTATCTGTGCCTATATCAGGGCTACACCGAAAACCTGAATTCTCCGGTAAACGACAACATCTTTAGTCCCGAACAAAGCGGTGTTGATGCGGATGCTGGAGCAAATGGCTTTGCCATTCTCGTTTCGGCTAAAAATGCAGGCCTTACACGTGTAAGCGGAACCTTCGCGGTGACGGCACCCTAGACATAGGCAGGGATCACACCTGGGCATAGACCTATAACAACGATCGACTAGCATTCCGTATGTAGGTCCGGCGAGAGCGCTGCGGCGACCTCGCCGGACCGCAGGCAAAGCCGCTTACCCTGTAGCCGTCGTCTGTACCTCGGTCGTCTCCAACACAAGCTCTCCGTCAACTGCATCCACACGCACGGCATCCCCGTCGCGCAACTCGCCCTCTAGCAGCGCCAGCGCGAGACGGTCCGTGAGCTGCTTCTGGATGACCCGGCGCAACGGTCGCGCCCCATACGTCGGGTCATAGCCCATGTTCCCGATCAGCGTGCGAGCATCGTCGGTGAGCGTCACCTGCACGCCGCGCTCGGCGACGCGCGCGATCACGCGGGCGACCTGCAGATCGACGATCTCTGAGATCTGCTCACGCGTGAGGGACTGAAAGCGGACGATGTCGTCGAGGCGGTTAACGAACTCGGGCTTGAAGTATTGGAGCAGTTCGGTTCGCAACTGGGTGTCGGACAGGCCCTCTGATTCGGGTTCCCCACCCACTCGGATGTTGGAGGTCATGATCAGCACGGTGTTCTTGAAGTCCACAGTCCGGCCCTGACCGTCGGTCAACCGCCCGTCGTCCATCACCTGCAAGAGCGTGTTGAACACATCTGGGTGGGCCTTCTCGATCTCGTCCAGCAGCACGACGGAGTACGGTCGGCGGCGCACGGCCTCGGTCAGCTGGCCGCCCTCTTCGTAGCCGACATACCCGGGGGGCGCGCCGAGGAGGCGCGAGATGGAGTGTTTCTCCATGTACTCGCTCATGTCGATGCGCACCATCGCGTCCTGGGAGTCGAACATGAACTCGGCCAGCGCCCGCGCGAGCTCGGTCTTGCCGACGCCCGTCGGGCCGAGGAACAGAAACGAGCCGATCGGGCGATCGGGGTCCTGCAGCCCCGCGCGCGAGCGGCGCAGCGCGGTGGCGACCGCCTCGATCGCCTCGTCCTGGCCGACGACGCGTTCGTGCAACCGCTCCTCCATGTGCACCAGCTTCTCGGTTTCGCCCTCCAGCAGACGCGACACAGGGATGCCCGTCCAACGGGCGACGACTTCGGCGACGTCGTCGGCGTCGACCTCCTCTTTGAGAAACTGGGTCCAGCGCGGTGCCGGCGCTCCCGTCCTCGCCAGCGTCCATCCGGACCCATCCCGCTCGCGGCGCGCATCCCGCGCTCGCCGATTCGTGCTCGGCGAGCTGGCGTTCCAGCTCGGGGATCTCCTCGTAGAGCAGCTCGGAGGCGCGCTCGAGGTCGGCTTCGCGCTCGGCGCGCTCGGCTTCCACGCGCGCCTGCTCGAGCTTTTCCTTGACCTCGCTCACGCCGCGTATCTCCTCCTTCTCGCGCTGCCATTCGGCGGTCATCTCCGCAGAGCGCTCGCGCAGCTCTGACAGCTCGGCCTCTATCGCCGCGCGGCGCGCCTTGGACGCCTCGTCCTTCTCCTTTTTGAGCGAAGTCAGCTCGATCTCGAGCTGCATCACGCGGCGGTTGACCTCGTCGATCTCGGTCGGCACCGAGTCGATCTCGATACGCAGCCGCGAGGCGGCCTCGTCGATCAGATCGATCGCCTTGTCGGGCAGGAAGCGGTCGGCGATATAGCGGTGCGACAGCGTCGCCGCCGCGATCAGCGCGCTGTCCTGGATGCGCACGCCGTGGTGGTTCTCATAGCGCTCCTTCAACCCGCGCAATATCGCGATCGTGTCCTGTACGCTGGGCTCGCCGACGGTCACCGGCTGAAAGCGCCGCTCAAGGGCGGCGTCCTTCTCGATGTACTTGGTGTACTCATCGAGCGTCGTCGCGCCGACGCAGCGCAGTTCGCCGCGCGCGAGCATCGGCTTGAGCAGGTTCGAGGCGTCGACCGAGCCCTGGGCGGCGCCCGCGCCGACGATCGTGTGCAGCTCGTCGAGGAACAAAATGATCGTGCCCTCCGCCTCGGCCACCTCTTTGAGCACGCCCTTGAGCCGTTCCTCGAACTCGCCCCGGTAGGCCGCGCCGGCGATCAGCGCGCCCATGTCCAGCGCGATCACGCGCCGATCGCGCAGCGACTCGGGTACGTCCGTAGAGACGATCCGCTGGGCCAGGCCCTCGACGATCGCGGTCTTGCCGACGCCCGGCTCGCCGATCAGCACGGGGTTGTTCTTCGTGCGGCGGCTCAGCACCTGGATCACGCGGCGGATCTCCTCGTCGCGCCCGATCACCGGGTCGAGCTTGCCGAGCTCGGCCATCTCGGTCAGGTCGCGCCCGAAGCGCTGCAGCGGGCTCTGCTCCTCCTCGAGCTGGCCGGGCTGGCCCGGGACGGGACCTGCTGAGCCGTTAGGAGCCATCCCTGCGCGTCCTCCCGGCGGTTGGATCGAACGCCGAGCGTACATCGGCCGCGCGCACGATGTCGGTGCCGCCGCCGCGGTAGGGCACGAGCTCGGCGCGGAACGAGCGGCGCAGCGCCTCCAGGCGCTCGGCGAGCTCGACCTGTGCGCGCAGCGCCTGCACCTCCAGCTCCTCGATGCGCGCGTGCATCTCGTTGACTTCGTCCTGGAGGTTCAGCACGCGCTCGACGCCGGCCAGGTTCAGCCCGAGGTCGGCCGTCATCTCCTGGATGCGGCGCAGCCGATCGACGTCCTCTTGCGAGTACAGCCGCGTGCCCTTGGGCGAGCGCTTGGGCTCGATCAGGCCGCGCGCCTCGTACGTGCGCAGCGTCTGCGGGTGCATGTTCGCCAGCTCGGCCGCGACCGAGATCATGAACACGCCGCGGTCGGTCTCGACCTGGACGTGGGTGACGGGTCGCTCCGGGCGTCGCGCGCTCATCTTGGTGTGATCCAAAGCGCATGCCGAGCGCGCGCGCGTACGCGCGCGCGGCCCATCGAAACGAAACTGCTTCTCACGAGGCCGATCCCCCGGACCCCCCAGCATCGGCCTGCTCGAACAGGCGCGCGCGGGGGTTGCCGTTCATGACCTCGGCCAGGCGCGCGACGGCGGCCTGCTGCTCGTCGGTCAGCTGCTCGGGGACGTCGAGCACGAAGCGGTAGTGGATGTCCCCACGCGCTTTGCCGCCCAGTTTTGGAGGGCCCTCGCCGCGCAACCGCTGGACCGCGCCGGGCTTGGTGCCGGGCGCCACCCGCAGGGTCTTTGTCCCGTCCAGCGTCGGAACCTGCACCTCGGCGCCGCGCAGCGCCTCGGGGATCGTGAGCGGAACCTCGACCTCGAGGTTGTCCCCTCTGCGCTTGAACACGGGCGATGGGGACACATGGGTGATCAGGTAGAGGTCGCCGGGCGGGCCGCCGTTATGGCCGGGCTCGCCCTTGCCGGCAAGCCGGATGCGGCTGCCGTCGCGCACGCCCGCGGGGATGTTCACGCGCAGGCGCTTGACGGTGCGCACCGCCCCCGCGCCGTGGCAGGTCGGGCAGGGGTCTTCGATGATCGTTCCCGAGCCCCCACAGCGCGAGCAGGGCTGGGAGATCGAGAACATGCCCTGGCCGGTGACCTCTACGCCGCGGCCTTCGCAGACGGGGCAGACCTTCGGCGTCGTGCCGGGCTTGGCGCCCGTGCCGTGGCAGGTCGGGCAGGTGTCGTGCATGGGGACCGACAGCGGGATCTGCGCGCCGGAGATCGCCTGGTCGAAGGCGATCGAGACCTGCGCCTCCAGGTCGCCGCCGCGCTGCGCGCGCGGGCGCCCGCCACCGGCGCGCCCGCCCGCCCCGCCTGCGCCGCCGCCGCCGCGGAACAGGTTGGAGAGGATGTCGCCCATGTTCGAGGCGTCGAAGTCGAAGCCCTGAAACCCGCCGAACCCGGTCCGCCCGCGACCCTCCGCCGGTCGCGAACGGGCCCGTGCCGCTGTCGTACTGCTTGCGCTTGTCGGGGTCGCCGAGGACATCGTGGGCCTGGGAGATCTCCTTGAAGCGCTCCTCGGCCGCTTTGTCGCCGGGGTTGCGATCGGGGTGGTAGCGGCGCGCGAGCTTGCGATACGCCTTCTTGATCTCATCGGGAGTCGCCTTCCTTGCGACCCCGAGCGTCTTGTAGTAGTCGGGACGGGCCGCCATCTGAAACTCCTTGCCCGAACCTACGCGGCCACGACCACGCGCGCGGGACGAATCACGTGCTCGCCCAATCGGTAGCCGGGCTGGTAGACCTCGACGACCGTACCGGACGGCGCGCCGTCCGGCGCCTGCGGGGCGCTGGCCATCGCCTCGTGCAGCGACGGGTCGAACGCCTCACCGGCGGGCGCAAAGGACTCGATGCCAAGACGCGCGAGCGCATCGGCGAATTCAGAGCGCACAAGACGCACTCCCTGCAGCAGAGGGATCGTCCTCGCACCGCGTCCCGCGAGGCGCCGGCGTCGTCCAGCGCCCGATCGAGGTTGTCCAGCGCGGGCAGCAGCTCCTTGGCGAGCTTCACGACACCGCGCTTCTGAGCGAGCGCGGACTCGCGCGCGGCGCGCTGGCGGTAATTCTCGAAGTCGGCCTGGGTGCGCTGCGCGAGCGCGAGGTACTCATCGCGCTCGGCGGCGACCTTGACCAACTCGTCGAGATCGCCCTCGATCTCGGTCGCGTCGGCGTCGTCCACGAGGACGGGCTCTGGCGCGGATCCATCCCCCGGCGCGCCGTCCGCGCCGGGGGTCTGCGCCTGCTCTGCCTCCTGCACCGTCTGCTCGGGTATCGTCCGCGCTCATGTGTGTCGCGTCCTCCGTCACGCCTGGGACTCGTCGACAACCTCGGCGTCGACGACGTCCTCCTCGTCGAGGACGAACCGGAGCCATCGGCAGAAGCGCCGTTGCCACCGTCGCCGCCCGCGGACGCAGCCGCCTCCTGGGCGCGCTGGTACATCGCCTCGGAGACTGCGTGGAACGCGGTCTGCAGCGCCTCGCGCCTTGGCGTTGATCGCCGCGGGGTCCTCGGACTCCAGCGCCTCGCGGACCTCTTTGACGGCCGTCTCGATCCGACCTTTGGAGTCCGCGTCCACCTGGTCGCCCAGGTCGGCGAGCTGTTTCTCGGCCTGATACGCCGCGTTCTCGCCGTTGTTGCGTGCCTCGGCCAGCTCGCGCGCGCGCCGGTCCTCCTCGGCGTGGGACTCGGCGTCGGAGACCATGTTCTTGATCTCCTCGTCGGAGAGCCCGGAGCCGGCCTTGATCTCGATCGTCTGCTCCTTGCCCGTACCGAGATCCTTGGCGGAGACGTTGAGGATGCCGTTGGCGTCGATGTCGAAGGCGACCTCGATCTGCGGAATGCCGCGCGGCGCCGGCGGGATGCCGGTCGAGCTGGAACTTGCCGAGCGACTTGTTGTACTGGGCCATCTCGCGCTCGCCCTGCAGGACGTGGATCTCGACCGAGGGCTGGTTGTCCTCGGCCGTCGAGAACACCTCGCCCTTGCGCGTGGGAATCGTCGTGTTGCGCTCGATCAGCTTGGTCATCACGCCGCCCTTGGTCTCGATGCCCAGGGTCAGCGGCGTCACGTCCAGCAAAAGCACGTCCTTGACGTCGCCCGCGAGCACGCCCGCCTGGATCGCGGCGCCCACGGCGACGACCTCGTCGGGGTTGACGCCCCGGTGGGGCTCCTTGCGGGTGAGCTCTTTGACCTTCTCCTGGACGGCGGGCATGCGCGTCATGCCGCCGACGAGCACGACGTGCTCGATCTCGGAGACGCCCTTGTCTTTGGCGTCGTCGATCGCCTGGCGCACCGGCGCCACGACACGATCGAGCAGCGCGCTCGTGAGTTCGGCCAGCTTCGCGCGCGTCAACCGGGTGTCGAGGTGCTTGGGACCTGAGGCGTCGGCGGTGATGAACGGCAGGTTGATCTGCGTCTCCTGGGTGGTCGACAGCTCGATCTTGGCCTTCTCCGCGGCCTCGTACAGGCGCTGCAGCGCCATCGGGTCGGCGCTGAGGTCGATGCCCTGCGACTTCGAAATTCGGACACCAGCCAGTCGACGATCGCCTTGTCGAAGTTGTCGCCACCGAGATGGTTGTCCCCGGCGGTCGACTTGACCTCGAACACGCCGTCGCCGATCTCCGAGCACCGACACGTCGAAGGTGCCGCCGCCGAGGTCGAACACGAGGATCGTCTGGTCCTGGCCCTCCTTGTCGAGTCCGTACGCCAGCGAGGCGGCGGTGGGCTCGTTGATGATGCGCTTGACGTCCAGCCCGGCGATCTTGCCGGCGTCCTTGGTGGCCTGGCGCTGGTCGTCGTTGAAGTAGGCGGGCACGGTGATGACCGCGCCGTCGACGGATTCGCCGAGATAGGCTTCGGCGTCGGACTTCAGCTTCTGCAGGATCATCGCGGAGATCTCGGGCGGAGAGTGCTGCTCGCCGTCGGCCTCCACGCGCGCGTCGCCGTTGGGGCCGGAGACGACCTTGTAGGGGACGATCGACTCCTCCTCGCGCACCTCCGCCTCCTTGCGGCCCATGAAGCGCTTGATCGAGAAGATCGTGTTCTGCGGGTTGGTGACGGCCTGGCGCTTGGCGACGGTGCCGACGAGGCGCTCGCCGGAGGCCGTGAACGCGACGACCGACGGCGTCGTGCGCCCACCCTCGGCGTTCTCGATGACCGTGGGCTCGCCCCCCTCGAGCACGGCCATGCACGAGTTGGTCGTGCCGAGGTCGATGCCTATGGTCTTGCCCATGTTTGTGGCTCCTTCTACTGACGATTACAGACGGTATAGACGATTACAGACGGTATAAAATCTAAGCGTTAGTAGAGCAGATTTTGTGAGGGATGTCAAGGGGGTTGGTTAGGAGGGGCACGAGCCCGGAGCGCAGGGGCAAGTAGAAGCGCAGTTTCCGCGGCCGAGCGCGTGTTCTGATTGCCAGTGCTTTCAATTTGGGGCTCATCCCCACAGATTCAGTGACTGTTCAGGTCTGGCAGGTGGCGGTGGGGTTGGCGCGAATGTTGTTGTGTGTCCGTGGATCGGCCGTCGTATGAGGATCTGGAGGCTCTTGTTGTCTCGCAGGCAACGCTGATTGCGGAGTTGCGGGCGGAGGTCGCGGAGTTGCGGGCGCGGTTGTCGGCGAACTCGCGTAACTCGTCTCGACCGCCGTCGTCTGATGGTCTGGCCAAGCCGCCTGCACCGCGGAGTCTTCGTCGTCGGTCGGGCCGCAAACCGGGTGGTCAGCCCGGCCATGGTGGCCATCATCTCGAGCGGGTCGAGCAGCCTGATGAGGTCGTCCTGCACGCGCCAGATCGCTGCGGCGGCTGCGGCGGCGATCTCACCGACGGCGAGCGGGTTGGCGAGGAGGCACGCCAGGTGTTCGACTTGCCGGAGGTGCGCCTCGCTGTCTGCGAGCACCGTGCCCAGCGGCGGCGTTGCGTGTGCGGGCACGTGACGGCCGCGGCGTTCCCGGCCGGCGTTGGCGCCCCGACGCAGTACGGGCCGAGAATGCGAGCGCTCGGGATCTATCTGATCGCCGCCCAGCACCTGCCCTACCAGCGCGCCGCGCAGTTGCTGGCCGATTGGTTGGGCGCGCCGATCTCGCCCGCGACACTCATGGCCTTCGTCAAGGAAGGCGCCGAGGACCTCGACGAGTTCCTCGAGGGCGTGCACGAGCAGATCATCAACTCGCCGGTCGTGCACTTCGATGAGACCGGCGCTCGCGCCGGCGGCCGTGGACGATGGCTGCACTGCGCGAGCACCGAGACGCTGACCTTCTACGCCCTGCACGACAGGCGCGGAACCGAGGGCATCAACCACGCTGGCGTGATGCCGCGCTTCCGCGGAATCGCCGTGCACGATGGCTGGCCGCAGTACCGCGCCTATGAGCACGCCATCCACGCGCTGTGCAACGCCCACCACCTGCGCGAGCTGCTGGCGATCATCGAAGATCACGCCGAGAAGCAGTCGTGGGCAGGCCAGATCGACGCGCTGTTGCGCGCTCTGCACGAGGAGGTCAAGACCGCGAAGGCCGTCGGCGAAGAACTGGTTGGACCCGTGGGTGCTGGTCGGGTACCGCGCCGCCTACGAGCAGATCATCGCGCTCGGCCACCACCAGAATCCGCCGCCGAGCGTCCGTACCGGCAAGCGCGGCCCGATCGGCCGCAGCCCCCAAGCCAACCTACTGCGCCGCCTCGACGAGCAGCGCGAGCAGGTGCTGCGCTTCGCTCACGACTTCCGCGTCCCGTTCGACAACAACCTCGTCGAGCGCGACATCCGCATGATCAAGATCCAGCAGAAGATCTCCGGCAGTTGGCGCACCACAACCGGCGCCGACCGCTTCTTCGCCCTACGCGCCTACATCAGCACCACGCGCAAGCAAGGCCGCGACATCCTCGACGCGCTCGCCCGCCTGGCGCGCCACACACCCTGGTTGCCCGCCGCCGCCAGTCCATAACCACCCGACGACGACCTGAACAGTCACCAGATTCAGGTGGTTTCAGGCGAACATATCCCGACTCGGGCACATGCGCGCCAGCGCGCACTGCCCACACGCCGGCCTGCGCGCGTGACACGTCCGGCGGCCGTGGCGCAGGAGGTTCACGTGCAGCTCGAGCTCCTGCCCGGGCGGGGTCAGCGCGAGCATCTGGTCGTGCAGACGCTCGAATGGGGCGCCAGGCTCCAGCAACCGCAGGCGCATGCCCACGCGGGAGACGTGCGTGTTGACCGGCACGTCGTGGCGACCGTAGGCAAACAGCAGCACGCAGGCCGCCGTCTTGCGACCCACGCCCGGCAACGAGACGAGATAGTCGCGCGCCTGATCGATCGGCGTATCCGCCAGCCAGTCGAGCGACGGCTCGTGGTCACGATGATTGAGTGCCCGCCCACCCCGCTCGGAAATCGCCCGCAGGATCGCCACGATACGCGCGGACTTCACCTTCGAGATGCCGCCCGGCCGGATCGCCTCCTCCACCTCCGCGACCGGGGCTCCCATCACCGCCTCCCACGTCGGCAACCGCTCGCGCAGGCGCAGGTAGGCGACATCCCGGTTGCGGTCGTTGGTGCTCTGCGAGAGCACCGTCAGGACGAGCTCGGCGATCGGCTGGGAGTGCGGCTTCATCGACGGCGTCCCATACACCTCGCGCAGCCGCTCGCGCACGGGCACCACTCGCGCGCGCGTCGGCGGCTTCCAGGGCTTCGCGGGCACGGACGCACGATATAACGGCGAAGCCGCGGTCACGGGCGCCAGGAGGGCGCCCGATTCCATCAAGGCACTGGCCAAAACGGGGACCGATCAGGGAGACACTCGCTACCGAAGCGGGGAGACACTCGCTTACCGAGCCGGGGAGACACTCGCTTACGCTCGCATCCCCCGTTCGGCCAGCATCCCCCGTTCGGCCAGCATCCCCGAATCGGCCAGCGCCGAAGGCGCGTGTCTCCCGGCTTCGGTCGGATGGAGGCACGAGCTTTATCCTCGGCTGGTGTCCGCAATCGGCGATCGAGTCGAGCAGTTCGATGCCATGCCCGCCGAGCGCCGGGGAACAGGGCGCGCACTCCTCGCGCGCCCGTGGGCGCTTGCGCTGGCCATCGCGATCCCGCTGACGCTCGTCTACTTGGTATGGGCGCCCCCGGCCGCGGACCTCGCCGCGGCCATCTATCGCAGCGACCTGTTCGCACGCGTCGGATACACCCTGCGCGACAACGGCTGGTACGCCGCCCACAGCCACTACGTGCTCGGCTACTCGCTGCTCTCCCCCGCGCTCGGGGCGCTGCTCGGAGTGCGTGTGCTGCTGGTGTGCTCAGCGCTCGCGGCGAGCGTTCTGTTCGGCCTGATCGCCGAGCGCGCCTTCGGTCTTGCGGGCGGGCGCGCGGCGGCCGGTGTGTTCGCGTTCGGCGCCTGCGCCGAGTTGCTCTCCGGGCGCGTCCCCTACGACCTCGGGGTGGCGATCGGCCTGGCCTCGGTGCTGGCACTGATGCGCGGGCGCCCCGCGCTTGCACTCGTGCTGGCGGCGCTCACGAGCATCGCCAGCCCAGTCGCCGGCGCGTTCCTGGCGCTCGCGTTCTTCGCATGGGCGCTGGCGGTATGGACAGCGGCGCAAACATCTTCCGTGCGCTTTCCCGCGGCGCAAACATCTTCCGTGCAGTCTGTGCCCTCCGCAAGCGCCGGGCATCCGCCGGCCTGGCCACTGGGGCTCACCTTCGTCGCGCTCGCACCGATCGCGCTGCTCAGCGTGGCGTTTCCCGAAGGCGGCTACGAGCCGTTCGCGCCTTCGTCCTTCTGGCCGGCCCTGGCCGGGGTGCTGGCGATCGCGCTGCTCCTGCCCCGGGGACCGCTGAGCGAGCGAGCGCACTGCGCCTTGCGCATAGGCGCCGTGCTGTATGCGCTCGCGCTGATCGGCGCGTTTGCGATCGAGACTCCCGTCGGGGGCAACGCCGCCCGCCTGGGCCCGGAGCTCGCCCCGGCGCTGCTCGCCGGCGTGCTGTGGGAGCGCCGGCGTGTGGCGCTGGGCCTGCTCGCGCCCGTGCTGCTGTACTGGCAGCTGAACACTCCGATCGGCGACCTGTCGCTGGTCGCGGGCCAGCCCTCGGCGAACGCCTCCTATTACGCCCCGCTGCTGTCCGAGCTGCAGCGCCTGGTGGCCGCTCGGAGATCGCATGGATCTCCTAGCGGTGGCGCGCCCACGATCGTCGAGGTGCCGCTGACCGCCACCCACGCGGAGGCCGCCTTCCTAGCCGGTCATGACGGCGTCTCGCTCGCCCGCGGCTGGGATCGCCAGCTCGACACGCGCTACGCCGCCCTGTTCTACCGTCCGGGGCTCACCGCCTCCGTCTACCGCGCGTGGCTTACGGAAAACCATGTCGTTTACGTCGCGCTCCCGGACGCGCGCCTGGACTACGCCGGGCAGGCCGAGGGCGCGCTGATCGCCCACGGACTGCCGTATTTGCGGGAAGTGTGGCACTCGGACCGCTGGCGGCTGTATGCCCTCCAACCACTCTCACGGTAGGCTTCACAACCGATGTCCGGGTCGGTGTCGCGAACCCTCGCCAGCGCTCGTGTCCTGCAGGCGCGCCTGTTGCCCAAGGGGTGGCTGGACGTGTTGCGCCAACTCGCGCTGTTCGGCGCCGCCTACCTCGCCTACCGGCTGGTGCGCGGCCTGGTCGAGGGCGACGCCAACGCCGCCTTTGCCCACGCGCGCGATCTGATCTCGCTGGAGCTCACGCTGCACATATTCGTCGAGCCCTCCATCCAAGCGTGGGCGTCGGGCAGTCGCGCGCTGATGGACTTCTCGAGCTGGATGTATGTCAACGCGCAGACGACGGTCACGGTCGTTGCGCTCGTGTACCTGTACCTGCGCCATAACCGCAGCTTCTACTTCGTGCGCAACATGTTCATGATCGCGATGTTCATCGCGCTCATCGGCTACACCGTGTTCCCGACCGCGCCGCCGCGCTTTTTGCCCGAATGGGGCTTTATCGACTCCGTCTCGAACTTCACCGGCGTGCATGTCAACCACGCCAGCGCGGCGATGACCGCGCTGGTCAACCCCTACGCCGCCGTGCCCTCGATGCACGTCGCGTTCGCGCTGATGATCGGCTGGCCGCTGGCGCGCCTGGCGCGCCACCGGATCGTCAGTGTGCTGTGGCTGCTGTATCCGTTCCTGATGGCGTTTGTGATCGTCGCCACCGCCAACCACTTCATCCTCGACGCGATCCTCGGTGCGCTCACCGCCGGAGCGTCCGCGTACGGAGCGACGTGGCTCGCCCGGGCGCGACCCGAAGTCTGGCGTTTCGCGGGAGCACCTGCCGGATGACTCGGGGTGAGTCGGAGAACAGCCCCTCGACCACGATGGCTCCCCGCCGTGAATCCCCCTCGCGACGCCAGCGGCGCGGGGCCTACCGCAGGGGAGGGCGATCGGGACGGGCGCGCGCTCCGATCGGTTCAGGCGTTCGGCGCGAGCTGGTGCGCAACGCCCTGATCGAGTCGCGCCTGACCCCCAACGCGATCTCGCTCACCGGTCTCGCGCTGAACCTCCTGGCGGCGGCGCTCGTGTGGGAGCAGCTGTTCTTCCTCGGCGGCGTCGCGTTCGTGATCGGCTCGATCATGGACACGCTCGACGGGCGCTACTCACGCATGTCCGGCAAGGGCACCCCGTTTGGAGCGTTCCTGGACTCCACGCTCGACCGCATCGAGGAGGGGATCGTGCTGACCGCGGTGGCGGGCTACTTCGCGCTGCAGGGCGATCGGATCGCGGCGGCGGCGGTCGTCGTGGCGGTGCTCGCCTCGCTGATGGTTTCCTATACGCGTGCGCGCGCGGAGGCGCTGGGTGTGGAGTGCAAGGTCGGCATCGCCACCCGCCCAGTGCGCGTCGTGATCCTCTCGATCGGCCTGATCTTCGCCCGCGGAGCGTCGTTGGGAAACTTCCAGCTGCTGGCGCCGGCGGTGTACGTGCTGGCGGCGCTCAGCCTCGTGACCGTCGCCCAGCGAATCGCCCACGTGCGGCGCGAGCTGTCGGCGTCCGTGTGACCTGAGCGCGCGCGGGGGGTAATCTCTCGGAGTCCGCCCGGCCCGGCATCCCGGCCGTAGACTCAAACCGTAGTCGACCCGGAGGGGCCATCGTGTCTCCTTCGAC
The DNA here is from genome assembly GCA_963839965.1 of uncultured Solirubrobacterales bacterium. Lineage (GTDB taxonomy): Bacteria > Actinomycetota > Thermoleophilia > Solirubrobacterales > Solirubrobacteraceae > Palsa-744. Next base: position 193,541 of record CAWIWX010000009.1, read on the forward strand.
CGGGCCATCGCCCCCAGGAAGGAAACGATTTGACTCCCACCAGCGACAACGGCGCCTCCTCCAACGGCGCCTTCCAGAACGGCGCAGCGCGTTATCAGCGCGAGACAGTCCGCGTCGCGATCGTCGGCGTCGGCAACTGCGCGTCGGCGTTCGTGCAGGGCGTCCAGTACTACCGCGACGCCGACCCGAACGAGGAAGTGCCGGGCTTGATGCACGTCGACCTCGGCGGCTATCACGTACGCGACATCGAGTTCACGGCCGCGTTTGACATCGACCAGACAAAGGTCGGCCGCGACCTCGGCGAAGCGATCTGGGCCGGGCAGAACAACACGATGAAGTTCGCGAAGGTCCCGAAGAAGCTCGGGGTGCCCGTGTATCGCGGGATGACCCACGACGGGCTGGGGAAGTACCTGAAGGAAAAGATCGTCAAGGCGCCCGGCGAGACCGCCGACATCGTGAAGATCCTCAAGGACACGCACACCGATGTGGTCGTCTCCTATCTGCCGGTCGGTTCCGAGCAGGCGACCAAGTGGTACGTCGAGCAGGTGCTGGAGGCCGGCTGCGGGTTCGTCAACTGCATCCCTGTGTTCATCGCGCGCGAGGACTACTGGGACAAGCGCTTCAAACGGGCCGGGCTGCCGATCGTCGGCGATGACATAAAGTCCCAGGTCGGCGCCACGATCGTGCACCGTACGCTCGCGCGGCTGTTCGCCGACCGCGGCGTAAAGATGCTGCGCACCTCCCAGCTGAACGTCGGTGGGAACATGGACTTCTACAACATGCTCGAGCGCGAGCGGCTGGAGTCCAAGAAGATCTCCAAGACCAACGCCGTCACCTCGATCATGGACCACGAGCTGCCCGCCGAGGACGTGTACATCGGCCCATCGGACTACGTCCCGTGGCTGACCGACCGCAAGTGGGCGCACATCCGCGTCGAGGGCCAGGCGTTTGGCGACGTGCCGCTGAACGTCGAGATGAAGCTCGAGGTGTGGGACTCGCCCAACTCGGCCGGGATCGTGATCGACGCGGTGCGCTGCTGCAAGCTCGCGCTCAACCACGGCCTCGCCGGCCAGCTGGACGGGCCGAGCTCCTACCTGATGAAGTCTCCGCACAACCAGCGACCCGACGAGCAGGCGCGGGCGGACACGGAGCAGTTCATTGCCACCTACGCCGGCAGGCCCGGAAGCAGCAAGAAGAAAGCAGTAAAGATCAAGGCCAAGGCCAAGGCCAAGTAGCAGCCCCGGGGAGCCGTAACATGGCGGAGTCGATGGAATCCGCGCGACTCGCGATCGCCCACGTCAGTCCGTACCCCTGGGAGCAGGACAACGAGGTCAACGCCCACATCCGCGCGGTCGCCGAGGAGCTGTCGCGGCGCGGACACCGCGTGCTGGTGCTGGCGCCGTCGCGCTCGCAGGAGCGGGTCAGGGCCTCGCGCCGGGCACTGCGCGCCGCCCGCGCGACAGGGGCAGGCCGCTGACGGAGATCGCACCCGCTGCTGGACGGGACCGACGGCGGCGGGGCGGACGGGTATCGAGTCATCGCGGTCGGCGAGGTGCTCGACGTCCCCGGCTGGTCGGGCTCCGAGCAAGCCCCGCGCCGGCGTACCCCGGCGTTGCCGATCGACGTCGCGCGCACGATCGAGGAACTGCTGAGCACCGTTCCGCTGGACGTCGTGCACGTGCACGAGCCGTTCGCGCCGAGCACCTCCAACGCGGCGCTGCGCCACTCGCGCGGGCTGAACGTCGGCTCGTTTCACTCCGCGAGCGAGCGCCTGATCTCGACGCTCGTGGCGCGTCGCTTCGTGGAGAGCCTCTTCGGACGCCTGGACGCCCGCACGGCGAGCCTGCCCGCCACGGCCGAGCTGATGGCCCGCCAGTTTCCGGGCGCGTACCGCCTCGTGCCCGACGGAAACGGCGCAGCCGATCGGTTCGAGGAGATCTACGGCGAGCTGGCGGCGCGCCGGCACGACCAGGGCGGTGTGCAGGAGCTGCGCCGGCGCCTGGCCGGACGGCAGCTGATCGACGTGGACCTGCACATGCACACCGACCACTCCCACGACTGCGCGACTCCCGTCGAGGTGCTGCTCGCGACCGCGCGCGAGCCCGGGGGCTGGGTGCGATCGCGGTGACCGACCACAACGAGATCTCCGGTGCGCTGGCCGCGCGCGAGCTGGCGCGGGAGATGGGCATGGGCGAGACGGGCGGTGTAAAGGTGATCGTCGGCGAGGAGGTCAAGACGGCCGATCAGGGCGAGGTGATCGGGTTGTTCATCGAGGAGAAGATCCCGCGCGGGATGAGCGCTGGAGGAGACCGTCGCGGAGATTCGCCGCCAGGGTGGGCTCGTGTACGTGCCGCACCCGTTCGACCGGCTGCACTCGGTGCCCGACTACGAGCACCTGCTGAAGATCGTCGCCGACGTCGACGCGATCGAGGTGTTCAACCCGCGCGTGGCGATCGGGGCGTTCAACGACGAGGCGCAGCGATTCGCCGCCAAGTACAGGATCGTCGCGGGCGCCGGCTCTGACTCGCACGTCGCCCAGGGCCTCGGCTCGGTGCGGATCAGGATGCGCGAGTTCGACGGCCCGGCCGAGTTCTTGCAATCCCTGCGCGACGCCGACATCCTCACGCGCCCATCTTCGCTGCTGTATGTGCAGGCGCTCAAGTTCCTGCAGACCCGTGCCACCCCGCCCTCCGCGCGCCGCGCCAGCCGCGCGCGGAGGGTCAAGCGGGCGATGGGTGGCAGCCGGCGGGCATGACGGCATGATGGCCGACGGTCGTGAGGCGGGCGCTCGAGCGAACGGCGTGATGGCGGGTCGGCGGTCGTGATAGCGGGCGCTCGGCGCGACCGACCCGGCGCAATCGGTCGATCTGAGCCCGTAACAGCCGCGCAAGCGCCGGTGCAGCGCCAAGGACAAGTACCGCGGCCGTCAAAACCCTCGGGGTCGATGCCTGTGACCGACGACGAGATCCGCGAGAAGTACCTGGAGCGCGCCATCCGCGAGCTGAACTCGCTGACGCGCGAGCTGCAGGCCTGCCCGCACTGCCCGCGCGGCAACCTGATGCCGGTGCTCGGCTCGGGACACCCGCAGGCCGACGTAATGCTGCTCAAGTACGCACCCCAGCCATCGGAGATCGAGGAGGGCGTCGCCTTCTACGGCCGCGCCGGCGGCGCGCTGATGAAGTCGCTCAAGCGCCTTGCGATCGACCCGCTGGTGGTGTACGGCACGCTGTGCGTGAAGTGCCCGCTCAGCGACGCCTCGCTCGCGGACTTCGCGTGCGTGGCGCGCGTGGTCGAGGAGATCGCGATCGTGCAACCGAAGATCGTCGTCGCGATGGGCTCCGACGCACTCGCCGCGCTCGGCGAGATCGAGATACCGCTCGCGCGCGAGCTCTTCCGCGCCTGGGCGAGATCCAGCAGCTGACCCCCACGATAGACGCGCTGTACGTCCCCAACATCGACGACTCGCTCGATGAGACCGACTCCAAGCGTGCGTTTTGGGAGGCGTTTCGCACGCTTGGGGACTGGTACGCGGCGCAGCCGCCTTATTGAACCGTGAGCACGATCTTGCCGAGCTTGCCGCCTGCGGCGAACCGCTCATAGGCGGCGGCGGCCTCCTCCAAGGGGATACGTCGCGGCGACCGGCACGCGCAGGGCGCCGGAGTCGAACAGGGGCAGCACCTCGTGCTCGAGGCGCCGGGCGGTGAGGGCTTTCTCCTCGAGCGTTCGGGCACGCAGCGTGGAGCCGTGGATGCGCGCGCGCGCTGCCATCAGCGCAAGCAGATTCAGCTCTGACTTGGCGCCCGCGGAGACGCCGATCACGCAGATCCGCCCGCCGGTTGCAAGCGCGGTCAGGTTCTCGGGCATGTTCGGCGCGCCCACCAGCTCGAGGATCACGTCGTAGGGACCGTGCTCGGCGAAACCCTCGCAGGGGATGACCTCGGCTCGGAGTGCTGCCACCTGCGCGCGCAGCTGTTCGCCCGCACGGTCGCGGTCACGCGCGCGCCCGTGGCCCCGGCCAGCTGGATCGCCGCCACGCCCACGCCGCCCGCGCCGCCGTGCACGAGCAGATGCTCGCCGGGACGCAGCTGCGCCTGGGTGAAGATCGCGTCGTGGGCGGTCGTGAACACCTCGGGCAGCCCGCCCGCAGCGGGCCAGTCGAGCGCCGCCGGCACCAGCATCAGCACACGCTCGTTGACGACGGACCAGCTCCGCCTGGCCACCGCCCCCGACAACCGCCATCACCCGCTCGCCCTCACCGAACCGTTCCGCGCCTGCTCCGAGCGCGGCGACCTCGCCCGCCAGCTCCATGCCGGGGATGTCCTGCGGGGAGCCTGCCGGCGCCGGGTACAGGCCGCGGCGCTGCATCATGTCCGCGCCGTTCAAGCCCGCCGCGCGCACGCGCACGAGCACCTCGCCGGCGCCCGGCACAGGGTCCGGGTGCTCCTCGATCACGATCTGCTTGTCGCGGATGGTGGCGGCGCGCATCGGCGGACAGCCTACCCGCGCTCCAGGAGGGCGACGCACTCGATGTGGTGAGTTTGGGGGAACATGTCCACGGGGCGCACCTTCTTCAGCGTCCAGCCGGCCTCGACCAGCTCGGCCGCGTTGGGGGCGAGCGTGGTGGGGTTGCAGGAGACGTACACGATCCGTCTGGGCGAGGACTCGACGATGCGGCGTAGGACTTTCTTGGAGAGCCCGGCGCGGGGCGGATCGACGCACGAGCACGTCCGGGCGCCCGGCGCGCGCAACCAGCTCGGGCAGGGCCAGGCGCGTGTCGCCGGCGAAGAAGTGGGTGTTGGTCACATCGTTGCGCCGCGCCGATGCGATCGCGTCGGCGACCGCCTCCTCGACGAGCTCGATTCCCCACAGCTCCCCCGCGCGCGGTGCGAGCGTCAGCGCGATCGTGCCGATGCCGCAGTAGAGGTCATACACCCGCTCCCAGCCCTGCAGCGCCGCGTACTCGCCGACGACCCCATACAGCAGCTCGGCCATCTCGGTGTTCGTCTGAAAGAACGCCTCCGCGGAGATCCGCAGGTCGAGCTCGCCGAGGCGCTCGGGAAGCTCGGCATCGCCCCACACGAGCTCGGTCTCCCCGCCCGCGGTGGTCTCGGCGAGGCTCTGCGAGCGCGTCCAGAGCACGCCGCCGAGGCGCTCGCCTAGCGCCGCGCTCAGCGCGGCGCGAGCGCGCCCGGCTCGAGCTCGCCCTCGGTGCTCACGAGCCGGACTGCAGCTTGCCGGTGCGCCGCCCTTCGCGCACGACGAGGTTGCGCAGCGCGCACGCCGTCCGCCGGACCGGTGCGCTGGCGACGGGCGCCGCGGCACGCTCGCTGCGTCGGCGGCGGGCGTGACGCCGTCCCCGTCGCGCGGCGCGCGCCCACGCCGCGCGATCCCAGGCCGTGAGCCCCTGCTCGCGACACCAGTCGAGCACGAGCTCGCGCGCGCGGTTGCCGAGCTCGGAGGCGAGCAGGCAGTCCTCATCGGCGTCACTCGCTTGCCGCCCGCGAGAAGCGTGAAAGCCGCATACGAGCTCGCCGGCGGATCGCTCTCGCCGAAGGAGTACTCGAGCTTGTTGCGGTAGCGCCACTGCTGCAGCGCGGGCACGATCTCCTGCAGCTCGAACCCGTCGAGGTGCCCGATCCGGCGCAGCGCCTCGTCCGACCTGGTCGCGCTTGATCTCCAGCTGGCGCTCATACGGCAGGACCTGCCAGGGCACGCCGGGATGATCGGCCAGCGGCGGGATGCGCTCGGGGCTCGGCTCGAGCACCTCGACCGCGCGGGCATGCGCGTAGGAGCGCTTGCGCTTGTAGACCACGGCGCGCACGCGATCGCCGGGGATCGCCGCCGGCCACGAACACGACGTAGCCCTCCTCCCCGAGCCGCGCGACGCCCTCGCCGCCGAACGCGAGCGAGTCGATGTGCAGCTCCAGTTCGTCGCCCGGCTGCGGGCGGGCCGGACGCTCGTCTGCGGGCTGGCAGCTGGTCATCGCGCGGCGTTCGCCGATGCCGGGGCGCCCCGCGGCGCCGGGGGCTCCGCGCCGTGTCGGGCAGGGTCCCGGGCTCAGGGGTCATGGCGGCGGCGAGCCGGGCGCGGGCGCGACCAACAACTCCAGCAGCGCCTTCTGCGCGTGGCGGCGGTTCTCGGCCTGGTCCCAGATGCGCTGGCGCTTCGCCGTAGAGGACCTCCGCGGAGATCTCCTCGCCTGGGTGCGCGGGCAGGTCGTGCATCGCAAACGCGCCCGGGGCGGCCGCGTCGAGCAGCGCGTCGTCGAGCTGGTAGGGCGCGAGCGCGGTGCGGCGCTCGGCTGCGGTGGCCTCGTCGCCCATGCTCACCCACACGTCCGCGTACACCGCCTGCGCGCCCGCGACCGCCGCGCGGGGATCGGTGTGCAGCTCAGCGTGCCCGCGCGCGCCGCGGCACGGCAGCGGCAGATCCTCGTCCAGCGTGTAGCCGGGGGGCGAGGCGACCGCCACGTGCATCCCGGCGAGCGTGCCGAGCAGCGCCAGCGAGCGCGCGACGTTGTTGCCGTCGCCGACGTAGGCGACGCGCACGCCCTGCAGCGAGCCGCAGGCCTCGCGTAGCGTCAGCAGGTCGGCCAGCGCCTGGCACGGGTGGTGCAGCGTCGTGAGCATGTTGATCACCGGCACGTCGCTGTAGCGCGGCCAGCTCCTCGAGCGTCGCGTCGGGGCCGGTGCGCACGCCCACCGCTGACACGTGCCGGGAGAGGACGAGCGCGGTGTCGCGCAGCGCCTCGCCGCGCGAGAGCTGCAGCTCATCGGCGCGCAGCACGACCGGATGGCCGCCGAGCTCGTGCACGCCGACCTCGAACGAGATCCGCGTGCGCGTCGAGGGCTTCTGGAAGATCAGCGCGACGCTCCGTCCGGCGAGCGCGCGCGAGGACAGCGGCGCGGCCTTCAGCTCGAGCGCGCGGTCGAGCAGCGTCTTCAGCTCCGCCGCGGTGAGCTCGGCGTCCTGTGAGGAAGTGGCGAGGCATGGAGTCCGCCAGTCTAGGCTAGGGTCGATGGAAGAGGCGCTGGCCCATCGCGCTGATCGCCTGCGCCGCCGCGCTGCTCGTGGCGGGCTGCGGGTCGAGCGGCTCGCGGCTCCAGCTCGAGCGCGACCACGCACGTCGACCGCCAGCACACGTCGGCACCGCGGGCGGGCTGAAAGCCGACACGACGCCGAAATACGCCTCGCCGTCTTCCTCCGCGCCGGTGCAGAGCGGGGTCGTGCAGGTCGCCTACCGCAACATCGCGATCGCCCCCGACACGGTGAGGGTGAAGGTCGGCAGCACGATCAAGTGGACCAACGAAGACTCCGAGAAGTGCAACGTCACGAGCGAGGGCGGGCCGCACAAGTTCGCCTCGCGGTGACTTCGGCGAAGGCGCGACGTTCACGCTGAAGCTCGACCAAGCCGGGGACGATCCACTACGAGTGCACCTACTACCCGGCCACGATGAACGGGACGATCGAAGTCGTCGAATAGCGCGTCTGACGGTCAGTCGAAGTCCGGCAGGCCCTCGTCGGGGGTGGAGGCGGTGGCGTAGCGGCGGCGGGGTATCCGACCGGCGAGGCGCGCCAGGCGCCCGGCCTCGCACGGCGTGGCGCATCGCGCGGGCCATGCGCACCGGGTCCTGCGCGCGGGAGATCGCCGAGGCGACCATCACCGCGTCGCAGCCGAGCTCCATCGCGAGCGCTGCGTCGGAGGCGGTGCCGACGCCCGCGTCGAGCACGACCGGGCACCGTCACGGCCTCGCGGATCAGGCCGATGTTGTAGGGGTTGCGGATGCCCATGCCGCTGCCGATCGGCGAGCCCAGCGGCATCACCGCGGGGCAGCCGACGTCGACGAGACGCCGGGCGAGCACCGGGTCGTCGGTGGTGTAGGGGAGCACGACAAAGCCCTCGTCGACGAGCTCCTCGGCGGCGCGCAGCAGCTCGGGCGCGTCGGGCAGCAGCGTGTCCTCGTCGCCGATCACCTCGAGCTTGATCCAGTCGGTCGCAAACGCCTCGCGCGCGAGGCTGGGCCGTGAGCACGGCGTCGCGCGCGGTGCGGCAGCCGGCGGTGTTCGGCAGCAGCTCCACGCCCGTCTCGGCGAGCACGTCGATCAGCGAGCCGCGCGCTCGGCGTCCGGATCCACGCGGCGCAGCGCGACCGTCACCAGCTCGCTCCCGCTCGCCGCGATCGCCGCGGTCATCAGCTCCAGCGACGGAAAGCCGCCCGTGCCGAGCAGCAGGCGCGAGTGCAGCGTGCGCCCGGCGATCGTCAGCGCGTCCTCGCGCCGGCGCGGCGCCGTTGTGCGGCGGCGTGACGGTGCGGCGCTCCTGCGCTCGGTCATCCGCGGATCATCCTCCCTGCATCGCGGTGAGCACCTCCACGCGTGCGTCCTGCGGCGAGCGCGAACGTCTCCCAGTACGGCCCGTGGCACCACCTCGCCGTCGACGGCCACGGCCACACCGCGCGCGTCCGGGATAGAGGCCGAGCCGGTCGAGCACGGCGGTGACCGTCTCGCCCGGCGTGAAGCTCCGCGCGCTCGCCGTTGAGCACGATCATGCCGGCACCGCCTCGAAACGATCCGGCCGGCAGGCATCGGCAAGCGGCGTGGTGGGTGCGTCGGCGAGGGTGCCGGCCACCAGCTCGGCGGTGAGCGGTGCGAGCAGGATCCCGTTGCGATGGTGGCCGGTCGCCCACACCAGGCCCTCCAGCGCGCCACGGCCGATCGCCGGTGCGTTGTCCGGCGTGCCGGGGCGCAGACCGACCGACAGCTCCTCGATCCGCAGCTCGTCGATACCCGGCACGCAGCTCGCTGGCGTCGCGCAGCAGCTCATACACCCCGCCCACGGTCGGGCTCAGCTCAAAGCCCCGCTCCTCGACCGTCGCGCCGAGCACGTAGCGGCCGTCCGCGCGCGGCACCAGGTAGCCGCCCTGAAAGCGCACCACGCGCGTCAGCAGGCCCGGGCCGGCGGGGTCGCGCAGGCGCAGTATCTGGCCCTTGACCGGGCGCACGCGGAACCTGCGCGCCGGCGGGCAGGCCCTCGATCTGCTCGGTCCACGGCCCGGCGGCGAGCACGACCTGCTCGGCGCCGACACGCTCGCCGCCCTCGCAGACACAGGCCCGTCACCCGCTCGCCGGCGCCGTCCAGCTCGACCGACCGCACCGCGGCGTGCTCGCGGATGTTCACCCCGGCGATCTCGCACGCCCGGCGCAGGGCGGCCAGCACCGGCCGCGGGTCGACCGAGTGATCGTCGGGCGCTTCGATCGCCAGCCGCACGGTCGGCGCGAGCGCCGGCTCGCGCTCGCGCGCGGCGCTCGCGCGCAACCGCTCGGCGCGCAATCCCAGCGACTGGCGGAACGCGAGCTGGCGCTCCAGCTCGCGCGCCTCGTCCTCGTCGCGCGCGAGCACCAGCGTGCCGGTCTGCAGCAGGCCCACGTTCGCGCCCGCGGCCTGCTCGAGCTCGGCCGCGAACCCCGGCCACATCTCGGCCGAGCGCAGCCCCAGCTCCAGCAGCCGGCTGCCCGCCGTCGCCGAACTCCGCCTCGGCGACCGGCGCGAGCATCCCGGCCGCCACATAGCGACGTGCCGCGCCCGAGCGTGTCGCGCTCGAGCAGCGTCACCGACAGGCCCCGCTCGCGCGCGCGCCAGGCGACGGACAGGCCGATGATTCCGCCGCCGACGATCGCGACGTCGGGCGATGCGGTGTGCTCGCGCATGCGGTTGATGCTAGTCCGCTGTCAGACTCAGCGGCGAGTGCCCGTCGGCGACACCTATCAGCAGACCGCGCGCCCGCCTCGGCGCCGCGCGGCTGTATCTCGTGTGCGACGGCGCGCCCGGGGGGCGCGAGCTGCCCGAGTTGCTGCCCGGCGCGATCGCCGGGGGCGTGGACATCGTGCAGCTGCGCGAGAAGCGACCTCGACGACGAGGAGCTCGTTGCGCGCTCGCGCAGCGCGGCAGCGGGATCTGTGCGAGCGGCACGGCGCGCTGTTCGTCGTCAACGACCGGCCGCTCGCTCGCGCGCGAGGTGCGGCGCCGACGGGGTGCACGTCGGGCAGGAGGACATGCCGGTGCGCCGAGGTGCGCGAGCTGGTCGGCCCGGACATGCTGATCGGGCTCTCGACCCACGCGCCCGCGGAGATCGACGCCGTCGCAGGCGCGACGCTCGTCGACTACATCGGCGTCGGACCGGTGCACGCGACGCCGACCAAGCCCGGGCGCCCGGCGGTCGGGCTGGAGCTCGTGCGCTACGCCGCCGCCCATGCGGCGGTGCCGTTCTTCGCGATCGGCGGGATCGACGCGCACAACCTCGACGAGGCGCTCGCCGCCGGCGCTCGCGGGGTGTGCGTCCTGCGCGCGATCGCCGACGCCGAGGACCCCGAGCGGCGGCGCGCGAGCTGCGCGAGCTGCTCGACGCCCACCCGCGGAGGCCTGACGTGGATTCGCCCGGCCTGACCCCCGGCGAGGAGCTCACAGCCGAGCGCCGGTCGAGCAGGCGACCGGCGCGGTCCGCGGACACGGCGTCCGGCGCGACGGACGCCGGCGATGCCCCGCGCTCGTCGCGCGACGAGCTGGCCCGCGCGACCCTGGAGCCCCTGGGCGAGGGTGAGCGCCCGGCGGCGCTGCTCGTCGCCGTCGCCGTCGCCGCGCTGCTCGCGCTCGCGGTGATCGTCGGCGCGCTCACGATCCACGGCCTCAGCCGCCACGGCGGCTCGCTGCCGGGCGGGGTGTTCCTCGCGGGCGTGCTCGCGCTGCTCGCGCTCGGGATGTACCGAGCTCCGCTACTGGGCGGTGCTCGGCTTCGAGGCGCTGCTCACGTTTCAGATCCTCGTGACCTCGCTCGCGCTCGTCGTCGCCTCGACGCTGCTCGCCGCGGGCATCTGCCTGGTGAGCATCGGGCTCGGAGGCTGGCTGTTCTGGAAGCTCGTGCGCGTGATGGGCCGCATCCAGGCGGGTGCGCCGTAGGACGCACATCCGGCCGCGCGCCGGGAGCCCATCCGCGACCGTCACCCTGACGCGCCGTCCTGGCCGCGCGCTGAGCTTCGATAGGCTCCGAGCGGCATGGCAGAGACCGCCTACGACTGCATCGTGATCGGCTCCGGCCCGGGTGGCTACGTGGCCGCGATCCGCGCCGCCCAGCTCGGGAAAAAGACCGCCGTCGTCGAGAAGGACGCGGTCGGCGGACGCTGCCTGAACTACGCGTGCATCCCGGCCAAGGCACTGCTGCGCTCGGCCGACCTGCTCTCGGAGATCCGCGACGCGGAGGAGTTCGGGCTGAAGGTCGCGGGCGTCGAGGTCGACTACCCCGCCGTGCAGGCCCGGCGCGAGAAGGTCGTCTCCACGCTCACCGGCGGGCGTCGGCGGGCTGTTCAAGAAAAACGGGATCGACCTGATCGAGGGCGAGGCGTCGCTCGGCCCGCGTGGCGACGTGGGCTCGATGCGGTGCGAGCGGTGAGCGTCCGCGTTGGCGAGCGAGAGCTGAGCGCCGCCACCGTGATCCTCGCCGCCGGCTCGATCCCGCGCGCGATTCCGGGCGTGCGAGCTGGGCGGGCGCGTGCTCGGCACCGAGGAGGCGTGGGCGCTGCGCGGAGCTGCCCGCGCGACTGGCGGTCGTCGGGGCGGGCGCCTCCGGCGCGGAGATCGCCTCGGGGTTCGCGCGTCTGGGCAGCGAGGTGCTGCTGCTCGAGGCGCTCGAGCGTGTGCTGCCCGAGCGAGGACGCAGACATCTCGCGCCTGGTCGAGCGCGGGCCTGAAGCGCCAGGGCATCGGCGTGCACACCGGCACGCCGATCGAGTCCGTGCGGCCGTCGGACTCCGCGCGTCGAGCTTCACCTACGGCGCGGAGTCGGCCGAGGTCGACTACCTCGCGATCGCCGCCGGGCGCGGGCCGGACATGGGGCGCTCGGCTGGACGAGGCGGGCGTCGAGCTGGACGATCAGGGACTGGTCAAGGTCGACGGCGCGCTGCGCACGACGCGCGCCGGGCGTGTACGCGATCGGCGACCTCGTGGCCGGACCTGCGCTCGCGCACAAGGCCTCCGACGAGGGCATCATCGCGGCCGAGGACTCGGCCGGGCCTGCAGACCCACCCGATCGCCTACATCGACATCCCGCGCGCGACGTTCTGCACGCCGAACGTGGGCTCGTTCGGGCTGACCGAGGCGCAGGCGCGCGAGCAGGGCTATGACGTCGTCGTCGGCAAGGTGCCCTACGGCGCGGTCGGAGGCGGCACCGTCTACGGCGACCGCACCGGCCTGGTCAAGATCGTCGGCGAGTCGCGATACGGCGAGCTGCTCGGCGGGCACATCGTCGGCTCGCGCGCGACCGAGCTGATCCAGGAGCTCGTCAACGTGCGCGCGCTGGAGGGCGGCTACGCCGAGGTCGCGCGCACCATCCACGGCCATCCGACCCTGTCGGAGGCCGTGATGGAGGCTGGACGTGCCACCGACGGCTGGCTCATCCACGGCTGAGGCCGCCCCGGCCGCGCTTCTACTTCGACCTGGCCAGCCCGTTGGCATATCTCGCGGCGGAGCGATCCTGCATGTGATGCCGGGTCCGTCCGAGTGGCGGCCGGTGCTCGCGCGCGAGCTGCCGGCGCGGCGAGTCCTTGGGCGCGAGCGACTGCCGGATCGAGGGCATCGGGGAGATTGAGGAGCGCATGCGCAGCTTGCGCGGCGACAGGCCCGGCGCGCGCACGACCTGGGGCTGCAGCCGCTGCGCTGGCCGAGCGGATTCCCGTTCGACAGCACGCTGGCGATGCGCGCCGCTACGTACGCCAAGTCGATCGGACGCACCGTGCCGTTCGCGCAGGCCGCCTTCCGCCAGGCGTTCGCCGGCGGGCGCTCGCTCGCGGAGCCTGACAACGTGCTGATCGCCGCGGCGGCATGCGAGATGCACCCGGCCGCCGTGATACAGGGCGCCGAGCTGCCCTCGGTGCGCGAGCAGCTGGCCGCCGCCACCGCGCTGGCGGCGCGAGCCGGCGTGAGCGACGTGCCCGCGGTGCGGGTTGGGGAGAGCGTGTTCAACGGCGAGCACGCCATCGAGGAAGCGGCGAACGTGGCGAACCGATGAGGGCCAATCGCGCGTACCGGCTGATCGTCACGCGCGGCGGGCTGGCGCCCGCGCCGCTCGCCGACGCGAGCGGGTCGATCACATCGAGATCGTCGAGATCAACAGCGGCGAGGCGATCCTGTTCTGGGACCGCCCACCCCAGGTGGCCTCACGCATGGCGCGCATGCTGCGCGAGGAGATCTCCCTGCTCGAGGCCGAGGAATTCATCGCGCGCTGGGCTGCCGTGGAGGAGTAGGTGGCCGCTAAGGTGGCCATGATGGCCTCCCAGCGCGCATCGGCTGGCACCGGCGAGGGCTCGACGCCCCGCCCCGGGCCCCTGCCGGAGCCGGACGTCGCCCGCGAGTGGCTTTTCACGATGACGCTGATCCGCCGCTTCGAGGAGCGCGCGGGAGAGATGTACGCGCGGGCGAAGATCGGCGGGTTCCTGCACCTGTCGATCGGGGAGGAGGCGACGATCGTCGGCTCCGCGCGGGCGTTGCGCGCGCAGGACTACCTGATCTCGACCTACCGCTCGCACGGCAACGCGCTCGCGCGCGGCACTCCGCCCGAGCGCGTGATGGCCGAGCTGTTCGGACGTGCCGACGGTTGCAGCGGCGGCCACGGCGGCTCGATGCACATGTTCGATCTGCAGCGTCGCTTCATGGGCGGCTACGGGATCGTCGGGGGCAACCTGCCGATCGGGGCGGGCATCGGGCTGAGCAGCGACTATCTCGGCCGTGACGAGGTGACGCTTTGCTCCTTCGGCGACGGCGCCAGTCAACCAGGGCACGTTCGGGGAAACGCTGAACCTTGCGGCGCTGTGGCGCCTGCCGGTGGTGTTCATGGTCGTCAACAACCAGTTCGGCATGGGCACCTCTATCGAGCGCCACTCCGCCGTGACCGACCTGCGAGCGCAAGGGCGAGTCGCTGGGCGTGCCGGGTATGCGCTGTGACGGGATGGACGTGCTCGATACCTTCACGGTCGTCGAGCGAAGCGCTTGCGCGCGTGCGCGCCGACCGCCAGCCGCTGCTGGTCGAGGCGGTCACGTATCGGTTTCGCGGGCATTCGATGGCCGACCCCGAGGAGTACCGCACCAAGGAGGAGGTCGCTCGCTGGCGCGAGCGCGACCCGATCCCCCGCTTCGGCGATCTGCTGCAGCACGAAGGCCTGCTCGATGCGCCCGCGCGCGAGCAGATCGAGCGCGAGGCGGCCGAGCGCGTTGAGCGGGCGGTCCAGTTCGCCGAGGACTCGCCGTTCCCAGCGGCAGAGTCGCTGTATGAGGACGTGTACGTGATCGACGAGCAGGTCCAGGGGCGGTATCACCTGTGAGCGAGATGCGCTACCGCGAGGCGTTGAACGCGGCGCTGGCGGAGGAGCTGAGACGCGACGAGCGCGTGGTGCTGCTGGGAGAGGACATCGGGGTGTTCGGCGGCGCGTTCAAGGTCACCGAGGGACTGCTGGAGGAGTTCGGCGAGCGCCGTGTGCGCGACACGCCGATCTCCGAGAACACGATCGTCGGCATGGGAGTCGGCGCGGCGATGACCGGCCTGCGCCCGGTGATCGAGCTGATGACGGTCAACTTCTCCCTGCTCGCGTTCGATCAGATCGTCAACAGCGCCGCGCACATCCGTTACATGTTCGGCGGCCAGGTGTCCGTGCCGCTTACGATCCGCATGCCCCAGGGTGCCGGGCACCAGCTCGGGCCGACGCACTCGCACTGCCTGGAGGCGATGTTCCTGCACATACCCGGCCTGCTCGTCGCCGTGCCCGCCACGCCAGCCGACGCCAAGGGCCTGCTGAAGACCGCGATCCGCGACGAGAACCCGGTCATCTTCATCGAGCATGAGTCGCTGTACGGCTTCCGCGGCGAGGTGCCCGAGGACGAGGACGCGCTCGTGCACTTCGGCCACGCGCGCGTCGCCCGCGAGGGCTCAGACGTGACGATCGTCGGCGTCTCGCGCATGGCCGTCACCGCCGAACGCGCGGCCGCCACGCTCGCCGCCGAGCATGGCGTGCAGGCAACCGTCATCGACCCGCGCACGCTGCGCCCGCTCGACCTGGAGGCGATCCTCGACTCGGTGCGCGCGACCAACCGCTGCGTCGTCGTGGAGGAGGGCTGGCCGCACGGGGGGGTCGGCGCGAACCTCGCCGCGCTGATCGCAGAGCACGCCTTCGACGACCTCGACGCGCCGGTCGCGCGCGTGTCGGGCGCAGATGTGCCGATGCCCTACTCCAAGCCGCTGGAGGACATCGCCTACCCGCACGAGCCCCAGGTCGTGCGGGCGGCGCTGCAGACGGTCGGGCTGGCGGACAATGCGCGAGCGATCGGCGAGGCGCCGGAGGGAAGCCGATGAGCCCGCTGCGCATCGGCACGCGTGGCAGCGTGCTCGCCCGCACCCAGGCCGAGCACGTCAAGGCGTTGCTGAGCGAGCGCTGCCCGGAGGTCGGGGTCGCCGAGATCGTGGTCGTACGCGTCAGCGGCGACGGCGACGGCAACGGCGATTTGACCCGATCCGGCCGTCCAGAGGGTATGCCTGCCGCCGCTCACACGACGAGCGCCGTGGCGCCCGACAAGAGCCGCTGGGTGGACAGGATCGAGGAGGCGCTGATCGCGGGGGAGGTCAACCTGGCCGTGCATTCCGCCAAGGACGTCCCGGGAGCGCTGGCCGCCGGCCTGCAGCTGCTGGGGGCCCCCGCGCGGGGCGCCGCCGAGGACGTGCTGTGCGGCGCCGGCGACCTCGACGCGCTGGCCCCGGGAGCGCGGATCGGGACGAGCAGCGTCCGCCGCGCCGCCCAGCTGCGGGCCGTGCGCGAGGATCTGGAGATAGTCGCGCTGGGCGGCAACGTCGACACGCGCCTGCAAATACTCGCTCGGGGCGAAGCTCGACGCGATCGTGCTGGCGCGCGCGGGCCTTGAGCGACTCGGCCGAGCGCAGGAGATCGTCGCGACGCTCGACCCGGCGCGGTTCGTGCCCGCGCCCGGACAGGGCGCGCTCGCGCTGGAGGCCCGGGCGCAGGACGCGCGCACGCGAGAGGCGGCCGCCGCGATCATCGACGGGGAGACATCCGGATGTCTGCTGGCCGAGCGCGCGCTCGCCGGCGCGCTGAACGCGAGCTGCCACACACCTCTCGGCGCGCACGCGGCGCCCGCGGGGTGCGGCTGTTTGCAGCTGCGCGCGTGGGTGGGACTGCCCGACGGCTCGGCCTGGGTCGCGGACGAGCTGCTCGGCGGTCGCTACGACCCCGCTGCGCTCGGGCGGCGGGTGGCCGAGCGCATGGACCTGGCCGGGGCGGGCCAGCTGCTGGCCAGCGCGCAGGAGATGGCCGCGGGTGCCGGTGTCTGAGCCAGGGGGCGACCCGCGGACCGTGGAGCGGACCGACCGACCGGGAGCCGCCTCGACCGGCGAGCCAGAGGTCCCCGGGGCGGATGGCACCCCGGGGCGCATCCACCTCGTGGGCGCCGGACCCGGCGACCCCGGGCTGCTGACCGCGCGCGCGCTGGAGCTGATCGCCGAAGCAGACGTCATCCTCTACGACCGCCTGATCCCCCCGAGGCGCTCGAAGGCGCGCGCGCGGACGCGGAGCTGCTGTTCGTCGGCAAGCAGGGCGGTGGCGAGTCGGTGCCCCAGGAGCAGACCGAGCGACTGATGATCGATCGCGCCCGCGCCGGCGGAACGGTCGTGCGGCTGAAGGGGGGCGACCCGTTCGTGTTCGGCCGCGGCGGCGAGGAGGCGCTGGCGCTGCGCGAGGCGGACATCGCGTATGAGATCGTGCCCGGCGTCACCGCCGGTGTCGCCGCGGCGGCGTACGCGGGCATTCCCGTCACTCATCGCGGACTGGCGAGCGCCGTTGCCTTCGTGACCGGGCACACGCGCGCAGACGACGCCCGTCGTGGCGAGCGGGCCGGTGAGGAAGACTTGGCTGATGGGGACCGCTCGCGCGGAGATTCGGGGGACGCGCAGACCGACCTCGACTGGCCAGCGCTCGCCGCGTTCCCGGGGACGCTCGTGTTCTACATGGGCGTTCGCGCGCTCCCCACCATCGCCGGGTCGCTGATAGCCGCCGGACGCTCCGAGCAGGAGCCCGTGGCGATCGTCGAACGCGGCACCCTCCCTGGCCAGCGCACGATCGCAGGCACTCTGGCAACGATCGCCGATCGGGCCCGCGCGCAGGACGTGCGCGCTCCCGCGATCACCGTGGTCGGCCCTGTCGCCGCGCTCGCCGGCGAGCTGGCATGGCTGAGACCCGCGCCGTTGAACGGGTCGACAGTCGCCGTGACCCGCGCGCGAGCCTCGGCCAGCGGGCTCGCCGCGCGCCTGCGGGCGCTCGGCGCGCGCGTGGTGCAGACGCCTGTGATTCGCACCGCGACACTATCGGATCCCGCCCACCCGGCGCCCGACCTGGCGCCGTACGATCTCCTCTGCCTGACGAGTCCCGTAGGCGTGGGTGCGCTGTTCGAGCGCCTGCGCGCCGCCGGGCTGGACGCTCGCGCGCTGGCCGGGACGCGTGTCGCCGCGATCGGACCCGGCACCGCCGCCGCCCTGGCCGAGCACGGGATCGTTGCGGACGTCGTGCCCGAGCGCGCGGTCGCGGAGGGGCTCGTGGAGGCGCTCGGCGATTTGACGCCGCGCGTACGCCGCGCGCTGATAGCGCGCGCGAGAGAGGGACGCGATGTGCTTCCAGACGCGCTGCGCGCGGGCGGCGCCGAGGTCGACGTGCTCGCGCTGTATGAGACGCTCGCCGAGACCCCGCCGGCGCATGTCCTGCGGGAAGCGCTCGCGGCCGACTACATCACGTTCACCTCCGCTTCGAGCGTGCGCTTCTTCCTGCAGGCCGCCGCGGGCGGCGCGGGCGCCGGACTCTCGCCGGGCACGCGCATCGTCTCGATCGGACCGATCACCAGCGAGGCCCTGCGCGAGCACGGTCTTGGGCCCCACGTCGAAGCGGCAGATCACGACATCGACGGCCTCATCCGGGCGCTGCTCGACGATGCTGGCGCGCGGGCCCGCTGACAGTCGCGTGTCCAGCGCGCTCGGCCATCCCCGCGTGCACCTGCGCCTGACCGACTCGACCAACGACCGCGCGCGCGCGCTGGCGATCGCCGGCGCGCCACACGGCACGCTCGTCACGGCCTTGCAGCAGACCGCGGGGCGCGGGCGTCAGGGACGGCGCTGGGCGGCGCCGCCCGGCAGCTCCCTGCTGGCCTCGCTCGTGCTGCGAGGCTCGCCCCGGCTGCTGCCGCTGATCGCTTCCGTCGCCGTGTGCGACGTCGCCGGCGAGGAGGCGATGATCAAGTGGCCCAACGACATCGTGATCGCCCGCCCGCCGGGTGAGTCCGGCGAACCGGGCGCGGGCCGGGGCGCGGGCTCCGACACCCGCGTGGAAGGCCTGGCCAAGCTCGCAGGCATTCTCGCCGAGGGGCGTCCCCGGGACGGCTGGGCCGTACTCGGCATCGGCCTGAACGTCGCCGTGCGCCTGCCCGACCTTCCCCCCGAGCTGCGCGCCGGCGCCGCCACCCTCGGCGAGTCACCCGCACAGATCGAGCCCATGCTCACGCGCCTGCTCGCTGCCCTTGCGCGCCGGCTGGAAGAGCCCGCGTCGAGCGTCCTCGACGCCTACCGCGCGCGCGACGCCCTGCGCGGGCGCGAGCCTCCTGGTGTGCATCCGGCACGCTCCCGCAGCCCGGGCTAGGGAGTCGGGCGGGCTGTGCGCCCGTCAGCCACGGTCGCGCCGCGGGCATCGACGGAGAAGGACGGCTCGTGGTCGCGCTCGCCGGCGGCGGGCACACCACGCTCGACTCCGGCGAGGTCCACCTGCGGCCGTGACTACTCCCCGGCGTGCTCGAGCGCCTCGGCCACGTCCCGCTCCAGCTCCCCCTCCGCCGCAGGCCCCAGCCCCGCGCCATTGCCGTCCGTCACCGCGGGGGCCGTCGCTACGGCCTCGCGCGCCAATGCTTCGTCCAGCACCGCCTCGCTCGGCGCCTGCGCTCCCCGGCCCACGCCACTGCGCCCGATCTGCCTTTGGGCGACGCCGTTCTTGGCCGTGACCCCGGCCGCGATCCCCCCTTTGTTGCGCCTGCGCCGGTTGCCGCGCGCGCGGCGCTTGGGGAAGTTGCGCAGCAGCTCGCGCGCCAGCGCCGGCGGCTTGCGTGCCATGCGCGTGCGCGCGCCACGCAGCGCCTCCTCGGCCTCGGGCGTATGCGCAAGCGCCGCGGCCAGCAGCGCCGCCGCCAGCCGCCGGTCCTGCTTGCGGGCGGCATGGATCAGCCGGCGCGCGTTGCGCGCGTGCGCGCCCCGGAGGAGTTCACCAGCAGACCCAGCAGGCGCTTGGTCTCCGGCCAGCGCTGCACCGCGTACTCCTCATGCACCTCGCGCGTGTACTCGGCCAGGCGCCAGATCCAGGCACTGGCCTGATCGCGGCGGCCGATCCGCCGCTCGACCAGCGCACGCAGCATGATCTTGCTCGCCTCTCGGCGCTCGTCGCGCGGCCAGCCGCCGATGATGTCGATCGCTGTGTCGAACGCGTCCGAGCGGTCGGAGATCGTCCAACCCAGCGCGGCGATGTCCGCCAGCGCGCGCAGCCGCAGCTGCGGATTCTTGTTGCGCTGCACGGCGGTGATCAGGAACCGGCTCTTCAGCTCTCCGCCCCGGTCGAAGTGCAGCATCGCCCGCGCCCTGCGCCACCCGGCCGGCGCCACGCGCGCGCCCGCCAGCGCCGCCCACACGTGCTGCTCGCCGTAGTCGAGGTTCTCCACGGCGATCCGCCACAGCTCGCGCTCGAACACCGCGAACCGCCGCTCCTCCTCCGCGCACACCGGCAGCACCCGGCGCTCGACGCGCATCCGCCGCCCGCGCCCGCGCCTGACCGGGCCGACCACGATCGCCCCGCCGCGGTACACGTCGCGATCCAGCAGCGAGTGCAGCGTCACGACAGGGTCGTCGTTCTTGGTCGCCGGGTGCACGAAGTCCACGACCAGTCCAGCCTCCTTGCCCGGATGGCGGCGGGTGACGCGACCGACGCGCTGCTGGTAGATGCGCTTGGACGCCGTCGGCGCGAGGTGCACGCACACCGTCGCCCGTGGGCTGTTCCAGCCCTCGGCCAGCAGTTGAGCGTTGATCAGCACATCGATGTCCCCACGCTCGTAGCGGGCGAGGATCTCCGCCAGCTCGCGCTTGGGCGTCTCGCCCGAGACGCCCTGCGCCTTGATGCCTTCGGCTTTGAACGCCTCAGCGAGGTTGTATGCGTGGCGCACCCCCGCCGCATACACGACGCCGGGCACGCCGTTAAAGCGCGTCTTGTACAGGTTCGCCGCGGCAATGTTGAAGGGCTGCTGGTCGAGCAGCTTCGCCAGCTCGTCCTGGTCGAACTCGGTGTCCACCTCGCCGCGGCGCAGCGGCACCTTGGCGATCGTCCTGACCCCCACGCCGGGTGAGATGCGCACGCAGCGCAACGGAGCGATCACCCCTCGCCGCGCCGCCTGGGCGAGGTCGAAGCGCGAGGTCTGCGTCGGGAACAGATCGGTCACATGCCGCGCGATCAGCGCGCCCGTGGCCGTCATGCCGATGAAGATCGGCCCCGTCCAGTTGCGGATCGCGCCGCTGGTCTTCTCGCCCAGCGCGGTGTGCGCCTCGTCGCAGATCACAATCGTGTAGGCGCTGGAGATCTTGCCGGCGTTGCGCACGAACCACTGATAGGTCTCGACCGTCACCGGACCCTTGACCGAGTCCTCGCCCAGCAGCAGCGGCCTGGAGATGCGCTTGGAGTAACCGCGCTCGCGCAGCTCGCCGTGAAACTGGTCGACCAGGTTGCGCCGGTGGGTGAGAATCAGGATCCCGCCCGTCCGCGAGGCCTCCACGAACCCGAGCGCGGCGACCGTCTTGCCCGCGCCGGTGGCGTGCTCGAACCAGAACCGCTTGGCCGCGTTTGGGTCCTCCGGCTGCTCGGCCAGCGACTCCTCGTCCTCGTCTGTGTCATCGACCCAATCTTTGGGCTCTTCCTCCTCGACGTCCCCTTCGGCCTGGAGCTCGCGCGCCTCCTCCTCGTCATCGTCGGCGACGATCTCCTCGTCCTCATCATCCTCGTCGTCCTCGTCCTCATCATCGTCGGGGGCGGCGCGCTGGACCGGCCCAGCTCCTCATCGTCCGAGTCATCCTCCTCGCCGGCGTCCTCGTCTTCCTCCTCGCTGTCCTCGTCCGCTTCGGAGGGATCGTCGTCGTACCGTGCGGCCGATCGCGCGCCCGTAGCCTCCGCGGCAGTGGTCGTGCTCGCCCTCCCCTCGCGGCCGTCCGTCGCGGGCGCCTCGTCCGGGCCCAGGATCGCAGCCGACGCAAGCAGCTCTGGGGATGCAGCCGCCGCGGCGAGCTTGCCGTTGCCGTTTGTCCGCTGCGCCTCCGCCAGCAACGCCGTCAGGGTGCCCGACAGGGCATCCACCTGGTGGGCGGAGAGCACGGTGCCGTCCGCGAGCTTGGGCTCCTCCTCGGACAGCAGGCGCTCGAGCCCCAGCAGCAGCGAGTAGTCCCGCCGCCACCCGGTCGAGGGATGTTTGGCGCCCGCGTCGAGCTCTGTGAGCGCCTGATCGAGCGCGCGCCGGCGCGGGGAGCCCGCCGCGAGCGCGACTGCGGCGTCCTCGCCCTCGTGCAGGAAACGATCACGCACGAAGGCCTCCGCGCGAGCGATATCGGCGGAACTGGGCGTGGGCGCGGCCGCGGGGGCCACTGAAGTGGACTCGGCCATCTAAGGGCTCTGGACTTCGAGACGGAGCCGCCGCACGTAGTGGCTTTCGGCGGGACTCGTAACTGCCGGCGCCTGACCGGCGACGTCACCGGATGCTCACAGCGAACCGGCCTGACGTGGCTTCAGCATATAGCAGGTCGCAGCGGAATTGAAGGGTGATCGTGCGCTGACCAGCCCCAGGCATCTGCAACCCTTACCGACCATGACCGGGATCGCCCCAGCCCGCCTGCTCGTGACACTCACGATCATTGCCGTCGGCGCGCTGCTGATCATCGGTCTGATCGGGCTCGCGAGCTCCTCTTCCCCGAACGGCTCGGCGCCCCGGCTGACGCTCGCGCAGATCGACGCGCGCCTTCAGGGTTCGCCCGCACCACTGGCCGCGCTGCACGCCCAGGCCAATGAGATCCTGACCGGTGGCGCGAGCGCGCTGCACGCACGTCTGGCCGCACTGCGCTCCTATCCGCTGGTGATCGACAAGTGGGCCTCCTGGTGCGTGCCCTGTCAGGAGGAGCGTGGAGCCTTCCAGCAGGCGTCGGTATCGCAAGGGCGCACGGCCGCGTTCATCGGCATCGACTCCAGCGACCCAAGCCGCGCGGACGCGCGCTCGTTCATGCGCGCGGTGCCCGTCGGATATCCGAGCTACTACGACCGCAGCGGCCGTCTGGGTATCGCGATCACAGGCTCCTCGTTCACCCCCGTCACCGTGTTCTACGACCGCGCCGGCCGCGAGTACATCCACCAGGGTCCCTATCCGAGCGCGGCCAAGCTCGAAGCCGACGTACGGCGCTACGCGCTGGACGAGTGACCCGGCTGAGCCTGGACCATAGGGTGCCCGAGATCCGCATAGACCCGCTCAGCGGGCATCGTACGATCATCGCCGGCGAGCGCTCGCGCCGCCCGGGGGGAGCGCCGGGCTGCGAGCCTCCCGAGCCGATCGACGTCGAGCACGACCCGTTCGCCGAGGGCCACGAGGACCGTACGCCGCAGGAGCTGTATGCGCTGCGCCCCGGCGGGGGGTCGCGGGACGCGCCCGGGTGGACGGTGCGAGTGGTGCCGAACCTGTATCCCGGCACTAGTGCCCGACGCCGACGAGCCCGAAGAGCGGGACGAGGACGATTCGGAGCTGTTGCTCGCGCGCCCGGCGCGCGGTGCGCACGAGGTGATCGTCAACGGGCCCCAGTCCGTGCTGTCCTTGGCTGAACTGGCCCCCGAGCAGGCCGCTGCGGCGGTGGAGGTGTGGCGCGCGCGCATGCGCGCGCACTACGACCATGCCGCCTACGTGCAGCTGATTGTCAACGAGCGCCGCGAGGCGGGCGCATCGCTGCCCCACACCCACGCCCAGCTCTACGCGCTGGATTTCGTCCCCGCCGACGTCGCCCGCGAGCGCGAGCGCGCCGGGGCGTATGCGACCCGCACGATGGGCCATGACCTGCTGGAGGACGTGATCGCCGAGGAGGTCCGCCGCGGCGAGCGCATCGTGGCGATCGACGATGACTGCGTGCTGCTGGCCCCGTACGCGTCGCGACTGCCGCTGCAGCTGATGCTCGCCCCACGCCGTCCGGCGGCGCGATTCGAGACCGACGGCGCGGGCGCAGCGCTGCTGCACGACGGGCTCTGCCGGCTCGCGCGCCTGCTGGGATCGAGCCCGCCGCTGAACCTGTGGGTGCGCACGGCGCCGCGTGGTGTCGAGCGATTCTGTTGGCGCATCGACATCGCCCCGCGCCTGACCCACCTCGCAGGACTTGAGCTGTCGACCGGGCTCAACCTGAACATCGTCGCGCCCGAGCACGCCGCCTCACTGCTGCGCGACGTGTGAGAGCACTGCGCCGCTCAGGCTGCTGCGGACCAAGCGATCACTCTGATAGACGGCCCGCCCACCCCGCGTGGCGTGCTGGCCGAAACGGGGATGCGAGCGGAGCGAGTGTCTCCCGGCTTCGGTACGCGTGCTGGCCGATCGAAGATCCTGTCGATCTTCGGTCGGTAAGGACACCGTAGCGCGCCGTGTCCGCAGTAGTCTGAGCCGAATGCCGCCCGAGGAACGCGTCCTGCCCCGCTTCGCCGCCGAGCCCCCGCAGGAGGCGCTGCCCTACGGACGCTGGGCGCAGCGGCTGAGCGCCGAGTTCCTGGGGGCGTGCCTGGCGCTCTCAGACGGCGGCGAGGATCTCGGCGAGCCCGGCAAGATCGCGTGGTACCCGGACCGCACCTGGCACGGGCGCACATACGTACCCGCGAGCGCGATCACCTCGCGCGGGTTCGAGCTGTTCGGCTACGTGCGCTTCGTCTCGGCCGGGAGAACACACGGCCAGGACGGCGAGGACCCGGCCGACTTCCACGCCCACGCCGACTTCACCGACGAGACCGCCGAACGCAACCCCGACTGGACGCTCGACCTGTGCGAGGAGACGATCGGCGCCTGGCGCGGGCACTCCGGCGCGGTCGCCGCGATGACGCTCGTCTGGGGACGCCCCCTGCTGGCGGGCGGGCGCGTGGCCACGGCCGAGCTGGCCGATCTCGCGGTCGATCAGTGCGAGCTGATCGAGGAGCGCTTCACGCTGATCGCGCCCGACGATTATCGCGGCGACCTGCTGGAGATCAAGCTCTTTGGGCGTCGCGGGCAGGAGCTGGCCCGGGAGTCGCTGTACGCGGGAGACGACGACGATAAAGATGAAAACGAGAACGACGCGGATGAGAACGACGTCCTGGCGGACGGGTACGTCGAGGACGAGAAAGACGGCACCTCCTCAATGTCATAGCTCCGGCGGGACCGCCAGCTTCTTGCCCGGATTGAGCAGGTTCTTAGGGTCGAATGCGCGCTTGATCTGATCGTGCAGCTCGACGGCCCGCGCGTCCCACTGCGACTGAAGCCGGCCGCGCTTTGACCAGCCGACCCCGTGCTCGGCGGCGATCGACCCGCCGAGCGAAGTCACCAGGTCGAACAGCTCCTCGCCGGTCGCCTGCGCGTTGTCCAGCTCAACCTCGCGCGCCGGATCGACCAGCACGGTGGCGTGCACGTTGCCCTCGCCCCCATGCCCCCACGCGCACGAGCGCAACCCGTGGCGCGCGGCGATCTCGGCGAAGCGCTCGAGCCCCTCGACCAGACGCTCTACGGGGAATGCCACGTCCTCGGAGACCTTGGCCCCCCGCACCGCGGTGACCGTCCCGTTGAAGCTGTCGCGCCAGCGCCACAGCGCGGCGATGTCGTCAGGCTCATGAACCGCGACCACAGCGCCGTTGCCCGTGCCCGCGAGCACCTCCAGGAGCGCCTGCCGCTGTGCCTGCGCCTGCTCGCGCGCGCCGTCAACCTCAACGAGCAGCGCGAACCCCGCGTCCGTCGGCACAGCCCCGCCCGGGTAGCCGCGGGCAACGAGTCGAGCGTGGCGCCGTCGAGGAAGTCGAGCGCAGAGGGCTGGATCCCCGCGGCCATGATGTCGAGCATCGCCGCGGACCCCTGCGCGAGCGTGCGCAGAAACACGACGAGCACGTGCGCCGCCTCGGGCGCCGGCAGCAGCCGCAGACGCACCGCTGTGATCACGCCGAGCGTGCCCTCAGAGCCGATCAGGAGGCTCTTGATGTCATACCCCGCCACGTCCTTGCGCGTCCAGCCCCCGAGTCCCACCAGCTCCCCCGGGGCGAGGACCACCTCCAGCCCGGCCACCCAGGCGCCTGTGACGCCGTACTTCAGCGCGTGCGGCCCGCCAGCGTTGGTGGCCACGTTGCCGCCGATCTGCGACTGCTCGGACGCCCCGGGATCGGGTGCGAACATCAGCCCGTTCTCGCGCGCCAGCCGCCGCACGTGGCGCGTGGTGACGCCCGCCTCGGCATGGATCCGCCACAGCGCGGGCTCGAGCTCGCGCACCCCGCGCAGACGCTCCAGCGAGCACACCACGCCGCCCTCCGTCGGGACCGCCCCGCCGGTCAAACCGGTGCCGCCACCGCGCGGAACGAGCGGCACGTCGTGTGAGTAGCACCAGCCCACCACCGCGGCCACCTCCCGCGCGCTGCCCGGCAGCACCACCGCGTCGGCGCGACCGTCCAAACCCCGGCGCCGGGAGGCGTCGTGGTTGTAGGGAGAGTTCGGGGGCGGAGCGTCGAGCACGTGCTCTGAGCCGATCAGCAGGCCGAGCTCGCGATGTAGAGGCATGGGTTACATGCTTGCAACTGGCGGCCCTGCGTTGTTGGCGAGGCCATGGCGGACAGGCACAACCTCATGCCCCCGCCGGGAGTCGAACCTGGATCTACCGCTTAGGAGGCACGTTCAGGCGGACGGCTGGAAGGTTTATTTTTGGCTTGTATACAGGTGATTCGCCGATTCTGGGCATTGCTGAATAACGCCGGTTTGGGTACAATTTCGGGGGGTTTGGGCACAAAAAATGGTCTTGTGCCCAAACGATCGGGGGCGTAGATGGCTCCCGATTCGAGGCGCTCACGGTGTCCACTGAGCCGGGTCAAGGCTGACCCGCCAGTTGCGCTTGTAGCGGAGACAAGAGCCTTGACGCGGCGTCGTCCGAGCCCCTCCCCGAGCCCATCATGTTCGCAGTCGGCAGCTCCGCTGCCGACATGATCGCCCTCCTATGCGCCTCGCGCCCTCGGGTTAGCTCCTTCATCGCCCCTTCTGTAACAAGGTGTGTTTAGAGGGTTGTTTTGGAGTGTACGTCGTGGTAGTATCCTGACCACAACGAAAGGAGGAGCCACGATGCCACTTGTTCTCAGTACCGCCGAGAAGCTCGAAGACGATGCGGCCAAGCTGTCAGTCGCCACGATCGCGGGGTTGTTGCAGGACACTCTGGGGCAGCGGATGACCGCTTATCTGGCCGGTCTCAATGACGTCAAGCAGATCGGCCGCTACCGCAAGCCTGGCGGGCCAAGGCCGACCATACAGGTCGAGCTGCGCCTGCGGGAGGGCTATAAGGTCGTATCCATGATTCGCGATACCTACGACGCTGAAACGGCGAAGGCGTGGCTGTTCGGAACCAACAGCCGCCTCGATGACCAGGCCCCGATCGGGATGTTGCGCGCCGGCAAGACACCCGAGGACTTCGTCCCCGTCGTTCGCACCGCTAGACAGTTTGCAAGCGCAGACGTGTGAGCAGCACAGGGCTGAAAGCGCCCGGCGAAGTCCGCTGGCGGGTGGGTCACGTCTCTGACCCGATCGGATTCCTACCGCGGGAGCGCTGCTCCTGGAATCATCGTTTCGACGATCCAGACCGGCGGTTCCGCACGCTCTACTGCGCGATCGAGGCCGAGACCGCACTGCGTGAGGTGCTCACGGACTTGCGGCGAGACACCCACGAAGTCGCCAACTATCTCGCGACACTGGGCGCCGACGCATCGGCCGATCTGCCAGCACAGGAGATCACCGCGGACTGGCGCCGACAGAACGTACTCGTCGAATGCCGCATCCAAGCCAAGGGAGAGATCCTCGACCTCACCGACCCCGCCGTCCGCCACGAGATGGAGATCCGCCACGCGCAGTTGCTCGCCGCCCACGGCATGACACACCTGGATATCACTGAGATAACACTCCCGCGGCGCAGCGTTACCCGCGAGATCGCCGCCGACGCCTACGACGAGCTCGGCTGCGCTGCGATCCGCTTCCCTTCGCGACTCGACGGCCTGCCCTGCTTCGCACTGTTCGAGGGCCGCGCCAACCTGGAAGCCATCGACGATCCGATCCTGCTGACCGACCCGCCGCCTCGGGCTCTCGAAAACGTGGCGGTCGACTGGAAGCTGACGTTGCAGCCCGCACCCGCCTCTTGAGGGAGATCGGCTCGTTCCGCTATGGCTGCTAGCGCTGCGGGCGGGCGCTAGTACCCATGTTCCTCGCCGTCGTTGGCGAGGTCGTTGCCTCAACCAGCCCGCCCCCAACAGGGTCACATGGAACCCGACCCACGCACCCCTCGGTGATGCTGTTACGTCCCGGCACCGGCTCTCAAGGGTTTGCGCGAATGCCGTCCCTCCGTCGAGGCATCCGGGACCGACTCACGCTGTGGGGTAGGACAGCCGATGTTCGCCTGGCCATGTCCACGAACGGGTTTCCAGCCCCGGATGCGCGTGGGGAGATCTATCTTGTGCACTTCTCTGGGCGAACCACGGAGGGCCGCCAGCACTACCTCGGCTTCACCGGCAATCTGGAACGCCGTTATGGGCAGCATCGGTATGGCCGAGGTGCGAGAGAGACTAGGAAGGCGATCGCGGAGGGCCTTAAGCTCACCGTCGCACAGACGTGGAAGGGCACCCCGCTGCTCGAGAAGCGCCTGAAGGAATGGAGCAGACGGGGACGCAAGGGCTTCGCCGGCATCTGCCCGTTGTGCTCCAGAGAAGACGATCTGCCGCCAGAGCTCTCCACGCGAGCTGGGCAAGCCGTCGATGCGTGTGTATCGCTCAGAGCCCGCATAGAGGAGCCGCGCCTCGCCTGATCCCACGCCGAGACGGGTCGCAAGCCCGTTTCAATCGGCGGGTGCTACGGTCAGCCGCCGTACCAACCACAACGGGCTGGGTCGGAAGCAATGAACGTGATCAATACGATTGACGGTGACGCGAAGACCGTACGGGCGCTGCTGAGCGAGAAGTACGGCATCGACTACTACCAGCGCGAGTACCGCTGGGAGCGCAAGCACGTCGAAGACCTCTTGCAAGACTTGGAGACGCGGTTCATGGCGAGCTTTGAGCCAGGCGACAGCCGGCAGAAGGTTCGCGAATACCCTCATTACTTTCTTGGCCCAATCGTTGTTAGTCGTAAGGGCAGCCAGCGCTTCCTCATCGACGGTCAACAGCGCCTCACCACCCTGACGCTGGTGCTGATCTTTCTGCACCATGTCCAAGCGGGGTACGACGTTCAGGTGCCACTTGATGACTTGATTTACTCCGAACGATACGGCGAGCAGTCTTTTCACCTCGATGTTGAGGAACGCCGTGACTGCATGCGAGCGCTGTTCTCGGGCGATGAGTTCGAGCCGCCCGACGAACACGGCTCGGTGGCCACTCTCGTGGATCGCTATGTCGACATCGAGCAGTTGTTCGCGGAGGACCTCACGAGCCCCGAGGTACTTCCGTACTTTCTCGATTGGCTGCTGGACAACGTGCAGCTCGTCGAGATCACAACCTACAACGACGATGACGCTTACGCCATCTTCGAGACCATGAATGACCGTGGTCTCTCGCTGACGCCAGCAGAGATGCTCAAGGCTTACTTGCTTTCAAAGCTTGATACCGACGAGGCGCGGGCGGGAGCCGATGGGGTCTGGCGGCGTGAGATCGTTGCACTGCAGGAGTGGGGGGACGACGAGGACGCTACCTTCTTTAGAGATTGGCTGCGGGCGCAGTACGCCAAGACGATGCGCGAACGAAAGCGCGGGTCTAGCAACCAGGACTTTGAGCATATCGGTAGCTCGTTTCACAAGTGGGTGCGTGACAATGGCGAGACACACATGGGGCTGCGCTCAAGTACTGACTTCGCAGGCTTTGTCCACAATCAGTTCCGGCGGTTCGCGCGGTGGTATGAGTTGATATGTCGCGCTGAGTGGGAAGAAGTAGCCGGTCTCGAGTACCTCTATTACAACGCCGCTAGCGGCTTTACTTTGCAACCGCCCCTGCTACTCGCGGCACTCATCGACGACGATGAGGAAGATACCGTGCGGAGAAAGTTCAACCTGGTTGCTGGCTACATCGACATCTTTGTGTTCCGCCGGATAGTCAACCGTCGGACGCTCGCGTATTCCTCGATCCAATACGCGATGTTCAATGTGATACGCGACATCCGGCGCACCAGCGTCTCCGAGCTAGCTGGCATTCTGAAGTCCAAGGCTGCGGCGCTCGACGACGAGGCCGCAAACGAATACTCGCCGCTCGATGGCATCCTCACTTTTCACCTGCACCAGCAAAACCACAACCATGTGCGCAATCTCCTAGCGCGACTGACTGCGCACCTGGAGTTACAAGCGGGCCGCCAGATGACGTTTGGCACGTATATCGATCGCAAGCGGGCCGATTCGTACGACATCGAGCACATCTGGGCGGACAAGCCTGAGCGCCACGAGGACGAGTTCGGCAACGAGCACAGCTTTGGCGAGTATCGGAACCGACTGGGAGACTTGCTTCTATTGCCGCGCAGCTTCAACCGGAGTTATGGCGCACTGGCCTACGCTGAAAAGCGGCCTCACTACAACTCGCAAGACCTACTCGCGCGCTCACTCTGCGATGAGTGCTATGAGCGCAACCCCAGCTTCTTGGAGTACCTCCAA
This sequence comes from uncultured Solirubrobacterales bacterium, assembly GCA_963839965.1. Taxonomy (GTDB): domain Bacteria; phylum Actinomycetota; class Thermoleophilia; order Solirubrobacterales; family Solirubrobacteraceae; genus Palsa-744. The sequence goes on from CAWIWX010000009.1 coordinate 223,553, forward strand.
CGCTCCGGGATTCACTTTGCGCCGCATGCTGAGTTCAAGACGGCTGACCTTGACGAGCGGCAAAGGCTCTACCGCGACCTTAGTGCCGAGATCTGGTCTACCGCTCGCTTTGAGTCACAGGGGAGCACCACCCTCGCCGTGTCGGCGACTTCGGATTCGGGCTAACCGACCCGACCGCTATTCGATCCCCAATCCCAGATTGCGGTCGTTGTCGGACTCGATGCCCTGGTCGAACGCCTGCTGGCGGTCTCGCTCCTCCTGGATGGCCTGCTCGATGTAGGGGTCGCGCTCGACTTGCTCGGGCTGGTGGTCGGGGACGGGGTCTGAGGGTTCGGGCTGGACTGGGTCGCGGTCGGCGTCCTTGGTCTGATTGACGCGGTGTTCTTCGTCGAGCAGTCGTTGTCGCTGCTGTTGGAGGACCTGGTCGATGTAGCGCTCGTGTTCGGCTTGGGCCTGGGTGTTGCGCTCCAGGTCGGCCTCGCGCCCGGCGGTCTGCTTGGCGATCTCCTGGGTGATCGTGGCCTCGCCGGCTCCCTCGTTGCGTAGGTGCTCGGCGAGGTGTTCGATCGCCTCGACTTCGCGAGCCTGTTCGCCTACGTCGCCGCTGCGGTTGACGTTGGTCGCGTGCTCGCGCTGTTGTGGGCGCTCCGTAGCTTGCTGGCGCTCCGGACCGCGCTCGGAGATCTTCTTGGTGATCGTTGCTTGCTGGGCGCGGCTGCGCTTCATCTTCTCGGCGAGGCGTTCCATCGCGCCGGTGTCGAAGCCCTGCTCGCCGAGGTCCTCGCGGGAGACGTAGATCTGGGTCTGCTCGCGGGCGCGGCTGAGGGTGACGTAGGCGTGCTCCTTGTCGGTCTGCCAGCCGCCGATCAGGATGCCGCTAGGTCTCGGCAGTGATCCCCTGGCCCTTGTTGACGTGCACCGCGTAGCTGAGAGATAGGTCGGAGAACTTGCTCGGTGTCGACCTCGACCTCGCGGGGCTCGTGTTCGTTGGTCTTGATCGTGACCTTGTCCTCGCGGCGGCTGGCGTCGATCACGGTCCCGGTGATCCCGTTCTTGATCCGCTGCTCGCCGGGCGACGGGAAATTTGGCGGTGAAGATGACCTCGTCGCCGGCGCGCAGTCCGTAGGGCTTGCCGGGCAGCTCGACCTGGTCCGCTCCAAGCTCGCCAGCTTGCGACGCGGCGTTCCTGGGCCATCGCGTTCATCTGGTCGCGCTCCACGTTGGAGGCGTCGGTGATCATCACGGCCTGACCGTTGGCGAGGGTCTTGCGGTTTGGTCCCAGTTCTCGACCATCGCCTCGGCGGCTTCGGCGCGGGTGTCGTGGATGTGGAGGCGATCGTGGGCTTGGTATTGGGCGAGCGCGGGTCCGGGTTCGCCGGCGCGGACCTGTTGCCACGCCTTGCGCTCCCACTCGTGGTTGGCGCGGTGGACCTCGTGCAGTTCGGCGGTGGGGACCTTGCCTTCCAGCGCGGCGAACAGTCCGCTGGGGCCGATGCGCGGAGAGCTGGGCGGCGTCACCGACGAGCAGCGGCTTGGCGCCGCGCTCGGCCGTCAATTTCACGAGCGGGGCGATCCGTTCGTGGTCGGCCATCGCGGCCTCGTCGAAGATCGATCACGGTGTTGGGCCCGATCTTGATGCGGCCGTGCTGGATGCCGTAGTTCAGCTCGTCGGCGCTGTAGGAGGCGGTCGAGGCTCGCGTCGGCTTGGAGTCGTTGCGCGGTCGCGCCAGCGACCGCGGTGCCGATCACCTCGTTGCCTTCCAGCTGCCATGCCCGCGCGGCGGTGGAGATGACGACGCCCTTGCCGGTGCCGGCCGGGCCGACGAGCACCGCGATCCACCCGGTCCCGTGATCGTCTCCAGCGCGTCGCGCTGCTCCTGGATGAGCGACCCTTTGATCTGCTTGCCGATCTCGCGCCGGGCCTGCCGCAGCGACTGCTCGCTGACGGGGGCGGCAGTCTCGTCGGCGCGACGCTCGGCGATCTCGATCGTGGTCTGCTCCAGCTCGCGGAGCTGGCGTGTCGTCTACGTGCCGTCCTCCAACTGGAGCAGCTCGCCGGAGCGGGCGAGGTCGTTGACGAGCCGGTCGGCCTCGGCGGGCCGGCAGACGCCGGCGCACAGCTCATAGGCCTTGGCCTGGAGTTCGTGGGTGCTGATCATCGACGATTCCCTGGTGACGTTCGCGAGCAGCTCCTTGGCGAGGTCGATGTTGGGGTCGTTGTGCAGGCCCCAGTCGTGGAACGCTTCCTCGGAGCGCCTGCGGGTCTGGTTGTGCTCCTCGCCGAGCGCGCGCCACGCGGCGTTGACCTCCTCCGGTGACGCGGCGGTCTTCGACCCGCGGGTGGAGAGGGTGAGCGCGTCGAGCTCGCCGGGGCCGGGCTCTCGGCCGTAGCGCTGGCGGAAGAGGTTGGCGGCACGGTGCGACGTCCTGGGCGCGTGTTGACCAGCGCTCGGACAGGTCCTTGCTCACACCGCGCACGCCGAAGTAGCGCTCGCCGTTTCCCTGGTGGCGTTCGATGCCAATACCCAGCTCCTGGAGGTTCGCGGCGAGCTCGCGCGGTACCACGCGCCGTTCTCGCGGGCCGCTCGGATAGAGCTGCTTGGATTCGATCGCGGCGATCACCCCGTCCTTGCGTTCGGCGGCGAGCAGCACGATGTGGGAGTGCAGCTGCGGGTCAGGGATCCCGTGCTCGTCCTGGTCCTTACCCAAGCGACTGGTCGTGTGCACGACCTCCGTGCGCGAGCAGACCTTTGGCCTTCTCAAAGCGCTGACACCCTTGTCGTCTTGCGGCGCACGCAAGGCGACCTCCCGCTCGATCCGCTTCAGCGTGCTCTTGACCGCCTTGCGATGAGCGACCTCGATCTGCGCACGGCGGTAGGGGTCGGTGGTCGCCCACAGCGCCGAGACTTCCTTCGGCGGCGCGTAGCTCAGGTCGATCCCGGCGACCCTCGTGCCATCCGATCCAGCCGGCCGGATCGGCTTCTCGGTGACGGGATCAAAGCCCTGCATCAAGGGTCCGCAGATGCCTCAGCTCGACGGCCTTCTCCGGGTCGATCCCAAACGACCGCAACAGCTTCTCCGGGCCGTGCCACTGGGTCGGCGCGGACTTGCCGCCCTGCCCGTCGTGGGTGTAGTAGTCACCCCGCGACGCTTCGGCGAGGAGGTATCTCGCGAACCTCACGGCGGAGCTCCTTCGATCTTGTGAGTCGTCTGCACCCGCCGAACGTAGCGCCGCGCTTTTCACACATCAACTACACTCTGAACCAGCCTGGAATTACCTGTAACTCCCTGTAATTATCTTTATCTTTAGCTCCTCGGGTGCGTATAGTCTGCGCCTTTGAGGAGGTGACTGCGCTAGCAGGCACCTCCCTAGGCCCGAAGGGCCGTAACTTCCTTTCAGCCCCGAAGGGGCGTCATCGACCAGGCTCAGCAGGAGCCGTGGTTTTGGAGCGTCAGTGGTCTAGAGACGGAGTGTGCTGACGTTTCATTTCAGCACTCGTTTCAGGTCTCGATGGCGTCAGCAAAGGCCTGCAGGGCAGCACGCAGATCCTCACGCATCTCGTTGACGAGGGCACGAATGGCTTGGCGTGACTCCAGGCTTCCGGGCGTGACCTGGATGTGTCCATAGCGTTGCGTGAATGAGACGCCGATCACGCGTTCGCGCTTGACGATGCATGCGCCCGCGATGTGCTCGAGACCGTTGTCGAGCGCCGCGACCACCGCCATCAGATCGAATGCCATCGGTAGCGTTCCTGGACCCACGATCCTTACTCCATGCAGCCAACTCTGGTCGACCGATGGCGCGCCAATCGTCGGTGGTGGGAGCAGCATTGGCCGCACGAGTTGCATGTCGGGGTGCCGGTCGGCATTCGGAGCAGCTTCTTCGACCGCTCGGATCAGGGGCTCTAGCAGCTCGCCGAGCTGGACAGCGTCCGCCCGGCAGGCCTCGAGACGCGCCTCTATGAGCTCTTGTCTGGCCATCTCCGGTGCGAGCTGCGTGCGGATGCGCCCAGCCACGTCGCCTAGATCAAGATCAGGTTGCTCGTTCACCGTAGCCTCATCCAACCAGGCGCGCAGCTCCGACGCAAAGCTCGCGAGCGATGGTCGCTCAGCCGGACCACGCGTGCTCTGGTCGATCAGGCGATCCAGGTCGGCAGTGCGCGTATGGGCGCGGTAGGCGCCGATCGCCTGCAGTGCGTTGTTCTGAGGTTGATGGCCTGGTGGCGGCCAGGTTTGTCCAGTGGCAAGTACCCACAGGGTCTTTGACAGGGAGTAGACATCGGCGAGATGTGGGTCGGCGGTGGCGGGTGAGCTCATCATCTCGTACGCGACGAAGTTCGCGGGGCCAACGATGCGATCGGTCTCCGTCAGCGAGTCCGCTCCTGGTAGGTCGATCAAGCCGAGATCGCCGACTGCCCAGCCATCGTCGTGCCGGTACAGGTTGCCGGGCTTGACGTCGCGGTGTGCGATCCCGAACTGCGTCTGCAGGTCGGCGAGCGTTTCGGCGAACGCTGCAACCGCTTCGACCACTTGCTCCAAAGGCGCACTCGCCAGCGCGTCGCGGACGGGCTCAGCGATCGGCATCGACATCCACGCACGGTCTCGACGGTCCGGCTCCTCCGGAAGGTGCCAATCGAGCATCGGCACGAGATCCGCGCGCGTGCCGAGCTGGCGATGCGTCTCGATCTCACGACGAAACCGCTGGTACGACACCGCGTCAGGTCTGCGATCACGAAGAATCTTGACCGCCTGCTCGGTCTCGTTATCGCGACGCGCAACCCAAACCTCGGCGTTGCCGCCCTCACCAAGCGGGCGCACCAAACACCACGGACCGACTCGGCTGCCCGCACTGAACTGCACAGTGGCATCGTATGCCTTACGTGAGTGTGGCCACGACCAACCTGAACGGGCGATGAGCATCAAAAGCGAGGTGCCGCACTGAAGCTGTGCATCTTCTGTTGTCTCCCGTTCGGTCCCGCCCGGCCGAGCACGCACGAGCACATCTGGCCTGAATGGATGCGTGACCTGCTGCCTCGGCAGCCGGGTACCCAGCGTCTATCCAGGTTCAGGGATGGCGAGCCGGCGGAGCTGCTGGAGAGTCGCGAGTACCGCGGGGTGCTCCAGAGCAAATTCAAGCCGCGCGTCGTCTGCCGAGACTGCAACACCGGCTGGATGAGTGTCTTGGAGGACGCCACCAAGCCGATCCTGCGCCCGCTTATCCTTGGAGAGAAGAGGCATGTGACCTGTGAAGACCAGAAGATCCTCGCGACGTGGGTATGCCTGAAGAACATGGTCGCGGAGTTCTCCAACTCGAAGACCAAAGCCACCAGCGCCGCCGATTTCGATCGGATGCACAGCGAGCACCTTCTACCAGAGCGCGCGACCGTGTGGCTCGGGCAGCACACGGGCGCCGATTGGACGATGCGCTATCGCCACCACGGTATGCACATCGTGCATGGTTCGGTCCGCCCGATCGATCCTAAACGCGATCCGCCGATGAACGGTCAGGTCACGACATTCACAGCGGGTCCTATCGTCTTTGTACTGCTCACGCTTCCAGATGGATTCCGCTATGGCGCACCGATTCCGAGCGGACCTTTCGCTGCGGGAATTAGAAGAATCTACCCTGAACCGTCGCCGTTGGATTGGCCTCCCGGCCCAGCGCTCAGCAACAGTGATGTGTGGGAACTCGGGGACAAGATGGCCAGTATGTTTAGAAGGCTGGTCGAGAGCGGCTAGCGTCAGGATGTCGCGGTCCGCCAGGACCGAACAGCAGTACGTGCAGGTCGGCATCCGAGGCAGAACCATGGCCCAACTGCGCGCGCGTGGACTGGATCGCAGCGACCATACGAGCACGGCCGTCGTCGGTCTCAGTGGTGGCGTCATCTTGAAAGGTGCGCCAGGCTTCGACTACTTGCGGAGCGCCGTGCAGTGCCACACGGGAAACAGCCGAGGCGTAGCGAGCTTGAGCGTCGGAGGATGTACCTCCGGCTACCTGAGAGATGGCGTCTATCGCGTCGTTCGCCGTCTGCGCGAGCAGATCGTCTCCACGTGAGCGCCGCTGATTGCGGCGGGTCAACAGCGCCGTCAGGAGCGATCCGAGCGCGACGCCGCCGAGGCCGACAATCACAGCAGTCAGATCCACGTCTGCAGAGTCTACGGCCGCGTTCGGGGGCGCTCGGGGTCCGCCTCGTTTGGTTCAGCTGCTCGAGTCAGAGTCCCCCGCATGACCCTGAAGAGATCTTCTGCTGCGGCGAGTGCGACATCGATATTGAGCTGGTGTGGTGTACCGTCGGTCTCTTGGAGCCAATGGAAGGTCGTGCCATCCCATTGACCTACCTCCAGTTGTCGGCGATCGATCGTCTTGACGTGCCGCTTCGGACTATCGACTGCGTAATCGTCGGCGTGCTCGGCGATGTTGCGCATCAGGCGGAGGCTGGGAGTAGCAGCGTCAAACGTGGCCAGGGCTGAACGCAGCTCGTCGGAGGCGTAGGTCGTTCCGAGGACAACGCCCGCGGCCCGTCGCAGTCGGAGCAACGCCACGATAAGAAACCCAAGGTCTGTCCACCAGCGCATGATGAAGTCCTCGTCCTCCGGCTCGCTGGAGCGAAGACGCCTGCGCTGAAGGGCGACGGCATGAAGCTCGATGTTGACCAGACGACAGCAACGTTCGAGCGTGGCGTCATCGGAAGGCAGCTGCATCGGCAAGAGCCTATGCCCTGTGCTGAGATGTCTGTGCCATGACACAACTCGATCCAGAGCTTCTCGCCCACTCTACGCCGCTGACTGAACTGCTTGGGCATCCGTTGCCTGCAGGGACACTCTGGATTTCTCATCCGCTCTTCAATGAAGTCTTGCCAGTGCCGGTAAGGCCTGGGGAAGAGGGACGCGCAAATCTGGCTCTGGCGAAGGCTCGCGAGCGTCTTGCCGAGATCGAGAAGGGAGAGGCGTGGGAGGAAGCAATCTTCGAGCACACCCCGGAATATCGGCTTGCCGCGTTTCTGCGATACGCAGAGAAACTTACCGACGAGGAGTACTGGCGACTCGCGTCCGTGGTCTGGGCGAGCTACACCTTCACGAGCTTCGTACAGCTCCAAGATTGGATTTCCGTCCTGGGCTCGTCACGTCCCGGTCGCTCAGCGATGATGAGCGAGCACGAGCGGGCCGAGCTTGGAAAGCTTCCGGTCGTGGTTCGTGTCTTCCGGGGCTTTGATCATCCGAACGGTCAACGCGGTTACAGTTGGACCCTCAGCAGAGAGGTTGCATGGCGCTTCGCTCGTGACGGCATCAATGGAGGTGCACAGATGGTGGCCGAAGGGGAGATCGACCGAGATGCAATCATCGCCCTCCTCCTTCGTAACGGGGAGGCGGAGGTCGTCGCGAACATCGATCACGTCAGGATTGTCGACATATCCTCCACCTAGCCTCCACCCACATGACGGCGTTGGCAACAAGACACCGGTCCAAGGGCAAACCGGTGATCGACACGTACACGGACAAACGCGGCTGCAAACGTAAGCGACAGCGGCGTCTTTCGGTCACGTCGATCAACAAGACGATCACTCGCCTCGGACAGATTCTCGAGGTCGCCGTCGAGTACGAGCTGATCCAGCGCAACGCGGCTCGCGGCAAGCGCCGCCGACTCAAGGCCAGCAAGCCGACTCCGGTGTGGCTGGACTCGGCCGAGCAGATAGAAGCGCTGCTCAGCGCCGCGAGCGAGCTCGACGCTCACGCCGAGATCAAGGGAGGCCGTGAGCAGAAGGGCGGGCTCGTCTACCGGCGGGCCCTGCTGGCGACGTTCGTGTTCGCCGGGCTGCGAATCTCGGAGCTGGCGGCGCTGCGCTGGCGAGATGTCGACCTCGCGGGCAACCGGATCACGGTCCGCGAATCCAAGACCGAGGCGGGCATGCGGCAGATCGACATCCTGCCCGCGCTGAGCGACGAGCTGACCGCCTACAAGGCCCAGGCTCCCGGCACGACTCCCAACGCATTCGTCTTCCCCAGCGCGGCGGGAACCGAACGAGCCCAATCCAACATCCGGACACACGCGCTGGCCAAGTCCGTGAAGAAGGCCAACGAGAAGCTGATCGAAGCGGGAGAGGTACCACTCCCGGACGGACTCACGCCGCACAAGCTGCGCCACACGTTCACCTCGATCCTGGTTGCGCTCGGAGTCGATCCGGGAAGCGTCATGGACCAGCTCGGTCATACCGACCCTGGCTTCACGCTGCGCGTCTACCGGCACGCGATGCGCCGCGACCCCGCCGCCAAGGCGCGCCTGCGAACGCTCGTTGGCGGCGCTGACTGGGCCACGATGGGCAACACCGAAGCTCAGCCGCCGTGGAGCGAGCTTGCCGGGACCGGCAGGCCGAGCCCCGTTTCCGCCCGCTAGCTCGGGCGTCGGTCAAACCACCGTCCCGACGATCCCGCCAGGAGCGTCTGCGGACTCTCGTCGGAGTGCTGATTGGGCACAAATGGGCACAAAACGCTCATTTGTGCTTCCGCGCCCGCTAGTGAGGAGTAGGTATATCGTTCCAAAACCTGTAAGCGTTCAGTGGGTTGGGCTGTTCAGGTGAGTAGTGGGATGGGGTCGCCGCGGGCGTGAGCGGTGAGTGTTTCGGTGAGGTAGACGGTGAGGGAGCGGTGTTGTAGGCGGCAGGTGGTGTGCGCGGAGAGGAGTCGCTCGATGCGGCGTTCGCCGCTCTCGGACTGGGTGCCGAGAGAGAGCTTGCGGTAGATGACTGCGCCTCTGAGAGCGCGCTCGGCGTGGTTGTTGGTCGGTTCCACGCCATCGTGGGTAGCGAATGTCCATAGTGCGGGCCATGCCTTGATGAGGTTGCGTGCCATGCCGCGGCAGTACTTGTTGCGCGCCCGTTTTGAGGCGTAGCGGCCGACGATTGGTTTGAACTCGCTTTGCAGCCGACGGATCGTGCGCTTCAGCTCGTGCCGATCGCCGGTGTGCGTGTAGACCTCCCAGGCCCAGAAGACACGCTCGCAGAGAGCGAGGCCGTGTTCGCCGAACTCTTTCTCCGTGGTAAGTCCTTCGGCGTGCGCAGCGAAATCTCGCTTCAGGTGCGCCCAGCAAAGCTGCCGGCGAGCCAACGGGAGGTGCGCGTAAGCCCACCAGCGGTCGGACGTCACGATCGCTTTCGTCTGCGCGAGGAGGGTCTTGGCGTGGTCCTCGTGGCGGTCTGGGGCGAGGTGTAGGTAGGCGTGACGCCGGTCGAAGATGCCCCACAGTGCGCGGCGCTCCCCCGCGGTCCGCCAGCCCGTCTCGTCCATATTCACCGCGCCCGCGCCGCGAAGGGCCGCCAGCAGGTCGGCGTGTGGCTCAGCCAGCGCCTCGCTGGCGCGGGCGAGGATCGCGTCCACCGTCCCGGTGCTGATCCTCGAGCCGAACAGCTGCTCGCATAGCTCCACCACGTCACGCCGGGAGATACGGTTGCGCACCGAGAGCGCCGCGACGGCCGCCTGAAAACGGGGTCCAAACGCGCTCTGGGCAACCTCTGCCGGCAACTCGCCGCGCGGGCACTCACCACAGCCCGGGCAACGTACCCGGTGACACTGGTGCTCGGTAAGCCTGACTCCGATCACGGGCAGCTCCTCGACCTGCCAGCGCATCGGCTCGCCTACCCTCAAGCGCTCGCCCCGCGCGAAGACGTGCCCGCAGCGACAGCGCTCAGGCCAATGCTCGATGACGTCATCCACGGCCCACGCCGGCAAAAACGGCCGGCCCTTGCCCTCATGACCGGGCTGGGCGCCCTGTTTGCGGCCCGATGGATCCTTGCCACGCTTCGGTGTGCCGGCGGGCGGATCGGCGCTCGGGGGGATAGAAGAGTTGCGCGAGCTGCGGTTCAGCCCGCGCTCAAGCTGGGCGATCCGCTCATCCTGACGCGTGACATGCGCCTCCAACTGCTGGATACGGCGGTCCATCCGCAAGAGAACCTCAACGACGACCTCCCGTCCAGCGTCGTAAATCGCCTCCGCCTCAGCACGCTCCACACACCAAAATTCGACGGAACGGAGTTATGTCCCCCAACCCACTGAACGCTTACAAAAACCTGTTGATTAGCAGCGCTTTCATAGAAATGCCCCCGCCAGGAGTCGAACCTGGATCTACCGCTTAGGAGATGCAGATTTTAGGGCCGATTGTTGGCTTTCTAGAGCGGTTTTCGCTCGATGGGGCTTCACCGCCATATCCCCTGATATCAACGTTTTTCGGCAGTTTAGGTAGCAGAAGCAGTTTGCGACCAAAACCCCATCCAGAGCCAAATCCTTCGCAAACGAGACCACCGCCCCCGAAGCGGTGTATCCAGCCTCGCCGGCGAACAGCAGGCCAAAGGGTGCCACGCAACCGCTACCAAAACCCCCAGCCAGGACGGACTGCGAAGGCTTCTGGATCACCGAGCGACCGCGCCGCTCGTCTACCACCACGCCGGCCGGGCGCTCACCGGGCTCCCGCAGCGAAATCGGGCCGCGAGTTTCCGTTCGCGATCCACGATCTGCCGCACGCGCTGGCCGGAGATCCCATGCTCCCGGCCGATCGCCCGATACGTTCTCCGGGCTTCGCTTTCCCGGAAGATCGCCCGGTCACGCTCATCCAACGCGGCCTCCCGCGCCACCCGCCCAGGAAGCCTCGCCAACCGCCGCGTCCGGCTGCGAGTCTCCGCCGGCGTGACCCGCCTCCCGAGCGTGCGCCAGAACGATTCGACATGAGCCCTGTCTTCCTCCCACAGCGACTGTGGCGTTGAGCGTGCTCGCGCAAAACTCCTCAGACTCGCTCATCGAAATTCCCCACCCTCCCTGGCTGGTTTGCGTGGCTGAGTCGTAGACGAAGCGCTGCGGTGGCCTGTGTTGGGGTGGTTCTGTCGGGTCCCCCCTGGGATGGTCGAGACGACGACATCGCGAGGGCAGCGCGCCACGACGTACTCGCCATCTTCACGGCCGACCGGCCTGCGCCTCGACCAACCCCTCATACCGCAGAGCACGACCCCGGCCGTGAGCCCTCGCACTCCCAATACCCAAGCACGAATTCGGGAGGATAGGGGTAGTGCCGGCAGTACTCGTGCCAGTCGAGCACGAACGAGCCCTCGGGGGTCAGGAACCCGAAGTGCACGACGCGGTCGGGCATCGCGGCGCCGAGCGCGGCGAACGCCAGCTCGGTGATCTCCCACCGCTCGCCCTCGCCGAGCGCGAACGTGCTCGGCGGGCTCTTCGCGCTCGCGCACGTCGGCCTGCTGGTCGGCGAACGCGGGCACCCATAGCGTCACGGAGGTATCGCCCCGCTCATCGACCTCGATCACGCCGCCGCGGATGTAGCTGACGGCGCCACGGTTGAGCGTCTGCGCCAGGATCTCGCCCGCGGGGAACCCGTAGCGGTCTTTCAGCAACGCGATCAGCGCAAGACCGAAGGGGAACCGCAACGGCAGCTCGTCATGGGGAACGCCGTCCCACGCCGGATAGCCGCCGGGGCCAGAAGCAGGGGTCGTCGGTGTCGAGCCCACCCGAGGCAGCTACCCCACCCACACCCGCACCACCCGCGACCACCCGCAGCAACGGATAGCCCGCTTCGGCTTCCGCGAGCACCCGGATCTCCCAATGCCCAGGCCCGAGGAACGTAAAGCGATAACCAGCATGAAAGCGCCCCCGGGCGCCCGTGCGGATCACGTCGAACTTCAGCCAACCCCCGCGCCGCGAGCGCCGCCCCTCCACGACCAGCAGCTTCCCGCCCTTGGGGATCGACCCGCCCAGCAGCCGCCCGGAGAAGGAGACACGCCGGTTCGCGCTCACCCTGCGCGGTGAGACTTTCAACGTGAGCCGCGCCCGCGCGAGCGCGCGCTGTAGGCTCACCGGCTTCTTGACCGCGCCGGCGCCCGTCTGCGCGGGCATGGGGTTCTCGACGTTGATCTCGCGGTCGAGCACCGGCGCGGAGTTCCCCGCCGCGTCGAGCACGCTCACGACCAGGTGGTGCTCGCCGTTGCTGAGGACCGTCGTGTCGAACCCCACGTCCACGCTCTCCGACGCCGGACACGGCTGCAGATACAGAAACGCCGGCAGCCCATCCGCGCTCTGCCCCACGTCCCGGCAGCGCCCACCGTTTTCATCCGGCACCGTGCTCTGCACGACCTTCCCATCCGACGCTGAACGTCGCCTCCCACACCCCCGCGCCGGGGTCGCTCGCGCTGAAGATCACATCGCTCGTCCCCGCGACCGTCGCCGCGGTCGCGAGTTCCCCACTGACGTTGCTCGCTGTGGGACCGGCGCTTCTGTTCGAGCAGGATGTCGGCCGCGTACAGGTACACGGCCGCGGCATAGCCGTTGGCGTCCCCGACGGCCGGCCGGGCATTCAAGTACCGGAGAACGACCCCTCACACATGGCGTTCAGATACAGGTGCGCGCCGAGGTTCGCAGCCGGCACGACGACCCTGTTTGATTCCGCGAGCGGCTGCGACTGCTCGCCGACCCCCACCGTGCAGCCGGCCTGGTAAACGCAAGATCGAACAGACTATTCTCGTTCGGTCCCGCCAGCCACGTCTCATACGTCGCGTTCACGCCTTCGCCGCCGTCCGCGTCCGCCGCCCGCCACAACGTCGCCCCCAGCATCGTGTCGAACGCCGGCGTGCTGAAGTCCCACGTCGCCAGATCCACATTCGCTTCGTGGGCCTTCACGGCCCCCAGCGCCGCCGTCAACGCCCCGCCTTCCCCGCACGTGTCCCTTGCATAGTCGCTGTAGGACGGGCCCGCCGACCCGCTCCACCCATCCACCGGCGCGGTTTCCCCCGCCGGCGTACGGCACGAGTACACGTGATACTCGCCCGCGCTCGCGCCCGGCGCCGGCACGAGGCACACGAGGGCCGCCACCCATACCGCTGTCAGGACAGCGAGCGCCGTGGCCCAGGGATTGGAGCCACGGCGCTCAGCGCTGCCGGCCCCCTCGCGCGTGGGGACACGCGAGGGGACCTCTGCGAGCGTCACCGGAGAGGGCAAGGTGGCGCTCGAACAGGCCCCTTACACCACCGCTTGAACCTGAGCTTCGCGCTCTTAGCCTGCTTCTTGCGATCCTTGCCCGTGCTCGGGGTGAAGACGACTTTGACCGTTGTCTTCAGCCTGCCGGCCCGCTTCTGCTTGAGCTTGAACGTCACGTCTTCCTGGCCCTTCGCGGCCTTCGTCTTCGAGGACAGGCCCCTGCCGCGCGCTGTGATCTTGCCCGCCGAATTCGGTGGGCATAGACCTGGAGGGTCAGCGTCCTCTTCTCGATCTTGTGTTCGAAGGACAGGGAGCTGGAGCAGTCTTCTACGGCTATCGTGGTGCTCTCGTGGATCTTGGCGCCGTTCTTGGCCGATGAATTCGTTGGGCATCGTCAGTTTCTGCCCGCACAGGCTGCCGTTCGCCGCCAGCGCGGAGTACTTGCCCTCGGGGAGGGTCAGTTCGAAGGTGTTGAAGGGCTGGTCGGGGACCGTCTTGAACGTCGTCGAGGTGATCCCGGCTTTGCTGATGAACGTCGTGCCGACGAGGATCGATCTTCACGCCGTAGCCCTGTAGGACGATCGTCGAGGCTGGGAATGCTTCGCCGCCGTGGCTGACGAAGTAGACGGGGCCTTCCAACGGGACGGGCACCAACGGGCGTGATGACCTTTGCGTGCCCGATCACCGACGGCGATGGGCAGCCTGCGGGGTTGGCTTCGAACTGCGCCGCGTGCATGCTTTCTGCAGCGTCGTCAGGCGGGAGGGGAGCTGCTTGGGGAGTTCGACTTTGACCTTCGCGATGTTCGCCTGGCTGCCCTGCGGTTCGCTGGGCTCCGTCACCTTCGCGGTCAGGCTCGCGCCATCGGCTTTGCTCGTTTTCCCGCTCGTCGAGACCGAGAATTTCGGCGTGAACTTCAGGCTCGCGCAGTTCGTCGCCTGGAACGGCACCGACAGCGCTTTCGAGCTCGCGCCTTCCGTGCTGGAAGGCTGCCTTCGATGCCATGTGTCGGGTCGCAGCTCGTCGGGTTGAACGTGAACTTCCCGTGCCCACCGACGTCACGTTGACGTGCTTGATCTGCAGCGGGATCCCGTCGATGAACTGCGGGATCTTGTACGGACCCCTGTTATCGCTCGTGACCGTCAACGCCGCCGTGGTGCGGGTTGACTTCGATCTTCGCCCGCACGATCAGCGTTCCCGCAGATGGAACGGGCCGGCGTTCGCGGGGTTCACGATCGACAGGCCGAACGGCGCGCCCTCATACGGGCCGGTCAGGTAGACCTTGCCGCCGGTGACCGTGTACGGTTCGCTGCCGAAACCGACGCTGACGGTCGTTTCGCCGATCTGGCTGTTCGGGCCGCACGTCCCCGCGTTCGGCCTGCGCTTCGCCGCACAGTTCGACGCCCGTGAGGATCCCCGACAGGCCCGGCGGGTAGTGCAGGCTGATCGCCTGCAGGTTCTGCTGGCCGTCTTCGCGGCTCATCGTCAGCGTGAGATCGGCTGAACCCGCCCGCCTGGTTGTTCGTCGTGCCCGTCGTCAGCGACGGTGCGAACGGCAGCGGGTCGGGGCACGGCGCGCCGTGCGGCCCCGAGTCGATGTCAAAGCTCGATGACGTTTCAGTCGGCGGGGTTTCCGTGGACGGCGTGAACGACGCCTGCGTCGTGTACGTCCCGCACAGCGCGGGCGTCGCCAGGGGAGCGCGCGCCGACCGAAGAAGTGCAGTTCGAGGTCTTCAAACGGCAGCTGCGGGGTGTCTTCGAACGTCGAGACGAGCTGCCCCGTTTCGGGGTTGGGGGTGACCCTCCCCGGGAGCTTCACAAGCGTGCCCGAAACCGGGTCTTCGGCGACGAGGTACATCGCGATCAGCGACTGAAACGGGTTCTGCGGTAGCCCCGCGAAGTTCTGCGGCGCCGCGAGATACACCGCGCCCTTCAATTCGTTGGGCAGCAACGGCGTCTCGATGCTCACGCTCGCGACCTTCGACGCATCCGGGCACGACGGCGCGCTTGGCGTGAATTCGTCCGCGCCGGTTTCCGGGTTCACACCGGTGAAGCCGATCTGCGACAGCGAGCACGCCTGCAGCCCGTCGGCCGCGGAGGGGCTGAGCTGGACGCCCTGGGGCAGCGCGACCGTCGTGTTCTTGACGTCCGCCTCGGTCAACCCGGTGGGGTTCAGCGCGGCGGTCTGGTCGACGTGGACGCCGACGGTCAAACCGGTCGGGGTGCTTCCCTGTTCGCTGTCCGGGGCGACCGTGATCGAGGGGTTGAACGGGAGTTTGTTGCAGCCGGTCATCCCGAGCGGTTCGCCGCCACTTTCATGGAGGCGGTATTCCGCGGCCGGGGGGTGTTCTGGATTCGGTTCCACCCACGACGTCGCTTCCATGCTCGCGGTGAACGGGTCCGACAGGCCGCTGCACGACGCCGGCAACGACAGGAACGGCACCTGCTTGGACGCACTTTCTTCCTCACATCCATCGACGCCCACTTCATTGCTGTATAGGCAGCTTTCGCCGCGGGCAAGGTCGTGGCGGGGATCGCCTGGGTCGCCCCAGAAGCTCAACTGGGAGCCGACGAACGAAACCTGCTGGCTGGTGTTACGGACGCTCACTACTACACCGTAATCGCTGCCCGTCCGCACCGACGTATCGATAACGACCGGGACTTCCCCATCTGAGATAACGACAAACCCGAAGCGCGCGGGCTCACCAAACGACGGTTCGAGGTTATACACGGGCTCGATCGCAATAAACGGCTGGCCAAAATCGGCCTCCAAGCTCGTCCCAACGCCCGAGAGGAACACGGTGATAACACCAACCTGGGTATCCCGCGGACAATGGCCACCAGCGAATTCCCGGAGTGGGCACTGCGGGACCGCGCCCGGATCACCGATCAGACCCGGCGGCAGGTCGAACGTTAGATCCTTCGGAAATGCTAACGGCGCAGCAACCAGTTCCTCAAACCTGGGTTCTCCTCCTCTTCCTCGTTCTTCCTCTGCGGCAGTCAGGTTGTACCCGAGCGTCGTCGTGAACTGGAACGGGTGCGAGCCGGCCTGCGTGTCGAGCGAACCATCAGCGTCGAGCGGCTGCATTTCAAACCTTTCCAACCCAAATTTCACCGGAGCCCCGCTTACTGTCAAAGGATCGCTCGCAGACACCGTTGCGGCGCCCCCACCCGAGGCTGACATCTCAATCGGGCCGCTGTGCGCATCCGGTTCGACCCGGACATGGATCACGACCTCCACGGGTTCGTAAGCCAACACCTTAGCGCTCGTCGCTTCACACGTAAGCAAAGCCAGTTCACACGTCATCGGACGTCCTTCTGCTGTGCTCGTGGAGGTTTCGTCCTCGCTGATCGACGTGGCTCTCACATCGGCCGGCAGATGCGCGGAGATCCTGATCGGCGCGGCGGTGGCACTCGCGAACGTGTCGCCGAGATTCGTGACCGTAACGAGCACGACGCCTTTGCCGCCCAGCGGAAGGTTCGCCGGCGCGACGATCGCGCGGACGTTCCAGACGGGGCGGGTTTCGGTTTCGGCGATAGCCGGCGCGGCGCCGACCAGCGACACCAGAGAAACGAGGAGGACAGGGATAGATCGCCTAAACATGTTGCTCCCCCCCCTTCGCCGACTTTTTCGCTTTCGAAGCACCGAATTTCTTCCGTGCCTGCTTTTTGCACAGCGCTCGCTTCTTCTTTGGCTTCTGCCTGCAAGCCCTCAGCGCTTTGGCGAGCTTCTGCGCCTTGGTCAAGGACTTCACCGCCGGTTTGACGACTGCCGGCGCAGGCGGCGGGGGGTTGCCCGGACCGGAGAAGGTCGCGCTGCCCGACGAGCCGAAGACGCCGGGCTGGGCCGCCTCGGCGGGTTTGCAGGAGTCGGCCGTGTCGCACGGCGGCGGCGTCGCCACCAAGGCGGGGCAGGGAGCTTCGGTGCTGCATACGTGTGCGTCGTACATGTCATATTCATTGCCCACATCCTGCGGAACCAGCTTGTCTGCGGTCACGAAGAACACGTTCCTCCCGTTCGCGCTCGCATCCTCAAACGCCGATTCTTCCGGACCCGTGCCACCCGAGAGCAACGCGACACAACCGCTGCTCGTGGCTGCGCAGCTGCCCTCGCCGCCTGGCTCGTACTCATACACATCGCCGACGCCATTGACATCCTGTGGCACAAGAGCATCGTGGCTATCGAAGAACAATTGGCCGCTGTCCAATATGTAGCGTGGCTCGTACAACGCTGCCTGTGCGGGTTCTGTTACCCCTTTTTGTGCCCCCACTTCTGACATGCCAGGGATCGTGGCAGCCACCCATCGACCAGCCCAAGCCCCCTCGCCTAGACTGGCAGTGTCAGAGATTGTGCGCTGCGGCTCGCGCCATCCCACCGGCCGCGCGCCGGTCGGATCGCATGACGCGCACACAAGCCGCGCCGTGGAGGCGTCATAACGATAGACCTCCTCGTCCGGTTCGCCACTGCTCGCATCCATGTTGTCATACCCAGTCAGACTACGGTCGGACATGAACGCCAGGTACCGTCCAGCGGGCGACACCTCCACAGTTTGCGTGCCGGGGTAAATGCGCTGTGTCGGTTCCCAGTCGCGTTCGTCTCCGGCGGACAGGGTCGCGATGAACGACGGCGTCCATGCTTCAGCCGAACCGTTGACTTGACGGTGCAGCACGTACAGGTTATCGCCGCCCGCGACCGCTTTTTCCTGCTCGGCATTCATGGCATCGCTCAACACGCCCTTGGCCACCAGATACACATACGAGCCATCTTCCGACGCACCCAACACCAAACCCTGCACAGCGGGCTCTTCGCCGCCGTTGAGCGCGACCGTAATCAGTTTCGATTTGCCCGTTTCCAGATTTTCCACGTACAAGCCACTGCCACTGGTGCGGAACACCAACAAACCTTCGCTGCTCGCAATCTGATATCCTGGGCCACCCGCGATATGCGAACCATCGTTTGAGATCGCACGCCTCATATTATCTTCGTACCCGGGTTCTCCGATCGGCTGCAACCCTTCCGCCGACCACTCACAGTACCCGCTACCACAACTCAGTACGACATGCCTCAGATCTGGAGTCGCGGTCACAAAACCTGCTCCCAGGTGCAGATAGCATTTCGTAGGTATCGCTTCCGTAAGCGTCGGCTCGCACCCGGTGTTGTTGCGTAGATACGCAGTGCCTTCCACCGTTTCTTCGTCAAACGGCGGCAGAGGTGTGGGTTTTTCACCAAACGGCACCACCAGGCCACGCGAAAGATCTGACGAAAAGAACTTATACTCCCCATAAGTCTCACCAACCGCCGTCGGCCTGGTGTAGGGCGTCGCGATATCTTCAGTGGACCACCCATCCGGACCGCGTCTAGAGATGGCCTGCGTCAATCGAACATTCCCCGCCGGGTTCGCGACGAACGGCGCGGTCAGATAATACGAGATCGCACTGCCGTCTCCGGAGGCTTGGATCAACGCATTTTGCGTCGGAATGACCTGTGCGCCGAGCTTTTGCACGGGCGAGACAAGTTCCCACGCGCGCCCATCGGGTAGCGTGAGCGTCCCGCCTGGACCCTGCGTCGTGAAGGTGTGGTCTGGGCCTTCGACGGTGCTTCCGCCGCCGAATGAGTTGTGCGCGATGACGCGGTAGTGATAGACGGTGCTCGGCCGCAAGTTCTGCGCTTGCTGGCTGACCTGCACATCGCTGTCGCCGGAGCCGATCGCCGCGCCGGGCGCCGCGGGGACGTCGGTGCAGACGGTGGGGCTGGCCGTGCAGCCCGCGGTTGGCGCAGTGCTGTACTGGAAGTAGTACGTCGTGGGTTCCTCGTGCGGGTCAACCTGCGCGCTGAGCGTCGCCGAAGTGGAGGCAACGTCCGAGACCCACTCTTCGGAGATCCCCGGGCCGGTCGTGGAGGAGCTCCAGTTCCTGGCTGTATTCAGTGCGGCTCGCCGCGTTGGTCGCCGACAGGCGATAGTGGTAAACCGTGCCTCCCCGGAGGCCGCTCAGTTGGGCGCTGACGTGCTGTTCGCCGACGATCGACGCGGCAGCCGGCGAGCATTCGGCGGTGTCCGTGAAGGAACCCGCATCGGTCCCGTATTCGAACCGACATCCGGTGAGCGCCGCTTCACTCGGGCTCGACGCTTCGGCTTCGTCAGGGTTGACCGTACCGCTGAGCGTCGCGGTCGTCTGCGCCACGCTCGCCGCCGCTTCCACGGTCACGGCCGGGAACAGGACGTAGTCAAACACCTCGACATCGTTCCCGCTATTCAGGCTCGCGTAGACGGTGTTTTCCCCGTTCACCGCGATACCGCTCACTCCCGTGAGGCCCGTGCTGGGGAACGTTTCGATCGGGGTCGAGGAATTGCCGGGGTTGGGCCCGTACAGCGCGATGCCGCTCACTTCGTCGACGAGCACGTTCTCCGTGGAGGGGTCGATCGCCAGACTACGGGCGTGTTCGCCGAATTCCGCAAGCTTGGTGCCGGTCGCCCCTTCGAACTTCAAGACACGTTCAAAGGGGGCCACGAAGGAGGTCACGTAGACGTTATCGCTGGAATCGACGGCTAAATAAGAACCCGCTTCGTGTTCGGTTTTGAAGGTCTTGATGAAGGCACCTTCGTCGTTGAACTCATCGACAATGCCGTTCAGGCCTGCGCTTTCCCGTTCGTACACCCACAGATCGCCAGAAGGATCCACAGCCACGCTCCGCAGATTTGCAAACGGCGAGCCACCCGTGGTTTCGGTCAGCTGACCGAGATAGGAGCCGGTGGAGCTGAACTTATCGATTACTTTGTCTACCGCATCGGCCACGTAGACGTCCCCGGTCGATGTGTCGTCGAGCGCATCGGTCGAGTTGTCAACCGCGATCCCAATCAAGTTGCTGAAACCCCCCGGCGGAGCTTCAAACCGTCCGCGTTCGACACCCACAGAGCTGAAGTATGCAATGCTGTGGTTGCCCCGGTCGAGGACGTACACGTCGCCGACATCGCCGAGAGCCACTTCGTTCACAGCCAGTGCGCCCGGTCCCTCCAATTCGCCGTTGCCGGTGCCTTTGCCTTCGTGACCGAACGACGATGGGACGCCCGGGACGTACCTCTTGATGGCAAAGGCCGGGGCGCTCGAGAAGACGAAGGTGGCGAGAACCACAAAAAACAACAGTAGGAGCTTTGATTTGGGCGCACCGGTCCCCTGGGCGTGGAGAAAGGCACGGAGCCTCACGAAGAGACCGGTGCGGTGCGGCGCCTTCGATGAGTGCTCTATGCGAGGCATCGTCGTGCCTTTCTGATGGGAATGGTGCATTGTCAACTCGGTGTGGTGTGCTCGGCCTCTCCGGAGGCCGTCCTCGACCTCCGGAGAGCGAGCCCATCGCTATGCTTCTTCGGGCCCCGTAACCGCCCAGGTCCCATAACCCCGTACGGACCCTTCTTCTTCGGATTCGCCTCTAAACCGCAGCAAAGCTCCGGTCGGTGAGTAACCGACGACAAGTTCACCAGTCGATGGGATGACAGCTTCAAAGCTCGCTTCTGAGGTTTCTAGGCCCGCTGTAAACACGCAAAGCGTGCCGAGAGGCGCCTTTGGTTTCGCCAAAGTTCCCGTGCATCCGCTGCCTCGGACGTTCGTCCCATCTTCTATTTCTTTGGTTTCTGCTGCGTTGAAGAAAAAAGGCTTTGGACGAAGCGGCTGGCAACGGGATCGCAAAGGAGATCGGGGCGTGCGCGTAGTGTTCGTGGATTTCAGACGCGAAGATGGCCCACGCGCCCGTCTCGGTCTTTTCTTCGGGAAGGGTTTCGGGGAAGCCGCCGCCCGCGGCGGGTTCGCCGTTACAGGCCGTGGTTGTTTTGCCGCCGACCGTGAACTTCGAGCCGCCTTCTTCGCAACCTTCTTCGTGCGGATTGAGCGTGGCGCTGGTCACGCTTTCGCCGGCTTTACCCGGTTCGCCAGGCGTGCCCGTGCCGTTGGTGCCGTTGGTACCCGCCGCGCCGTTTTCGCCCTTGGCGCCCGCGGGACCGGCGGGACCCGCAGGCCCGGCCGCGCCGGTCGCGCCCTTGGGGCCGGCGGGCCCGCGGACGGGTTTGGGCGCGGGCTTCTTCTTCTTCTTGGCGGCGCTCGCGGTGGCGTGAGAGCCACCGTTGCCGCCGCCACCGCTCGCGGCATAGGCGCCGCCCGTGGCCGCGAACACCAGGGCCACAAGGGCCAGGATCGTCGCGGGGTTAATGTGCTTGCTTACTCGTCGAAACATCGTTCATCTCCTCCTAGTGGAGTCCGGAGGGGACAGGTGCCGCCCCTCGGTTGGTGTGCGACAACGCGCCGAGATGGCGCGGGACGATCAAGCAGCGCAGGATCCGGACATTCCTTCCGGCCGACAAAAGTCCGGCCGGAATGAAGTCGCGGACCTGCTTGGCTGAAATGGAACTCATTGCCCTGCTCCCCGGTGGAACCGGACGGCTTACGGATAAGAGCCTCTTCGCCGCGGGGCGTCAACTGCCAGGCGTTTGGTGCGCCCCGGCCGTGCACCGCCACCGTTCTCCAACAGACCATGGGCCTGCAGGCGCGCGAGCAGCTTTGAGATCTGGCCCTCGTCTTTGACACCGGCCGCCTGCGCGACCTCGCGATTGCTCGGGCTCACCCCTGCTCGTTAGGCGCCGCCACGGCCGTGAGGACCTCGTGCGTCAGCGCGGTCATGCGGACGGGCGACGCTCACGGCTCGCGAGGTCTGCGGCGTGCGCTCGACCGGGCCGGCTCTTGCCGCGCGGCCCCTGGCGCTGCGCGTCGCGCGAGCTTGCCGCCCTTACCGGCCGTGCGCTGCGCCTGCTTCAGCGCGACGGTGCGCGTCGATCACCGCTTCGCCGTCCCGCGTCAGCCGCCACGCCTTCACCTGACGGCCGGTATGGCCCTGCGCGTTCTCGACCAAGCCCTGCTCTGGCAGACGCTTCATCATCCGCGAGATCTGACCCTGATCGGACAGGCCGATGACCTCCGAGACTTCACGGTTATTCAAACCCGGACGGCCCCGCGACCGCCGCGAGCGCCATCTGCGTACGCACCGTCAACCGATAATCGATCGGCGGAATGCCGCGCCCAAGCGGGACGCCGCGACAGGCCACCGCCGATCGCGCCGCCCTGGGAGTCGCGGGACGCGCCGCAGGGCGCGGGGTCGGACGCTCCAGCTCCTTCGCCGCCGCCGCACTACCCCTGTAAGGCAGCACGATCGTCGCCATCAACTGCCCCAACAACCCAACCAACGGCGCCGGACGCAGTTCCAACAGGCGCGCGTGGATCACACCGAACGTCGCACCGACAACACCCTCCGCGACCAGACGCGGCAACACCTCGGGCGCCCGCGCATCCTCGCGGCCCCGATCGACCACCCCAGCCAAACTCTCCAACACACCCGCGCGACGCGCCAGCACCCGCGGGCCCGCCGCGAGCGCCTCGACGAACACCAGCCGCGCGCAGCGCCGGCTCACGATCCAACGCCAACAGCAACGCGGCGAGCGCCCCGCGCACCCGCGCGGTCCAACCCAGCTCGCGACTCCCAGGCCGGCGCGGACTCCGCTCCAGCACCGTCGACCGCGTGGTTGAACGCCGCGAGAAAACAATCTTCGCGGTCTGAGAAACACTCATAGAACGTGCGGTTCGACACCCCCGCGCGCTCAGAGACGCCACGCGCGCTCACACCCCCATAGCCACGCTCACCGACAAGCGCGAACATCGCACTGAGCAACCTCCCGCGCTGGACATCGGAGACGAAGGACTCATCCCGAGACGAGCGGCCCACAGGAGAAACCTCTTGCGCGGCCATCAGCGCAGACCCCCACACAAGACAGGCCGGCGCCAGACACGCCAAAAGCCACGCCCAGAGGCGTGGCGGGGACCAGCTAGAAGATCGCTACGGGCGCCGTTTTCGGCGCTACAAAGCCAGCGGCAGAGAGAGAGAGAGAGAGAGAGAGAGATGTGTCAGCGACGCTGACGCATCTAGCTATGACCCCAACAGGGGCGCAGCGACCATCAATCACGCCTGTCCGAAACGACTTCACGCGTACTCCATTCCCCAACATTCGTTTCGACCCGGTCCCTCTCCCAAGAGTCCCCATTCAGCTGAAGCCGGCTCACGAGAGCCCAGTCCCCAACCCGATCCTATGTTTTCCCTCCGCCCCGCCAGCCACTCGTGGCCGACGCGACACACCAATCCAAGCAGATCCACCGCCCCCCGTCAAGCCCCAACCACTTGACCACTCCACGAGCCACCCCTCGCCGCCATCCCCGCCGAGCCCACCGGACCACCGCCAAATCGCATGGATACAAGCGATTCGTGGGGCCAGCCGCCCCACGAATCGGTGCAATCAAGACGCCTCGCGGCCCCTCCCACGACGCTCCCCCCCGAACGCTCGGCGCACACCGCGTACTGAACTGCCCCGGGTTTGTTGGAGGCGTTTTTGTTTGAGTAGTCGTGTCGGTGTTCTTCAGTGTTGCAGTCGTGCCGGTGGGCATGTGGGCAACCCGTAGGGTTGTCCAAGGGCTGTGGTCAGCTTGCTGTCCACAGCCCGTCATGTCCACGGGCCTTTGTTCGTCGTCCCGGCCGCGGTCGTGGCGGCGTGGTTGTTCTCGTACTCGACGGGTGGGAGTCGTTCGCAGGAGCTGTGTAGTCGCTTGTGGTTGTACCAGTTGACCCATTGCAGTGTGGCGAACTCGACTTGCTCCATCGTCTTCCATGGTCCTTGCTGGTTGATCAGCTCGGTCTTGTAGAGCCCGATCGTTGACTCGGCGACGGCGTTGTCATACCCATCGCCGATCGATCCGATCGAGGGGTCCGCGCCAGCATCAACGAGCCGTTGGGTGAACGCAAAACTCGTGTATTGGCTCCCGGCATCGGAGTGGGATATGAGGCCCTCCGGGACGGGGGTGCCGTGATGGTCGCGGGCCCAGAGCGCCATCTCCAGCGTGTCCAGGACGAGCGGTGTTTTCATCGTGGTGTCGGCCTTCCAGCCGACGATCCTGCGGGAGAACACGTCGATCGTGAACGCGACATACACCGTCCCTGACCACGCCGGCACATACGTGAAATCGGAGACCCACAGCCGGTTCGGGGCAGCCGCTTTGAAGTCGCGGTCCACGAGGTCGGGCGCGCGGGTTGATTGCCCGTCCGGGATCGTGGTGCGGCGCTTCTTGCCCCGCACAGCGCCTTTCAGGCTCTCCCTGGCCATCAGGCGTTCCACCGTGCAGCGGGCGACCTTGACGTCTTCGCGCGCCAGCTGCCACCAGACCTTCCTGGCGCCATAGACGCCGAGGTTCTCCTTGTGCACCCTACGGATCTCACCGCGCAGGCGCCGATCCCTCAGCGCTCGCTCTGAGGGCGATCGTTCGCGGGCCTTGACCGCGTAATACGTGAACGGGGCGATCTGAAGCGTCCTGCAGAACGGCTCGACCCCATACTCATCGCGGTGCGCGTCAACCACCCTGCTCATCTCCTCGGCTGCGGGTCGAGCTCCCGCGCGAAGAAAGCTGAGGCGGCCTTCAGGATCTCATTCGCGCGACGCAGCTCCCGGTTCTCACGCTCCAGATCTTTGATCTTCTGAGCCTCCTCGCTCGTGACCCCATGCCGACGGCCACCATCGACTTCGGACTGGCGCACCCACTTCCGCAGCGTCTCAGCCGTCATCCCGCACTTCTGCGCGACCGACACCATCGCCGCCCATTCGGTCGCGTACTCACCACGATGCTCCATGACCAGGCGAACCGCCCGCTCACGCACTTCTGCTGGATACCTCTTGTTCTTGGCCATCGCCCAATCCTCTCAAGCGATCAGGCCTCCAACATTCCCGGGGCGGTTCAATCAATGATGGGGCCGCCGGCAGGGTCGGCGCCGCCGCGTCAAGGCCCTCCGCTTCTCCGCCAATGCCCATCGCGGGCCAGCCTTGACCCGGCTCAAGCGGCGACTTCGACCGCTTCAAGCTGGGGCCAACTCGACGTAGCTTGAGCCACGAGCGCACTCATCCCGCGACACGCCGCCACGGCTCGCTCTCATACCACTTCGTAAGCCCGACCAACTCCCAATCGGTGCCCTGCAACAGCAGCCCGCGGCCGGCGGGGAGCTTCGCGATCTCCCCCGGCGTGAGGACGCGGTGACGCTGCGTCTGATAGCTGACGGTGTCTGAGTGTGTCGGGTCGGCGAACCATTCTTGGGGCTCGCTGCGGCCGAGGGAGCGGCTGGTCATGTCGCGGTCGTATTCGCCGAGCGCCAGGGAGATCGCTTCGAGGGTGCGCGTGTCCGCGATCCCGTTGAGGATCAGCTTCGCCTGGAACATGGAGAGGAACCCATCGGCCGCGTCCTGTGCCCCAGCGGGTTCGTGCCTGGGAGAGATCTTGCAGGCCGATCACGACTTGCAGGTTCTGCCCGCCGGCCTGGGAGACCAAGGCGGGGAGGTCGTGGATCGGGGCGATGTTCGCTACCTCGTCCAGCAGCCACAGCATCCCCGGCCCGAGCGCCTGGCCACCGCGAGCGCGAGCGTAGACGGCGTGGCGGACCTGCTCCAAGAGACCGACGATCAGCGGGGCGCACGCGGCCTGGTGCTGCTCGGGGGAAGTTATGTAGAGCGTGTCGGTGCTCGCGGCGAACTGGTCGGGGTCGAAGTTGGGGCTCGCGGCGCTCTGCCGCGCGCCGTCGCTGTTGTACGCGCTGAGAACACCGGCGGTCGCGGAGAAGATCGAGGAGCGCTCGCGCGTGTCGGTGCGCTCGACCCCGACGAGCACGTCGGCGGCGATCTCGCCCTCGGCGTCAGCGAGGACTTCCAAGGCGGGCGTGAGGTCTTGGCGCAACGTCCAGCGCAGGACTTCTTCGATCGGGCGGTCGGTGAGCTGGGCGGCGTAGAGCAGCGGCGCGAGCAGCGCGGCGGCGCGCTCGGACCAGTGACTCTCGTTCGTGGTGCCCACGCCGGCACGGGAGGCGGCGGTCATCGCCCGCGCGGTCACGAGCGCGCCGTCCCACGTCGCGGCGGCGCTGACCGGCGACCAGGAGAGACGGCGCACGCCCTCCGGGAGCGGCTCGGTCCCGGAGGGGTCAAACAGCCACACCTCGCCGATCTCCCCGCGCGCGTGGATCGTCGCTTCCATCACGTCGGGCTTTGTCGAGGTGCTCACAGCGGGGCCACTGGCGGCCATCAGCGCGGGGATCATCACCGCCGTTGTCTTTCCCGAGCGTGGCGGGCCGAGGATCATCGCCGCGGTCTCCGGGTCCGCGGTGGCCCATTCCTGGCTGTCGCGGACGCCGAGATAGGCGCCGCCGCCGACGCGCAGGAGCCCTTCCCTGACGCGCGTGGCGGGGCTCACGGATACATGCACGGCCGGCTCGCATGTTGTCGATGGGAGCGGCTCCGGGCGGCGCGGCGTGCGCGGGGTGCGGGTGAAGACGCCGACGGCGAACATCAGCAGCAGGCGCCCGACGACGAGGACGATCGCGGCGCCGATCGTCCAGCTGATCGTGCTGCCCGATTTCAGTTCGAGCACGGAGCGAATGAAGCCGACGAAGAACAGCAGCAGCAGGAAGGAGAACACGACGCCGAAGCACGACGCGAACGGGTGGCGGCGCTGGAACGGGGCCTCCATCCGCTGATGCGAGGGCCCCCACTGCTCCTCTTCGAGCTGTTCCTGCAGCCACCTTGACATGCCCCGCACCTTACACTACGCTACCCGACATGACAAGCATCTTTATTTGGAGAGCGTGAAATGTCGCCGCGTAGACAGGCCGGGCTCGGCGCGATCGGCCAGATCCGCCAAGAGCTCAAAGAAGCAACCGCCGAACGCAAGGACGTCGACCAGCGCATCCGCCGCCTGCGCGCCGCCGAAGCCGCGCTCTACGGCCACCGCAGCCCCAACGCCAAGGTCCTCAACCGTCACCAGCTCATGTCCTACCTCGCCGAGCGCGCCGGGTCGCGCAGCATCGAGATCGCCGACGCGCTCGGTGTGCCTCCGACGAACGTGAGAACGCTCCTCAGCGCCTTGAAGCGGGAGGGCGAGGTCGTCAACACAGACCAGCGCTGGTACCTGAGCGAGCACCAGCACTGACCGCACGAGCAGAGAGAACAAAGAGGTCAATCGAATGGGAAGCGCAACGACGAGCACCACCAGCAGTCGGTCACACGGGCGGCGTCCTGAAAGCGGCACAGACGGTCGGGGTCGTGCTGTACCTAGTCACGCTCGCGGGGCAGTGGTTCGCCGGCGTCGTGCGGATCATGTGCGCCTACATCGTCCTCGCGCTGATCGCGCTGATCACGGGCTGGCCGATCCCGAGCAACTGGATCGCGCTCGCGATCGGCTTCGGCCCACTGATCGTCTCCCTGCTCGCACTGATCGTCCCACCCCTGATCGCTCCGATCGACGGGCGCTGGTGGGAGATCAGCACAGGCGGACGCCCACCCGAGCAGGACGAGCAGGAAGCGTTCGAGGACGCGATCGAGGAGCTACGCGAATACGACCCGAAGCTACGCGTCCCCCGCCACTGGTTCGTCGCCGAAGACCCCGCCCTCAACGCCGCCGCGTACGCCAAAACGATGCGCGTCAACCGCGGCCTTCTGGAAAGCCCCAACGCGACCGCCGCCGTGATCGCACACGAGCTCGGACACCTCAACACCGGCGACGGCAGATTCGCAAGCGCTATCCAACTGACGCTGCTCGTAGACATGCCCACACCCAGCCTCTACCCGCTGTGGTCGCTCCCGTTCCGCGGCCTTGCGTGGTTCGCGAGCGGCGCGGCCGTCCTCAGCTTCATGGAGAACCCCTGGGAGATGTACTGGCGCTCCCGCGAGTTCGCCGCCGACCAATACGCCGCCCGCCTCGGCCAAGGCCCCGCGCTCGCAAACACCCTCGAACACGACGCGATGCCCTACGAGCGCCCGATTCCCCGGATGCGCTACTCCCGCGCCACCCACCCCTACACAAAGCAACGCATCGCCAAGCTCCGCGCACAACCCCAGCCACACCCAGGAGACCAGCAATGAGAACACTCGCCACACCCCCAGCCAGAGCACCACGCGACAACTGCCCCACCCGACCGACCCGTCCGCGCGGACTCGCCGCCACGACCCGCCGCATCGCGGTCGATCTCACACCGCAAGCCGTCGAGCAGGTCGCGCAGCGCGTCGCGCAACTGCTGGGAGACCGCGCGCAACGACAACCCGACCTCATCACCGCGGGCGAGCTGGCGCGCCGCCTACGCGTCGAGCGGCCCTGGATCTACAAGCACCGCCACCTACTCGGCGGACAGCGCATCGGCGACGGGCCGAAGGCGCCGTGGCGGTTTGATTTGGAGACGGCCCAGCAGGCGCTCGCGCGCCGCGGCGAAGCGCACGACGCAGGCGCGGGTGCGTGATGCGCGGGCTTTCAACACTCCCGTCGAGGCGGGGTGCGACGGTCGGCGCGCTCGGCCCGATCCACGCCCGTCCGCCGCGGACGAACGTCGGCGCGGCGCGGCCCGCTGGGCGCCTCGCGCGTGCGCGGCGCGCGGCCGCCGAGATGCCTCCCGAAGCGGTCGAGCAGATCGCGCGGCGCGTCGTGGAGCTCCTGCGCCTGGAAGGCCAAACGATCGACGGCAGCGCGGCGAGCGGGCCAGAACTACTCAACGCCGCGGAGCTCGCCCGGCGCTTCGGTCTCACCCGCACGTGGGTATACGAAAACGCGGGCCGACTCGGCGCGATCCAGCTGAGCGACGGACCGCGGCCACGCCTACGCTTCGACCCCCAAGTCGCGGCACGAGCACTGCGCCGCCGCGGCGAGCCGACCCCAGCGATCGAGCCGCCACGGCCGGCTCCTGCCCGCCGCCGGCGCACGCCCACCGACGTGACCCTCCTGCCGGTCTATGACCCGCGCTCGCGCGCGGCGTTCGCCCGCCGGGGACCCGCCCATCGAGCAGGACGCTGGCCATGACCCGTGCAGAGCAGCCGCTCACACCGGCAGGCGCGAAAGACCGCGCACGGCGTGCGCTGACGACCACCACGCGGCGTATCATTTGCCTTGCAAACAAGAAGCGCCCCCGCACCGCGCCAACGGCCGGGGGCCGGACACAGGAGGGTGATCTCCCATGCCAATAAGGAACCCTAACCGCGGGCGCCGGACACCGCGAGCAACCGGTCGCGTCGCGGTCAACAACCGCGGGCGCGTTCTTCGCTTAACCGAAGGGAGGGCGTGATGGCACGCCCGTCTACAGGAAACGTGCGGTTCGATCGTCGGCGCAAGAACCCGCCTTTCGAGTTGCGCTTCCAGGCATACGGCAATCGCCAGTGCGTCAAGCTCGGGACCGCCGAGCAGGGCTGGACGTGGGAGCGGGCGCAGCGGGAGCTCGAGAACGTGCTCGTCGAAGTCCGCCGCGGCATCTGGAAAGCGGCCGAGCCGGAGCCCGAGCCGGCCCCGGTCGCCGACGAGAACCCCGTGTTCCACAACTTCGCGTCGGCCTGGTTTGAGGACAACAAGGGCGAGTGGACCGAGAACACGCGCCTTGACTACCAATGGCAGATCTCCCGTCATCTGCTCCCGTTTTTCCAGCACCATCGCCTGTCGCAGATCACGATCGCCGAGGTCGACCGCTACCGCGCGGAGAAGGTGCGCGAGTCCGCCCGGCTCAGCGAGGCGCTGCAGACGTGGCGCAAGCGCGTCAACGACGCCAAGGACCCCGCGGAACGGCGCAAGCTCGCCCAGGAGCGGCCGCCCAGGGCGCTGTCAACGGTGTCGATCAACAAGACGATCACCCGCCTCGGGCAGATTCTCGAGGTCGCCCTCGAGTACGGCCTGATCGACCGCAACCCGGCGCGCGGCAAGCGCCGGCGACTGAAGGCGACCAAGCCCACGCCCGTGTGGCTTGACTCGGCCGAGCACATCGAAGCGCTGCTCGACGCCGCCGGCGCGCTCGACCGGGTTGCCGCGGTAAAAGGAGGCGTGCGCCAGAAGGGCGGCCTCGTCTACCGGCGCGCGATGCTCGCGACCTTCGTCTTCGCCGGCCCACGGATCGCGGAGCTGACCGCCCTGCGCTGGCGCGACGTAGACCTCGCCGGCAACCGCATCACGATCCGCAAGTCCAAGACCGACGCGGGCATGCGCCAGATCGACCTGCTGCCCGCGCTGCGCGACGAGCTGGCCGCCTACAAGGCGCAGGCGCCCGACACCGGGCCAGAGGCGTTCGTCTTCCCCTCCGCCGCCGGCACCGAGCGACTCGGGGAGAACATCCGGCCCCACGTCCTCGGCAAGGCGATCGCGGCGGCCAACAAGAAGCTGACGGAAACTGGACAGGTTCCGCTGCCGGAAGGTCTCACGCCCCACAAGCTGCGCCACACCTACGCCTCGATCCTCGTCGCACTTGGCGTCGATCCCGGTTCGGTCATGGACCAGCTGGGGCACGCGGACCCCGGCTTCACGCTGCGCGTGTACCGGCACGGGATGCGCCGCGACCCCGCCGCCAGAGAGCGCCTGCGGGCGCTCGTCGGCGGCGGCGATTGGCCCACGGTCGATAGCAGCGCGGCTCAACCGCCGTGGAGCGAGCTGGCCGGGACCGGCGGGCCGAGCCTCGGCTCCGCCCGCTAGCACGGCGCTCGCGTGCAGGTTCCGACTTCAACCGTCGTCGTCCACCCGCGAGCTGCGAGACTTCCGCGCCGCAATGGCTGACTGCCCTGAACCGCTCGCGCAACTCGACCTCCACTTCCTCGCGGCGACGATGGTGCCCTGTCAGCTCGACGCACTTCCCGTTGGTGGCGCTCAGACAGTGGTGTGGATCTTCAGCGGCGAGTAGTCGCCGTTGCGCTTGACGGGCTGGCGGCGGATGCGGATGTCAAGTTCGAGTCCAATCGCGTCGACCAGGTCGATGAGTGTGTCGAGGGTCGGGTTGGAGCCCTCGCCGCGCAAGAGCCGTGAGATCGCCTCCGGCTTGCGTTCCATCCGTCTGGCGAGCTCCGCCTTCGGAATGTTCTCGCGCTCACGTACCGCCTCGATGAGCTGCAGCACCTCGGCGATGCTCTTGACCTTCGCGAGCTTCTTCTCAAAACCGGCCCTGAACGAAGGGTCGGCGAGCTGGCCATCGAGGAACTCATCGAACGCTTGGCCTGTGTGTGTGGTGTCCTTGGTGTCGATCGCCATCATAATCTCCCGACCAGCCACAAGACCATAACATAAAAGTTCATGGTGCTCAAGTCTTTCCAGGGTCTTTCGGCACCCCCATCGGCAGCACAATCCGCCGCGTAGCCAAGTAGTCCGTGCGGTAGGCAAGGGCTTCGTCGTACACCCTCTGATCCATCGCGCTGCGCACCTTCTTCGCTGCGCCGCAGATCAGCGTGAGGGCCTTGGCGTCCAGCCCGTGCTCCGGCGCTTGGCTGTCGAGCACGCAGAACACGCGGTACAGCCGGCCGTCGTGCTCGTCGCGCGCCTCATAGAGCCCCTTCATCTCCCCATGCATGGCGTGCCACATCTTGCTCGGCGGAAAGCTTGGCGGAGGAGCGTCGCGCA
This sequence comes from uncultured Solirubrobacterales bacterium, assembly GCA_963839965.1. Taxonomy (GTDB): domain Bacteria; phylum Actinomycetota; class Thermoleophilia; order Solirubrobacterales; family Solirubrobacteraceae; genus Palsa-744. Next base: position 254,982 of record CAWIWX010000009.1, read on the forward strand.
CCGCAACCACGATCGCCAAGAGCATCTCCCGCACCGGCTGCGGGCAGCCGAGAAGGAACTTGCGGGCAGGTGCCATCTCCTCGGCAGTCCTGTAGAAGGCCACCGACCACTTCGTGGCAGCCGCCGGCACGCTGGCGCCTCGCGTCTTGACACGGCGCTTGTCCTTCTTGGAAGGGCTCATACATCCAGCCTAATCGCAGGCAAGGATGCCGCGGAGACGTATCGAGCCGCTCAAGTCGCGCGCCATTAGGCTGCTCTGGCAATGACGTTCGCCATCACATCGACGACAGCCTCGACCTGGACGGCGATCGGACGAGATCGTCGCCGAGCTGACCGACTTGCTCGACAGAGCCCAGCGACGCTAGAGCACTCAGGCCGCCGCGAGGCGCTCTGCGACTACGGTCTCGTAGTTCGCGGCCAGCGTCAGCAAGGCCTCGCGAGAGGCATTGGATTCCCTCTGCTCCGCTTCCCCACGGAGTCGGGCGGCTTCCGCTCTCATCTCCTCGGGAGTCTGTTTGCTCTCCAGAATCGACTTCTCGAACCCGTCTATCAGCCACTGGTCCTGCGGGTTCAAGGTCGGCCAAGTCAGACCTTTCATGACCCTCAATGTACCGGCCGACAGGCCCGCGTCATAGGGGCCGGGTCGCAGCCTCGGCCAGCCGCAACGCCTTCACCTCTGCTCGGTCCAATCACCGATTGCGGCAGCGCCGGCGGCGAGAAGCTCGGTCCAGTAGGAATGGGGTTTTGGTAGCGTTTAGGTAGCAGAGGGGGTTTTTGGGCCTGCGCAGCGTCCGCTCGTCCAGTTCGCCGCCGCCAGAACATGCCGATTACCAGGGCTTTTCTGGTAATGCCCCCGCCAGGAGTCGAACCTGGATCTACCGCTTAGGAGGCGGTCGTCTTATCCATTGGACTACGAGGGCGCATAGTCCGCGCGAGGCGGGCTTCGCACGAAGGCTACAGGCGCCGGGGGGTCATCCTGCCGGCGGGACGGTCAAGCCCCCACAGGCTCAGCAGTCCCAAGAGCCTCGTCCACAACATCCTCACCGCAGAAGCTCCTCGGCCACCCGCCGCGCGCTGGCGTTCGCCCGGGTGGTCGTGCTGATCAGACCGAGCACGAGCGCCACCGCGCCGCAGCCGGCGATGAGCCACCAGCATGCGTGGCTGGCCGCGACGAAGCTCGGTCCGATCGTGAACGCGCCACCGGCAGCGATCGCGCCGGCGCCGGCGACGCCGAGCGTTTGGCCGACCTGGCGCGAGGTGGATGCGACGGCGGCGGCGACCCCGGCCTGCGCGGGAGGCATGCCGAGCACGGCGGTGTTGGTGATCGGCGGGTTGACCATTCCGAAGCCGATCCCGAAGATGAGATATGCCGGCAGCAGCGAGGCGACGGGAGTGTGCGGACCGATCCCCGTCATCAGCAGTCCCCCCAGCATGAGACCGAATCCGCCGGCGAGCAGGCTGATGCGAGGGCCGCGCCGTCCGACCAGGCGCCCCGACAGCGGCGCGAACACGAGCGTCATCGCCGCGATCGGCAGGGTGTACAGACCGGCGGTCAGCGCGGAGTATCCGCGAATCTCCTGCAGGTACAGCGTGTTCAGGAATAAAAACCCACCGAGCGCAGCGAACGCGCACACCGCGATCGCGCTCGCGCTGGAGAACGGGACGCTGCGAAAGAACCGCATTTCCAGCAGCGGCTCTACGCGTCTGGGCTCATACGCGACGAGTGCCGCGAGCGCAGCAGCGGCGAGCGCGAACAGCGCGACGCTCTGGGTCGCGCTGGCGGAGGGCGCCTCGATGATCGCGTATGTCAGCGAGCCCAGCAGCACGATCACGAGCGCCTGTCCGACGGGATCGATGCGCCGCGGACGGGGAGCGCGGGACTCCGGGACGAAGCGCATCGTCAGCGCCAGCGCGCTCAGCCCGACGGGGATGTTGATCCAGAAGATCGACCGCCAGCCGGCGGATTGCACCAGCGCCCCGCCTACGACCGGGCCGAGGGCGAGGCTGAGGCCGACGGTCGCCCCCCACATGCCGATCGCCTGCGCCCGCTCGCGCGCGTCGGTGAACACGTTGCGGATGATCGACATCGCGACCGGGTTGAGCATCGAGCCGCCGATCGCCTGCAGCATCCGAAACGCGATCAACCAACCCTGGCTCGGCGCGAGGCTGCACAGCAGCGAGCCGAGTGAGAACAGCACCAAGCCTGTCTCGAACACCAGCCGGCGGCCGAAGCGGTCGGCCATCGACCCGGACAGCATCAGCAGGCTTGCGAGTACGAGCGTGTAGGCGTCCACCGTCCACTGCAGCCCCGAGACCGAGGTGTGCAGCTCGCGCCCGATCGACGGAAGCGCGACGTTGACGATCGTGTTGTCCAGCCCGACGATCAGCAGGCTCATGCAGCAGATGGCGAGCACGAGCCGCCGTCGAGCACGCGGCAGCCCGGCCTCGGCGCCCGCGTCCACCGGCCGTATGGACGATGCACTCACCGTTCGATGTTAGGAGCCCAGATGGCCGGCCACGCGCTCCAGCGCCGAGCCGTCCAAGCGGTGGGTGATCCACTCGCTCGCCGTCGCCGCCCCCATGCGCCGGTAGAACCCGAGCGCGAGCTCGTTCCAGTCGAGCGCCGCCCATTCCAGGCGCTCGCCGCCGCGCTCGCGCACGCGCACGGCGACCGCCGACAAAAGCGCCCGCCCGACGCCCTCGCCGCGATGCGCGGGGCGGACGAACAGATCCTCCAGCCAGATCCCTGTGCTGGTCAGAAAACTGGAGAACGTCGGGAAATGCAGCGCGTACCCCAGCACCTCGCCGTCACGTTCGGCGATCAGCGCCTCCGCCGCCGGGCGCTGCCCGAACAGCGCCGCCGTCAATCCCCGCTCGCGGGCGCGCAGCTCGTGCTCGATGCGCTCGTACTCGGCGAGCTCGCGGAACATCTCGAGCAGCACCGCCACGTCCTCGCGCTCGGCCGGGCGCACCACCGGCAGCGCGGAACGGTTGGCTGAGTCCATGCCCGAGCTCGCCCCAGCTGCGTCAGCCGCGCCCGTCACGCTCGGTGACACGCGTCGCGCTCGCGCCGTCGGTGTCCCCGGCACGATCGGGGCGATCGGGGTAGATCTCGTCGATCGTGCTGAGCGCCGTGTACGGGGCGCCGTCGCCGAGCTCGGCTGCGATCGCCTGCCCGCCGCCCGCCAGCCGGTCGAGCACGCTGAGCACACCCGCGACCGACAGCCCCTCCTCGCGCACCCGCCGCACAGCCTCGATCGTCGAGCCTCCGGTGGTGACCACGTCCTCGACGATTAAACAGCGCTCGCCCGGATCGAGCGTCGGACCCTCGATCCAGCGCTGCAGACCGTGCTGCTTGCGCTCTTTGCGCACGATGAACATCCGCGCCGGAGGGTCCGGCGCGGCGAGCGCGGCACAGGCGACGGGAATCGCCGAGACGGGCACGCCGCCCACCGCGCTCGCCCCGCACGCCCTGGCCTGCTCGGCCGCGAGCACGCCGAGCGCCAGGAACGCCTCGGGCAGCAGGATCGCGCGCTTGGCGTCCACGTAGTACTGGGCGACCCGCCCGCTGGTCAGCGTCACCTCGCCGATCACCAGGGCGTGCTCGCGCAGCAGCTCCACGAGGCGAGCACGCGCGCCGTGCAGGTCCCTCGTATGTTCGGCCAGGGCGTCCATGTGCAGGTCTAATCTAGCCTCATGCGCTCGGGTCCAGCCTCCTCGCTCGCCGGCCTGCTGCTGCTCGCGAGCCGTATCGTCTGCCTGATCGTGATCGCCGCGTTCGTCGTGTTCGTCGTCGATCAGACGAGCTCCGCCTCGACCCACCAACAGAACGAGCTGAGCGGGTCGGTGCAGGCGTCGAGCGGATCGCCCGCGCCGCCCGCCGCGCGCCAGGGCACGGTGCACCGCACGCTCGACGAAGCCTCCAACGCGCTCACCTCGCCATTTGCGGGCGTCGTCTCGGAATCGAGCAGCGAATGGGTGGTGCATATCGTCAGAACGGCTCTCGCCCTGCTGGTCTACGGGTTCGGCGTGGCTTTTCTGGTGCGCTTCATCCGCGTGCGGGTGTAGACAAGCGTCCTGAACCCATGCCTCATGGACGGCGTCGTCGCACGCTCGCGCGCCGACGCCGCCTCATTCGTCGTACACGTCCACCGCCGTGCCTGTCCGCACCCACGCATAGATCGCGGGCGCGTCCGGGATCGGCACGCGCAGGCAGCCGTGGCTGGCGGCGTAGGTCGGCACTTCGGCGTACCCGTGGATGGCGTAACCGCGGATGAAGTAGTTGGAGTCATACATGCCCTCGGAGTTGAAGCCCGGGGTCTTCAGATACACCTGGAAGCGCCCGAGCACCGTCGGCGTGGAGGGCTTGCCCGAGCTCATCTCATAGATCGCGCGCACCCGACCGCCAGGTTCGATCTCGGCGAGCACCTGCTTGCTCAGATCGGCCTCGACGTGCCTGCCGTCGCGCGGATAGCGCACATGGAAGCGCCCGGCGCCACGCGCCAGCTCCTCGAACACCCGCCGCCCCGCCTCAGGGACGCGTTCCAGGCCGGTCATCTTGCGAAAGGCGATCAGCGCCCGGCCGGTGCCTTCGTCGAAGGAGCCGCTCAGCCCCACCGCGTAGTGCAGCGCGTGAAGCTCTGACTGCAGCAGGCGCACGGACTGCCCCCGCGCGCCGGGCCCGATGTCCGCCGAGACGTAGCGAACGCCCGGCGAACGCCCGGCGAACGCGCCCTGCTGGGCAGTCGCGGCATGCGTGGCGCGGGCTTGCACGAATCCTCCGTAGCGGCTGACGAAGTTGACGCGCAGCCGCCCCGTGCCGTTGCCCATGGCCTGCACGCTGACAGTCCGCGCCTGGACCTGTCGCCCGTCGCGATAGAAGCTGACGCTCACCGTCTGCCCTCCGACGTACGGCGTGACGATGCCGCGCACCGCGATCCGCTGGCCGAGCAGCGCGAACGGCGGGCTGCCGCCGACGTGCGCCAACACCAGCTTGATCTGCCCGGCGACGGGGCTCTGAGTCCCAGACGCCGGCGCGGTGGGAGCGACCGGCGTGGTGGTGACGGTGGCGGTGACGGCCGCGGAGGCGACAGGCACTGCGGCCAATGTCACACCGACGAGCCCTGCGAACACCGCGACCAAGCGGTTGGTCTTACGCATGGTTCTCTCGATCCTATGTGCTGGGGCCGACGGTGGACATCGCAATTTCACCCGCGGCTGCGCGAGCCTCGGGCGTGATAAGGCCGATGCGCCGGGCCAGCAGCACGAGCGCGGCGATCGCGGCGAGTGCGCCGGCCATCAGCACGGGCGCCTGCCAACCCCAACCCTCAAGGGCGGCGAACGCGAGCGAGTTGTTCAGCGAGTGCGCGGCGATACACGGATAGAGCGAGCCCGTGTAGCGATACAGCAGACACAGTCCGAATCCCAGGCCCGCCAGCGGCACGAGATCCAGGGCGGGTGCCGAGCCGGCGTGCACCACGCCGAACACCAACCCCGTGATCACCGCGGCGGGCCAAGTCCCGTGCCAGCCGCGCAGGGCGGTGAACATGTATCCCCTGAACAGGAACTCCTCACAGATCGGCGCCACCACGCACGTCAGTCCGGCGCTGAGCAGCAGCAGAGACGTGGCTTCGTTGGTGCCAAGCGTTTCCAGCAGCTTCTCCTTTTCCGGGTTGACCGCCGCCGACCAGATGACGCTGAACAGAAGGAACGCGACCAGCAGGAACACGAGCAGCCCTGCGGCCGACGGCCAGCCCACGCCCGGCCGGCGCAGACCGAACTGCCACGCGCGCACGACGCGCCCGCCGATCTGCGCGCAGTAGGAGGCCGCCAGCACGAATCCGATGTCCTGCACGACCGTATCGGCGATCTCGATTCCCGCCGGGGTGTGCGAGCTCGAGATCTTCACGCCAAACAGGAGCGTCGCGGGTAGGTCGACGATCAGAGCGCCGACCGCCGCCAGCAGGAGCCCGCCGACCAGCGCGACCGGCGCCGTCCACGGCGACCAGTCCATGTCCGGAGAGCGCCTGGGATCGTCCATCAAGCGACCCAGTGCCAGGTGGCGAACTGGGCGACGAAGAACGCCATCAGCAGAGCGGAGATCACAAGCGCGGGCATGCGTGCGCGCGGCCGCGCGGCCAGCCATGCCGCCAGCGCCATGCTCAGCGGGAACAGCACGAGCAGAAACCGCGGCAGCGACATCAGCGGCTGCGCGGCAACCGGGTAGGACAGCGGCAGTGCGAGCGCGGCGATCGTGTAAACCCCGTAGGCGAGCGGCAGCACGCGCAGGGCGATGACGAGCAGCGCCACGGCGGCGAGCAGGAACGCGAGCAGCATCAGATTGTGGCCCGCGGCGATGAACGGGCTACCCGCGGCGATCGGAAAGTACACGTGCGCGGTCTGCGCCGAGAGCAGCTGGCGCGCACCCTCGAACGCCGCCTTCACGCCGTCCCATACGCCGAGATACGGCCCGGCGAAGTGCCTGCCCCAGACATTCTGGGCGTGGAAAGGCGCCAGCGGATCGCCCCCGTGCAAACCCAGATAGACCATGTACAGAACCAGGCCGACCGGCATCAGAGCAAGCCACAGGACGTTCATGCGCAGCTTGTAGCGAGGACGAAGACGGCGCACGAACGCTCTCACTGCGCGCACAACTCCCGCGCGGTCCGCTCGTCGTGGAAGGCCAGCCGTAGAGCTCGATCTCGACCGCGCGGTCCTCGCGCGGTCCATACAGGTAGAGCAGCAGCGCCGGCAGCACCAGCACCAGGCCCGTGCTGCGCGTTGCCGCGGCGAGCGCGCCGAGCACGCCCACCCACGCCCACCGGCCCTGGCGCGCACACCAGAACAGGCCGACCGACAGCGCCAGATACAGCGACTCCGAGTAGACGGCCGAGAAGTAGAACGCCATCGGCGCGAGCGCCGTCACGAGCACCGCCAGCCGCGCCACCTCACCCCCGCCGGGGCGCGCGGACCCGGCCAACTCCAGAGTGCTCAGACGATGGATGCCGTACAGCGCAAACGCAAACGCCGTCAGCGAAAGCAGCACGCCGGCGAGCACCGCCTGCAGGCCGAGATCTGACAGCGCGCGCAGGCCGAGCGGATAAAGCGGAAAGAACGCGTCGCGCGCCGACGTGTAGGAGCCCAGCTCGGGGCGGTAGCCATAGTGGGCGATCACCAGATACCACGCCGAGTCCCAGCGAGCGGCGGGCGCAGCCAGCAGGTTGCCCAGCCAGCCGAACCCACGCGTCACCCCGGGCGGGTCGAACGCACCCCTGACCGGTCCGAACCCGAGGATCGCCACCGTACCCGCGCCCGCGACCCACACGAGTGCCCGCGAGATCCACAACGCACGCCAGGTCTCGCGCGCAGCCGCCATCCGCGCCGGGTCCGCCCGCAACCGCGCCAACGGTCCCCACGCAGACCTGGACGCAGGCGCAGGCGCAGCGTCCGTGATGGTGGGGCACACAGTCTGGACGACCGGGTCGGCCGTGTCCTGGGTCATCACGTGGGAGCGTAGACGGCCGCTGCGATACGAGTGTCACAGCGACGGCCCACCGCACGGTACCCTCGGCTGCAGCGAGCGATGTCCAGACAAGCACGGCAACGACGGCTCAGGCACAACCGCGCCGGCGCAACACGCATCCTGCTCGTCGGCGGCGGCATGCTCGCGGCGACGTGCGTGCTCGGCGTGATCGCGGCGGTCGGCTACGTCCTGCACGTCGCCGGGACGTCGCCAGCGCTGGCGACGCTGCATCCGATCCTTCCAGACGGCGCCTCTCAGGTGTTCGCCGCCGACGGCACGCGCTTGGGGTTCATCCAGTCCGACGACGTGCGCAGTCCGGTCGGCTGGGGTGAGATCCCGCGCTACCTGAAGGACGCGACGGTCGCGATCGAGGACCAGCGGTTCTACAAAAACGACGGGATCGACCCAACCGCCATCTTCAGGTCGGCCGTCAAGGACGTCACGAGCGGCCAGGCGCTGCAGGGCGGTTCGACGATCACGATGCAGCTCGTGCGCAACCTCTACCTGGGCGGCGACCAGCACACGCTCAGGCAAAAGATCACCGAGGCGAAGCTGGCGATCGAATACAACGAACACCACAGCAAGCGCTCGATCCTTACCAGTTACCTGAACAGCGTCCCCTACGGGACGGTCGGCGGGCAGACTGCCACGGGCGTGCAGGCGGCGTCGCGAGTCTTCTTCGACAGGCCCGTCTCGCAGTTGAATCTAGAGCAGTCGGCGCTCCTTGCAGGCCTGCCGCAGGCACCCTCGGAATACAACCCGTTCCGCGATCCCAGGGCAGCCAGGGAACGGCGCAACGAGGTCCTGGCGAAGATGGCCGAACTGAAATACATAACTCCCACGCAGGCGGCCACGACCGAGCGGGCGCCGCTGCAGCTGCACCTCGGCACGTTCTACTCCCAGCGCAGCGAACCGTTCTTCTTCGAATACGTGCGCGAACAGCTCGAACGCAAGTACGGGCGCCGCAAGGTCGAACAGGGCGGACTGAAGGTGTATACGACGATCGACCTGAACAAGCAGCGGCTCGCGCGCAGGGCGATCGCTGAAGTGCTCGACGAGCCCGAAGACCCGGCCTCGGCGATCGTCACGATCGATCCTCACAACGGCTACATCGAAGCGATGGCCGAGTCCGAGAGTTACGAACAGTCCCAGTACAACCTCGCCGCCGACGGCCACCGCCAGCCGGGATCGACGTTCAAGGCGATTGATCTCGCCGAGGCGCTCTCGCGGGGGATCGACCCGAACACCACCTACTACTTCTCCCACACCTTGGAGCCCGGCTGGCTGCCCGCCTATCCGACCTATGAAGTCAAGACGTTCGAGGGCACCTCGCTGAACAAGTCGATCAGCCTCGTGCAGGCGACGCTCACCTCCGACAACACCGTCTACGCCCAGCTCGCCGCCGATCTGGGCGAGAACACGATCACGCAGATGGCCTACAAAATGGGCGTCAAAACGCATCTGTCGAGCTATCCAGCCGAAGCGCTCGGCGGGCTCACGCTCGGCGTCACGCCCCTGGAAATGGCCGATGTCTACGCGACGCTCGCCGACGGCGGATGGCGCAACAAGCCGATCGCGATCACCAAGGTCGTGTTTCCAGACGGCCACGTCGATTCCAGCTGGGGCACCCCCCACCGCGTGAAGGTCCTCTCAGAAGGGATCACCGCCGAGGAGACGGGCATCCTCCACGACAACGTCTTGAGCGGCACGGCGACACGCTCGGCGATCGACTGCCCCACAGCAGCCAAGACAGGGACCACCTCAGAACTCGTCGACGCCTGGCTGGACGGGTACACGCCCGATTACTCGACTGTCGTGTGGATGGGTTATCCGAACAAGCGCGTCTCGATGACCGACGTCCACGGCGAGCCCCAGCAGGGCGGCTACCTGCCGGCGGAAATCTGGCACGACTACATGGCGGCCGTCACCGAAGGCCAGCCGTGCATCGAATTCCCCCAGCCCAAAGAATCGATCTCCTATCAGCCGTTCTTTGGGCACTTCGCAACCACCGACCACGCCCTGGAAAGCACACAGCCAAGTGGCGAACCGCTAGCGTCCGAACAGACCGTGACACCGAGCCGGCATCGCCCCACTCCCCGGGCGGGCGGGCGCGAAACCCCTGTCGAACCCACGACCCCCGCGACCCACGAGCCGAGCGAACCAGCGTCCCAGCCGCCCGCTGAAAAACCGGCGCGCGCACCGGCGCCGGCGCCTGTGCCCGCCCCCACCGGCGGGGCCGAACCTCATCAGTAGCGGCCGGCGAATGCTCGGCACTGGTAGTTTTGGGTGGGCATACCAAACACAGGGATCTGCACACTCTGGTGGAGCGGTCCGGATCGGACACGGATAAGTGGCAAAGGAAGACAAGGTCGAATTCGAGGGCGAGGTCATCGAGGCGCTGCCGAACGCGATGTTCAGGGTCAAGCTCGACAACGACCACGTCGTGCTGGGACACGTCGCCGGCAAGATGCGCCGTTTCCGGATCAGGATCCTCCCCGGCGACCGCGTGCGCTGCGAGCTCTCCCCGTACGACCTCGACCGCGCGCGGATCGTCTACCGGCATCGCTGAGCCCGATGCGGCACGCGCGGCGGCCGGCGCGGCGCAACGCAACGCGGCACGAGGACCGGCCGAACCAAATCAAATCGATCGGATCGGATATGGAGCGCTCCCTGATCGAATCCATCGCCACCGAGCTGGCGGACTCGGGCCTGGACTCGCGCGCAGGCTCTGGCTCCTCCGCGGCGCGCCTCGTGCGCGGGATCGGCGACGACGCCGCGGTCGTGCGATCGGGTGGGGCGCTGTGCGTGACCTCGGTGGACGCGATGGTGCAGGGCGTGCACTTTCGCCTGGACGACGGGTGGGCGACACCCGCGGAGGTGGGGCACCGCGCGCTGGCGGGCGCCCTGTCGGATCTGGCGGCGATGGGCGCCGAGCCGGGCGAGGCCTACATCGTGCTCGGCCTGCCTGCGGGTTTCGGCGAGGAGCCGGCGCTCGAGCTGGTGCGCGCCGCCAACAGGCTCGCCACGGAGACCGGCACCACAATCGCCGGCGGGGATGTCCTCAGCGCGCCGGCCCTGACGGTCTCGATCACGGCCGTGGGCTGGGCGCAGAGCGCGGAGGAGCTCGTCGGGCGCGACGGGGCGCAATCCGGAGACCTGGTTGGCGTGACGGGTTCGCTTGGCGGGGCGGGGGCGGGGCTGGCCGTGATGCAGGCTCGCGCCGCCGCGCGCGGACCGCAGGCCGAGGCTGTGCTGGCTCGCGCGCGGCACCCGGCGCCGCGACTGGCTGAGGGGCGCGCGCTGGCGAGAGCGGGCGTTCACGCCATGATCGATCTCTCCGATGGGCTCGCAACCGACGCAGGTCACATCGGGCGGGCGAGCAGGGTGCGCTTACAGATCGACCTGGATACCCTGCCTCTGCACGAGGGCGTAACCGAGATCTGCGCCGAGCTGGGCGTGCCGCCGCCGCACATGGCCGCGACAGCCGGCGAAGACTATGAGCTGTGCTTCTGCATCTCGCCCGAGCAGAGCGCCCGCGCGCAGCGGGCCGTGAGCGAGGTCTCAGACGTCGGCCTGACCTGGATAGGGCGGGTCGCGCCCACCGGGAGCGGGCAAGCGGCGGGCGTCGCGCTGTCAGACCAGCGGGGAGATGAGGTGCGCCTGCGGGGGTTTGAGCACCGTTGGTAGCGCGCCACGCCGCTTTGCCGAGCCGGGCGGCGGCGTGAGGATGGGTCGGATCAGCGGATGCCCGGGCAGCACGCGGGCGGCGCCGACGGGCACGGTGCTGGTCAGGCGCGCATAGACGAGCAGCCGTTTGGCGGCACTGAACAGCGGAGTGCAGGCCGAAAGCACCAGGCGGGTGTAGCCGACGGGGGAGACGGCGGCGGACACGTCGCCCGGGGATACGACACGCTGGCCGATCACGGTGTAGGTGAAGTGCGCGTAGGGCATGTTCAGCACGATGTGGTTCCCGGGTCCCAGCAGGTTGATGTCGCGAAACGGCGCCAGATAGGTCGTCCGATGCCCCGCGATCGCGGTCGTGCCGGGTATGCCGGGAAAGCTCGTTTCGGGATAGATGCCGGGTCCGCTCTTGAGTTCTTCGGTGCCGGCGCCCTTGACGATCACGTAGCTGGCGCCGAGCACCGGGATCACGATCCGCCCCACGGCGGCGCCCGGGCTCGAATCGTGTTCCAGGCGGCGGGCCAGAAACGCGATCCGATGGCGCTCGTCGGGCAGGCTCGCCAGCGCGCGCAGCTCAAGCGGCGTGGCGGCGGCGTGTTCGATCGCATTCAGATCGCTGCTCAGGCGATCCTGGCGAAGCAGCGCGTACAGCGCGGTGATCGGCTCCTGCCACAGCAGTGTGACGCCCGCGTCGATCAGCGCGAGCGCACCGACGGCGATCAGCACGCACGCAAGCGCCCGCGCCAACCTCGCGCCGGCGCCGCGCGGGGCGGAACGGGGGGCGGCGGGGCTCGGGCAGGTCGATCCGGTTGTCAGTAGCGCGTCGGACATGGCATGTTCGCCTGCTTGGGAATACATACATCCTCGCAGAGCCGGCGCCGGCGCCGGCTTCGCGCCCGGCACAGCCCTCTGAGTGTGTGTTTCGACAGGCAGGGCGCGCCACCTTGGATTCGCTCGGGGCCGCAGACGCGTCGCCACCTGTCCGTCGCGCGCGCGGGCTCGGGTGCGACATGCGATGCGCCTCGCGGAGGTGCCCCCGACCGCACCGCTCCCGGCGACGCCGACTCCCGGCAACGCCCCCGGCAACGCCCCCCGTGACGCCCCACCTGGAGGGACGCCCCGCGCCGGCTACCGGTGCAGAGCCGACTCCGTGCCGCCGAGCGATCCCGGTCCGGCGTAGGACAGCGGGCCGCGGATCGTTACCTCTCCAAGCGCATCCGGGCCGACACCCACGGGGTCGGCGGGCGGCGTCAGCGCGACCAACGCGATCGCGACCACGCACCCGAATGCGCCGCTCCACAGCGCTGCCGCGCCCACTCCGACGTGCCCGCCGGCGAGCATGAGCACGGCAGTCTGAGCGACTCCGCCGGGTCCGTAGCCGAGCTGGTGGGCGTAGAACGCTATGAGCAGCGCGAACGGGACCAGCGCAAGCGCGAGCAGCCCCAACCCGGCGAGCGGGCGCGGGCGACGCTCGGGGGAGGCGACCACCAGCAGAAGGTGGAGCGCTGGAACGGCCAGCAGAGCCGCGTACGGGTCGAACGCCCATGCCACGCAGGCGATGAGCGCCAGCACCAGCAAAGTCGCGATCCCGGCGACATCGGCTCCGCCGGCGGCCTCGGGCCTCGGAAGCGTCTGCAGGCCCACCAGCCGCACAAACGCAGGCCACGCCAGCCAGGCGAGCCCGAGAACCAGCACGCACGACAGCACGGCACTCACAGCGGCGCCGCCCAACGGCATCGCGCTTTCGAGCGCCGGCGCGAACGGGGTGGCGGCAATCGCACCGAGGGCGCCGAGCAGCCGTGCAAACAGCGCGCCCACCATAAACGGCACTCCGCACGCAAGCACCCATGCGCTCCAGCGCCCGATCGGCTCTCGCCTGCGGCGCGCACGGGCCAGACCGTCCAGCAGGACGACCACGGGGGGGACCAGCAGCGTGCCGATCAACAGCTGCAGCGCCCACGCGGGCACGATCTGGCGAGCGAGCACGAGACCGGTCTGCGGCTGAGATTCGATGTCGGGCGCGACGTCCAGGGCATCGACCGCACTGAGCGCGGCCCTGCCGAACCCTTCCATGCGTTCGGCGCTCACCGGCGCGCGCGGACCCGGACCGCGTTCGCCTGAGACCTGCTCGAGGACCGCCGGCAATCCCGCCGCGTCGAGCACGCCCTGCTCACCGGGCGCGAAGAAGAACGCGAGGTGCGCGAGCTGGCCGATCGCGCTCGGGGCGCCCGGTTCGATGCCGGCTTCGTGGGAGATCGCGCCGGCGACGGTGCGCTGCAGCTGATCGGGGGCGTCGCCGTATCCGTCGGAGTAGGGCACGACCATCGGCTCGCTCGAGTGGGTGGAGGCGACATCGCCGAGCACGATCGCCGCGTCCACCGCACCTGACCCGGCGCGTTCCGCCGCCTGGCCCGGAGCCTGCGCCCCCGCCTGGGCGGCAAAGGCGGCCGCCCCCGCGTCTGCACCCGATCCGCCGCTGGTCGAGACGAGCACGATCGTGCGCCTGGTCTCGCGCGCGGCGAACACCCGCGCGAGCTCGATCAGCGCGGCGGTTCCCGACAGCTGCGCTTCAGAAGGGGACCCACCCGCCCCGGCGGCGTCACGGTGGGCGAGGATCACGATCGGACTCTCGCCGGTGGAGCCCGGTCGCTGCGCGATCACCGTACGCAACGTCCGCTCGCCGTCGATCGTCTGCGCGCGCACTCGCCTGACTTGCACCGAGAACCCCCCTCCGCCTGAGCCCTCCAGGCTGCGTGCTCCCGTGCCGCCGAGCCCGGAGATCGTCTGGGCGACACGTCCGGCCAGCGCGTCGTCGCCAGCCGAGCCCGGCCGGCGGTCGGGGAATTCAGCGGCGAGACGCCTCAGTTCGGCGAACGCCTGCTGGCCGTCGAACGCGTCTGGCGCGAGCGTCGAGGTGAGCGCCGGAGGGCGTGCGGTGAGCGAGAACGCGGCGATCGCCAGCGCGATCGCGAAGGGGGCGAACGCGGCGCGGTAAATGCGTCCGTTGAGCATGCCTCAGACCATAGGGGCTACTTCGGTTTTGTGTCCGATGTATCGTCCGCGCGTGCTCCAGCCCGTCGCCGTTGCCCACAAGACCCTCGCCGACTACACACACATCTGCGGGCGCGAGCTGATTGAGGAGATCCGCGAACTCGCCGAGCCGCTGAAGGGCCAGCGGGTCGTGCACATCTCCGCCACCGCGTTCGGAGGAGGTGTCTCAGAGATCCTGTACACGCTCGTGCCACTGATGCGCGACGTCGGGCTGGACTGCGAGTGGCAGGTGATCTACGGCCGTGAGGAGTTCTTCAACGCGACCAAGCTGATGCACAACGCTCTGCAGGGGACGCCGCAGGATCTCGACTCCGAGCAGTGGGACACGTGGCGGCGCTACAACGAGATGAACGCGCGCGAGCTGTCCGGGGGCTGGGATGTGTGCCTCATTCACGACCCCCAGCCGGCGGCGCTGTACAGCCTCGTTCCGGAGAAGGCGGCGGGCTGGGTATGGCGCTGCCACATCGATCTGTCGACGCCCAATCCGCAGACGATCGCCCAGCTGCTCCCCTACATCTCCGCCTATCCGGAGACGCTGTTTCACATGCGCGAGTACGTGCCCGAAGGGATGCGCGGCCGAGTCAACGTTGTGGCGCCGGCGATCGACCCGCTGACGCCAAAGAACATGGCGCTCTCGCCCGAGGACGCGTCGTTTGTGTGCGGACAGTTCGGAATTGACGTCAACCGGCCGCTGATCTGCCAGGTCTCGAGATTCGATCCCTGGAAGGACCCGCTCGGCGTGATCGACGCCTACCGCATGGTCAAGCAGACGATGTCCGACGTGCAGCTCGCGCTCGTCGGCTCGATGGCCTCAGACGACCCTGAGGGATGGGACTTCTTCAACGCGACGATCGCCCACGCCGACGGCGACCCGGACATACACATACTGAACAACTTCAACAACGTCGGCGCGATCGAGGTCAACGCGTTCCAGTCCCATGCGGACGTCGTCGTCCAGAAGTCCACGCGCGAGGGGTTCGGGTTGACGGTGTCAGAGGCGATCTGGAAGGCCAGGCCGTTTGTCGGCGGCGACGTCGGGGGCATCCCGCTGCAGGTCGAGGACGGCGTCACGGGCTTCCTGGTATCGAGCACCGAGCAGTGCGCCGAGCGCGTCCTGGAGGTGCTCAAAGATCCGGCTCTGGGCAAGTTCCTGGGCAGGCGCGGCAAGGAGCACGTGCGCACTCACTTCCTGACGCCCCGCTACCTGCGCGACTATCTGCGCATCTTCGGGGAGCTCGCACAGTCATGAATGAGCACCGAAGGTGCGGTCACGCGAGCCGGCCGGATAACGCGGACGCCGCCCTCCAACAAGCGAGCCGGGAGGGCGAGCGGGCGGCACGTCCGCGGGCGAGCGATCACATCAGGAGTGCCGGCCGGAGGAGGCATGGGCATGAACACTGAGCCGGCACAGCGAAGCCCGCTGGTGCTGGTGAGCAATCGCGGTCCCGTGACGTTCCAGGCGGGCGGGGAGATCCAGCGCGGGTCGGGCGGGCTGGTGACGGCGCTGACGGGGCTGGCCTCTCACCGCGACGCGATCTGGATCGCCTCGGCGATGAACGAGTACGACGCAGCCGCCGCGTACGCCGCGGGCGGGCGGGCGTTTCCGGTGGTCTCCCCCGCGGGAGGCGAGTTCCAGGTGCGGCTCGTCGTCTCAGAGGAGGAGGCGTACGACCGGTTCTACAACGTGTTCGCCAACCCGATGCTGTGGTTCATCCAGCACTACCTGTGGGATCTGTCCAACGCGCCGGACATCCGCCGCGAGGAGATCGAGGCGTTCGAGTTCGGCTACAACGCCGTCAACGACGATCTCGCCCGGGCGGTCGTGGAGGAGCTCGAGGGGGTGGCCGAGCCTGTCGTGATGGTGCACGACTACCACCTGTACACGCTGCCCGACCTCGTGCGCAGGGCCCGGCCGGACGCGTTTCTGCATCACTTCGTACACATTCCCTGGACCCAGTCCGACGCTTGGCGCGTGCTGCCGGCGCGGATCAGGGAGGAGATATACGCAGGGCTTTTGGCAAACGACATCGTCGGGTTTCACACCCGCTCGTACAGACGCAACTTCCTGCAGTGCTGCCGCGACCTGATGGACCTCGAGGTCGACTTCGAGCGCGGGATCGTGCGCTACGGCGAGCGCGAGGTGTGGGTGCGGGCGTATCCGCTACCGATCGACCACAAGGCGACCCGAACGATCGCCCAGGGCCCGCGGGTAGATGAGTTCGAGGCCGAGCTGATGCGCCGTCGCCGGGACCATCTGATCCTGCGCGTGGATCGGGCCGACCTGTCAAAGAACGTGTTGCGCGGGTTTTCGGCGTTCGACCTCTTCTTAGAGCAGCACCCGGAGTTCTCCGAGCGGGTGACGTTCATAGCGCAGCTGATGCCCTCCCGCACCGACGTGCCGCAGTACGCCGAGTACCTGGAGCGGATCGAGGCCGTCGTTGCAGTCGTCAACCACCGCCACGGGACGCCCGACTGGATGCCGATCCAGTTGAAGCTGCGCGACGACCTCGACGAGGCGATGGCGGCATACAAGCACTACGACGTGCTGCTGGTGAACGCGATGTTCGACGGCATGAACCTGGTCGCCAAGGAGGGCCCGATCGTCAACGAGCGCGAGGGCGTCTCGATCCTGTCGGAGAACACCGGCGCGCACGAGGAGCTCGGGGAGTACGCGCTGTCGGTGAACCCCTTCGACATCCAGGAGCTGGCGGATTCGATCCACGCGGCGCTGACGATGGATCCGGCCGAGCGCGGCAGGCGGGCGCGGGGGCTGGCGAAGATCGTGACCTCGCGCGACCCCGGCGACTGGATCGACGAGCAGCTGGCGGACATACGGGCCAAGGGCCTGTCGCACTGATCGGCGGCCGGGTCACCTTCGCATGCTCGAGCGAAGCTGATTTGGGGGGTCACGCCGCATGCGGCGTGACCGGAACGGCCGCATGCGGCCGTTCCCACCGAGCGGTGCATGCACCGCTCGGCCAGTCGGCGCATGCGCCGACTGGAACCACACCCATACGCGGCATAATCGCCTGACCCGCTACTCTGTGCCGCCGTATGACCTCGTCCGCCCCCATCTACGACCTGGTGCTGCTGCTCGACCCGCAGGCCGACGAGCAGGCCCGCGCGAAGGTGATCGCCGACACGCGCAAGGCGATCGCCGCGTCGGGCGAGGTGGTGGGCGACGGCGACTGGGGTGAGCGGGCGCTGGCGTATCCGATCGAGCGCAAGACCGGCGCGGAGTATCACCTGCTGCAGTTCCACGCGACCAGGACCGAGCTGCTGAGCGAGCTGGATCGGACGCTGCGGATCACCGATGGAATCCTGCGGTTCAGGATCATCAAGCTCAAGCCGGGCACGCCCGCCGCGCCCGACATGCACGCGAGCGCGAGCGCCACGCAGGCTAGGCAAGCGGAGAGCGCGCCGACACCGGTCGAGGCCCCGCCCGCGGTCGCTGCCGCCGCCGAGCCGGCGTAGCCGCAACCGCGATCGGGTAATACACTCGGCGTATGGCTTGGGCGCAGAACACCGGCGAGCGCAGCGAGACGAGCAGGACGGACGTGCTGAGGGACTCGCCGCCGATGTTCGAGTCGCGGCTGCTGGACGCCTGCTCGCGGGTGCACCCACTGGTGCCGGTGATCATCTTCGGCCCGGCGATCGCGGTGCTGGCGGCGTGGAGCCTGTCGAGCATGAGCGTCCTCGCCACCCTCGCCCTGGCGATCGGCGGGTACTGGCTGTGGACGCTGTTCGAGTACTGGCTTCACCGGATCGTGTTTCACTTCGAGCCCGACCACGGCATCGGAGCGCGGATGCACTGGATCATCCACGGCGTCCATCACGAGCACCCGAACGACCCGCTGCGCCTGGTGATGCCGCCGGCGGTGAGCGTCCCGCTGGGGGCTGTCGTGTTCGGAGTGCTGTACCTGGCGCTTGGCAGCTCATATGCCCCGGGACTAGGGGCGGGATTCTTCGCCGGGTACCTGGCCTACGACATGATCCACTACTACGTGCACCACTTCAGCCCGCGCGGGCGCCTGGGCAGGATGCTGCGCGAGCGGCACATGCGCCACCACTTCCAGGACGACACCAGGGGGTTCGGCATCAGCGCGCCCTACTGGGACGAGGTGTTCCGAACCTCATCGCGCGCGCGGCGTTCTTCGCAATAAGCGGCTTGCGGCGAGGGCCCGCGAAAGATACGCCCGCACGCCGCTCTACACTCGCCGGTGGCCTCGGACGCACAGATCGACCGAGCAGACGACAGATAGCCCAGAGCAATACAGAGAGAAAGGAAGAGGCCATGGCCGCCACCAACATCAACAGGGTCGTGATGACCGGAAACCTGACCGCCGACCCGGAGCTGCGCTCGCTGCCGAGCGGCACCTCCGTGTGCAGCCTGCGGATCGCGTGCAACACGCGCCGCAAGAACGGGAGCACGGGAGAATGGGAGGACAAGCCCAACTACTTCAACGTGACCGTGTGGGGTGCGCAGGGCGAGAATGCCGCGCGCTTTCTGTCCAAGGGACGCCCGGTCGCAATCGACGGGCGCCTCGAGTGGCGCGAGTGGGAGGCGCAGGACGGCACGAAACGCCAGGCAACCGATATCATTGCCGATTCGGTGCAGTTCCTGGGTTCGCGCGACGACGCCGCAAGCGGCGGCGGAGCGGGCAACGGAGCTTCATCGCAGGGCAGCGACGTCCCCGTTCACGAGGGGGACTTCCAGCCCGCCCCCGTCGCCGCCGGAGGGTCCGGCGACGACGACATTCCGTTCTGATCTCTTCTCAACTCAAACACAAACCATATAGCGAGGCACGTTCAGGTGGCAAAGCGCGGTCGCGGCAAGCCGGTGCGCCGGCGAGACAAGAAGGGCGGTCCCGGAAGCGGGCGGCGCAAGCCGTGCCAGCACTGCCGTGACAAGGTGGAGCAGGTCGACTACAAGGATGTAGCCACGTTGCGCAAGTTCGTCTCCGAGAAGGGCAAGATCCGCTCGCGACGGATCACCGGAGCGTGCCGGCGCCATCAGAACCAGATCGCCCGGGCAGTCAAGCGCGCGCGCGAGCTGGCGCTGCTGCCATACGTGAACGAGGGCGGTCGCGATGACAGCCCTCGTCGCGAACGGGGCGACCGCGACCGGGAACGCTAGGCGCAAGCGCCCCCGCGGACCGGACGAGACGGAGAGACAGAGGACTGACGAGGATGCCCGAAGCGATACTCCTGCAGGATGTGCAAGAGCTCGGCGAGCAGGGCAAGGTGATCGACGTCTCGAAGGGATACCTGCGCAACTACCTGGTGCCGCGCAAGCTCGCCCAGCCGGCGACCAAAGGCGCGATCGAAGCGATCTCCCAGCGCCAGGAAGCGGCCGAGCGGGCCGAGCGCAACGCAATCGAGAGGGCCCAGGAGAACGTCAACCTGCTGAATCGGACCGTGCTGACGATCCCCCAGCAGGCCGGTGCGGACGGGCGTCTGTTCGGGTCGGTGACCGCCCAGGACATCGTCACCGCGATCCGCGAAGCGCGAGGGCTGAAAATCGACAAACGCGGTGTGCACATGCCCGAGCCGATCAGGAACGTGGGCACCTACATGGTCGTGGTCGACGTGGTCGAGGGAGTGACCGCCACGATCAAGACCATGGTCGTGGCGAAGAAGTAGTCCATACGCGGGCTCTCGCCACCAGGCCGCGACACATCCAAGGGAGGGGATTGGGACCCCACCCTCCCGGGCCTGCCCTCCCCCGCTCATGCTTGGTCGTGGCCAAGAGAAGTAGACAGTCGTCCGCCACCCCTGGGAACATCTGTTCGTGGGGAGCGAAAAGCGAGATTTAGTCCGAGGTAGCGGGGAGCCCCCGCGGGACGCGGCCCGTTCCGATCTAGACTCGCGCGAGTTCACACCATGAGCGCCGTCGCCACGACCAACGGCGCGGGGAACGGAACCGCGCGCCGCCAGGGCGCCGACGGGGCCGCGATCGCGCCGCCACACAATCTCGACGCCGAGCAGTCGGTGCTCGGCGCGATCCTGCTGTCCGACAGGGCGTTGTACGCGCTGGTGATCGAAGAGGGGCTGCGCCCGGAGGACTTCTACCGCGAGCGCCACGGCACGATCTACGCGGCGATGCTGGCTCTGTACAACGAGTCGGAGCCGGTGGACGTGCTGACGGTCACCGACCGCCTGCGCCAGGTGGGCAAGCTCGAGGACATCGGCGGGCCGGCCTCTGTGGACGAGCTGACGGGCGTCGTCCCCGCCGCAGGACACGCCCGCCGGTACGCGCAGATCGTGCGCGAGAACGCGCTGCTGAGGCGATTGCTGAGCGCGGCGTTCGAGATTCAGGAGAGCGTGCTCGGACACTCGGCGGCGCCGCGCGAGCTGGTCGAGCAGGCCGAGAAGGCGATGCTGGAGGTCGCGCGCGACGATCGCCAGCAGGATTTCAGGGCGATCGAAGAGGTGTTGCACGAGGAGCTCGACAAGCTGCACAGGCTGTCGATCGAAGGCACCTCGCTGACAGGCACCCCGTCGGGGTTCAAAGATCTGGACGAGATCACAGGCGGGTTTCAGCCGGGCAACCTGATCATCATCGCCGCCCGCCCGGCGATGGGCAAGTCGGCGCTTGTGTGCAACATCGCCGAGAACGCCGCGGTCGAGCACAAAAAGCCGGTCGCGCTGTTCAGCCTGGAGATGGCCGAGGCCGAGTTGGCGCAACGGTTCGTCGCCTCGCAGGCGCGGATCAAGGGCGAGGAGCTGCGCAAGGGGCGAGTGGCAGAGCAGCGATGGCCGAAGATCCTCAAGGCGTCACAGCGCCTGGCTGCCGCGCCGCTGTGGGTTGATGACTCGAGCGATGTCGGCCTGCTCGAGATCCGGGCCAAGGCGCGCCGCCTGCACAGCCAGTGCGAGGGCGGGCTCGGCTTGATCATCATCGACTACCTGCAGCTGATGCGAACCGACAGCCGCTACGACAGCCGCGTGACCGCAGTGGGCGAGCTGAGCCGCGGCCTGAAGATCCTCGCACGCGAGCTGGGAGTGCCGGTGATCGCGCTGTCCCAGCTCAGCCGCGCGGTCGAGCAGCGCTCGCCGAAGGTGCCCCAGCTGTCGGACCTGCGCGAGAGCGGAAACCTCGAGCAGGACTCCGACCTGGTGATGTTCATCTACCGCGACGAGTACTACGACGAGGACTCAGAGCGCCCGGGCGAGGCCGATCTGATCATCTCAAAGCACCGCAACGGAGCGGTCGGCAAAGTGACGCTGACCTTCCAGAAGGAGTATCCGAAGTTCCTGAGCTACGCCGGGGAGCGCTACGCGCAATGAGCCACGGGTTCGCATGCCGGCGCTGGATCTGCGTCCTTACCGAAGCCGGGAGACACTCGCCTCCGGCTCGCATCCCCGTTTCGGCCAGCTCGTGTGCAGAGCACACTTCGCTTCCTGCGTCCTTGCCCAGCTTGGCCTGCGAACCCGTGGTGGCACACGTAGACAAGCAAGCGATGCGGAGTGAGGAGTATGCGCAATGAGCGCCGAGGGCTGTCCCTTCGAGACCTGTGACGGCAGCGGGTTCGTGATCGACGAAGCTACAAACACAGCCTCCGACTGCCGCTGCCGATCGGGGCGGATCGCCAGGCTCCGGACGGCCGGTCTTGAGGGGCGCGTTCCCAAGCGTTACCGCGGCGTGTCATTCGACCGCCCGCCTGTCCCGGAGATCGCGCGCGTCGCCCCGGACGTCGTCCAGGAGGTGAGACGATACGTGCGAAACGTAGAGGAGAACCTCAACGCGGGCCAGGGACTGTGGTTGATGGGCGATGTAGGGACGGGCAAGACCACGCTGGCGATGATCGTCTCAAAGGCTGCCCTCGACGCCGGTCGCTCGGTAGCGATCTACTCGCTGCCGAGACTCTTGAACCTGATCCGCGGGGCGATCGAGACGGACGCCGGTATGGTCGGCTTCCTCGAACAGCTCGCGGGGGTCGATCTGCTGCACATAGACGACTTGGGAGTCGAGAACACCACCGACTGGGTGCTCGAGCAGCTCTATTCGATAGTCAACACCCGCTACGAGGACGAGCGGGCGATGATCGTGACGACCAATCTGAGCTACGACGATCTCGTCCTGCAGCTCGGCGACCGAACGATCTCCAGACTGGTCGCCATCTGCGGCAACGGGCTACCGCTGTATGGCCAAGACGATCGGCGTCCGGTCAGGGATCTGCGCGAGGACATCGCCGCCACGGCCCGGTCGGCCTGAGCTGGCTCCAAGAGGCCCCTACACTCCTACAGCCATGCCCGGAATCGTGATAGTAGGCGCCCAGTGGGGCGATGAGGGGAAGGGGAAGATCACAGACCTGCTCGCCGAGCAGGCGAACGCGGTCGTGCGCTTTCAGGGCGGCAACAACGCGGGGCACACGATCGTGCGCGAGGGGGTGGAGTGGAAGCTGCACCTGATCCCGTCGGGGATCCTGTATCCGGGCAAGCGCTGCGTGATCGGCAACGGAGTGGTGATCGACCCAAAGGTGCTGATCGAGGAGCTCGACGCGTTGCGCGCGCGCCGGGTGGACGTGAGCGGCTTGCGGATCTCGGCCAACGCGCACCTGATCATGCCCTACCACCTCCTGCTGGACTCGGCCGGCGAGGCCAAGCTCGGCAGCCTGCAGATCGGCACCACGCGCCGGGGCATCGGCCCGTGCTATGCCGACAAGGCCGCGCGGCTGGGCATCAGGGTGCAGGATCTGCTGGACGAGAAGATCCTCAAGAAGAAGATCGTCGCGGCGATGGAGCCCAAGCGATTGTCGCTCAGGCCTTTTGAAAAGGATCCGACGCTCGACCTGCATGCGATGACCGAGGAGTATTTGACCTACGGGCATCGCCTGGAGCAGCACATCGCCGACACCGCGAAGCTGATGTGGGATCTGCTCGACGACGGGCAGAAGGTTATCTTCGAGGGGGCGCAGGGAGCGATGCTCGACATCGACCACGGCACCTACCCGTTCGTGACCTCCTCGAACCCGCTGTCCGGCGCGGCGTGCGTCGGCACGGGGGTGGGGCCGAAGAACATCGACGAGATCTGGGGCATCTCCAAGGCCTACACCACGCGCGTCGGCGCCGGACCGTTCCCCTCAGAGCTGCACGACGAGACCGGCGAACTGATCCGCCAGCGCGGCGGCGAGTTCGGCACCACGACCGGCCGGCCGCGGCGGACGGGCTGGCTCGACCTCGTCGCCCTGCGCTACGCGGCGCGGCTGAACACGATGACGGCGCTGGCCGTGACCAAGCTCGACGTGCTGTCGGGGTTCGACCGAATCGGAGTGTGCACCAGCTACCGCGGCGCCGAGGGCGCGGAGTTCGGCGACTTTCCCTACCACCAGTCGGTCCTGCACCACACCACGCCTGAGCTGACCGAGCTGCCCGGATGGTCAGAGAACCTGGGCGAGTGCCGCACGTTCTCCGACCTGCCGAGCGCCGCTCAGGACTATCTGCGATTCATCGCCGAGCACGCCGGCGCGCCGGTCGCGCTGGTGGGCGTCGGACCGGGGCGCGAGCAGACGATCTGGACTGAGGCCGGCCTGGCGACGCTCGTCGCGCGCAACGGGAGCTCACCGGGCTGAGGCCGGGTCCGGGTAGGCCGCGGAGCGGGCCGTCCACGGACGTAACTGCCCCGGACGGGCGCGCGACAGTTGCGTGACGAGGACGAGCTGGTGACACGAGACGCGGATCGGTGACCGCGGCTCCGGGGAGCCGCCTATCCTCCGAGAGGATGAGCACGCAGCTCGCCGACATCCTCGCTCCCGCCTCGCTCACGCACGCCGAGCGCCGCGTCGTGGAGCGCCTCGTCGAGCGACTGGCCGAGACGCTCGGCGCAGACCTGCACGCGATCTGGCTGTACGGCTCACGCGCGCGGGGCGAGACGCCCCACCCGGAGTCCGACATCGACCTGATGGTGCTCGCCGACGGGAGCCGGGGGCAAATCGGGCTGATGGCGACCGAACTGGCCCACGAGATCGCGCCTGCCGAGGGTGTCAGCCCCGTGTGGTACTCGTTCTCCGTCAGAACCCCCGAGTGGCTGTGTGGCCGGCGCGAGATCCGTTCGTTCTTCATCGCCGAGGTCGACCGCGACAAGATCGTGCTGTACGGGAGCGGCCTGGAGTGAGCCCGCGCTCGGAGGAGTTCATGGACCAGGCGCGCGACCGCGCCGGGCTTGCGCAAATGGCCCTCGCCGCCGGGCATCTCGAGGGCGCCGTCAGCGCCGCCTACTACGCGATGCTCTACGCCGCCCGCGCGGCGCTGTCCGAGCGCGACGAGTACGCCCGCACGCACGGGGGCACCTGGCATCTGTTTCACGAGCGCTACGTGACCACCGGCGCCTTCGACCAGCACCTCCACGCGATGGCTCACGACGCCCAACGCACACGCGAGGAGGGAGACTACGAAGCGATCACGCCGGATCGTGGTGAGGCGGACCGGATCGTGGCCGGCGCCGCCGACTTCATCGCCGCGGTCGAGCACATGCTGGACGCGGAGTCCGGCGAAATCCACTGATTGCAGAACATTCTGTCGCAGCGCGTCCAAGGCAGGTCACGATGCCGCCGGGGAGCCTTCCGTAATTGTGTGAGCAGTGGCGGCTCGATCTATGTTGCGCCTGACTGCCCGAGGTGCGCGGTGCAGCGGGCAGCGGCGTGCGGCCAGGGGGATCGCGCTCGTGCATTCGGGGCATTCCTTGGTGTCGGGGTCCTCCTGTGCGCGGTGGGCCATCAGCCTGTTGACGGGTACGACCACGAAGAAGAACACGGCGGCGGCGATCGAGACGAACGCGATTAGGTAGTTGATGAAGTCGCCGTAGGCGAAGGTGCTGTTGTTGATGGTGAAGGTGAGGGCCGAGAAGTCGTGCTTGCCAAAGATCAGCGCGATGATCGGTGTAAGCAGGTCGCGGACGAGCGCCGTGACCAGCGCCCCGAATGCCGCGCCGATGACGACGGCGACGGCTAGGTTAACGACGTTCCCGCGCAGCAGGAACTTCTTGAACCCTCGAAGTCGGCCCTAATAACAAACCGATTGTCGCCCCCGGCGGCGCGCATACATGCACACCGACGGAAACGCGAACCTAGCCGTGGAGATGGGAGTCCTCAAGTACAGCCACCCGAAGTACTACGCGAAGCATCACGAACTGGTGTTCGGGTGAGCCGTTATGCTCGTCTACTCCGTTGTCTCGGCGGTTCGGTAGAGGCCGGTCTTCCGCGATCCCTCACGCACCACGAGGCCGGCCTCGCGAAGGGCCGCAAGGTCTCGCTCCAGCGTCCGCGGTGCGATACTGAGCTTCTCCTGCAAGTCGCCAGCGTCTAGACCCCCAGCCTGGGCCAGCGCGTCGAGGACGGCTTGGCGGCGGCGAGCCACATCGCCTTTGCCCAAACCCGCTATCTCGCCACTTATCTCGCCACTTATCCCGCCACGTTGGCGGGATGGCGGGATATGCGAGCCGGCGAACGAAGGATGAGGCCACAGGGTCGCGGAAAACAGTGGACCGTCTCCATCGAAACCGGGCTCTGGATAACCTGCGGCCATCTCCGCTTCGATCTTCTCCCACGCGGTGCCGAACCGCTCCATGTAGCGGATGCGTCGCAGCACGCTCGCGATGCCACGGTTGCGGATCTTCGAGCGGCCGTTGCGGATGTCCTCGGTCGTCAGGCCCGGCAGCATCGGCCCCGGATTGACGATCTCGACCCGATCATCGAACACGAACACCTTGATCGTCTCCCCGGCCCTCGAATAGTCGGCGTGGGCGATCGCGTTGACCAACAGCTCGCGGACCATCACGGTCGAGTACTCGGACAGACGCTCGCGTCGAAGCCGCCCCCGAGGGATCGGCTCGGCCTGGCGGGTGTTCCGTCGAATAAAGCGGTCGGCGACATCGATCGCCTCCAGCACCGTCAGCTCCTCCTCGGGATCGAAGATGTCCTCGATGTCGGCTGCTCGCGTCGGACCGGCGAACCTTGCCCCCTCGACCCGCGCGTCGCGGAAGAAGCGCCGCCGTATCGCGTCCTGACCAAAGAGGATCACCCCGGCGTTGGTCGCCGCCACCTTGCCCTGATAGCGGGTCAGGACGCCGAGGACCTCCAGCTTCGCGGCACGCAGCGGGACATCGTGACCCTCAAACGCCGCCGTCAACCGGGTCTTGTCCAGATCCCCGAACACCACCCCGGAGCGGGCGAAGAGATCGAAGGACTCCCCCGCGGCTTGCCGGCGCAGCTCGGCGAGCATCTCGGGCCCGGCCCGTCTGCTGGTCGAGCCGAGCCGGACGTACACACCCCGCTCGGGACCATCCGCCCGCAAGTGGAACGGCGCCGGATGGCGACCTCGACCACCAACAGCTCTTGCTCGCCGTGGGACACGGCATATATCTCGGGAAGCAGCTGCGGCTCGATGCCATCGCTGATGCTGCTCGAAAGACGCTCCTCCTCGCGCAACGGGTCCGCAACGCCGACCGCCGACCCATCGTCGTCCAGGCCGATCACGACGACCCCGCCAGCCGTATTGGCAAACGCCACGATGTCCTTGAGGACCGACTTCGGGGAGGAGAGATCACGCTTGAAGTCCAAACGAGGACCCTCTCCCCGTGCGATGGCGTCGGCGATCTTCATGCGCGCATCTTCTCAGCAACGGATCTCATCCACGGAGCCGCCGGACCGCGAAAGATTTGCGTGGCCCGGCACTACCGCGATCGACCAGCGGTCCTCAACCCGCTGAGTCTCAGCCGCCGCCGACACTTCCAGCCTCCCAGCAGTGCAGAAAGTCAGTTGCTCCTATGTCAAGCGGTTCTAGGAAATTGCCAGGAAGTGTCCCGCTCATTGCTGAGCACCTGACGCTGGGTCGGATGCGTTAGCGGGGTTCTGCAAACGGGACGCTCGTGGTGCTGCATCTTCTTGCGAGCGGCGTTGACCAGCGACTCTCCGCGTTTAGCTGCTCGATTCCTCTACTCCTCGTCCGTCGCGAGGGCCTGGTTCGGGTGCTGGTAGATCACTGCGTGGTGCGCTAAAGCCGAAGCGGCGTTTACGTTTTCTTCTGGGCTGCGGCGACAGCGGCCTGAACGGTCGGGTAGAAGTGGGTGAGTGCAGGGCTGTCGATGGCGCTGTGGAGGATGTCGCGGACCTGGCCGATGTCGCGGGCGAGAAGTAGCCGCACCTCGCGCCGGTCCAAGTCTTCTGCGAGGGTGGCGAGCATTCGTGCCGCGGTGACATCGATGAAGGGGATCGTATCGGCATCGAGGACGACGGCGGTGATGCCGTGCGCCTCGGCGACGTGCATGACGCGGGTGCGGATCGCGTCTGCGTTAGCGAAGTACAGGCTGCTCTCGATCCGCAGCACGGCCACGTGTGGCGGTAGCTTGTTGTCGGGGTGGCGATCGATGTCGCTGTAGCTGCCGTCGGGGCCCGGTTCGCGCCCGAGCGTCGCGATGTAGGGACGGGAGGCGCGGTAAATCAGAAGCAGCAGCGAGATACCGATGCCGATGAACAGGCCGGGGAGCGTGTCAAAGACGGTGACGCCGAGGAGCGCTGCGAGCGCCGCAATGAAGTCGGGGCGTGAAGCGAACCCGAACTCGCGCCCGAGTCGCTCGGTGTGTGCGCGGTAGAGCTCAATCAGCGCGCGGTAGTCCACGAGCTCGATCACCGCTGCGATCACTATCGCCGCGAGCGTCGCCTCGGGAAGATCTTCGAAGAGTCCGGTGAGGGCGAGCAGCGTGAGGATCGTCAACGCGGCGACGATCAACCCGGAGAGCTGGGTCCGGGCGCCCGCCGATCCGTTCACAGCGGTCTTGGAGAGACTGCCGTTGACGACCATGCCGCTTGAGAGCCCGGCGGCGATATTCGCGCCGCCGAGCCCGAGCAACTCACGGTTGGCGTCTATCTCGTTGTGCTCACGTGCGGCGTAGGTCTTGGCCGCACCGAGTCCCTCGGCGAACCCGACGAGCATGACGCCGATGCCTCCAGCGACAAGGGTGCCGAAGTCTCTGAGGTGGATGTTGGGCGTCCCAAAGGTCGGTAGGCCGCTCTTGATCGCGCCGACGATCGAGAGGCCGTGCTCCCCCAGGTGAAAGAGCTTTACCGCGGCGATACTGAGCAGTACCGCTACCAGCGATCCGGGCACGATCGGGGCAAGACGTCGCAGCGCGAGGATGACCGCGAGCGACAACGCGCCGACAAGCAGCGTCGCACCATGGGTATCGCCCAGGTGGACGACGACGTGCCACAGTTGCTGGAAGAAGTCGCCGGTGCCCTTGCTGATGCCGAGCAACTTGGGCACCTGGCCGATGATGATCGTGAGCGCAAGCCCGACGATGAAGCCCTTGATCACCGGCTCGGAGATAAAGCTGGCCAGGAACCCCAGACGCAGCAGGCCGGCCAGCGCCGCGGCCAGTCCAGTGGTGATCGCGAGCGCGGCGGTCATTGCAGTAAACCGATCGCTGCCGACCGGCACGAGCGCGGCGACGGTTGCCGCCGACAGCGCCGCGGTGGCGGACATCGGGCCGGCTATCAGCTGACGCGAGCTGCCGAGCGCGGCATAGAGGATCAACGCACCAGGGGCCGCATAGAGACCCACCACCGGCGACACCCCCGCGATCGAAGCGTACGCCAGCGCCTCGGGCACCAGCACCGCCCAGACCGTCAGCCCCGCTAGTGGAGCCGTCCGGAAGTGATGCGGCTCATGCGGCGAGGGCGCGGGGCTGGGTTTCGTGACGAGTGATCTTTTCGATCACGGCATCGAGCTTGGCTCGGGTGAAGGTCCATTGGAATGGTTGGCCGAGGGTGCGATAGTGCTGGCCGAAGTCCATCAGGTGCCTGGCCAGCTCGGGGAGGGTGGCGAAGTCGTTTGGGGTCAGGGCCTTGCGCTGCAAGATCGAGAAGTAGATCTCGATCTGGTTCAGCCAGGAGGCGTGGACGGGGAGGTGGATCAGCCGGGCGTTGGGGTACGCCTCGGTCATCCGTTTGACGGAGGTCTTGCCGGCGTGGCTTGAGCCGTTGTCCACGACCCAGTAGACCGTGCGGGCAGACCGGTAGGGCTCGACCTTCATCACCTGATCCACGAGCCGGCCGAACGGGACGATCCCGGTCGTCTGCTCGACCCGGTCAAACAGGTTGGCGTGATGCACGTCCCACGCGGCGAGGTAGGCGAGCGTTCCACCGCGTAGGTACTCGAACTCGAGGAGCCCTGGCCGTCCAGGCCCGGGCGGGATCGTCTCGTGGTGGCGGCCGAGCGCTTGCAGTTGGGTCTTCTCATCAGCGCTGATGACGTACTCGTCCGGTCGAAGCCGCTTGCCGTCGAGGACGCGGGCGTAAAGGTCCAGTGCGCGGCCAGCCTTCTCGGCGAAATCGGGGTCGCGCGGAAAGATCCAGGAGCGGGTCTGCCACGGCTTGATCGCGTCCTCGTGCAACCAGCGCCAGATCGTCGACGCTGACGCCTCGGTGACGCCGCGCTCAATCACCAGGCGGTGCAGCTCAACCCGGGAGAAACGCGAGAGCGGCAGCTCGTGGGTGCGTGGCAGCTCGCACGCGATCGCCTTGACCTCGGCGACCTCTTCCGGGGGGAAAACGACGCGGTCGACCAGACCGCGCTTGATCCTCAAGCCCATCCAGCCGCTCAGCGCAGAACCGGGATCTTCGCCGAGCAACGCTATCGGGCGAGCAATCCAGGCGAGCGGCGATATCGATGTCCTGCATCCCCTCTGCCGCATACAGGATCATCCTCGCCCGCTGCACCACACGGAACGGCATCGTAACCATGCTCGCCCGCCGCTCCAGCTCGGCACGCTCCTCCCCGGAAAGCTCGATCACATGCTGGCTGGTCCGCGGCACGACACATCATTTCGCCGCCCCCCGCTCCATCCCTCCCGATAGCCCGCAAGATTTGCGGACGCGTCTACTAGCAGGTCACCGCGCAGCCAGTCGCGACGATAGCCGTGCAGCGACGGAAAGAGCCAGTCCGCCATCGGCCGTTTACGCGGCAAGTGCACTGATCGCATCGCCGATCAGCTTGGCGCCGATGATCAGGCACAGCACCGCCATGATCGTCGCGTTCTCGCGCGCCAACCATCCGCGCAAGCTCTGGAGGATCGCCGCCGCGCGATCTCGCATCAGGAAGTAGATCGCCACCGGGATACCGGGGCCGAGCGTGCCAAGCAGCACGAACACCGCGAGCGCGACCGCCTGGTCGCCGGTGGAGACGCCGGTCTGCGCGATCGCCGCCGCCGCACCCACGATCAACAGGAGGTTCTTAGGGTTCGCCACGGAGAGCAGCACGGCCAAGCCCGTCGCCTTGGGCGGCGTGAACGTGTCGATCGTCTGCATCCATTTTGGGAGTTCGGGCTCAGCGCCAGTCTTGGGCCGCCCGCGCCACTGTCGCACGGCCACGAGCAGTAGCAGCCCGCCTAGCACGATCTTCACGATGCTCACCCATTCGGCCGGGGCGCCAGCTTCGCTGGCTTCTGCACCGCTTGCGGCCAGCAACAGGGCTGTCCCGGCGCCCGCCAGCCCGAGAATCCATCCGGCCAGGAACGCCGGTCCGTTCACGCGGCCCTTCGGCGTGGCGAGCATCAGGACGACCGCGATGATCGGTACGGGGCTCAGCGCGACGCCGATGCCGAACGAGAGGACCTGCCCAATCGCCTTGCCCACGGCCGGCTCAGTCGATCGGCTGGATCTCGCTGGGCTGCCAACTGCGATCAAAGAACGACGGCAGCGGACTGTAGAAGCGCAGGATCGTGAACCAGTTGCGCCCGGGGCTGGTCTGTATCCAGTTGCCATCTTGCGCGGCGTCGGGCTGTGTCGGCCCGAACCAGATGATCGTGGACTCGTCGGGCTCGGCGGTGGCGGCCGGCGTGGGATAGGCCTGCGAACCGGCCCTCGGATAGCGCTGATCGGTGACAACCATCGAGCGAGTCTGGTTGTCATAGACGGTCAACGACCAGAACGTCTCGGCTGGGATGCCCGGCGGGAGCGTGACGCTGTAGGTTCGGCCCCCCTGTAGCGGCGCCTGATCGGCATCGACGGTGGCGCCGATGTACTGCGAGCCGATGTGGGGAAGGTTCATGCACATCGCCGGGGTGATTCCTGTGGCCAGGTAGAGGAAAGAGGCGCGGGCGTTGGTCAGCTTGGCGCCGCGATCGGGAAACGGCTCGACGCCCGCCTTGGTGACCAGCGGCGGCGGAGTCTGAAAGCTGTAGCCACCGGCGAACAGCGGCGACGTCCACTGCGATCCCGTCCCCGGATAGAACTGGAAACCCTCCGCATCGCGAGGACGCATCGCGGTGGCGCGAGTCAGGGCGTTCGCGGTCGCGACTGCATCGCGGAGGATGCCGCGCATCCGCTGATCCGGCTCAAAAGGCTGGTCCTTGACGATCCCGATCGCCGCGATCGGAGCCACCACCTCGGGGTCAAGCGCCGAGGCCGGCTCGTTTTGGATCGCATCGTTGAGCAGCCGGTAGAAGCTGTCGTTGACCGGAGCGATCGTGTTCATCTCAAGGCCTGTGCCCTCGACGAACCGCGGGGTGTGCGGCTCGGCCGGCGGCGCCATCGCGCCCACGCCCGACAGGAACGCGGCGATCGAGGACCCGTGCCCACCGGCGAGGTAGGGCGTGATCTTCAGCTGCTCCTTGATGCGTTTGACGGCAGGGGCGGGATCGTCGTTCTCCAGGAACGCTCGTCCCAGGATCGAGACCTGCGTCGTCCGCGACGAGCAGATGAACATGCCGCCCTCGGGAAGCGGTCCGTCGTAGCCCGGGCCGACGAGCAGGTATTCGCCTCCCTGTCCCCGGTCGGGACCGGGGATGCCCACATCTGTGATCCATCGCCACCACATATCGTTGACCACGCCGAGAACGCGCTCGGGGATTCGCACGACCAACGGCCCGTGCGACAGATCGAGGTAGGTCCAGAAGTACACGGTGTCCGCATTCGCCGTGAGGAACAGCGACTTGCAGTCCATCAGCTCGGAGAAAATCAGGACGTCGTTGTCGTCAACGCCGACGTCCGCGTAGCCCGCCCTCAGCGCCCACTGCGAAACCGCCGGGATGCCTGCGATGAACGCCTCGATCCCATGGACCCGATCCAACTGGTCGTAGGCCGCCGCCACCGTCTCATCCGTCGGCGCGCCATCGGCAAAAATGAATGTGCCCGCCGAGGTCTGCACCTCGTCCGGCGTGGACAGTGACACCAAAGCCGCATCGTAGCGCATCGAAGGCTCCTCGCTCAGTGAATCGCGGTCTCGACCCGGGGAGTGTTACACAACAAGGGCTCCGAGTTACCTCGGCGACTCATGCCAGAGGCCAGGCTCCCGACGACGAGCAGTGGCCCGAGCTCCTGCCGTCTGATCCCCGGCGATCCCCTCCCATCAGCCTCGGGACCACGCCGCCGCCGATCGAGGAAACCCCGACCGACCAAGGCAGACGACACGATCCCCCGCTATGCCCCTCTACCGATCAGGGAGGGCTATCGATCTATGTGCTCGCCGTTCAGCGCAACAACGGGCAACGGCTCGGGCAGGAGCCTTGTTGTGGTCCGTTCGCTGAGCAGCCGGTAATACCTGCGGGCAAGATGACGCTTGAGACAGCGCATCGCCTCCATCCGGCTCTTGCCCTCCGCTTCCTTGCGCTGCAGATAGGCGCGCGTCTCCGGGTCAAGGCGTCCACGGGTGATCGCAATGATATGTAAGGCGCGGTTGAGCTGGCGATTGCCGCCGCGATCAAGACGACGGCGGTCCTGCCGGCCGGAAGAGACAGGGACCGGTGCGACACCCGCCATTCTTGCGAAGTGCGCATCGCTCTCAAACCGCTCAGCGCCCGCGGTCTGCCCGATCAGGATCGCTGCGGTCAGGGGTCCGCACCCGGTCTCCTGAAGGAGCTCGGGGCGATATGCCCGGATCAGGTCGCGCAGCTCACGCTTGAGTGCCTCGGCCTCCCGCGTCAGCGCCTCGATCCGCTTCGCTTGTTCGCGCGCGATGCGAACCCTCGCGGTTTGCGGCAATGCACGCAGGCGGCGGGTGATGCGCTGAAGCTGCCCTGGATAGTCGAGCTTGCGTGAGGGAATCTTGGCCTCCAGCGCTGGGTCCAAAATGACGAGGTTGATCCGCAGCCGGTTGATCAGCCGCATGCGCTCGTTGACTAGCACATCGCGGTGATCGCAGAGGAGTCGGATCTCGACTGCGTCCTCGTCGAGGAAAGCGCCCGGAAGACGCTCGGCTCCCTCGCGCAACACAGCTCGGGCGATCGCCCTCGCGTCGATTGGATCGGACTTGCCAGGTTCCCGCTCGCCGCGGCGAGACGCGCCCATCAGCTTCGGGGCGACTCGCAGGACGCGCTCGCCGCTGGCGAGCAACGCCTGCTCGAGGTGGTGGGAGAGATCGCGACAGTCCTCGATCGCCCACACGATCTCCTGGTCGAACTCGTGCGCCCAGCGCAACGCTTCGAGATGGCCTCGCTCGGTGGCGAGGATCTCGCGCTCACCAAACAGCTGTCCAGTGCCAGCGTCGATGGCTGCGAGAGCATGAGTGCTCTTGTGGACATCCGCCCCGATCACAATCATCCGCACGTCCTTTCAATCGATGGTCTCCTTGTCTGACTGGACCCTTGAACCGCCCCGGGAATGTTGGAGGCCTGATCGCTTGAGAGGATTGGGCGATGGCCAAGAACAAGAGGTATCCAGCAGAAGTGCGTGAGCGGGCGGTTCGCCTGGTCATGGAGCATCGTGGTGAGTACGCGACCGAATGGGCGGCGATGGTGTCGGTCGCGCAGAAGTGCGGGATGACGGCTGAGACGCTGCGGAAGTGGGTGCGCCAGTCCGAAGTCGATGGTGGCCGTCGGCATGGGGTCACGAGCGAGGAGGCTCAGAAGATCAAAGATCTGGAGCGTGAGAACCGGGAGCTGCGTCGCGCGAATGAGATCCTGAAGGCCGCCTCAGCTTTCTTCGCGCGGGAGCTCGACCCGCAGCCGAGGAGATGAGCAGGGTGGTTGACGCGCACCGCGATGAGTATGGGGTCGAGCCGTTCTGCAGGACGCTTCAGATCGCCCCGTCAACGTATTACGCGGTCAAGGCCCGCGAACGATCGCCCTCAGAGCGAGCGCTGAGGGATCGGCGCCTGCGCGGTGAGATCCGTAGGGTGCACAAGGAGAACCTCGGCGTCTATGGCGCCAGGAAGGTCTGGTGGCAGCTGGCGCGCGAAGACGTCAAGGTCGCCCGCTGCACGGTGGAACGCCTGATGGCCAGGGAGAGCCTGAAAGGCGCTGTGCGGGGCAAGAAGCGCCGCACCACGATCCCGGACGGGCAATCAACCCGCGCGCCCGACCTCGTGGACCGCGACTTCAAAGCGGCTGCCCCGAACCGGCTGTGGGTCTCCGATTTCACGTATGTGCCGGCGTGGTCAGGGACGGTGTATGTCGCGTTCACGATCGACGTGTTCTCCCGCAGGATCGTCGGCTGGAAGGCCGACACCACGATGAAAACACCGCTCGTCCTGGACACGCTGGAGATGGCGCTCTGGGCCCGCGACCATCACGGCACCCCCGTCCCGGAGGGCCTCATATCCCACTCCGATGCCGGGAGCCAATACACGAGTTTTGCGTTCACCCAACGGCTCGTTGATGCTGGCGCGGACCCCTCGATCGGATCGATCGGCGATGGGTATGACAACGCCGTCGCCGAGTCAACGATCGGGCTCTACAAGACCGAGCTGATCAACCAGCAAGGACCATGGAAGACGATGGAGCAAGTCGAGTTCGCCACACTGCAATGGGTCGACTGGTACAACCACAAGCGACTACACAGCTCCTGCGAACGACTCCCACCCGTCGAGTACGAGAACAACCACGCCGCCACGACCGCGGCCGGGACGACGAACAAAGGCCCGTGGACATGACGGGCTGTGGACAGCAAGCTGACCACAGCCCTTGGACAACCCTACGGGTTGCCCACATGCCCACCGGCACGACTGCAACACTGAAGAACACCGACACGACTACTCAAACAAAAACGCCTCCAACAAACCCGGGGCAGTTCAGAATGCCCCAACCAGGCGTTCCCCGCCCCGGCTGAGGGTGAGCTGCTCAGGCATCTGCGGGGCCGCCATGTGATGGGTGTCTATCCGCTGCTGGCCGGCGATATGTGTCGGCTGTTGGCGATCGATCTCGATGAACGCACGTGGCGTGCGGATGTGATGGCGTTGCGCGAGGCATGCCGTGAGCTCGGTCTCGTCCCGGCGGTCGAGCGTTCGCGCTCGGGAGAGGGCGCCCATGTCTGGTTCTTCTTCAGCGAGACGCTCCCGGCGGTCCTCGCGCGGCGGTTCGGGTTGATGCTTCTGACGGACGCGATGGCGCGCAGTCCTACGCTGGGGATGGCTTCCTACGATCGGCTGTTCCCAAGCCAGGACACGCTGCCGAAGGGAGGCTTCGGGAACCTCATCGCGCTGCCGCTGCAGCTGCAGGCGCGCCAGCGCGGCAACACACTGTTCGTGGACGAGCGCTTGGAGCCGTTCGAGGATCAGTGGTCCTATCTGGAGTCGCTGCCGAGGATCGCCCCGGCTCGTCTGCAGGAGCTGGTGGCCCGTGGGCTCAGCGACGGCCGTGTCCTGGGCGTGCCCGAGGAGACGGAGAACAGCGACGCGCCGTGGCGCCCGGTTCGGCCGCTGACTGAGCGGCTCGCCGCCGCGAAGCTGCCCGGAACGGTGAGCGCGACGCTCGCCCAACGCCTGTATGTGCGCAGCGAGGGGTTGCCGCCGGTGCTGCTGGATGCGTTGAGGAGGCTCGCGGCGTTCTCCAACCCGAAGTTCCTGGAACTTCAGGCGATGCGCAAATCCACCGCGCTTACCCCACGCGTGATCGCTTGCTTCGAGCAGACAGGCGACTTCCTGGTGCTGCCACGCGGCCGTCTCGAACAACTGGAGGAGCTGCTGGCTGGCCTGAATATCGCGCTGGAACTCTCCGACGAGCGTACGGAGGGTAAGGCGCTCAAGACGCGGTTCACGGGAGAGCTCACCGCCCGTCAAGAGCAGGCGATGCCGGCGCTGCTCGCCCACGAGCTCGGTGTCCTGTGCGCACCGCCCGGTATCGGCAAGACCGTCATCGCTACCCGGCTGATCGCGGTCCGGGCACGCTCGACCCTCGTGCTGGTCCACCGCAAGCCGCTGCTCGAACAGTGGGTCAAGCGCCTGAACGAGTTCCTCGATCTCGAGGCAGACGAGATCGGGACGATCGGCGGCGGTCGCGGCAAGCCCACGGGCAAGGTGGACGTCGCGATGGTCCAGAGCCTGGCTCGCCACAAGACGCTCGACCAACTGCTGGCAGGTTACGGTCACATCATCGTGGATGAGTGTCACCACGTTCCGGCTGTGACGACCGAGCGCGTCCTCCAAGCCTCACCCGCGCGCTACGTGACCGGGCTGACCGCCACGCCGAAGCGCCGCGACGGACACCATCCGATCATCACGATGCAGTGCGGGCCGGTCCGCCACACGATCGAGCCCGGCGCGACCCGCTCAGCACAGCCGCTCGTGCTGAGCGTCGTGCGCCGCGACACGTCCTTCGACCCCGCAACGCTACCCACCGACGCGAGCATTCAGGAGATCTACAACGCGCTCGCGACTGACGTGCGGCGCAGCGAGACGATCGCGAAGGACACGCTGGAGCTGGCGGCGCAGGGCCGCTGCCCGATCGTGCTGACAGAACGGCGCGAGCACCTGGAGCAACTGGAGGAGCGCCTCGCAGGTATCCACACACTCATCGTCCTACACGGCGACATGCGGCCAGCCGAGCACCGTGCCGCGCACGAGCAGCTCGCCAGCACGGACAGCGACGGCGGGCGAGTGGTGCTCGCCACCGGCCGCTACATCGGCGAGGGCTTCGACGACCCATGCCTCGACACGCTGCTGCTCACCATGCCGATCGCATGGAAGGGCACAGTCGTCCAATACGCCGGACGCCTCCACCGCGCCCATCCCGGCAAGCACGACAGCGCTCATCTACGACTACGTCGACGCCGAGCTGCCCGTCCTACGGCGCATGTTCGCCAAGCGCCTGCGGGCCTACCGATCACTCGGCTACGAGCTGACCGAGGCCTCGGGAACACGGTGATTCCAGCGGTGAGGCGTGGATTGAGGCGTGCCGCTCGGCCATCCCAGCGAAGCGTCCCTCCTGCCGAGCGGTAGCTTGCCTTCGGGCCGTCGCCGGGCGGCCAGAATGCCCTCTTGCGGCGCCGTTTGGTACCCACGAGTGGTACCCACGGACTTTTGCGCCTCACGGACGCCCATCCAAATCGCCCCAAAACCAGCTGATTTGCAGGCTATTCCAAAAATGGGCCGTGCAGGAATCGAACCTGCAACCTTGGGCTTAAGAGGCCCCTGCTCTGCCGGTTGAGCTAACGGCCCGTGAGGGCGCCGGCGAACGAGCGGCCGGCTTCAGGGTTCGATTCTATCTAAGCGCGCCGCCGCCAGCCCGTGGAAGGATCATGCCCCTAGCGCCGACGACCTGCCACAAACGTTCGCGCCTGGCCAGCGAGCGGCCCGGAAAAATCCAGGACTGGGTTCTCGTGGAGCATTTCTGAAGGCCCACCAGCCTCGTGCGCGAGGCTTGCGCATGGGTCCCACCGCTCTCAGAACACCACCGTGCGGCGCCCGTCCACGATCACCCGGTCGTCGAGGTGCAGGGCCACGGCCCGGGCGAGCACGAGACGCTCGATGTCACGGCCGACGCGCGCGAGGTCCTCGGCGCTCTGGCGATGATCGACGCGGACGACGTCCTGGTCGATGATCGGGCCGTCGTCGAGCTCGGCGGTCACGTAGTGGGCGGTCGCGCCGATCAGCTTGACCCCACGCTCGTGCGCGCGCCGATAGGGATTCGCGCCCGCAAAGGCAGGCAGGAACGAGTGATGGATGTTGATCGCCGGCATCTTCACGCGCTGCAGGAACTCGCCGCTGAGAATCTGCATGTAGCGCGCCAGCACGAGCAACTCGGCGCGGCCGGAAAGCAGCTCGAGCATCGCCGCCTCGGCCTGCGGGCTTGCCGTTCTCTGGCACCGGCACGTGGTGGTAGGCCACGCCGGCGGCCTCGACCTCTGCGCGCAGGTCCTCGTGGTTTGAGATCACCGCGACCACCTCCCCGTCCAGCTCGCCACGGCGCCAGCGCCAGAGCAAGTCGACGAGGCAGTGGTCGTGGCGGGAGACGAGGATCGCGATCCGCGGGTGCTCGCCCCAGTAGCGGAGCTCCCAGTCCATCCCGAACCGGTCCGCGACCTCGGTTGCGAAGCGCTCCTGAAAGCGCCTGCGCCGGTCGATCGAGTCCTCCGGCACGGGGGCGCCGGATCGCCCTTCCGGTTCGCTCAGCTCCTGTAGGAACAGCTCGGTGCGCATAAAGAAACGACCTCCGGTCGGATCGGAGGAGTACTGGTGGGAGGAGACGATGTTTGCGCCCTGCTCGAACAGGAACCCTGACACCGCCGCGACGATCCCGGGGCGGTCGGCGCAGCCGATCAGAAGACGCGCCGTGTAGCGCTGAAGACCGCCGTCCACGCACCACACCTTGGCTATTTCGTCGCTCGACGAGCCGCCGGTCGGCGCGGGGCGCTTTCGTCGTGGTCGTGCCCGTGAAGGTCCCGTTCGCGCCCGGCTTCACTTTGACGGTCTGCCCCCAACGGTCGTCGTGCCTTCCTGGCGCCGCTCGGGTGTGCCTTGAGTTCCGCGAGCTCGGTCTTCAACTGCTTGCGCTGCGCGGCGGGCGCGAGAGCGACCGCCTTTTCGGAGGCGAGATCGCCGATGCGCGTGTTGTGGGCTTTGTAGGCGTACTCCGCCAGATCCGCGTACAGCGAAGCGCTTTCCGGGCGCGCGGCGGTCACGATCTGCAGGACCTTGACCGCTTCGGCGGGTTCGTTGAGGCCTTCTTCGTCGAACACGCGCACCATCTCCTGCGCTAGTTCGGCGTTTGGCTTGGGTGGGTTCAGCGCGAGGTAGCGGTTCCAGGACTGGGCGAGTTGGGTGAACAGTTCTTTGCCCTTGCTCGTCAGCTTGCCGCTGACGACGTACGCTTCCCCGCCCGCTTCGTGCAGCTGCGCCAGGGTCAGCTGCTTCCCACGCGTACACGTCGTCCGGCTGCTTTTCGGTGAGCTTTTTGTACTTGCTTGATCTGGGCCGAGAAGCTGGTGCTGCCAGAGCTTTCGTTGCCGGTCAACGAGTTCAGCAGCCCGCCGCCGCCGACGCCGGCGCCGACGCCGAAGAAGACGAGACCCGCGCCGATCAGCAGGGCCAGGCCGAGGTAGATCACCTGGACCGTGCGACGACGGCCGCGTCCGCGCAGGTCGAACAGCATCAGCTCTGTCAGCTCTCGGTCGAAGTGGTCGATGATCGGTTGCACGCTTGACTCGGTCCTCTCCTGCGTGGGCGAGCCGGCCATTCGGCGGCTGCCCGGTGATCCGGCGGTTGGCGCTCGCCGCGCTTGCGCTCACGGCCGCTCGGCGAGCGACGCGAGCAGGATACTCGCCTCGTAGAGCACATACAGCGGCACCGTCTCCAGCATCAGCGTGATCGCGTCGCCGGGCAGGAACGCGGCGATCGCCGCGCACGCCACGATCGCATAGCGACGACCCCGGCGCAGCTGCCTGGGGGTGACCAGGCCGGCGCGGGTGGCCCCCAAGATCGCCACGGGGACCTGGAAGAGCAGGCCCATCGCCAGCAGCACGGTCGCCGCGAACTGGTAGTACGGGCCGGCCTGCACGAGGATGTTGAACTCGCTGCTGTTGAAGTTCACCAGGAAGTGCAGCGCGGAGGGGAGCACCACGAAGTAGCCGAACAGCACGCCGGCCACGAACAGGAACGGGACCGCGATCAAAAGCGGCGCCAGGCGCGCGTCTCTCACTCGGCTGCAGGGCGGGCAGCACGAAGCCGTAGAGCTCGAACAGGATCACCGGCAGCGAGGCGATCAGAGCAAAGAAGAAGACGACCGTCAGCGTGGTCGTGAACGGCTCGCCGACCCCCAGCGTCACGAGCTTTTCGCTCTGTCGGCCGCGCGGGAGCTTCGCCGTGTCCGCTCGCAGGCGGGGCAGCTCTGCCGCCAGCCGCGCGCGGACCGTGGCGGGCAGGCCGCTGTCGGGGGCGCTGAGCAGCGCGACGATCGCCTGTGTCTCTCCGGACACCTTGATCACCGCCCGCTCCGCCAGGGCCGCCTGGCCGAGAGAGCCTTCGCCCCGCTGCACCTGGCCTTGCCTGACCCGTTCCAGCGGGCGGCCGATCAGGTGCAGCAGCGCATGGTTCTGCCACAGGCACACCCCGAACGCGACCGCCAGCACCACGCCGCTGACGATCAGACGCGTGCGCAGCTCTTCGAGATGCTCGACAAGGCTGAGACGGTCTTCGTGGCCGATCGTGCGAATCGCGGTGGCCATGCCCTCATGAACCTAGCACCGTACCTGTGCCTGACTGCGGCATGCCGAGCCATGTTGCGCCGCGCTAAAGGCGATCGGGACGGGCGTCGATGAGTTCAGGGCAAGCCTATGTCAGACTCCAATCCCCACATCCGTCATCGCGTGCAGATGCCAAACGGCGAGCATGTCGAGGTCGTCTATCGCGATCACCGGCGCGCCTCGGAGGGGACGGGCGCGCCCGAGCGCTCCTTGATGGCCGATCCGAACGCTCAGCCCGGCCTCTCCTGCCCGTCCGAGCCCACGCTCCCTGAGGATGCAAGCTGCGCCCCCCAGGAGCTGCACGTCTGCTTCAACTGCGCCGGCGAGCTCGTCTATCCGCTCGATTGGGCCGAAGAGGGCGCCAATCACTGGCGTATCGTGCTGCGCTGCCCGGAGTGCGAGGCGCTGCGCGAGGGCGTGTTCGAACAGGCCGTCGTCGAGCAACTGGACGATGAGCTGGATCGCGCTTCGGGTGCGCTGCTGAGCGACCTGAAGCGGATCACGCACGCGAACATGACAGACGAAGTCGAGTTCTTCGTGCGCGCGCTGCGCGCCGATCTGGTCGTTCCGAGCGACTTTTAGGGTTTGCGGCCCTCCGGGTCGCCTAGCGGTAGCGCTCGACGACCGCGTCCGCTACGAGATCGAGCAGGACAGCGCGCCCGTCAGGCAGGCTGTGAGGGAGCGCCGACTTGGCTTGCGCGACCAGCGCCAGCGCGCGCTCGCGGGCCTCGTCGAGAGCCCCCGTCGCAGCGATCCGTTCGCACAGCCGCTCGGCCTCCACCGGTCCGCTTAGCGAGGAGAGGTCCAGCTCGGCCAGCTCGGGATCGAGCTCGCGCGCGAGGATGAACGGGAGGGTGACGGTGCCGTCGAGCAGATCCGTGCCGCGGGCCTTGCCGGTGCGCTCAACGGGCCCGGATACGTCGAGCACGTCGTCCAGCAGCTGGAACGCCAGGCCGATGCGCCGGGCGAATGCGCCGAGCTCATCTGCCAGCGCGTATGAGCCTTTGACGGCCACCAGCGCACCCAGGCGGCAGGCGGCCTCGAACAGCGCCGCGGTCTTCAGTTCGCAGCGGCGCAGATACCGCGCTACAGGCACATGCGCGGCGTAGGCGTCCTCGCGCTGCAAGAGCTCGCCTTCGGCCAGCGCCGAGCTGGCGTCGGAGAGGGCGCGCAGCTGCGCCTCGTCCCCGTTGCGCGCAAGCTCGGCAAACGCGCGCGAGAACAGCAGATCGCCGGTGGCGATCGCGAGCCTGCGTCCAGCGGACGCCGCGACCGACGGGTGTCCGCGTCGCAGCTTGGCGCCGTCGATCACATCGTCGTGCACGAGCGTCGCCGAATGCACCAGCTCGACCGCCACGGCCGCGCGCACGAGGCTGTCCTCTGCTCTGTTCCCCCCTCCGCCGGTTCGTGGTCCGGGCGGCACGGATCGGGACCCGCGGACTCGGCGGCGAGCACGACCAGCAGCGGGCGCAGCCGCTTGCCCCCGGCCAGAACCGTGCCGGTGGCGTGAGAGGCCAGCGGCTCGCCGGCCTCGGCGGCCACCCGCTCGAGATGGCGCTCGGTGCGGATCATCCGCTCGCGCAAGCCGCTGCCGCCGCGGCGCAGGATCGTCTCGACGCCGTCCAGATCCGCGGCGCTCGCACTGCCGGCGGCGCCTGTTGGCACTGTGCCCCCCGTCGAGCTCATCATGACCCCTCGACCGGAACGGTGCCTGCGTGGATCGCGATGATTCCTCCCGCGGTGAGCAGGTAGGAGATCTCGCGCAGTCCCGCGCGCTCCATCTCGGCGGCGAGCGCGGCGGGGCCGGGGAAGCGTCTGACCGAGGCGGGCAGATAGGCGTACGCGCGGGCGATCGTCCCGTTCGCCTCCGAGCCCCCCGCGCGCGTGAGGAGCATCGCCACCGCCTCCGTCAGGCGGCCGAGCACGGGCACCAGCCGGTCGAACCAGAGACGGTAAAAGAGCGACATGGGAGGGCGCGTGGGTGTCGTCATCTCCAGCACCACGACCCTGCCCCCCGGCCGCACGACGCGCACCATCTCAGCCAATCCATGGGCCAGGTCGGAGAAGTTGCGCACGCCGAAACCAACCGTGGCGGCGTCGAACGAGTCATTGGCGTAGGGCAGCTCCATGGCGTCAGCCCACTCGAAGCGGAGCCCTCCGCCCGCTTCCGAGCGCGTGGCGCCCCGGTCACCGCCATGCGGCGCATCCCCGCCGTCACCCCCGACCGCGGTGAAGCCCAGCGCGCCGGTCTTCTCTCGCGCGCGGGAGAGCATCGCCTCGGAGAAGTCGCTGCCCACGACCTCGCCCCCGGGCAACACACGCCGTGCAAGCTCGATCGCCAGGTCGCCTGTCCCGGTCGCTACATCCAGCACGCGGCTGCCGGGGCCGACCCGAGCCTCATCGGCGGCGCGGGCACGCCAGCGATGGTGCAGCCCGGCTGTCATCACCGTGTTCAGCGGGTCATACGCACCGGCGATCCGGTCGAACATCGCCCGCACCTGGCCGGCCTGGAGCAGCCCGGGCGCCGAACCCGGTGGAAACCCGTGCGCAGGACCGCCGCCGGCGGGAGATCCATTCGCGCTGCTGGACGTGGTGCTCCCGACGCCTGACCCAGGGTTCGCGGCGGGCATGGGTGAGAGGCTACTTCAACTCGGAAAGGAATTCGACGGCCGCCGCGAACTTCTGCGGCGGCAGATTCTTGAACGACGGCATCGGCGCGGTGGGATTCACCAGCGTGCGCTCGATCCCCTGGCGCGGGATCCGCGAGCCAATGTGCGTGAGATTCGGCCCGGGTCCAGTGTTGCCGTTGTCGCCGATCATGTGGCACGCCTCACAGCCGGACTGGGCTATCACGAGGCGCCCTTCGTTCCAGCGGGCGACGGCAGCCGGACCATTTTCGACTACCGCCTTCGGGGTGGCGATTTCCAGCGCGTCCGGCGTGCCGACGTGGGCGCCCTGGTAGGTGAGGTACGCCATCGCCCCGATCACGACGATGCCGGTCAGCGTCGCGATCGGCCGGCGCTCGGGGCGACGCTCGGGGCCGCGGTCATAGAAAGGCAGCAAAAACAGCAGGATCATGCCGATCGTCGGCACGCCGATCGTCGCGAGCGGCACGAGGCTCGGCGGCTTGATGATCCGCAGTACGTAGAACAGGAAGAAGAAGTACCACTCCGGGCGCGCGTCGTAGCTCGTGCTCGCCGCGTTCACCTTGGATCCCAGCTCCGCCCCGAGCACGAGCGACATCGTGATGATCACCGCCATCACCACGCAGGCCATCGTCGCGTCCTTTGCGACCGCGTACGGGAAGAACGGCTTGCCTTCGGACTTCAGGATCCCGTACTCGCGGAGATACTCCTCCTTCTCGCGTTTATTCATAGCTCGCGCCTCCATCCAGTCGGCGCCTTGATGTTGTCGCCTCGCGCAGCTCGGGGTTCTTCTCCGCTTTCAGCCACGGCGGCGCGGTCGTGCCGAGCTTGGCCACGAGGTACAGGTGCGCGCCGATCAACGCAGCGATCAGTCCGGGCACGAGCAGCATGTGGATGGCATAGAACCGCGACAGCGTGGTCGCCCCGAATTCGGGGCCGCCGC
Source organism: uncultured Solirubrobacterales bacterium (assembly GCA_963839965.1). Classification (GTDB taxonomy): domain Bacteria; phylum Actinomycetota; class Thermoleophilia; order Solirubrobacterales; family Solirubrobacteraceae; genus Palsa-744. The sequence goes on from CAWIWX010000009.1 coordinate 299,214, forward strand.
GCAGGAAGTCGCTCAGGTAGGGCCCGATCAGGGGACCGGTGCCGTTGATGTTCACGCCCACGATCGTCGCCCAGTAGGCGCGCTGGTCGAACGGGAGCAGGTAGCCGGTGAATGACATCACCATCGTCAGGATCAAGAGCACGACGCCGATCACCCAGTTGAGCTCGCGCGGGTACTTGTAGGCGCCGAAGAAGAACGTGCGACCCATGTGCAGGAACACGAGGATCACCATCACGCTCGAGCCCCACTTGTGCATGCCGCGCACGAACTGGCCGAGGAACACTTCGTTGGTCACATGGCGGATCGATTCGTAGGCCCCGCCGGAGGGGTCGGGTCGGTAGTACATCGCCAGGAACACACCCGTCACGGCCTGCGAGAGGAACGCGAACATCGTCGCGGAGCCGAGCGTGTAGAACCAGTTGGTGCCCTTGGGCACCTTCCTGAACATCAGCCAGCGCGCGCCCCCGGACAGCGAGGTGCGCTCGTCGACCCAGTCGACGACACTCGTGCCGGCCTCGGCGGCGTGGTGCAGTGGCGTGGGCTTGCCGTCGGACTCGCCCGGCTTGGGGGGCGGCGCCTTCAGGGGCGCGGGCACTGGGGGGGCTGGCAGCTTGGGCATGGGCGCTGTGCGGTCCTAGACGATCCTAGAGTTTCTGCGCGCCCGGTCGCGAAGGATAGAGGTACTGCCCGACGCCGTCCAGCGGCTCGCCGGGATCGCGCGGGGAGAAGCGGCGCAGCTCGCTGTTGACGGAGAAGCGCGGGCCGAGTTCGACTTCGGCGTTTTTGTTTACGCGCGTGTAGAAGCGGTCGAGCGGGCGCACCGGGGGGCCGCTCACACGCCGGCCCAACAGGTCATACACCCCGCCGTGGCACGGGCAGATGAAGCGCTCGGCCGCATCCACCCAGCGCACGGGGCAGCCGAGGTGCACGCACTTGTCAGAGATCGCGATGTAGGGAGTGCCGCGGTCGTAGGGGTCGGTGTCGATCGCCGGATTGAACTTGCGCACGTACGCGGTCGACTTGCCGGCCTCGCCGATTTCGGGGCTCAGCGTGATGACGACCGGGATGTAGTTGTCCTCGTTGAACAGGTCCTCGGCACCGACGCTTTCCCAGCGGTGCGGAGTGCTTTTGAAGATCGGCCCGACGGCGAAGCCGAGCGAGGGCAGCAAAAACGCGGCGGCGGCGATCCCCCCGGCCGCCTGACCGCCCACGGTCATGAACCGCCGGCGGGTGACGGTCTCGCCCTCGAACGCCCCGGGTATCTGGCGGTCGAGCGTGTACTTGGACTTGTGATCTGCGTGCTTGTCGGACACCGAAGAGTGAACAATATCGAGGCGCGATTCAGGGTGACGTCGGCAGGGTGGGCAGGGGACTCCGACAAATTGTGCGCATCGCCTCGATCGCCTCGGGCGCGCCGGCAAAGGCAAGGCGCTTGGCGCGCCTGTGAGCGGCGCTCGATCCCCATCCGACCGCCCGCGCCCCGGCCTCCCAGACCGCTTCGGCCAGGGCCGGCTGACCGGCGGCCTGGGCGAGCGCGCCGAGCGTGATCGTGTCGGCGAGCTCGGCCACCGCCTCGGTGTCGCCGAGCGCGACCAGCCGGGCCAGGCCCAGCGCATACAGCCGGTCGCCGGCGAGCAGTCCGAGATCCGCCTCGGGGGGGGCGAGCACGCGAGGAGCGCCGTAGTGCAGTAGGTATCCCTCATAGATCGCCTCCACCAGCAGCTCGTACTCCGCGCGCCGCCCCTGCGCGCGCGGTCCCGAGGCAGCCGTCTGGGCGGGCCCCGGCTCTCCGCGTGCGTAACCGTCCGCGGCCACGAGACTCGCCATCAGCCCGCCCTGCTCGCGCAGCAGCTCAACCAACCGCCCGAGGGCCGTCGCGTCCTTACCGCGAGCGCTCATCTGCGGGCCCGGGCGCTCAGAGACGGCTCGTCCAGCGTGGCGAACGCGGCGGCCGCGGCCTCGATCGTGCGGTCGATCTGCTCGGGCGTGTGCGCGAGCGAAGGAAACCAAGCCTCGAACTGGGACGGCGGAGCGTAGACGCCGCGGGCGAGCAATCCACGCCACCAGGCGGCGTAGGCATCGAGGTCGCACGCGCGCGCCTCCGCGAAGGAGCTCACGGGCCGACTGCTGAAGAAGACCGTCAGCAGCCCCCTGGCGCTCGCAACCTGCACCGGACAGGCGCTCGCCGCGGCCGCCTGGCGCAGTCCGTCGGCGAGCCGCTCGGTGAGCGCGCCCAGGCGCTCGTAGGCCGTTTTGTCAAGCAGCGCGAGCGTACTCAGCCCGGCGGCGACGGCGAGCGGGTTGCCGGAGAGGGTGCCAGCCTGATAGACATCGCCGGCCGGCGCGAGCATTCCCATCAGCTCGGCTCTGCCGCCCACCGCGGCGGCGGGCAGGCCGCCGCCGAGGATCTTGCCCAGGATCGTAAGGTCGGCGCCGACGCCGGCCAGCTCCTGGGCGCCGCCGCGGGCGACGCGAAAGCCGGAGATGACCTCGTCGAGCACGAGCAGCGCGCCGGTCGCGCTCGCGCGCTCTCCAATCAACTCCAGAAATCCGGGCTCGGGCGGGACGAGGCCCATGTTGGCGGGCAGCGGCTCGGCCAGGATCGCCGCCAGCTCGTGGGCCTCAGTGGCCGCGCGCAGCGCGTCGGGGTCGTTCCACGCGACGATCACCGTCTGAGCGGCGACGGCTGCGGGCACGCCGGGGCTGGAGGGCAGCGATTGGGTGGCCAGACCCGAGCCGGCCCGGGCAAGCAGGCCGTCGACGTGGCCGTGATAGGCGCCCTCGAACTTGAGCACCTTCTCCCGGCCGGTGGCGGCGCGAGCCAGACGTACAGCCGTCATCGCGGCCTCCGTGCCCGAGGAGGTCATGCGCAGCATCTCCACCCCCTGCATCCGTCGCGCGACCTCGCTCGCCAGCTCGACCTCGCCGGCGGTGGGAGCGCCGAAGCTCGTGCCGCGCGCCGCGGCCTGCGCGATCGCCGCCAGCACGTCGGGGTGAGTGTGCCCGTGGATCAGCGGACCCCAGGAGCAGACGTAGTCCAGGAAGCGGTTGCCGTCGACGTCGATGACCTCGGCGCCCTCCCCGCGCGCCAGGAACACGGGCTCCTCTCGCCCGACCGCCCGCATCGCACGCACGGGCGAGTTGACCCCGCCGGGCATCACTTCCAAGGCGCGCCGGTACAGCGCCGCCGAGCGCGTGTCGGTCAGGGACGCCGTCACCTCAAGAAGGCCGGGCAAAAGCCCGGCCGGTCACGAGCGGCAGGAGGCCGCTCGTCCAAATCAAAACGCGGGGCCGGAGGCCTCGCGGAGCTATCCACCATGCTCGCGCTCCCAGGCGGTGAACGCGTCGGTGAAGTACAGCAGCCGGATCTTCTTGAACTCGGTGGACGAATACAGCGTGGCGCGCTCGGAGATTCCGGTCCGCTGCGCGATCGCGTCGAGCACTGCGTCGCACTCTTCCTTGGAGCGGCCGTGCGCCATCGTGAAGACCGAGTAGGGCCAGTCCTCATAGGTGGGGCGCTGGTAGCAGTGGGAGATGCCACGCACGGCGGCCATCCGGCAGCCGACCTCGAAGATCTGCTCGTCGGGGACCTTCCAGACGCCCATGCCGTTGGCGGAGAAACCGGCTCGGCGGTGGTAGAGGATCGCGGCCACGCGGCGCAGCAGGCCACGCTCCTGCATGCCGGCGAGGTGCCCCAGGAAGTCCGCCTGGGTCAGTCCGACCTCGGCCGCCGCCGGTGCGTAGGGTTCCTCTCTCACCGGCATGTCCCCCTGCAGCGCGCGGATGACGGCGATATCGAGCTCGTCGTAGGGCTGCGGATCGAGCTCGATCGGCTCCTTCACCTCGGCGGCGCTCGCGAGCGCCTGCGTGTCGCCCTCCATCTCCAGATCCATGCGAATCTTGAACAGTCTCAGCGTCGGCAGCTGGCGCACCGACTCGGCGCCAGCCTCGCGCGCAAGCACTGCAAGCGTGCCTTCCAGGCCGAGCTTGGAGTCAGGCTCGGTGGCGATCGTGAACCACAGGTTGAATTCGTGGTTGCGCAGGTAGTTGTGCGAGACGCCCGGGTGTTCGTTGATCACCTGCGCCGCGCGATGGGGGTGCTCGGGGTCGACTTTGGCGGCGACGAGCATCGATGAGTAACCGAGAGCGCGCGTGTCAAAGATCGGCGTGACCTGGCGGACGATGCGCTTGTCGAGCAGACGCTGCACCCGCGCCATGACCTCCTCTTCGCTCAGACCGCCGAGCTCGGCCACGCGCGCGTACGGGCGCGAAGCGATCGGGAACGAACCCTGCATCAGGTTCAGCAGCCTGCGGTCTAGCTCGTCGAGCGCGATCGCCGCACCGTCCGTGCGGCTGCGAAGCTTCGGTGGCGCAGTCGTTGGGCGCGTCGGGTCCGCCACATCGGCGAGCCGGGATGCGACCGCCGCCTCGGGCTCGGTGCTCAAGTCTGCTCTGCCAGCCATCGGGCGGCGTCCTTTGCGTGGTAGGTGATAATCGTGTCGGCGCCGGCGCGGCGCAGGGAGGTGAGGATCTCGAGCACCGCCGCCCGCTCATCCAGGCAGCCGGCGGCGGCGGCGGCCTTGACCATCGCATACTCGCCGCTCACGTTGTAGGCGGCGACCGGCAGCCGGGTCGTGCGCTTGACCGCGCGGATCAAGTCGCCGTAGGCCAGGGCGGGCTTGACCATCACCATGTCGGCGCCCTCCTGCACGTCGAGCAACGCCTCGCGCACCGCCTCGCGGCCGTTGGCGGGATCCATCTGGTAGGAGCGCCTGTCCCCGAACGCGGGGGTGGAGCCGGCCGCGTCGCGGAACGGCCCGTAGAACGCGGAGGCGAACTTGGTGGAGTAGGCGAGGATCGGAGTGTCGCTGAAGCCCTCGTCGTCGAGCGCGGCGCGGATCGTGCCCACGCGCCCGTCCATCATGTCCGAGGGAGCCACGAGGTCGGCGCCGGCGCGCGCGTGACTGACGGCGACGCGCCCGAGCAGCTCGACCGTGGCGTCGTTGTCGATGGACGGGTAGCCCGTCCCGCCGGGTGGGTGGGGCCCATCCTCCCGCAGCACGCCGCAGTGGCCGTGATCGGTGTACTCGCACAGGCACACGTCGGTGATGACGAGCAGGTGGGGGAGCGCCTGCTTGAGCGCGCGCGTGGCCAGCTGGACGATGCCCTCCTCGTCGTAGGCGCCCGAGCCGTAAGAGTCCTTGTGGGAGGGAACGCCGAACAGCAGGACCGCGCCCAGTCCGAGCTCGGCGGCCTCGCGCGCACGGTCGAGCGCCGCGGAGATCGGCAGCCTATCCAGTCCCGGCAGCGCGAGATCTGACTCGGATGCGGACGGGGCGTCCGTCTCGGCGACGAACAGTGGCAGCACGAGCTGCTCGGCACGCAGATCGGTCTCACGCACCAACCCGCGCAGGCCGGCGCTGGCGCGCAGTCTGCGCATACGCGTCTGGGGGTAGGCCATATGCCATCGAGGATACTCGCCTGTTGCAGATGCGCCGGGCACCAGCGCGCGGCGGCCAAAGGCGCAGTGACCGCGACCGCTTGCGTGTGTCGATACGAGCGCTTGCAATATCGAGCTCATCCCCGCAGATTCAGGCGGACGGCGGCAGTCCTCAGTCCAACCGCCGCAGTCCCGCGCGCGCCAGCGCCCCGAACAGCAGCGTCAGCCCGAACAGGTGCACGAGCGAGACGCCGAGCCCGGGCGAGGCGCCGTTGACAGCGGCATCGAGAGCCTGCAGCGCAGCCTTGAACGGAAACACGAACGAGATCGCCTCGATCGCGTCATACAACCCGCCGCGAGACCGAGCCCGATGGGACGAGCGCGAGGAACGCGAGCGGCAGCGACAGCAGGAATGCGAGCAGCGAGGCGACGCGCACCTCGCGCGCGAGCGCGCCGATCGCGATGCCCAGCGCCGCGAACGCGAGCGCCCCAAACGCCAGCGCGAGCAGCCACAGGCCGATGCGCGAGAAGTGCAGGGGCACGAACGCGCCGATGCCGGCGAGCATCGCCAGGGCGAGTACGAAGGCGCAGCCGCCGGCGAGCAGCAGCTTCTCGACGAGCAGGCCCTCGCGGGAGATCAGCGCTCCGCGCGCCAGTCGCGCGAGCGTGTGCTCCTCGCGCTCGAGCGCCACCCCGCCGGCCGCCAGCAGCACGCACACGAACATCAGCGAGACGCTGACGGCGACGACGACAGCGAACGTGTCCAAGGGCGTGTGCCGGCCCTCGATGAGCGTGCTGTGAACCTGGATCGGCTGCCCGATCGTGGAGAGCACGTTCTGCGAGAAGCCGAGGTTCTCGATCGGCGAATTCGGCGAACCTGTCGATCCGTTCCAGCTGCCTACGATCGCGGCTGGGGGGCTGATGCGCGATGACGGCGCGCAGCTCGGATGGGATCTGGCCGAGACCGACCATGTTCGAGGGAGCCCCCAGCAAGCTCAGGTCCCCGCCGCTGCGCAGCGCGCCGATCGCCTGCGCGGCTGCCCGCTGGATCTGCTTGGAGAAGGCGAGGTTCGCCTGGGCCAGCGCGGAGTTCAGTTGCGACTGCACGAGCGACTGCTCCAGGGCGTTGCCGTTGTAGAGAACTTCGATGCTGCCCTGGCTGACGCCCGAGGCGATCCGCGCAGCGATGTCGCGCGGGATCACCACGGCGGCCACCACATCGCCCGAGGAGATGTCCGCGATCGCCTGCTCGCGCGAGGAAACCTGCACGGGGTTGACCTGGCTGAACAGCTGATCGGCGTACTGGCTCACGGCGACGTGTTCGTCGCCGACGTGGATCGTCTGCCCAGGGGGCGTTTCGTCGACGATCGCCACGCGCGGCTTGCTCGGCGCGCGCGAGATCGCCAGGCCGATCAGCAGCGCGATCGCGATCGGATACACGACCAGCACGCCCACGAGCAGCCGCGAGCGGCGCAGGATCAGCAGGTCCTTGCCCAGCAGCCGGAGCAAGGATCAGTGCCCTCGCGCTCGCAGAAACGCCACGAACGCCGCCTCGAAGTCGCCGTCGCCGTCGCCGTCCGCGGCGATCAGCTCGGACGGCGACCCGTCGAACAGCGAGCTCGCCGTCGGCCAGCACGATCGCACGCGTGGCGTGGGTGCGCACCTCGCCCAAGTGATGGGTGGAGAAGAGCACGGCCGTGCCGGCGCGGGCGAGCGAGCCGACGAGCTCCCACAGCCGTTGGCGCTGGCCTGGGTCAAGCGCCGAGGTCGGCTCGTCCAGGGCGAGCGCCGGCGGGCGGGCGATCAGACCCAGCGCGACGTTCACGCGCTGGCGGTTGCCGCCCGACAGCCGCTCCACGCGCTCGTCGGCTCGCTCGCTCAGTCCCGTCAGCTCGAGCATCCTCGCGACTGCGCCGTCGGGGTCGGCCAGGCGCTCCAGGCGCGCGAACAGGCGCAGGTTCTCGGCGACCGACAGCTTGGAGTACACGGCCGGGGATTGGGGTACCCACCCGACCAGCCTGCCGATCGCGGCGCCCGCGCCCGGTCCCTTCACCGTTCCACGAGTGGCGCTCGCCACGCCGGCGACGATCGACAAAAGCGTCGTCTTGCCGGCGCCGTTGGGACCGACGATCGCGACGAGCTCGCCGGCGGCCACCTCGAAGCCGACCTCGTGCAGCGCCTCGCGCTCGCCGTAGCGCTTGGTCAGGCCACGGACGCTGATCACCGGCGTGCTCGCGTTCACGCCCGCGCCGTATCGCCGCCTGCCGGCCCTCGCCGGTCCGCGCTCACGGCAAGCCTCCACGCGAACGCTCCCAGGACTCGAGCTCGATGTGACGGCTCAGGTAGACGACGGTCTCGCGCAGGATCGCGAGGATCGGCAGCGCCACCAGCGCGCCCACGACACCATAGAGCTGCAGCCCGAGCAAGAGCGCGAAGATCACGAGCAGGGGGTTGATCCGCAGCGTGTGCCCGAAGATCTGCGGCGCAATGACGTGGCCCTCCAGCTGCTGCATGCCGACGAACAGCAGCGCCACCCACACCGCGCTGATCGGATCGGTGACGAGCGCCACCAGCACGGGCGGCCCTGCCCCGAGAATCGGGCCGATGTAGGGGATCAGCTCCATCACGCCGTAGAACATCGCGAACGCCACCGCGTACTTCTGCCCGTCGGGAAAGATCCCGAGCACGCCGAAGATGTACAGCGCGATGCCCGTGGATGCGCCCATCACGAAGCTGAACAGCAGCTGGCCCCCCACATAGCGGGAGACCGCATGCTGGATCAGCGTGGGGTAGTCGTCCGCGGGGGTGCCGTCCCCGTCGGGCATCGCCCTGCGCACGAGCCGCCCGATGGGCTGCCCGTAGATCAGCATGTAGACGGAGAGCACGAAGATCAGCACGAGATCGAAGATCGCGCCGGCCGTTTCGGTCAGCAGCCCGCCGCCGAAAGAGGCGAGCGAGCCGGCGCTCTTGGCGACTTTGTCCTGAATGCTCTGCAGCGCGGTCTTGCCCTGTTTGATGAACTTCGCGTGGATGCCGTGCCGGTTCAGCCAGCTCTGGAAGTTGGCGAGCGTTCTGTTGGCTTCGTCGACGATGTGCGGCAGGTTGTCCGTGAAGGTGCGCACCTGATCGGCGATCGGGTTGGCCAGCAGAAAGCCGATCCCGACCAGCGTCAGGAAGAATGCGAGGTACACGACCAGCACCGCCAACCCGCGGGGGACCCGCGGGCGCTGCACGAAGGAGACGGCGGGGTTGAGAATCAGCGCGATGACAGCGGCGATGACGAAGATCAACAGCACTTTCCCCGCCGCTTTGGCGAGCGCCCACAGCGCTAGCAGCGACAGCGGCAGCAGCACGAGCTGCACCCACCTGGGGACGACCGTGCGGGGTGGCCGCGGCGGCTCGCCGCCGGCCGAACCGGTCAGCTCGCGCTCCTGTTGCTCCGGGGGCGCCACGGTCTGCCCTTCGACGCTCACGTTCCTCCCGTCATGCGGCAAGTATGGCTGAGGCCCAGGCAGGGGCGCTGGGCGAGGACGGCGGGCAGCATCCTGTTCGTCGGCGATCTCGTCGGCGGCGTCGGACGGCGCACGCTGCTGGAGTGCCTGCCGATCCTGCGCGAGCGCTTCCAGCCGACGTTCGTGGTCGTCAACGCCGAGAACGTGGCGGGCGGACTCGGGATCACGCCGAAGGCCGCGCGCGCGCTCCTGGCCGGCGGCGTCGACGCGATCACCCTCGGCAACCACACCTATCACCGCCGCGAGATCTATCCCTACCTGGACACCGAGCCGCGGATCCTGCGCCCGGCGAACTTCCTGCGCATCCAGCCCGGCCACGGCACCTGCGTGATCGAGCGCGACGGGCTGCGCCTGGGGGTGGTCAATCTCAGCGGCAACCTGTACCTGCGCGCGGGCCGCAGCGCGTTCACGGAGATCGAGGCGGCGCTGGCGGCGCTGGGCGAGGTCGATCACATCCTCGTGGACATGCACGCCGAGGCGACCTCGGAGAAGGTCGCGCTCGGCTGGCTCTTGGACGGGCGCGTGACCGCGGTCGTGGGCACCCACACACACGTGCCCACGGCGGACGCGCGGGTGCTGCCGGGCGGCACGGCGTACATCACTGACGTCGGCATGACCGGCCCGCGCGGCGGAGTGATCGGGGTCAAGCGCGAGCAGGCAATCGAGGCGCTGGTCACGCAGATGCCCGTCCGTTTCGAGACCTCCGAGGAGGACCCATGGCTGATGGGCGTGCTCATCCGCTGCGCGCGCTCGCCGCGCTCGGCAGCCTCAATCGAGCAGATCCTGATGCCGCGCCCGCTGGCTGGGCCACGGGCTGCTCCCCCCACTCAGGGGTAGCGGCGTCAGCGCTCTCGACCTCTCGAGCCCGGGCGGGTGCAGACTCGACACCGGCGCCGAGCAGCACGATCATGACCAGCGGAAAGAACCACGGTATGTACAGGTAGAACCAGTGTTCGATCCCGAGCTGCGCGGCGATCACGATCGCCGCGCACGCGGCCGCCAGGCCGATCACGCCTGGACGGCGAGGAATCGCGGCGAGCGCCAGGGCGAGCAGCACCGCGGTCGCCTCCACGACCGTCTCAAGGCCGTGCAGGCCATACAGCCCCCACACCGAGAACGGCGAGCCGCGGCTTGCCTGATATTCGATCGTGCGCTCATAGATCGTGCGCAGCGAGTCGTGCGTCAGCGCGGGGACCGAGACGATCGCGACGGTGAGAACAAACGCCAGAAAAAAGGCCGTTAACGCGCGTGCACGCACGCACGCACGGCGACATCGAGGGAGCTTTGACTTCTCTCCGGGTCCCCCCGCCGCAGCCCCCGGTCCCCCCGCGTCGTCGTCCGCCCTCCCGCAGGGCGCGGTGAACAGGCCATGTGTCGCCAGCACCGGAACGAGCGCCAGCGGGGCGAACTTGGTCAGCCCGGCGAGCGCCGCAAACGCGCCCGACCCAGCCCTTCGGGCTGTGTGTCCAGGCGGTAGCTCGCGAGCAGCAACGCGACCAGGATGAACACGGCGACCAGCGTGTCGTTGGAGTTGGACTCCAGCGCGAACAGCGTGAACGGGTAGGACGCCCACGCGTAGGCGAGCGCAACGCCGAGAGTGGGACCGCGGATGCGCATGCCCAGCCAGAACATCAGCCCGAGCGCGAGCAGGTCGAACACGATCGCGGCGGCATGCGCGGCGGGCAGGTCGTCCCAGGTCCCGCTCCAGCCGAAGATCTGCTCGAACGGGGCGTAGGACTCGTAGGCGACCGGGCCGTAGGTGTCTCCGTGTTCGTTGTCCGACGGCCAGTTCCCGTACAGCTTCTCGCCGTGCACGACCTTGTCCGCGCCGATCACGCCCGCGTAGCCGACGTCGATCACGTTGGAGTCGGTCACGTTCAGGCCGATGCGAAACCCGACCAGGAACACGACCCCAAACGCCAGCCACGGAATGGGGACCAGTAGGCGCAGCGGGTCCGCTGGGCGCCCCGACCCAGGCGGCATATCGCGCGCGGCGCCTGCTGGGCCGGCCTGCCCCGGGCGCCGACGCAGCGCGAGCCACAGCATGCGGCCCAGCAGGTAGATCAGCGGTGGGTAGGCCAGCGGCACCGACGCGTAGATGTCCGCGTGGTTGAAGAACGCCAGCGAGACCGAGAACGACAGCAGCACGAGCAGGTCGAGGTGCAGCAGCCGCAGCGGCCGGCGGGGATCGATGAACGGCAGCAGGAACAGCACGCACAGCGGCAGCCACACATACAGCGCGTTGACGTGCCGGCCAAACGCCCCCGGATAGCCGCGCGCCATCGTCCAGGCGACCTGAAAGCCGGTCCACTGTTCGAGCACCTTCCCGCTGAAGTCGGCGATGATCACCTGCCCGATCTCCTTGGCGCCGTTCTTCGAGAAGAAGCTCACCTGCCAGCGCAGCGGCCCTTTCAAATACGCGCCGCCGTAGGAGCCGGGGTATTTCGCCCGGACCGCCCGCATCTTCGGCAACCTTTCGGCGATCGCCAGCACCTCATCGGCGGACAGCTTGCGTCCCGCCGGCGGGACGGCCGACTCGGGGACGGGGATCGGATTTTCGGTCCTCGTGGCCTGCGTGCTCGCGGCGGCAAAGCTGAAGGTGGCTTTGGTGCTCGGCGCGTCCGGGCTCGCGCTCGCCGCCGCCGGAAGGGCGAGGACGAGAACAAGCACGGCGGCGAGCACCGGGACGGGAGAGCGCACCCGCCGAGAGTAACGGTGGTTGCGCGACTGCAGGCGGAACAGCCGGTCAGGCGCCGAAATGTCTGCGCACGAGCGCGGCCACATCGCGGATCGCCCATTGCCCGGGCGGGGGATTGGATGGGGGATTGGACGAGGGACCGGACGCCCACCCACCCGGCTCTTCCAGGCCGCAAAGCACGAGCGGCGCGAGCGAGTCGCAGGCGTGCAGCGAGCCGTGCGAGCCGCCGCCCACGTGCGCGGCCCCACCCCAGTCGATGAACTCATAACCGGGGGCGGCCGACAGCAGGACCTCGCCCGCGGTCGGACAGTTCAGCGCCGACCACACGCGCGCCAGGGCGTCTGGATAGGTAGGCGTCAAAAACGTGTTCTCGCCGCCGCGCACGGCGGCGTCGAGTACGGACAGTTCGCCGTCCACGTGCCAGGTCTGCCCGCGCGCGTCGCGCAGGTCACCGCCGGGGGCGAAGCGCAGCTCTCCGCGACCTGGTCTCGAGATGACCCCCTCGCTCGGCTGCTCGTGGGCGTCGTGCGCGAGCCAGCAGATCAGCTCCACGCCCTCGATCTGGCCCGCGCGGGCGAGCACCGACGCGCGCATCGCGTCGCGCTCGTCGGGGTGCAGCGCATAGACCATCGCCGCGCGCTGGGACGGGCACACCGCGATCCGGGGCTCTATGTCTCCGATGTCCCGCGCGCGGGAACCAGCCTGCTCGGATACGGCTTTGGCCTGCTCGGATGCGGCCTCTTTGGGCGAGTCCGCGCCGCCCGCATCGGGATGACTCTGCCCGCGTAAGCCTCCGATCGTGCTCAGCGCGCCGAGGATGGCCGAGCCGCCGCTCGGCTGCAGCACCCCCAGGTCGGCCAGCTCTCCTTGCAGGTCGATCGTGCCGGTGACGAGCGCCTGGGAGTGATCGGCCATCGCGATGAACGCGTGCTCGGCCAGGAACGCGTCCACACCCCCCGCCGCCTCCATCACGCGCGCGAGCTGCAGGTCGGCAGCGGCCAGCGAGGTCAGCTGGCCGCCGGGGCCGTGCTTGTGCGAGTGCCAGTCGTTGTCGGGCAGGCTCAGCAGCAGGAAGTCGAACAGATCGTGCTCGACCATGTACTCGGACACGCAGCCGGAGTGGCGGTCGCGGACCCCGGGCATGCCGAGCGTCGATCGGCAGCCCGTGCGTCGCGAGGCAAAGATGTCGGCGTAGAACAGCTCGCGTGGACCCATCACCGGGTGGCGCGCGAGCGTGCCGGCGAGCACTCGCGCGAGTGCGGTGTCGCGCTGGGGCTCGTGGAGGTGGCGACCGCGGTACATCAGGTATGTCGTCCCGGCAGTGCGCACATCGGCGTCGTCGAGCGTCTCGAACACGGTCAGCGTCTGCGACGACAGGTGCGCGCGGTTCATGTTGTAGACGGTGTCGGTCAACTGCCTGGCGATCCCAAAGCGCTGGGAGGCTCGCAGGCTGGAGCCGTACTCGACGTAGCGCGACTCCGCGCGCGAGTACCAGTTCATGCCGGGGATGTGGTGATCGTCCTGAGCGGTGCCCGTCACGATCGAGGCGGCGCACACGGGGGTGACCGACGGGAACGCCGCGACGCAGTCGGGGATGTACGTGCCGCGCGCCAGCAGCGCCGCGAGCACCGGGGCGGCGCCGGACTCAGCCGCGCGGACGAGCATGTTCGGCGCCATCGCGTCGATCACGCATAGCACGAGCTTCTTGGGCTTCGCACTCATGTCGGGTGGGATGCGGAGCGGGTTTGGGCGTATCCCGATAGGAACGTGCGGCTGGGGCGTTCTAGGGTCGAGCGACCGATCGGAGATCGGCCAGCGGACGCAAGGGCGAAGGCATGGTGGGCCCATGTCGAGCCCGAGGACAAAGCCCCGCGAAGGGGGCACACAGCCCGGAGGGCTGGGTCGGGCGCATCCAGACGTGCGGGCCTAGCGGGATACGCCCTAAGGACGGGTGAGAAGGAAGCCGGCCCTTTCATCAATTGCCCGTTGAACCGCTCATTGCAGCGGCTGGTGTCGCGGGAGCGCCTCAACGGCATCATCGGCGCAGGATGCGCAGACCGGCGTAGCGCTCGTCCCCCGCGCGCGAGCGACCGCGCCAGGCGAACCACGCCAGCAGAGCGATCGCGACGTAGCCGAGCGGGTGCAACAGCGCGACCAATGTGGCGGCTAGGAGTGAGGCGGCGTCGAGGTACACGGTCAGCCCCTCACGCGCGGTGCGGTCGGGCAGGCGCGTGCGGGCGCGGACGATGACGGGGCCGGAGGCGCGCTGGGCCAGGGCGGCAGCGAGGATGCCGCCGAGGAGGCCCGGCCAGACGATGTCGCCGTGCGCAGACAGCGTGCCCGCGAACAGCAGCGCCCCGGCGCCGAGACCGAGGCCGGCGAGGGCCGCGGCCAGGGGGTCGGGGCGCGAGGCGCGCCCGGCGTCGAGTGTGGGGGCGAGGCCGGCCGAACCGGGAGACACTCGCTCCGCTCGCATCCCCGAACCGGCCAACAGTTGCAGCGCGTAGGCGAGCACAAGCGCAACCGTGACGATCAAAAGCCACCAGTCCGCCTCCAAGAAATGGAACGCGTGTCCCGAGGACCCAAAGCTCACGCCAAGCACACCGGCCGATGCCAGCGCACCGGCCAGCAGCAGCGGCAGGAACGGGCGCAGCCCGCAGGCGGCGGCCAGTCCGAGTCCGAGTCCTATGTAGAAGAACGTGCCGTTCATGTGCCGGGTGCGTGCAATCGAGCGTGTAGAGGCGGGCGTATCGTGCGCTACCGTGCGGTAATGCCAGGGCGGGACGATAGACGACGCGGTCGGCCGGCAGCGCACGAGCTGGCGCGCTACGAGGCGCTGTTCGCCGCGCGCACGCGCGCGATGAAAAGCTCGGCTATGCGCGAGATGATGGCGCTGACCGAACGACCCGACGTGATCTCCCTCGCGGGCGGCCTGCCCGATACGAGCACGTTCGCGCCCGAGCTGTACGCCAAGCTGATGAGCCAGGTCGCGGCCGAGTCCACCGCGCGTGCGCTGCAGTACGGCCCGACCGAAGGGATGGCCGCGGCGGTTGACTGCATCGTGCAGGTGATGGCACAGGAGGGAACGGTCATCGACCCGGCGAACGTGATCGTCACGACCGGTGGCCAGCAGGTGATCGATCTGGTGTGCAAGACGCTGATCGATCCGGGCGATGTGATCGTCGCCGAGGCGCCCACCTATCCGGGCGCGGTGCCGACGTTCGGCGCTTATGAGGCCGACGTCGTGCAGATCGAGATGGACTCCGACGGGATGCCGATCGACGAGCTCGAGTCGGTTCTCGACCGGCTGGCAGGCGTTGGGCGGCGGCCGAAGTTCATCTACACGATCCCCAACTTCCAGAACCCCGGCGGGGTGACGATGTCGCTGCCGCGGCGACGGCGCCTGGTCGAGGTCGCGCGCGAGCGCGAGCTGCTCGTGCTCGAGGACAACCCGTACGGACTGCTGCGCTACGAAGGCGAGCCGCTGCCGACGCTGTATTCGCTTGACGCCTCGCTCGGCGCGGGTGGCGCACGCGGCGACGGAGCCTCCTCCGATCTCGTCATCTACCTTGGCACGTTCTCGAAGATCCTCTCGCCCGGGCTGCGCCTGGGCTGGGCGGTCGCGCCGCGGGCGGTGCTGGAGAAGCTGAACCTCGGCAAACAGGGCGCCGACCTGTGCAGCTCGCCGATGACCCAGCTGTTCGTGTCGGCCTACTTCGCCGAGCGCACCCCCGCGGGCGGGCCGGCGTGGATCGAGTACGTCGAGCGCCTGCGCGATCTGTACCGGCGGCGGCGGGACGTGATGCTGGAGGCGCTTGAGGAGAACTTCGGTGGAAGGGCGAGCTGGACGCGGCCACAGGGCGGGCTGTTTATCTGGGCGACGCTTGATGGGGTTGACACAACCGATCTGATGGGGCGCAGCAGGGGTGTCGCGTTCGTTCCGGGGCGCTCGGCGTACATGGATGGGCGAAGGGGCTCGGGCTCAATGAGGCTCAACTTCGCGGGCGTGTCCGACGAGGACATTCGCGAGGGCATCCGACGAATCGCCGCGATCGTGAGTCCGGACGCCGGGCTGATGGGGGCGTTGACCGGCTCCGCACAGGCCACGTCAGGAGCGGAGGCGGACTCGGGCACGAGCGATGAGACGGACAGCGCGGGACTGGCGGAGGTGCTCGAACTGCCGCGGCGCCCAGCGCAGGACTCGACACGCGCCAGCCGCCGGGATCGATGAGCGAGCTGAAGAAGGTCGCGGTCCTCAAGGGCGGGGACTCGCTGGAGCGCACCGTCTCGCTGCGCTCGGGGGCGCGGGCGCAGAGCGCGCTCAGGCAGCTGGGGCACGAGGTGGTGGCGATCGACGTGGGGCCGGAACTGGTTGCCCAACTGCTGGAGTGCAAACCCGATGCGGCGTTCATCGCCCTGCACGGCAGCGACGGCGAGGACGGGACCGTGCAGGGGCTTTTGGAGACGATCGGCATCCCCTACACCGGCTCTGGCCCGGGGGCGTGCATGCGCTGCACCGACAAGGCCTTGGCCAAGTACTTGATGCGCGAGGCTCACATCCCCACGCCACAGTTCGCCGCGTTCAAGGAGAGCGCGATCAAAGATCTGGGCATCGCGGCGGCGCTGGGAGGGCTGGAGCAGAGTATCGGATTCCCACTGGTCGCCAAGCCCGCCAGCCAGGGCTCGGCGCTGGGCGTCAAGTTCGCGCGTTCGCACGAGGAGCTGCCAGGGGCGATCGTGGGGGCGCTGTCATACGACCGCAAGGTCGTGATCGAGCGCTACGTGCGCGGGCGCGACCTGGCCGTGTCGGTGCTTGACTCGCAGGCACCGGGCGAGCTGCCCGTCGCGCTGCCGGTGGTCGAGGCGATCCCGCGCGAAGAGGACTTCTACAACTACGAGTCGCGCTACGAGATCGGGATGACGACGTTCGTGTGCCCGGCCGAGCTGCCCGACGGCGTGACCGAGAGCGCGCAACGGCTGGCGCTGGACACATACCGCCTGCTCGGGTGCCACGGGGTCGCGCGGGTCGACCTGATGCTCGACGATGACACCGGCGAGCTGATGGTGCTGGAGACGAACGTCGTACCCGGACTGACCGAAACGAGCCTGTTGCCGCTGGCGGCTGACGCGGCGGAGATCTGGCTCGATCTGCTGGTGGCGCGGATCTTGACCAGCGCGTTCACGCGCTGAGGAAGGGACGGAGTCACGAGCACGTGTCGCGGGGCACGGAGGCCCCGCCCCACTCGCGCGGTCCCCAAACGCGCACGCCAGGATGCGGCCCAAGCCCAACCAACTCAAGAGTCGCCTGCGGCAAAATCCTCTGGCGTGACCTGGTCCAGAAACTCCTTGAACTTCTCAACCACGTCCTCGGACTCCTCGACGTCGTGCTCGAACTCGATCGCGGACTCGGCGATGACCTCCTCGGCGGCGTAGATCGGCGCGCCCGAGCGCACGGCCAGCGCGATCGCGTCGCTGGGGCGCGAGTCGATCTCCAGCTCGCGGCCGTTGACCGACAGGGTGATCGAGGCGAAGAACGTGTTCTCGCGCAGCTCGGTGACCGACACCTGAGTGCACTTGGCGTCGAGCTCGCCCAGCACGTCGACGAGCAGATCGTGGGTCATCGGCCGCGGCGTGCCGGCGCCCTGGAGCTTCATCAGGATCGACGCGGCCTCGGGGTGGCCGATCCAGATCGGCAAAAACTTGTTGCCGTCGACGGTCTTCAGCAGCACGATCGGCTGCTTGCCGACCATGTCGAAGCTGACTCCGTAGATGACCATCTCCTGCACGGTGGGGGATCCTCCGATGGGGGACGACTTCAGAGTATAGGTACCCGCTGGAGCCCGATCGAGCGGGCGCGGGACCGGGGTTTAGGCTCCTGAGCCGGCCGAGGGACATGCTGGCCGATCGGAGATTCCATCGATCTCCGATCGGTAAGGACGCAGTGAGCGAAGTGTGCTCGGCACACGAGCGATCGAGGACGCAGCATTCGCGCAGCCCATCGGCCGGCTCAGCGGAAGCTCCAGAGCTTGTTGCCTAAGAAGTTCAGCGGGGTCGACGCCGCCAGGGCCAGCATCTCGGCGAGCACCTTGTCCAGGCCGGCGCTCTGCACAAGGATCCGCAGCACGAGCAGATTGCACCCCAGCGCAACAAGGGTGACGAGGAAGAAACGCACCGCCTGACCGTGCACCTGCCCGGCGCCCGCCTTGAATGTCCAATGGCGGTTCCACACGAAGTTGTTCCCCGCCGCGACGATCCAGGCCACGGTCTCGGCCGCCAGATACTCGACGCCCAGCCCCCTGACCAAGAGGGCGTAGAGGATCAGGTTGACCGCGTATCCGCTGGCGCCGACGATCGCGAAGCGGACCAGCTGCAGCCAGTTGTCCGGGCGGCGCATCCCGTGCCAGAGCCGGACGTGCGGGCGGATGTCCACTGACGCGGACACCGGCCCGCTCGCGCGCGCGACATCCACGACGGTGACGGCGTCGTCGTGCATCGGCCCAGATTAGCGACACGAGTGGGCGAATGCGGCCGCTAGCCTGTGCGGGGATGAGGCCACATCGATACATGCCGGCCACGTTGGGCTGTCTGCTGACCGTCGTGGCCCTCGCCGGCTGCGGCGAAGCGCAGGTCGGCGACCCAGGCGGGGGGGGGCACGGATCACCAGCGGGCGCGAAGAGCGCGAGCGCCGGCGGCGCGCCCCATGTCGCGGCGACGGGCGCAGGGAGGGACCCGGCGAAGACGGCGGGCGCGAAGGGGACTACCGGATCGACGACGGGGTCAAACGGGATCGTGCACGAGGTGGCAGACCCCGAAGAATCGCGCAGCTTCCCCGTGCCGGCCGGGACCGTGCAACGTCATTCGCCCGCCACCACGCCCGGCGCTGCGGGCGAAGTCGCGGTCGCGGCGGGGGCGCCTTCGAACGCGGAAATACGCAAAGAGCTCGGCGAAGAGGAACAGGCCAAGGCCCGGGAACGGGCGGCGCAGCAGCGCGTGCTCACGCCGGTGGCGGGAGGCTCCTCGGTGGGGGGCAGCGGCACCATCCCGATCCCGACCGACGTACCCGAAGCCGTGCAGCGGGTGATCGCCGGGGGCAACGCGATCGCCGACTTCCCGTATATCTGGGGCGGAGGGCACGACGCGTCGTTCGTCGCCAACGGGTATGACTGCTCAGGCTCTGTCAGCTACGCGCTGGCCGCGGGCGGGCTGCTCGGCACACCGCTCGTTTCGGGCGAACTCGCCCACTGGGGAGAACCCGGCCCGGGACGCTGGATCACGATCTACGCCAACGCGGGCCACACGTTCATGAGCGTGGACGGCGTCTGGTTCGACACCGCCGGGCGCAGCGGTCCGTACGCCTCGCGCTGGCTGCTGTCGACGCCGCCGCTTGCGGGCTACGCCGTGCGCCACCCGCCGGGGCTGTAGGAGCGGCGGGCGGGGCCGCGGGGACGGGACCCGATCGCCGAACCCGAGCGGGCGCGCGTCGCGAGTCGCTGGACCGATCTCAGCGCAGGGTGAACTTGCTGAGCACGGTCGTGGTCGCGCCCGAGGCGTTGCGCAGGTTCAACCGCAGCAGCAGCGAAACCCTGCCCAGACGGCGCAACCGCGCGCCGGTGACCTTGCCGAAGTGTATCTTGATCGCGCCGCGCCCGCCCTTGGTCGTGATCAGGATCGCTTTGCCGACCACCACCTGCGCCGGAGTGCCGGCGGGCAGGCCCTTGGCGAGCGGCGGGTGCAGGTGCAGGCGGTGCGCGAGCGAGGCGGCGAGCAGCACTTCGAAGTGGCCGGCGACCTGCTGGTTGACCGAGTAGCTGACGACCAAACCCTTGCGCGTGGCCTTTCCCAGCGAGCTCGCCACAGCGGCCGCGCTGGCGACAGGGGCCGGGCCGGGGGTTTTGGTCGTGCCCGGAGAGGACCCTGGTGAGCTGGAGCCGGGGGAGGACACGCCAGGGGTTGCGCTCGAGCCGCCGCCGCCTTCTGAGCCTTTTTCTTCGGGCTTGGGCGGTCCGTTGACGGTGATCGCTTCGGTGAAGCTCTGCGTATTGCCGCCGCTGTCGGCCACCGTGAGCGTTACATCGTAGATGCCGCCGTACTGATAGGAGTGAAACTCGCTGGCGTCGCCGGTGCCCGAGACGACGGTGCCGTCGCCGAAGTTCCACTTGTACACGGGAGCGGTGAAGGGCTCGTCGGTGGGGAGGCCCTTTACGTCGGCCTGCAGCGTGATGTCCGACTCGGTACCGTCAAAGCCCACGACGTCGCCAGCGTTGACGGGGTTGGGCACTGTGAAATGCGGTTCCAAAGTGACGCCTGACCAGCATTCAAATGTGTGACGAGAGGTCAGGCCGACGCTGTTGAACGCCCACTGCACATAATAGGAGTCGCCGTTGATTGTCTCGTCGGACAGCGCCGCGGCATGCGTGTTTTTGTTTTCTTTGGGCGGCGTTTCCGGCGGCGGGCCAAAGCTCCACTGGCACATGTCGCCCTGCTCGGCTTTTGTGCTCGTCTGATACCAGCCGTTTAGCAGCGGGTCGACGACGATGTTGTTCTGCTCGATGCTGAGGTCGTTGACGATCACATCGGCGAGACCCTCAGCGTAGTTGCCGAACGGGTTCAGACCGGCCAGCTGGTTGGGCTCTTGCAGGGGTGCTTCGTTCGACTGGCAGGCAAGCACTTCCTGAGTAAAGGTCGAGGTCGTGAGCTGATCTTCCGTTTCGACGAAGAACAGTCCCGCGTCGCCGGCCACCCAGGGCTGTACCGCATAGATGACGGGGTTGGCGCCGCTCGGATCGATCGCCGAGTGGTATCCACAGATGCCGTTCTGGTGTTCCGATTCCGGGGAGGTGGAGTTCGAGCAGTTGCCGCTGCCGCCGGCGTCGGTGCACACGATCACTCCCGGAGGCGTGAGCACGTAGTAGACGGGCGTACCGGTGGCGCCCGGCAGCGCGCCAGAGCTGATGACATGCTGGAGCTCGGCCCGGATCTGCGCGTCTGTGAGGCACGCTACAGTCGGCTGCAGTTGCGGTTCCGGTTCGCTGGTTTTTTCGTGGCAGTTGCCGGTGGTGGGATAGGGGTCGGGGTCGGTGTAGGCCCCACGAAACGTCGATTGATTGGCGGCGCGGCCCTTGCTGTCAGCGTACTGCGAGTTCAGCGCAAAGACATCCCCGAGTGAGCCGCTTTCCGCTCCTACGTCCTGAAAATATTTGTCGATGAGTCGCTTCCAATCGCCGCGGTAGGTGCCAGTCGGATCCCAGTAGATCGCGTAAGAGTCCGAGGAGTGCAGCACCGGGCCTCCGTGATATTGGAGCGGTTCCGTTTCGTTGATCGTGACCTTTTCCCGACCCTGCACACCGAATTCCCCCGGGCCGGTTTCCGGGATGATGACCGCTCCCGCGGGCGCCACCGCGAGCGCGAGGGCGACGAGCATGGCCGCGAGGAGCGCGACGGCCAGCAGCAGCGCGGCGCCGGACGCGCGCCGAACAGGTGCGTGGCGCTCGGGCCGCGATGAGGCGGAACGGAAAGAGAGCTTCACGAGCCCATCATCGGCAGCGCATGCCCGATGCCTTAGCCCCGGCGCACGGGCTTGCCAGACGGCTTGCCGCGCGGGCGATAGGGACACGCGGCCAGCGCGGGGGCGCTACGCTCGGCGGATGCGTCCCATCCCCACCGCGCCCGTCGCCGGCGGCGCCTTCGTACTCGGCTACGCGGTCGTCGCGAGCACCGGCTCGCGACCGCTGGGAGGCGTGGTGTTGCTGATCGGCGGCGTTTGGTGTGCCCGCGCGTGGACGCAGCGCCACGGGTCGAGGACGGCGGCGACCCTCCTGGCGATGGCATTCGGCGCGTTCGTCGCCTCCCATCTGCTCGCGCTGCTCATCGGCGCGTGGCCCTCGGTGTTGCTCGTCGCGGCGGCGATGGCCGCAGTCGCCTGGACCCGGGCCGACGCGCGGGCGCTCGAAACCGAGGTGGTCTGACGCGCGCTACTCCCCGCCGGGAGTGTCGTCCTCGTCGGAGTCGGGCCTGTCGGTGGTGAGGATCATCATGAACGTCATGGTGGCGCCGCCGATCACGATCATCGCCAGGATGGCGAGCACCAGCACGGCGGTGCTTTCGCCCGACGCCGCCGTGGCGACCAGCGCCACAGGAATCAGGATCCCGACCAGTCCGATCAGCAGCGGCAACACCTCGCGCAGGCCGGCGGGGAGGTTGCGATCGTCGTTGAGTTGAAAGAGCACTTTTTGCCTCCTGGGAGCGCGTGCCGTGGGGGTGGGGGTACCGGCAGGGTACTAGTCCGGGGGGTCGCCGGGCGATTGGCCCAGAGCCCCACCGCCGAACATGTTCTTGTCAGAAATCCGAACGGTGGACGATTCCGGCTTCAGCCGCTCCCGCTGGCCGGCCACGTCTTGGGCTCGCCTGCGTTTGTCCAGTACAGCTGGAGTCGTTCTCTGTTCTCGCCGCTCAGCGGCGTGATCGCCAGATCGGAGATCGCGCCGGTGTCGATGACGTGCGCGCCTCCCGACTGCACGACGGTGAGCGTGCTGCCGTCGGTGTAGGCGATGATCGTGCTGCCGGAGCCCTGGCCGACGGCGCCGGCGCTCCAGCCGGTGATGGCGCCGGGGACAAGGGCCGAGCGGATGACCTTGCCGCTGACGGGGTTCAACACCACGAGCGCCGTGACCGGACCGCTCGAGGTCTGCGCCGGGAACCGGTAGTCGAGCGGCGCGGCGCCATTCGGCAGTTCGAAGTCCGTGGGCGGCCCCGTCGCGGTGACGCCGGACAGCACCGTATCGAGGACGACGAGCTTGCCGGCGCTGTTGCTGCACGCGAGGATCTGGCCGCCCGACCGCTGGAGCACGCGCACCCCGCTTTCGGTGCGGTACAGGGTGCTCGTGCCGGAAGCCTCCCAGCGTCGCTTCGCGGCGCTGGGCCTGGTGCTTGCGCTGTGCTTGGCGGCCGCAGCGATGGGCGCCGGATGGTTGGCGATCACCGCAACCGGTGGTGCCGTGGCGCCCGGGGGTGACTTGACGCCCAGACGTGACGCGGTGGCAGACGGGTCGAGCCCACCGCCGGCACGGCCGCCGACTTGACCGTCTGGCCGTTGAACCAGTAGATCTCGTGTTCGCTGGCGGCTACGGCTTCGATGTTGACCCCCTTGTCGAGGACCTGCGGCCGGCCCGCGATGGGGGTGGCGATGAGCGTTTTCGGTTCTTCCTGGTTTTCGTCGCCCGGGCCCTGCCCTGCGCATCAGCCTCGCCTGAGACATGGGCTTGAGCTTACCCGAGCCCCGCGTATGGATTGATCTCGTCCAGAAGTTCCAGACTGTCGATGCTACGTTTAGGCCATGACCGTAAAGGAGCGGCTGCTGGGCGCGGTGGAGGCGATGAGCGACGAGGAAGCTCGCGGGGCGCTTCGCACGCTTGCCGACGCCTCGGGCGATCCGGTCGCCTGGATGCTCGATCACGCGCCGCTCGATGACGAGCCCGAGACCGAGGATGAGCGGCGCGCGGTGGCCGAGGCTCGTGCGAACCGCGAACGGGGCGTCGAGCCCGTGCCGCTCGAGAGCGTCATCGCCGAGTTCGACGGCGATCAGTGAGCGAGCCCTACTGGCGAATCGTCGTCGACGACCGCGCTCGCAAGGACCTCCGCAGACTCGACCCGCCGATACGGCAGCGCATCTTGAGAGCCATCGAGCGGCTCGCCGAGGGCGCAGAGCTGACAGGGGATGTCAAGCGGCTTCAGGGCTCACACGAGTACCGGCTACGGGTCGGCGACTGGCGTGTGCGATTCGAACGCGACGGCCAGCAGCTCATCATCGTCGTAGTGCGCATCTTGCCGCGTGGACGAGCGTATGACCGCTGAGCGTTGACGACAAGGCGCGCCAGGAGGCCAACGTCACTCACAGCCATAGGATCTACTTGCGCCTGAGCCGAGGTGGGTTGTAGCGAGTGCTGCATACGAACCCATAGCGTTCGTACTGGCGCTCATACCGCGTGGCGCAGTACTCGCCTTCACCGAGGCACTCGTGCTTGCCGCCGATGATCGCGGACACGTCACGAGTACAGGCGGCTTTGGCGACAGGTTGAGCGGTGCTTGCTGTGCCTCCGAGCGCGACCAACAGTAGTGCCAGGGTGGCGACGGCAGTCGCTGGCGATGTCTTTCCTACGCGCACTCTAAGGTCCCCTTATCGGGTGTGGCAGAGGATTGCAGATCGGAAGTCGGGAGAGTTCTCACATCCTAAACCCCCTCAAAACAACTCCCGCTGCGAACACTCCGCGATGGGCGATACTGGGCATAGCGCGAACCGGGCGGATGGCGCCGAGTTCGAGGGTTGGGCGCTGGATGTCGGAGCGTAGGAAGTTCCTGCCGCTTCGTGGGCGATGATTGGTCGGTGGCAAAGACCAAGCGCACGCAGGAGGATCGCTGGCAGCCCGTCTTCTACGAGACGGCTCGCGGGGAGCGTCCGGCATGGGACTTCCTCACCGGCAAGAAGACGCCGAGCGATGTTCGGATCGAGCTGCTGACGACCGTGAGGGCCGTACTTCAGGTCGGCCCGCCGAGGTTCCCAACCTCGACGCAGCGGTGGCGTCTGATGCACAAGCCAGCCAGCAAGAAGGAGGTCGATCTCAGCGGTATCTGCGAGGCGCGAGACAAGCACTCCAACAAGCTCTACCGGCTGTTCTGCGTGATCGACCGAAACGCGCCAGCACATGGACTGGCGTTGCCCTCGCTGGTGTTGCTTGGCGGCGTGGTCAAGCCCGCACGCACAGAGGCGCCGCAGTCCGAGTACCGGCGGATCGACCGCTACCGCAAGGACTACCAGGCGACTCACCGCGTCGCGCTCGGACGCGGCGGCGCCGAGTGGTGGCCGGATGCCGGCCCCGACATGTCATAGCTTCTATGCTACGATCTGCTCTCCCCAAACTGAGGTGACCGAGCTATGCACAAGTCCAAGGAAAGCGCCGCCTTCGCCGAACTGCTCGCCAAGAGCTTCCCGACCGCCGAGGCCCGCGCCGCTCACGAGCGCGAGGTCGCAAAGCTGGTCGCGTTCGCCGAGCTGCTGATCGCCCTGGATGAGGTTCGTGCGGGTAGCAAGATCTCCAAGGCTGAGCTGGCGCGTCGAGTCGGCGTCAAGCCCTCTGTGATCTCGCGGCTGCTGGACGGCAAGGGCCGCAACGTGCAGCTGGACACCGTCGCCGACGTCGCCGACGCGCTCGACGTCTATATCGAGATGCGCGTGCGTCCGCAGCCGAAGGGCAAGCGCGCGCGACACGCCCCGATCGAAGTCCTGGCCGCGTAGCTGCACATCATGCTCGACGTCGAGCGGCAGCGGCCGTCAGAAGCCGAGATCGAACGCGAGATCACCGCCCCCGGCCACGTCCCTGTCAGCCTCAAACGCCTGCGCACCGGCGGGCTCATCCAACCGCTGGAACGACCTTGTGACCGCCACACGCTCAGCCGTGCGCTCCCCCGAGATCACCCAAGGCAGCGACCCAGCCTCAGCCGAGGAGCGCCACCACAACAAAGCCGTCGAATCCCTGCTGGTACGCGCCAGCGACGGCCAGCGCCCAATCTCCGAAGACGAGCTATGCGAGGCCTTCGACGCCAAGGAGACACAGCAGACGCTCGCATCACCGACGCGCTCAACCGCTTCGACGCAGCCGGCCTGATCGAACGCCGCGGCGGGCGAGCCATCGCCTCCGAGGTCGTCGCCTACTACGACCGCATAATGACGCACTGACACTTTCGGCCCTACGGTGCCCAAACCGCGCCTGCCAGTCCCCGCCTCCCTACCGCCTGTCGCTTCGCTTCAACTGCCTGGGCAGACCCAGCGTGGGCAGTGCGAGCGCTGTGCAATTCCTGCCGTTTCGCGCCCGCCGCGGTCTGTAGAAGGTGTGATGATCGCAGCCAGCATCGGCGCCGCCAAGGGCAGCGGCTTCACGCGCTTCCTGAAATCAAAGACGGTCCGGGCTGAGCGCGGCGACTGACTACCCTCAGTCCCGAGGGTGAGCCTACGCAGGCCCCGGCCGGTGGCTCGCCTCGCCGGACTGCGCAACATTGAGGGCGCGGGTGGACCGGCAGCCCAGCGCTATTTCACAATACCTGTTGTTACACCACCACCACGGTCTACGGCCAGACACGCAGTAGCGGAAGCACACGATATTGCAGCCAAGCCACCGTCCCGATCCACTGCCTCCGGCGAGACTCCATGCCGACGTTCCGCCTGTCGGGTTCACGGACGCCACGACTTCGCCTCGATGATCTAGAGCAGCGCAGAGCCCCTGAGAGGAGCAGGACACAGCAGTCAGCGCCACCCCTCCCGCGACGCTAGCTGGTTCACTCCACGCCGCCGGGCCACCGGTCGGATCTTCGGAGGTGATGACATTGCCTACACCGGTCACCAGGACACACAGGGCCACCGTTGGGCAGGACACAGCCAAGATGCCGCCACTGGAGGAAACGGGCACCGGGCTGCTCCAGCTCGACGCGCCCGCCGCCGGGTTGCTGGATATTAGTACTCGTCCTTCTTGGTCCACCGCCACGCAGAGGCTCGCCGACGGGCATGACACCCCCGTGAGGCCGGTAGCGTCAACAGCCGCCTTCGCCCAAGCGGCAGCGCCACCCGTGGGGTTTGTGCTCGTTAGCACACTTCCGCTTGCATCGACCGCTACGCATAGTTCCACCGTCGGGCAAGCAATGCCGGTGAGCTCCCGTACGTCATCGACCATGGCAACATTCCAGTCGCCCGCTCCCGTGTCCGCAGACGTGGCGATCCCGCCTCCTTCATTGATCCCGGCACAAAGCGTGGGGCCAGCACAGGACACCGCCTCCGGAAACGCGTTGTCTCCGATCTGCGCCGGTTGCCAACTTGCGTCTTCCGTGGTTGCATCCGCGGAGCTCACGGCATCCCCCTGCTGGTTCAGTGCAACGCAGAATCCGTCTGTTGCGCAATCCAGCGCGTTGAGAGTAAGTTGCGGATCGGCCCATTCGCTTCGCCAACTCACACTGGGCGTTTCCGACATCAAGACGCCGCCGTTTGCGTCCACCGCTACGCATTCAGTCGCAGTAAGGCAAGTTACACCACTGATGACGTTCGTGAAATCATCGACTGATTCATCATGGAACCATGATCCCGCTGGGTCGCTAGTGGTCCATATATCCCAATCAGTGCCACCAAAAGCACAGAACGCGGTGGTTGTGCACGACAGCCCGCCACCTGGCGGCCAATAGGCATCCTCGTCTGGTACCTCCGTGACCCATTGCCACGTCCAGCTCTTCCATGACGTAGGTTCTGTCGCTGTGGCAACGTGCCCTTCCCCATCGACTGCAACGCACAGGTTGAGGGTGGGGCAAGACAAACCAAGAATCGGATCGTCGCTCTCTAGCGCCAACACCTCTGTCCACGGGGCTGGTGCGCCGCTCGGGTCTTCGGTCGTGAACACTATGGAGGTACTACCGGCGTTATTCCACTGTTCATCCACTGCGAAGCAACGCGCCACAGAGGGGCACGAGAGCCGCTCAATGTGGTCCGATACTCCGCTACCCGACCTTGCGATGTATGACACAGACCACTTGCTTGGGCCCCCTGTGGGATCCGTCGAGACTAGGAGCCGGCCACTGTGGTCAGCGATGAGACACAGGGATTCACTAGGACAAGAGATGCTGGTAATTTCATTTGATTCGTCAACTCGTTCTACGTGCCAGGTTGTTGTACCACCAGCCGGATCGATAGACCATACAATGTTGCCATAGTCATCCACTGCGACACAGAGACGCGATGACGGACATGACACAGCGCGTAGCCCGCCGTAGCTAAACTGTACGGGAACTCCACTGCCTGGAACCTCCGAAGCGCAATAGCTCGCTACCGGACACGGTCGATTGTATGCTTCCAGCTGTGGATCGACTTGCTCGACGTGCCAGTTACCCTGAAGAGGCGTGGTGGAGACTACAGCGTTGCCTGCATCATCCACGCCGACACAGAGCGACGGCGAGCCGCACGACACTGAGGCGATCCAATTGCCAAAATTATTGGAAGGCGATTCCCGGTCAAAAGGGACTGATCTAGGCGGCGACCACTGAAGCGGCGATGCGGCGGTACCAACTGGCGGCTTGTTTTCTGGCGCAGATTCATTTTCTCCCGGAGATCCACCTGGGCCTCCGCCCCCACCGGGTGGTGTCGAGCCGCCTCCCGGTGGCGCTGATCCACTACCGGGAGGAGAGCCACCTCCACCTCCACCTCCGCTCGACCCACTGCCGGTACACCCGTGGTATAGCTGCAGGTTGCCGAATGTGGCGTCGCCGATGTCGTACTCCCAGTTCTTGAAGAGCACATGCGCGGAGGCGCTGAGGTTCGCCTCGGCGGAGGCGTTGACGTTGAAGCACGTTTGGGCTTGGGTGGCTTGGACGCCCGCGGTGATGACGGGGCCGATTGTGCCGCTGATGGCCGCTAGCTCGGCGTCGCCCTCGCCAAGAGACACCGTGGTCTGCAATCCGAGCGAGAGGTTTGCGCTCGCGCTGCCGGTGAAGCTCGTGCTGCCGCCGTTTCTGAACGTGTGAGAATCAGAGTTGCCGCTTCGCAGCGAGCGGAAGAACGTGATGCCGATGAACGGTGACCAGGTCATATGGGCGCTCAGCGCGCCGCCGGCGCTGAACGAGAACTCGGGACCCATCGTCAGGAACAGGCCCGTGTCACCGAGCGGGATCGGCGGGCCGTTCAACGACGCAGTGCAGTTCACCGCCGCGGACACTCCGTAGTTCAACGTGAACGTCGGGCTGCCCTCGAGGATGAACTGGATCGAAGGGCTGTAGACCGAGGCGTTGACGTCGAGCAGCAGGTGTAGTTGGGAGAGATCGACGTCCGCGGTGATCGGAGCCGTCGACCCATTGCAGTGAAAGGACGGGGTAAGACCTGCCGAGTGCGCATGTGGGCCGAGCGACGCAGCGGAGGCCTTAGCTGCTTCGCCAAGGAGATCGCCGAGGGTGTCATCCACTTTGAGATCGAAGGTGCTATAAGCGTCCTGCAAGGTCGCGGGACGGGTGCTCACGCGCGTCGAGCCGTCGTGTTCCTCGCCGAGCGTGGTCACGATGCCCAGGACGCCGCGCGGCGCAGGCGGAGAGACCGGCACGACAAGCACACCGCCCACATGAGGTGCCCGAACACCGCGCGCCAGCATCACCGTTGTCGCGCCACCGGCAGCAGTCGAGACACCAAGCACACTTGACGCCCCAACGCGAACTGTGCCTGCACGCAGCTTGCTGTTGACGACGATCGATGGGTGCACACGTACGCGCTTTGTCGGCGAGCTGTGACAGCCACGTGGCCCGAGAGGACCGCTACTCGAACGATGACGCTGGGGGCGTTCCGCGGTGCACCCCACGACAAGTGGAAGTCTGTCGAGTGCAGGGGCGTGCTGCGGCGCACCAGCCAGCGCTTGCGCCCGCCCGCACGGACCTGCTGCTCAAGCGACACACGCCAGCTTGACCGCGGCCCGGCGCCCTGGACCGTTCCCGCCCCCACAGTCCCACTGGCGTCGACCTCGCTCCCAACCGCGACGAACGATGCGAACACGCGGGGACTCGATGGCGTGGAGGCTCGCGCCGACTCCGTCCCCAACACAGCGGTCGCCAGCGAAATGCAGATCGCTGCAACAGCCAACACCTTGCTGCGAGGTACCGGCCTCGCGCCCAGTTCCCATCGCTTCCTCACAGCGTATAGCCCCACACTCGCACGAGGGCGCATTGAACCGCCCCGGGGCGGTTCACATGTCGGATTGTCTGAGTCCCTCGCAGAGATCATTTTCACCCTTCGCAGACGCAACGCTACAGGAAGCTCGCTGCTTCTGTCAGCCCCGGTGGGCGGGGCGAGGTGGCCGTAGGGGGTAGGGCATCTTCCGAGCATTTGGGCCTCGCGGGCAGCGCAACGTATCCGTTGGCCCAGGAGACGAACGGGGCATCAACATGGAACCTACCACATGGCGCTGAGGAGGGCTGGCACGGAGGGTTCCGGGCGTGGCAAACATCGCCAAGGACCCTCAAGTCGCGCTCGGCCGCGCCATCCGCCTGCGCCGGGAAGAACTCGGCATCTCCCAGCAAGACCTCGGGCTTGAGGTCGGCTATGACCAATCATGGGTCTCCCACATCGAGAACGGGCACGCCAACCCCGCCTACGGGACCATTGATCGGATCGCCCGGGCGCTAGCGTGGTCGATGTCACAGCTCGTCACCCTGGCCGAGTCGATCGAGACGGGGGATCGCAAGCCTCTTGACCAACCGCTACGCCTGCCCGAGTAGCTGCCGGTACATGACCCGCGTCTCGCGTGTCGGTTGAAGGCTGAGCTGTTCATCGAGCGCGTGGGTGATGTCGTAGCGCTGCTGCGCTGTCGAGAAGTTGCCGCACAAGAGCGCTATCCCCGGTGATCGCCGGCAAAACGGGGGTTGCGTGCCTGCCGAGGGGAGCGTAGACGTAGCCCGGTGGCACCTTCAAGCGTAAAAGCTCGCCGGTCTGCTCGTGGGCCGTCGTGTGAGCGACCTGTGAGCCGCGTTGAGAGCCGCGAGAAGCCCTTGACATCCGTCGGGGATCGTGCTCTCGTTGGTGGGCTGGGGTCCGTCCCGGAGCCCAGTGGTCTTCCGCCGGCACACAACTGCATGAAGAGATCGACTGATGATGTTCAACACCATCCCCAACACCAGACCTCTCCCGTTCCGGGCGAGCGGCACGATCGCTCCAGGCGGCCCGCGAAGCGAACGCGTCGCGCGAACGCTTCCGTAGCGCCGGCCCGCCGTAGCCGCGGCGACGCTGGCCGAGGTGCCGAGCCGATGCTCGGCCGCCCGCGGTTTGAGCCGCTGCTGGCCGGTGATGCCGAGCAGGCCGTCGACTTGCTCTCAAGGCTGATCGCCGCTGCCGCTCGCGGGCGCGACGGTCAGGACGGGCAGCTCGCTGACAGTGGGCGTGTCAGCAGCCATCAGCGCGATGAGGATGCCGGTCGCCGGCGCTCTCGTGTTGCCAATCGCTGCACGTCCGACTGGCAAGCTCAGCAGCGCGAAAACGGCCATGCCGTCGGGGTTTCGGGTGGTTCGCCCGCGCCCGACTGTATTGGTAAATTTCGTTCTTCGGGGTCTTCGTGACCGCTACGGCGAGACGGCGGCGGCGCGTGCCTCATGGTCCGGCGGCGGTGGTGTCGCTGAGCGGGCTTGACCTGCGGATCATCGGGCTCGTGAGCAGTCAGCGTGTCGTGACCTCGATTCAGCTTGAGCTTCTGCTTGCTGATGTGCCTGGCCGTACCCTGCGTTACCGCACCGATCATCTGCACCGTGCTGGTCTGCTCGGTCGCAGCCGCCCGTACCGCGAGCGTGGCTCCGCCCCGTACCACCTGTGGCCCTCGCGTCGTGCGGACACGCTCGCGCGTGGAGCGCCCGCACCGCGCGGTGGCGAGCGTGCCGAGCCGAACCCGTTGTTCTTGGCGCACGCTGCGGGCGTGACCGAGCTCTACGCGCTGCTCGCCACGCAGACGCCGGGTGTATGTCTTGCTCGCTTTGAGCGTGAGCCGCGCGAGCAGTTTACGGCGGAGGGGCGCTCGCGGACGCTGGCGCCGGACGCGCTGGTCGAACTGCACGACGGGCAGGGCCTTGGGCTGCTCGCGTTCGTGGAGCTTGATTTGGGGACGATGAGCCACGCGCGGTTGAAGGTCAAGGCGGGCGCCTACGCCGCCTACGCCGCGCAAGCCGCGTGGACGGAGCGCTACGACTTCTGCCCCTGTCTGCTGTTCATCACGACAACCGAGGCGCGGGCCGTCGCGTTCCTGAAGACGCTCGCCGCGCTGCTACAGAAGGCCGGACGTGGCGGCTTCTACGAGGACCGTGCCGTGAACATCTCGTGGTTTGCGGCGGGCGCGTGCGCGATGGCACGCGAATCACACCGGGCGCTCATCGAGCCGTGCTGGGACGATCTGACGCTATCGGGCGGCGGGCTGTGCCTGCTCGATTGTCTGCGCGCCGCCCGCGCCCCCTACGACACCGCGCGAGCCGAGCAAGACGCCGCGCAGCGCGCGAGCGAGGCCGAGCGGGAGCGGCTGCGCTCTGATCCCGACGCCTGGCGCGCGCTGCTACAGGAGCACCATCTGTACGCCCGCAGCGAGCACTTCGAGCAGTTCGGGACGACGGCTATTTGCGCGCTTGAGCTGCTGCTCGCGTCTACACGGCCGATGGAGCCGGTCGAGCGCTCGGCGTTTACGGCTGTTGCTCGCCAGCTCGACCCCGACCCGCTGGAGGGCAGGCTCGCACCGGAGCCCGTGCCCGCGACAGCCGAGGACCGCGAGGCGGCCGCGCGGCTGGCCGACGCCTACCGGGCGCGCCAGCGCGAGCGCGTGGCACAACTCGCTCACCGCTACGGCTCGGGGCCGAAGCTGCGCCGCCACCAGGAACAGCTTCCTCGGGCGGACTGATCGACGTGTTCGCCTGCGAGCGCCTGGAGCAGGACGCCGCTCGTGACGAGCAGGCGCGCACTGAGCAGGAGCGGCTGCGCATCGGCTACCTGGCCTGGCGTGAGCGTGAGGCCAAGCGACGAAAGCACGATATCCCTCTGCATGCGCGGCTCGCCCAGGGGCGCGCCGCGGTGCTCGCGCTCATCGACGGCGAGCAACTGCGTCTCTGCCCGTCCTGCGGTGAGATCGCCTACCCGGCCGAGCCCGTCTCCGATCCCCGCCGCTACGCCGAGTGGCGGCCACGCCGAGAGCCGCCGCGCTGCCATTTCTGCGGCGCACACGACCTCGACGGCTGGGAGCAGGGCCGCCTGCCCGAACTGCTTCACGGCGGCGCCTACCGGCCCTCCGACCTGGACTTGCGATCCGTCGGCGGATCTGATCTCCTCGACGCACGGCCGTTCGGCAATCAGCAAGAGGAGCAATGGTCATGACGCGCGTCTGCCTGTACACCCGCATATCGACAGATGAAGATCACCAGCCGACCTCGCTCGGCACCCAGCGCGAGCGCCTGGAGCGCTACTGCCAGGCGATGGAGGACTGGCATATCGCCGCCTGCCTTCGAGGACCAAGCGACCGGCACGACCCTGGAGCGCCCCGGTCTGCAGGCCGCACTCGACCTCGCCCGACAAGGCCGGGTCGAGCTGCTGCTCGTCTACCGCGTCGATCGCCTGTCCCGCAAGGTGCGCCAGCTCGCCGCTTTCTGCGAAGAGCTCGACAAGCTCGGGGTCGTCTTGAAGTCCGCGACCGAGCCGTTCGACACCGGCTCACCCGCGGGGCGGATGATGCTGCAGATGCTCGGTGTGTTCGCCGAGTTCGAGCACGCCACGATCGTGGACCGCGTCACCGCAGGGCTTGAGCGGCGCGTGCGCGAGGGCCGCTGGATGGGCAGGCGCATCCCCTACGGATACATGCGCGACCCCGACAGCAAAGCGCTCCTGCCGTGCCCGGTCAAGGCGCCGGTGCTCAGACACATCTTTCACCTATACACGCAGGAAAGGCAGGGCACCACCTCGATCGCGCGCACCCTGGAGGCCGAGGGCGCCCCACCACCGCGACAGCATGGCTGGTCGCCGAACGCGCTGCAGGTGATCCTCGCAAACCCCGCCTACCTCGGCCTGATCCGCTGGAACGGCAAACTGTATGACGGCCAACACGAGCCATTGATCGAGAAGGACACCTTCGAGCAGGCCCAGCAGATCCTCGCCCGACGCTTCAAGGACGCCACACTGCGGCGCGGCAACCCCACGCCCTTCCTGCTCTCCGGGCTCGTGCGCTGCCAGCACTGCGGACGCGCCTACGTCGGCACCTCCGCCCACGGCCGCAACGCCCGCTACACCTACTACGCCTGCTCCACCCGCTACAAGTACGGCCGCACCCGCTGCCAAGGACAACGGCTGTCCAAGGACCGCCTTGAGCGAGCCGTGCTCGCCCAGCTCGCCACCATCTACCGCGACGGACAACTAATCAACGACGCACTCGCCCAAGCCGCCGAGCAGGCCAGCACGGACCGCCCCCAGCACGAGCAACAACTCGCCGGCGTGCGCGCCGACATCCAAAACCTCGAACGCAAGATCGACAGCTACCTACAAGCGTTCGAGGACTCAAAGCTCGACCCCGACATCTGCCAGCAGCGCATCGAGCGCCACCACACCCGCCTACAAGCCCTACGCGACCAAGAAGCCGATCTCACCCAAACACTCGCCGCACACGCCGACACACGCCCCGACACGGCAAACCTGGCCGCGCTCGCCGACCAACTCGACCAGCTCATCGCCACCGCCAACCCCGAGCAAGCCAAGGAGCTGCTGCGCCTACTCATCAAGGACATCCGCGTCCACGACCAGCACACGATCATCCCCACCTACCGCATCCCGCCAGCGGTTCGCACAATGCACGGAACAGTGGGCGATACTGGGCTCGAACCTGGGACCTCTTCCTTATCAGAGAAGCGCTCTAACCGACTGAGCTAATCGCCCGGGAGGCGCCGATTCTAGCGGCACTCATGCCGTCGTACCCGCCCCCAGCCGCCGGGCCAAATCAAGCGCTTCTTCGGGCGTCGCGAACAACAGCTCCGCGCGATATCCGCCCTCGCGCGCTGGCCTTACGCGCACCTCCACCCCGAGCGCCGCCCCCAGCGCATCCGCGATCTCCCTGGTCGCCTGCTCCTGGTCGGGATGCAGCGCCCGCGCCGTGCGCCCGCGCAGCCCGGCTCGCACGCGCTCCGTCCCGGCGCCCGCGCCAGCGGCGGCGTTGTGCTCGCGCGCGCGAGATTCGACAGTCCGCACCGACCACCCCTCCTGCACGGCCGCCCGTGCCAGCGGCGCGCGCGCGCCGTGATCCTCGGCCAGCAGCAGCGCGCGGCCGTGACCCTCGCTCAGCGCGCCGTCCTGCAGCAATTCGATCACCTCGTCCGGCAGGTCCAGCAGCCGCACCAGGTTGCTGACCGCCACCCGGCTGCGCCCAATGCGCCGGCCGACCTGCTCGCGCGTAAGGCCCAGCTCCTCGACCAGCGCGGCGCACGCGCGGGCCTGCTCGATCGGACTGAGATCCTCGCGCGCCATGTTCTCGATCAGCGCCAGCTCCAGCGCTTCGGCGTCGTCACGGGGGCGCACGAGCGCGGGAATCTCTGCAAGCCCCGCGATTCGAGCCGCGCGCCAGCGGCGCTCGCCGGCCACGAGCTCATACGTCCCGCCCGTCTTCGGGCGCACCAGCACGGGCTGCAGCACGCCCCGCTCACTCAGCGACCCCGCGAGCGCCTGCAGCGCCTCGTCGTCGAACCGCCGCCGCGGTTGGGTCGGATTGGGTGCTATCAGCTCGACCGGCAGCTCGCGCAGCTCTTCCTCGCGGGCGCCGCCTCCCGCGGCCGAAACCGACAGGATCGCCTCGAGTCCCCGTCCCATGCCCGGCTTCGGCTTAGCCACGTGCCGCCACCTCCTTCGCCAACTCGAAATATGCCTCCGCGCCCGCGCTGTGGGGATCGTGGTGGGTCACCGGCAGCCCATAGCTCGGCGCCTCGCCCACCCGCACGTTGCGCGGGATCACCGTGGAGAACACCAGATCCGGGAAGTGCTCGCGCACTTCGCGCTCGACGTCGCGGCCGAGGCGGGTGCGCGAGTCGTGCATCGTCAGCAGCATCCCCGCCACCGTCAGCCGCGGATTCAGCTCGCGCTGCACCAGCGCCAGCGTGTCGAGCAGGCCCGCCAGTCCCTCCAGCGCAAAGTACTCGGTCTGGACCGGCACGATCACCTGGTCGGCGGCCACCAGGGCGCTCACCGTCAGCGGGCCGAGCGAGGGCGGGCAGTCCAGCAGGATGTACTGAAACTGCTCTCTCAGCGGCTCCAGACACTCGCGCAGCCGCTGCTCGAACCCCTCGATCCGCGGCAGCTCCACGTTCGCCCCCGCCAACCCGGCGCCGGCCGGCAGCACCTTCAGACCGGGCACGCTCGCGTCGGTCAGCGCCTGCGCCGCGCTCGCCTCGCCCGTCAGCACCTCATACAGCCCGGGCGCCTGTGTGCGCGCGATCCCCAGGCCGACCGTCGCGTTCGCCTGCGGGTCGACGTCCACCAGCAGGGTCTCGTAACCGGCCTCGGCGATGCACGCCGCGACGTTCACAGCCGTTGTCGTCTTGCCGACCCCGCCCTTCTGGTTGGCGATCGCGTACACCGTGCCCACTAAGCGCAA
Source organism: uncultured Solirubrobacterales bacterium (assembly GCA_963839965.1). Taxonomy (GTDB): domain Bacteria; phylum Actinomycetota; class Thermoleophilia; order Solirubrobacterales; family Solirubrobacteraceae; genus Palsa-744. The sequence goes on from CAWIWX010000009.1 coordinate 335,016, forward strand.
GCTATCAGCAACCAAGGGGCCGTTTGCGGGCGACGCCCGCGCGGCGGGGAAAGCGCGAAGGAGTCTCGGCGACCTTTTCGAAAACGTGCAGATGGTGGGCGCGCGCGCCCTTGTATGGTTCGGTGCGGCGTATCTCGAGCAGGCGCATGCCCAACTGCTCGGCCGCGCAGGCCGCATCCGCCTCCTGAGCTGAGTCGCGGCGACCGCGCCAGTCCACAAGAACGCCTCCGTGTTCGAGCAGCGGCGCCGCATACTCCAGCACCACCGGGGAAGGCGCAAGCGCTCGGGCGAGCACTGCGTCGTGGGCACCCAGACCCTCGGGCCATTCCTCCGCCCTGCCCTCCACCACGCGCGCGTTGTCCACTTCAGCAGCCGCAATCACCCGCCGCGCGAACTGACACTTCTTCGATTGGCTCTCCAGGAGCCGCATCTCGCTTGCCGGCAGCGCAACGGCCAGCGCCAGCCCGGGGAAGCCGGCTCCCGTCCCGATGTCGGCCACGCGCCGAGCGGAGCGGATCCGGTCGATCTCGAGCGCCACCAGCGAGTCGGCGAGATGGACGTCCACGGCCTCCGCGGAGTCCCGCACGGTCGTCGGCGCCCGCTCATCCGCCGCGAGAGTCTCGAGGATCGCCGTCATCTGGGCGTCCGCGGGAGGTCGCAGCGCATAACGTCGAGCAAGCTGTTGGACCTCGCGTTCTGTCGGTCGCTTATGTCGGGGGAAGGGATCGGTATACATGTCCCTCATATCGCGAATGCGAGCACTGTGTAAAACGTGAAACGCTGCTTACTGTCTGCTACGCCTCGGTGGCCGGCTCCACAATCAGGTACCGCTCGGGTTCCTCGCCCTCGCTGTGCGTCTGCACATCGCCCCGGTCGCGCAGGTGTTCGTGGACGATGCGCCGCTCGGACGCGGGCATCGGGTCGAGCTCTACCGGCCCGCCCGAGTGCAGCGACTCCTCCGCGGCATCATCGGCCTCGGCGCGCAGTGTCTCGGCGCGGCGCTCGCGATAGCCGTCCGCGTCGACCAGGACGCGTATCTCGGATGGCCCGTCGTGAAAGACGATTCGCTGCGCCAGATGCTGGACCGCATCGATCGTCTGTCCGCGGCGGCCGATGAACAGGCCGACATCCTCGCCGCGTAGAGCTCCGCTGAGCACGCCCTGCGCTTCTTCGACCTCCACCTCGACGTCAAGTCCGAGCCCGTCGGCGATCTCGGCGAGCAGATCCTCGAGCACCGCCGCCGGATCGTCTTCGTCATCCAACTCTGCCACGTCCCCGTCACCCCCCGCGTCGCCGATCATCGCCGCCTGCCCGAGCGCTTCTTCTTTCTGCGCGGCGGAGGAGGCGGGGGGGCGCTGCTCGCCCCCTTCACGACACCCACGCCCGCGAGCGCAGGTTCGCTCTTCGGTCCCCCTCCTCGGGGCACGTCGGGCTTGCCGTTGGGAGAGTCCCCATCTCCGCCGGTCCCCTTACCCGGTGTGGCCGGCGCCGGACCGATGCGGCGACGGATGAAGTACTGCTGGCCGATCGTCCACAGGTTGGTGGTTATCCAGTACACCAGCAGACCCGCCGGGTAGCGGAACAGGAAGGCGACGATCACCAGCGGAAGCAGCAGCATCATGCGCCGCTGATTCGGGTCAGCCGTCGCCGTCGCCATCAGCGTCGAGGCGATCTGCGAGCCGATATAGACGGCGATCAGGACAATCAGCACGACGCCGGTGGCCTTGGCCGTGATGTCGGGTATGAACAGGAACTTGGCCGACCCTGGCGCGACCGTCTGGCAGCCGGTGGCTTCGACATACTTGGAGGGCAGATGGGCCACCGTGGTCGCGTGCAGAACGTGGTAGGTGCTGCGCTGGTTCAGTGGGAGCGCGTTGTAGTGGGATACGAGGCTTCCCCCACAGATGCGCTTCTTCAGATCGGTGCGCAGCATGTAGAACAGGGAGATGAACACCGGCAGCTGCAGGGCGAACGGCAGGCAGGAGGCAAGTGGGTTGATTTTGTTCTCCTTGTAGAACTTCATGATCTCCTGCTGCTGGCGCTGCTTGTCGTCCTTGTACTTCTCTTTCAGGGCACTCATCTGGGGGGCCATTCGCTGCATTTCCTGCATCGACTTCAGCTGCTTGAACGTGACGGGCACCAGCACCGCCCTGGTCAGCACCGTCAGTCCGACAATCGCCAGCCCCCAACTGCCCCCCACCAGGTGCGCGTGGATAAACACCATGATCGATTCGAACAGATTGATCAGTGGCGAGAACGCTTCCTCGATGATGTTGGCGGAGATCGGCATCTGAGATGTGTGCAGCTATCGGCGAGCCGGTCTCAGGATCGCCTGCGGGCGGCGCTGTCGACTCCAAATACTCGCTGGGCCTGCACTGGATCGTACCCACCGTCACTCCACGGGTTGCACCTGAGCAGGCGCCAGGTCGCGAGCACGACGCCCCTGAGTATGCCGTAGGCGTGGATCGCGTCGAGTGCGTAGCGCGAGCATGTCGGCTCGTACTTGCAGCGCCTGGGCAGCGCCGGGGAGATCACATGCTGATAGGCGACGATCGGAGTCGTGAGAATTAGCCGCGCGGCCCGCGAGGCCACGCGGACCAGCGGCGACGCGGGCGAAGCCGGCGCCGGTGCGCTCACAGCTCCCGCTCCGATTCAGACCCGCCGCTGCGCAGGCGCGCCCGCTCGATCAGCTCGCTCAGCGCCGCGTCGATCCCCCGAAGGCCCTCCCGCGCGGCCAGCTCGCGAGCCTCCGGGCGAGCGACTACGACAATGTCTTGTCCCGGGTCGAGCTCGGCCTGTACACGCGCGAACGCCTCGCGCAGCAGCCGCTTGACGCGGTTGCGCTCGACCGCGCTCCCCACCTTGCGCGACACCGACAGCCCGAGTCGCGGCCGGCGCGTGGATGGGTTCGGGAAGGTGTAGAGCACGAGCTGGCGATTGGCGGTGGAGCGACCCTGCCGGTAGACGCGCTCGAACTCGGCGCTCCGCGACAGACGCCGTCCGCGCGAGACGTTCATGCGCGGCCCCGTCACGAGCCCGGCCTGCACACGCATGAGCCCGCCATCTCGAAACCCGTTCCTAAGCGGACAGGCGCTTGCGGCCCTTGTCACGGCGGCGCTTGAGCGTGAGCCGTCCGGCCCGCGAGCGCATCCGGGCGCGAAACCCGTGGGCACGCGCGCGCTTGCGCTTCTTCGGTTGGTAGGTGCGCTTCATGATCTCTGTTCTGTGCCCAAGGTCGTGTTCCTGCCCGGCCCGACCGGCAACCAGCCCCGGCGGAATAGAAGGCTGAAGTATAGGACCGACGGCAGGGCTGCGGGCCGAAGCGGATGGACCAGCGTGGCGTAGTGGATTTTTTCCCGCCAATTGCGGGCAGCCGGAAGTTGGGCTCGCGGGGGTTGGATATAGTCGCCGGACCGGGCCCGAGCGGGCCCTCCGTCGAGGGTTGTATCCCACTTTCTCCCAGACAGGAGCGGGTTGTCGCTGCCGTGAGTGCCGAGCAGGAGCACATATGGCCGCGCGTGCAGGCAGAGCTCGCACGCGCCGTCGGCGAGCCGACTTACCGCATCTGGCTTGAGCCCCTGAAGATCCGCGATGCCTCGCACGAGCGCCTCGTCGTCGAGGTTCCCGCGCAGGCGTACGGGTGGGTGCGAGATCGCTTCGGGCGAGCTCTGCAGGCCTGTGCAGAGAGCGTCCTCGGGGAGGGCGTCGTAGTCGAGCTGCTCCCTGACGGCGGCTCTGCCGCCGAGACAGCCTCGGCCTCCGTTGGTGGCTCCTCGGTTCAGGCGTCGAGGGGAGGGGGCTTGAGAGATGGACACAACAGCAACGATGGTCCGCCGGGGGTCGGCGGGCGAGCAGATCCGCTGATCGGGAGGATGCCCAATCCCAAGCTCACGTTCGATCAGTTCGTGATCGGCGACTGCAACCGTCTGGCCCACGCCGCCGCCCTGACTGTCGCGGAGATGCCCGCGCAGGCCTACAACCCGCTGTTCATCTGCGGGCCGCCGGGCGTCGGCAAGACGCACCTGCTCAGCTCGATCGCGAGCCTGCTGCTCGCCCACAATCCCGAGCTGGCCGTGCGCTGCACGACCGGCGAGGGGTTCACCAACGAGTTCCTGCACGCCCTCGCCGGACGTCAGACCGACGCTTCAAGGCACGCTTCCGCCACATCGACGTGCTGCTGGTCGACGACGTCCAGTTCCTCGAGCGCAAGACCGCACCGAGGAGGAGTTCTTCCACACCTTCAACGCGCTCTACGACGCCGGGCGCCAGATCGTGCTCAGCTCCGACCGACCGCCCGCGCGACCTGCAGGCGCTGGAGGACCGTCTGCGCGAGCGGTTCGAGTCCGGCCTGGTCGCCGACATCCAGCCCCCCGACAGAGCGACGCGGATGGCGATCCTGCGCAAGCGCGCCCAGCACGACCGCATCGAGCTCGGCGACGACGCGGCGCTGGAGCTGATCGCCGAACGCGTCCGCGACAACGTACGCGCGCTGGAGGGCGCGCTCATCCGGGTCGTCGCATTCAGCTCGCTGACCGGACGGCCGCTGACCGCCGAGCTCGCCCGAGAGGTGCTCGACGGCCTATACCCCTCCACGCAGCCCCCGGGCTGCACCGGCTCACCTCGGTCGGCGAGATCAAGGCGGCAGCCTGCGAGCACTTCGGTCTCACCCCCGAGGAGCTCCTGTCCACATCGCGCGCAGTCGCGGATCGCCTGGCCGCGGCAGGTGGCGATGTATCTCACCCGCGAGCTCACCGACGAATCGCTGCCGGCGATCGGCCGCCAGTTTGGCGGGCGAGACCACACGACCGTGCTGCACGCCTGCCGCCGCGCCTCGGCGCGGATTGCCGACGGACAACTCTCGCGAGAGCTGTGGAGAACCTGTGCCAGCGAGCTCAAGCAAGACTCCTGCTGACGCGCCGCGGACGCACGACCGGCGCAGACTGACAGACTGCGCCGAGCTTCTCCACAGGCCGGCTGCCGGCATAGCCCCTATCGATGCAAGTCACAAGCAACAGCCACATATCCACAGCCCCTACTACACTTCTATCATACTCCTACAGAGTCGCATCAGTGAAGCTCTCCCTTCCAGCCGCCAGACCTGCTTTCACAGCTGCAGACGGTCACTCGCGTCGCCTCGACGCGCAGCGCAGTCCAGGCTCTGTCGGGCGTGATGATCTCAGCTCCCGAGGACTCGACTCCGGAGCTGCTCGCAACCGACATCGAGGTCGGGCTGCGCGTACCGCTCGCCGCCGAAGTGCAGCATCCCGGCGCAGCGTGCTCCCGGCGCGTCTGTTGCTCGACGTCGTCCGCTCGCTTCCCGCGGATGAGGCTGACGCTGGAGCTGCGTGCCGCCGAGCAGGATGTCGAGCTATCTGCGGCTGGCGCGACCTTCCACCTGCGCACGCTGCGCGCCGAGGACTTCCCGCCGCTCCCCGAGCCCTCGCCCGAGACGCGCATCACGCTGCCGGCCGCGGCGTTTGTGCAGACGATCGCGCGGGTCGCCCGCTCGGCCTCGCGGGACGAGACGCGGCCGGTGCTGACCGGGATCCTGATGTCGGCCTCCGGGCAGCGAGCTGCGGATGGTCGCGACCGACTCCTACCGGCTGAGCGTCAAGGAGACGCGCTGGAGACCCCGCTCGCAGGGCAGCCTCGAGGCGAACGTCCCGGCCCGCGCGCTGCAGGAGCTCGCGCGGATCGCCCAGCAGGCCCGACAGCCGAGTCGCTCGCCGTCAGCGTCGGTCAGAACCAGGTCGATCTTCGAGCTCGGCGAGGTCGTGCTCTCCTCGCGTCTGATCGACGGCCAGTTCCCCAACTACCGCCAGCTGCTGCCCGAGTCCGTCGAGCACGAGCTGCGCCTCGCCACGCGCCGAGCTGACCGACGTCGTGCGCCGCATCAGCCTGCTCGCGCAGAAGAACGCGCCGCTGCGCCTGCCTTCGGCGAGGGCGAGCTGACGGTCTCCGCGCAGACCCCGGACGTCGGCGAGGCGAGCGAGACGATGCCGGTGCCCTTCCACGGCGAGCCGTTCGAGATCGGCTTCAATCCCGAGTTCCTGCGCGACGGGCTGGAGAGCGTCGAGTCCGAGGAGCTCGTGCTGAAGCTGATCAGCCCGCTGCGCCCGGGCCTGATCGAGTCGCCGGACAGCGGCGAGTTCGTGTACCTGATCATGCCGATCCGCCTGAACGCGTGAGGCGGCGCCGCGGTGCGTGTGCGTCAGCGTGGAGCTGCGCGACTTCCGCACCTATGCCCGCGCGGAGGCGCACTGGGCGAGGGGCTGACGGTCGTCCACGGGCCAACGGCGCGGGCAAGTCCAACCTGCTGGAGGCGATCTACTTCGGCTGCACCGGCCGCTCGCCGCGCACGCGCAACGAGCGCGAGCTGGTGCGCTTCGGCGCGCAGGCCGCGCGCGGGTGGCGGTGCGCCTGCGCGACGGCGCGCAGCGCGCACGAGCTGACGTCGGCTTCGGCGCCCGAGGGCGCGAGGCCAGCTCAAGCGGATGAGCTGCGACGGCGCGCCGGTCGAGCGCCTGCTCGACGTCGCAGACGCGCCCGCTGCTCGAGCGTGTTCATGCCCGATCGCCTGGAGCTGATCAAGGGCGCGCCCGGCGCTGCGCCGCGCGCACCTGGACCAGGTCGTGGCGGCCGCGCTCTGGCCGCCGCGCGCCGCGACGCGCCGCGCCTACGCGCGGGTGCTCGCGCAGCGCAACGCGCTGCTCGCGCGCATCCGCTCCGGCGCGCGCCTCGCGTGCGACGCTCGCCGCTGGGACCGCGAGCTCGCCCGCCACGCGCTCGCGCTGCGCGACGACCGCGAGCCGCGGTGCGAGCGCTGCTGCGCGAGCCGTTCGCGCAGCGCGCCGCCCAGCTCGGCCTGAGCGGCGAGGCGACGCTCGAGTACCGCCCGCGCTCGCGCGCCGAGAGCGGAGGAGCTCGTGCGCCGAGCTGCGCGAGCGCCTGCACGGCGACCTCGAGCGCGGCTTCTCCGGCCACGGACCGCACCGCGACGAGCTCGCGCTTCCTGCGCGACGGACGCGAGCTGCGCGCCTACGGCTCGCAGGGCGAGCAGCGTCTGGCGCTGCTGGCGCTGCTGCTCGCCGAGCGCACCGTGCTCGCCGAGCGCGCGCGGCCGCACCGCCGCTGATGCTGCTCGACGACGTGATGAGCGAGCTCGACTCCGAGCGCCGCGAGCTGCTCGCCGGCGAGCTCTGCGGGCGGTGGCCAGAGCGTGATCGCGACGACCGACCTGGCGCACGTGCCCGGCGCGCGAGGCTGGACGCGCTGCGGATCGGGGCGACGCGTGCCTGCGCGGTGCTGCCGGCGCGGGCGCTCGGAGGGTCCTCCAGGAGGCGCTCGCCGCGTGAGCGCAGAGCGCGCTCCCCGCCCGCTCTCGCCGGCGCTCGAGGGCCTCACCGCGACGCTCGCGCCGGCGAGCACGCTCGCGCGGGTGCAGGAGGTCTGGGAGCGCGCGCGTCGGGCCGGCGATCGCCGCCGCCGCCCGCCCGAGCGCCGAGCGCGACGGCGTGCTCACGGTGACCTGCGAGGCCGCCGTCTGGGCGCAGGAGCTCGAGCTGATGGCGGCTGAGCTGATCGCGCGCCTGAACGCCGCGCTCGGCGCCGAGGCGCTGCGCGAGCTGCGCTGCCGGACGGGCTGAGCGCCAGCCGGACGCGCTCGCCAGCTTCGCTGCGCCGATGGCCGCCTCACGGCGCTGGCCAGGTTCCACGGCCCCGCATTTTGCAGGCATTTAGCCTGGCGAGCGCCCGGATCGGGGGCCCGTCGTGCTATCCTTCTGAGCACAGACAACCGCCCCGGTCCGCGGTCCTCGCGCCCCGGATTCCGGGGCGTTCTCACGTCATCGTCGAGGATCGATTGGCCAACAGGCAGCGAGAGTCACGACAGCAGGCGCGCCCGACGGAGCAGCGGCGCCGCCGCCACCGGCGTCAACGACACGACCGCGACGGCCGGCGCAGGCTACGACGCGCAGGACATCACCGTGCTCGAGGGCCTGGAGGCCGTCCGCAAGCGCCCGGGCATGTACATCGGCTCGACCGGCGTGATGGGCCTGCACCACCTCGTCTACGAGGTCGTCGACAACTCCGTCGACGAGGCGCTGGCGGGCTTCTGCACCGAGGTCTCGGTCACGATCCACCCCGACAACTCGGTCACCGTCGTCGACAACGGCCGCGGCATCCCCGTCGCGATGATGGAGAAGGAGGGCCGCCCGGCCGTCGAGGTCGTGCTGACCGTGCTGCACTCCGGCGGCAAGTTCGGCGAGGGCGGCGGCTACAAGGTCTCCGGCGGCCTGCACGGCGTCGGCGTCTCGGTCGTCAACGCGCTCTCCGAGCGCCTGCACGTCGAGATCCGCCGCGACGGCCACGTCTACACGCAGGAGTACTCGCGCGGCGCGCCCCAGGGCGAGCTGGTGCAAGGGCGAGAAGCTCGCCACGGGCGCGTCGACCGGCAACCACGGTCACGTTCCTCCCCGACGCCGACATCTTCGAGACGCTCGACTTCGACTTCCACACGCTCGAGGAGCGCCTGCGCGAGACGGCCTTCCTGACGCGCGGCCTGAAGATCTCGATCGTCGACGAGCGCGGCGAGGGCCACTCGGCCGAGTTCCAGTACGAGGGCGGCATCGAGGACTTCGTCGCCTACCTCAACGAGAACAAGGACACGGTCCACCGCAAGGTCGATCTTCTTCGCCGGCGAGAGCGAGGAGGGCGCGGCCGAGGTCGCGATGCAGTGGAACTCCTCCTACCAGGAGTCGATCCACTCGTTCGCCAACAACATCAACACGCGCGAGGGCGGCATCCACATCTCAGCGGCTTTCGCTCGGCGCTCACGCGCACGCTCAACAAGTACGCGCGCGAGCACGGCCTGCTCAAGGAGAAAGAGGACAACCTCTCCGGCGAGGACGTGCGCGAGGGCCTGACCGCGGTGATCTCCGTCAAGCTGCGCGACCCCCAGTTCGAGGGGCAGACCAAGACCAAGCTCGGCAACCCCGGGCATGGCGGGCTTCGTCGAGTCGATCGTCAACACCGGTCTCGGCGAGTTCCTCGAGGAGAACCCCAGCGAGGCGCGCGCGGTGATCATGAAGTCCGTGCAGGCCCAGCGCGCCCGCGAGGCCGCGCGCAAGGCACGCGACCTGACCCGGCGCAAGTCCGCCCTGGAGAACTCCACGCTGCCCGGCAAGCTCGCCGACTGCTCGGTCAAGGACCCCTCGCTGGCCGAGCTGTTCGTGGTCGAGGGCGACTCCGCCGGCGGCTCGGCCAAGCAGGGGCGCGACCGCAACACCCAGGCGGTGCTGCCGCTGCGCGGCAAGATCCTCAACGTCGAGAAGTCGCGCATCGACAAGGTTCTGCAGAACACCGAGATCCAGGCGCTGATCACCGCGATCGGCACCGGCGTGCGCGACGAGTTCAACATCGAGAACGCGCGCTACCACAAGGTCGTGCTGATGACCGACGCCGACGTCGACGGCGCGCACATCCGCACGCTCGTGCTGACGCTGCTGTTCCGCGAGATGCAGGAGCTGATCGAGGCCGGCTACGTCTACATCGCCAAGCCGCCGCTGTACAAGCTCAAGCAGGGCTCGCGCGAGCGCTACATCGAGAAGGACTCCGAGCTCGAGGAGATCCTGCTCTCGGACAAGTGGGAGAAGATCGAGATCTTCGACCGCCACGGCACGCAGTTCAAGCTGACCGAGGCTCGCTGGCAGCGCTTCTCCCGGCTGCTCAAGCAGTACGAGGGCTGGGCCTCCTCGCTGCGCGCCGCCCACGGGCACGACATGGTCCAGTTCCTGGAGGAGTCCTCGCTGCTGGGCGAGCAGGCGAGCAGCGCCGAGGCGGCGTCGAGCTGCTCAGCCGCGCCGAGAGCCGAGGGGAGACGCACGCCACCGAGCTGGTCGCAGAGGACCCGCGTCGAGATTCGCGTCAAGGCGGTGGAGACGGGCACCGGCTTCGCCCGCACCCACCGCATCAAGCGCACGCTGTTCGACTCACAGGAGTACCGCCAGCTCGCCCGCGTGCACGCTCAGCTGATCGAGCTTGCGGGCATTCCCGCCTTCGACGTGCGCCTCGGCGACGCGCGCGAGCACGGCGCCTTCCTTCGAGGCGCTGCGCGCGGCGGTGATGACGGTCGCGCAGAAGGGCATCAAACTCCAGCGCTTCAAGGGGCTCGGCGAGATGAACGCCGACCAGCTCGGCGAAACCACGATGTCGCCCGACGACGCGCATGCTGGCGCAGGTGACGCTCGAGGACGCCGCCGCCGCCGACCGGATCTTCTCGAAGCTGATGGGCGACCAGGTCGAGCCGCGCCGGGAGTTCATCGAAGAGAACGCCCGCGCCGTAGCCAATCTCGATGTGTGAGAAGTGATCCGCGTCATGGAGGTGCACGATGGCATCGGCTGACGTGATCGGCGGGGGCAACGTCGAACCGCGGGCGCTCGAGGAGGAGATGCGCATCGGCGTACCTCGACTACGCGATGTCGGTGATCGTCGGGCGCGCGCTGCCCGACGTGCGCGACGGGCTGAAGCCCGTGCACCGGCGCGTGCTCTACGCGATGAACGAGCTCGGCCTCGGTCCCACCCGCTCCTACGCCAAGTGCGCCAAGATCGTCGGCGAGGTGATGGGCAACTATCACCCCCACGGGGACTCCGCCATCTACGACACGCTCGTGCGCATGGCCCAGGACTTCTCGATGCGCAACGAGCTCGTCGACGGCCAGGGCAACTTCGGCTCCGTCGATGACGATCCGGCCGCCGCGATGCGCTACACGGAGGCGAGGCTCGCGCGGATCGCCACCGAGATGCTGCGCGACCTCGACATGGACACGGTCGACTTCGTGCCCAACTACGACGGCTCCCGCCAGGAACCGCTGGTGCTGCCGGCGCGCTTCCCCAACCTGCTCGTCAACGGCTCCTCGGGGATCGCGGTCGGGATGGCGACGAACATCCCGCCGCACAACCTGCGCGAGGTGATCGCCGCGACGATCGCCTACATCGACGACCCCGACATCGACACCGGCGGCCTGATGCAAGCACATCAAGGGGCCGGACTTTCCGACCGGCGGGATCATCCTCGGACACCAGGGCATCCGCGACGCCTACGAGACCGGACGCGGGCGGGTGCGCGTGCAGGCCAAGGCCCACGTCGAGCCGCTGCGTCAGGGCAAGGAGGCGATCGTCGTCACCGAGCTGCCGTTCATGGTCAAGAAGGGCGGCCCGGCCGGCCTGGATAGTGAAGATCGCCGAACTGGCCAACGAAAAACAGATCCCCGAGATCTCCGATCTGCGCGACGAGTCCGACAAGCGCGGCATGCGTCTGGTGATCGAGCTCAAGCGCGACGCGATCCCCAAGGTCGCGCTGAACAAGCTCTACAAGCACACGCCCATGCAGACCACATTCGGCGTGAACATGGTGGCGCTCGTCGACAACGTGCCGCGCACGCTGAATCTGCGAGAGGTGATCGACGAGCTACGTGGCCCACCAGCGCGAGGTGATCGTGCGCCGCACCAAGCACGAGCTCTCCGAGAAGGAGGCCCGCGCACACATCCTGCTCGGCCTGCTGATCGCACTGGAGAACCTCGACGCGATCATCGAGCTGATCCGCGGCTCGCGCGACCGCGAGGCCGCGCGCGAGCAGCTCATCGCGCGCTTCGAGCTCAGCACGATTCAGGCGAGCGCGATCCTCGACCTGCGCCTGTCTCAGCTCACGGCGCTGGAGGCCGACTCGATCAAGCAGGAGCACGCCGACGTCACCGAGCGCATCGCCGAGCTGCGCGCGATCCTCGGCGACGAGTCGCGCGTGCTGGCCGTCATCAAGGAGGAGCTCGCCGAGATCTCCGAGCGCTTCGGCGACGAGCGGCGCACCGAGATCAGCCACTCCGAGGACGAGATCGACATCGAGGACCTGATCGCCGACCAGCAGATGGTGATCACGATCACCCAGTCAGGCTACGTCAAGTCCCTGCCGCTGGCCACCTACCGCCAGCAGCAGCGCGGCGGGCGCGGCGTCACCGGGATGGACATGAAGGACGGCGACTTCATCGAGCACCTGTTCGTCTGCTCGTCGCACGACTACCTGCTGTTCTTCTCCAACCGCGGCAAGGTCTATCGCTCCAAGGTGTATGAGCTGCCGGAGGCCTCGCGCACCGCCAAGGGACGCGCGCTCGTAAACGTGCTGCCGCTGCGCGAGGGTGAGCGCATCCAGGCGGTGGTCTCCACGCGCGACTTCTCTGAGACCAAGTACCTCGTGTTCGCCACGCGCTCGGGACCGTCAAGAAGACCGAGTTCTCCGCCTACAACACTCCGATCAAAGCCGACGGCATCATCGCGATCAACATCCGCGACGACGACGAGCTGCTGGCCGTGCGCGCCGTCGACCCCGGCGATGAGATCATCATGGTCTCCCGCGCCGGGCTGGCCGTGCGCTTCGCCGAGTCCGACGCCCGCTCGATGGGCCGCGACACGACCGGCGTGCGCGGCATGGACGTCGGCGCCAACGGCAGGGTGATCGCGATGGACGTCGCGCGCGACGACATGGATCTGCTCGTGGTCACCGAGAACGGTTACGGCAAGCGCACCCAGATCAGCCAGTACCGCAAGACCCACCGTGGGGCCAAAGGCGTCAAGACGGTCGGCCTGACCGAGCGCAAGGGCGGCCTGGCGGGAGCGCTCGTCGTGCGCGAGCACCAGGAGCTCGTGTTCATCTCCGTCGGCGGCATGGTCCAGCGCACCGCCGCCGCCGGCATCTCCCAGCAGGGGCGCTCGGCGACCGGCGTGCGCGTGATGAACCTCAAGGAGGAGGACCTCGTCAGCGCCGTGGCCCTCGTCGTCGACACCGATGACTCCGCTGGGGCTGAAGGCGAGACATCCGGTGCGACGGGTGAGATTAGTGCTGATCCGCCTGCTTCGTCCGGATAGAGACATGACGTGGGACGGTCAAGCGATCAAGATTCGAGTACCCGCCCGCCCCGCGTGGCGTGCTTTTGCTGGCCGAAACGGGGATGCGAGCCAAAGGCGAGTGTCTCCCGGCTTCGGTGTGCTGGCCGATAGACGGTCGTATCTGATCGTCTATCGGTAAGGACGCAGAGATGCGCCGGCCAGCGCACGTCATGTCCGTTCGCTACTCTGCCCAGACCAGAGAAAGGAGGTGGTCCGTACGTTATCTGACAGTTCTTGCGGGACCCTGGAGGTGACCGGCCGCTAGGTCGGTAGGCTGGACCGCTTGGCGGAATCCAACCCGGGACACCCCGAGACGTTCGCCGGACCTGGTCCCTCCGGCAGCAGCGTGAGCCGTCTCGGTCTTTCCAGTCAGAGCAGTGATTGGGCGAAAGGCGTTCGTTTCCCAGCGGGCGCCTTTCGTCGTTCTATACGGAAGACCATGCCGCATGCGGCATGGTCCCGGCCGGCACATGTGCGACCCACGGTGGGCGCATGCTGGCCGATCATCGACCCCATCGATCGATGATCGGTACCGGACAGTGGAACATGACACGTTAGGCCGCCTGCGGGAGGTACTGCAGCCACGCCGCCGGGATCGTCGGGGAGGCGACGTGGATGAAGATCTCCGCGCGCGGAGTGCGCGGCGCGCGCCTGGGGTGCATCCCGGCCTGGCGCGGCAGCCGGTCGCCCTTGCGCCGGTTGCACGGCGCGCACGAGGCGACGATGTTCTCCCAGCTGGAGCTGCCGCCTTTCGAGCGCGGAATCACGTGGTCCACGGTCAGGTTCGAGCGCGATCCGCAGTACTGGCACATCCATCCGTCGCGCGCGAACACCGCCCGGCGAGTGATCTTGCGCCGGTGCGCGTCGCGCGGCACGCGCACGTAGCTGACCAGACGGATCACGACCGGCCGCGCGAGGGTCGAGCTCTCTGAGTGCAGCTCCCAGCGGCCCCGCTCCAGCAGCTCGGCCTTCTCCTTGAGCAGCAGCACCACCGCTCGGCGCACCGAGCACACGTTGATCGGCTCATAGGTCGCGTTCAGTACGAGCACCCGGCCACAGTCAGGCCCGCGCCGCCGGTGCTCTGGTGGCGGCACGGACCTGAGTACTACAGGTGGAACGGTGCTATCCATCTGTAGCGCCGGAGTGTAGCGGTGGCGCCGACGAGCCGTTGCGATGGTGTGCTGCGTCTCTCGCGCCCTCTCCGTCTCGGCCGGGCCTCGCTGGGGCGCGACGCGCGCGGTAGGACCCGAGCACGCGTACCTGTTCGCATATCTCCGTCAACCCGGCGATGGCCTGGGCGATAGACTGCTCGCCGATCGTCCCTGCAGGTCCACGAAGAACATGTAGCTGCCCATCCGCTCGCGCTTGGGCCGTGACTCGATCTTCGTCAGGTTGATCTGACGGCGCCCGAACTCGTCCAGGCAGCGCACCAGCCAGCCGGCGCTGTCCGCGCCCGGCCCCCAGAACACGAGCGAGGTCTTCCACTCGTCCTCGCCACCGTTCGCGCGCAGCGGCGGGTCCTCGCGGGCTTCTCCCTGTGGCCGCCGCGCGGCGCGCGAAGACCGCGCGAGCCAGACAAACCGCGTTTCGTTGTCGTCTCGGTCCTGCACTGCCTCTCTGATGACCGTGCCGCCATAGATCTCGGCCGCCAGATCCGTTCCGATCGCTGCCTGCTCATGCTGCCCGCCGGCGACGACGACTCCGCACGGCCTCCGCCGTCGAGCTCGCCGCGAGCACCCTGGCGTGGCCCAGCTCGCCGCGCAAAAACCGCTCGCACTGGCCGGGCACCTGCGGATGGGTGAGCACCGTCTCGATCTCTCGCGAGCTCCACCTCGGTCGTGGCGATCAGCGAGTGTCTCACCGACAACAGCGCCTCGCCGACGATCTCGAGCGTCCACGTCCTCTGCGCCAGCAGATCGAGCGTCACGCTGACGGAACCGTCCAGCGAGTTCTCGATCGGCACGACGGCCCAGTCCACCTCCCCCGCCCGAGCGCGCGATCGTGTCGTAGATCGTGCGCAGCGCCACCGGCGTCACGGCGTCCGGCGCGGCGCTCGCCAGCAGTGCCTCCTCGGTGAATGTGCCCTCCGGGCCGAGATACCCGACCCGCGACGTCCACCCCGGGGCCGCTATCAGCCGGCACGCTGCTCGGCGACATCGGCATTGCTACTTAGCCGCTCTCCGCCGTGGTCGGATCAGCGCGACGCGCACAGCCTCGGCCTCCTCGGGCGAGAGCTCGAACTCGCCCTGACCGCCGTGCACCTGCTTGGCATACACCCGCGCCTGGTCGCGATGATGGATGCACGACAGCACGATCCCCGACTGCGCGTCGTCCAGCAGTGCGATGGACATCGACTGCTGTCCGGAGAGCTCGTTGTAAGCGTCGTAGCGAACCAGCGCTCTGTGTGCGATGGCCCCGTGCAGAGCTGTCTCGGCGCCCGTCAACCGCCCGTCCAGCCGCGCCGCGACATCTTCGACGTAGCTCCTCAGCGCCTCGAACGCGTCCTGCATGTCGGCCGCGTGCGCCACCACGTCGCGCTCGCCCTGCCCTCCGATCACGAGCCGCTGCGAGCGTCGAGCCTGCGCACGGTCGACGCCAGCGCGCCGCACGCGACCAGTGCGAGCACCGCAGCGCCGCGGCGGCGATCGCGACGATGCCCTGCGTATCGGTGATCGCGCCCGTCATCCTCGCCACAACTTAGCGGTCACGGGCGCGGCGGCGTGGACCGGCATGACGCAATGGCGGGGCATGCGGTCGGCGGGGCGCTCTGCGCCTGGCGCTGGGCCGAGAGCAGGAGGGACGCAGGAGATGGGCATTCGAAGATCGCCAGGTACGTGCCCTTGTTGTTTTCGAGGTCCGTCTCGCCGGGCACGGGCTGGACGTAGATTTCGACCTTCGACGCCACGCCGGTTGGGATTTTTTCGACCGGTATGTCGACGTTCGACTTCGTGCCCGGTTGCATCGAGTCGATCGTCCTGCTTGCCTTCAGTTGCTTGCCCTGAGCGGTCACCGTCACGTCGACCTGGACGTCCGTCTCGGGGTTTTCGCCCGAGTCTTCGACCGTCGCGGTGAATGTCGGGCTGGATCCGCCGCTGACGTGGTTCAACGTCGGTTCGCTCGCGAGCGTGTTGGCGCCGATGCTCGTTCCGATCAGCGCGCTGCCGTGGGTGCCGGGCGCGAGCGCGCCGCTCTGGGTCGAGCTCACCGACTGGCCGGTGATGCGCGCGAGCACCGTGCTCGGTTCCAGCCAGCCGACGTTCGGCAGGAAGCTCGAGCTTGCCACGGTCTGCCCTTCGACCCCGGCGGACTTCAGCGCCTGTTCGATCAGCGGCCGGACTCGCTGGGAGTAGATCACGTCCGAGGCGAGGAAGTTCTCCATGTCGCCCGCGAGCGGTGTGCTCGCCTGCTTGGCCTGACCGCCGAGTGCGATGCGCAATTGGTTTGCCACCTTTTCGACCCCTTCGGCGCGCAGGTCCAGCGCCAGCAGCAGGTCTCGCTGCGCGCCGTCCATTGCCCCGGGAACGCTCAGTCCCTTTGCCTGCGTGGCCTGCTTGACGGCTTCGAGGTGCAGTTGGTCGATCTGCGTCTCGACATTGAGGGCCGGCTTCGAGTTCGCGTTGGTCAGCGCCGAGAACAGCGGGTCGCGACGACCTGTTGAGTGGATTCGCCCACGATTCCGTTCACGTCGTGGGTGTATTCCTTCAATGCCTGCGTCTGTTGACTTTTCAGGCAGCCGTTCACGATCAGCACGATCACGATCAGCAGCACGACGCCGATGCCCGCCGCAAAACGACGACGCACCATCACGGTGTGCTCGTCATGCGAATCTGTGCCTCCGGCGTGCTGCGGACGCCGCGGACGGGGCCTTCGCGGGGACACTTCGCCCGCGGGCCGTGGTCGAGGCGCTCTGGCTGCCGGTCGAGGCGCTGTCTCCTCGCCGTCGTCAAAAAACGACAAAAGCTATGCGCTCCTTTGCAGGGACTTGTTCAACGGAGGGCACCAGTATGACTGCCCGCCGCGTCGCCTGTGATCCTGCAACTTCTCAGTCAGTCCGCATAATCCTTCGCTTCCGTGCAGGGACAGCGCCTGCGGGCGGCGAACGCGCCATCTGGTGGACTCGCTGCAAACCCTCGTACCAGGCTCGTCGTCCGCGAGTCGAGCGCTCCGGTCGGCGCCACGCCCGCGTCTGCCCCCGATTGCTCGTGCACGGCGTGCGCGCGGCGCGGGGCACGTCACCGCCGAGCACCCCGGGGACGGCACGCTCTTGCACGGACGCTATCGCCTGCTCGAGCGTCTCGGGCCGGCGGCTTCGGTGTGGTCTGGCGCGCGCAGGACGAACTGCTGCATCGCGAGGTTGCGCTCAAGCGCATACCGCTTCCCTCGGAGAGCGCTCACCCGACGGTCGCGACGAGCTCCACCCCGACGAGTCCCACCCCGGCGAGCGCGCTGGCCGCGAGGCGCTCGCGTCGGCGCGCCTGGCGCATCCGGCGATCGTGGCGCTGTACGAGGCGTATGTCGATGACGACGCGTTCTATCTCGTCTCCGAGCTCGTCCACGGCGACACCCTCGCGCAGCTCTTCGCGCGCGGACGAGCTCTCCGACGAGGAATTGCTGGAGATCGGTGTCGATGCTCGCTCAGGCGCTCGCGCACGCCCATGCGCGCGGGGTCATCCATCGCGACGTCAAGCCTCAGAACGTGCTCGTCCCCCACGATCCCGACACGCACGAAGCGCCGGCCAAGCTGACCGACTTCGGCGGCGCGAGCCTGTCGGGCGAAGACGCGCTCACTCGCACCGGCGAGACGCTCGGCACGCTCGCCTACATGGCTCCCGAGCAGAGCGAAGGTCGCGAGGTCGGCGAGCCCGCGGATCTGTACTCGCTGGCGCTCGTGCTGTACGAGGGGCTCACGGGCGTCAACCCGTGCGGGGCCCCACTCCGGCGGCCACCGCCCGGCGCATCGGACGTCAGTTGCCCACCCTCGCGGCACGCCGCCCCGACCTTCCGCACGCGCTGGCGCATGCCCTGGACAGAGCCCTCGCGATCGATCCGGCGCAGCGGGGGACCGTCGAGGATCTGCGCGGCGCCCTCGAACGGGCGCTGACGGAGGGATTGACACGCAGGCGCGGCCTGCTCCGTTCGAGGATCGCGCCGGCTCCTCCCCGCTCGCCCGACACCGATTGGCCCGCAAGCGCCGCGCAACCGCCCTCGCCCCGGCGCATCTGGCCGCGCCCACGCGGCAGGCCGCACCGCACGCGGCTGCCCAGCGGCCCGTGCCCGCGCCGCACCGGTGGATCTCGATGGACATGTCGTGCCCGATGCGGAGTGCGCGCGCGTCGCGACGTCGTGCCCGCCGCGCACCGCGGATTCCCGGTGCCGCGCGCGGTCTGGCTGGGGTGCGTCATCGCCGCCGCGGTGTGGCAGGTGGCGAGCGCTCGCCCGGGTGATCTCATTGCTGCTGCTGGCCGCCGCCGCTCCTCTGCTGTTGATGGGTCCCCGGCCTGGCGTCACGCCGCTTATGGGCGTGCTCGCACCACTGCTCGGCCTCGTCGGTCTCGCGGGGGCATATCCGGCACTCGCGGGCCAAGCGTCTCGCTGGTCTGCCCGCGCGGCGCTGGGCGCGCTGGGCTACTGGTGGCTGTTCCTCGCCGGGCCGCTGCTCGTCGGCGGTTCGCCCGGGGCGCGTCTGTGGCTTGGCCCGCCCGCCGGCATGCCCTCGCGGGCGGTCTGGGAGGGCTCGCTCGATAGCGCCGCCACTCATGCGATCGTCCCGCGCTCGCCGCCGGTGTTCTGTTCGGAGCGCTCCTGTGGGCGGGTGGCGCCGTCATGCTGCCGTGGATCGTGCGTGGCTCGGGCGCCGTGCTCGACACGCTCGCCGCAGTCGTCTGGTCGGCCGCGCTGCTCGCCGCCACGCCCTACTTCGACGCCGGCCTGTCTGCCGGGGCACCCCTTCCGCACCCGCGTGGCGCGGTCCTCGGAGCGGTCCTCGCCGCCGCCGTCGCGATCGCCGCCCGCGCCCTGCGCGGCCCGGTCAAACCCCGTCCACCCATAGAGTGCAGGCACGCGCCGGAACGGCACGCCCGATGCGCCCCGGGCTGGGCGGATCGCCACTGACGTCTCACTGCCACCGCGTGCGCTAGCACGTCTCTACCGCTTGGAGAGCCCCGACGGCCGCCCGCGGCTGAGCCGCCGTCGCCCTATGAACCCCCTCAGAGCACTGGAGACCAGGATCGCCAATCTCGTCGAAGGCGCATTCGGACGCGTGTTCCGCTCAGAGGTGCGCCCGATCGAACTCGCGCACAAGCTCGCGCGGGAGATGGACGAGCATCGCACCGCGTCGGTTTCGCGCACATACGCGCCGAACGAGTACTCGGTCTGGCTCTCGCCCCAGGATCGCGCCCGCTATGAGGGCGTCGAGCACGAGGTGATCGAGGAGCTGTGCGCCTACCTGCTCGAGCACGCCCGCCGCGAGAATCTGATCCTCGCCTCCCAGCCCCTGATCTCCTTCCACACCGACGAGGATCTGTCGCTCGGCGAATTCGGCATCCAGGCGCGGCTCGTCCGGGTGGGCGGTCAGGGTGACGAGGCTCGGCGAGGGGGATGCCGAGCCGGGGTCGAGGCGCGCCGCAGAGCGGCGTCCTCCGAGGCCGAGGAGCCCCTCGACGAACATGGGCAGACGATGATCTACAGCACCTCGGCCCGCATGCGCGGTCCCGTCGGAGAGCCCGCGTCGCGCCGCCCGACGCGGGCGCTGCTGGCGGTCGGCGGTCGGCGCCTGCCGGTGCCGTCCGAGGGGGGCGTGATCGGACGCAGCCACGATTGCGAGATCGTGCTGGAGGACACGGGCATCTCCCGCCGCCACGCCGAGCTGCGCCCGGGCGCCGATGGCTGGACCGTGACCGATCTGGGCTCGACCAATGGCGTGCGCGTCAACGGTCGGGATGTCCACGGAGCCCAGCCGTTGCGCCCGGGAGATCGCATCGAGCTGGGCTCGACGGAGATCGTCTTCGACATCACATGACAGCGTCTGACCAGCTCGCGCCCGTATCGGTGGCCCTCAAGTTCGGCTTTCTGGCCGTGCTCTACCTGTTCCTGCTGTGGGTCGCGCGCAGCGCGCTGCGCGACCTGCGCGGCGCCTCCTCGACGTCGCCCAACGCCCACGGGGCCCCGGTCGCACGCCGACGCGACGGGCCTGCACTCGGCGTCGGCCGCGGAGTCGCGGATCTCACCGGACGTGCGCCGCGACTGGTGGTGGAGCGCGCTCCGGGACACGATCCCGGAATGATCTACGACCTCGATGCGGACGTCGTGCTCGGCCGCGGCGACCGCGCGGAGATACGCCTGGAGGATCCGTTCGCCTCCTCACGCCACGCGCGCGTCTACCGGCAGGGCAACATCCTCGTAATCGAGGATCTGCGCTCCACCAACGGCACCTATCTCAACGAGGAGCTGCTGGAAACGCCTCGGCCGCTGCACCCGGGCGACAGCATCAGGATCGGGGACTCCGAGTTCACGTTCGAGGTCGATTGATGACAGATCTGCTTTCGAGGCCGGCGGGGGCTTGCGAGGCGGCTCCGATCGGGCTGGCGCGGACGCTCGCACCCGAGCGCGGGGCGGCTGTGTGATGCTCCGCGTCGCCGAGCAGTACGCCACCACCGACACCGGCCGGCAGCGGCGCGCGAACGAGGACTCGCTGCTGGCGCGCTCGCCGCTGTTCGTCGTCGCCGACGGGATGGGTGGCGCGCAGGCCGGGGAGGTGGCGTCGAAGATCGCGGTCGAGGTGTTCGAGCGGGGCTTGGGCGACACAGCCGAGCCCGAGACAGACCTCGCGGCTCGCGCGCTGGACGCCAACGCGCGCATCCACGAACTCTCGCACTCGAGCGCCGAGCACGCCGGTATGGGCACCACGCTGACGGCGGTGTATGTCGGCGCCCGCGGAGGTCGCGATCGCTCACGTCGGGGACAGCCGCGCCTACCGCCTGCGCGACGGAGAGCTCGCGCCTGACCGACGACCACTCGCTGGTGGACGAGCTGATGCGCCAGGGCAAGATCACGCCCGAGGAAGCCGTCGACCATCCCCAGCGCTCGGTGATCACCCGCGCGCTCGGTCCCGAGCCCGCGGTAGAGATCGACACGCGCTCCTACGCGGCCCGCGCCGGCGACGTCTATCTGCTGTGCAGCGACGGCCTCACGACGATGCTCCCCGAGCAGCGCGTCTCGGAGATCCTGCGCTCGCACCCGCGCCTGCGCGACGCCGGCGAGGCGCTGGTCGCCGCCGCCAACGAGGCCGGCGGGCGGGACAACATCACGGTCGTGCTGCTTCGCCTGCAGGATGCCTCCGCGCCGGGCGCCGACGGGTCAGGAGCCGCGGCCGGCTCAGACCCTGAGACCGAGGAGCAGAGCGCGCTCGCGGCGGCCCCGGTCGAGCCGCCCTCCGCGGCGAGCGCCACCCCGGCCCCCGGCACCGGCGGATCCCCGATAGGCGCGGCTGCGAGCACCGGGCCCGCTGGGCCCGAGTCCTCCGCGATCTTCGCCACCACGCCGGCGCCCCCGCCGGCGCCCGTGCGGCCTCTGCGCCCGCGCATGCCGACCCGGTCCGGAGAGAGCGGAGGCTCGGGCGACAAGCGCCGTCGTAGGCGACGCGTGGCGGGAGCGGCGATTGTGCTGGTGGTGCTCGGCCTGCTCGTCTCGGGCGCCTATCTGACGCTCGAATCGGTCTACTTCATCGGCACCAACAGCAGCGGCCTGTTGACGCTGTATCGCGGGGTGCCCTACCAGCTGCCGGGGGGGGTCAGGCTGTACAGCACAGAATACGTCTCGGGCGTCGGCGCTTCGACGCTCTCGCCAACGCGCCGGCGGGCGTTGTTGGACAACTCGCTGCGCTCGGAATCGAACGCCGCCAGCCTCATGCGCAGCATCGAACTTGGAGGAGCTCCGATGAATAGGCCGATCGTGCGCCTGTACGGGCTGGTCGTCGTGCTGTTCGCTCTGCTGATCGCGTTCACCTCGCGCTGGACGATCTTCGAAGCGAGCTCGCTGCGCCAGAGCGCGCTGAACCGCCGCTCGCTGCTGCAGCAGGAACGCATCGAACGCGGCCGCATCCTGGCCGCCGGCGGGACGGTGCTGGCGCGCAGCGTGCGCGGTCGCGAAGGAACGTTTCAACGGACCTACCCGACCGGCTCGCTGTTCGCCCAGGCGATCGGCTACTCCTACACCGACCTCGGCCAAGCGGGCCTGGAGCGCTACCGCAACCCTGCGCTGGACGGCGAAACGAGCGCCACGAACCTGCAGGCGATCCTCGATCAGCTGCAGGGCAAGCGCCGGCAGGGCGACGAAGTGCTCACGACGCTCGACCCGGCGGCCCAGCACACCGCGCTCGTGGCGCTGGGGGAACACCGCGGAGCGGTGGTGGCCCTGGACCCCCGCACGGGCGCGGTGCGGGTGATGGCCTCGACGCCTAGCTATGACCCCAACCTGCTGCGCTCCTCCAGCGCTTATGAACGGCTGACCCACGACTCCTTCCGAACGCCGCTGGTCAACCGCGCCACCCAGTTCGGCTACGCGCCGGGCTCGACGTTCAAGGTGGTGACTGCGACCGCGGCGATCGACACCGGGCAATACACGCCTCAGTCGCTGGTCTCGGGCCGCAACGGCATCGTCGTCTCGGGCGTGCCGCTGTCAAACGACGACGATGAGAGCTACGGGCAGATCACACTCACCGAAGGGCTCGTCAAATCGGTCAACACGGTCTACGCCCAGGTCGCCGAACACGTCGGCAAGCAGACCCTGGCCCGCTATATGGATCGCTTTGGCTTCGACTGCAAAACCGCGGCTGGACTACCCCGCCGAACAGATGTCCGCCAGCGGCGAGTATGAGGGACAGCGCCTGCTCTCGCCGACGAGCCGGTTCGTCGACGTCGGGCGCATGGGCATCGGCCAGGACAAACTGCAGGTCGTGCCGCTGCAGATGGCGGAGGTGGCGGCGGCCGTCGCCAACCGGGGGCGCCTGGTGGTCCCGCACCTGACCGAACGGATCGTCGACCCCGAAGGGCGCACCGTGCTCGAAGTCAAGCCGCGCGTGCAGTCGGTCGTGATGAAGCCCTCGACCGCCGCGTCGCTGACCGCCATGATGGAAGCGGTCGTCACCGAAGGCACCGGCACGGCGGCGCAGATCCCGGGTGTGCGGGTGGCCGGCAAGACCGGCACGGCACAGACGCAGATCGGGACCGCGATCAACAACGTCT
Source organism: uncultured Solirubrobacterales bacterium (assembly GCA_963839965.1). Taxonomy (GTDB): domain Bacteria; phylum Actinomycetota; class Thermoleophilia; order Solirubrobacterales; family Solirubrobacteraceae; genus Palsa-744. The sequence goes on from CAWIWX010000009.1 coordinate 358,195, forward strand.
GGTTCATCGCGTTCGCGCCCGCTCAGAACCCGCGCGTGGCGATCGCCGTGACGCTGCAGGACGTTCCCGGCCAGGGCGCCGCGTTCGCCGCCCCGGTCGCGCGCGAGGTCATGGAAACGGTGTTGAACGGATGAGGCGATTGCGGGTGAGATGGGTGTCTGCGGATGAGCGACGGATAGACGCGACAGGTGAGCGAGATGGTTGAGCCCGACACGATCATCGACGGCCGCTACCGCGTCCTGTCGCGCCTGGGCTCGGGGGGGATGGCCGACGTTTACCTCGCCGAAGACCAGCTGCTCGGGCGGCGGCTGGCCGTCAAGGTGCTGCACCATCATTTCGCCGAGGATCAGGAGTTCGTCGAGCGCTTCCGCCGCGAGGCCTCCAGCGCGGCCGGGCTCTCGCACCCGAACATCGTCGGGATATTCGACCGCGGCGAGTGGGATGGCACCTACTACATCGCGATGGAGTACGTGCCCGGCACTCGCTGAAGGCGCTCGTGCGCGAGGCGGGACCGCTCGAGCCGGTGGTGGCGATCGACATCGTCACGCAGATCCTGCAGGCCGCACGCTTCGCCCACGCGCGCGGGGTGATCCACCGAGACCTCAAGCCCCACAACGTGATCCTCGACGAGGAGGGCCGCGCGCGCGTGACCGACTTTGGCATCGCCCAGCGCCGGCGCCTCGGACATGACGTTGACGGGCTCGATCATGGGCACCGCCCAATACCTGTCTCCCGAGCAGGCGCAGGGCCACGCCGTCAGCGCCGCCTCGGACCTGTACTCGATCGGGGTGATCCTGTACGAGCTCTGACCGGCGTCGTTCCGTTCGACGGCGACACGGCGGTGGCGATCGCCTTCAAGCAGGTCTCCGCCGAGCCGCTGGCCCCCAGCGCGGTCAACCCGGCGGTGCCGGCCGTGCTCGATCAGATCGTGCTGCGGGCGCTCGCGAAGGACCCGGCCGCGCGCTACGCCGACGCGCAGGAGTTCATCGCGGCTCTGCGCTTCGCGCGCGAGCGGCTGCCGGCATCGGCCGCAACCGCGATCTTCGCCACGCCCGCGCCGGGCGCCCGTGCGCCGGGCTCGCCCGGAACCGGCGGCGTCGTGCCGCCGGGGATGGCGCTGTCAACCGGCGTGGCCCCCTCAGCGCTGCTGCTGCCCCCCGACGGAGCCGCGCCAGGCTTGGCGCTACCGAACGGCTCTGAGGAGCAGGACGCCGCCGCCAGACGCCGCCGCCTGCTCTGGGGCCTGGGCGCGGCGGCGGTGCTGGTCGTGGTGGCGGTGGCGGTGCTCGCGCTTACGCGTTCGCCCTCGGGCGCAGCGGTGACGGTGCCGAGCGTGTCGGGACAAAACGAAGCCACGGCCGGGGCGACGCTGAGGCGAGCGGGCCTCGTCCCCGTCCCCGCGCTGACGTCGAGCGCCACCGTGCCCGGCGGGATCGTGATCAGCACGACCCCGCCGTCCGGGAGCGAAGTGAGCAGCGGTTCGCGCGTGACGATCGCGGTGTCAACCGGCCCCGGCAGCTCCGCGCTGCCGGATGTCGCCGGCCTTACGCAGGCGCAGGCCACCGCCAAGCTCAAGGGCGCCGGGTTCAAACCCGTCACCGAAGCCCGGCCGAGCGCCGCCGTCGCGCCGGGGCGCGTGATCTCCACCGAACCGGCCGCCGAAACCGAGGTGAGAGCCGGCGCCTCGGTCAAGGTGCTCGTCTCGAGCGGTCCCGCTCCGGTCAGCGTGCCCGACGTCGTCGGCCAGTCCCGGACCGCCGCCGAAGCGACGCTGACGAACGCCAAGCTGACCGTCGGCACGGTCACCCAGCAGACCACGAGCGAACAGTCGCCGGGAACCGTGCTCGAACAGTCGCCCTCGGCGGGCTCCTCGCTGGCGGCCGGCGAAAAGGTCGGTCTGACCGTCGCGCAGGCGCCCAAGGAAGTTGCCATCCCCAACGTAAAGGGCGTGGCCAAGGCAGCGGCCTCAAAGGCCCTCGAACACGACGGATTCAAGGTGACGCAGGTGTCGCGCACGACCACCGAACAGTCGCAGGTGGGGGTGGTGCTGGAACAGAGCCCGGCGGGCGGGACGCACGCGCGCAAGGGGAGCACGGTCACGATCACGGTCGGCGCGCTCGGGACGGGGACGACGACCACCCCGACGACTACGACCACGACCACCACGACCACGACGACCCCTGCGACCCCGACCCCTCCGGCGGCGAGCGGATGAGGGTCGCGGTGCTCGCGGGCGGGCGCTCCTCCGAGCACGACGTGTCGCTGGCCTCCGGCGCCGCGATCCGCGAGGGGCTGGTGGCTGGGGGTCACGAGGTCGCGATGGTCGAGATCGGGCGCGATGGGACGTGGCGAGCGGACGGCGATGGCGAGCCGGTGAGCGTGCGCCCGGGCGGCGGGCTGCTTGGGGCCGACGTTGTGTTTCCGGCCCTGCACGGTCCCTACGGCGAGGACGGGACCGTGCAGGGTCTGCTGGAGACGCTCGATGTCGCCTATGTCGGCGCCGGTGTCGCCGCGTCGGCGCTGTGCATGGACAAGGTGCTGTTCAAGCGGCTGCTGTCCGCCACAGAGCCGCCCGTGCCGCAGGTCGGGTATGTGGGAGTGCGCGAATCGCGCTGGCGCGCCGAGTGTGCGCGGGTGCTGGAGGAGATTGCGCCGCTGGGGCTGCCGGTGTTCGTCAAGCCCGCGCACCTGGGCTCGTCGGTCGGGATCGTCAAGGTCGCCGCCCCCGAGCTGATGGCCGGTGCGCTGGAGCAGGCGCTGGCGCACGACGAGCTTGTGATCGTCGAGGCGATGGCGTCCGGCATCGAGGTGGAGTGCGGCGTGCTCGGCTTGACGCACTCACAACGGGCAGCGGGCGCCCCTGGCGGCGCGCAGGCGCTGGCCTCCGAGCCCGGGGAGATCGTGTTCGACGGCGAGTTCTACGACTACGCCGCCAAGTACGAGCCCGGCGGCATGGAGCTGATCGTCCCGGCTCGCATCTCCGAGGCCGCCCGTGCGCGCGCGCGGGAGCTGGCCGTCGAGACGTTCGCGCAGGCAGGCTGCGAAGGGCTCGCGCGCGTGGACTTCTTCGTGGACGGCGACGCGGTGCTGGTGAACGAGCTGAACACGATGCCCGGTTTCACCCCGACGAGCGTGTATGCGAAGCTGATGTCAGTGTCGGGCGTTGCATATCCGGAGCTGCTGGACCGACTGTGCCGGTTGGGGGTCGAGCGGTACGAGGAACGCCGCGGGCGCAGGCACTGAACAGGCGTTGATTAAGCGCGTAGCGCCTGCGCCCACCGCGAGAAGCGCCGCGCCGCAAACGGGCGCGCCCTCAAGCAAACAGCGTCGCTTCCTCGATTTCGGCCGTTTCGCTGGAGGGCGGCAGCGCGGTGATCCAGATCAGGTAGTAGCGATAGCGCGCGTCGCTCGGATTGCTCAGCGCGATCGTCGTGTTCGCGCCGACAGTCTGCGCCGGCGCCACCGGCGTCCAGCCGCGCTGGCTCAGCGGCGTCTCCTCGCCGTAGGGCAGCCCTTCGCGAAAGCCGTCGGACGCGTAGATCGCGGCCGTGAATCCCGGCGTCGGGGTCTGGATCTCGATCGCCCGCGCCTCCACCCCGGGGCTGGCGTCGAGGTAGACGCCGAGGCGCCGGCTTGCTGGCGAGCGTGTCGTCCATGTAGTGCTCTGTGCTCCAACTCGTGTTGGGATCGCCGTCGACCACGTTCGAGACCTGCGTGGGGTGTTCGGGGCCGGTTCCGAACGGGTTGTAGTCGTGCGCTGCGGTCTGGCTGAGGCGGACCGGCTGCAGGCCGTGCTTGGCCGGCACGTCGGGCGCCACCCCGCTGTGGGTGTTGCCGGCGGCCAGCGCCAGCGCGATCGCCACGATCGCGCCCACCAGCGCCAGCGAGCCCGCCCAGCGCCAGGGGTGGCGCATGCGCCAGGGCAGCCGCCGGCGCGAGCTGCGCGGCAGCGTGCGCAGCACGCTCGTGACCTCGCCGGTCGCCTGCCCGGAGCGTGCGGTCTCGATCGCGAGCGCCTCCTCCAGATCGGCGGCCATCGACGCGGCGTCGGGATAGCGCTGCGCGAGATCGGAGGCGGTCGCGCGTTCGACCACGGCCGCGGTTGCGGCTGAGACTTCGGGTCTGCGGGTCTGCACGTCGGGCACCTGCTCGCGCACGTGGCGCATCGCCACCGCGACCGGCGTCTGGCCGCTGAAGGGAACGGCGCCGGTCAGCATCTCGTACAGCACGACTCCCAGCGAATACAGGTCCGACTGCCCGGTGACCGGCTGGCCCAAAGCCTGCTCGGGGGAGACGTAGTCGGTCGTGCCGAGCACGCGGCCGTCCATCGTCAATCCCTGCTCGGTGAGCGTGCGCGCGATCCCGAAGTCGGTGATCTTGGCGGAGCCTTCGCTTGAGATCAGCACGTTCTGGGGCTTGACGTCGCGGTGGACGATCAAACGCTCGTGCGCGGCACCGAGCGCGCGCGCGATCTCGATCGTGTAAGCCAGCGCCTCGGTGATCGCAAGCGGCCCCGAGCGGCGGATCAGCTGCTTGAGCGTCTCGCCGTCGACGTACTCCAGCACGATGTACGGCGTGCCGGCCTGGGGCTCGTGGCCCTGTGCCTGCGCCGCGCCGCCGTGCGCCGAGGGCTCCTCGCCGGCGTCGATCACCGTCACGATGTGCGGGTGGCTGAGCTGTGCGACCGCGCGCGCCTCGCGGCGAAAGCGCTCGAGCTGGTCGGAGTCGGCGGCGATCTCGCGGTGCATCAGCTTGATCGCGACCGCCCGTTCGAGCACGGTGTCGAACGCGCGATACACGGTGGACATCCCGCCGCGCCCGATCTCGGCGTCCAGGCGATAGCGCCCGCCGAGCAGGGTTCCGATCTGGTTCATCTGCTTCTATTTTGCGTCCTGCGCAGGCGTTTGAGTGTCACCGCCGCGATCGTGAAGCGATACACGGCATATGGCAGCAGCCCCCGTGAGTCATCCACTGGCGGCGCAGCACGTGCGCGCTTGCCAGCGTTGAGGCGAACGCACTCGCGCCGCCCCCCGCCAGGGCGGCCCATGCGGCGTGTGTTGGGTTCACTTCACTCGTCCCGACATCGTTCGCCTCCGCGCGCACGTCCGCCTGCGCGTATCGCCGCAGCAGCCGAGCTCCCCTCAACGCGCTCGCGCCAAGGATCACTCCCAACCCCGCGTGCCAGGACAGCGTGTGCGCGTCCGTGCGCGCGAATCCGCGCGCACGCGCAACCGTGAGCGTCGCGCCGTTGCGCGACACGCCCGGAATCAGCGCGGTGGCCTGGGCCAGGCCGAGCGCCAGCCCATCTGCCGGGCCGGCCTCATGCTCTCGGCGCGTCTGGAGCGCGAGGCGCGCGTCCGCCGCGGTGGGCGCCCGCGGCGCGTGGCGCGCGCAGAGACGCCCGGGGCGCAGGTCGGCGAGCGCCATCGCAATGCCCCCCGCGATCAGCCCGACAGCGATCGAGCGCGGCCCGCCCAGACGCCGCTCGATCAGTCCCTCGAGCGCGTACCCGGCGAGCGCGGGCGGCGCGAGCGACAGCGCGATCACCGCCGCTCGCCGGCGGTCCAGCGTTCGCGCCGCCTCGATCAGCTCAGCGCGCATGTCGATCGCCAGCGCCGCCGCCGCGGCGGCGTGCAGGGCAATCTCGAAGGACTTGCGCAGCTCGGGATCCAGTTCCGTGTAGGACCAGCCCGCTAGCCACGGGATCAGGGTCGTGTGTCCGGAGGAGGAGACCGGCAGCAGCTCGGTGGGACCCTGCAGCGCGCCCAGCGCCGCGGCCTGTCTCAGCGAGAGTCGCCAGCGTGGCGGCTCGTCGCGAGAGTCGGCGCTGTGGCGCGGCGAGAGCCGCCGAGACGGCATTACCCGATCAGCCCACGTCGGGGACCGGCGGCGTGTCTGCGTCGGAGTCGATCGGGCTCGGTCCGCGCCGCCGTCGCACGATCACGTAGGCGACCCCGACCACCACGAGCGCGAGGATCGCGTAGTCGATGTACTCGAACGCCTTGCGCACGCTCGTCCAGTCGCTGCCGAGCGCGTGCCCGGCGAACGCGAGCGCCACGACCCACGGGATCGAGCCGATCAGCGACAGCACCGTGAATCGCCAGAACGGCATCTTCGCGACGCCCGCCGGCAGGGACACAAACGCCCTGACGAGCGGGATCAGCCGCCCGAACAGCACCGTCGGCTCGCCGTAGCGCGCAAACCAGCGGTCGGCGCGTTGGATCTGGGTTGGGTGGGTGGGAATCCATTAAACCGGCCGCCGTGGCGTTCGAGCAGCTCCAGTCGCCCCCCGCGGCCGACCGCGTAGGCGATCCACGAGCCGGCCATCGTCCCGAGCAGACCCGCAAGGATGATGCCGGCCATCGTCATGTGGTGCTGGGCTGCGCTCTGCCCAGGGTCGGCGACGGCGAAGCCGGCGAACAGCATCACCACCTCCGAGGGGATCGGAATGCAGGCGCTCGAGATCGCCATCAACGCGAAGATCCCCGGCAGCCCCGCGTCGCGCACGAAGTGCGAGGTTTCGTTGACCAGCGTTTCCGAGATCGAAGCGAGGACCAGCATCGGTCGGTCAACGATACCGGCGAGTCCGGAGCCGGTGGCCCCGGGCGTTACCGTCTCGCGTGCGATGCGCATCTGGATCGATCTCACCAACAGCCCGCACGTGCTCGTCATGCGCCCGGTGATCGAGCGCCTGCGCTCCGACGGCCACGACGTGCGCGTGACGGCGCGGGACTTCGCGCAGACGATTGAGCTGTGCGAGCGCCTTGACATCGATCACACCCCGATCGGTCATCACCGCGGCGAGCGCTTGACGGCCAAGCTCGGCGGCCTGGCCTCGCGCTCGACGGCGCTCGTGCGCTGGGCCTTGGCAGACACTCGAGGATGGGGAGCCCACCCACCCGGCGCCCACTCCCCCGGCAGGTTCGACATCGCCCTCGGACACGGTTCCAACGACTTGTCGATAGCGGCGGCGACGTTGCGCATCCCGTCCTCGACGATGTTCGACTACGAGTGGGCCTCCGTCCAGCACCACGTCAACTGCCGCCTGGCGCGAGCGGTCGTCGTGCCGGAGGCGATCCCGTCAGAGCGCCTGCAGGCTTACGGCGCGCACGGAAAGATCCGCTCATACCCGGGTCTCAAGGAGGAGTACTACCTCGCCGACTTCACACCCGATCCAGCGATCCTCGTCGAGCTGGCGCTAGACCCCGAGCGTCCGCTCGTCCTGATCCGCACGCCGCCGGAGGTGTCGCTGTATCACCGCTTCGCAAACGACCTGTTCGCGGGCGTGCTCACGCGCGCGAGAGACGCCGCCGCGAGCGAAGGAGTCCAGGTGGTCGTCCTGCCGCGCACGGCCGAGCAGCGCGCCGAGTGTGGCGCCGTCCCCGGGTTCGTGGTCCCGCCCCACGCGATCGACGCCCAGTCGCTGATCGCCCGCGCCGACCTCGTGATCTCCGCCGGGGGGACGATGAACCGCGAGGCGGTCGCGCTCGGCACACCGGTGTACAGCACGTTCGAGGGCCGCCTCGGAGCCGTCGACGAGCGCCTGATCGCCGAAGGCCGGCTGCGCAAGCTCACCGACCCCGCCGAGCTGAGCTTCGCCAGGCGCGACCCCGCGGTCGTGCCCTCACGCACGCGACGCGATCCCGGCGTGCTCGTCGATATGCTGCTCTCTCCGCTTAGAACCGTAGAATCTCAGTGATGCGCCGAAGGCTCAAATCGGCCGCCCTGCCGCTGCACCGCCGCTCCATTCCCCAGCTCGCCGTCGACGGGGCGCTGGTGGCGCTCGCCTACTATCTGGCGTTTCAGCTGCGCTTCGACAACGGCCCGACCGGCCATTACGCGGAGCTGCGCGAGCGCACGATCTGGTGGGTGCTGGCCGGCAGCCTGCTCGTGCTCGTGTACTGCAGGGTGTATCAGCGGCGCTGGCGCTATTCCAGCCAGCGCGACTACGAGGCGGTGACGCGGGCGATCGTGGTGATCGTGCTGCTCACCGTCGTGGGCATCGAGGCGCTGCGGCCGGTGCAGCGCTACACCGTGCACCCAACCGCTCACGGAATCAGGGCGGTGGCCACGGCGACGGTCGGGCTGCCCAACGGCGTGATCGTGCTGTTCGGCCTGCTCTGCCTACTGTTCTTGATCGGCGTGCGCGTGCTCGCGCGCACGGTCTACGAGCGCCGTCCGCTGGCGGCGTTCCGCGGCGTGAGCGAGGGAGAACGCGGCGTGCTGATCGTCGGCGCGGGCGACGGCGGGCGGTTGGTGCTGCGCGAGATCGCCCGCAATCGCGGGCTCGGGCTCTCGCCGCTGGGCTTCCTAGACGACGATCCGGGCAAGCGCGGCCTGCGCATCGACGGTGTGCGCGTGCGCGGCGACACCCAGAGCGACCTGCCGCGCATCCTCGACGAGGCAGAGCCCGACGAAGTCCTGATTGCGATTCCCTCCGCTCCCGGCTCCACGCGCGCGCGCGTGGTACGAGAGTGCCGTGCGCGCGGGATCGCCGTGCGCACGCTGCCGACGGTGTTCGAGCTGCTCCAGGACCAGAGCACGATCGCGCGTCAGATGCGCGAGGTGCGTGTCGAGGACGTGCTCGGACGCGAGCCGGTGCATATGGAGCTCGACCGTGTCGGCGCCTATCTGGCCGAGGAGATCGTGCTCGTGACCGGCGCGGGCGGGTCGATCGGCGCGGAGCTGTGCCGCCAGATCGCGCGTGTCGGCCCGCGCAAGATCGTGCTGCTGGACCACGCCGAGGACAACCTCTTTCAGATCCAGCGCGAGCTGCTCGAGGAGCACCACATCCAGCCGTCGGTACTTGCGGCGGTGCTGGCTGACTGCAAGGAAGAGGAGCGCATGCGCGAGGTGTTCGCCGAGCACCGCCCCACAGTGGTGTTTCACGCCGCCGCCTACAAGCACGTCGGCCTGATGGAGTCAAACCCGGTCGAGGCGGTGCGCAACAACGCGATCGCCACGCGCGTGGTCGCGCACGTCGCGGGCCAGCTCGCCGCGCGGCGGTTCGTGCTCGTCTCCACCGACAAGGCGGTGGCCCCGGCGACCGTGATGGGCGCCTCCAAGGCGCTCGCCGAGTTCGCGCTGGACGCCGCCGCCGCGCGCCATCCCGGCACTCGCTACAAAGCCGTGCGCTTCGGCAACGTGCTCGGCTCCTCCGGCAGCGTGGTGCCGATCTTCGAGCGCCAGATCGCGCGCGGCGGCCCGGTGACAGTGACCGACGAGCGGATGACTCGCTACTTCATGACGATCCCGGAGGCGGTCCAGCTGATTATCCGCTCCGGCTCGCTGGTCTGCACACAGGAGAGGATGGAATCGCCGCCCGCCGAATCTGTGCCCGCCCCCTCCGCGGAGGGGTGCGGCGCGGAGGTATTCGTGCTGGACATGGGCGAGCCTGTGCGCATCGTCGAGCTGGCGCGCGCGATGATCGACCTGTCCGGTCTTGATCCCGACCGTGACATCGACATCGAGATCGTCGGGCGGCGCGCCGGAGAGAAGTTGAGCGAGGAGCTGTTCAACGACTACGAGCGCGCGCGCGCGACGGCGGCCGAGAAGATCATGCTCGCCGAGCGTCTCCCGCTCGGGGCCGAGGCGGTCGAGTCGATGTTCGCCGAGATCGGCCTGCTCGTGCTCGAGGGGGACGCAGCGGGCCTGGCCGCGAAGGTGTCGGCGCTCTCAGCTGCCAGCGCCGGCGGGGAGGAGCGCGCCCCAGCTCAGCGCAGGACGCCTGAGCCGCTCGTACACTCCCAGGATTCATGACCGCTGCCCTGCCACTGGCGCTGTCGCTGTCGAGCTCGTTCACGAAGATCGGGGCCATCGCCGCGTTCGCCGCGCTCGCCGGGATTGCGATTCTCTCGCTGCTCGTGTTCACGCAGGCGCGCGAGCTCAAGCGCCTGCGCGAGTGGGCCGGGCGCGCCCCCGAGCGCGCCGCCGAGCTCGAGCAGCGCGTCAGCGCGGAGGCTGCCGCTCGCCTTCAGCGTGTGAGCACCGGCGCGCCGCCGATCGCCCAGCGCCAGGTGCCGCGCGCAACTCCGCTGAACGCGCGGCCGATCACCGCCGCCGGGCAGCCTGTCGCGGCCCAGCCCGCGGTGGCTCAGCCCGGAGTGACGCCCGCAACACCCGCCACTCCGTCTCCCGCCCAGGTCGCGGCGGCCGCCGCCAGTGCAACCGCCATGACCGTGGGCGCGGCGGTGCCCGCACCCGATGCGAAGCCGCTCGCGGCGGGCGCCGTGCAGCCGGCCGCGGGCGCGAGCTCTAAGCCCGGCGCGGGCACTCCCGGACCTGCCGGCGCGACTCCGGGGACGCCTGCCGCCGGCGCGCCGCCGGCTGCCGCCAAGCCGGCTGCCGCCAAGCCGGCTGCCGCGCAGCGCGCTCCTGGCTCCCCGGCGAGCGGCGCGCTGCCGCCGGCCGGCGCACCTGCGGCCCAGACCGCTGCCGGGGCTGTCTCCACGGCCTCGGCCGCTCCCCCCGCAACGCCGATCTCGACTCCCGGCGCATCCCCCGCCGAGCCTGCTACGGGGAGCGTTCCGCTGCCCGACCCGGCGCTCGCCGCGCCGGCCTTCGCCTCCGCGTCCGGATCGCCCGCGTCCGGAACTGCCCCCGCGTCCGGAGCGGCTGCGAGAGGCTCGGTGCCCGGCGCTCCCGCGCCCGCCACCGCCGCCGGGGTCGCAGCGGCCACCCCGCGCCCCCCCGCGCCCCCGCCACTGCCGGTTGCGCCGGCGACTTCCGCGGGCGGGTCATCGCTTCCCACCGGCGCTTCCTCTCGCGGCGCCACCCCACCGGCACCCGCGTCTTCGCCACCCGCCTCGCCGGCTGCGGCGGCGCCCAAAGCGCCCTCGACCGCCCGTCCTCCCGCACCCCCGGCTTCAGCCAACCCCCGTGCTCGCACGGCCGCGAGCGCCATGAGCCCCGGCGCGAGCGCGGCGCTCGGAGCGACGTCCAAGGCTCAGGGATCGTCCTCCGGCTCCGGGCGAGGGTCGGCCGCGCAGGCCGCATCGCCTCCCGCATCCTCGCGCGCCCGGGGCGCAGGCGGTTCGTCCACGCCGCCCGTGCCCGGCGGGCGCGGCGCGATCCAGGCGCGATCTCCCGCCCGCGCGACCGCTTTGATCGTCGGGGCCGTGCTGATCGGGGTGGTCGTGGTCGTGCTCGCCGTCAGCTCGCTGAGCGGTGGATCGAACAAAGGCGCCGCGACCACATCCGCCTCTTCCGCCGCGAGCGCGCACTCTCATCACACGCACTCCGGGGAACCCGCGACACCCGCGGTCAGCCCGGCGGAAACGCAGGTCGCCGTGCTCAACGGCACGACCGCGGAAGGGCTCGCACACCGGTTGGCGGCGAGCCTCCAGCAGAGCGGCTACTCCCAGGCGACCGCGCTGGATGGGACGCCGCCGGGGAGTCATCAGACGACGGTCGTGCAGTACACGGCCGGTCACCGCGCGGAAGCCGCTCAGGTCGCCCATGCGCTCGGCGTATTGACGGTGCAGCCGATGGAAGGGTCCGTGTCTCCGCTCGCCGGCGGCTCGCCAGTGGTCGTGATCGCCGGTCTGGACAGGGCCGGCTCCAGCGGCGAATCGTCTTCAGGCACCAGCGAAGCGCCCTCCGGTTCAGGCGAAGCGTCCCCGTCTGGTTCAGGCGAAGCGCCATCCGGCGGAGGGGTTCCGTGACCTGGCTCGCCACAGACCGCGCGCGCCGCCTGGCCACCTGCGCGCTCTCTGTCCGGTGAGCGTGCCCGGAGCGGACAGATAGCCGGCTTTCTCGACATCCCCGCGCGCTCGGTTAAGCCGCGCGAGCATGGCATCACGCACGTGATCGATCGCGGATTGTCTGTCGTGGAGGTGGACGGTTTGCTCGAAGTCGCGGGCGAGTACGTCGACATCGTCAAGCTCGGCTGGGGCACGGCGCTGGTGAGCGCGAACCTGAAGGGAAAGCTGGAGCGCTACGCCGCGCACGGAATTCCGGTCGTGCTGGGCGGCACGCTCACCGAGCTGGCGATCAGGCAGGGTCGCGTCGATGGGCTGATCGCGTGGCTGGAAGAGCTCGGGCTGCGCCACGTGGAGATATCCGACGGCACGATCGCGCTGGAGCCGGAGGTCAAGACGCACCTGATCAAAACGCTCGTCGCGGCTGAGTTCACCGTCCTGTCGGAGGTCGGCAGCAAGGACGCCGACTTCATCATGGCTCCGTACGTGTGGGTGGAGCAGATCGAACGCGACCTGAAAGCCGGCGCCTGGAAGGTGATCGCCGAGGCGCGCGAGTCGGGCACGGCCGGGATCTACCGCGCCGACGGCGAGGTGCGCACGGGATTGATAGACGAGATCGTGCACGCGGTCGACGCCGACCTTCTGATCTTTGAGGCCCCCCGGCGCGAGCAGCAGGTGTGGCTGTTGCACCGGTTCGGGAGTGAGTGCAACCTCGGCAACATCGCTCCCGACGACGTGCTCTCGCTGGAGACGCTGCGCCTGGGACTGCGTTCGGACACAGTTGAGCGGTTCGCGCCAGGCGGGGGCGATTGAGCGCGACGGTGCAGGCGCCGGCCGCCGCAGACGGGAGCGAGCCGGGCGACAGGCTCGCGAAGGTCGTGTTCGCGCTGCTCCTTGTCGCCTGTTTCGCTGCGTTCATTATTACGCAGCGGCTCAAGCACACGCCCACGGCGGTGCAGCGCTTCGAGCTTACGCCGTTCTTCTCGCCGACTCCAGCGGGGTACATCAAAGAAGAGCAGATCTCGTTCAAGCTCGCGGCGGCCGACGAGGTCACCGTAACGATAATCGACTCCGCGGGTGACACCGTCGCCACGCTCGTGCGCGACTGGCCGGTGGTCCGTTACAAACAGTTCGCCCTGCGCTGGAACGGCCACCAGGGCACGGCGCGTGCCCACACCGTCACCGTGGGAGCGGATGGCACCACGATCGTGACGCCCGTCAATACCGGTAGGCCCGCGCCGGGTGGCGAATATCGCGTGAAGGTGAGCCTGCGCAAAGCCATCTCCCAACACGCCTCCGTTCTGTCGCCCAGCGATTTCACGTTGGTGCGGCGATGAGCGGGGTGACGCCGGCAACGTCGATCCCCGCCGCCTCCCTACCCAGCCCGGGGGTCATCGCGGCTGCGCTAGTCGTCGCGCTGGCGGTGGTCGGAGGGCTTTCGCTGTTGATGCGCCGCCGTCCCGACGCGCTGCCGCTGCTGGCGATATTTGCGCTCCCGTTCAGATTGCCGATATCCACAGACGGCAGAACAGTCAACCTGCTGATACCCCTCTATCTGGTAATCGCCGCCGGAACGCTCGTTCATCTCCTGCCGCGATGGCTGCGCCGCGAGGCCTCCGAGGAGCCGCGTCGCTCGCCGATCGCGCTGGAATGGCTGCTGCTCGGCGCTGTCGTGCTGTACGCGCTGCAGACGACCTATTCCACCGACCAAGTCAAGGCTGCGGAGAACATCGCTTTTTTTTACATCCCGTTCGGGCTGTTGTTCATGCTGCTGCGCGACGTGCGGTTTACGCGCAAGCTCGTGTTGCGCTGCCTGGGCGTCGCCGTCGCGCTGGCGATCGTGTTCGCGGGGGTAGGGTTCGTCGAGTATTACCGCAAGGTGCTGTTTTTGAACCCGAAGGTCGTCGCCGCAGATCAGTTTGGAAACTATTTTCGCGTTAATTCACTTTTTTTCGATCCCAACATATACGGCCGGTTTCTGGCGATCGTGATGGTCGCGGTGACCACGGTCGTGCTGTGGAGCCGCCGGCGGCGCGAGGTGCTGATCGGCGCGGGCGTGCTGGCGTGGCTGCTGGCGGGGCTGGTGACGAGCTTCTCGCAGTCGAGCATCGCCGCGCTGCTGCTGGGCATGGCGGTGCTGGCGGCCTACCGCTGGGACGTGCGCGCGACCGTGTACGTGGCGGGCGCTCTGGTCGCGATCGCGGCGGTGGTCGTGCTCGCCGCGCCGCCGAGTTTGCACTTTGGAGTAAACGGCTCGGGGGGCTCCACCAGCAACGCCACCAGCGGGCGCACCAAGCTGATCTCCGGCGGACTCGAACTGTTTGCCGACCGCCCGCTGTACGGGTGGGGGTCGGGGTCGTTTGAAACCGAGTACAAGAGTCACGGCCACGCGAGCGCCGCCAACGCGACCTCGGCGTCGCACACGATCCCGATCACGGTCGCGGCCGAGCAGGGCATCATCGGTTTGGCCGTGTATGTGGCTCTGCTGATCGCCGCGTTCGCCGTCCTTTTCACCGGCCCCGGGCGGTCGCCCCCGCGCATCGCCCTGGCCGCGTGCTTTGCCGCGCTCGTGCTGCACACCTGGGCGTATGCTGACTTTTTGGAGGACCCGATCACCTGGACGCTGTTGGGGATAGGGGTTGCGTTGTCACGAGCGGGTTGGAGAGATGGGTAAGAAGTGAGCCAGTTTTTTCATCCATTGCGGTCCAAGCCGCTTACCACAGCGGTTGGCGTTGCGGGAGCGCTTTTTCCCTCGCCGATGGCATGCCCGCTCGCGGTCGTCTCCGAGGGCTAGGTTAGGTTGCGGGCGTGCTGAGCTACCTGAGACGGCTCGTGACGACGGGAGCGGCATATCAGGCCGCGGAAATCATCGCCAAGGGCATCGCGGTGTTTACGCTGCCGCTGTACACGCGCCACGTCTCCACGGCCGACTACGGCACGTATAACTCGCTGCTGACGGCGGTGATTTTGTTCAGCATCCTGCTGCGGTTCGGCGTGGGCGAGGCGTTTGTGCGGTTCTACTTCACCGACGACGACGAGGCCCGGCGCACGCGGATCGCGCGCACCGCCACCGCGACGGTGGCGTGGACGACGACCGTCGCCTCGCTCGTGGCCGTCGTGTTCGCGGCGCAGCTCTCGCGGCTTGTGCTCGGCTACGACGATCCGCTGCTGATGGACTGCGCGGTGCTCGGGCTGTGGGCGTTCACCAACATCGAGATGGCCTACGCGCAACTGCGCGTGGACGAGCGCGCCCGCGCGTACATGTACGCGTCGGGCGCGAACGTGGCGATGACGGTCGCCTTTACGATCGCGCTGGTCGTGTTCGCAGATCAGGGGGCGCGGGGGCTGTTGCTGGGCAACTTCGGCGCCTCGGCGATCGTCGTGCTCGGGCTATGGTGGGTACTGCGCGCGCGCTTCTCGCTGCGCGTAAGGACGGCCGACCTGCGCGCGATGCTCCATTTCGGACTGCCGACCGTGCCGGCGGACGCGAGCGTGTACGCGCTGCAGGTAGCCGATCGCTTCTATCTGCTGCGCGGTGTCGGCGCCGGCGCGGCGGGCGAGTACGCGATCGCGGTGCAGCTCGCGGGGGTCGTGTTCATCCTCGTGCGCGGCTTTCAATACGCGTGGCCGCCGCTGGCGTATTCGATCGACAACGACGCCGACGCCTCCCGGCTGTACTCGCTGGTCACCACCTACTTCGTGCTGGCGACCGGCATCGTGGTCGTGGCGGTGGCGCTGCTCGGGCGCTGGCTCGTGCGCCTGCTGGCGGCTCCCGAGTACTACGGCGCCTACCGCGCCCTGCCGTGGCTGGCGCTCGGGTGGACGCTGTACGGGTGCTATCAGGTGATGACTGTGATCACCGGGCGCGCGCGGGTCACCCAGCGCAACCTGCCCGCGGCCGCCGCCGGGTTGGCGGTGAACGTGGCGCTGCTGTTCGTGCTTGTGCCGAGCGGCGGCCTGGGTCTCGGCCTCGCCGGCGCTGGGATCGCGCTTTGCGGCGCCTACGCGGTGATGATCGCGATCATGCACCTGCTCACGCGCGGCGTGTTCGCGGTGGACTTCCAGTGGCGCCGTCTGACCCAGCTGACGGCGATCCTCGCAGCGGTCGCCGTCTCCGGAGAGCTGCTACTTCCGAGCGGCGGGATCGCGGGGTTGGCGCTGCGCATCGCATGGCTGGCGCTGGTCCCGGCGCTGCTGGCGGCCACGCGCTTCTTCGCTCCCCACGAGCGCGCCCAGGCCAGAGCGCTCGTGGCTGACGGGCGCCGCCGCGTGGCGGCGTTCAGGGCCGGGCACGGCGACGTCGAGGCATACGCCGAGGACCCCCTCAAAGACCTCTGACGACCGTGGACGCGGCGCAGAGCGGCGTCCACGGTCGCTCACCGAGGGCCGGGAGACACTCGCCTTACCGAAGCGGGGAGACACTCGCTCACGCTCGCATCCCCCGTTCGGCCAGCATCCCCGTTTCGGCCAGCAAAGCACACCACGCTCCCTGCGTCCTTGCTCTGACCACGGCCTACGGCCGCGGTGCCCGTCCACGTCCGTCAGACAGCGTCCGAGGTGTCCCGGCACGCCGAGGTCATTCGGCAGGCTCGACGCCGTCAAGCTGTCGATTGTGTCCGCCCGCCCTAAAGCCCCGACACGGCGGGGCCGATGAGCACAGCGGATGCCCGAGCTATCCGTCACGTCGCCGCGCCCTGCAGGCGTCCGTGAGCGCCGCCGTCGTGCGGAGGCGCTGCAACGCCATCGCGCGGATGCGCAGGTACACCGCATGGCCGAGGCCAGCGAGCTCGCGTACCTGCGTGCGCAGCTGACGCTCGCCGCGCGGTTGACCGCACAACTGTCGGCTACGCACACGGTGGCAGAGATGACCGGGCTCGTGGTCGAGGAGTTGCACAGCACGTTCGCCTTCTACCTCGCGGCGATCCAGCGCCTGGACGGCGACGGGGTGCTGCGCCTGATCGCCGGCCGCGGCGCGCTGGCCGAGGTGATGACCGAGTTCCTGCTCGTCGAGCAGTCCGTATGGCACGGGGTGAACGGGCGCGTCGCGCGCACCGGGACGTCGGCGCTCGTGTTCGACACGCGCGCCGACGAGGACTACATCGTGCGCGACCTGAACACCGACCCGCGCTCGGAGTTGAGCGTGCCGATCGTCGTGGACGGGTCCGTGTGGGGCGTGTTGAACATCGAGGCGTCCGAGCCTGACGCGTTCAGCGAGGCGGACGCCGTGCTCGTCGAGACGATCGCCGCGAGCCTCGGCTCGGCGATCCACCGCGCGGGGCTGGTCGCCGATCTGGAGCGCACGTTCACGACGACCCTGTCCGCGCTGATGAGCACGGTCGAGGCGAAGGACGACTACACGGCCTCGCACGAGCAGGAGGTCGCCGACCTGGCCGAGCGCGTCGCATTGCGCATGGGCCTGTCGCCCTCCCGGGCACGCGACGTGCGCTACGCCGCGCTGCTGCACGACGTAGGCAAGGTCGCCGTCCCCAGCGAGATCCTGCTCAAGCCCGGTCCGCTGAGCGACACCGAGTGGGTGGCGATGCGCCGCCACGCGGCCGCCGGCGGCGACCTCGTCGCGCGCATCGACGGGTTCGCCCATCTTGCGCCGGCCGTGCGCGCCAGCCACGAGCGCTGGGACGGCGGGGGCTACCCTGACGGCATCGCGGGCGAAGAGATCCCGCTCGCCGCGCGCATCATCGCCGCTTGCGACACCTACGACGCGATCGTCACCGATCGCCCCTACCGCTCCGCGCGCACCCCCGAGCAGGCGTGCCAGGAGCTGTGTCGCGTGGCGGCCGCTCAGCTGGACGAAAGAGTGGTGCAGGCGCTGCTCAAAGAGCTGACTGATGGGGGCGGCTAACCGCCCGCGCGGTTGTACTCCTCCGCCGCCTCGCGCAGACCTTCGCCGCGCTCGGGCCTGAGCGTCGCCGTCACATGCCGCCAGTAGCGCCGCGGGGAGTGCCCCGGCAGCGCCAGCGCGGCGAGCGCACGCACAGCGTAGGACCACGCGGTCAGCCAGCGCACCGCGCGCGCAGACGCCGGCGAATGGTGCTTGCGCATGTACAGATCACGGTTGCGCGCCAGCTCCACGATACGCCGCTCTCCCGCGGCGCCGGTGGACAGCTGCTCGTGGTGGATCGCCCGCGCACCCGGGACATACAGGCTGCGCCAGCCCGCGTCGCGCAGGCGGCGGGCGAAGTCAACCTCGTCGGAGTACACAAAGAAGTCCGGGTCCATGTACCCGACCTGCGCCGCGGCCGCCGAGCGCACGAGCAGCGCTGAGGACTGGCACCAGTCGCAGGCGCGCGTACGCTCGCCGCGGCTCTGCACGGTGTAGATGCGGTGCACGAAGAGCGTGCCGGCGAGTGCTGTCAGCGGTGTGGGAAATCGCCACGCACACGCCTGGGGCGAGCCGTCGGGACGCAGCAGTTGCGCTCCTGCGCAGGCCGCTTCCGGGTGCGCCTGAAGCGCCTGCCACAGCGCTAGCGTGGCGCCGGGCGCAAGCTCGGAGTCCTCGTTGAGCAGCAGCGCGTAGGCACCCCGCGCGCGGGCCATCAGCGTCGAGTCGTTCAGGGCCTTGCCGCGACGCTCGGGCAGCGCGATCACCTCATCCACGGCGGGATGCTCGCGCGCCGCCTGGGTCGAGCCGTCGCGCGAGCCGTTGTCGAGCACGATCGCCTCCGTCGCGAACGGCAGGTCGCCCGAGCCGCGCTCGCGCGCGATCGCGTCCAGTCCGCGCAGCATGAGCTCGCGCTGAGAGGTGTTCACGACGCAGTAGCTCAGCTCGACCGCGGGCTCGTCGTGCTCGCCTTCGTGGGAGGAGCGCGCGCGCGTCTCCGGGTGTGTCATCCGAGCATTGTCACCGCAGGCGACCCTATTGTGCGTGCGATGCGCGTCCACGTCGTCGATCCCTCGGCCTACACGCCGCCCTACGACCACGCGCTGTGCAGCGCATTGGCCCGCGCCGGCGCCGAGGTCACGCTCGTCACGAGCCGCTTCGCCTATGGCCCGGTCCCGCCCGCCGAGGGGTATGCGCGTCGCGAGCTGTTCTACCGCGCCGCGCTCGGTCCGCCCGGATCACGCTTGCGTGCGGCCGCAAAGCTCGTCGAGCACGTCCCCGACATGCTGCGCTACCGCCGGTTGGCGCATAAGGCCGATGTCGTGCATTTCCAGTGGCTGCCGGTCCAGCACCTCGACGTTCACCTGCTGCCCGGGTCACACCGTCCGGAAGTGGTGTCGCGCCCTCCGGGCACGGCCCCCAGTGCGCTGGTGCTGACAGCGCACGACATCCTTCCGCGCGAGCCCCGTCGCGGACAGCTGGCGGCTCAACGGCGGTGCTATGAGCGCTTCGATGCGATCGTCGTGCACTCCGAGCGTGGGCGGGCGCGCCTGATCGGCGAGCTGGGCGTGGACCCCGCGCGCGTGCACGTCATCCCGCACGGCGCGCTCATGCCCCTCACGGCGGGAGTGCCCCAGCAGCTCCCGTTTCAGGCCGATCGTCCGGTCGTGCTGTTCTTCGGGCTGCTGCGCCCATACAAGGGGCTCGATCTGCTGCTCGACGCGTGGCGCGGGGTCAACGACTCCGAGCTGTGGATCGTCGGCATGCCCAAGTTCGACATCTCCTCCTTGCGTCGTGCTGCGCCGCCGAACGTGCGCTTCGTCACGGGCTTCGTCTCCGATGCCGAGATGGCCGCGTTCTTCACTCGCGCCAACCTCGTCGTGCTCCCCTACCGCGAGGCCGACCAGTCGGGCGTGGCGTTCACCGCGCTCGGCTCGGGCACGCCGCTGCTGCTCAGCGACGTCGGCGGCTTTCCCGAGCTGGCGGCGACCGGCGCCGCGCGCACGTTCCCCACGGGGAACGTCGTCGCGCTGCGCGAGGCGTTGCAGGAGCTGCTGGCCGATCCCGACGCCTTGTCGGCGATGGCGGAGCGAGCCCGCGCCGCCGCGGCCGGTCCGTACTCGTGGAAGGCGGTCGCTCATCGAACGCTCGATCTGTATGCGGCGCTCGTAGATAGGGATGCCGGCCTGTGAACACGGCGCTTCAGATCGTCTTCTGGGTCTGCGTCGCACTGGTCGTGTGGACGCAGGTCGGATACGCCGCGGCGCTGGCCGTCCTCGCGCGCCTGTTCGGCCGAGCCCCGGCTCCACCATCCGCCGCGCAGCGCGAGCCGCTGCCCTCACTCTCGCTGATCGTCGCCGCGCACGACGAGCAGCCGGTGATCGCCGCGCGAGTCGCCAACGCGCTCGCACTCGACTACCCGCGCGAGCTGCTGCAGGTGATCGTCGCCTGCGACGGCTGCACCGACGCGACGGCCGCCCGCGCCCGCGCGGCCGGGGCCGATCTCGTGCTGGAGCTCCCTCGCGGCGGCAAGATTCGCGCCCAGGACGCCGCCGTCGAGCGGACGCGGGGAGACATAGTCGCGTTCTCTGACGCCAACGCGCTGTGGGAGCCCTCCGCCGCACGCACGCTCGTCGGCGCGTTCGCCGATCCTCGTGTTGGCTACGCGTGCGGCCAGGTCCGCTTCGTGCAGGCTTCAGCCCGAGCTGGCGCCAGCGCCGATGCGGAGGAGCGGGGGGGCGTCGTGCCAAATCAGGAGGGCGTGTACTGGCGCTACGAGCTCGCCGTGCGCGCGCGTGAGTCGCGCCTGTGCTCGATCACGGCCGGCAACGGCGCGATCTACGCCACGCGCCGTGAGTCCTACATCGTCGTGGACCCGATCATGGGCCACGACCTGTCGCTGCCGTTCAACATGGTCAAGCGCGGTCTGCGTGCCGTCTACGTGCCGGACGCGCGCGCGAGAGAGAAGATGGTCCCGTCCCTGTCGGGGGAGTTCGCGCGTAAGCGGCGCATGATGAGCCACACCTGGCCGGTCCTCGTGCGCGGCGGCATGCTCTCCCCTCGTGGTTACCCCGTCGGCTACGCGCTCATGATCGTCTCCCACCGGCTGCTGCGCTACGGCACCCCGTTCCTGCACATGCTCGCGCTGGCAGCCAACGCCGCGCTTGTGGTCAGAGGCGCGCCGACGCTGTACACGGTCACGCTCGCCCTGCAGATCGCGCTGCTGGTAGCCGCCGGGCTTGGCGGAGTGCTGCGCGTGCGAGCGCTGCTGATCGCGCGCTACTACGTGCTCACGACAGCCTCGCCCGCCGCCGGTCTGTGGGATTGGCTGCGCCACGGCACCGACGCGGCCTGGGAGGCCGCGGAGGGCACTCGCTGAGGGGCGGAGTCATATTGTCCGCTCCGTGATTCGTCGCCTCATCGACATCGTGGTTTCCGCGCTCGCGCTCCTCATCGCCTCACCCGTGCTCGCCGCGGCGATGCTCGCCGTGCGCCTGGAGAGCCGCGGGCCGGTCATCTATCGCCAGCGCCGCGCCGGCCTGCACGGACGCCCGTTCGACGTGCTCAAGCTGCGCACGATGGTCAACGGGGCAGAACATATCGGCGCTGGGTTGGCCGTCAACGAGAACGACTCGCGCATCACCCGCGTGGGGGTGCTGCTGCGCAGGTTTTCGCTGGACGAGCTGCCCAATCTGCTCAACGTGCTGAACGGGGAGATGTCGCTGATCGGTCCGCGACCAACGCTGCCCGTTCAGGTCGAGCAGTACACCAAACGCCAGCGCGAACGCCTACAGATCAAGCCCGGCATCACCGGCTGGGCGCAGGTGAACGGCCGCGCCTCGCTGCCGTGGTCTGAGCGGATCGAGCTCGATCTCTACTACATCGAACACCGCTCGCTCCCCCTGGACTTGAAGATCCTCGCCCGCACCGTCGCCATGGTGCTCGGGGGCTCGGGTCTGTACAAGGGACCGACCGGCGGCTGGGAGCGCGAGCTGTGAGCCCGCCCGCCGACTCGCCCGCAACTCCCTCCGCGACCCCAACACCGCCCGCGAACTATCCACGGCCGTCGGGCTCGCCACCGGTGAACCCTCCCATAACCCCAACCCCAACCCGCCCCGCGATCCTGCTGACCGGCGCTGGCAAGCGCTACGACATCGTCGCCTGCTTCGCCCAGCTCACAACCACGATCGTCGCCGACCCAAACCCGCTGGCGCCAGCGCAGTACGCCGCGCACGTGCGCATAGCCGTACCGCTGATCGAGGATCCCGAGTACGTGCCCGCACTGGAGCGCATCTGCGCCGAGCACGCGGTCGGCGCGGTGCTGCCGCTGACAGATCTGGACATCGAGACGCTCGCACTGGCCCGCGCGGAGGGTCGGCTGCCGGCGTTTGTGCCCTCACCCGAGGTCGCCCGTGCGACGTATGACAAGTACGAGACCCATCTGCTGCTCACACGGCTGGGCCTGCCCTCCCCACCGACTGTCTTGCCCGGCCAGGAGGTCGATCTCGACGCGCTCAAGTACCCGGTGATGGTCAAGCCCCGGCGGGGCTCGGGCGCGCGCTCTATCCATCTAGCCAACGATCCCGCGCAGGCGCGGTTCTTTGTCGACTACATCCCCGAGCCCGTGATGGTCCAACGCGCGATGGGTGGCCCGGAGCTGTCGATCGACTGTCTCGGCGATCGCGATGGTCGCTGCCTGAACGCGATCCCGCGCACGATGCTCGAGTCGCGCGGGGGCGAGTCGATCAAGGGCACGATGGTCCACGACGGTGAGCTGATCGAGCTCGGACGGCGCGTCATGCAGGAGCTCGAGGTCTGCGGCCCGGCGACGATCCAAGTCTTCCGCGACCCCGACGCCGGCCTCGGCATAACCGACGTCAACACCCGCTTCGGCGGCGCGTTCCCCGCACCTACCTACGCCGCGCTGCCCGGCCGCACCTATCCCGAGCTGATCGTGGCGCTCGCCGCCGGCGAGACCGTCGCGCCGCATGTGGGCGAGTTCCAGGCCGGGATGACATTCACTCGCTACTACTGGCAGCTCGAGCTCGACCCCGACCTGCATCCGACCGGCCGTGAGATCGTGCCCGGCGGCCCGCCATCGCCGCACTGAGACGGAAGCCGTCTCGAAAAAGTGGTTGGTTGGGGGCGCGGGGCGCGAGGGCTGCCGGTAAAGAAACCCGGCAGGCGTGCAAGAATCAGTGTTGTGAACCCGACAGTGCTCGCCGATCCGACGGCACCGCCCGACTCAGAGCAGCCGCCAGGGGCATTCGCGAACGGATCCGGCGCCCCCGGAGACACCTCGGCGCCGGTCGCGGACACCTCCGCCGCGCCTGAGCCCACCCGCACGTGCGCCAACTGTGGGGCCGCCCTGCAGACCGACCAGGACTGGTGTCTTCAGTGCGGCGCGGCCGCGCCCGGCAGTCTGGAAACGGGGGGCCCCAGTTGGCGCTCGGCCACGATCGTGCTCGCCGCCACCGCGGCGCTCGTGCTGGGGGCGGGCGCGGCCGCCTACGCGGCGCTCACCCAGCCCAGCCCGCACAAGACCGTGCCCAGAGTCATCACGATCGCGCAGGCACCCGTCACGACGCCCACGACACCGGGCACGGCGAGCACTCCCGGCGCGGCCACCAGCCCGGGTGCGGCCACCACGCCCGGCGGGCTGGGGACCCCGACGACGATCAAACCGCTTCCCGGCACGAGCAAGCCGCCGAAGATCCCGCTGAGCGCGCCGACGCCCAAATCGTCGGGTACGACGAGCACCGGCGCAGGCACCGGCTCCGGCGAATCGGCAACGGGCACGACCAAATCGAGCACCAAACCGAGTGGCGGAACGACCACTCCCGAACCGACCCCGATCCTGCTCGACACTAACGCCGCCAGCACATACAACCCGTACGGCTACCCGGCGAGCGAATTCGGCGACCCGAGCCTCACGATCGACGGCGAAACGAGCACCGGCTGGACCGCCCAGGTCAACCCGACCGTCGCGCCGAAGATGGCGGAGGGAGTCGCGATCGACTTGAAGACCGCGCAGAAGATTGGGGCGCTGAAGCTGGTCACATCCACGCCCGGCATGACAGTCCAGGCGTACGGAGCCAACGGCACGGCCCTGCCGGCGTCGATCACCGACCCCGCCTGGAGCGCGCTGAGTCCGTCGCTGCACGCGAAGAAGCGCGCCACCAAAATCAAGCTGCGCGATTCCGGCAAGCCGTTCCGGTTCATCGTCCTGTGGATCAGCCAGGCTCCAGCCTCCGCGATCGGGACGCCCCAGGCGCCGGGGCATGTGAGCATCAACGAACTCGAACTGTTCGCGGCAGCCTGAACAACTCCCGTACCGCGCACGGCGCGTACCTCGCGCGGAGGCTCAGCCAGCGCTCTTCGAGCGCCGGGCGGCGCGGCGCGGCGGGCGCCAGATCTCGTCAAGGAACGAGGCGATCTCGTCCGTCAGTCGCTCGGGGCTCAGGCGCAGCTCGACCAGCGAGTCGGCCTCCAGCAGGCGCCCGCCTGGGAAGCTCGGCGGCCAGCATGCCCGCGTCGGAGAACGGGTGCACAGGGTCCCGCCGGTGCCCGAGCACGAGTGCCGGCATCATGAAGGTGCGCCGCTCGCTGCGATGGGGCGCGATGCGCCCAAAGAAAAGGCCCTGCAGCAGCGCGCCACCCGGTCCCGGTTCCTGGCGGACCGTGTCGAGCAGGACGTTGCCGTAGTGAGGCAGCAGTTTGCGCGGGACGGCACGGGCGCCGCGTGCGAGCAGCTTCATCGCGGGCTCGCCGACCGTGAGTGCGAGCAGGATCGGCGTGAACGTCAGCGCAGATGCCAGCAGCGCGTTGTCGAGGACCGGCATCTCGATCACCATCCCGCGCAGGCGCTCGGGGGCACGCGAGGCGACCTCCAGCGCCGTATTCGCCCCGAGCGAGGTGCCCATCACCGCGGCCTGCTCGAGTTCCAGATGGTCCATCAACCCGAGCAGCTGCTCGGCGAA
Source organism: uncultured Solirubrobacterales bacterium (assembly GCA_963839965.1). Taxonomy (GTDB): domain Bacteria; phylum Actinomycetota; class Thermoleophilia; order Solirubrobacterales; family Solirubrobacteraceae; genus Palsa-744. The sequence continues at coordinate 382,713 of CAWIWX010000009.1, forward strand.
CGAGGCCATCGAGTAGCGCCACATGTCGCGTGGACGGTCGGACTGGCCGTGGCCGAGCAGGTCCACGGTGATCACGCGGTTGCCGTGCGCCGCCAGCGCCTCTGCCAGCGGCCGGTGCATTTCCTGGGAGAGCAGCAGCCCGTGCACCAGGATCAGCGGCCTGCCGGCGGCGGATGCGCGCGTTGTGCTCCGCGCCCGCCGGCCCGAGGCCGTCACGACCGCCGCCGGCCCGCCGCCGTACTCGGTGTAGGCGATCCGCTGGCCGTCGTACTCGAACGTGGGCATGTCCTCTCAGCCTACTTGTTCGGGCGGGGTCTGCAAATACACGGGTCCGGGCGATGCCGTGGTTCGCCCGGACCCGATTGACCCCCCAGCCCTCTCCCTCTTTATGAACCCACCACGAGCCGCGAAGGTGCGGTGAAAGGCGCGGTGCGCTAGGTTGGTCATGTGGCCAAAAAAGCGCGCATCCTGGCCGGTCAGACCGTAGCGATCACCGGGGCCGCCCGCGGGATCGGGCGCGCGAGCGCACAGGCGCTCACGCGCATGGGTATGCGCGTGGCGATCGGCGACCTCGACGTGCAGGCGGCGCAGGACACAGCGCGCGAGCTGGGACCCACCGCCGTGGCCCTGAGCCTGGACGTGACCGAGCGCGAGTCGTTCGCGCGTTTCCTGGACGGGGCCGAATCGCAGCTCGGGCCGGTGGACGTGCTGATCAACAACGCAGGGATCATGCCGGTCGGGCCGTTCCTTGACGAGGACGACGCGACGGCCCGGCGCATCCTCGATATCAACGTGCACGGTGTGATCAACGGGATGAAGCTCGTCCTGCCACGCATGATTCCTCGCGGGCGCGGCCACGTCGTGAACATCGCCTCTCAGGCAGGCAAGTACGGCTTCCCGGGAGGCGCCACCTACTGCGCGAGCAAGGCCGCGGTGATCAACCTGAGCCGCGCGGCGCGCAAGGAACTGCGCGGCTCGGGCATTGAGCTTTCGGTGATCAGCCCGGTCGCGGTCAACACCGAACTGGGCCTCGGCCTGTCCGAGCCGCGCCAGCGTCAGTTCCGCAAGATCGAGCCCCGGCAGGTGGCCGACGCAATCACGCAGACGCTGTGCGAACCGCGCTTTGATGTGCACGTGCCCAAGCAGCTGCAGCTGAGCGAGCGGATTGGCGGACTGCTGCCGATCGGCCTCCAGGACGCCCTCTCCCGGTTGAGCGGGGCCGACGCGGTGCTCTCGCGGGTCGATGCGAACGCACGCGCCGGCTATGAGCGCCGCGCCGCCGAATCCGAGCCGGGATTGGGGTCCGGCGGATCAGAGCCCGCGCGTGCCGCCGAGGACGCCGAGCGCGCCACCGAGAAGGTCTGAATCGAAATCTAGCCCGCCGGCTCGGAGGTCAGCCATTCGGCGATCAGCTCGCCGAGCAAGGGGCCACGGTCCTCCTGCAGGAAGTGCCCCGCGCCCTCGATGACGCGCGGCGGGGGACGGCCGATCGAGGAGGAGAAGCGCTCGCCCACGGAGAGCGGCAGCACCGGGTCGGAGTCGGCCCACAGCATCAGCATCGGGCGGCGGTCGTCGCGCAGCGCGCTCAGCACCTGGCGCCCCGAGGCGGCGCCGGGCGCGTCGGGCGACATGGGTACGAGCTGCGGGAAGGCGCGCGCGCCGGCCTTGGAGGCGGCGTCGGGGTAGGGCCCGTCATAGGCGGCGATGACCTCATCGCCCGGGTCTGAGTGGCAGCCCCCGCGCACGAGCATGCCGATGGGCAAGTCCTCGGTTCGCGCGACGAAGTCGCGGAACGCCATCCAGGCATCGCTGCGGCGCTGACGGCCGGTGAGAGGGCCCGTGTCGAGAGTCACGATCCGCTCGATCCGCTCGGGGTGCTCGACGGCCAGACGCAGCCCGATCGGGCCGCCCCAGTCGTGCACCACGATCGTGGCGGCGTGCAGGTCGAGATCGTCGAGGATGCTCGCGGCGAGCGCGACGTGGCGCTCATAGGAGTACCAGCCGATGTCCGTCGGCTTGTCCGAGCGCCCGAACCCAACCATGTCCGGCGCGAGGGCGCGGTAACCGGCGTCGCACACCGGCCCGATCAGGTGGCGCCACAGAAACGACCAGGTCGGCTCGCCATGCAAGAACAGCACCGGCGGGCCCTCCCCCTCGTCGATGTGGGCCAGGCGCAGACCATCGACATCGCGGTAGTGGGGCGCGAACGGAAAGTCGGGCAGGTTCGCAAACGCCTCCTCGGGGGTGCGAACGACATCGGGCACCACATGATCGTATAGGGGCTCGCTGCGCGGTGTATGCGAGCGGCAAGCGAAGCTCTATGTGTGCTGGGTGGGGCACGTTCGCGATTCCGCGCCCAGCAGGACACCTCTGTCACAGCGCCTACCTGGCGCCGCGTGACGCAGGGCATGAGCCGCAGGTCTGTCAGGCCTACGGCCTGGCGGCGCTGCCGGGCGGGTTCAACCGCACGCGCGGGCGGCGGGAGGGGAGCGGGCTGACCGGCAATCGCCGGGTGCCTGCGCTTGTGCTCGACGACGGGACCGTCGTGGACGGTTCGCATGCGATCGTCAACTGGGCGCGCGCCAACCCGGCGTAGCTCTGGTGCGAGGCCGCGATCGATCGCTTGCGCAGCTCGCGCGCGCGCAGACGGCGGTCTTCGAGCTTCCGCGTCCCCTTGCGCGGCGGCCCGGCCGAGGGCAAAGGCCAGAAGCGCGCTTATGCCGATCGCGCCGAACGCAAGCGCCGCAACGACGATGGATGCTGAGGAAATCATCGGACTGACCTCCGCGGTCGCTCTCTCTCGTGGACATTTGCACAAGCTACGGACAATGCCTGTGCGTGTGAATCGTTCCGCCGCGTCCGCAATACTTCGACGCACCCGTCGGAATACCCCCGAGCGGCGAGGCTGAAACACCGCCGCCGACGACTCCCTACCGGCTCGACAGAGAGGACCATCACCATGGACGTACTGTGTAGGCTCGATCAGGCCCGGCGCGCGACAAACGTGCTCCAGCACCCGTTCTACGAGCGCTGGAGCGCAGGCGAGCTGAGCGCGGATGAGCTGAGTTGCTATGCGGGCGAGTACCGCCATGCGGTCCTTGCGCTGGCGCGGGCCTCGGCGCTCCTCGCAGCCGCGGTGGGCTCCGAGCACCGCCCGGGCCTTGAGCGCCACGCGGCCGAGGAGGCGGCGCATGTGGAGCTGTGGGACGAGTTCGCGCGCGCGGCGCGCGCTGCCGCGGGCGCTCACGCCGAGTCCGAGCTCGGGTCGGAGTCCGAGCCGGCGGCGCAGACGCGGGCGTGCGCGGCGGTGTGGACCGCCGGCGAGGATGCGCTGGAGCACCTGGCGGTGCTGTATGCGATCGAGGCCAGCCAGCCGCAGATCGCGCGGACAAAGCTGGATGGGCTGACCAAGCACTATGGCTACACCGACGAAGGCCCAGCCGTCGAGTACTTCACGCTGCACGAGCGTTTGGACGCCGAGCACGCACGCCAGGCGGGCGAGCTGATCGAGACGCTGCTCGACGGACGCGCCGACGCCAAGGCCGCGTCGAACAGGATGCTCGCGCGCGCGCAGGATGCGCTGCGTGGCAACTGGGAACTGCTCAGCGGCGTGGAAGCTATGCATCAGCGGCGGGAGGCGGCCGTCGAGGTATAGCTTGCGGCGGCGGGTCTGTCCGCTCTACGGATGCGAGGCCGCAGGCGATGACAGTCGCCACGCGAACAGTGCGGCGGCGACGGATGTCGCCAGGTTGAGGCTCGACACGCCGGGGCGCATTGGAATCGCGATGCGCTGCTGCGCGCGCGCAATCAGCTCGGGGGTGAGCCCGTGGCGCTCGGTGCCGAACGCGAGGATCGCCCCCGCGGGCAGCCCCCCCGGGTCAAACGGCTCTCCGCCGGGGTCGAGCGCCAGCAGAGGCCGCTCCACCTCGGGCGGCAGTCCTGTGGGCAGGCGGGATACGGGCAGCGCATAGTGCAGCCCGGCGCTGCCGCGCAGCGCGTCGGGGTGCCAGGGGTCGTGGTCGCCGGTGGTCAGGACCCCGGCGGCGCCGGCGGCCGCGGCGACGCGGACGCAGGCGCCCATGTTGCCGAGGTCGCGCGGGTTCTCCAGCAGGACGATCGGCGCCCCCGCGCCCCGCGCCCAGGCGAGCACTGCGAGCGGATCGGTCGGCGGACGCTCGGCCAGTGAGATCACTCCGGTCGCCGGCGGCAGGGGCGCCAGCTGAGCCAACACGTCCGCGGGGATCTCACGCGCGAGCGAGAGGATCCGCGCGCACACGTCGGGCGCCAGCCGGGATGCCAGGTGCTCCAGCCCGGCGAGGTCCGAGCACGCGACGTCCAGAACGCGCGCGCCGAAGCGAAGGGCGTGCTTGAGCGGGTGCAGCCCTTCGAGCACCGCCAGCGATGGATCGCGCCGCGCGCGCCCGTATCGGGGAATGAGCGAACCGTCGTTAGTGGACAAGCGGCGATCATCGCACGGGGCACGCACGCGCAAGGGACCGCGCCGAGCGGTGTGGTAGACATCCGCGCGCGATGCCTAGCCCCGAGGCGGTGATATTCGACAACGATGGGCTGCTGCTCGACACCGAGGACGCGTGGACGCGCGCCGAGGAAACGCTGTTCACGCGGCGTGGGGGGGTGTTCACGCTCGACCACAAGCGCTCGCTGATCGGCTCCGCGCGAGCGGCCGCGGCGGGGAAGCTCGAAACTATGCTCGCCCTGGAGGGCGAGGGGGAGGCGCTGATGGACGAGCTGCACGGGCTCGTGATGCAGGAGGCGCTCGCGGGGGTCGCGGCCCGTCCAGGGGCGATCGAGCTGGTGGGGCGCCTCATCGATGCGGGCGTGCCGGTCGCGGTGGCGTCGAACTCGCAGCGAGAGTTCGTGGAGCGCACGCTGGCCGGCGCCGGGCTGCTGGACGGGCGCTTCGCGGCGGTCGTGTCGGTGGAGGATGTCGAGCAGCCCAAGCCCGCGCCCGACATCTACCTGGAGGCGTGCCGGCGCCTGGGCGCCCAGCCGGAGGAGTGTGCCGCGCTGGAGGACTCTCCCACGGGAGTCGCCGCGGCTGTAGCGGCGGGAATGTACGTGATCGGCGTGCCCTACTTCAGCGGTGCGCAGCTGCCGGGCAGCGACCTGCTCGCCGACAGCCTCGCCGACCCGCAGGTCGCGCGGGCGCTCGGGCTGGAGTAGCGCCACGCGCCGTCGTCGCGCTCTCGTGCCGATCGTGCGCAATGGGCCACTAGAGCGGGGCGATCTCGCGCGGGAACTTGCGCAGCAGCTCGATCATCAGCGCCGGGGCAGGCAACCCTCGCTCATTGGCGTAACCGTCACGGGCGAGCGCGAACAGCCGCTCGACGAACAGCTCCCAGCGCAGAGCCGGTCGCATCTGGATGCGCAAATGGACAGGCGCAGCGTCGAGATTCCAGGCCATGTGAGGAACGCCCGCCGGAGCGATGACGACCTCTCCCGGACCGGCGATCCGCTCGACACCGGCGATGCAAAAGCAGACGCTCCCGGCGATGACCTCCCAGCGCTCCTGCATCTCGGGATGGATGTGCTCGAGCGTCCGGTGCCCTGGTCGAGTCCAGAAGTCGTCCATCTCAAGCAGCCGCCCCTCGGTGTCGGCCGCGGTCTGCAGGAACACGATCCGCTCGTCTGTGACCGGGTTGACCAGCTCGTCTCCCGTGTGTGCCATCAGCTCGATCTTGCCAGACGCATCCCTCTACTCTGAGTCAATCGACGCGCTCTATTCACTCGACTCGTCGCTGGTTCAGCTAATTGAAGCAAGCTATGCGGGCCCTGCCCTATGGCCGTCCGAGTGGCGCACCGTGGAGGGGATGCTGCGCGAGCGTCGCGGCACCTGCTCCACCAAGCACCTGTTTCTCGCCCGGGAGGTCGGCCGAGCGCTTCCCTGAGACCGAACCGCTGATCGCTGCCGCTCGCCTGCGGCTCCGGGCGCGACTACCCAGCCGGTGAAGATCCCGACGCCGAGAAGCGCGCGCTTGAGGCCAAGCACTGCGACCCGGAGGTCCGTGAGCCGTTCATCGCGGCGTTGGCATCCGTAGAGCGGCCATCGCGGTAACTACGCCCGCTGCTGAGAACACCAGGCCCCCGGATAGGTCGGCGTCCACTTGCCCTCGGCCGCGTGCCTCGACCAGCGCGGAGAGCATGTCGAACGCGTCGATCGCGATCGCGCCCACTGCGGCCGGCTGCTCGAGTCGCCGCCAGCGCCGACTGGCCAAGCCCAGCGCCGCTACGGCTATCTGATGCGCACCGAAACCGCGAACGAACAGTCGAGCCTCCGGATACTCGGCGGTATCAGCCGCCAGCTTCAGCTCGGCCATCTTCGACGGAACGAACAGCGCGCCGACGCCGTAGCTCAAACGGAACAGGCTGTTGACGAGCATCAGGCTGCGTTTCGACACGTTCGCCGCAGCGTAACGGTCCGCTTGAAGTGGCGCATCCCGTTCGACAAGGATGCACGCCGAGGATCACATAGAGCGGCGCCGAGATACGCGTATATTCCACGCTCGTTCGATCTGTCGCATGAGTGCGGGGTAAACAATCCAGTACCGGAATGGCTTGATGAGTGCCATGTATCCCTTCCCGAACACGCCGCGTGGCTTGACGTAGACGGCCATCTGTCCTTGGTAGCGGCCTTCGCCCTGATCGACCCAGGCCAAGTGCATCACGCCGTGCACGGTCTGGTTCGAGATCTCCGCGGCAAACTCGACGTCGGTGCGATACAGGGGCACGAACGGCAGGGAGCCGAAATCGACATCCGCCACCGTGCCTAGCAGGTCGTCCGGCAGTCGGCCGGCCAGTGAGGTTTCGCTGCACCCCGGAATCGGCAGTTTGCCTGTCTCGTCATCCCGACCGCTGTCGATCGGGACCGAGATCCTGCCGAGATCAAACCAGCTGCCGAGGCGATCGCGGACGCCCCACAGGACGCGAGTCGGCAGGGATTCCGCGTTGGCCGGGTCGAAAGTGGCCGCCATCTCGATCGCCGCTTGGAAGTCCTCGATCCCACCGCTCACGGCGGGGAGAGTCCAGACATCCTCCAGTGTGAAGTCAGGGACGATCGCACGAATACGCCAGGGACCAGATTCGTGTGTTGCGTTTGGAAGCCTCATCCTCATCCTCGATCCATACGGTGTCGTATGGATGTTAGGCGGACTGCTTGCATCTGTCAATACGGTGGCGTATAGATATGTCGGTGGCAAATGTCCGAACTCCACGCGGCGCCTGGATCTACGCGGCGCTGCAGGCGCTGGCGGCAGGAGGCCCCGATGCCGTGCGGATCGAGGCGCTGGCCTCACGCCTGGAGGTATCCAAGGGCGGCTTCTACTGGCATTTCGCCAATCGCCAGGCGCTGTTGCAGGAGCTGCTCGACAGCTGGGAGAAGACCGTGGTAGAGGACGTCATCGCAAACATCGAGAGCCAGCCAGCCGACCCAAAGGCCAAGTTGCGGCAGCTCTTCGAACTGGCCTCCGAGCTGGCTTCCTCACGCGATGGGCTTGCCGTAGAGCTGGCACTGCGGGACTGGTCGCGCCGCGACACTGACGTGGCCGAGCGGGTACGCCGGGTCGATAACCGACGCATGGGGTACATGCGCTCACTGTTCGGGCAGTTCTGCGTCGATGAGAACGACGTCGAGGCCCGCTGCATGCTCGCCTTCTCGTTGTTCATCGGCAGCTACTTCATCGCAGCGCAACACGGTGACAAATCCCGCTCTGAGGTGCTGGGACTCGCGCTCGATCGATTGCTCTGCGAATCTTGGGACTGACACGGGCAACCAAGATCATCGGCTGTACGGTCCAATTGCCCGGGGATCTCGTGGATGGCGGCAAAGATCTACCGGCTGATCGCAGACACCCGGTACCGGCTTCCCGGAAGTACGCCTGCTTGCGCGTGATCGCCAGCCCAGGCGACAAAGGCGTCCACGACATCCGGCAGGTGTGACAATGGTTGGCAGAGACTGGCAGAGTAAGGCAGAGTGAGAATTTTCCCCAGCAAGCCAGCCACTGAGCTGCCATAATAAGCGACAAGTGGAGCCAACCGGGATCGAACCGGTGACCTCCTGCTTGCAAAGCAGGGGTGGGTATGCTGAAGGCAATGGATACGGGGTTTTGGGCCGGGGAAAGTGGCGTTATTGCTCGCAAAAATGGCTAGTGTGGTACCTAAAGCGGTACCCGAGCCGGAGTGGTACCCGTGTGGTACCTTTAGTGAATGATAGAGAAAGCTGATAACTCCAAAGGCAACGAGCCGACCGGCGCGCTGGTCGTGGCAGAGCGCAGCGACGGGCCGGTCTACCTGGCAAAGTGGAGACGTTCAAGCCGGCAGGTGAAGCGCCGTGTCGGCCCCGCATGGCTCGAGCGGGCGGCCGACGGGAGCGGATGGGCTCCTCGCCGCGGGCGGGTGCAGGAGGGTTACTTCGACGAGAAGCGCGCGACCGTACGCATGGCCGAACTCATCGCCGAGCACGACCAGGATGAGCGGGCGAGCGCGAGCGCCACGAGCGCGGCGTTACCTTCCGCGAGGTGGCGGCGGAGTGGCTCGAACACCTGCAGCACGAGCGCGGCGCGAAGCCGTCCACGCTGAGCGACTACCGCTACATGCTCGCCGAGCCCGGAGCGCCGCATCGGCGAGGGAAGGGCAAGAGCCCCGGCACGATCATGGCCGCCTTCGGCGACCGACCCGCGGCGAAGATCACCACACGGGACATATCGGCGTTCCTGCGCAAGCTGGACACCGAGGGTGTCTCCCCCCGTTCGGTCAACAAGAACCGTCAGGTGCTTTCGGCGATCTTTGGCTTTGCCTGCCGTATCGACACCCACGGCCTGTCGTCAAACCCTGTGGCCGGCACAACCAAGCGCCGCGAACCGCCGGCAGCGGTGCTCGACTTCTACGAGCCAGAGGAGATCGAGATGATCGCCTCGGCAGCCGCCGACGGATCACACCGCGGCGCACAGCCGAGCAACCTGAGCACCGACGAGATCGCCTGGCGCGCACTCGAGGACGCACAGGACGGCGAGTTGTTCCGTCTGGCCGCCTACACCGGCCTGCGCCTCGGCGAGCTGATCGCGCTGCGCTGGGAGGACGTCGACTTCGACACGCGCCGCATGGTCGTCCACCGCGCGGTGTCCGCCGGCGTAGAGGGCCCGACCAACAGCTGGCAGGCACGCTTTCTCCCGCTCGCCGATCCCGCCGCCGAGGCACTGGAACGTCTGCGGGCCCGCGGCGACTACACCTCACGTGAGGACTACGTGTTCTGCTCGCGCCTCGGCCGGCGCCTGGATCCATCCGCCGTCCGCCGTCGCTTCAAGGCTGCCCGTGACGCCGCCGGGCTGCGCCCGCTGCGCTTCCATGCCTTGCGTCACGCAGCCGGCAGCCTCATCGCCCGGCACGCGGACGCGCGCTTCGTACAGGAGTTCCTCGGGCACTCGCGCATCACCACCACGGAGCGCTACATGCATGCCAAGGCGCGGCCGGAGGACCTTGAGCGAGTCAATCTGGCGTTTGCGGCCAGGCCGTCGAGCGAACAGGCGAGGACCGAGGCTGATCGCTGATCGCCAGGATGATCACCGCCGCAGCTGGCCCAATTCGTACATGGTGGCGGAGATGGCAGGTGGTGTATTAGTTGGAGCGATTACGCCGCCAGGCGGCACCCGCACCCATGAGGAGAAGTCCGCACCCACCGAGAACGGTGATCCGATAGCCCAAGGCTGTCCGACGATCAAGAGAACAGCGCCGAGTATCGCCACGACCGCGTAGTAGATGGTCTGCGCCATGGGCCTGTAGGGGCGCTTGAAGATCAGCTTGAAGATCTCCCACAGGCTACTAACCGGCCAGCCTCACGATCTCGGGAACGCAGGACATTGCGGGCCGTCCTCCCAAAACACTTTGGCCTGGCTGGGAGGACGGCCCTGATGCCGAGAAGCATCTTGAAAACTATCCGCTGCACAGGACGGCTTGAGGTCCGTCCGACCCAGGGCGGATGATTCTGAGGACAGGTGTGATGCGCCCCGACTTGGCCTGGCCTGGTCGCACTACACGACAACCGAGAAGAAAATGAGGTACGCCGTCATGGTGGCCGAAGGACAATCCCCGCCAGAAGTCTACGTTTCGTTCTCCGCCGAGATCAACGCCAACACGACCGAGGCGTTGCTTGGGGTCATGGCGAACTTCGCCACCCAGGGTATCCCCAAGGTCACTCTCTGCCTATCCACTCCCGGCGGGGGGGTGATGCAGGGGATCAACATCTACAACATGCTTCGCGGAATGCCATTCAAGCTCATAACGCACAACGTCGGCAATGTGGACTCGATTGGAAACGCCATCTTCCTGGCCGGCGAAACGCGATATGCGTGCCCGCACTCGACGTTCATGTTTCACGGCGTCGGCTTCTCCACCGACGGCACGATGCGCCTTGAGGAGAAGTTTCTACGCGAGCGGCTGGACAGCATCCTCGCTGACCAGAAGCGCATAGGGACCATCATCGAGGAGCGCTCGACATTGACCGCGGGCCAGATCGAACCGCTGTTCCTGGAGGCCCGGACCAAGGATGCCGACTACGCGGTCAACGCTGGGATTGTTGACGAGATCAAGGAGGTTGATGTGCCTACTGGCATCCCCGTAATCTCCTTGGTATTCCAGCGCTAGTCCATTGAGCGTTTCCATGTGATGTGCTCCCTCGGGGTAGTCGGTGCTTATACCACGGTACATCGTCGGCCACAAGGCAGCCTAAACGTTTGGGCGGTGGACACACTCCGACAAACTTGTGCTAATTGTAGCAAGCCTGCGCTCGCTTCATCGAGGGCCTCTCTCAGTGACGCAATCATTGAGCTGCCATAATGGGCGACAAGACAGGCGACAAAGAAAGGGACCAATGGCGGACTTGGCGGAACGACTCGGTAGGGCAACAGGGCAAATCGAGCTTGACCAAGCTGAACTCGCGCGTGTGCTCGGGACGAATCCACGCACCGTGTCGCGCTGGCTCTCACGGCAGACCGCCCCGCGCCCCGATGCTCGCGAGCGCCTGCTGGAGCTGATCGTGGTCCTCGAGAAGCTCTCGGGCGTTCTACGACCCGAACCAGCCCACGACTGGCTGTTTACCCCCAACGACTCGCTCGACCATCACAAGCCCGTCAACCTGCTGCGCACGGGCGAGTTCCGGCGCGTGCTAGGGGCGATAGATGCGATGTCCGAGGGCGTCTTCGTCTAACCGCGCGTGATCGATCAGCAGCTCATCGCTCGAATCGACGCGATCGAGCCGACCCCCTTCGCCGGTCAGGCATTCCGGCATCTGTCTCACGACCATCACCCGCTCTCGGGCATGGGCGCCCGAATCCACGGCGGGCGCTGGAATCCACCAGAGAGCTTCTCCACCTTGTACCTCGCGCTCGATCGCGAGACGACGGTCCGCGAGTTCTATCGCCTCGCCAAACGGCAGGGCCGCGACCTGGAGGACTTCCTGCCGCGGCGCCTGTATCGCTACGACATCGCTCTCGCCGCCCTCCTCGACCTCCGTGAACCCGCCACCCGCACCGCCCTGCAGCTCAGCGACCCCGAGCTGAGTTCCAACGACGCCGCCAAGTGCCAGCAGATCGGAGAGTCCGCTCACCACCTCGGACTGGAGGGCATACTCGCGCCATCTGCGACCGGAGAAGGAGTCGTCCTGGCCGTGTTCTTCGATCGCCTTCATGCCGACTCGCAGGTCCGTGATCTCGACCACGAGCCGTGGACCGCTCCACCCACGGAGCCACGGCCCTCCTGACCTCGTCCGGCGGTCGTGCGGCCTTGTTGTTGATCGCAAGAGCGCTTGGCTCGTCGGTACGTGGTGGTGCTTGGCGGTGTACGGCTCACGCCGCCGACCTGTCCCCCGGCCGGCCCCGCACTGCCGCCTCGACCTCGTCGCGCAGGAAGATCCAGCGCCGGCCGAGCTTGTGGCCGGGAAGCAGCCCCCGCCGCGCGTATTCGAGCACGGTCGAGATCGGCAGATGCAGCAGCTCGGCGACCTCGCGGCCGTCGAGGACGTCTTCGCGAGTCAGCTGGCGGTGGGTTGGGATGGATGCGGCGATGGCTCTCATCGATATCTGGACAGAGGAGTGGCTCTCTGGGTTAAACTGACCCCGAGTTGCCCAAACCGGCCAACGAGTTCAGCGACTCGCGGTCCCGCCCGAGCGACAGCCCCAGCTCTCCTTCGACTTCACCCGAACCGGCGACCGCACCGGACCCTCAGCAGCAGGCCAACCGCCGCCACACCACGGGCTCCAACGCGCGACGCCGGAGCGCCTGAGCGACCTCGCGTCGCTTCGCTCCAGCCCAAAACAGACAACATGCACGGCTGTGCGGTGACACAGCGAGCGCTGTGCGAATTGCTTGGCCGGTTTGGCGCGTTGAGGGTCATCACTCATGTGATGACGGCGGCGAGCATAGGTGCGTCTCGGGGCGGTGGGTACGCGCGCTCGATGCCGAGACCCTGGAGAGGCTCGGGGTTCAGGCCGGCGGGCCGGTGGATGGCGCGGACTTCATCGCGCTGATGGAGGGCCGTCACCCAGGCAGCGGCCGGTGGCTTCGTCCGGAGGGCGGCGGCGGCGGCCGGGGAGGCGGGATCGACGTGACGTTCAGCGCCCCGAAGTCCGTCTCGACCGTGTGGGCGCTCGGCGACCCGTGGCAGCGCGAACAGATCGAGCAAGCCCACGCCAGGGCGGTCGAGCACACGATCCACCACCTGCGGGAGCAGGTGCCCGTCGTGCGCCGACGCTACAGCGGCCAGGTCGTCGAAGAGAACGCCAAGGACGTGATCGCGACCGAGTACCGGCACACCACCGCCCGCGGCGTCTCGGGCGCCCAGGCCCCAGACCCCCAACTGCACAGCCATGTCGTGATCACCGGCGCCGTCCGCGAGGACGACCGGATTGTGGCCGTCTCGTCCCGCCCGATCTTCCGCTCCGCACGGGAACTCGGTGCGTTCTACCGCTCAGCGCTCGCTCGACGAGCTCGTGCGAGAGGGGTACACGATCGAACATGGCACCGGCAAGGACGGCCGGTACTTCGAGATCGCCGGTGTCCCCCGCGAGCGGTGCGAGGCGTTCTCCGGGCGCTCGCGTGAGGTAGCCAGGGCGGCGGAGCGCTTCCGTGCCCGCTACGGCCGAGCACCCGAACGCGGCGAGCTTCGCAACCTCGCGCTCGAGAACCGCCGCTCCAAGGAGCTGACCACACGCTCAGACCTACAACGAGTGTGGACACAGACCGCCAGCGATCACGGATTCGGCCCGGACGAGGCGGTGCGGCTGATCGGCGCATCCGAGCGCCCAAAGGGCGACCGCGCGATCGAGGACCGCGTCGAGGCGAAGCTAACCGAACAGCACGCCGTCTTCGAGGAGCGCGACCTGCGCGCGGTCGTGCTGGAGCAGGCCGCCGGCGAGCTGGCACCGGACGAGGCGCTCGCCGTCGCGCGCGAGATGGTCCGCGACCGGCGCATGCTGACCTTGGAGGGCGGGCGGATGACCACCCTCGCGGTTCGCGCACAGGAGCAGGCGATCGAGCGCCGCGCCACACAGCTCGCCCAGCCCGCAGGCCGAGACGTCGGCCACGTCGCACGCGATAACGCTGCCCGTGAGGTCGCGGAGCGCATCGGCGGGCCACTCAGCGCCGAGCAGCACCACGCGCTCGAAGTGCTCACCGGTCCCGAGCGTGCCGCGGTCCTCGTCGGCCCGGCCGGGACCGGCAAGGGTGTGGTGATCGACGCCGCCGCCCGTGCGGAGCAGGCCGCCGGGCAAGAGACGATCGGGGTGGCAGTCTCCGGGTCCACCGCAGAGCGGCTCGGCGCCGACAGCCCCACGCTCGCCGGGCAGACACTCACCCTGGACGCGCTGGTCGCCCGCGCGAACACGGGGGCCATCCACGTCGGCAGGGACACGACAGTAATCCTGGACGAGGCCGGGATGGTCAACCACAAGCGCCTCGACGCGCTGACCGAGCTGGTAGAGCGCTCCGGAGCGAAGCTGATCGCGGTCGGCGACGGCAAGCAGCTCCCCTCGATCGGCCCCGGCGGCATGTTCGACCGGCTCACCCGCCACGCCCCGACCGTCGAGCTGGCCGACATCCACCGGACCAAGGACCCAGCCGACCAGCGCGCATGGCAAGCACTACGCGCAGGAGAACCAGAGCGCGCGATGGCGCACTACGCCTCACGCGGCCAGCTACACCTCTCCGACACCCGCGACCAGGCGGCAGAGCACGCCGTACAAACGTGGGCCACGCTCACGAGCGGGTGCGATATCCGCGAGGTCGCCTTGATCGCCGACGCCTCCAACCAAGAGATTGACCGGCTCAACGCCCGCGCACAACACCTACGCGCACAGCGCGGCGAACTCGGACACCAGGAGATCCCGCTACCCAGCGTCCACTACGGCGTGCGTGAAGGCGACCTCATCGCCTTCACCGCGCAGCACCGCCCCCGAGGGCAGCCACGCGTCGAGAACGGCACCTGCGGCCAAGTCAGCGCCATCCACGAGCGAGGCGTGACCATCACGCTCGACGGATCGCAGCGCAAAATCCAGCTCGCCAACGAGCATCTCGACTCACTGCGACTCGCCTACGCGCAGCACGTCTACCGCCAGCAGGGCGCGACCGTCGAGCGCTCTGTCGTACTCACGGGCGGCTGGCAGACCAGCAAGGAGACCGCGTACGTCGAGACGACCAGGGCACGCCACGGCACCGACTGGTTCATCGCCCGCGACGACCTCGGAGCTGCAGGACAAGACGCCCAGCGGGTCATGCGTCTCGCCGGGGCGATGCGCACCAGCCGAGCAGAGACGCCGTCGCTCGCCTACCCCGAGCTGCCCGACCCACGCTGGGGATCACGATTCGAGCTCGGGCGTATCCGGCGGTCAAGTCTGACGCGGTGGCTGACGCCTCCCGCACGGAACCGAGAGCGCACACCAGACCGCGACGCTCATCGCGGACGATGATCCCCTGCACGGCAGCGGACGTCCGCATGGGGAGCATGAGTCCGAGGCGCATTGTTGAACGCCGCCTCCCCTGAGCCCGCGCGGGACGCTCGCGCATTGGGTCGCCGGATGCGACGCAGTCGGCGGGCGCTGGCAACCGTCCGCTGAGCGAGAGCCGCATTGCAGCCCTGTAATTGGCGAGACGCGGGACTTCGCCCGCCGCGCGCCGCGAGTCCCGTTCGTTGCCGGAAGGTGTCCCGGGCACGTATTTGTGACCCCCCGGATGCCGGCGAATCAGACCGGGAGGGTCGTGCAGCCTAATCGGCGTTCGTTGGCTGGAACGCCTTGAGCTCCCGGCGGCACTGCCTTCGGCCCATCCGGATAGATCCAGGCCAGGTCTTCTGGCGTCAAGTCGAGCGTATTGGCGGGCTCGGGCGGGGCGCCGACAACGAGCCAAAGCTGATCGGTATCGGTGTCGTTGAACAGCTGCCGGACCTCGTCCGGCTCGATGAGCAGGCTGCTGAGCGGCTCCAGTGTGTGCAGATCGTGGCCGACGCGAACGCGGCCGGTGCCCGCGAGCAGGAGGTAGAGCTCGTGCGTTTGTCGATGGCGATGCCGCGTCGAGGCCTGCCCTGGATGTAGGCGCCAAAGTCGCGCGCCGAGGGTCGTCGCCTTGAGCTGCTTTGCGAGATCGGTGTTCATCACACCCATCTGGTTCGAGGGACGCCAGAAAGCGTCTTGCGCGGGCAGCGCTCCGTAGCTCATCCCAGGTCCTTTCGTCGCTCGCGGTAGGCGGGGGCTTCAGTGTACTAGCGCGTGGCTGTCCTCAAGTGAGAGGCCACAGAGGTGCCCGTCGATGATCGCCCGGAATCGCGAGCAGTGCATCGGCTCGAGGGCGGGGCATCGTCAACCGTGCTCGAGCAAGGAGCGGGCCACATCGAGACGCTGCTCCTGCTCCGCCAACCCGACCAACTTGCAGTCGATGATCTTCTGACGCGATCGTCGATCGGTTGCGGCCAGGAAGGCGCCGATCTCGCCCAGCGAGAAGCCGACGCCAGCTAAGAAGCGGATGACACCGATTTCGGCGACGGCCGACTGCGCGTAGCGGCGGTGCCCCGAGGTGCGAGACGCCGGTCGCACCAGCCCGAGCTCGTCGTAGTAACGCAGCGTGCTCGTCGCCACGCCGGTCTGCTCGGCCAGCTCCCCGATCGACAACAGCACCGGTGTCGTTGACGACTCGCCGTTTCCTGTGGCACGCATTTGACTTCAAGCGTACTTGAAGTGGTCTACTGCGCGGATGGCGAGATTCAGAGAGCGTCTGCTCCGCGCGATTGCCCGGCCGAGCATCGTCGGGCAGTTCCACCACCCGACCGGACCCGGCGGGCAGATCGCGGCCTGGATCATGGGGCACCGCTCATCAAACGTCCAGCGCAACGAGTGGGCGGTCGCGCTGCTCGATATCCAGCCGACCGATCACGTTCTTGAGCTCGGCTCCGGACCCGGCGTTGCGATCGCCGCCTTGGCCGGCCGCGCCAGTCGAGGACTCGTGGTCGGTGTTGACCACTCGGAAGTGATGATCCGGCAGGCCGGTCGGCGCAACGCGGCCGCGATCAGACAGGGGCGGGTCCGCCTCATCCACTCGCCGGTCGAGCGCCTGCAACTGACCAACGGATCGTTCGATGCGGCGCTGGCAGTCAACAGCGTCGGCATGTGGCCTGAGCCCACCAACCAGTTGCGCCACATCGGCCGGCTGCTCAGACCCGGCGGTCGAATCGCCCTGGTCTCGCAGCCGCGCTGCCCGGGCGCCACCGCGGCCACGTCGGCTGAGGCTGCCGACAGGTTGCGCGCTCTGCTCTCGCAAGCAGGCTTCCGAGACCTGCGCTCCGAAATGCTCGAACTGAACCCGCCAGTGGCGTGCGTCCTCGCCACCCGGGCACACGGCGACTGACCTGGCCGGCCGGCCGAGCCGGTGGCAACTCGCTAGGCAGCGCGGACGGTGATATCCGAGGCGAGCGTGTGGCCGTGGATGCGAACGGTGCGCTGCCGTTTGTCGGGAGGCACATCCGGAGTCTCGTTGGCGAGGTGGCCGAAGAGCCCTCCGCCTGTGAGTTGGACTTGGGTGCCGGTTGGCACGATCACCTCGACGTCCCGCAGGATCGCCCAGGCGTAAATATTGATCTCGGTCGGCGTGCTGTTCGCTTCAGCGAGGTCGATCGTGACGTCACCCAGCAGCGCCAGCGCGAACAGCTCGTCCTCGGCGTCCCAGCGCTGCGCGCGTGTGCCCTTGTGTAGCCAGCCGCCCTCGAAGAAGGGCTCCAGGCCGAGCAATCGCCGGCGGCGCTTGGGCGGGGGGACCTGATTGGGGCCTCCTTCTCGGTCTAGGCTTGAGGGCGTATTCATTGCTTGAGTATATCAACTATGCTAGGTTAGGTGGGTGGCTCCCTCGAGGCAAGACGTCGGGGCGATGGTGTTCGCCCTGTTCACGCTGATGGGCGGGATGCAGCGTGCGACCCGCCGGAGCAAGCAGGCCAGCGCGCTCGACCTGTTGCAGATCGTCGCCGAGCTCGAGCGGGCCCGGCCCTCTGAGATTGCCGAGCGCCAGCAGGTTCATCCCTCGCTGGTCACCCGGCAGCTACGAGAGGCTCGAGGACTTAGGATATGTCGTGGTCAGCCAGGATCCGGCCGATCGGCGTGCATGGCTCGTGACGCTCACCCGGGCCGGTGCCGCGGAGACCCGCCGACTTCAGCAGGTGGGTCTCGACCAGTTCGCCAAGTTCGTGGCTGACTGGGAGCCGGAGGAGGTGCAGACGCTCACCGCGCTGCTTGAGAAGCTCGAGCGCTCCAAAGACGCCGTGGCTGAACGAGCGCGACGGCGCGCCAGGCGTCGTAGTCGAGACGTGGCAGAGCAGCCCGATCCGTCCCGACCGGCTGCTCAAGTCGTTGCGCGACGCCCACGGTCCCGCACGCGCGCTGCAGACAGTCGAGCGATCGAGCGCCTCGCCTGAGACGGTCGCGCTGCTCGCCTACCGGCGCGTCCACAACTGCTCGACCAAGAACCAACCCCACAGGAGGCCCGCCATGTCCTACGACGACGAAGTGAACGCCGGCAACCGTGCGCTCGCCGAAGGCCGCTGCGATCAGGCCCTCGAGCACTTTGGCCGCGCTCACATGCTCGGACGTGATGTGCGCCCACAGCATCTCGCCGCCCACCGAGGGATGGTCAAGGCCTCCTGGCGAGCGCGCCAGCCCGGCCGCTGCATCGCACACAGCGCTAACTGGATCGGCGCGTTCCTGTTCGATCGCGGCCAGACACAGGACTAACGGTTGGTCCGTAGCCGGTCCCTCTAACCGTGTGTCACTGAACGCTGTGCGGTTCTCGTGCGCGTGGCGGATGGCGCCCGGCATTCGGCGAACCGCGGGCCGACTTCCACTTTCGGCCCCCACCCACCGCATCCCTGACTTCTTGGCTCTCTCGCTTGCGCCCTCCCTTCCCGGCTTTGCACGTCTCTTGTCGTCACCAACGCCGGACCTGCAATGCGCGGAACGGAGGCCGCCCCGGGCGGCCAATGCGGCGCCCGACTTCGAACTGCTTGCGCGCCAAGACCGGACGCGGCCCGGCCTACGGACTCACTCCGACGGCGACGAAACCTGATTCGAGCCTCGCGTGAAGGCCGGAAGCCCTGCAAGGGCTCGGACCTCGACCTCCTGCCTGCAAGCCGGCACTACGTCGATCCCCCTACAGGATCGGGTCCGATGTGGTACGCACCCGCGGTACTCTAAACGCCAAATCCGATACCATAGAGTACCTGCCACCTACCCAAACCTAGTAAGCGTTCAGTGGGTTGGGGGACATAACTCCGTTCCGTCGAATTTTGGTGTGTGGAGCGTGCTGAGGCGGAGGCGATTTACGACGCTGGACGGGAGGTCGTCGTTGAGGTTCTCTTGCGGATGGACCGCCGTATCCAGCAGTTGGAGGCGCATGTCACGCGTCAGGATGAGCGGATCGCCCAGCTTGAGCGCGGGCTGAACCGCAGCTCGCGCAACTCTTCTATCCCCCCGAGCGCCGATCCGCCCGCCGGCACACCGAAGCGTGGCAAGGATCCATCGGGCCGCAAACAGGGCGCCCAGCCCGGTCATGAGGGCAAGGGCCGGCCGTTTTTGCCGGCGTGGGCCGTGGATGACGTCATCGAGCATTGGCCTGAGCGCTGTCGCTGCGGGCACGTCTTCGCGCGGGGCGAGCGCTTGAGGGTAGGCGAGCCGATGCGCTGGCAGGTCGAGGAGCTGCCCGTGATCGGAGTCAGGCTTACCGAGCACCAGTGTCACCGGGTACGTTGCCCGGGCTGTGGTGAGTGCCCGCGCGGCGAGTTGCCGGCAGAGGTTGCCCAGAGCGCGTTTGGACCCCGTTTTCAGGCGGCCGTCGCGGCGCTCTCGGTGCGCAACCGTATCTCCCGGCGTGACGTGGTGGAGCTATGCGAGCAGCTGTTCGGCTCGAGGATCAGCACCGGGACGGTGGACGCGATCCTCGCCCGCGCCAGCGAGGCGCTGGCTGAGCCACACGCCGACCTGCTGGCGGCCCTTCGCGGCGCGGGCGCGGTGAATATGGACGAGACGGGCTGGCGGACCGCGGGGGAGCGCCGCGCACTGTGGGGCATCTTCGACCGGCGTCACGCCTACCTACACCTCGCCCCAGACCGCCACGAGGACCACGCCAAGACCCTCCTCGCGCAGACGAAAGCGATCGTGACGTCCGACCGCTGGTGGGCTTACGCGCACCTCCCGTTGGCTCGCCGGCAGCTTTGCTGGGCGCACCTGAAGCGAGATTTCGCTGCGCACGCCGAAGGACTTACCACGGAGAAAGAGTTCGGCGAACACGGCCTCGCTCTCTGCGAGCGTGTCTTCTGGGCCTGGGAGGTCTACA
This sequence comes from uncultured Solirubrobacterales bacterium, assembly GCA_963839965.1. Classification (GTDB taxonomy): domain Bacteria; phylum Actinomycetota; class Thermoleophilia; order Solirubrobacterales; family Solirubrobacteraceae; genus Palsa-744. The sequence goes on from CAWIWX010000009.1 coordinate 402,582, forward strand.
CGCACACCGGCGATCGGCACGAGCTGAAGCGCACGATCCGTCGGCTGCAAAGCGAGTTCAAACCAATCGTCGGCCGCTACGCCTCAAAACGGGCGCGCAACAAGTACTGCCGCGGCATGGCACGCAACCTCATCAAGGCATGGCCCGCACTATGGACATTCGCTACCCACGATGGCGTGGAACCGACCAACAACCACGCCGAGCGCGCTCTCAGAGGCGCAGTCATCTACCGCAAGCTCTCTCTCGGCACCCAGTCCGAGAGCGGCGAACGCCGCATCGAGCGACTCCTCTCCGCGCACACCACCTGCCGCCTACAACACCGCTCCCTCACCGTCTACCTCACCCGAAACACTCACCGCCCACGCCCGCGGCGACCCCATCCCACTACTCACCTGAACAGCCCAACCCACTGAACGCTTACCAAACCTAGCTGATTTGCAGGATTTTTCTCCAGTGGAGCCAACCGAAGTCAATGCGAACCGCTTTGCGCCGCTCGCTGGCGGGCGCATGTCGCTTGACGACGCGGACTAGAGCCGGGCCAGTTCCCCTCGCGGAACGCTAGTGCGTGAGCTGGGGTAGCCGTGGGGCCATCTCGGCAAGTCCGCGAGGTTCGACACCCGTAGGTGTTCGATGAGATAGTTCTTGTAGCTCAGCCTCGGCCTGGAACGTGCGACGGGGCGGCCAATAAACGTCGTTGCCGAGTGCTGGCCAGATGAGCCGGTGGGCATCGTCTGAGCGCGCTTCGATGTATGGGCCGCCGGTGAGGCTGTGCCCCCATAGCCAGAAGACGACCGGGCCGATGGCGAAGACGACGCTGTAGCCGTTCACCGGGTCGCTCGGCTGCGGCTCGGGTGCGCCGGGCGGTCTCATGGTCATGCCCCACTGGTGGACGGACAGCGGCCAGTTGCCTTGACCTCCGTAGCGGCAGAGCCAGATATGCGCGTTTGGTAGCGGAACACGATGGTCGTGGAACCAGTGGTAGTCGGCGGCAGGCGTGAACCTCTCGCCGCCAATGTTCGCGCCCTGCATCGTGAGGGCCGTCTTTGTAGCCCACGTAGCGAGAAGGTGCTGCTCGGGGGCGGTGAGTGTACGCGGCTGGTTACGCAGCATCGGCGTGAGGATGGGCTTTACTTGTTCCTCTAGCTGCGACATCCAGCCGTTGTTGCAGGTCGTGCAGATATCACGGACGATGACATCGAACACGCCGCTCGCTGGGCGCCGATGCTCGTCATCGGACGAGGGCGTCACCAAGCGGCGCAGGTATTCGGCTTCGCCCAACAGCGGAAACAGCGGGTGGAGCCATTTCGGGAAGACATCCTCCCGGCTGCGCTTGCGGTCTAGTCCACAGAAGATGCACACCATCACATCGAGGTTAGAAGCCGCGCGGCCGGTTCCGGGTTTCGGCGAGCAACCGAGGTCAAACCCATGTTCGGGCTTGACGGACAACTCCCGACGCGGCGAGGACGCGACTCTGTGCGCGTCCTCGCGGTCCAGCTAGCGCGTCTCGCGCGGCCCTTTCTCCGACTTCCCGACTTTCGTCATGGTGTCGGGCCGTGGGCGCGGTGGCGCCGATGGTGCCGGGTTGGGCTTTGGATCGTTGCTCATCGCTTCTTTCCTTGTGGTCCGCCCCCACCGAGTACGGAGCGAAGTTTGTCGGAGGCGGGGCGCGGCGGCGCCGGCCTGGACCCAGATTCGCCCTTCGGTGACGACTTTGGCGGCGCTTTCGGTGTCGGTTTCTTCTCGTTGCTCATGCGAGCTCCGTGAGCTTGTCCGGCCTTGGTCGTGGCGGTACTGGCCTCGGGGCGGGTCCAGCTTTTGGCGGTGACGGCAGCGGCGGTTTTTTGTCCTCACTCACTTTGGCCTCTCGCTCTCTTTGAGAACCGTAAGTTTGTCTGGCTTCGGTCGTGGCGGCCTCGGTGGCGGTTTGTCGTCGGCCGTCATGACGCTACCGCCAGTGTAGCCGCCTGCACCAGAAGCCCCACGATCCCCAGGACGAGCAGCACCACCCCGATGTTCGACCATGTGGCCTTTGTGTTCCCCGCTTTGCGATCGGCGAGCGCCGTCGCCACGACAGTCTGTAGCCAGGTTTCCCGTAGCTCGGGCGGCGGCGTGATCACCTTCGGTCGGTCCGCATAGGCGTCGATCGCCTCCTCATCCAGATCCTTGGTCCTAGCTGGGCGTAGAACCCCGCCAATGGCAGTGACGCCTGCGGCGGCGAATAGAAGCGCTGACCCGATAAAGGCGTCCCGGATCAGACCGTGCGCCCACGGGTATGCGCTGAAGTGCTGCTCAAGGAGGGGTCGCCCGAGGGTCAGGTTGAGCGTCAACGCTGTCCCTGCGAATCCGGCGATGCTGGCAGCCTTCGTGTCCAGGTGGCGGTTCCTATCACGCTGCTCCTCGGCGACCTCGGCCATGATGGAGAGGCACTGCTCCACCGACTCGGGCTTGCCAAAGCTCTCGCCCACAAGCTCAGGCGTCTCTGCCATTGCTGGCGCTCCGGCGGGGCGTAACAAGCAGACGGTTAGCTGAGAACGGCATCTGGCATCAGACTACGTGGACCGGCGGACACGAACCTATGTTCGCCTACGGGCGGGCCGCACATGCTCTTAGTAGCGCGGCAAAGTTGATGCACGCGATCGGATCGAACCGACCTACCGCTCCGCACGCCCCCGGCGGGCGGATGTCGCTTGACGAAGCGGGATAGGGGGCGGAGGCGGGCTCGCCTGCATGGCCGGAAATGGTCTGTCCGAGGGCGTCGCTATCTCATCCGCGTCAATTGACCATTCATGCGGCCGGACGGGTCTGGAACACCCGCCCGGCCCGAGCACCGAAGCTGATTCCTTCGATGCCCAGGGCCTACCGTAGCTGCGTGCGGTGGGGTCGTCTGCGCGTTGGCGGGCTTCGGTGCGCCGAAAAGGGAGGCCAGATGACCGCGACGTCCACCGAACACCACGCCCCGCCCATGAACGTGTCCGATGCCACGGGCCAGGGCTTCCCTCCGACCGAGGACCGGGCCGTCCTGCTGCTCTACGGCGAGGAGCACGTGAACCTCGCGCTGGCCGACGAGTTGACGCTCGATGGCTACGAGGTCCGTCGCGCCAGCGACCCCGCGAAGCTGCGCGCCATGTGCGGCGCCAGCGCGGTCGAGCTAGTCATCTTTGGGCGCGCGACACGCCGCGGCGCGGGCCTTGACGTGCTGCGCAAGCTCCGCGCGGGGGCGCTCATGCCGGAGGTCAAGCCCGGCTTGCGGGCGCTGTGGATGAGCCCGAACGGCGACCTCGGCGACGTGCTGCGCGGCTTCGAGGCGGGCGCCGATGACGTGTTGCGCGCCCCCTTCGCGTACCCGGAGCTTCGCGCGCGTGTGCAGGCGCTTGTGCGGCGCGACCCTGGCGAGGAACTTGGCGTGATCGAGTACGGGGAGCTGCGGATCGACACCGCGGCGCACGAGGTGATCGTCGGTGTGACTCCGGTCGCGTTGCGTCGCTTGGAGTTCGCGCTGTTGGCGTATATCGCGCGTGATCCCGTCCGTGTCTTCACCAAGGATGAGCTGCTGCGGGAGGTGTGGGGGTTTCGCTCGCCCGGCACCACGCGGACGCTGGATTGCCACGCCTCGCGGCTGCGGCGCAAGCTCGCGCAGGCCGGCGCCGATGGCCTCGTATGCGCCATGCGCGGCGTCGGCTACCGCCTCGCCGGGGACTCGTTTGGTGCGCTGCCGGCGGCCCGTGTTGCGTGACGGTATCGGGCTCGTGTCGGCTTCGTCTACCGCGCCCACAAGCTGCGAGGCGCACGGTATAGCTGCCGCTCGTACACATAAATATGGTCCCGGCGCGGGGATTGGAGCCCCGCCCGAGACCGTGACACAGGAGAGAACGCTCCCATGCTCGACCAAATTAGCTCACTCGAATCCGAGGCGCACGTCCGTCTCGACCAAGCCGTCCTCACGCTGATCCTCGACACTGACCGGCCTCTCTCGGAAGCCGAGATTGCCCGCGCTGTCGATGTACCCGGCCACGTCCCCGACAGCCTCAAACGCCTGCGCAGAGCGAGCCTGATCCACCGCTGGAACGACCTGGCGACACCCTCGCATCCCGCCGTCCGGCTCCACGAGGCCACGCAGAACAACAGCGAGAACCCCAGCGCTGGCCGCTGCTGCGAGAGCGCCGTTCTCGCAACGTTGCTGCGGCGCGCGACCGCTGGCGAGGCACCGCTGACCGATGCACAGGTCCACGACGCCCTCGGGGCCAGGAAGCGCAAGCAGCAGACCAAGATCAGCGGCGCGCTGGACCGTCTGGACGCCGCCGGCCTGATCGAACGCCGCGGCAAGCAGTCGATCGCCTCAGAGGTCGCCATGCACTTCGACCACCTGATGACGCCGTAACGGGCGCGTCATCAATACCAAGGGTTTTGCGATATGCCACATGCGAGCACGCGCGCATCCGCAGCACGAGCACACGCCAGGCGGGATGAGCTGCGCCGGTTTGAGCCCGTCTCCGATGCGGTCGTGCTTGCCGCGGCCGAGCGCGCCGAACGACACCATCGAGGACCCGCCGACGGCGTGACGCTCGGCGAGGTCATCGAACACCTTGGATTTGCCCGCGTGGGCTGGACTACCCGCAGCCTGCGTCCGCAGATCGACGCCTTCCTCGCAACCGGCGCGCTCGTGCCGTTCCGTCGCTTCAGGATCGACTTTGTGAAGATGACCCCCACCGGCCGCAGACGGCTTGCGCAGGCACGCCGCGGTCGAGAGGTCGTTCTGCCCGAGTCGCCGCAGCACCGTGAATGGCGCCACGCGCGCAAGCAGGCCACAGAGCGAGTCGCCGCCATGCGCCAGCTCCTTCGGGAAACCCTTGACGAAGCCGACCAGCTACTCAGCAACGAGCAAACCGACTCCGACGCCTGGTATGCCCTCGCGCCTCGCCTTCATACGACCTGCCGCCAGTTGGGGTCGGTCACACACTGCCTACGGGAGTGGCCCGAGCCGCACGACACCTACGCCGACCACGACAGCTTCCCCGCGCGCAGCGACCAGCGAATCAGCCGCCGCATCGTGGGCTTCTGGAAGGACGCAGATCAGTTGGACGCGCTCTACCCCAGACAGCCAGCGCAGGGATAACCCTGCGGGGCGCGTTCCTGCTGCGTGCGCGACCCGTGGAACCGTGCTAGAGTCCAAGGAAGTAATCCAAGGAGGTAGTTCAAGGAGGCTAGTCATGGATAGTGCCCAAGAAGGAGGCGCTGCGAAGGTTCTTCCGACCGGCGAGTGCTGGTGCGGCTGCGGAGCGGAAACCTCTATAGGTGCGTTCTTTGTGTCGGGACACGACAGGCGTGCCGAGGCGGCGGTCGTCAAGGTCGAGTACGAAAATGTCCCGACGTTCCTCGTCAAGCACGGCTATGGACCGGGCGGCAAGAACCCGAACCGTGAGTTGGATGAGTTCAGGCGGCGAGGCGGGAAGTATCTGTAGCTATGGGCTCTCCGAGCAGAGCGACTCGACTGCGTGCTAGTCGGACGTGTGGGTTTCTTCTCGGGTCAGGTTCCGCGCCGTGAGGGGAGCGCCTGATTCAGGGCGTATACGAAGTAGAAGGGCTGCATCCGTATCTGGCGTGCAGTGTTCGTGCGCGCGCGCATAGCTTGCAATAGTGCACCCGTAGCCGAAACCGCTCCCCCTGCTGCGGCAGCGAGACTGTCGTGGCCCATCATTCCGGCCCCGAGAATGGCCAGGCCCGGTGCTGAGCCCTTCATCGCGCCAGTAGCATCGGACGCCACGGTCAGCAGTGACTTGTTGCTGCGGACGGACTCGTCTATTGCCTCGACAGCAGGATGGACCGACTCCACCCATGCGTCCTGCACCTCGTCCTCGAATCCTTTGTCCCAGGCCGGCTGCTCGAACTCCTTTGACAACGTGACCATCGCGCCGCGAAATTGCGTGAGTGCTGGAGAAAGCTCAGAGCGGATGTCTAGGATTTCATCGACTGTCGCATCTGGGAATGTCGGCAATCGTGCCATCAGCCCAGAAGCGGTCATAGCCTGCGCGCATCGTCCCGCTGGACCTTTCGCGGGCTTGAATAGCCCAACGCCGATAGCTGCCCGCGTCAGGCTGGCAATCTTCTCGTCGAAGATCAGATACTCGCGCCCCGAGGAAAGGTGCTCTGACAACTTGCTAATGAAGCTATTTACCATTTGGTCTGCGTGGACCTGATCGTTCGGCTTGCCTTCTTGAGTCAGCTGCGCGGAGATAACGCACGAAGCGATCAGATCGACGGTCGTGCCGGGATCAACGCTCTCGATCTTCAGCAAGCCTTTGGCTCGCGCGCCCGCAAGTTGGTTGAGGCCGGCTCTCTGGGATAGGGCCTCAAGCTCACGTGCCGTCGATTCTTGCGTGGGCTTGAACTTCGTCATGAGTTGAGCGCGCAGAAGCCGATTGTGGCGGCCTCCCTCTCTCAAGATCGCTTCGATTTTGTCTGCGCCCTCATCCACGACGGCGAAGTTGTGCTCTTTCATGTAGGGGGCAACTTTGCGAATGAGCCCTAGCTGCTCGACCATCGAGAAGCGGCCCCACTGCTCGACGCCGAGGAACATGGTCGTAACTGGACTCAGAAGCGTGACCTCATCGCCGTAGAGCAACGCAGCCTTGATGAGGTCCAATTCCGGCCCGATGCTGACCTCATCAGGGGGCGACGATGCGATGACCATGCGAAAGGCATCAGAGCCTGCCTTCTTGGTTTTCTGACGGTGCCGTTTGCCCACGTCGATCACAACGATTCTAAAGGCGCCGGACGACCTACCCTGAATCCCCTGGCGCGTTGAGTAGCCGGGAATCGAGCGCCACCGCTTGCTATGGCGGTGGTTTGTGGCGAAGTGGCGCCTGCGTTCGGGTGCGTGGCCATCAGGGCGCCGGGCCGTCTGTTCGGGCATTCGCCGTAGATAAAGATTTCCTAAGTCTGTCCCATAACGGGGGTTGGATCGACCTTTCTGTATTGCCCACCCCGTGAGGAAGTTCTCGGCCGCCCGTACCGCAGGGGCACCGAAAGGGACCTTTATCTAGTGGACGGGGATACCGGGCCGCGTCGTGCCGGCGACTGGGCTGTCCCGTTCGGCGCTTGAAATCGACGTTTTCGTTGTGGAAAGGAGACTGACCCATCAGATATGAGAAATCACGACACACAACATCTTCTTCGCCCGTCTCGCGTCGCTGAACGGTTCGTGCGTGAACCAGATTGGCCGTTGCGCCAGATGGGCTCGTCGTTTGCTCACCATTCGCTCACCACGATGTGAACCGCCCCGGGTTTGTTGGAGGCCTGATCGCTTGAGAGGATTGGGCGATGGCCAAGAACAAGAGGTATCCAGCAGAAGTGCGTGAGCGGGCGGTTCGCCTGGTCATGGAGCATCGTGGTGAGTACGCGACCGAATGGGCGGCGATGGTGTCGGTCGCGCAGAAGTGCGGGATGACGGCTGAGACGCTGCGGAAGTGGGTGCGCCAGTCCGAAGTCGATGGTGGCCGTCGGCATGGGGTCACGAGCGAGGAGGCTCAGAAGATCAAAGATCTGGAGCGTGAGAACCGGGAGCTGCGTCGCGCGAATGAGATCCTGAAGGCCGCCTCAGCTTTCTTCGCGCGGGAGCTCGACCCGCAGCCGAGGAGATGAGCAGGGTGGTTGACGCGCACCGCGATGAGTATGGGGTCGAGCCGTTCTGCAGGACGCTTCAGATCGCCCCGTCAACGTATTACGCGGTCAAGGCCCGCGAACGATCGCCCTCAGAGCGAGCGCTGAGGGATCGGCGCCTGCGCGGTGAGATCCGTAGGGTGCACAAGGAGAACCTCGGCGTCTATGGCGCCAGGAAGGTCTGGTGGCAGCTGGCGCGCGAAGACGTCAAGGTCGCCCGCTGCACGGTGGAACGCCTGATGGCCAGGGAGAGCCTGAAAGGCGCTGTGCGGGGCAAGAAGCGCCGCACCACGATCCCGGACGGGCAATCAACCCGCGCGCCCGACCTCGTGGACCGCGACTTCAAAGCGGCTGCCCCGAACCGGCTGTGGGTCTCCGATTTCACGTATGTGCCGGCGTGGTCAGGGACGGTGTATGTCGCGTTCACGATCGACGTGTTCTCCCGCAGGATCGTCGGCTGGAAGGCCGACACCACGATGAAAACACCGCTCGTCCTGGACACGCTGGAGATGGCGCTCTGGGCCCGCGACCATCACGGCACCCCCGTCCCGGAGGGCCTCATATCCCACTCCGATGCCGGGAGCCAATACACGAGTTTTGCGTTCACCCAACGGCTCGTTGATGCTGGCGCGGACCCCTCGATCGGATCGATCGGCGATGGGTATGACAACGCCGTCGCCGAGTCAACGATCGGGCTCTACAAGACCGAGCTGATCAACCAGCAAGGACCATGGAAGACGATGGAGCAAGTCGAGTTCGCCACACTGCAATGGGTCAACTGGTACAACCACAAGCGACTACACAGCTCCTGCGAACGACTCCCACCCGTCGAGTACGAGAACAACCACGCCGCCACGACCGCGGCCGGGACGACGAACAAAGGCCCGTGGACATGACGGGCTGTGGACAGCAAGCTGACCACAGCCCTTGGACAACCCTACGGGTTGCCCACATGCCCACCGGCACGACTGCAACACTGAAGAACACCGACACGACTACTCAAACAAAAACGCCTCCAACAAACCCGGGGCAGTTCAGACCGTCTCCCCGCCGAACGGCTGGAGCAGGCCGTCACCCGCCGACTCTGGAAGGTACTCAACGATCACGACCTGATCGAGGACGCGATCAGCGAAACATACGAGCGGCTGTCCCAACGCGGCGGCGAGCAGCAGTCCGAGCTTGCCGCGATACAGGACAAGCTCACCGAGACGCGCGCGGTGCTGGAGCGCTACTTCCGCGCGTTCGAGGCCGGCACGATGCCCGAGGACACCTGCGCCCCGCGCATAGCCACCCTCAGCGAGCAAGCCAAAGCGCTAGAGGACCGCGCCAGCGGACTCGCCGCCCAACACGACGACGAGCAGCCCGAGCGCGCCACCGACGCCGACCTCGACGCGCTACGCGGCAACCTGCGCGCCGCACTCAACGACAGCACCCCCACGCGCGTCAAGGACGTACTCCAAACCATGATCGACACAATCCGCGTAGACGCACGCGACCAAATCGAACCGACCTTCCGTGTCCCGGCGGTTCGCATTGACTACGGTTACATGGAGCCAACCGGGATCGAACCGGTGACCTCCTGCTTGCAAAGCAGGCGCTCTCCCAGCTGAGCTATGGCCCCAGGAGGCTTCAATATAGCCCCAACAGAGCGACTCGGCCGCCGTTTGCCGGTACCTTGCCGCCGCCGACCGCGGTTGGCTGCTAGCGGCGTACGTACGTAGTCACCACCCGCGGCAGACAGATCCCAGGACGCCCCGGCCGAGCGCCGCAAGAATCGTCCTGGGAATGCGTTATCGTCGCCAGACGCTGTCGATCGATCATGCAAACCTGCAGCGAGATCTGGGAAATGGGCAAGTTGACGACGTCATTGGTGTGGCTCGGTGGAGCGGATGACCGGCGCAGCTCAGAGCGGCGCGAGCGGTGCATCACCGCTCGCATGGTTTCCTCTGCAGCCCTGATCCTGAGCGCGCTCGTGGCCGCAGTGCTCGCGACGCCCGTCGTCGCCTTCTCCGGCGAGGTGGCGGCCACGGCGGCGGCCAAGACCGTGTCGGTCACGTGCAAGGGCAACGCAGTGGCCTGCAAAGCGGTTGTGAGCGTCGCCGGCGGCGCCAGCAACAGGAAGCTCCGAATCGCGTTGTCGGACACCGATCTCAAGCTGAGTGGCGTCGTTGCGAAACCCTCGTCGATCCGCGGCGCCTACGAGCTCTCCGGCGGCTCGTACTCGCTCGGTGGCTCGCTCTACACGGTGACCTTGAACGCGGTCCAGGCGATCCCCAGAGGCGCCACCCTCACGTTCAACTTCGCCGTGCCGGCACGGATGATGAGCTGCAAGAGCGTGACCACTGGCATCGCCCATCTCTCGGTCGCAAAGCTCGGCTCCAAGCAGGCTGGGGGCGCGTATGGCTGCCAGCAGGCAAATGCCGTCGGCGACACGTGGATGCTGCGCTTCAACGCTCGTGAGCAGGTCGATTCGTTTGAAGTGAACAACGTCAACTACGAGTGCAAGCCCGCCCCAACGCTGCCCCAGAACATCCAGTGCGATGGCGGGGGAACTCGCGTCAAGTTCTCAGGGCCGACCGGGCACTGAATCTGAATCGTCCCTGCGTAGGCAGCGCGACCCGATCTGGGCACACCGGCTATGCCGGATACGGCGTCATCGCTCCGGCATCTCCCACTCGAGCGGGTCGTCACCCTGCTCTGTGGGGGCATCCTCCGTGGAGAGTCCGTCCTGGGCGGGTCCCGCAGCGGCTGTTCTGACCGCCGCGTCGTCGTGGGCGGATTCCTCGCCCAGCACCGCGCGCATGTCCAGCTCGGCCGTCTCCTGAGCGACGCTCGAGAAGCCCTCGACGTCGTCCGCCCGGACGGTGTCCGCTCCCGCCGCGTGCGCGTGGTCGTCGTCGAGCGCCGACGCGCCCGGCTTGGACTCGTCGGCCATCTCGCCCGCCAGATCATCCGAGACGCCTGCACCACCATCCGCGCCCGCCGACTCGCCGCCGTGAACGGGTCCGAAGGCCTCGTGCTCCTCGTGCGCGACCCGTCCCGGATCGGCGCCGCGCAGGCGCTTGAGCTCCAGGTGCTCGCGGATGGCGTCATCGAGCAGTCCCATGCCCTGGCAAACCATATACCGCCTGCCTCGCCCGGCCGTTCGCTGCCCGGGTCTCGCTGCGAGCGGACGACCGGCATACCGCCGCGCGACCGGCGTCACAACCGCATCACAACGCCACTACACTTCGTGCCAGAGTGCACCCGGCCGGCCGTCGCGCGGCACACAGGGGGCTATAGCTCAGTTGGGAGAGCGCCTGGATCGCACCCAGGAGGTCGCGAGTTCGAGTCTCGCTAGCTCCATTTCTAAAGATCCCTGCATATCCGCTGGTTTCTTGCGGGTGTGCAGGGACGTCGGCGGCCACCGATCGGTCCCCGTTTGGGCACCAGTGCCCAAACGGGGATGTTTGCTTGGTGTCCTCGGTGTGGATTCCAGTCGCGGCAGACAGACCTCAGCGCAGGTGTCGTCATTCGCCTGCAGATCCGTCACCGCCTCGCGGCGCGCTTATCGACGGTCGGGAGGAATGTTGGGGATGCTCCACCGCCTCGTCGGATCAAGCCGCGCAGGCAGCGCCTCGAGGAAGACGCGCCGCGCCAGCGGCGAGCTGTAGTAGTGGTGGCGCACCGCGTACAGCCAGTGCCCGGCCAGCCAGGCGAGGGCGCCGACCACGGTCAGCAGCGCCGACGAGGGTGACCCGGTGGCGGCGGTGCTCAGCAATCCGCCAACGATCAGCAGCGTCCCGCCGATGCGCAGCACCAGACCGCCGAGCACCCAGACTCCGAGGGCAACCAGAACGCCTGTCGCGGCGAAGCTCAGCACCGCGGTCATCTTCTCGTCTCCTTCCTGCTCGCCAGCGTGGCTATGCCGGCGCGCACCGATTCGTAGAGCACGAACGGATAGCTCGACTCCGCGCAGAGATCAAGTCGTGCCCGACGTGACCGCCGCGACAGCGGCGCCTGGGCGCCGCACCGCACGGCACTGGCCCATGACCTGGCCTGGCGCGCTCCAGGCGCCTGTCGGGCCGACACGTGCCCTGTGGCGGCCAACGTGGAGGCTGGGCGAGCACGCCGACACCGTGGGCCGCCGGGAACGGGGCGCGCCCCAGGCAGCCTGAGCAAAGGACTTGAGCTTCCGGGCAGGTCGAGCTATGACGTTCGACCGACAACGCCCCCGAGGGCAAGAACAAAGGAGAAAGCGCAATGCCTAAGACCACGACAGCACCCGCGAAGTCGAAGACCGCCAAGCCGAAGGCCACCCGGCCGCGAGCGGCTGCAACCAAGGCGAAGGCGACCACGGCCACCAAGCCGAACCCGGCGACGAAGGCCACCAAAGCGAAGACCCCCGCAACGAAGGCAGACGCAGGGAAGCCGGCGGCGGAGCGCCTAAAGTCCGGCGAGTCGACGGGCTCGTGATGACGTACCTGAAGCGCAACGCCGACAGCGCCCCGCACGGCCCGACCGCCATCGCGCGGGCGCTGAACCGGTCCTCCGGTGCCGTCGGCAACTGCCTGGTGCGCCTGACCCTGAACCAACAGGTACGCGAGGTCAGCGAGCGCCCGCGCCGCTACCGTCTCGCGGCTTAAACGGCGAGCCGCCTGCCGGCCTCCAAGCATCGCGGCCCTCTTGGTCGCCGTCCGAGAGCGGCCAGGGCCGCGATGAGCGGCCGTCCCACGACGGCCCGAGGAATGTCACGTCCACGTCGATTCGCCGACCCGATGCTCGTTATGTAACCGCCTGCTCGAGTTCCTCTGGCGGTCCTGGTTCGCCGGGGTGCAGGTCCAGTTGCCACCACTGGACGTCGTGCCAGGCGCCGGCCTTCCAGCCGATCCGCCGGTAGGTCCCGACGGGGGCGAATCCCAGCGCACGGTGCAGGCCGTTGCTCGCGTCGTTGGGCTGGGTGATCCCGGCGCACAGCGTCCACAGGCCGATCGCTCGCAACTGCTCGAACAGGCGGGTGTACAGCGCACGCCCGATGCCCGATCGGTGATGGTCTGAATCGATGTACACAGCGACGTCCGCCGCCCAGCGGTACGCGGCGCGATCCCGGTGACCCGAGCCGTACGCATAGCCGAGCGTGACGCCCTCGTGCTCGGCTACGAGCCACGCGTACGCCGCAGCGATGCGACCCGCCATCTCCTCCACTGTCGGTGGCCGCTCCTCGAAGGAGACGACCGAATCGCAGACGTACGGCCCGTAGATCGCCGCACACGCGCTCGCGTCGAGCTGTGGATCGGCGTCCCGGATGAGCATGCCCGCAGACCATAAACCGCAGCCGGTCGCCGACGGTATGCCGTGGAGCCGTAGGCTTGACCCGTGGACTTGGGCATCAAGGACAGAGTCGCGCTCGTCACAGGTGCATCGCAAGGGATCGGCTTTGGCATCGCGCGCGCCCTTGTCGCAGAGGGAGCGCGGGTGGCGCTCGCGTCTCGCTCGCGCGAGCGGATCGACGCCGCCGCGGCCGATCTCGGCGGGGTCGGATTCGTTTACGACAGCTCTGACCTGGAGGCCGCTGCGGGTCTCGTGGCGGATGTCGAGGCCACGCTCGGCCCGATCGAGATACTCGTCACGAACACCGGAGGGCCACCGCCCGACCCCGACCCCCTCGGCTTTACGCGCGAGCAGTGGGAGGCCGCCCACCGCTCCCTCGTCCTCGCGCCAATCAGCCTGATCGAACAGGTTGCACCGGAGATGCGCGAGCGTGGCTTCGGTCGGGTGCTCAACGTCGCCTCGAGCGCAGCGCGTGAGCCGATCGCGACACTGATGCTCTCAAACGCACATCGCGCCGGCACACTCGGCGCGTTCAAGACATTGGCCCGACATATGGCTGCCGACGGGGTGACGATCAACACGATCCTTCCCGGCTTGATCGCCACCGATCGCCTGATCCAGACGATCGGCTCCAAGGAGATGGCCGAGCGCGCCGCTGCCGAGCAGGTCCCGGCCGGCCGCCTCGGGACGATCGACGAGCTCGGAGCAGTGGCCGCCTTCCTCTGCTCGGAGGCCGCAAGCTACGTCACCGGCACGGCTCTACTCGTAGATGGAGGAATCACACACGGGATCTGAGCGCCATGCATCATCAGCGCGACAAACCGAGCCAGCCTGCAGTCGGGACACGCTCGCTCCCGTGAGCAGTTGCGGGCGCGCGACTGTGCGCGCCGCTGACGACTGAGTCTCGTCCGCAGCGAGCGTCAGGGAGGACTCAGCTCAGACGCTCGCTCAGCCGCGAGAGCGGGCGCGATGCGCCTCCCTGCTCTTGGCGACGAGCAGGGCACCGGCCGTCAACCGGCAGACACCTGCTCTGTCGATGGCCATTGACATGCTCTGAGTTGAACGCGAGGTTGTCCGAAGTCTCGTAGAACTTTGAGTGGCGGTCCCTCCCGCCCTGTCCGCTCCGGCTGGGAGCGTTCGGGGCGCTAACCAAGTCCGAGAGGACAGGAGGAACCGCCATGGAGAAGGTATCCGGACCGCAGGTCGTAACGGCCGTGGAGGCCGTCGAGAGTTCGCTCCCACCGCAGATTCAGGAGGCGCTCGGTGAGCTCGTGGGCGCGGCGAGGGAGGGACTGCTCGCGTTGAGCGTGGGTATCGGGCTCGGCGTGGTGCACGAGCTGATGGAGCTCGAGGTGAGCGAGGTTGTCGGCGCGAAGGGCAAGCACAACCCGGGTCGGACCGCGAAGCGTCACGGCCATGAGGATGGGTCGATGACGTTGGGTGGCCGGCGTGTTGCGGTCAGTCGCCCGCGTGTCCGCACAGCCGATGACGAGCGGGAGCTGCCGGTCGCCACATACGAGTATTTCGCTGATCGCGATCCGCTCACGCGGGCGGTGATGGACCGGATGCTCGCCGGGGTCTCGACCCGGAAGTTCGCGAGGGTCGGCGAGCCCGTCGGCGAGCAGGTCCAGCGGACCGCTACATCGACCAGGAAGAGCACGGTATCGGAGCTGTTCATCGAGAAGACCCGCACTGCGCTTTCCGAGCTGATGGCCCGTCGGCTGGACGACGCGCGCCTGGCGGTGATGATGCTCGACGGCCTGGAGATCGCCGGGCGTGTTCACGTCGTCGCTTTGGGGATCACGACCGAGGGCGTGAAGGTCCCGCTCGGGTTGTGGGAGGGCAGCACAGAGAACGCGACGCTCGCGCGCTCGCTGCTGGCCGATCTCGTCAACCGGGGCCTTGACCCCGGGCAGGCGATCCTGTTCGTCCTCGATGGCGGGAAGGCGCTGCGCCGGGCGATCAAGGACGTGTTCGGCGAGTACGCGCTGGTGCATCGCTGCCATCGTCACAAGGAGAGAAATGTGCTCGATCTGCTGCCCGAACGCGACCGCCCTGCCATCCTCGCCCGGATCCGTGGAGCGTGGGCGCTGAAGGACCCGAAGGACGCCGAACAGCAACTCGAGCTCCTAGCCTCAGAGCTCCAGCGCAGCTGGCCGGACGCGGCCGGCTCGCTGCGGGAGGGGATGCCTGAGACGCTCACGCTGATGGGGCTCGGGATCACCGGCCGACTCGCGAAGACGCTGTCCTCGACGAACGCGATCGAGTCGATGATCGAGATCGTCCGGCACACCCAGCGCAACGTCAAGCGCTGGCAGGACGGCGACATGCGCAAGCGCTGGACCGCAGCCGGGATGCTCCAAGCCGAGCAGCAGTTCCGGCGCGTGATCGGCTACACCGACCTCTCCAAGCTCGTGATCGCGATCGAACGCCGCCACCTCACCCTCGAAAGCCCGAACACACCGCAACACTCGGAGGTGACTACCGAAACCAACACCGCCGCTCAACTCGCTACCGTCTGACCATCACAATCCCGGTGGGATCGCCGTCGAAGTTCTACGACGAACCGGGCAACCTCTTGAACGCGCTACTCACGTCGAGCGCCGGCGACGGTGCTGAGATCGTTCCCTAGGAGAAGCAGGCCGCGGCCGGCCCAGACTCCCGCTCTGTCAGGCGATTCCAGGAGTCTCGCCAGGCCCGCACTGCGTTGCGCTCCGACGTCGATCCGACAGCGAGGGGCCTCAGTCGAGTGGCCGCTCTCGGCGACCAGCAGCCACCTCGCCGCCATGCATCAGGTCGCCGCAGTAGCGGCAATGCGGTCAGCAGCTCAAGCGACATTGTAATAAAAGGTGCGGCTCGTAAGCAGCTTTCGAGCGCCGCGGCCCATCATCTTCTCGCGTATGGTCAGGACGCTGAGTTACTGTCCTCGGGCAAGGTAACTACCACTCGCTCTCACTGATGGTGGGCCAAAGAACGGGGTCCGGCCACATTCGCTGCGTTCAATCGCGCAAGTGGCTCTGACTGTCGACAATCACCTTACCTGTAGTTCGTTCGCCGAAGATCATTGAACGATTGAAACGCGAACTCGCGGACTACTCAGGCTCCCTACAGTTTCCGGCTACCCAATGTCGCGTCCGTCAAGCGCGTAGGTGAAGTAAGCCGGCACACCTCCAGCGCCACCCGGATGTTGCGTAGCCTTGAGGGTGTGTTCCGTGAACGTTCCAATTGCGCTCACGAACACCAACTTCAAGGTGAAAGTCTCAGAATACGTGGTTTTGTTGACGGTGATCTTGCTATCCCGATTGAGCTTGTACGCAGCGTCAACGTCGATCGTCTTCTCGCTGGCATTCGCCTGGGCATTCCTTTTGTGAATTGCCTTCGACAGGGCGGCTTCCATGCTGTCGAATGTGCCAGCATCGATTTCCCATCCATTTGGACCGAACGAACCGTCAAACCCGCTGTAGCCATGGGTGCTCTCTCCGGCGTACTCACCCTCGCCCGCGACGTAATTCCGAAGGCTTTCTTCCGATCCCACCCAAGTGAGTTTTACCTGCGTCGCGAATGGCATGTGTAATTCCACCAGTTCGATTGGATCAATTTGGCTACCCGAAGCGATTACCGTCATTGAGCGAACGCTGCGCACTTTGAAGATGGCGAGGTAGCCTTGGGGCGACTTGCTTTCGTTCAGGATTGTGGCGACCGCGAATCCCTCGGCCACTTTTAGGTCGGAGATCGTCGTGTCTTGCCCATCGGATTTTCTGGCTGCTGCTAAGGCTGCTTTGTAGTACCGGCTGCTCTTGCTCGCGGTTGAAGCTCGCTGCACGAGCGCCTGTTGCAGCCACAGTTGTCAGCGTCAGAGCAACCGCGAGGAGCGCGGCGGGGCGGGCCAAGTGACGATTGACGGGAGCGGAGGTCGGTTTGCGGGGCGGAATCATCCCGCGATGGTACTTGACCGGACCCCATTCATGGGTCCACCTGCTGTGAGAGCTGGTGGGTGGGAGGTATCTGCAGGGTAGGGCTGCCGCCGGCGTCGAACGGAGCCGACGCGTAGCGGCGGTGGAGTTCGGCGCTGGCGGGCGCCGCCTCGTGGGCGGTCTCCAGCCCGTTTGAACGCCTCGGGGGTCATCATCCCGTGCGCTCGGTGCGGCCGGTTGCGGTTGTAGTCCTGTCGGAAGTCCTCGACCATCACCTTCGCCTCCGCCAGGCACGTGAACACCTCGACCGAGAGCAGCTCGTCGCGGACGCGGCTGTTGAAGGACTCCACGAACGGGTTCTCCCACGGGCTGCCGGGCTCGATGAACGCCACGCCGGTCTGACTGAAGCGGCACCAGTCCCGCAGCGCGTGGCAGGTCATCTCCGGCCCGTTATCGCAGCGCACGAACTCCGGATGCCTCCCACGCTCGCGAATGATCCTGTCGAGCACATCGACGACGCGGTCGCCGTCGATCCGGCGCTCGGCCTCCATCGCCAGCGCCTCCCTGGTGAACTCATCAACGACATACAGCAGCTTCACCGCTCGGCCGTCGTCGGTGACGTCGAACTGAAAGTCAAACGCCCACACGTGATCCGGCCGCTCGGCCCTGAGCCGGTCGCCCGGGACCGTCGATTCCCCGCGCCGCAGGCGCTTGCGGCGCTTCTGGGGGACCCGCAGCCCTTCCTCGCGCCACAGGCGCTGCACCCGCTTGCGGTTGATGCTCCAGCCCTGCGATCATTCCAGCAGCCGAGGACTCGTCCAATCACGCTGTTGACCTTCCATGACAACGCCTAGTTGACATGACAACCACAGGTTGTCATGATGTCTGCATGACAACTTCACTCTCACACGAAGAGTCGTTTCGCCGCATCAAGGACGCCCGAGACCAAGCGATCGAACACACGAAGATCGCGCGTCAGTTCTCCGCCGAGCGCCGCGAATTGATGCTCGCTCTCATGGCCGATGGCGTCTCACAAGCGGACATCGCACGCGAGCTCGGAGTAACCCGCCAGGCGGTGCAGAAGATGCTCGCCTGCTAACGCAGCCGGCTATTGGCGCTTCCGCAACGGGCTCGAACCGGAAGCGCCATGCGGACGCCTGGATTCCAGCGGAGCGGGAGCCGTCGCCCCGCCGGACGAGAGTGATGAGATTGAGGACCAGGAGCACTCGGACCACCGGGCCATCAGGCTCCTGCATTCATCGCGATACGCGCATCTGACCACCCGCGGCGAGAGACACGCATCGCGCGGAAAGCAGGCGCCCGCACATAGCCAGCGAGACGGCTGAGTTGGACGATGAGCATCTCTCTGTGTCGCCGCCGAGCCCGCCCCTGCTGGCCGCCAAGAGCAAGCGTACCCGTCTGCCGGATACCTACGCGGACTTGCGGGCGAGACCGGTTAGGCTCCGACAAACATGTCGAAACGCAGCCTGATGCTCCTCAACAGCCTGTTCCGTGTGAGCTACGGCGTCGGCGCGCTGTTCGTTCCGCCGAAGATGGCCGAGCTGAAGCTGGCGGCGGATACCGCAGAGCACCCGGAGGCTCGACTGTTCGTTCGCGGTTTCGGTGCGCATCAGATAGCCGTAGCGGGGCTGGGCCTTGCCAGCCGACGCTGGCGGCGACTCGAGCAGCCGGCCGCAGTGGCCGCCATAGCGATCGACGTCTCCGACATGATCTCCGCGGTGATCGAGACCCGCGACCGAGGGCGGGTGGACCCCGACTTGTCCGGAGGCTTGGTGTTCTCAGCAGCGGGCGTGGCTACCGCTGCGGCCGCTCTATGGACGCCAGCACCGCGATGAACGGCTCACGGACAGCGGGGTCGCAGTGCTGCTGCTCGAGTGCCCGCTTCTCAGCGTCCGGGTCTTCACCAGCCGGATAGTCGAGTCCGTTACCGCACGCCAGCGGTAGCGGGGAGCGCCCATCCCACACGGGTCCGGGGAATGTCGCGTCCACGGTGACGCGCTGGCCCTCGACGAGGATCGTTAGGTAGCGGTGGACATCGACAAGCCCATCCTCGGGGACGACTTCGGCGACCTTGGCGTCGAACAGTTCCCGGGCGCGGGCGCGATCCAACCGGTAGACACGATGGACGATCAGCGGCTCGCTCTCGGGGAAGCGCTTAGCCAACGCCCGGGCCAGAAACAGATGCTTGGCCGAGCAGGTGCCGCGACGCTCGCGCAGCATCCCCTCCACGCTGCGATCACTCGGACGACCATACGACAGCGCCCGCACCGCTTCGACCAGCTGGACCAGCGAGGAGTCGAGTGAATAGAGCGCGTCGATTGGCTCAGGGTAGAGGGATGCGTCTGCCAAGATCGAGCCCATGGCGCACACGGGAGACGAGCTGGTCAACCCGGTCAGCGGCGAGCGGATCGTGTTCCTGCAGACCGCAGCCGACACCGGCGGGCGGCTGCTTGAGATGGACGACTTCTGGGCGCAGCCGGGACACCGAACGACAAAGCACGTCCATCCGGAGATGCAGGAGCGCTGGGAGGTGATCGCGGGCAGCGTGTGCTTTCGCGTCGCGGGGGTCGAGCGGATCGCCGGGCGGGGCGACGTCGTCGTCGCTCCCGCGGGCGTCCCCATATGGCCTGGGGTCTCGACGCCGCGCCTGTCCACCTGCGTATCCAGATGCGACCGGCGCTCCGCTGGGAGATGTTCGTCGAGCGGCTGTTCGCGCTCGCCCGCGACGGTCACACCGACGAGCGAGGGATGCCCGATCCAAAGCTGATGATCGAGCTGCTGCGCGAGTTCCCACGCGAGGTCGCCCCGGCGCCCGACTGACGCAGGAGCACTCGACCGGCGCTCGAGGCTCGCTCATCGCGAGGACTCTTCGATCCAGGCAAGGACCTCCGAGGCGTTGCGCTCCGGCGGGAACACGGGGTAGAAGACCTTGTCGATGCGACCCTGGCTTGCGATGAAAGTCAGCCGCCGATACAGGCGCATACCCGCGATCTCGAAGGCCGGCAGCCCGGGGCGGTGGGCCAGCCGCAGGTCGCTGTCGCTGAGCAGCGGATAGGGGATGTGCTCGCGCTCGGCGAACTCCGACTGCTCGGCCGGAGATTGCGCGCTGATGCCGATCACCGACGCTGCGTATGCGGCGAGGTCCTGCACGTGATCGCGAAAGGCACAGCTCTGGGGCGTGCAGCCGCGAGCACCCGGAATCTCATCCCAGCCTTCGGGCAGCGGCTCACCCGGCCGGCCCGTGCGCGGGTAGACATAGACCACCAGCAGCGCACGGGCGGCCTCGGCAAGGTCGAGCTGACCGCCGAGCGTCGAGGGCAACGGCAAGCTCGGCACTGCGCTGCCCAGCAGATGATCGGCGGCTCCATCATCGACCAGCACGCCCTGAAGGCTATCGGCGGGCCTCAAGATCAGTCCTCCACGATGCGCACGAACCGCGCGCGATCACTCTGCCTCGTGTAGCCGGCGGCCTGCCAGAAGCCCATCGCGGTCGAATCGTCGTCGGCGACGATCGCCGTCAGTCTGATCGCGCCCCGTGCCCGCAGCCGACGCTCACCCTCCCGCAACAGCGCCGTGGCGATCCCCTGCCGCCGTCGATCGGGATGGACCGCGAGTCGGTAGAAGCTGCCCCGCCACCCATCCCAGGCGGCGATCAACGATCCGACCACGGCACCTGCTCCCTCCGCGATGAGCGGCGCCTCGCTGTCGGTCGCAAGCAGGCGCAGCAGCCCCTGGCGCGTATCGGTGACGCTCGGCAGGCTATCGGCCGCATCCCACAGGCCGAGCAACGGCTCGATGTCCTGCTCGGTGGCGCGTCGGATCATCGAATCGGGCACGGTCGGGACGAATATCAGCAGCGGCGGACCTCGCGCCAGAACAGCCCGGGATAGGCTTCGACGAGGTGCAAGCCGACGCGGCGCAACGTCAGAGCTGCCCTGCAGACGGGCAGGTACGCTCCGCGCATGGATGAGGATCTGCCGCGCGAGGTCGCCAAGCCCTGGGGCAGCGAGCTCTCGGTATGCGCACACCGATCGGTACGCGGGCAAGATCCTGCGGGTCACCGCGGGGCACAAGCTGTCGGTCCAGTACCACGAGGAGAAGGACGAGACCAGCTACCTGCTGTCAGGCCGCCTGTTGCTCGAACAGGGCGAGAGCGCCGCAACCATGCGCCGCCGCGTGCTCGAGCCTGGCGCCGCGTGGCGCAACGCACCGAAAGTCGTGCACACGATCGAGGCGCTTGAGGACTCGGTGATTCTCGAGGTCTCGACACCCGAGCTGCACGACGTCGTCCGTATCGAGGATCGCTACGGCCGTCCAGTCGAAGCGCCCTCCCCCTCGAAGGGTGGCCAACGACCATAAAACGTCCGTACTCGACGATTTCGACTCAAACCGGCGCGAGCATCAGCTCGGGACCCTCGGGGCTGCGGACGTTGTTGACCGCTGGGTTTGCGGGCTTGACGGATGTTCGATCGGCGGGGAGCGCGCCGCATAGGGATAGCGCCTCGTCCACGGAGACCTCCGCGTCGAGCCAGGCTCGGAGGGTCTCCGGATCGGCGAGGATCACGGGCATCCGGTCGTGGATCGTCACGGCGAGGTGGTTGCTCATCGAACTGCAGGTGAGGATCGTGCAGCTCGGGACCGGGCCGTCCTTCCATAGGCCGGCGAACGCGAACACGCTGCCGTCGTCGACGGTGAAACGAAACGGCTGGGGCTTCAGCTTTGGGTCCTCCGACCGCTTCCACTCATACCAGCCGTCGGCGATCACCAGCGCACGGTGCCCACCGTCGGCAGGCACACCGGCATAGGCGCCGTCGGTGCACACCGTCTCCAACCGAGCATTGATGAGTGGGTAGCGGGTCTTGGTCCGATGTCCCGGCAGGAGTCCCCACCGAAGCAGCCGCGCGTCAGGATGCCGTTTCTCCGGTGCGACGATCGCTAGCACCTGCTCTGTCGGGGCGACGTTGTAGCGGCCGGTGCCGGCGCTCTCGCAGACCTGGACGCCCAGCGAACGGCCGATCCGCTCGTTGATATCTTCCGGCCCGGCGGTGTTCGTAAAACGTCCGCACATCTCCGGTCAGAATAGGTCCGGAGCGCTCATCCGCTGGAGAGGCTCGCAGGAGACGCTCACTCCGCAACACTCTGACTCAACGATCCTCGTGCGCTACCGATGTCGCTGAACGAGAAACGACCCCGCGGCGTGCTGCGCCTGGCACTCAGGGCACCGCTGCTGCTCTACCGAGCAAGGCTCGGCTGGCTGCTCGGCGAGCGCTTTCTGCTGCTCGTCCACCGGGGACGCAACACCGGGCTTACCCGCAAGACAATCCTGGAGGTAGCACACCGCGACGCGCGCACCGCCGAGGTCGTGGTTGTCGCCGCGTGGGGCGAGTCCGCGGCGTGGTATCGCAACCTGCAGGCCGCGCCAGCCATCGAAGTCAGGGTCGGACACGAGCGCTGGCCCGCACCCAACCATCGCTTCCTCGACGATCACGAACTCAGCATGGTTCTGGAGGGCTACCAGCGCGCCCATCCGCTCGCGACGCGAGCGATCGCCAGGGCGCTCGGATGGCAGCTGCGCGGGTCGGCAGCCGAGCGAGAGCGCTCGCTGAAGCCTGCGCGCGCCGTGGCGTTCAGACCCGTGTCGTTGAGGGCTCGCTGACGAAGCCGGCGATCAGCTCCGCGAGGCGGTGGGGCTGGTCCTCGCTGACGAGGGTATCGGCGAGGCTAGACGCCATCCAGATGACCAGCAACGCGGAGGTCTCGCCCGGAGAAACCCGCGGGTCACCATCGCTGTGTCACGCGCAGTCGATCGCACCGGAGCCGCCATCGAGAACGATCTCCACGACATGGCCGCCAACCACATGAGAGGCGGTGTTCACTCCTCCGGGCCTGCCACGTCCGCCTTCGATCATCAGTGTGAACGTGATTTTCGCACGCGGATTGAGAACGTAGATCGCGTTCAGGCAGCCGGAAGTCGCGCGCTTGTGGACTACCTCTTCGGCCCGGCGTGTGCTCGTACCAATATGAATTCCTCCGAGCGCTGTGTAGTTCGCGGACGCTGTGGAAAACTCGATGAGCCTGCCCGAGCTCAAGCTGAGGTAGAAAGTGGTCTTGCAGTCAGGCTGCCCGTAAAGGGTGGAACAGTCGTAGCCCAGCTCGTCCACGTTGTAGATCGTGGCCTTCTGTTCGCTGTCTGGTGCCCCTGCGAACGCGATCACGTCAGCGCGAGTAGATCTGTGGAGGCGTAGCGGCCCTACGTTCCCGGAGACGGTGACGTTTCCCGCGCCACCATGGGATGCGGCGCCCGCCGCAGACGTGACTCCCAGCAGCAGCCACGAGGACAATAGGAGAACCGCTGAGATCGGCCGCAGCGCGAACATCTCAGCACTCCCCCAGGGTCTGCGAGCCGTTGGGAATGCCCTCGATATGAAATTCGTGTAGCACCGGCCCAGGGACATACGGAGTGATTTCTGAGCAGTCCTGGGCGCTGTTCTGCAGAGCCACGACGATCTTCCACTTGTTGCTATGAACGGTCGGCCGCTTGAGGAAGAAGCCGAGCGGCAAACCGGCATCTTCGCATACTTTGCGCAACACCTTGTGTTCTTTGATGTGTTTTTCTATTAGTTCCAGGTCTCGCACGGGCACAGTGACATTCGCGAGCGCATAGTCGCCATCCGTCGTCGATATACGTGCGTCAACGACAGGCGGTTGAGGTCCGCACGGATGGGTACCAATCTTGGCTAGCACGGCACGGACGATCGCTCGCCTGGCACCAGGGTTGGCCGGGCGGTACGCACTCGCCGCCGAGGCAAGACAAGCGCTAGCGATGACTGCCAGTACGGTCCTGAAAAGCTTATGACGTATACAAGAACTCACAGCTGGTGACCTCTCAACGCCTGATGCGCGATCAATTGCTTGTCCGTAGCAGTCACGGCGCGGTCCTAAGTGACGCGAGCATTGTGCCCGTGCCACGAAGAAGATATTCTGAGCTGCAGCAGGCGCCTGTGCTTTCCCCCACGAGTGTCCATCCGGTTCCGCCTGCCTCCGGGAACACGCTCCAGCCAGTCGCGAGCGGAGCGCCCGTCAGCGCGCTGATCACGACTCTCCCGGCGGCGCCTTCGACCCAGGCGTCATCGTCGGCTATGCCGAAGGCCTGGAAGCTCTGAGCGCTGCTCGCAGTGAACACCGGTAGCCATGAGGAAGTCGAGACGAAGTAGGAGTCGCCACCATCGATCAGCACGACATTGCTGCGGACGCCTCCGAGAACCCCAGAATCTTCCAGTGCAAACGTGCTTTCTGGCTCCAGCGGTACTCCGGTGGCGGCCGAGAAGAACCTCTGTTCGTCAGTGGCCGCGTAGGCAGCACCGTTAAAGAACCAGTCATCAGAGCCTGAGCGCGCCGCGGGCATAGGAGCTGGCGTGGGCACCTCATGTATCGTGTTCGCAGAGAGGCATGGTGAGTGGGAGATCGTACCTTCGCTGACCACGTTGGTGACGTATACCGTCGGACATCCTTCGACTTCGGAATAGATCAAGACCTGCTCGTTGACTACAGCGCTGACCGCCCGCGGTGTGCAGTCTTCAGGTTCGAGGCTTTTCGAACCGGGTAGCAGGGTCTTGCTGACTGCTCCGCTTGGTGCGATCGTCACGTATGAGCCGCAGCCGACGAAACGCAGCGATTCGTCAACGACCGCTACTGGCTCGTCGAATAGCGGGCCTTCTTCGAATGGACCGCTGGTCAGGATGTGCGCTCCAGTCGCGGCGTCGAAGAGTGAGTAGTAGGCAGAGCTGCGCGCGGGTTCAATGCCGATTGCGGGGGTCGTGACGCGCATCGTCAGCACGGCCAGGCCACGAGGGTGACCCGGCAGCGGCGGCGTCAGCAGCGACTGAGAGCCTTCGACCGTTGTGCTAGGGTGCACGCCGACTCGGGCGTCAATAGTGATCGGGGAGCCGTGTCGAGTTCCGACGAGGTGATAGATCGGCCCTCCTCCGCTGTCGCCGTGCACATAGCCGTCTTCAGTCAAGATGGCATCTTCGTTGTAGGCGATAACATTTCCAGGCAGGGTAATCCACTGCGGGTTGGGCGACTGGGTGCTGTGGCGCTTATGCTTGGGAGGGTGATGCCGAGCATGCGCCCTGCGACGTTTGCGCTTCGATCTCTTATGCTTGCGAGCGGTGTGCGCAATAGGATGGGACGAGCAAGCGCTCGCCGCAAAATTGTCACAGGCGGGTACCCCGTAAGTCGTAACTGGAGTCACGAGGCAAAGGGCGGCGACTCCAACGCATGCCATGGCCACCAGTGTTCGTGTCGTTCGACACCCAAGCCGTCCGCTATACCGCATCAAGCCCACGCTCATCGCCTGTGTCCACGGCCAGCGGAGACGATGACCCGCACCGTGGCGCGCGGGGACAGCCGGGCGCGCGGACGCGAGGCGAGACCGATCACTCTGCCGCGCCGCACACGACGGCTGTGGACATGGCTGATGCTCGCCGTGCAGTCGGCCGCCGCCAGTTGGTGCTCGACGTGAGCCAGCGTGCTGCCACTCTTGACTATGGGCACCACGCAGGGCCGACCCGCGGACTCGACGATGTTCACGGCGGCTCCGGCGGAAAGCTTGGTTCCCGACGCTGGATTTAGACTCAGAACCCCGCCCCGCGCCACCTTGGTGTTGGCGACCGAGCTGACCTTGCCGACCGTGCAATCAGCCGCGCGAATCTTCTGCTCGACGCTCGCGAGGCTGGCGCCGGATGCGAACTGCGGCACCACGCACGGCGGAGGAGGCGCAACAACGGTCGTCTGCACACTCGCTGCCAACTCTGGGGCTGCTTCCGTGGTAGGGTACTCGAAGTACGCGCAGAATAGATATGCTCCTGGCGACTCCAGTGACTCATTCTTTGATTCAGAAAACGGGCCGCCGGTTACACGCCAGTCGCCGAGAATTTCTCTCTCACCCGATGCTCTCTCGGCTGCGGCTGAGTTCGCCGGACAACCATCACCTGTGTTCGGAAGCATGTACTCCCAGATTTCCCGTTCCGTCTCCGCCTGCGCGGTCGTAACGACTTGAAATGTTTGCGCCTCCATCACAGTCGCAGGGACGCTGACCGATAGTGAGAGATGTGGCTCACGCACAACGATTGTGGTTTCCGCGTGCGCAAGTACTTCGTCCGTGTCAACCTTTGTAACCCACGCGCACACTCTGTATTCGCCTGCGAGCTGGAACGTCCAGTTACGGGAGAAAGCAGCCGGATTTGTTTCCTTGCTGATAAATTCGCCCGCAAATACCGGCTCCCCCTGATCGGCATTGGGGTTCGCGCCGCAGCCTTCGCCGCCTGTGGGTTTGACGTGCAACGCGAAGCTGTCTTCCCCGGCGCTGCTCACGACGGCACCCAGCTGAGTGGCGATCGACTCGACTGGTTCGGCCGTGCCTTGCGTCAGTTCGATCGACGGCACCGCAGATGCCGACGCCGTGGCCACCAGGATCGAGGCCGCCATCGACCAGCCAATGAGCAGTAGGAGCTTGCGCAAGGGATGCCTCCAGTGACGGTGTGGCCTCACCGGAAGTTCAAACTGCGGTGTCGTCATGCGAATGTGCCTTCCTTGAGTTGCTTGCAGAGCAGTATCTCGCCCCGGAACACCCCCGGCTACCCACCCAAGGTGTAGATCTCGCACACCTGAGCACCAACGGCCGGACACCCCCGGTTCTTGATGCGGTGTCGCGCGCTATCCAGTCCACCTGAACCGCTGATCGCACGCACCCCTAGCAGTTGGGAACATTGGAGTCAACGAATGGGGTGCCTTTGAGGCTCCCCGATGTTTGGCCGTCGTTGTAGAACGCGTCAGCCGAGGCGTAGTAGACATCATTCCACGGGCTCGATGCGATGCGATACCACCACGTGTTTCCGTCTTCGACCTTGAACCCCGTGACCTTGCAGGCGATCTGCACGGTGGTGTTGTCTGGTATCGATTGTCCCTCTGTCCCTCCAGCGTCTGAGTAGTCCGTCCATGTGTGGACGGGACCGGGACCGGAAGTCTCCGAGTAGGTCGTTGGTTCCGGTGCAGGCGTGGGGGCGGGCGCAGGTGTTGGGGCGGGTGACGCAGTCGACGGGCTGGTGCTGGATTCCGATGGGGTCGTAGTCGGCGTCGATTTCGTTTCCGGCGAGTTGGTTTTGGGCGGTTCTTCTTCCTTCCCGCCGGACGCCGCCGGGGATTCGAGCTTGGGCGACGCCGCGGGATTGCCGCCGGGCACCGTGCTGCCCGTCGGCGCCGTCGGAGCGGCCCGCGGACATCTCACTCGGTGTCCCGACGTGGACAGGCAGCCGCTGGCCTTGAACACCAAGGTGTTGTGCAAACCGGCGCCGAGCAGCAGAAAACGACCCGTCTCTCCCTGACGGCTCACCGCGACCTGGATGTCGCGCCCCAACAGGATGATCCAGCTGACTCCCGAGAAACGCTTGGTTGCCGGAGCCGGATGCGTTTTATGGATTCTCGTCGAGTATCGCAGACAGCGATCGCAGCTGACACGAAGCGCCACACCATCGAGGTTGCCGACATCGATCGACTTCACCAACAGCGCTCGCTTGTGATGAAAGGCGATGGCCTTCGTGACCACGTAGACGGTTGGCAGACGGACGACAGGCTCGTCGGCAACAGAGCTGCCCGCACACACAGCGCATCCCACGAGTGCGCTGAAAAGGGCGCACAGTGTCCGCGCCGAGCGGCCGAATCTTGGGCTCATGGTTTAGAAGCCCCCATGAGCTGCTACAGCCTGGCCCACTGCTTATCGGCCATATCTCGAACGATTGTCTGCATCTGCTGCTTGTGGTGATGTTTATCGGCGCACAACCAAATACCTGGCCCCGCCTGATGGGTGGCGGTGAAACATACACGATCCCGGTAAGTCGCACTTGGCCGTAGCTGGAAATCGATCGTCGGACATGGTCCTCAGCGCAGTGGTTTGGCGACTTCGGTCTGAGGCTTTGGCGAGGAGGAGTGGTGGCTGGGCGCGGGTGCGCTGGGCGCCGGGACGCTGGGGGCAGGTGTGGGCGTTGAGGTAGCTGTGTGTTCAGGGACCGGTGTGGTTGCGGCTGAAGGGCTGTTGACGGCCGGGTGGCTGGCGGCCGGCGAAGCTTTGGCTGGCGGCTTGCGGTGATGCCGGACGGGGGGCAGCCCGGGAATCGAAAGCGCACGCAGCGAGGGCAGGCTCTTGAAGCCAAGGCCGTAGAGATCCACTCGCGCTGAGTTCAGCTGGCCATCTGCTGTGTTGACCGTCGCGGCGGCATGCGCGTATGCGGTGCGATCGTTGCCGGCCGCCGCGCTCGCCAGCCCGCTCAGCGCAGAGCCTCCTGTTCGAGAGCCTTGGCCAGCGTGCCGACGGCCTGCCGATCGCGGGTCGGCGGGGAGAGCCGCGCGATTGCCGCCGCGCTGTGTCCGTCGGCGACCGCGATCGCTCGCGCGGTGGCGGCTCGTGTGGAGAGCCGCGAAGAGGACAGACCTGTTGGATCGGCTCGGACCGCCACACTGGGGGCGAGACTCTGCGACAACTGACGCGCTACTTGCGCGAGCTCAGCCGATTCGGATGAAGGCCCACGGTGCTGAGCGCTCGCTTGGGTGCCCCCACCGGAGCTGACGATCAGCCCGATCGCAACCGCCACCACGACTGCGCCCACGCCGAGACCTACGATTACCCACCTGCGCCCAGCAGACGAAACGGGCTCAGGCTCGGGCTCAGTAGCTGGCGCCCGTCTCCGGTCGGCGGTCGTGTGCGATCCGGCGCTCCGCAGCTTGGCCGCTTCCTCGGGAGGGACAATTTCGGTGCCTCCGCCGGCGGGCGAGATGCCTTCGGCGCTCTCGGCGGCGGGCGCTTCTGTAGCTGCGGATAGGACCACGTCTCTGTCAACGGCTACGGCCCGCTCGGACGGCTCGCCGGGGAACGCGGGCACCGCCTTGCGCGACTCGGTTGGCAGCCGGCTTACGCACAGCGCCGCGGCGTTGATGAGGTCGCCCGCGTGTCCGTAGCGGGCTCCCGGATCCTTGGCCATGCCGCGGGCAAGGACGGTGTGGAAGTCGCTGTCCGCACCGCTGGCGCAAGGCAGCGTCGGCGGCGGGTCGTGCAGGTGCGCGTGCATCACTCCGGCGTCTGTCTCCCGCGGGAACGGCACGCTACCCGTCAGGCATTGGTACAGCACCGCCGTGAGCCCGTAGACATCGCTGGCGGACGTCAGCGTGAGGCCCTTGATCTGCTCGGGCGAGGCGTAGTGGATGCTGCCGACGAAGCCGCCGGTCGCCGTCAGGCCCTCGGTGTTCGAGCCCTTGGCCACGCCGAAGTCGGCGAGATAGGGATGTCCGTGCGTGGTGAGAAGAACGTTCTGGGGCTTGATGTCACGGTGGATCAGCCCAGCCGCATGCGCTGTGTCTAGGGCGCTGGCGATCGGGCTCAGGATCTCAATCGCCTGATCCGCTGTCAGTCCCTCTGCCTGGATCAGCTCAGCCAGGTTCGTCCCCTCGACGAAACGCATGGCGATGTACAGGTTGCCATCCTGTTCGCCGTAGTCGTACACCGGCACGATGTTGGGATGCTCGAGGGCGGCCGCGTGAGTGCCCTCGCGGCGAAAGCGCTCGCGGAACACCTCGTCACGCGAGAGCTTGCTCGTAAGGACCTTCAGCGCGACGGGACGGCCGAGCGAGATCTGCTCGGCGCGATAGACGATCGCCATGCCGCCGATGCCGATGACGTCATCGATGCGAAAGCCGCCTATGACGTCGCCCGAGCGTAAAAGCGTTACCGTCGGCACTGATCTACTCCTCGCCAGCCTCGATGGTGTCCTAACCGTCGAGCATCCTACCGGCAGGATTGCCTGTTATGCCCGCAAACTGCGGCTCTGTCTTATGCGAACCCCGCCGGGTCGGACAGCTCCGCTATCCGATCAGTCCAGGTCGCGGGTATTGACCACACCGAGCTGCAATGCGCACTCAGCCAATCTGGCGCGCTTCTGGTTCTGGGGCAGGTCGCCGAGCTCGAACTTGGCAAACAGGGCCCGCAGGTGCATCTTGACGCCGTCGATGCCCAGGAACACCTCGGAGGCGATCTCCTGATTGGTGGCCGGCGTCGCAAAGGCGGCGCCGTCGCGAAACGGGCGACAGAGCGCGATGAGGACGCGGCGTTGAGTGTCGCTCAGCTCCAGCACGTCCGACCGGTCGATCGCGGCGATCGTCGCGTTGGCGGCTGAGGCCGTGCCGGCGCGATAGACCAGCACGGTACGCCCGACACGAACCCGGTCGCCGTCGCGAAGCCGCTGACGGCCGCTGATCCGCTGTCCGTTGACGAATGTGCCGTTCGTCGACAGCCCGTCGTCAACGATCGCCAGCTCGCCGCCTATGTACTGAAGCACCGCGTGCACGCCCGAGACCTGACCATCCCAAGGGATCGGGAGGTCGGTTTCAGCGCGACGACCGATCGTCGTGGTCTCCTCTGCCGCCGGGGCCTCAAAGAGCCGGAGCAGACCCGCCTCGTCGCGAACGGCAAGGAAGTCCTGGCCGGTCCGCTCAGCCGCGAGCAGCATCTTGAGCTCAGATGCGGACACCGAGTGCGGAGCGAGGGGATCGCCGTCGTCGGGAAGTTGGATGGGCATGATGCGTGGCCGTCTGAAACTGGCCGTCAACTCCGATCGAAGGCCCGACCCCAGGTTGCCTGGCTGTAGGGTCTTGCTCGCGATGATCGTACCGACTGATGGTCACAGTGAAGCGGCAGGAGAGCCTCTGGAACTCCGCATCTCAGCCTCGTCAGCCGACGGGGACAGGGACCTCGTTGTTCGCGCCACGGAGTCGGATCGGGTGGGTCATCTGGTGGAGGCACTGGCTGCGGAGGCGGGTCATCCGGGCGAGCAGCGTCTCTGGTGCGAGCGCCGCGGTGAGCTCCTGGACGGCGACCTGCCGCTGAGCCAAGCGGGGATCCGCTGGGGAGACCGCCTCATGCTGGGCATGGACGTGGGAGAACACACCCACGTTGGGGGTCCGGCGCGGGCAGAGCTGCTCATCAGCGGTGGACCATGCGCGGGCGAGCGCTTCGAGCTCGGCGACGGCGCCTACCGGCTCGGGCGCGACCCGGACATGGACATCACGGTCGCCGACCCGTCGATCTCGCGCCACCATCTCGACCTGCGCGTCAGCGAGTCCGGTGTCGGTGCCGCCGACGCCGGATCCTCGAACGGGACGGCCCTGGGTGGCCGGGCACTGCGTCCGGGCAGCTTCAAGTCGTTGCACGAGAGCGACGAGCTGGAGCTCGGCAGGACCCTCCTGCGCGTTCGTCCATTGGGAGCGGCGCCCGCCCATGGAGTCGTCCAGCGCGGCGGACACCTCGACTTCAACCGTCCACCCCGCGTGAGTCCGCCGGTCGCGCCATTCGGGCGCGATCTGCCAGCCCCGCCGAGCAAGGCCCGCAAGGGTCGCCTGCCGCTCGCGGCCTCGCTGGTTCCGCTGGGGGCCGGCCTGCTGCTTTTCCTGCTGCTGAAGAGCCCCGTGATGCTCGCCGTCGCGGGCCTGTCGCCGATCATGGCGCTCAGCACCTTCATCAGCGACCGGCGGGGAGGCAAGAAGTCATTCGCGCGCGAATCCGCCGAGTTCCGAGCTGGGCTGGAGAAGGCTCTGGCTGAACTTGCCCAAGCGCTCGAGGATGAGGCCATAAGACGCCGCGCCGAGTCTCCGGACGCGCCCGCCCTGCTGGCTCGCCTCGGCGAGATGGCGCCGACGTTGTGGGAGCGCCGTCAGGAAGACCCTGACTTCCTGTGCCTGCGCCTCGGGGTCGCCGACCTGCCTGCCGAGAGCAGGATCGAGATCCGGGACGGCGGCGATCCTGAGATCCGGGCCGAGGCCGAGACCAAGCTCGGCGCGACACGCACGGTGCCGTCCGTCCCCCTGCCACTGGACTGCTGCGGCGCCGGAGTGGTGGGCCTGGCGGGGGAGCGCTCAACCGCAGCGGGTCTCGCGCGCTGGTTGATTCTGCAGGCAGCGATCCTTCACAGCCCCGGCGAGCTGGTGATGGTCGCGGCACTGACGCCCGAGGCGGTGCGGGAGTGGTCGTGGCTGAAGTGGCTCCCGCACCTGCGTCCGGATCGAGTCGGGCTGGAGTCGGATGCGATCGCGGTCGGCCGTACACAGGCCGAGAACCTCCTCGCAGAGATCCGCGACCTCGCAAGACAACGCCGCGTCCAGATCAGGGCGCAGGCGGTGGCCGGCGTCAGACCACCCCGGCTGCTGCTGCTCATCGACGAGGACACGGGTGTCGATCGTGCGCTGGTCAGCGCGGCACTGACGGACGTCGCCGACCTCGGGATCGCCGCTCTGTGGCTCGGCAGGGATACGCGCAATCTTCCGGGACAGACCGGGGCGATCGTCGAGATAGACACTGGGCGTGCGGTTCTCTCGCTGACCGACGTGGCGTCGGGCCAAACCACCGCGGAGGTGAGCGCGGAGGCCGTGTCGCTCGAGCTGGCCGAACGCGCCGCGCGCCTGCTCGCCCCGGTGCGCGACATCAGCGAGCTGGCGCGGGCCGGCGACATCCCCAAGCGGATCGGCCTGCTCGATCTCCTGGACCTACTTCCGCCCACCGTCGTGGATCTCGAACGGAGGTGGACCGAGTGGCGCGGAGATCTGCGCGCGACCGTCGGAGTCGGCGCCGACGGGACGCTGAGCCTCGATCTGCGCAGCGAAGGGCCGCACGCGCTGATCGCCGGCACGACCGGGTCGGGCAAGAGCGAGCTGCTGCGCACCCTCGTCGCGGCCGCCGCTGCAGCGATCCCGCCCAATCGACTCTCGTTTCTGCTGGTCGACTACAAGGGCGGGGCGGCGTTTGCGCCCTGCGCTGCCCTCCCGCACGTCGTCGACATCGTCAGCGACCTGGACGAGCACCTGGCCGAGCGGGCGCTCGTATCGCTCAACGCCGAGCTCAAGCGGCGCGAGCGGATTCTGGCGGAGCATGGCGCGAGGGATCTGCTGGAGCTGACACGCCGCAACGTCGACGCCGCACCGCCGCTGCTCGTGATCGCCGTGGACGAGTTCGCCAAGCTCCGCGAGGAGGTCCCCGAGTTCGTCGATGGTGTCGTCGACATCGCCCAGCGCGGGCGCTCGCTCGGCGTGCACATGGTGCTCGCGGCGCAGACGCTGCGCAATGCGTTCACGCCGGCGATACGCGCGAACACGAACCTGCGCTCGCGCTGCGTGTCTCCGAAGAGTCCGAGAGCGAGGACATGATCGCAAGCCCCGCTGGCGGCACGGATACCGAGCGGCGAGAGCTCCCGCGGGCGGGCGTTCGTGCGCACCGGTCACGGCGAGCTGCGCGAGTTCCAGGCGGCATACATCAGCGGCCTGAGCGACGTCTCCGAGCGGAGCGAATTGCAGATCCGTCCGTACGACCTCGACGCCGATGTCAACCTTGGACGGCCCGTCGAACCAGCGGCCGGCCGACAGTGACGCCGAGAGCGACCTAGTGGCGCTCGGCGAAGCGGCGAGGCACGCGCAGGCGCAGATGGGCCTGCCGATGCCGGCCCCGCCATGGCTGCCGATGCTGCCGGCGGTCCTTGACCTCGATCGCCTGCGGGAAGCGAGGTGCCCCAGCGGCGGGCGTGGCGATCGGTCTGGTCGATCTCCCGCGAGCTACAGCGCCAGGATCCCGCTCGTCCTCGATCTGAGGGGCGCTGGCCACGTGGCCGTGTTCGGTGCCGGCAACAGCGGCAAGACGACAGCCCTGACCAGCACGGCGCTCGCTCTTGCCAGATCGAACCAGCCAGAGGACGATCTGAGCATCTACTGCCTGGACGCCGCGAGCGGGAGGCTGCGCCGCTGCAGGCCCTGCCTCACTGCGGCGGGGTTGTGATGGCTTGACGAAGAGGAGCGCGTTCATCGCCTGCTCCGCCTGCTGCTGCGGCCGCGTCGAACAGCGGGGGGCGAGGGCCGGCGCCGCAGGCTTCGCGCGACTCCGGGCCACGACGACCGTGCTGTTGCTGGATGACTTCGGATCCTTCGCCCAGCAGTACGATCGACCTGGGTCGGGGTCGCCGTACGAGCAGCTTCAGCAGATTCTCTCCGGCGGGCGGGCGGCCGGCGTGCACGTGGTTCTGACCGCCTCGCGCCGGGGCGCGCTGCCAGCGGCCGCTGGCGACCCACTTCGGCCAGCGCCTGGTGCTGCGGATGCCGACCGAAGAGGACATGCTCTCGCTCGGCCTCGACTCCAAGACCGTGCGCGGCGCGCGCCTGCCCGCTCGGCTCGGGCTTCACGCAGGAGAGCGAGGAATTCCACATCGCTGTGCCCGCGCACGACGGCAAAGCTGATGCGGCACTGGAGCAGGCCGTCGGCGCACGGTGCGCAAGCACGACCGGCCGAGCCGGTCACGCACGATCGAGGTGCTTCCGTCTCAGGTGCCGCGACGTCGCTCTGACCCACGGGCGAGGGCTCTCGAGCGGTCGCCCTTGGGCGTCTCGGACGAGCACCTCGGGCCGGCGACGGTGGACCTCTCCGAGCTGCACTTCTTGGTCGTGGGCCCGTACCGCAGCGGGCGCAGCACGGCACTGGCGACCATCGCGCAGGCGCGCGTCAAGCGGATCCGCAAGGCAGCTCTGCATCTGCTCGCCCCCCGGCGCAGCCCGCTGCGCGAGCTGGACCTCTGGAGCGACGTCGCCACCGGCGCCGATGCGTGCGCGGAGCTCGCGGGCACGCTGCTGGAGCGGCTGCGAGGCAGGCGAGCGGCGAGCACCGTAGCCCGTCGCTGCTGTTCATCGACGACGGCGGGGAGCTCGCCGACGCTATGTCCGTCACACGGCTGGAGCGGCTCGTCCGGCTCGCGCGGGACAGCCGCCTGAGAGTGGTCGCGGCGGTGGAGGCCGGCTCTGCACGTGGGATCGGGATCGGCTGGATACGCGAGCTGCGACGCGAGGGCCACGGTCTGCTGCTTCAGCCGGACCTGGCGGCTGACGGCGACCTGCTCGCTGCACGTCTTCCGCGTCGCGTGCCCGCACCGATGACCCCCGGGCGCGGGTTCCTCGTCGTGAGGGGCTCGGCTGAGCTGGTTCACGTCGCGTCCTGAGCGCACTACCTGATCCGCTCGCATTGGCAGGCGTCCGATGACTTGACCACGCTTGGACTCTCGATCGGTTCGCGGCTGTGAGACGATGTTGGCGGGGTGAGCGGATCTACCCCTTGGGTGTCTGGCTCGGATGGACGTGTTGCGCGATAGTTGTGCTCAGGACTACAGACGGCTGCGCGCGGTTATCGCATCGCCCTACAGCAAGGGGAAGACAATGGCGTTTATCAAGGTGACAGCTGAGGAGTTGCGTCGACGGCCGGGCAGCTGAACTCGGCTGCCGCGCAGATCGAGGCGGAGAACAGCCAGGCGATGGGCCAGGTGCAGGCGCTGGTCGGAGCCGGCTGGCAGGGTGCGGCGTCGGGCGCGTTCGAGGCCGCATTCGCGCAGTGGAAGAGCGGGGCAGATCAGGTGCAGAGCGCGCTCGCCCAGATCAGCGCGCTCCTGAACACCGCCGCCACCAACTACGACAGCACCGAGTCGCAGATCGCTTCTTCCTTCGGCAGCTAGACGAACCGAGCCATACCATGTCCACATTCAGGGTATCCCCGAGCGATCTCGAGAGTCTGGCCAGCCAGCTCGCGGGGCTGCTCGGGGAGCTCAAGCAGGCAGCCGCCAACGTCAGCTCGAGCGCCTCCGGGGCAGCGCAGAACGCGCAATTGGAAGGCGCGATCGACGGATTCCTCGCACACTGGTCTCACAGCATCCAGAACCTCAAAACCAATCTGACCGAAGTCGCCGATCGACTGAACACCGCTGGTGCTCACTACGAGAGCACCGAGAGTGGCATCGTCGGTCACTTCAACGTCGCCTAGGAGGAGCGATGACGAGCATCGATATACCCGGAAGTCCAGGCGGACTCGACGCGCTCGCCGGCCAGCTCGAGAACGCCGCGAACGACATCAACGCGGTCGGCGATCGAGTCGCGACCAATGGCCTCGACGGCGAGTGGAGCGGGCAGGCCGCCGATGCGTTCAGATCCACGCTTCACCGCCTGCCGGGCGAACTCACGACGGTCGGCGGGGCGTTTGGCGATGCGATGGGCACAATCAGGAGCTTCGCCGGCAGACTCGCCGAGCTCCAGCAGCAGGCACAGTGGTATCAGGAGAAAATGGAGGAATCCGAACGTGATCTGCAGGCGGCCAACGCACGACACGACGAAGCCGCGGAGGGCCTGCGCAACGCCAACCGCGCACAGGCCGCGGCCACCGACCCAGTGAGCCTCAACGCGGCCAAACAGGCGGTTGATCTAGGCGAGAGCATGGTCAGGCAGGCGATCGCTGACGTCGAGGATATCGGGGGACAGATCTCACAGCTCAACAGTGGGACTGACTCGATCCGACGCGAATACGAAGAAGCCGTTCGCTCATCCTGTTCGGCCCTGGATGCCGCCTGTCCTCCGGGCGAGAGCTTGTGGTCAGGGCTGCGTCATGGATTCGACGATATGACCGGGGGGGCCATTCGACTCGGAGGCGCTGTATGGCGGGGCGCGGACAGAGACGTTCATGACGCTGAGAGAGACGTCAAGGATGTCGCCCACTTCACGGTCCACGAGTTTGACGAGCATTGGGGCGAGCTACGGAGCGTGCTTGCAGAGGTGGGAACGGGATTGATGATCGCGGGGGTCGTCGCAGGTGTCGTTTTGCTTACGGCGGTTACCATGGGCGCCGATGTCCCGTTTCTGCTCGGTGCGGCTCCTCTCGCTCTCGCCGCATTCGGGGCAGCTGATGCGGGGACGATCCTTGAGGGCGACGACATCGAGGCTACAACCGGCGATGCAAGCGAGAGGGAGCAGTATGGTCGGCTTCTTCCAGGCGACGTGTTCAATGTAGGGCTGGCAGCCTTTGGTGTGCTTACAGGTGGCGCTTTGGGCGACGCCGCCGACGTGGTCGATGTAGGCGCCGCGACATTCGATGTGGCGACTACGGTCACGGAGGATGTAGCGGGCGAAGTTGATCATCACTTGATCAACGAGAACATGGGCGTGCCGGCTGACGAAAACGAGTACGTCAACCCGGCGCTGGTCCAGTCCGTTCGCCAGTACGTAGAGCCGACGCTGGTCGAGCCCGTTCGGTTCGTCTTGAGCGTGCCACCGGCGGAGTTGATGGTCTGATCGTGACGTCGTCAGCCATCTCTGAGTCGCAAGAGGCTCTATCCATAACCTTGCCGGCTCGCTGGCAGCGCATCCAGACCGAGGAGCTCTGGATGACGCGCTGGCCGACCTCGCAGACCCGGCGATAGTAGAGGCCTTTGGCCATGCTGAAACCGAGAGGGCACAACGGCAGCTCACAAGGGTACTCAATGTTTGTCACGCCGACCACGTTGTACTTACTGCGATTCGCATCCGACGGGACGCACGTACGATAGATCAGCTGAGCTTGGCTCTGCCCGGAATGGGACGGATAGCAAGCCGCGACTCCAGAAGGGATACGACCAGCAACGCAGACCAACGCCTAGAAACCACAGAAGATGTTCAGCTTAATGGGCAGCCGATGGTTTGCCATTGTTCGATTGCGGCCGAGTCTCCTGAGGAGAGCGGTGTGGTCAGCAGTCAGGTTCAGCTTGTATTCATCGTACCCGGCAGCGAGCGCGGAGCAGTCCTAACTCTTCTGTCCAGTGCCGTCGGGATGGAGGATCTTCTACGGAGCGATGCGCTTGAGATCGCCGCGTCGGTTCAGATCACCGGCGGTGATGAGATTGAGGGACATGTGGACTTCTAACCGCCGCGTCTATCGCGCATTGAGGCGCGCGGCTCTGTGCGCTGTCCTTGCCTGCCTACCGTGTCTGAGCTGGATCGCGACGGCCGGCGCTGAGTAAACGATTGCTCCAATCCCAAAGATTCACGACGTAACGTCGCTGGTACGTTTCGATGGCCACCAGGACCTGCTCGTGAAGTCACTTGAGATCTACGGCATACCGGGTCTGAAGCTGCAAGTGAGCTGCGGTCGGTGCAAGCGATTTCGCGGGAAGATTCGCCAATCTCACCCGGACCCCGGCGCGACCATATTTCAGGGCGTCAATTGGATTCTTCAGCCAGGCTTGGTCGTCTCAGTGGCCGTCTATCGAGCCGGACAGGTAGGCCGCTATCTACGGCTCGGTGCGCTCACCGGCTCACACCCGAGCCTGGTCTTCAAGGCCAGTGGATGTCTGGCCTCGCTGCTGCGCGTGCGCAGCTGTCCGCAGGGCACGAGCCTCCCCAGCATCGGCGCACCCGTGCCACAGGCCCCGCCAGTATCCGGGTCACAGCAGCCAACGCAGCCGACGCTCACTCCAACGGCGTTACTCAGCATCTCCCTGGCGGGACACGGGGCTGGGATCGTGTCGGGCTCTGGTATCTCCTGTCCGGGTACCTGTTCGCAGAGCTTCCCTGTGGGAACGGTGGTGTCGGTGACCGCTCAGCCCAATGCTGATTCGGTGTTCGGCGGGGCGTTTGCGGGGTGGAGCGGTGATGGCTGTACGGGACATGGAACCTGTACGGTGACGATTGGCGCCGATCAGACTGTCACCGCCGAGTTCGGGGTCCTGGGGGATCTCAACGGCGATGGTTACGTCGGTTGCGCAGACTTGGCTATTCTCAAAGAAAACTACGGGAAGAGCAATACAGAAATCCTTGAAGAGCTCGGGACCGAGGGCGTCGAATCTACGGTGAGCGGTCACAGTCTGAGCATCCTGCTTTCCCACTCGAACCCGCCGCCCGGGGAAGCCCCGTGCCCTAGCGAATGAATAGACGCCTCTCAAAGAAGATCCGGTCGGAGCTAGCGTCAACCGCAAACCGCGCACCTAGTAGACGTGTCCGCAAATCTTGCGGACTATCGGGAGGGATGGGGCGGGGAGCGGCGAAATGATGTGTCGTGCCGCGGACCAGTCAGCACGTGATAGAGCTTTCCGGGGAGGAGCGTGCCGAGCTGGAGCGGCGGGCGAGTACGGTCACGTTGCCGTTCCGGATGGTGCAACGGGCGAGGATCATTCTGTACGCGGCCGAGGGGATGCAGGACATTGATATCGCCGCCCGGCTGGATTGCTCGCCCGACAGTGTTGCCCGGCGAAGATCCCGGTTTCGCTCCGAGCGATTGGATGGGCTTGAGGATCAAGCGCGGTCGGGTCGGCCGCGTCGTTTTCCCCCCGGAAGAGGTCGCCGAGGTCAAGGCGATCGCGTGCGAGCTGCCGCGCACCCACGAGCTACCGCTCTCGCGCTTCTCCCGGGTTGAGCTGCACCGCTTGGTGATCGAGCGCGGTGTCACCGAGGCGTCAGCCTCGACGATCTGGCGCTGGCTGCACGAAGACGCGATCAAGCCGTGGCAGACGCGCTCCTGGATCTTTCCGCGTGATCCTGCTTTCGCTGAGAAGGCCAGCCGAGTGCTGGACCTCTACGCCCGCAGATTCGACGGCAAGCGGTTGCGGCCTGACGAGTACGTGATCTCAGCCGATGAGAAGACCCAGCTGCAAGCGCTCGGACGCCACCACGAAACCGTGCCGCCCGGCCCGGGACGCCCGGGCCTGGTCGAGTTCGAGTACCTACGCGGCGGGACGCTCGCGTACCTCGCCGCGTGGGACGTGCACCACGCCAACCTGTTCGACCGGGTCGAGCAGACGACTGGGATCGTCCCGTTCGGCCGGCTCGTTGACCAGGTCATGAAGGTCGAGCCCTACCGGTCTGCCCGCACGGTCTACTGGGTCGTGGACAACGGCTCCAGCCACGCCGGCAAAACCTCCGTCAAGCGGATGACCGAGGCGTACCCCAACGCGAGGCTGATCCATCTCCCCGTCCACGCCTCCTGGCTGAACCAGATCGAGATCTACTTCTCGATCGTGCAACGCAAGGCCCTGACCCCCAACGACCTCGCGACGCTGCCCGAACTCGCCAGGCACCTGATGGACTTCGCCCAGCACTACCGCACGCTCGCGCGACCATTCGAATGGACCTTCACCCGCGCCAAGCTCGACAGCGTGATCGAAAAGATCACCCGTCACGAACCCCAGCCCCTCGCCCTCGCCGCATGAGCCGCATCACTTCCGGACACGTCCACTAGTGGTCCATCCGTGATGTTCGTTGGTCAATACACAAGCACCGTCGCCAGCAACGGCGGGCCACGAGACCTCCGTAATCATCGGCGAACTAGAAGAACCGACCACTAGCTGATCGCGGAGTAGCTTAACGTCGGCTGTGGCCGGGCCACTTCTATCATCGAATCGTGCAACATATCAACAGCTTGGCACGGTGTTGTCCTTGAACGGGGTGCCGACGAGGCCTCCGGATGTCGAGCCGTTGTTGTAGAAGGGGTCGCCTGAGGCGTAGTAACTGTTGTTCCAGGGGCTGGATGCGATGCGGTAGTAATATGGGTTTCCGTCCGAAACGGCAAGCCCTGTGAGCCAACACGACACCTGAATGGTCTGGTATGCCGCGACTCGCGTGCTGACGCCGCTCTCATTGGAAGGGTCGGAGAAGGTGGTCGCTCCGCTACTTCCAGCTGTCTCAAAGTAGCCGCTGAATGGCGCGCCCACAGTTACGTTCGATGTCATCGTGATCGTGCACGAGCCCGTGCCCGCGCAGCCTCCGTTCTGCCACGCGTTGAACCGGACATCCCACGGCCAGGACGCGGAGATCGTGATCGCCGTGCCATACGGTACGGACACACTGCACGTTCCGCCACATGAGATACCCCCGCCCGATACGGAGCCTTGAGAGGGACCCGAGCGATCGATCGTCAGCGTCTCGTCGATCACCGCGAAAGTGGCGGTTACGGCCGTGTCACTCGTTATTGTAAAGCTGCAGGAGCTGGCCCCGGAACACGGACCGCTCCATCCGGCAAACGAGTTTCCGGTGGCAGGGGATGCGCTGAGCGTGATCTGAGTTCCTGACGGATATTCCTTGGTACAACTGGAGCTGCATGAGATTCCAGACCCCGAGATGGCACCCGAGCCGGAGGTGTTGACCGTGAGGGTGTAATCGGAAGACGATGGCGATGATCCCGGTGCGGTTGACGACCCGTTCGGTGCGATCGTGGGCGCAGTCGGCACCGGTGTTCCGCGCTCCGGAGTTCTGGTGCCACGCGGGCATCGACGAACGCGATGTAGCGAAGCCAGACATCCGCTCTCCTTGAAGACCAGCGTAGGCTTCTTCCCCAAGCTCACACCCAGGAGCATGAAACGCCCAACCTCACCGCGTCGGTAGACTCGTACCGAAACAGCGCGACCCGGCCAAAGGATCCAGTTGACACCGCGGTAGAGTCTGACCCCAGGCTCGGGGTGCGATTCGGTGATCCGTCCGCGGAAGCGCTGGCAACGGTCACAGCTCACCCGCAGCTGCTGCCCCGTAACCACGGAGATCTCAATCGACTTCATCAGCAGTGCTCTGTGGCCGCTGAAGCGAACCGCACGCACCGCGGCATGAACCTGCGGGATCGCCGCGGTTCGGCTCTTGACGCCGGCCCCCGCGAGCGACGGTGCCCACACCATCGTCACCAGTGCGATTGCGAGCGACAACGCGCCGCCCAATCCACGAAGATTGAGCTGGCTGGTGCGATGGCTGTCG
The DNA here is from genome assembly GCA_963839965.1 of uncultured Solirubrobacterales bacterium. Lineage (GTDB taxonomy): Bacteria > Actinomycetota > Thermoleophilia > Solirubrobacterales > Solirubrobacteraceae > Palsa-744. The sequence goes on from CAWIWX010000009.1 coordinate 444,083, forward strand.
TGCCTCTCATGCTGCGAGTGTGTTGTCGTGGCTGCCCGTGTCCTCATGCGATCCTCCTGCTCGGTTGACGCGTATCATCCCGAGCGCCCCAACGTGGTCAACATCATAAGCCGTCACGCAATGCACTGGTACGATCTGGGGATAGTTGGGGGGGAAGTTTGGCTGCCTATGTCACCTAGGGGCGGGCCGTCGATCTTTTAGCCCCCGAGCTGAAACTTGAAGGCCACACGTCAACGCGTGCAGCTATACCCGCTCGACTCGAAGGACGTATTCCCTACGAAATGGCACGTATATCCAGGGATCGAAACTCTGCCCTTGGTCACGTGTCCCGCGCCAATCGCCCGATCAGCCGCTGTGCAGGAGATGTTGCGTACTTCGACGTTGTGAGGAAAGAGGTTGGGCCCGCCGTGGTTGGGGTAACAGTCGCGGAAGGTGCTCATCGACGCGTTGGCAATGCCGACAGGAAAAATCGCGAGAAAGATCGCGAGTGGAGCCGTTAGCTTTCGCGGGCGCGCAGCGCGCAGCGACATCGCCGCACCCACGCGAGCTAGAGTTTGCCGCTGCGCCTTCACGCGCAGGAGACTACACCACTGCTCGGACCACCGCGGCCGCGCGCACGAAGGGTCACCGGCATACCCGAGGGCACCGGGTGAGGCCGCATCGTTGTACCAGCATGTACAGTTCCCGTCCATGCCCGCCGTCGCCCAAGCAAGCATGAGGCCGCTGGACAGCCGCCTACCCGGCGTGACGAGACGAACGCAGCAAGAACAACACCTCGACCCGACACCGGGCAGACGAGGCCCGTACTGGCGTCGGCTTGACGCACGGTGCTCTGGTGCCGTCGCAGCGCTGGCCCTTCTTGTCGGCGTCGCGATGACTCCGGTTACGTCGATGGCCCGCGCCGCACCGGCCGCACCTTGCAAGGCCCCTCTGCTGTTCAAGGCCGCGAAAGCTGCCGAGGGGTTCAGCACCAAATCCGGCTACTCAGGCATATTTCCTCCGGGAGCCTCCGAAGTCACCTGCGACGACGGGTGGGCGGTGGCGGCCATCAGCAGGCCCCACGTGGGCACCACCGACGGATACACGCTCTTTCACTCCAGCGAGTCGCACTGGCGGGAGGTTGGGCAGCTAGGCGGCAGCGACGCCGTCTGTCAGCTCAAGAGATTCGGCGTTCCACATGCCGTTGCGCTGGTCCTGGCGCACGGTCACCTCCACTCGGGAATCGCCGGATGCTAGCTTCACGTCGAACGAAGACAGCATCGTCTGTAATGCTCCTGTATCTCGCGCTGCCCACCGTAGCTATGGCTTGGCGGCCTCCGTCGAAGACTGAGCGCGCGGCCATCGTTCGCGCGGCACAGGGCTCTCCCCGAGCCGTTCCCGAAAAGCCAGTCCATGTCAGCGACATTCGGGTTTCGACAGTCGGCCCTTGGGCCGCTGCCACTGTCACACTTTACTTCGGGAACGAGCCGGACTCCGCTCTAGATGTACTCCGCGAGGTGCACGGTAAGTGGACTCTCACGGCGCACAGTCCGGGTACGTCCATGGTGCAATGCGGCATCGGCATGCCCCACAGGGATCAGCGGAATCTAGGACTCGAAGTGTGTTGACCCTGTTGCTTGGGCCGACACCTTGGCGCCACAGCGCGTTTGGTCGGAGTGCATAAATGACGTCTTTGCCCCGAGCTTGGGCGTATCGTGGGGCGACCACAGGAGTGCGAAGATTAGCTGCACGATTGCTCAGAATCCGGATCGGCGTAGTATCTGCAACTGCTCTCGTGCTGTTTGGTTCTCTAACGGTCGCATGGGGAAGTCAACCACTTACCATCAGGCAACGCCAGGACATTGCCAGATCGCTTTCACACTCGTCTGTACTCGCGGCACCCAACGGGCACGGTCATCTCATCTGGCGCTGCTTCACAGGACGCCTATCGACCGTGAACCCTCGCTACGCTGCGATTCTCCTTACCAACAGTAAATCGTGTGTGGCGCGTTTTGGCGGAGCGACCGGGGAAGCGCCGGTCATTATGCGCGCCGGAGACCTCAGTCATAGCTGGCATTCAACAGGAGTGGCAATCTCAGATAACTGCACGCGGAGCGTGAGTATTCCCACCGCAGTCTTGCGGGATCTAGGCTGCGAAGCATTTGTTGCTGATGCCGCATACGTGCATGCGTGTCGCCCTCCAAACAGCTCAGCCTTCGGCGATATCTTCATTACGTCCGTCCGGAACATGACCTGCGCCGCCGCGATAAGAGAAGAGCAAACCCTCAACGGTCCAGGTCCGCTGCAACGGCGCACGAAGCACGGCTTCATCTGCAACCCCGTGGACCGCGCGCAAGTTCATTGGCGGTGCGTAAAGGGCAATCGTGCGTATCGATGGATCTTTGGCGGCTAGTTCTACTGCGATGCCGGGGTCCTAAAGCGGGGTGCCATGACCGAGCAGACGACTCGGTTGGTAACTGGGCCATAGCGGTAGCCATCAGCCTGTACGGTGGCACCGAGCGGAAACCGCTGCCGTCCGCAGCCGGAGGTGTGGCAGCGTGGATTCGTTGCATGAGGGGACATCGGAGCATTTCAGGCTTATGCAGAGCCCTCTCGACGCCCCTGTGCCACGAGCTCGCTCGTGTTCTCCATGATACGGAATAGCGCAATAAAGAGCTCCAGCAGCACCCGCGTCCACACGAGGTAGAACAGCGAGACAAGCGGAGCGACGAATATGAGCACCACGATGCCGGCGCCTCTGCTCTGGTGAAACGCCGCGATAATGAAGACCAGCGCGCTCAGTCCGATCGCGAGCATCGATAGGACGTAGAGCACTTTTATGATCCTGGTCGCAATCAGGGACGTAAACGACAGATCGAACAGGGACCTCAAGAAGCCACGCTGAGTAAGCGGACTGGGGGCCTTGGGCAAGGCGCTGGGGGCTTCAGGCGCCCTGGCGCCGCAATGTTCGCAGTACGGCGAGCCTGGATGCATGGGCCTCCCGCAGCTCGCGCACGTTCCTCCAGTATCCGCCATGTGTGTCTCCTTCCCCCGCCGTTTATGTGAGTGTACTTGTACTGGGCAGGCATCGACGCCCACTGTAGCCTAACGGTGCGTCCAGCGGAGCGAGGCGCCGATGCCCGATGTCACCACCGACGACGTCCACCCGCTCAGCGGGAGAGAAGTTGGCTTGCGATGATACGTCGAGAACCGCATCCCACCCGTCGGAACCGAAGCACTCAAGCCCCCCGGCCGGAAAGGCGGGCAAGGAAGCCAAATCCGCCCGCTAGGCCGGCGAAGAACGAAGGATGACATGAGGGGCCGCGATGCTCCGCGATCACCATGACTGTGCGTCGTATACCAGCCACACAGCGGGTGTACGGAGCGTATGGGGCGACTCGCCAGGGGATCTTGTGAGTAGGATCGCGCCGATGAGACGCGTGTGCATATGCGCGGGGGTCGTGGCGTCGTGCGCGCTGCTGACATCCGGCGCGCAGGCCGCCCGCCCCGCCGGAGTACCCGCGTACCCGTCGTCACAGCGCGTCCGCGCAGCCACCCGCTACCTTGCGGGCCGGGCGGGCACGAAGGCTTTCGCGGTGGTCGACGACGACGGTCGGTTGGCGGGAATCCACCTGCATCGTCGCTTTCATTCGGCGAGCGTGGTCAAGTCGATGCTACTGGTCGCCTACTTGCAGATGCTCGGCGACCAGCACCGGCCAATGGACAGCGCCGGCCGGGCGCTGCTGTATCCGATGATTCACTCCTCGGACAACGAAGCGGCCTCGGCCGTGCTCGCGATCGTGGGGGAGGATAGGCTCGGTCGCGTCGCCAGGGATGCGCACATGGTCGACTACGAGTCAGGCGGCGCCTTCTGGGGTTTCACGGAGGTCTCGGCGGCCGATCTAGCGCGCTTCTTCTTCCACCAGGAAGCGCTCATCCCGCGTCGATTCGGGGGTTATGCACGCTGGCTGCTCTCGACGATCGAACCGAGCGAGAGCTGGGGGATACCGGCGTTCGCCCGGCCCGAGTTCCAGGTGTTTTTCAAGGGCGGCTGGCTGCCGGAATTCGAAGGCCTCGTCAATCAAGTGGCGAGGCTGGAACGCCCGGGGATCGTATTCGCGCTGGCGGTGTTGACCATTCACGATCCGTCGATGGCCTACGGTGAGCAGACGATCGAAGGTGTGACTGCGCGACTGCTCGGCCGATACGGGTAGGGCGGCAGCGGTTATCGGCCCGTGTGCTCAGGGCGCCTTGGCAAGGTAGCTGTGCCCAGCCTTGACGATGACGTGCTCTCTCCTACAACCCCAAAAGGATAACTACTGCTAGCGCTACGCTCCGTGGCGCCAAAGAATTACCTCCCTTCTGTCTGCCCTTCCGGCTTGATCGTTTCAGGTGCCCCGGCGCTTTCAGAGTTCGATTCACCGCCGATCCTTTCGATGCCTGTGCCGCCGGCCTTGACTCCTTGACTGGCCGTCGCTTCCGCACCTGCAGTGGGGGATGGTGGCACTGCGCCTGCGACGCGTTCCTTCAGCCCTTGGATTGCCCGATCGGCCTGTCCGAGCCTGGCCCGGCTTATGCTGCCGGACTCTGCCGCCGCCAGCAGCCCCTGAAAGGCATTTCCGGAGCCTTCCTGCGTGGTTGCGTAGAGGAGAATATCGAGCCCCGCATTGATCGCCCGCTGTCCCGGTGTGACTTCATTCGCGAGGGCGGGGGACTGGAGATCGTCGCTTATCGTCACAGGGTGCCCGCTGGTGGCTATGGATAGCTCGGTGTCGTAGATCTTCGGGGAGAGCACTGCTGGTGTTGACGTTCCTGTAAGGCTTGGGTAAATGGCGCTGTTGACCATCACCAGTCCGTATGGGTTGTTCCCACACGCAACATATGGCAGGTAGTCGCCGCGGAGCACATTCGCTGCGGCGTTGACGGTGGTTGGTTGGACGTCGGTGCTCGTCAGCGCCCTGCCGAGGCCCGGGAAGTGCTTGAGCGTGTAGGCGACGCCTTGGCTTGCGATGCCGGCCGCGAAACCACAGGCGCGTTCAGCGACCAGCGTTGGGTTGGATCCGAACGATCTACTGCCAAGGAAGGAGTCTGCGACATGAACCACATCCGCCACGGGCGCGAGGTCGACATTGATGCCGACGGATCGCAATGCTCTTCCCGTCGCTTCGCCTTCTGACTGAGCGATCGTGCTCGAAGTCATTTCGGCAGCTGCGAGCTCGGGCGGGGCCCAGGCTAGACGCCTGACTTCGCCGCCCTCTTGATCGGTCATGATCAGCAGCGGGGGGTTGCCGCCTTCTTTCGCGGCGCGCTGTAGCTGCTCGTCCAGCTGGCGTGTCGCCGTCTCGCCGCTGGCGACGTTTTCCGTGTAGAGGATCACGCCACCGAGCTCGCCCGACCTGATCTGATCGAGGAAGGACGATGGTGGTATCGAGCCTGCGAAGCGCCCCACGATCGTTTGCCCGATCATGCGGGCGAGTGATGGAGCACCGACCGGGGAGCCGCTGGAGCTTCGCTTCGTGGCGGCGTGCGTCTTGGCCTTGGGTTTGGGCGCGGGCGCTGCGCGGCCGATGGTGCTCGTGTAGATGACGGGCGTGGAGGGACGTGAGGTGACCGTCGATTCCTCCGCAGCCAGCGAGCGCGAGCGTGGCTCCCGCCGCTACAGTCGCGGCGAATGCTCGGTGGCACCTACCCAACACCGAGCTGCTCCTTGAGCTGGATGACCCGATTTGCGGCAGCCACGATGAGCGATTGGGAGAGTGTGCCGGCACGCGACCGCGGCTTTGATCGCGCTGTAGGCGTCGTTCGGAGCCGGATTCACGCTGTGCGAACATGAGGATGTCGTCACCCGCTTGGACAGCCAGCACGGGCGCGTCTGTGTACCGCTGCACAGAGGGGACTTCCATGTCGTCGGTGATGACGACCCGTCCGCTCATCCCTGCCAAGGCGAGCTGTTCTCGGACAATCTTCTGGGAGAGATCGGCGGGCAACCCGCTCGGATCGAGGTTTGGGTAGATCGCGTTGGAGATCATCACGAGCGGCGCGACGTTCGGACCGAGTCGGGACATGTAGATGTAGGGCTTGTATCCGCTTTGAAGCTCGGCCTTAGACGCGGCGATCGATACCACTTCGAGGTCGGTGTCTCTCGGCCCAGCCGCGCCGAGTCCTGGAAAGTGCTTGGCGGTGCCGGCGATGTGCGCTTCGGCTAGACCCAGCGCGAAGCCGCTGGCGCCGGCGATCACGGACGCCTGCGTGTGTCCGAATGCTCGTTCCCGCAGAAAGTTGTCGGCGGTGGTCGGGATGTCCGAGACGGGCGCAAGGTCGAGGTTGATCCCGAGACGGCGAAGGTAGACGCCGGTGGCGCGACCCTGTCTGCGCGCCACGGCTGAGGGGTTCGCCGATGCGCCCATCTGCTGCGCCGACAAGGTCGGGGGCGCGCTCGGCACCCGCTTGACTTCGCCGCCCTCTTGGTCGGTGGCGATGAACAAGGGTGGGTTGCCGCCTTCCCTTGCGGCCTTTTGTAGGGTGGCGTCAAGGTTCGCGAGCTGAGCGTTTGACTCGATGTTTTCGCTGTAGAGGATCACGTTGCCCACCTGACCTGCGCGAATCCGTGCAAGCAATCGGGAGGACGGTTGCAGGCCTGTGACGTGACTCATGAGCATCTGGCCGATGGAACGATCTAGACTGAGGCGCACGGAAACCTTGGGGTTCGGTGCGCTTCCGCCTGTCGATCCGCCGCTGATGACAGGTCCGGGCGGTGGGGTTTGCTTCGCGGTCGTGGTGGCACCCGACGCCGTGGTACACCGGCTCGAGGCTCGGCACGGGGTGTACGGTGCTGAGGCCCGAGCCGCAGGCCGTCAAGCCGGATATCAGCATGCCGCAGGCCGTGCTTGCCATCAGCCGCGGGCGGACGTTGCGCTCGCGCGACCGCCGCTGCGCCCTCAGCACGATTCGGGGTTGATGTTTGCTTCGTTAATCCGCCATTGACCGTCGATCTTGGTCAGGTTCCAGCTACCTGTCCAGTTCTTGCATCCTTCACCGTCGAGCGTTCTCATCTTGATGATGCTCGCCGTCGCGGATTCTGGCGAGTTGATGGTCGCGTTGGTCGCGACGCTGACGTTGTATATCCCCTCTCCGCGGTGCGCGTCCACCCAGCCCGCTTCTCCTGTCTGCAGGCTAGGTGCGAGCAGCGCGTATGCAGCTGAGAACTTATGTTCGGTGATCAGAGAGAACTCACTTTGAATGGTGTTCTCGACATCCTGTTGTTGACCGACCTGCTGAGCGATGCTCGCCCGCGGGACGGGCACGATCGCCGGCGCCGGTTTGGTGGCGAGCCGGCGTGGAGGGAGTTGACGGGGCATGATGTGTTCTCGGGGAGGCTGGCGCGGAGGAGGATGACGCCGTGCTCGTAGCCGGCGTGGCGCCGGTCACGACGGGTACTGCAAGCAGTCTCGTCGGCGTGCCCGAGCCGCCCGTTGCGAGGACGATGCCCACGCCGATCCCAACGATCGCCACGGACGGCGGCGGCGATGCCACCGATCAGCCAGCGTGAGGGCCCGTGCTGCTCCTCCCCCTGTTGTTGGGGCAAGGGCGCCTGAGCCTGCTGGAACAGGATATCCCGCGGCTGGCGTTGGATAGCCCCCCGGTCCCCCCGGTGGCGGTGGCTGGTAGCCGGGCGGCTGGCCGGCGTAGCCTGGGTAGCCGGGTGGAGGGGCTGCGTATCCGGGTGGTGTCTCCGGATAGCCCGCCTGAGGTTGTTGAGGATATCCGGGCGCAGGCGTTGTTGGATAGCTGGCTGGAGGCGGCGGCTGATTTCCGGGAGGTGCCGTGGGGGAGCCTCCCTGTGGAGGTGTCGGCGATCGGGGGGGCCGCGCGGGGTACTCAGCGGGAGGGGACGTGGCGTCGCGTCCTGCGGTTGGCCGGGCTTGATCGGCTGCCGCCGCTAGTCCGTCGCCAGGCGATGCAGAGCCGTCTGCGTGCGGCTCCATCGTCGAGTGTGCGGCGGTGGGCGCCTCGGCGGGTTGGGCGGCTTCGTGCGGAGTCTCAGGACGTGCGGCGCCGCAGCCTCGGCAGAAGCGGGCGTTGGTGCCGAACGGCGAGCCGCAGCTCTCGCAGCGTTGCGCTTCCATGGTCTCATCGCCGGCATTCATGCGTGCTGCCCCCTTAGAATCGCGCCATCATCTCGGAAGCGCTAGCGTGCGCCCGCGAGTTTATAGTACATTTAGCGGCGCGTGGGCGAGCTCTGCACGGAAGGCACTGAATGACATGAGTACACAGGAGTACCCGCAGCTTCAACCCCCGAGCGGAGGCGCACCGCCGGTGGCGCCCGGATATCCAGCTCATCCCGCTTATTACGGGCCGCCGATGCACCCCGCAGCGGTTCCGCCGATTCCGCCCGCCGGAAGGTCTACGGGCTTCTGGATTGGCGTCAGCACCGCCCTCACGCTCGGGATCGTGGGCGCGCTGCTGATCGGGTTCTTCATCGGTCGCGGCACGCGCCTGTCCAACGAATCGGTGCAGGGCAAGATCGTCCAGCAGTCGCAGGCCGACCAGATTGCCGAGCAGCAGGCCCTCGACAACCAGAAGACGACATTTGCGTCCGCTGAGGCGCGTGCCGTCTCTGCGGCGCGTAAGGCGGCGTACTCCGAAGGACAGGAAAAGGGGTTTACCGCGGGCCAGCAGGCGGGCTTACAACAGCGGCCAGTCGCAGGGCTTCAGCGAGGGCCAGGCCACTGGCACCGCTCAGGGGGAAGTCTCAGGCTTCACCCAGGGCCTGAGCGAGGCGTGCCTCACGAATAGCGTCTTCTGCTATGGCGAATGAGCCTGGCCCACGAGCCAGCGTGAATGACACGATCGCCGCGAGTGGGTCACCCCGCGCCGCCCAAGTGGGATGAGGGTGTCCTGCACGCGCTCTATGAGGCTGCGTTCAGCAAGCCCGGATCCGAGATCGTTGGCGTGCTCGTCGGGCACCCATCACGTACCAGCATGCCGCCGCGGATCTCAGCGATGATCCCGGCCAGCACCGCTCGCGCGCCCGAGCACGCTCAGCTGAATCATCGGGCGTGGGCGTACATACACTCGATGATGGCGCGCCACTACGCCGGCTTGGACATCGTCGGCTGGTGGGTCAGCCGTCCCGGACCGGATACCAAGCTCGGCGACGCGGAGCTCGAGGCGGCTGCGGAGTCATTCGCGCGGCCGAACCAATTTGGCTTCGTGTTCGACTCCCTGCACCGTCGCGCCGCCCTGTATGGCTGGCATGAGGGGCGCTACGTCCATATCCACGAACAGCTCGTCCCGCGGCGACTGACCCGTGCACCCGCACGAGTTGCGAGTCCGTTGCGGCCCGCGCTGACGGCTTTCGGGCTCGGCTTGGTCCTGGGGATCGCGGGATGGTTGGCGGCGGGCAGCCCCGGCTTGACGGCGGCGCTGGTGCGGATCAACTGATCATCGAGAGGCAAGGCCGAGGAGCCAATGAGCCAAACCACGGAGTACTGCCAGAACTGTGGCGTCGCGATCAGCAGAGCCGAGCGCGTTTTGCGGCAGCTGCGGAGCCGCGCTGGCCACGCCACAGCCGTCGGACTCGCCGACCGCCGCGTCGACGGCGCCGATGCCGGCAGCAACGCAGTCGTCGGGCGGGCGCCCGGCAACGACGAACGCCCAGCGCGCAGGGCGTCACCCACGGCGTCCCCCCGGCCGGTCAGGCTCCACCTCCGCCCACGGCGCCGCCTGCAGGAGGATCCCCAGCCGGCTGGCAGCCAGCCGCCAAAGAGCTCGACGGAACTGGATCCCGTTCGCCGCCGTTGGCGGCGCGGCGGTTCTGGTTGCGGCCCTCGTCGCGGTCCTGCTTCTCACACTCGGCGGGTCAGCGGGGAAGAACCTCAAGAGCACTTCTGTCACCAGGCAACAGGCGCTTCAGCTACTCGCGGACAGCGGAACAACCACCGTCTCCAACTCCGCGCCGGGACTGTTCGCGCTCGTGAGCACCGGGAAGCTGACGGCGATCGTGCCCGCCGGTTGGCGCGCAACAGCGCAGGCCGCGACCGGCACCACTCGGGCCACGTTCACCGACCCGAAGCATTCGGGCTCGACACTGACGATCGTGGCCCAAGGCACAAACGGCGCTAACGCCCACAACCAAGCCGGGGCGGCTCTGACGGCCGTCAAGAAGACGGGCGATACAGTCAGCTCATACGGCCCGGTCACCTTCCCCGGCGGGCGGGAAGCCTGGCAGGTGACCTACACAAACGCGGGCCTGACGGACGAGACGTACTTCTTCTCTGCCTGCGGCGGGAAAGCCGCGATGGTGGTCGACGTTGCGGCCTCCACCGCCATCTTCCAGCAAGAACAGACAACACTCGGGGCGGTGGCGGCTGGCGCCGAGCCCGTGTGCTCGTGAACATACCGGCCCGCCAACGCCCCGATGCGGACTCCAAGTCGTGACTCGTGATTTCACGGTATGCCCCGCTTGCAACGCAAGCCCCATCAGCGGACGCTACTGCCGCTCGTGCGGTGCCAAACTGCAATCCGACGACGGGCCCGCGCGGGCTTCGCCACCGACCACTGCAGCCCAAGCCACCCAGCCCGACGATCCACCGCAATTCATCGCACCAAACGGACCGCCACAGCCGGCGCCACCTATGCGCCAACAGCCAATGCCAGGGGCTATTAGCCAGGCTGCTCCCGGGCAAAGCTACGATGCGCCTGCTGCTCAGGCCAACGGGTGGGTGCCGCAACCCTCGGGCGCACCACCTGGACCACCACCACCGCAATTGCCACAGGCGCACTGGGTGCCGGTTTTGCCAGCACCGGCCCGGACACCCCGCCGAAGCTCAACCAGTCTGGCCGTCGCATCCGCGACCGCAATCGTTCTGGTGCTACTTGCCGTCGCCGCAACCATCATCCTGCTGGTCGCGAGCGGAGGGTCCAACCACACGGGAATCCTGACCCAGTCGACGAGGACCGGTGGCAGGAGCGAACAACCGGCGGCGCCCTAGGCGGTCGCTGTGAGCGCGCGGAGACAGATCGGATGGCGCGCCCTGCTGGCGCTGGCGTGCAGCGGCGCCGTGGCGGGGTTCACTCTGCCGGCGATCGCAAGCTCACTGGTGCAGCAGGAAAGACAGCAGCCAGCGGTGCGCCTGCTGCGAGCCCCACGCCTGCCCTCCAGCGAGACGCAAATCCCGCAGAGCGAATCGGCGGCTCCGCCAGAGCCCAAAACGGGGCTCACGTTGCACCAGCTCGAACAGCGAGCTCGACGAACTGCTCCACGGATCCCGTCGGCGAGGGCCAAGCACCAATCGATCGCCCCGCCGCACATAGCCCAGGGCACGAGTCAGCTTGCGCCGGAAGCGGGCGCTCCCGCGCAGACCGGCCCCCAGACGCCGAAGACGACCTCGACCACAACCCGGCCCACGACACCCGAGAAGACCCCAAAAGCGTCGATATCGCCACCTAAGAAACAGGGTACGGCCACCACTCCGACCGGCGGCGGAAACCCGACGGGGGGCGTAGCGCCTGAATGATGCGAGTCAATCGATGAACCAGCCCGACCTCTACTGCTATCGCTGTGGCGCACCGATCGACGCCGGCGCGCGCTTCTGCAAAAAGTGCGGCACGCAACGTGTGGGTGAGTCAGAGGCCGAATCCACAGCTAGGCCGCGAGTACCGAGGGCTCCGAACGAGTCGCCGGCTAGCTGGGACCCGTACAGTGCGGTTCCTCCCTCATCCTGGCCACATGCGCCAACGCAGCCGCCGGTCGCCGGTACGCCCCAAGGATATGTCGCGCAATCGCCCGCACGGCCGAGCGTGCCCTCTCACCGCCGTGTCTGGATGGCCGCCGCCGCCGTAGGCGGCGCACTTGTGATTGTCGCCGTCGTGCTGATCCTCGTGCTGTCGAGTTCACCTGGAGGAGCGAATGTTCACGCTGCTGCTGTCGTGACCGTCACGACGACAAGCTCGTCCCCGCCCAGCTCGATATCGCGCACAGCGCCAAACACGTCGCCGTCACCTGCAGCACCGAGTCCCAGTACCGGCTCGCCGCCCCAGCCGATCAGACTCCGCTTGGCTCCGTACGACGGCGCTCGCATGACGGTGTCTATACCAGCCGGCTGGGCGATTGAAGAGAGCGAAGTCCAGAAGCCCAACGAAGTTGAGAGCAAGTGGACCAATCCGGCCGACGCAGACGAATATCTGTTGATCGACGAGCGTCAGGCTACCCATCTCAGCCCCGAACAAGACGCGGCGCCGGTTCATGCATCCACGGAGCAGACCGGTGGCTACCGTGAGATTTACTACGGTGCCGGCGACCTTACAGGGGTCAACTCGTGGATGTGGGTGTTCCAGCTTCCCGAAGCGGAGCGGATCGATTATTTCTTCGAAAAGTGCACCAACACCTTCGGGGTGCTCGGTTCGACTAGTCCAGGCCGGTTTGGCGAACTCAGATCGACGTTTCGTGCCGTCGCGCAATCTGTCGAGTCGACGTGTCGCTAGTGTAGTGTCTCGGTTTTAGGTGGTGATTGTTTGTAGGGTGGTGCGTCCGCGTTGTATCTTGGTGAGGATTTGCTCGGTGGTGGCGGTCCAGGTGAAGGGTTCGGGGTTCTCGTTGTTGACGGTGAGGTATGTCTCGATCGCGGTGATGAGTTCTGGTACTGAGTGAAAGATGCCGCGGCCGATGGCCTTGTCTGTGAGCTTGCCGAACCATCGCTCGATGAGGTTCAGCCACGAGCTCGATGTCGGCGTAGCGCCGACAGCCGCGTGCTGCCCATCGCGTACATACCTACTCGGCGAGATGAAGCCTCACGCGGCGACGGCCATCGACGTGCCAACGTGGTCGGAAAACGAAATCGTGATTTCAGGGTTCACTGGTTCTTACGGGGCGTTCGGATGGACTTTGGAAAAAGGCGAGAAAGTTGAAGTAGAGGTCTGGAATCAGCTCGACGAAAAGGGTCCGTCTTGCTATACAACGTCGGTCGGATGATGGCGGTAGTGGCGGTGCGATGCAAACTACGAAAGTAATCTCTCCGGGCGAGCACTCTGGCTTCTCGGGCCGAGCTGAAGCAGCGAGACTGCTCACCGACGAGGAGTTCGCCGGGCGGGGGGGCGAGCTGATGAACCCCTGACAACGGTCCGCGAGCACGCCGAGCGCCAGCCTGGTGGGCTGGTCCGGGATCGACTTGAGATCCCTCGCGGATCGAGGTAGACGTGTAGCACCCAACTACATAGCGGCCCGGCGACGCCATTGTGGGGCGCCACCGGGCCTGTGACACCGAAGGCTTGTTCGGTGCCGCTGCTAACGGTATCCCCGTGCGGGCTGCCGTGGCGTGCGTGCTCGAGCGTGCTCTGGCCCGGTGTCCTGACCGGAAGGAGATCGTCATGAGCACAACGCTGGTGGTTCCCGCCGAGATGGTGCCCTATCTGCGCCAGGGTCTGCACTTCAAGCTCGGCAACGCCGCCGATGCCATCTCGGAGGTCGTCGTCCAGCTCGACAGCGAGCGCGGTGCCGGGTGGTACCGGGAGCCGCTCGAGCGCTTCGATCGCCTCCGCGTGTTGCTGGACCACATCGGCTGGGAAGAAACAGACTCCCCCGTCGAGGTCCATCTCGATCTGCGAGAGCACCGGCATGCGGTCTTGGAAGCGCTGTGCGTTCAAGTTCTCGTGTCCGAGGATGAGCTGCGGGAATCGGCCCGGGTCGAGGCTGAGCGGACCGCCGCGGGCGAACCGCCGTCGCACGAGGCCACGGCCCGGCGTGTACGCGCCCTGCGTGAGTGGGTAGCAGCCGTCGAAGCGCAGGCCAACACGCTGGATTGAGTCGCGGACGGCTCTCGGCGGGATAGCTCATGCCGACGAACGCGGATCTCGGCCAGGTGATCCGTCGCCTGCGCAAGGAGCGCCGCCTGAGCATCGAAGCGCTCGCGTTTGCCGCCGACATGCATCCCACCTATTTGAGCGGCATCGAGCGCGGAGTGCGCAATCCGACCTGGGCAAGGATCACGAGCCTCGCGCGGGCGCTTGACGCCTCGGTCCTGGCGATCGTCACGACCGCCGAACAGGAGGCCGAGATCGCGCTGATCATGCGTGACGCGCGAGCACGAATCGCCTCCGAGCATCGCTGACGACGAGCGCCCCGGCTGGCGGCACAAATCCGTTGACCCCTTTTTGGGGTCTGCGGTGCTTAAGGGGTATGGAGACCCTTCCCGAGGACGACATCTACGAGAGCCCCGCCCGCTTGAAGCGCGGTGGCGAGGACCGCCTGGCGGTGATCCGTCTTGGCGATCCTGCCGGTGGTGGCGACTGCGACGTAGAGGCCAAGCCTGAGCCTCCGCGGGCCAGCGACGCCGTCACCGTCGTGCTGCCTGCCGCGAGCGCGTGCGGCTGGCCGGCCGGCTGCGGGCGCCGCGTGTGGCCGCCGTGACCCTGGTTGTTCTCGGGGCTGGGGTCTCGATCAGGCTGCTCAGGCGCCCCAGTGGGCACGGTGGCGTCCGATCGCCGGCGATCACGCGGCACGTTGCCGGTGTGCAGTCGTCGCAGCGCGAGCGCGGGGCTGCACGCTCGGCTCATCACCGGATCGAGGCTTCCGCCTCGGCCCAGGAGCCGGGAGGCAGCGGAGGGCCGTTCATCGGCGGGCGGGCGCAGGCGAGCGGCGGGCAAGAACCTCACCGTCGGCGACCGGCGTGCCGGCTCGCGTGCGCCCGGTACCCGCGGCGCCGACAGCAGGCTCATGTCCCGCAGGGCGGTACCGGCCCAGCGGTCGATGACGCGCCTGCGCCGGTGCGTTCTGGACCGCTGCCGGCTCCCGCGCCTCGCAGGAGGCCTCCGTGCCTGCCGGGGACACTCGGATGCTGAGGCCCAGGACCGGCAGCCCCGCGCCGCAGGCGTGCCCCGCGGATCGGGAGTTGTGGGCCTGCTGGAATCTATTGACCCGCTTTTGGGTACCTTTGGTGCATATAGGCATGGAGTCGAACCATTGGCTGTGATGCGATGGGTGTAGTCCAGGAGAGACAAGGCAATGAGGCCGAGTTCGCTCGGGCGTGGGTCGAGGGCCGCGCGCGGGTGTTGCGCGCGACCTGCGCGCAGCTTCCCGACGGCGGGATCGGTGATGATCGAAGCGGCGGTCGATCAGGCATGGGTGGAGCTGTACGAGCACGGCCAGGCCGGTTCGCCCGAGAGTCTGTTGCGCCGTTGGAAGGGGTTGCGTATCTGCGGGCGCTGAACGGTGTGCGGGAGCGCCGTCGGCATCCCGTCAGCTCGGTTCCCGTCGAGGAGCTGGCCGAGACCGGCGCGCTCGATGAGGACAACGGCCTGCGCGGAGGGATCGAGGCGCTGCGGGCGGAGGCGCGTGCGCAGGAGATCGTGCGCCAGGTCTCCGGTGATGCCCGGCGCTGGATCGAGGCGGTCTTCGATGCGCCGAGCGCGCCGCCACGCGGATCTCGCGAGGACGCTGGGGTGGGATCGCGAGAAGCTGAAGACGGTGGCGCGCAGGGCGCGTGCTCGCCTGCGGGAGTTCGTGTCCGCGCGAGCAAGCGGCGTGATCTGCGAGCGCCGCCAAGCAGTCATGGAGGCGTTCGCGGCCACCCATCTCGCGCAGCAAGATCCCGAGCGCTGCCGCGCGGATTGGGCGAGCATCCGACCTCGGCGTGGGCCTACCAGCAGGTCGCGTTGCACATCGCCGGGTGCGAGGAGTGCGAGCGCGCGTGGCGCAACGCACAGAGCAGGCTCCTGCGCCCGCGCCTGGTGTTCTTCCCTGCGACGCTCGCGGGCAAGCTGGCTGCTGCCGGCGCGGCGGCTATTGCTGCGGGTCGCCGTGCGCTGGGAGCTTGGATCGCTTGGTCTGGGATTTGCGGGTCCGTGTCGGGTCGGGTGTGGGCAGGGCGAGCGCCGGTGGCGCGGCCGGCACCGCTGGCACCGCGGGTGCTCTGGCCGGTAAAGGCGTGGCGGTCTGCGTGGGAGTGCTGTGCGCGACCGGCATGGGCACGGCCGCGCTCGTCGGTCTGCCAGCGGGCATCATCGCCTCGCGACCTGCGGCCCACCATCGCAGGACATGGTCCACCGCAGCGGCCACGATCGGGACGCGTCTGCTGCGATGGCCGCCACAATCACGGGCGGAGCATCGAGCAGCCAGGCAGCGTCGTCGGCGCAGAGCGATCCATCCAGAGCGCGCAGCCGGCGATAGCGGTCAGCGCTCCCGAGCCTCGGCCCATACGGTCGGCGCACCGGCGCACCCGGTGACGCCTGGGGACCTGGTCGCGACATCCGCGACAACCGGCCCGAGCAAGGTCGCATCCCAACCGAGCGCCAAAGCGGCGAGCACGAGCGCGACGGCAGGAGCAAGCCGGTCTGAAGTCTCGGTCGAATACCCGACGTCTGCGAGTTCGTCGTCTTCGCGGCGCATCGTCGTCGAGCTCGTCCAAGCATGGACCGTGCGTGCCCGGGAGCCTTTCATGCTGAGGATCGGCGATCGCCTTCCTCGTAGCGCCGCCGGGCGTTCGCGGCGGTGTGGGCCCGTGATCGCGCTGGCTTCGCGGTCATGTGTTCTCGTGCCCGCGGGCGCGCACGCAGGCAGGCTGGCGCTCGTCACATGCGACGGGAGCACCGCGAGCGAAGGATGGAGCGCGTCCGCGGAAAACGTGCCGGGCGGCATCCGCCGTGTCGACGTGCACGCAGGCATGGGACGGCCTCCCTCCGGGGATGATGGTCGGTCTGCGCGAAGACACGCCGCCCGATGCTCGCGCGGCCCTGCGGTTCATCGCTCCCACCGGCGATACGATCGACGGTGGAGACATCTTCGTCGAGCCGACCGGGTTCGGTGAAGGGGGTGCGGGCATGGGTGCGGGCGCGCAGCTCGCCACGGGCTATCCCGAAAATGTGTTCGCGAGCCTTGTCAATGACAGGCCGCAATGGGTTGCGATACCCGCAGGCAGCAATCTACTGTTCGCGAGCGTGTTTTGTGACAGCACGCCTGGACCGAGCTGTTACCAGTACCTGTTTGTGGCGGGCGCGCATATCCTGCTGTCCTCGATCGTCAGACCTTCGCTGTCCACGCTCTCGGGCCCGCTGACCGCCGGCGGGTCGCTGCACGGCACCCAGGACGTAGGCTTCACCGCCTCCGATGGCGACGGTCCCGGGATCTATGAGGTGACCGCCATGATCGACGGCAAGATCGTGTATCAGGCCACGCCGAACCTCAACGGCGGCGCGTGCGTGTCCGCCGGCTATTACGACGGCGCGCTCGAGTTCTACACCGCCCATCCCTGTCCGCAGTCGGTCGCGCTGACCCTGCCGATCCACACCAGCACGCTGGAAGACGGGATTCACGAACTGACGGTCGTTGCGACCGACGCGGCACGCGAAGC
Organism: uncultured Solirubrobacterales bacterium; assembly: GCA_963839965.1. Taxonomy (GTDB): domain Bacteria; phylum Actinomycetota; class Thermoleophilia; order Solirubrobacterales; family Solirubrobacteraceae; genus Palsa-744. Next base: position 461,407 of record CAWIWX010000009.1, read on the forward strand.
GTCCAAGGTCTCACAGGTCTTGTTCCGCACCGAAAACCTGATCACCGTCGCCGGCGCGGGCCGTGTGCCCCGTCCCACGAGCGGTACCGAACCGGCGTATCTCGTGCGGTTCGATGGACGGACGGCCGCGCTCTTGCGGGGCGTGCGCCGCTCCTACGAGGACTCCTCGCTGACGCTCTCGGGAACGCTCACCACACCCCAGGGCGCGGTGGCGCCCGACGTCCCCGTGCAGCTGCGGGCTCGCGAGGGCAACTCTCCCGGCGGTGGCGGTGGGGAAACGGTGATCGCGTCCACGAGTACAGACGCGGCGGGGAACTGGAGCCTGACCGCGCCGAAGGGCCCCTCCCGCACGCTGCGCGTCGGCTACGGCCACGCGAGCACGCCGTCTGGCATGACGGTCAAGGAGAGCGTGACCCCCGCGATGAGCTTGCGCATAGTGGACCGCCGGGGTGGGCGCTTTGCCTTCACCGGCAGGGTGATGGTGAGCCCGCTGGCTCGTCCGCTGCCGATCGTCACGATCGAAGCCTCCGCCGACGGCCGGCACTGGCAGGTCGTCGGTCACGAGATCCGCACCGGCGCCAAGGGCCATTACCGCCTGGCGTACCACTCGCCGTTCTCTGTCGGCGGTCGCTTCGCGTTCCGCGCGAGCACCCCCGAAACGTCGCTGTGGCTCGCGGGCGCCACGCGGGCACGATGGATACGGGTGCGCTGATGGCAAGACGGATCGCACCGGCGCTCATGCTCTTTTTGGCGCTCGCGCTCATGCTCGGCTTGCCCGCGAGCGCGCCCGCCGTTGCGCCGCCGGTCGTCAGCGCCCAGGCCAGCGCAGCGAACGCCGCGTTCCTGGCCTACGCTCCCGCGCCCCCGGTATCCGGGGCGATGTGTCTCGTGGACACGGGCGTCAACCAGACGCCCGACACGACCCCGACACTCGTCTACGAGACCGCGCTGGACGAAGGCAATCCCAACGACGATGATCCCGAAGGGCACGGCACGCTGATGGCGATCCTCGCGGGCGGGCAGGGTCACGGTCTGCGGGGCATCTGGCCGCAGATCAAGATCGTCTCGATCAGAGCGACCTCAGCCCCCGCACCGGGACAGGCGCCCACATACCAGTATCAGAACTACGTGCAGGGACTCACGGCATGCCTACGCGAGTCCAGTTACAACATCGAGACGGTCAACCTGTCGCTCTCCTCGACGATCCCGCCTACGCCGGACCAGTCCAGCGAATTTGCTCAAGTGGTGGGGGAGCTGACCTCGCGTGGCATCGCGATCCTCGCGGCGGCGGGCAACGCGCCCGGCGCGGTGCAGTATCCCGGTGCCGAACCTGGTGTCATCTCTGTCGGTGCGGGCACGATCGCGGGCGGCACGTGCTCGTTCAGCGCGACCGAAAACGTGGGGATCTTCGCGCCGGGATGCGAACTGGACTTCGCCGATCCGTTCAGCGACGAATACGAGCCCACCGAATACGCGCAGGGAACCTCCGAGGCGTCGGTGATCGCCGCCGCGTCGCTCACGGCGCTGATGAGCTACGCGCCGACGCTGACGCTCGCGCAGGCCGAGAACCTGCTCGTGACCACAGCCGTCGCCGGGCATCTGAACGTAGCGGGCGCGTTCGAGGCGGCCGGCCTTGGATCGGTCGTCGCCACCGGCAACGCCGCGATACCACCGGAACCAACCCCGGCGAGCGGGGTGGCGTCGGCGCGCGCCGTGAACGCCCCCGTTCCCAAGACCGCGATCAGGAGTCTCGTCTGGCAGCACGGAACGCTCACGCTGCGACTGCGCACGCTCCCAGCGGGAGCCGAGGTGCACCTGCGAGCGGGATATCCGCACCGCAAGGCACGGAGCGCTGCTGGCGCGACGAAGCTGCTGCGCCTGCGCTGCCCACGGCCCAGACACGTAACGGTATGGATCACCGAGGGCACGCAGCTCTGGACCGACCTCCAAGGTCCCGCTCGGATTCCACGCGAGCGGCACCCATCGGAAGGCCGTCCGTGCAAAGCGCCACCGCAAGAAGAGATAGATGTTGAGATCGCGCTCTCTGGGACTGCTGTCCGTAGCGCTCGTGTTGACGCTGCTACTTGTAATCGCTCAACCAGCGAGCGCGGGCACCTACACGGTGTCGGCGTGCAGTCCGAGCACCAGCTCGGGAGGCTGGCAGTCGGTGGACACCTTCCCCTCCGGGCTGACCGTCGGCAACATGTGCGGAGGCCCGGAAACCGGGCCCAACGAACCGCAAGGTCCCACCGACGAAGGCGCCCTGTTTGCAGAGGACACCACCAACACGACAGTCGATATCCCCAACGGCGCTGAGGCCGGATGGAGCTTCACCGCGCCTACCGGCACGACCATCGTCGGCCTGCACTACTTCCGCTCCCTTTACGCCCACCAAGAACCCAACCTGATCCCGGGCCTATGGAACGGTGAAGGCACAGCGATCGAATCCTGCCCGGCGACCTTCGAAGACCACTACGAATGCAGCCTGCTCAACAACCAGCCACCGCTCCTCGGCCCCATGAACACGAGCTCCTTGTTCTTCGGGGTGCACTGCGACCTCGTGGCCAGCGGGGAGTACTGCGTCGCCGCCGCGCCGGGCGAGCGTCACGCCCAGGCCGACCTGTACTCCGCACAGGTGACGCTGTCAGAGACGGCATCGCCCACCATCGCCTCGGTTTCCGGCGCAGGTTGGAGTGGCGGCTACCTCTCGGGTCAGGTTCCCGTTACGCTCTCCGCGAGCGACTCCTCGGGCATCGCCAGCGTGGAAGTCCGTTCGAGTCTCGGCGGTGTGCTCGCGAGCGCTCCCCAGTCCTGCGACTACTACAGCGCCGTTCCCTGCCCGAACCTCTCCCAGACGACCCTCACGCTGAACACGGCAGCGGCCAGCGACGGCTCCCAGACCTTCATCCTGCAGGTCAAGGATGCGGCAGGCAACCTCGCAAGCGTGACCTCCCAGCCGGTGACGATCGACAACAACGGACCAGGCGCGCCCACGGGACTGACGGCCACACTGGACGGAACCCAGGTGGTGTTGTCCTGGCAAGACCCAGTGTCTCCACTTATCCCTTTGGCGCAGGGTTATGTGCAGCTCTGCCAGGCCGCGTGCGGGACGACGCTCGCGGTCGCGAGCACCGGCCCGGCACAAATTGCGACACCGCCCGCGGGCACCTACACCGTGCGCCTATATCTGACCGATGCCGCAGGCAAATCTTCGCCGACCGTGGCCGTTCCTCTGACGATTCCGCCGAAGAAGACGGGACAGGGCAAGGAAAAACTGCATGCGGTCATCGACTCGCACGGGCGTCTCTACGTAGCCGGACCCATACCCAAAGGGGTGCGCATTGTGCGTGTCTGCTGGCATTCCAAGCGGGGCAAGCGAGCGCTCGGGTCGCGCTGCGTGAGGCTGCACGTCAAGCATCACCGCATCGCTGTGACGTTCCATCCGTCGGCTCGGGCGCGTCGTGGACGGATCACCGTCACCGTCAGTCATGGTCATGGTTTCGTTGCGCGGCTGATTGCCGCAAGGTTGCGCGCTACGTAGCGATTCCCACAGTAAAGTTTTGACCCGGTTTCGGGCACGGCGGTGCTTAACGGGTATGGTGAATGCGCCGCCCACGATCGATCTCTCTGAGGGAATTCTGGAGCTGGTGGCTCGTAGGATGCAGCTGCTTTCTGACCCGTTTCGTCTGCGGCTGTTGTTGGCGTTGCAGGGTGGCGGTGAGGCGTCGGTGCAACAGCTCGCCGACAAGCTCGGTACTGAGCATCGCAGCGCCTCGCGCAACCTCAACGCTCTCTGTGGCGATGGTCTGCTGATACGCCGACGGGAGGGAACGCGGGTCCTGTATTCGCTGGCTGACTACACGGTGTGCCGGATCATCGCTCAGGCCGCGCAGGGCGTCGCTGCTCATGTGGAAGAACTCAGCGACCTCGTTCTCGACCCCGCCTGAACCCTTCCAGGCTCAGCAGGCGCTGAGCATCACCCGGTCGTTCTGGCTTCAGGGCGTTGGCGTCTGCCCGGTCATCGTTGGCGGTTGGCCCTAGCGGGACTTTCCGGGCTGACGCGCTGACCGGCGGTTGAACGGCGGCTGGCAGCGCGTCGATTTCGGCTTGTCTGCTGGGTTTGTGGGTTGTTGTGGGCCGGCTGCGGGGGCGGATTTTGGCGTGTGTCCTAAAAGGATGGGTCTATTTGGGCCCCGTTGCGGTTGAAGATCCCTGTGGTTGTGTGCTTCTGGCGGCCGTTCCGTCCGATGGCGGTTCTATGGTATGACCTAAATGGCGAGCCTCACGAAGAAGCTCATCAACGGGCGCCCCTACTACTACCTGCGCGAGACCGCGAGGGTTGGCGGGCGCTCGAAGGTGGTGCGCACCACCTATCTGGGGCGCGCACAGGACATCGAGGCTCGCCTGGTGGCGGCCGCTGAGCCCAGGGCGATCGTGGTTTCGAGCTTCGGCGCGGTCGCCGCGGCGTGGAAGGTCTGCTCCGAGCTTCAGGTGGCCGAGGCGATCGACCGGGCGCTCGGGCGGCGGCGCGGCTCGCCGTCGGTCGGCCAGATGATCATGCTGGCGGCGATCAACCGCGCGTGCGCTCCGCGCTCCAAGCGCCAGTTGGGTGACTGGCACCAGCGCACGACGCTCGCAAGACTCTTGCCCGCCGGGCGGCGCGCGCTGTCCTCGCAGCGCTTCTGGGACGCGATGGACGCGCTCTCCGATGAGGCGATCGCGAAGGCCGAGACCGAGATCGTCGCTCGCGCCATCGAGCGTTATCAGATCGAGCTGCGCCCGCTGATCTACGACACCACGAACTTCGCCACGTTCATCGACTCAGCCAACGCCGCCAACACGATCGCCCAGCGCGGGCATGCCAAGGGCGGACGGCACGATCTGCGTCTGATCGGCCTGGCGCTGTGCGTGGCCTTGGACGGGAACATCCCGCTCTGCCACCAGCCCTATGAGGGCAACCGCAACGACTCAACCCAGTTCCCCGAGGCGATCAAGCTGATCCGCTCTCGCCTGGCGCAACTGGGGCTCACCGCGCAGGAGCTCTCTCAGCTGACGCTCGTCTACGACAAGGGCAACAATTCCAAGGCAAACCAGCCGCTCGCGGACGAGCTTTCACTCGGCGTGGTCGGCTCGCTCTCCCCGTCCCATCACCCCGACCTGCTCGACATTCCGCTGGAGCACTTCAACGAGATCGAGGGAATGTCTGGCACGCTCGCCCACCGCACCCACAAGGAGATCTACGGCCAACAGCGCACGATCGTCGTCTCATACTCACAGCGCTTCGCCGCTAAGCAGCAGCGCAGCTTTCAGCAGACGCTCGCGAAGGCCGAGCGCGAGCTCGACGAGCTGAAGGGCGTCGTGGCGCGCGGGCGCCATCGCATGGACGAGCGCGCTCTGACCGAGCGGACCCGGGGGATCCTGAAACGGCGCTGGCTGAAAGACGTAATCACGATCGAGCACGACCTCGCCGCGCGCGCCTTCAGCTACCACACCGACCAGAGCGCGATCGATCGGATCGCCGAGCGCGAGTGGGGCAGACGGATCATCTTCACCGGCCGCCACGAGTGGACCGATGAAGAGATCATCGTCGCCTACCGCGCCCAAGCCAAGGGCGAGAACGGCTTCCGTCAGATGAAGGACCGCGAGTTCGCGAGCTTCTCCCCAGCCTTCCACTGGACCGACCAGAAGCTCAGAGTGCACGCCTTCTACTGCACGCTGGCGCTGATGATCGTCTCGCTGATCGAGCGCCAGATCCGCCAAGCGGGCATCGAGCAGGACGATCTACCGCTCGGATCAAAGCTCGCGATGCGCCTGCTCTCAGAGATCGACGAGGTAACGCTGATCTACCCGCCCGCCGGCGGACGCCAAGGCCGACCACGCGTGCGCACCAGTCTCGCGGAGATGGACGACACCCAACAGCAGCTATACGACGCGCTCGAGCTCCACACACTCGCCCCCAGCCATCATTAGGTCACACACCACCCATCACCCCCAAACCCCCATCCCACCAGGGAAAACGGGCGGTCAGCGATCCCCGACCCGGAAAGTCCCGCTAGCAGATCTGGAGGGCTTTGTCTACCCACTTTCGCGCGTATACGAGTACACGGGAATGTGGGTAGTCGAGGGGGTTTTCGAGACGTAGTTTCACCTCATGGCAAAAGTCAGGCGGCAGCCGGTCACCCACTTGCTCCGTCCGAGCTCAACGGAGGTGAACGCAATGTCACACAAACGGTGCCTGTGGTTGGTGTGCTGGCTCACGACGAGCGCGTTGGCGCTCTTCCCAGCGACTGCGCTGGCGTCTGGTAACGATGTCGGCGCGAATATCGCCAACCTGTTGAAGGGGTACGCGGGGGAGCTGTATGGCGGGATCGTCGCCGTCGTCAGCCTCATGTTTCTGATCAACCGGCGTTACACCGAGCTGGCGGTGTTTCTGTTCGCGGCGATCGTGGTGGCGTGGATGGTGTTCGCGCCTGGTGAGATCGCGAGCGCCGCCGAAGGCATCGGCAAGCAGATCTTCGGTTGAGGGACTGTGCGGATGAGTGACTCCTCGCATCCGATCCGCTCCTACCAGCGGATCTTCCGTCCCGACCGGCGGATCTATCAGATCGACGGTCGGCGCCTGCCCGTCCCCGGCGGGGTGCCATTGGAGTGGTTGGCGTGGGCGTTCTTCGCGCTCGTGGCGATACTCGTGCTCGGGCAGCGCTCGATCGTGCTCGCGCTCGTGCTGGGAGCCGTCGGGGCGCTGCTGGGCGCGAGCGCCCACGGATGGATGGGCGCAGTCATCGCCGCGGTCGGGGGTGTCCTCCTGACGCTGCTTGCGGGCGTGCTGCTGGATTGGCTGGATTGGCCGTTGCGGCTGATCGTGGCGCCGGCGATGGTCGCGACGCTCGCCGGGCAGGCGTCCCCGGACGGGCGGCCAGCACACCGCTATCTGACTTCCTGGGTGGCGTTTCGTCTGCGCGCGTCACGCCACTCGCTCGACCGTACCCTTGCCCCGGACGGTGAGAGGCGGGTGTGGGCGCCGCGGGTGTGGGTCGCTCCCGACGAGCACTCTCCCGTGCTGCATCACGGGCGTGTGCGCGGTCCGGCGCGGCTGGTGTTCGGCAGGCCGGTCGTGGTGATCCCCGGTCGCGGACGGTTCGTGGCGCGCCCCGCCGAGGGGCACCGTATGCGCCGGGGGGAGCGCCGCGCGGAAGTGGTCGAGCTCGGCAAGGGGCAGGTCGTGGAGGTCAGGGCGTCGTGAGCTTCCCGTTTCGTTACGCGCACGGCAACGTGATCCTCGGGCGTGGCGGTGAGGCCGCGGGCCTGTACCGGCTGGGGATGACCTCCTACCCCTATCTGCCGGCAGGGGAGAAGTGGGCGTTGCAGCGTCGCCTGCAGCGCTTGGCGCACACGGTCGCTGCGGACTTTTCGCTGTGGCGGGTGAATCGTGCTTACCCCGCCGATGGGTATGTGGCGCACACGGCCGGGCTGCTGGACGAGCGCCACCAGGACCCGGAGGCGTGGCAGGCGTTCCTGGACGGGCACCTGGAACGGTTGCGTGAACTGGGGTCGCACATTCCCGAGTGCTATCTCGCGGTCTCGCTCGCCGCGGGCGCACCGAGGGGTGTCGGGTCGGGGCTGATCCGCGGAGTGGATCGTGCACGCCGCCGTGTCGAGGAGCTGGCTGGTATCGGTGTGGCGTCCCCAGTGTCGGGAAGTGAGCTGTCCGAACTGGCCACGCGCGAGCAGCGCGTGTATGAGCGCCTGAACGGCGTCATCGTTGCGCGGCGCGCGAGGACGATCGAGCTGCAGTGGCTCTTATGCCGTGCCGCCTGTCGCGGGATCGCCGAGCCTGACCTGGACGGGTATTGGCAGCCGGACGCGCTCGTGGTCTCAGGCTCCGGGGAGGGTGTGGCGTTCGAGCCGCTCGGCCACGATCTGCGCCGTTGTGCGAACGCGGCGATCACCGAGCGCCAGCAGACGCTCGTCGTGGAGGGCGAGCAGGGCTGCTCCTACCAGGCGATGCTCGCGCTGGGAGCGCTCGCGGACGCGCCCGAGTTCCCAGGCGCCACCGCGGAGGCGCTGTTCGCTCCGTTGGAGGCTGTCGGGTTCCCGGTGGACGCGGTCGTGCACGCGCGCTGGCTCGGTAACCGTCAGGCGCTCGCGCAGGTGCGCAAGCGGATCGCCGACGTCGAGCACGCCTATCACGAGCAGGTGCAGGGCGCCGCGCACGGTCCGGGCCTGTTGGCGGGGGAGGATCGCGTGCTCGCACGGGAGTACGAGGCGCAGTTGCAGGCCGGCGGGCACCCCCCGATGCTGTATGTCTCGATCGGTCTCGCGGTGGGCGCCGGCAGCGAGGAGGAGCTCGAGCGTCGCGTCGCGGTGCTGAAAGAGCAGTACGGCGACATCCAGCTGCACCGTCCCGCTGGGCTCCAGCGCGAGCTGTTCTTCGAACACCTACCGCGCGCGGATGGGTGGCTCTGAGATGCGGGATTACACCCAGCAGCTCACCGTCGAGCAGTTCGGAGGCATGGTCGCCACCGCGACCCGCACCGTCGGGTCCGGCAGAGGCCCGTATCTCGCCTACACCCCGACGGGCGCGCCGCTGCCGGTGCGCTTCGACGCGACACAGGCGCCGCGGGAGGACCGCGCGTCAGGGGTCTTGTTGATCGGCACGCTCGGGTCTGGCAAGACGGTGGCCGCGCAGGCGATCGCCTACGCGGCGCAGCGCCGTGGGAGCCTGGTGGTGGACTTTGATCCCAAGCCCGACCACGGGTGGGAGAACCTGCCCGAGCTCGCGGGCGAGCTGCAGGTGCTTGAGCTATCGGGCGATCCCGAGCAGCAGGGACGGCTGGACCCGCTCGCGATCGGGCTTGAGGACATGCGCGAGGAACTGGCGTGCTCGTATCTGCTTGAGCTGTTGCCGGGCCCGTCGAGCACGTGGGAGAACGCGGTCAGCCTCGCCGTCAAGGACACCGTCCGCGAAGGGTCGCAGAGCCTGTTGCGCGTCGTGGAACTGCTCGGCTCAAGCGACCGTGCCGGTGCTCGCGAAGCCGGGGAGGCATTGGAGGTGATCCGCGACTTCGGTCTCGCGCGCTTGGGGTTCGGTGACGGGACCACCACGATCGACCGTCCGGACATGCCGGTCACGACGATCCGCATGCCCGGCCTGTCGCTCCCCGAACCGTCTGCGGCGAGGGACACGTACACCCGCGCCGAGCGCGTCTCCGTCGCCACGCTCTCGTTGGTCGCGGCGTACGCGCTGAAGCTGATCTCCGGCGACCGCTCACGCCACAAGGTTGTGGGGCTGGACGAGATCTGGTTTCTGCTCGCGTCACCGCAGGGGCGCCAGGTCATCAACCGGCTGGTGCGGTTGGGACGCGCATTCAACGCGACGCTGTTGCTCGGCACGCACCGCATCGGCGATCTCGGAGACCTCTCAGACCTGATCGGTGTCGTGTTCGTCTTCGGCCAGGACTCCGATGAAGCAGCCCGCGCCGCGCTGCGGTTCATCGGTCTCGATCCGACACGCGAGCTCGTCGGGCTGGTCCGCGAATTCAGAGCGGGACGGTGCCTGATGCGCGACCTGAACGGTCGCGTGGGCGAGGTGCAGATCGACCTCGTCTACCCGCACCTCCTCGCGGCGTTCCAGACCACTCCCGGGCAGCCGCAGGGGAGCGCGCGATGAACCGGCGGATCGCGTTCACGCTGCTGCTGACGATCCCGGTCGTGCTGCTGCTCGCCGCGCCTGCACTCGCGGGCGACGTGTACAGCAACATCGGTCCGGCGCCACAACTACCAGCGGGCAGTCTCGTCGGTCGCTACCCGCTCGCCAACTATCAGCTCGACCAATACTTCCCCGCGATCAGCGTCAGCTTGCTTGGCGGCGTGGATGTCTCCGGTGTCGCGCCGATGATCGCCTACTTCCTCGCGCAGGTCATCTGGCTGATAACAGCGTTTCTCGCCAACGCTGTGATCACGCTGTTCGCGTTCGCGTTCAACCTGGACTTGCTGAACGGGAACGGCAGTCCCGGCTCGGGCGCGCTGACCCCCGTATCGAGCGCGATTCACAACCTGTACGCGAGCACGTTCGGTGCGCCCTGGCTGATCGTCGCGGTCGTGCTCGCGGGGTGCTGGGCGATGTGGAAGGTGCTCGTGCAACGCCGCTACACCGAGACCGCCGGAGCACTCGCACTCTCGCTGCTCTACTGCGTGCTCGCGATCGGGATCGTCACACAACCCGAACGGACGATCGGCCCGGCGAGCCAGCTCTCAAACCAGCTCTCCACCGCGCTGCTGTCACTCACCAGCCAGGGCAACATCGGCGGTGAACAGCAGGCCAAGACCGCCGCGAGCGACCAACTGTTCGGGCTGCTCGTGCTCGACCCGTGGACCGTGCTCGAGTTCGGCGGGATCGAGCACTGCACCACCACCACGGGCGGCAAGACCCATTCGGTCGCGGTCCGACCCCTGAGCGCCGATCCGACCCAGGACGCGCAGCTCGCGGCGCAGCTTGAAAGCGGCACGGAAGTACACGCGGAAGGCAAGACGTGCATCAACGATCGCAACAAGTACGCGCCGCACTTCCTCGCCTACCCCTACCAGTCCTCCGTGCGCAACTCAGAGCACGAAGCACTCGAACACGGCACCGACGAAGATCTCCCCGAATCAGACCCCGCAAAGCACGACGGCAGCTACCCGCTGGGCGCGGCGGATGAGCCGGCCGCGGAAGCGATGGGCAAGGGTGGCCAGTACCAGCGCCTGTTGTTGGCGATCGTCATTCTCGGGGGTGAGATCGGGGCGTTCCTGCTGTTGGGCGCGCTCGCGCTCGGGGTGATCCTCGCGCAGATCCTCTTGCTGTTGCTGCTCGCGTTCGCCCCGGTGGCGCTGGTCGTCGCGGTGTTCCCCGGGCGCGGGCACGACTTCTTCAGGGCGTGGCTCGGGAAGCTCGCCTCCTATCTCGCGCGCAAGGTCATCTACTCCCTGATCCTCGCGGTGATCCTCGCCGTCTGCCAGGCCCTGGCCGACGCGACCTCCAACCTCGGATGGCTGCTCGCGTTCGCGCTGCAAGCAGCGTTCCTGTGGGCCGTCTTTCTGCAGCGCAACAAGCTGGCCTCCGATCTTCTCGCCGCCACCACCGGCTCCCATGCCGGGACAGACGGGGCGAGCCGCCTGCAGAGCCTGTACTACACCACCCGCCTGTCGCGGATGGCCGGCCTGCACCGGCAGCGCCCGAGCGTGGCACCAGTGCGGGGGCGCGCCCCGGACACGGGCGCGCCCTCGCCATCCACGACCCCCAGCCCGACGTCCGATCCGGCCGACCCGGCGCCCGACCCAAGCGAGCCTGGGACCCCGGAGGAGTCCGCATGAGCTGGCGCATCGAACACGCCGACGCGCTCGCGCTCCTGCGCGAACTGCCCGACGGGTGGGCGCAGACGTGCATCGCTCGGCCGCCACGCGCCGGCGAGCATGACCGTACGCTCGCGATCCTGGCCGAGGCGCGTCGTGTGCTCCGTGACGACGGCACGCTCTGGGTTCTCGCCGCACCCGACCAGCCGTCTCTCGCCGCCGAACTGCGCGCGGAGGGCTGGACGCGGCAGTCCTCGCCGGCGTGGGGCACACAACGCGGCGCGGCGATGCGGCTGCTCCTGTTCACCAAGGGGGACCGGTACTTCTATGACGCGCGCACGATCGCCGCTCGCGCCGCATCGCCGAGCCGGCTCTGCGTGCGCGCGAGCTGTTGTGCGCGACGCGCCCAGACCTGCCTACCGGCGCGTGAACACGAGCGCTGGCTGGCGCTCGTCAAGCGCTGCATCCTGACGGGATCCTCACTGCTGGCGTGCGGAGAGTGCGGCGCGCCCTACCGGCGCACCCGGCCCGGCGAGAACGCCCCCGGGATACGGCGCCCGACGTGCCCGCACCACAACCCTGACGGGCGCTGCCTCGTGCTCGACCCCTTCTATGACCCGGCAGGCGTCCCGACGGCCGAGGCGGCGCTGCGCATCGGCCGCAGCTTCCTTGGGATCACCGACCCCGCGAGCAGGGGTGAGCGGCGATGACCGGATGGCTGGGATCGCTGCGCGACCGGCCGATCGCCGAGTCAGAGCGCGGCGCGGCGATGGCGACCGTCACGGTGCTGCTGATCGCGGCAGCGCTCCTGCTCGCGCTCACCCAGCCCGGCGGTCGGTCAGGGCGAAGGGCGGCGCAGCGGCACGCGGCGCCGAGCGTCGTTCGGAGCGCGCCGTCCGAGCGCGCGCGAGCACCTGAAAACGGCGTGGTGCTCCTCACGCCTGGGACTGCGCGCGCGGCGGACCTGTTCCTCGCCGGTTATCTCGGCTACCTGTACGGGCACATCCCGGCGAGCCAGGTCAAGGGCGCCACGCCGGCGCTGCTTCGCTCGCTGCAGGCCGACCCGCCGCGTGTGTCGCCCGCCATGCGGACGCGCCGGGCGCGCGTGCTGGCGCTGCACACCGTCCCGGCGCCGCGAGGGCTGGTCAAGGTGAGCGCTCTCGTCAACGACGGCGGCCTCGTCGACTACTCGGTCGGGCTGCTCCTTGCACTCCGCGATGGGCGGCTGCTCGTCAGCGGCCTGGAAGGCAGCGAATGATGCGCGCGCAACGGTCCGGCAGGGCGAGGTTGTGGTGGTGGCTGCTGGGCGCGCTCGGGGTCTCCGGTGTGGCGTTCGTGGCGATCTTCGCTCTCGCCGTCGCGGTGCTCGGCGCGAGCTTCGCCGGGTGTGAGCCCGGCAGCGAACCGGCGCTCGCCGCACCGACGGGACCGACACCCTCGGCGTACGCGCTGGCGAGCATCCCGCCGGAACGCCTGCGGCTGTACGAGCAGGCCGGGACGCGGTTCGACATCGACTGGAGCTTCCTGGCGTCGATCGGCGCGCAGGAGTGCGGCAACGGCGACTGCGCCGGGACCAACTCCTCCGGGTGCGCGGGGCCGATGCAGATCGCCTACGTCCGCGACAGCCCGTGCAGCCCCGGCAGCGGACCGACGTTGTGGGAACGCTACGCCGTCAGCGCGCACCCCGAGCAGGCACCGTCGATCGACGATCCAGCGGACGCGATCTACACCGCCGCACGCATCCTGCACGAAGACATGGGCGCCCCGCCCACGGGCGGCTCCTACGCGGAATACCGCCAGGCCGCGTGCCGATATTACGGCGCGTGCGCGGACGCAGCGGTCGATTACGCCGAAGAGGTCATGGCTCGTGCGGTGCAGTACGGGTTCACCGGCGCCGGCAGCCCCGCCGCGAGCAGCCCGCCGCTCGCCGCGCCGGTCAGCGGCGCCCCTGAAGAATGCAGCGCGAGCGCGTTCTTTCCCGAAGCGGCCAGCAGTTCGCAGATCGTCAAGGTCGCCGAAAGCCAGCTCGGCCAAGGCGAACACCCACCCGGCTCTGACTGCACGATCTACGGTCCGTGCGAGGAGTGGTGCTCGCTGTTCGCCGCCTGGGTGTGGCAGCACGCGGGCGTATCCCTCCCGGGCTCCACCGCCGAGTACGGATACAGCGGGTCGCTGTACACGTGGGCGCGCGAATATGGCGGGAGGGTGCTCCCGCCATCCGCGAGGCCCTCGCCCGGGGACGCCGTCTTCTACGGCGCCGGGCCGAGCGAAAGCGTGCACGTCGGGATCGTCGTGCGGGTTCTTCCTGACGGGGAGATCGAAACGGTGGAGGGCAATTACGCCGGCAGGGTCAGCCGCGTCGGCCCGTTTCACCCGGCGCAAGCGACGAGCACGGCTGGGGAGGCAGCACCTGTCTACGGGTACGCGCAACCGCCGGCACGAGCACAAGGAGGTATGTACGGATGAGCGGGTTGCTTGAGATAGCGGGGATGTGGCGGCAGGTGGCCGGGGTGCTGGTGCTCGGGGTGCTCGCGGTCGTGACGGTGCGGGTGTTGAGCCGGCACCGGCGGGCGAGGCGGGGGAGCTGGTGGGAGGTTCGGCTTGGCGAGCAGGTGTCCCGTTCGGCGCTTGAGGCGTTCTTGCGGACGCTGGCATGTGGTCTTCGCCGGCCGTTGCTTACGGTCGCACCGTGGGTGGCGGTGTCGGTCTGCGCTCAGGAGGATCGCGCGAGTTGTGGCCTGTTCGTCTCTGATGGTGTGCCCGCGGCGCAGGTGCGCGCGGGGTTGGAGCAGGCGCTCGGTGGCGCTGTCAGCGCCCAGGGCGCGAGCAGGGTACTGCCCGTCGAGATGAGCGAGGGTGTGCGGTTGCGCATCGCGAGCCTCGCACCGGTCGGTTCGCGGTTTCTGCCGTTGCGCGTGGATCATCGCGTGGATCCCGCGGGACAGTTGTTGGCGGCGTTGCGCGCGCAGCAGGCCGGTGAGGGTGGTGTGATCCAGCTGGTGTTGCAGGCCCCGCCGCGGGTCTCGAGCGCGCGGGCGCGCCGCCAGGCCGCACGGTTGCGCTCCGGTCGGGAGCTTCAGTCGAGTGTCTCGCTGCGCGCACTGGACGGGGTGGGATCGCTTCTCGGTGGGCTCGTTGACGCGTTCACGCCGGATTCGCCGCACCCGTTTCGCCGCCCGGCACAGCGGCAAACCGTGGACCCGTTCTCGTCAGAGCGTGCGCGAGCGATCGAAGCGAAGGCGTGCAAGCCGCTGTTGGCGGCCACGCTGCGCGCGGGCGCGTGGGGCAGCGGACGGCGCCAGGCGCGCGGACGGTTGGGCGGGCTGCTCGCGGCGTTCGGCCAGTACCAGGATCTCGGCGGCGGACTGCGCCGCCGCTGGGAACCGTTCCGCGCCAGACGGTTCGCGTGCTGTTTGCCGTCGGTCAAACAGCGGTTGTTGGTAAGCAGCGAGGAGGCCGCATCGCTCATCGCGATCCCGCAGGAGAGCGCGCTCGCGCCGGTGTCGTTCGCCGAGGCCCCGTCGCGCCGTGTCGCGCCGGTCGCGCAAGCCCCCACGTCCGGGTTGCTGCTCGGTCGCAGCGATCACTCCGGGTTCAATCGTGAGGTTCGCGTCGAACCGGAAGCCTTGCTGCAGCACACGCACGTGCTCGGGCCGACCGGGCGGGGCAAGAGCACGCTGCTGCTGAACATGACGCTCGAGGCGATCCGTGCAGGCATGGGCGGGATCGTGCTGGACCCCACCGGCGAGCTGACCAGCCTGATCCTCGCGCGCGTACCCGGCGAGCGCCGGGAGCACGTCGAGCTGCTCGACCTCGGCGACACCGGCTACCCGCCGGCGCTGAACCTGCTCGCGTGCCCGCCGGGGGATGGCGACGCGCACGCGCAGGCGATCTGCGGAATCTTCGCGAGACTGTTCGCCCGTTTCTGGGGACCGAGGACGGAGGACATCCTGCGCTCGGCCCTGACGACCCTGCTCTGCGGACGTGACCCTGACGGGCCGGCGCCGACCCTCGCGGACGTGCTCACGCTGCTGTCTGATCCCGGCGAGCGCTCCCGCTATCGGGCGAGCGACCCGGTCGCGCTCGACGTGTTCTGGAAGCAGTGGCAGACCCTGAGCGAGGCCGCCCGCGTGCAGGCCCTCGCGCCACTCTCGAACAAGCTGCGGGCACTGCTCGGCAACCGCCCGCTGCGGAACATGCTCTGCCAGCCCGGCGCGCCCGACATGGCCGAGAGGATCGACGGTGGCGGGTGGCTGTTGGTCTCCCTACCGCAGACGCTCGGTGAGGACGCCGCGGATCTGATCGGCTCGGTGCTCATACACCGCGCGTGGCAGGCCGCGCAGAGCCTCGGCCCGATCGCCAAAAGCGACCGGCCACCATTCCTGTGCCTGATCGACGAGTGCCACCGCTTCTGTCATCTGCCGCAGGGGATGGCGAGCGCGCTCGCGCAGGCCCGCGGGTACGGGCTGGGGTTCGCTCTCGCGCATCAGCACCTCGCGCAGGTATCCGATCAGGGGTTGGCGGAGGCGATCGACGCGAACTGCCAGACCAAGATCTGCTTCGCGCTGCAGGCCAGCGACGCGAAACGAATGGCGCCGCACTTCCAGCCCCGTCTTGACGCTCATGACCTGCAACACCTCGGGTCTTACACCATCGCCGCTCGTATCCTGCACGACGCGCACGAGCTGCCCGCCGCCACCGCAAAAACACTCCCGCCACCCAAGCCCACACCAGGAGACACCGCCGGCCTGATCCGTAAGCGCACTCGTGGCAACGCGAGCGAACGCAAGATCGTGGAGCAGGCGATCAGAGCGCGCTACGGCAGGATCGAGCAGCCGCCGCCGGGACGTGCTCTGGCTGACGAGCATGAACCGGAGAAAATAGGCCGAGAGGCTCTGGATGCTGAGACTGCCGCGGGTGCTCCGTTCGACGGTCCATTGGACGGTCCCTCCGACGGATCACCCCTACCGCCCGTAAACCCGCATCCCGACGGCGATCCAGAGCCTTCGGCAAACCCCGACTATGAACGTCCTGTTCCTCCTTCGCCCGGGCGGCGGCTATGACCCCGTGTCTGCCCCCCACAACCCCGCGTGACCGGGACCTGCTCGACCGTCTCTCTCAGCACGAGCCTCTATCCACCTCAGAGCTCTGCCTGCTGTTCTTCACCAATGCTCGTGTAGGTCGTCGCCGACTGGTCAAGCTCGAGACCTACGATCTCCTGACACGGGTCTACCCGGCCCGCACCAAGCGTGGCGGGCGCAGCGAGGCGCTGTGGTTCCTCTCCCCCAGCGGCCGGCGCACGATCGGCGCCCCTACCCGCCGGCCGCCCAGCCTATCGATCCCCGACCTCGAGCACCGCCGCGACGTCGCCCGGTTCTTCCTCGCGCTCATCCAGCACAGCCTCACACGGCGCGCGGAGGGCTTATACAGCTGGCTCGGAGAGCAGCAAGCCCAGCAGCACGGCACCGGCACCACGGTGCGCCCGGACGGGTACGGTCGCTACCTGCTCTCCGATGCGGGAGATCGCGTTCTACCTGGAGCTCGACCGCGGTAGCGAGCCCACCCGACGCAGTCAAGACAAAGCTCGACGCATACCGGCAGGCGCTCGCCACAGACCCCCACCGTGACCGCGGAAACATCCTGCTCGTCTGCCAAGGACAACGCCGGCTCGCCAACCTCGCGCGCTGCGCCCCCCAAGGCCCGCCGTGGGTATGGGGCACCACCGACCGCGAAACCTACACCCTCCTACCCGGCCGCGAGCAGCAACGACCCTTCCGCGAGCTCCCCGCCGGACCACGCGACACACACCGCCGCGCGGCTGACTGCCTCGGCCGCCGCTGGCGCCAGCCGACCACTACCAGCCGGCGAGCACCCGAGCGGCGCCGCCCCCATCGGCTTGATGAATCACCGACCACGAAGGAGGAGCAATGACCTCAAAGACATCATCGCCCAAAACCAGGCCGACGCGCCAGCGTGCTCGTCGCTGGCGAGTCATGCACGCCGACTGCCTGACGGCGCTCCCCAAGCTCGATCCCGAGAGCGTGGACGTGGTCATCACCGACCCGCCGTACGGGATCGGCATAGGCGGGATGGCATGGGACGGGTCCGCGATCCGTGCTGCTGCCCGCGCGGATCTCGCAGTCCGCAGGAAGCTCGGGACGCCCGGGACGGGACCGTGGCGGCTCGGCGTACGGGAGCGCGCAGCTCCATGCCGGCTCCTACGACTTCTCCCCGAAGGGAACGCTCGCGTTCCAGGCGTTCTGCGCGGCCTGGGCAGCCGAGTGCCTGCGCGTTCTGAAGCCCGGAGGGCACATCGCTGTCGTTCGGTGGCCCGCGCACATTCCACCGTCTGACGTGCGGTGTGGAGGAGGCCGGGTTCGAGCTGCGCGACGTGCTGATGTGGCTGTACGGGCAGGGGTTCCCGAAGTCCCGCAACCTCACCGGCCGGATGCGCGGCTGGGGCACGCGCTACGACCCGCCTACGAGCCGATCCTGCTCGCCCGCAAGCCCCTGCGCGGGCACACCCAGGCCAACGCTCGCGCGCCACGGCACCGGGGCGCTGCACATCGACGCATGCCGCATCCCCCACACGCCCGACGGCAGATGCCCCGCCGAAGAACGGGAGCGCCCGCATGCCAGGCTGGCCGCACGGGCGGGGCGCTGGCCAGCGAACGTCACGCTCTCCCACGCGCCGTCCTGCACCGGCGGGCGCTGCGCGCACGACTGCCCGCTGGGGCTGCTCGGGGAGCGCCAGCGGTTCTTCTACTGTGCCAAGGCCAGCAGGCGAGAGCGCGACGCCGGCTGCGAGCGGCTGCCCCGGCGCACGTGCAGACCTACAAGATCGGCGCCCACAACGAGCAGCTGTGCCGAGGACAATCCGGTCGCGAACATCCATCCGACCGTCAAGCCGATCGAGCTGATGCGCTGGCTCGTGCGACTCCTCACCCCGCCGGGTGGGCTCGTGCTCGACCCGTTCGCCGGCTCGGGGAGCACCGGCGCCGCCGCCGTGCTCGAGGGCGCCCGGTTCGTCGGGATCGAGCGCGAGGACGAGTACGTCCCGATCGCTCGGGCACGGATCGCGTACTGGGCGGGCCGTCCCGTCCATCACAGCGAGGGAAGGAGAAGCGGTACGCAGCGCCCTTTCGCGTCGGGCCGGGAGGCGGAGCGGTGAGCGCACAGGCGGCGTCCGCACCACAGCTCGATCCGCCACCGGCGGTCGGCCGGCGGACGGCGCCTGTAGACCAGGAGTCGGTACGGCTTGATCGGCAGAGCGTCGAGGCGGTCGCCCAGCGGCTCGCGCAACTGCTCGGTGATCGCGCCGGTGAGCAGGAGCCGGCGGGACGGACGGCCGAGGATCGCCTGCTGAGCGCCGAGGAGGTCGCCGAGCGCTGGGGGGTCGAGCGCTCCTGGGTCTACCGGCACGCCGAGCGTCTTGGCGCGATCCGCCTCGGCGATGGTCCGCGACCACGCCTGCGCTTTGACCCGCAGCTACCGCGCCACCACCTCGGCCGTACCGCAGGCCCATCCCGGCGGGACCGACCGAGCAATCGCAGCGCATCGGCGCGGATCCGCTCACACGCCGCGCCGCTGCTTGCAATCCACCGGCGAGCAGAGCTATCGTCGGACGAACAAGCGAAAAACCGGCCGGACGGCGCGCAAACGCCTCCGGCCACGGCGCCGAAGGTGAGGCCTTCGGCGCGCTGAGCAGGCTATCGCCAAAGGCGATCAGCCCGCCCGCGCAGCATGGCCTCCAACGGTGCCGGACACGAGGAGACCGACGATGCCAAGGAAACCCACCGGGCAGGTGCTCGAACGACGATGGAAGTCGGGTGTCGGCTACGCCCTGCGCTTGCACGCCTACGGCCGCCGCCACTACATCACCCTCGGCCTGCAGGCCGAGGGCTGGGACCGTCGCCGCGCCGAGGACGAGTTGCAGAACATCCTCGCCGACGTGCGACGTTCGATCTGGATCGCACCCGACCGCAACCAGCCCGCCCGCCGGGCTCCGACCGGACAGGTCGGCGATCACAGCAGCGAGCCCGACCCGGAGCCGACGTTCCACCGCTTCGCCTCAGACTGGCTCGCCGGCCGCCAAGGCGAGATCAGCCAGCGGACCAGCGACTACGACGGTGGGCGCTCACGCATCACCTGCTGCCCTACTTCGCAAACTGGCGGCTCGCGGAGATCACGATCGAGGCGGTCGACGCCTACCGGCGCTACAAGGTCCAGGTCTCCGAAGAGCGCCGCCGCGCGATCGAGCACAAACCCCGCACGCGACGGACGGGACGCCTCCCCGCGACCGCTCTCCGCGCACACGATCAACAAGACCCTCGACGTGCTGCAGATGGTGCTCGCGCTCGCCGTCGAGTACGGACACATCACCTCCAACCCCGCCGCAGGCAAGCGGCGCCGGCTGAAGCGCCCCGCCCGTCGTCCCATCCACCTCGACAGCGCCCAGCAGATCCAGGCGCTGCTCGACGCCGCCACACAGCTCGACCGCGGCAACCTCGCCCGCAGCACCGGGCGACGCGCGACCGTCGCGACACTCCTGTTCGCCGGACTGCGCGCGGGCGAGCTGTGCGAGCTTTGCTGGCGCGAGGTCAACCTCGCCAACGGCCGCATCCACGTCGGACGCTCAAAGACCCAGGCCGGGCTACGTGAGATCTCCCTGCTGCCGATCCTTCGCGACGAGCTCGCCACACTCAAGGCCGTCTCGCCGCACACCGATCCCGAGGACCCGGTCTTCCCGACCTCCACCGGCAATCGGCGCGACAAGGACAACCTGCGCAACCGCGTGCTCGCCCCCGTCCTGAGCCGCGCCGACGAGCTCTTGCAGGAGCATGGCCACCCGCCACTGCCCGCCGGTGTGACCCCGCACAAGCTGCGTCACACCTTCGCCTCCGTGCTCGTCGCCTGCGGGGAGGACCCTGCCTTCCTGATGGCCCAACTCGGCCACACCGACCCCAAGTTCACGCTCCGCGTCTACACGCACCTCATGCGCCGGGAGCCCGCTGAGCGTGCGCGCCTGCAAACGCTCGTGGAGGGGCAGGAGGTCACGCTCGCCGATGTAGGCGACCGTGTCCCGTTGGGGGTCGAGCGTCGGAATAGAGAGTAGGTGCCACCAACCGAACCCGATAGGAGACCGAGCCGTGATGCGATCCGATGCGCTGTCTAACGTGCCGCCCATGCAAAGCAGCCGCCGGGCGCCCGCGCCAGCCAATAGCGAGCGCTCCGGGCAGGCTGAGCTGAGCGCGATCAGTCTCTTCTCAGGGGCTGGCGGCCTGGATTTGGGGTGCGAGCGGGCGGGCTTCGCCACGCGCGCGGCGGTCGAGCATGACCCCGTCGCCAAGCAGACGCTGCTGGCCAACGCCGAGCGTTGGCTGTCCGGGATCGTGCCCGAGACGCTGTTCTCCGACATCGTGACGCTCGACCACGCGGCGCTGCTGGACGCCGCGGGGCTTGCCGCCGGCCAGGTGGATCTGCTTCACGGCGGCCCGCCGTGCACGCCGTTCTCGAAGAGTGGCTACTGGCTGGCCTACAAGCGTGCTGGGGCGGACCCGAAGGCGTCGCTGCTTGACAACTACGTCGAGGCGCTGCGTGCGATCCGTCCGAGGGCGTTTCTGATGGAGAACGTCTATGGCCTGGCCTACCAGAACCAGAACCGCGCGATCCTCAAGCGTTTCATCGCCGCGGTGCGCGACGCCGGCTACTCGCTTGACTCGCGGATCATCCTGGCCGCTGACCACGGCGTGCCTCAAATCCGCCAGCGACTCTTCTGCGTCGGGGTTCGCCGCGACCTCCTGGATGTCTCCGCGCACATCTGGCGCTTTGACTGGCCGGCTGAGACGCACGCTGGGCCGCACGAGCGGCGAGTTCGACTGGGAGGACCGGCTGCTGCCGCACGTCACCGCCAGCCAGGCGCTGGCGGGACTCACGGCGAAGCAGAACCAGCCTGAGCCGGAGGAGGTCATCGATGGCACCTACGCGCAGGAGCTGCGGGAGATCCCCCCGGGCGATAACTACCTTTACTTCACCGCCAAGCGCGGGCATCCGGAGCCTCGCTTTAAGTGGCGTAGCCGCTACTGGAGCTTTCTGCTGAAGCTCCACCCCGACCGCACCTCGGCCACGATCCAGGGTCAGCCCGGGCCTTGGGTCGGGCCGTTTCACTGGGAGAGCCGTCGCCTGCGCGCCGCGGAGCTGAGACGCCTGATGACCTTCCCCGACGACTACATCATCTGCGGCAACCGCCGCGAGCAGCAGCTGCAGCTCGGCAACGCGGTGCCTCCCCTGCTCGCCGAGCGGCTCGCCTCGCAGCTCGCTGGCGAGCTTGAACGGCTCGGGGTCACCGAGCGCGTGGCGCTCGCCGCGTAGCGGCGGCCGGGCGAGGGGCCAACGTCTCGGCGAGCGTGGCCGTCACGCGCTCGGCGACGCTCGCCACGGGCTCGTGCTCCCACGCGCGCAGGACCCGCCAGCCGGCCGCGGCAAGCTCCTTATCAACCGTGCGATCACGCGCGACGTTGAGCGCGAGCTTCGATCGCCAATAGTCGGTGTTCATCCGGGGCTGGTTGCCGTGGATCGGGCAGGAGTGCCAGAAGCATCCATCGATGAACACGGCCACCATTGCGCGGGTGAACACGATGTCGGGACGGACCACCCGTCCTGGTAGGCGCAGCGGGAGGTCCTTGCGGAAGCGAACGCCGCGCCGGTGAAGCTCAGCGCGCACCAGCGCCTCCGGGCGTGTGCCGGCGCGTGGATTGCGCCGCATGCGCATCGTGACCTGCGCGCTCGTCGGCTGCGGGTAGGGCAGACCGTTGACGCGCGCAGGAGCTGTCCTCGCAGCGGAGGTCCCCGGGCGTTCGTGGCTAGGCGTTGAGCGCGTCGGCAAGCGTTCGCTCCCAGCTCCCGTCGATCCGCTGGATGGCCGCGATGCGGTCAGGGTAGGCGGCGTGACGGTCGAGGAGCTGCGAGCGCTTGTAGCGAAACTCCCAGCGGCCCCACGGCCCGAACATCGAGGCGGCCACGACGTCGAACTGGTTCGGGTCATACAACCTGCTCTTCGGATCGCCCTTCGACGCGCGAGTCTTCTGCGTCTCGACCTTTGGAGTGCCGTCGGCGTATGGCGTCGGCGAGGCGTTCTTGCACTCGACGCTCACGCGCTTCCGCCCCGAGCGCAGCGCGACGTGGAAGTCCGGTGGGCCCTCCTGCTGGGCGAGCTCCACGCTCGCGACGGTCGAGTCGGCTGCCAGCACGCGGTGCAAGTGACGCTCGGCCACTCCGCCACGCACAGCCATGCCGAGCCTCGGGCGCTCCCTGATGATGTCGAGTATCTCCGCGCCAGAGAGGCCGAACTCCTGCTCCAAGGCGTGCAAGCCCGCTGCACGACGTGGCTCGGCTGCGGCCTGTGCCGCGCGGTAGCGCAGCGGCGAGTCCAGGCCGAGGCTCTGTGCATCGCGCTCCAAGCGAACGAAGTCCAGCAGGCGCTCCGGTGCAAGGGCCACCACCGTCTCCACACCGAGAGCTGTGCGCGGCGTCGATCGTCGCACCCCCGAGATGTTGTCGCGCTCCCACACGTGCCAGCCCGTGCGCTGCGCTTGCTCGATGTCCGCGTCCTTGAAGAAGACCGAGATCCCGATCGGCAGCGGATCATAGACGAGCGGGTCCAGCGCGATGATCAGATCCGCTTCCAGATGAGCGCCCACGACGAGCGTAACGTCGACCTCCAGCGGATCGAAGCCGACGGGATGCGCGCTGCGGCGCCAGGCCGGATCGTTGATATCTCCGTAGCGCACCTGCAGACGATGCTCATCCTGTGGCCGGTTTCTGGTCTGCCTGCGGTTCGCCAGGAACACGTATGCGCAGATACCGAGCCGCTCGCCACGCTCGCCCTCGACCCCGAGGAACAACGGCGCGCTGCTCGGGCCGCTGGAGGCGAGCACCCGTCCCCCGCCGCGCTCGACAGCGCGCTCGATCAGCTCGTGGTGGGCACGGCGCTGCACGCCCTCGTAGACGCGAGCGTAGGAACGCCCGAGCGCTCGATCGGACCCTGTCATGCCGTGGCCTGGGACATCGGCAGGAACGCGGGTGGATGACCGAGGAGGTGTCCGGTCTCGCCGCCAGACTTGGTGCGGCATGCCACTACCTCGCTCCCCAGCAATATGGACATGGGCGTGATTCTGCCCGATCGCTTCGCGGGCTTCCGCCTGCTGCGCCCGCTCGGCAAGCCGGGCGGGTTTGGCGCGGTCTATGAGGCAGAGCGCGACGGCCAGCGCGTGGCGCTGAAGATCTTCCACGCGGAGCTGCTGGAGAACGTCGAGCTCGAGCGCTTCCGGCGGGAGGTGCGCGGACTCGTCAAGGTTCGCCATCCGAATCTCGTCGCCTACATCGACTCCGGGGCGACCGATCACGGCGGGCGGGACTGGCACTGGATCGCTATGGAGCTGCTCGCCGGCTCCTCGCTGCGCGAAGAGCTGCAAGCAGCCGGTGGCCCCCTGCCTCCCGTCCGTGCACGACAGCTCGCACACCAGATCGCGCTCGGCCTCGCCGGCCTGCACGAGCTGCAACATCGTCCACCGCGACGTCAAGCCCGAGAACGTCTTTGTGTGTGCCGACGGCACCGTCAAGCTGCTCGACTTCGGAGTCGCGCGGTTCCTCGACTACTCCTCGCTGACGCAGGACGGACGCTTCGTTGGGACGCTCCGCTACGCCGCTCCCGAGCAGCTGCGCGGTGACGCGCAGCTGGCGACCGACCTGCATGCCCTCGGAGCGGTGCTGTTCGAGATGCTCGCGGCGAGACGCCCGTTTCAGGGCGACGAGCTGGCCGTCTACCGAGCGATCCTCGACGAGCTCCCCGACCCACCGAGCGCGTTCGCGGCCGGCGTCCCGCCCGATCTCGACCGGCTCGTCTGCGAGCTTCTCGAGAAGGAGCCCTTCGACCGTCCCGCGAGCGCCGAGCAGGTTGCGGACGCGCTGCGCCCCGGTCTCGTCGTCGTCAACCCAGACGCACGGGCCGACCCATACCCGCGCGAGCGCGCTCCAGGCTTGTACTTCCGTCTCCGCCACGACGTTGGCGATGCGGCGCAAGCTGGCCTCAACGGCGCGCGCCCCGACGGTTTCATCGTCGGAGTCAGCGAGCTGTCCCCGATCCGCGAGGCGCGGCGATTCGCGAAAGCGCTCGGTATCGGCTTCGGGGTTGACCCCGCGCTGAGGCGTATGGCGTTCCCGCGCTGGACGCAAACCAAAGGCCTGCGCAACCTTCCGTATGCGCCGTCGAGCCTGGTCGCTCACCAGTCCGAGGACCTTCGCTCCCTGGATGTTGCCCAGGCGCTCGCACGGGCCGTCGTGGACTACCAGGACCAGCTCGGTGCCGACTTCCTGTTCAGCGCGACGTTCGCGCTGCAGAGCCTTGGGGACGCCTGGCTCGCGCGGCTGCCGACGCTGCTCGACGCGTCGCTCGCGGCACGGGACGTCTACGGCAAGCCGATGTACGCGGTGATCGCCGCGACCGTCGAAGACCTCTGCTCAGAGGACGCCCAGATCACGCTCGCGAACCGGCTGGGCCGGGGCGACCCCGATGGCTACTGGCTCGCGCTGGACTGCCTGACAGCCAAGAGCAGCGCGGCCGAGCTCGTCTTCGGGCTGCGCTTCGGCCTGCTGCTGCAAGAACGCGGATGCCCGTGCGTAATCGAGCGCGCAACCTCCATTCGCCCGCTCGCATGGGCGCTCGGGCTCTCCACAGAGGTTGGCCTTGGTCGCTATGAAGGGTTCCGCGTCGCAGACCTTCGTGGCGCCTCCGGGCCCGGGCACGTCCCGGTCCGCTTTGAGCTTCCGTCGCTTCTGAGCTTGCTCGCGCCGGAGGACGCGGCGCGCGTGCTCGCTACAGGGCTCGTCGCCGAGGCGGACTGCGCGTGCCCGAGCTGCATAGACGCGGGCGATGACCTCGACGCGCGTGCGCGCGGCGCCGCAACCCACAACGCTTGGGTCATCTGCCAGGAGCGCGACGCATGGGATGGTGTGGCAGCGGTGCAGCGCGCGGCCGAGCTCGAGGATCGAATCAACGCTGCCCATCAGCGCGCGCGGCGCCTGCGTCGTGCCCGCGCGCTCGAGCAGCCGCTGCGCCACCTCGGCGTCTGGTCAGAATCGCTCGCCGAGGCAAGGCGCATGGGCCTGCTCGAGCCTGGCCCGCTGCGCCGCCGCGCACAGTCAAGCTAGGAAGTGCTGGCCACGCGCTTGAGGCTCGCAGCGTAGGCCCAGGACTCCAGCGTGCGGCCGGCAAGCGCCGCCGCGAGGTCGCACGCGACCGCGAGCTCGATCAGCTCGCTCTCATCCCTGGCGGCCGCCATCACCTCGCTCGCTCGAGCGCGAGGCTCCAAGCGCATCACCAGCCGGGTCGGCAGCGCCAGCGAAGGCAGCTCATCGGGCAGCTCGCACGAGCAGCTCCCGCGCAGCATCGCAACCCACGTGCGCAGCTCAGGCGTCGGGGCCAGAGCAGCCCTCTGGCTCTCGGCTTGAGCCTGCTCGCGAAGCTCGCGCAGGGCGGGCCCACCTGCCGCCCGTAGCTCGCGATCGACGAGCCGCGCCTCGAGCGACAGCGCGACACGGACATCAGCCGGCAATCCTTCGCGGCCGGCGCGACGCCTGAGATCCGCCGTCTCCTCGTCGCTGAGGGCCAGCTCCAGCCAGCAGGGGCGCTCTCCCGGACGGAGCCTCCCGATCCGCGACGCACCATCCGATCGTTGACGAGCAGCCACAGACGAGGACATGTATGGCATAAATGTCTACATGGCAGGTCGGACGCCCGACCTTCTCGCCGCGCTCGGGCGACGAGACGGACAGCACGTGCTCGCTCGCCTCGTCGAGCGCCCGGCGCACGTCGGCGAGCTATCGACGCCGACGCCGGCATCTCCCAGCCAACGGTCTCGCGGCGTCTCGCCGAGCTTGAAGCGATCGGCCTCGTCGCCCACGCACAGAAGAAGAGCCTCTACACGCTGACCCGCCCAGCGCAGACGCGGACCCTGCTGCGGACGGAGCATCGGCGCCGAGACGCTGCGCTGTGGACCGCGCTCGGACGACCGCACGCGGTCGAGCTCGTGCTCACGCTGATCGCCGCACCGCGAACGCCCAAGACTCGCCGCCGCGATCGATGCGCTGGATGGCCGCACAGTCTCGCGCCGGCTCGCCGAGCTGATCGCCGCTGGCGCGCTGCGACGTGACCGCGCCACCGGCTCCTACCGAGTAGTGAACCCAAGACGCATCCGCGCGCTGCTGCGGTCGTTCAGCCTGCTCGCGACCGACCTGCTCAGTGCTGAGCTAACCGCCGAGCAGTCGATCCGCCAGCGCCTCGGGGACCGAGCGCCTGGGGCGTGATCCTGGCGTTCCGCCACGAGGCGGAAAGCTACGCGACGCTCGACAGCGCGGACTCGGTGAGACCGCGCGCCATCTCGCGCGACGGTCCGTAGATGCGGACTGCGTGGCCATCGACCGTGGTGGTTGCGAGCAGCTCGTCACAGGTGGCGCGCAGCGACTTCCACAGCATCGCCGAGTCATAGTGCTCGATCTCCGCTGGGATGTGGTCAAGCAGCGTCGAGGCGCATACGACGATCAGCCGGTCGCGTACGCGGGAGAAGGCGACGTTCGAGCGATTCAGGTTGAGCACGAACTCGGCCGAGCTGGCGATCGCCGACGGGTCCGAGGCGCACCCGGAGACGATCACCGCGCTGCGCTCTCCTCCCTGCAGCCGCTCGACCGTATCCACGATGTCCACACGCTCGCCCAAGCGCTCGCTGAGCATCTGGCGCTGGGCGCGATGGGGGGTCACCACTGCGCAATCGCTCGCCGCGCAGATCCCTTCTGCGGCACAGATACGGTCGGTGATCGCAACCTCCGTCGGGTTTGCCTTGCGCGAGGAGCGCTCGTCGTGCACGACCAGGAAGAGCCCGGCGCTACCCGTCCACAACCCCTCCCATGGGTCGCCGTCGAAGCTGGGAGGCAGCTCCTCGCCACGGCCCACGCCGGTGAGCACGATGCCGTCCTGCTGGTAGACGCGGGCGATCAGCTCGACGACTCGCGGCGGCAGGCGGAAGGTCTTGCTCAACCCGTCCTTACGTACGCTGCGCGCGCTCACGGCGGCATGATCGGCGAGTCGTGCGATGGCGTCATAGGCGCTGATGTGGGGCTGGTAGATCTCGATCGGGGGACGATCCTCGCCCTCCCAGTCATGGGCGAGGATCGGAGCGAGCTGGCGGTTGTCGCCAGCGAGCATGATGAGTCCGTACTCGTCGAGCAGCGTTGCGAGCGCGAGGAAATGCGGGAAGACGACCATGCTCGCCTCATCGACGACGAGCTCGGTGATCGGGTAGCGATCCTCCAGGCCAATGCCCTTAGCGAGCTTGAGCAGGCCGTTGGTGGTGGCGCCGATCACCACCACGCTCGTGCTGGTGAGGGCGTTGAGCCGCCGGATGCATCCGCTGCTGTTGATGACCTCGTCGGCGCCAGGCGCGCCGAGCTCGTTCGGCTCGACGCGAACGAGCCGCACGTCGGGCATCTCCAGCTCGAGCTTCTCGGCGAGCTCGGAGAACTGGCTGCGACTGTCGGCGATTCGCACCATCAGCTCGTTGACAGCCGTGTGCGTGTTCGAACCGATCAGGATTACGTCGCCGGCCTCGCGCCGCAGCAGCGCGCGAGCGAGAACGCCCAGCGCAGCGGTGGCGGTCTTGCCGGTGCCGGGCGGGCCCTGAAGCAGATGCACCGTCGCCTGCAGCCCCTCGATAATCGCGTTGACCTGGCAGGGGTCGGGCGAAAGCCCGGTCGAGTCCCGCATCGACTCGATGACCTCGCACACATCTGCCAGATCATCTGGGTCCACCGCGGGTGCCTCGGGCACCTCCGGCGCCGTCGGGTCGAGCCAGTGGACCGCGGGCTTTTCAGCGGCCTGCAGCAGGCGCTGCTCGACCTTGCCCGCCACGAAGTCAGACGGGCTCTCATCGAGCGTCGCGTAGCGCATCGCGTCGGCCGCCCAGTCGGCACTGCACGAGCCGAACACGTAGTGGGTCTCTCGGCCGAAGATCGTCTCGATGCGCACCTCGCCCTTGCCCCAGTCGATCGCCAGCAGCCGTCCGGTTGCGGCCGCCTTTGCAAGCTGCCGCGGCGACTGCCCCTGGTCCGGTGCGCCGCTGTGCACCGTCAGGCGCACGAACTCCCCCTCGCCCCACGTTGCCATCAGCGTCTCGAGGTCCGCCTGGTAAGGCTCTAGGTTGATGTCCGCGCTCAGGGTCCCGTCGTCGTTGAGCCGGACGTCCTTGAGCGGCAACGTGACCCCGCAGGCGACCCGCTCCCGTGCTGAAGCCAGGTGCTCGCTGATCCATCCGGTCGCGCGAACGTGGCCGTCGAGTCGCAGCACGTCGATCGACGCCCGAGCGATGTCGCCGACGCCGAGATCGAAGCGCGGCAGGTCAGCAATCGCGACCGGATCCTTCTTGATCTCGGCGTTCTTGAAGACGACGCGCTCCTCGATCCACCGGAGCGCTTGGACGCGGGTGGTCAGGTAGGCGCGGACCGAGCGCCGATCAACGGCGCCGTAGCGGGCGAGCGCACCCTTGATCTGGGCGCTGTTGAGTTCGTGCGCGTCGGGGAGCGTGCCCCACATCGCCCGCCAGTAGGGCGCCGGCAGCGAGTCGAAGTTGCGCGCACGAACCTCAAAGCGGTGGCGCAGCTCGGCCTTCTCGAGATCCTTCACCCAGCTGCCGTCGGCGGACAAGCCGAGCGTCGTCTTGAAGTCGAAGAGATCCTGCGTGAACAAGCGGTCGAGCTCGACAACCTTGCGTCCGACCTTGCGCGTCCAGTGAAAGCGCTGGCCGAACCAGCTCAACGAGCAGCACACGAGCAGGCCGCGGCCGGTCCAGCCGAGGCCGTAGCGGCGATCGACCTCCTCGCCGACGCTCGAGAACAGCAGTTGCTCGAGGCTCTCTCTCGCCCCAAGCAGCTGGCGCAGGTGCCCAAGCATCCGAGAGTCGGCGCGCGCGCACGCCTCGACAAGGTGGGAGATCTCCTGTCGGGTCCAGACGTAGAAGTGCAGCCGCGCCTCCTCGCCTCCCTCCCCACAGACCTCCTCGATCGCGTCCACGAGCTCCGAGAAGAACTCCTGCAGCAGGTGCTTCTCCGCGCCGGTGTTGACGTCCGGCTGGCCGGTCCACGGGGCGCCCATGATCTTGATCACCTCGCGGCTGATGGCCGTATCTAGGGGCTCGGGATCGCCGAAGTCCCAGCCTGTCATCGTGCCCTTTGCGTCGCGAACCGCCTCGCGGCGCCGCTCGTAGACGGTCGAATCCGGCTTGCGCGCGCCCTCCTTGCCCTTCCAGGTCAGATGCAGCTCGCGCGGTGAGCGTGTGACGTGGGCGCTCAGAGCGCCCACGCGGTTCTCGGTGTAGTCGTAGTCGACCGCCAGGTAGATGCGAACAAGTGGCTCGTCATCGTGCACGTGCTCAGGAAGCTGACTTTGCCCGCCCCCGGGGATGTCGCGCACCTGGAAGTAGTCCGGGTCCTCCTCGCCGCGTGGCAAGGTCGAGCGGCGTGCCCCGGCGCGGGCGCGCAGCCGCGCGAGGCTCTCCGTGAACCCAGGTCGCCGATGAAGTGTGCGAGCGGCCTCACCGTCGAGTCGAGCTGCGCCAGCGCGTCGATGTCAGCTATGCCGGCCTCGTGCAAGGCCTCGACCACCGAGGGCTCGATGCCCAGGAGCTCAAGCCGCCGCTGGCGTCCGCTCTCCGTCAGGCAGTCAACGTTGAACACGCAGCCGTCGCACTTGCCCGAGAGCTGAAACGCGAGCAGATCGATGTCCGTGCCGACGATCGCCGCCAGGCGCCCATCGGCAGCCAGGAGTCGCTCGATGTCATCGCGCTCCCGACGCACATCGCCAAGCGCCTCGAGCGCGAGCAGCTCCTGCGGTCTGCCCGTGTCCTCCTCGATGCGCGCCACAGCGAGCTTAACGGCGTCGGAGTCGATCGACTCCCCCGCGATCGCCAGCGGGCGCGCCTCTAGCTCCTGGCGCAGCAGCAGCCAGTAGCAGACTAGCTGTATGCGGTGATACGTGCGGTCCTTGCGACTCGACTTGCCCTCGATCAGGTGCGGGCGCGGTCGGCCGTCGACCCAGTCGACCAGCACGAAGTCGACGGCGCCCTCCAGCGCGAATGCACCGATCGTGCCGGCGACGAGGATCTCCCGCCCATACGCGCATTCCCCGACCGCCAACGTCTCGACGCGCTCGGCGAACTCGGCCCACCCTGTGCGCGCCGGACGCACGCTCCCGTCCTCGTCGCCGACGGTCTCGGCCGGCGCGGCTCCCCAACCATCGTCTCGCAGCTGCTTTTGCCAGGCATCCTCGGCCTGGTTTCCCGCCTGCTGGAGGATCGGGTCCAGCGGAAGAACAGCCGCTCGAAAAAGGGGAGGCGACGTGCGGCCGCGCGCCCGCTGTAGGAGAGCTTGAAGCGCCGCTCGCAGGACTGGAAGCGGATGAACTCGCCAAGCTCCGACACTCGGAGGCGGGCGGGCGATTCTCTATCGGAGCCGTTGGCTTTGGCCATGGGCGCGGGGGTTGCTCACGCGGCCTCGGCTGAGCCAGACGATAGCTTGTCCTCAACTCGGACGATCCTTGCCATGTAATCAGTGTCGCACGCCGGGATCCGCGACAATCGGAGCGTGACCGAGCCGTTTACCGAGTGGAGCGAATGGTGGGTCGCGGGCCACCCCGACCATCGCACAAGGGGAGAGATCGCTTTCGACGACGCGAGCGGC